>JAFEDH010000026.1 GCA_018241695.1 Pseudomonadota bacterium | reverse complement strand
TTCTTTTAAAAAGCGACTGGAAATATCCTTGAACGTGAGCGACCGATCTTCCTCACAGGCAAATTCGACGCACTGCTCAATCTCTCCGGTAAAGTCGATGACGCTGGCCCCACTTTCAACACAAAGTACAGTTTTGCATCGCCCAAGAAATTCAACCCAGCCCTCACCATAGATACGATCCTGTTCCTCAACCGAGATATCCTTGGTGAGGATGTGTGTGGAAGAATGGGCTCGGAATTCCTCCCCAATGAATATTTTTTCCTGCCCTAAAGCACCCAGCCAATAGGGCGGCCGCCGCGCCCGATAACCAACATCGACCGGTCGATCGTAAATCGATGGTGGTTTACGGCTAAGCCATCCGTTATCCAGATATCCGGCGAGCACGGTTTCCAGTCGAACTTTCGGCAACAGATCTTTAGGGTACAGCGCCTGTAGTGCTTCGCCTTGTGCTAAAGAAAAAACAACGTCAAAGCCTGCCTCCTGCAAAATCCCTACAACCTGCAGATTCCTCCTGTATTCATCGTGTAACCAGATACATTTGAGACCACCGAATATCGCTAACCGTCTTACTGAGGCTGGAGTCAAGAAATAGTGGCCAGGGTCAGACAAATGCAAAGTGTAATGAATGCCTACAGCATCAAACCGATTTAAATCGAGACTATCTGGGATATCGCCGATCATGGACAATTCCCAGACTTTCCAGCCAGGCATCAGAGCATAGGCATTCAAATGCTCCGTAATAGTCGAGGCATTAGCCCCTCGAGCGGGACGGTTGCAAAGTAAAAGCAAATGCCTCACAGCGTAGTTCAAATCAGATCAAGCCTGCGTGAGTCAAGCGTTCAAGTGTTCGTTTGCAAACTCGAGCAACTCCCTCCTCCAATGTTACTTTTGGAACAACTCCCAGCAAATCCCTCTGGCGATTGAGGGTCGGCCGTTTTGCCAAAGTCATACGACCTGGCAGGTCGACAACATTTATCAGATTCTTGCTAGCGCCATATTCAGTACGTATCATTTCTGCAAGCTCAGCGATAGGACGCACATCCGGGCTTCCTATGTTTATAACCGCATACTCATCAACGCGTGCAGCAGCCTCGATTGAGCGCAATGCGTCCGACACGTGGAACCATGCTCGGGCACTGTTATTGTGAACTTCAATCGGCTTACCAAGAGCCAAATTAGTTGCGAAACGAATCATTGCTGATCGATGATCACCCAGATCCTCCTCCTCGTCATACATCATGAAAGGACGCAAGGTCACGGCCCGTAAGCCATGCTGTTTCACTTCATACTCGACCAAGGACTCGCTCAGTAGCTTAGTTAAGCCATAACGATTGTTTGGCTTGGGGATGCAATCCTCGGACATTGTCTCGATATCCGGCCCATACACTTCTGATGTGGAAAAATAAACTAGTCGCGCACCTGCACGCTTTGTCATATCCAGAATATTTTGAGTGCCGGTGAGATTGACATCGACAGCCAGGGACGAGGCTTGTTCGCAAGTCACTCGACTGACCATCGCACCAAGATGGAAAACTACATCAGGCTTCCAGTCGAATGCGGGAATTAAATCACTGGCATTTCGAATATCTGCCATAAAGTAATTATTCCGCCATGCCGGTTTGCAATCTGTCTCAAGTACGTCATAACCATGACTGCGAAGATAACAAACCAGAGGCTTTCCAATGTTGCCCTCTGCCCCAGTGACAAGTGCTTTCATGCCTGATTCCCTGTTGAGTGTTAATGTCGGATGAGTGCTTTAATGAGATTCTTGAATCTCTGAGGTAAGTAAGGCAGCAGAACACTCCTTAGCTTAAGAGCAGAGCCATACCTTAACTGCAGAATATGCGGATTTGGAGTGAAATCGAATGGGACTTGTGCTTGGAGTGCAGATGTAGTCAGAGTTGCTTCCGTACCTTTAACAGGCTGGTCGAATCCGCACACAGATTTCTTTGATTTTGAAATGTCATGGCGACGCAGCAGAAAGTCGTCAACCTTTTCGATAAAAGCTTTGTAAGAGTACTCTGGATTAAGAGCAACTTCAGCATAGGCATTTGCAATGATCTCTGCCATTTTTTGGGGATCACGCAGGACATCGACCACTTCAGCCATGTTGCTATGATCTTTTTTCAGTGGAACATAATGACGCCATGGCTTGAGTACTCCGGAGTATTCCCCCTCGTAGAGGATACACAGTGTTCGAAGCGCTATCGCTTCGAATATGCGAGGCGAAATCTGTGCCAGCGAAATGCTATCTTCAATATCTGCAAAGTAATCTTGTCTTAACTTTTCATACTTAGCTTTATCACCTAGTAACTTCTCGATAGTGTCAACTTTTCCAGAAATTTCTCCCGTGAAATCAAAAACACTGGCACCACTCTCTACGCCCAGAACTGCTTTGGATCGCTGTAACAAATCCACCCATGCTCCGCCATACAGCCTATCTGATTCGAGATAACTGATATCACACTTGAGATCGAAACACTTTGCATCAGCTGAAAATCGTTCAGCTATCGTCCATTTTTCCAAGCCAAGTCGACCATGCCAGGCCGGGTAACGCCGTCCTCGATAACTTACGTCAGTACTCCGTTTATCAAGTTCCACCGGTTGGTAATGCAATAAAGCGGCGGGCACGTAACCAGTCAGCACATTAACCCGCTCCACGCCCGGAAGTTTGGCTGCGGGGTACACCTGCTCTACGGCATTTTCAGGGACGCAAGTGAATATGATGTCGAAACCCACATCACAAATGCTTTTAATAGATGCGTTGATAAATCGATATTCGTCTTGCAAAAAAATGGCTTTGACCCCTTTGAAAGACTCGAGGCGTTTGCGAGTGCTAGGTGCGACATATGCATCGACGGAGAGGAAAAGTGAGTAATGCAGTACGACAGCATCAAAGACATCTAGAGGAAAATCATCACCTAATTCCCCCCCATTTTTTACAAGCCAAGAGTGAACCACCACTTCATGTGTCGAATAGAGAGGGAAAGAGTTGATGTGATCACACACCGTTGCTGCATTTAAAAGATCATAGTTGCAAAGTAACAACACTCTCATGCTCTGACTCACTTGACACTATCCCCTTGAGTTGTAGAACTTGAGTGCATCTTCAATTGGACCATGGAAGACTGCTTTACCCTCTGACATCACCAACCCAGTAGTGCAGAAATCACGCAGAACGCTTTCTGCGTGCGAAGCGAGGACGAAGATTTTTGCCTCCTGAATCTGTTTGCTAATGCGTGCGCTTGCTTTTTTCATAAAGCTCGCATCTCCAACGCCGATGATTTCATCAATAAGCAATATTTCTGCAGACATAGATGAAAGCAATCCAAAAGCTAGCCTTACGCGCATACCTGCTGAATAAGTCTTGATTGGCCGATGTAAAGCTTCTCCCAATTCCGAGAACTCAGCCACATCATTCTTGATCCGGTCTAGATCAAAACGAGAAATTCCAAGTACGACACTAACGATATCAATGTTTTCAAAGCCATTCGCCTCTTCGTCCATCCCGTAACTCAGGTCGAACATCGTAACAATATGTCCTTCACGACGAACCGTACCTGAGTTTGGCTGAAATATTCCCGCCATCAACCGTAGCAAGCTTGACTTGCCGGCACCATTGGCGCCAATCAGTCCGAGCCTACTACCTTCTGACAAGTTGATAGAGATATCTTTGAGCGCTTCAACGTATATGGGGTGATTCTCTGCTCGCTTGCCTGTAACGAGTCCCGCCAATACAACACGCATGGATTTCGTTGTTTCTCCGTAGAGCGGGTAACGCAAGCTGACGTTCTGAAGATCGATTCGTGCCATAGTTATCTACAGCCAGAAAATGACTAGGTGTCGATATCTGGTAATGACAATCCTTGCAACCATCGAACAGATCAACAAAGTTCCGAAGGCCACCGCCCAGTTAGTTGCACTTGGGGTAACTGCGAGCAATGGAAGACGGATCAAATCCAACAAATGTGAAAATGGGTTCAAATATGCTACGTAGATTCGGTCCTTCAATATTTCGGGAGACCAGATTACTGGAGTAATCAAAAGCCCTAGACTTAATGCCGATGCTAGAACCTGTTTCAGATCACGGAAGCGAGCGCAGGCAAACGCTACGATGATCGATGTAGAGAAAATTACACCTCCGACCACAAGCATGCCAGGTACAACCAGGAGTGTCACCAGGGACAGAGGGCGTTGCAAAATAAACAGCAACGCCACAATAACAAGTGCGTTATGCAACAAAACAAGCCAGTTCCGGAATACAACTCTGACTAAAACCGAACTCGGACTGAGCACATGATTGAGCATCATGGACTTGTAAGCACTAAAACATTCTCCCGCTTCTACGAGACTGCTACTGATCCAGCCCCAAGTCACGAAGCCAATTGCCAAAAACGGAAGAAAATCTTTGATCGGAGCTTTGAATAAAGATCCATAAACAAATCCGATACTGCCCACGGTCATTCCAGTAAGCAGCACGATCCACATTGGCCCAAAGGTCGTACGTCGATACCGGCTTTGAATATCTAACCATCCGAGTCGTGCCCAGCGACACCATTCACTCGAAAGAATGCGAGTTATATTGAGCATCAAGATGTGGGGGAACTCAGAATTGTCTCCAAAACGGCAGATGCCGTTTGCCCCCGACCAAACACATCTCTTCTCGGCTGACGAAGCTGTTTTGTCTGCTCGAAGGCCTTACGCATGGCTTTTGCGTCAGCACCAACCAATTGGTTCCAGCCATCCACCAGCGTTTCAACCCATTCGGTTTCATCTCTGAAAGTGATGCATGGCGTATCGAAAAAAAATGCTTCCTTTTGTACGCCGCCAGAATCAGTCAGAATCGCTCTCGCATCTTGCTGGAGTGCCACCATTTCAATATAGGAAAGGGGCTCAACGATTTGGACTTGTTCCAAGACAGTGCCAAGTTTCAACTGGTCGATAATATTTCGCGTACGCGGGTGCAACGGAAGGACTACGGGCAAAAGCTTAGCAATGGAAGCCAGTCCAAGACATATTTGGGTCAGCCGCTGGGGATCATCTGTATTTTCAGCGCGGTGGCAGGTTGCCAAAACAAACTGTTTCTCACCCAGGCTCAATTGGGCGAGGATGTCGCTGTTCTCGCGGGCAAGCTTGCCGTAATACAAGGCAGCTTCGTACATTACGTCACCGACGTTATGTACACCCGTTAGCACACCCTCTGCCTTAAGGTTGTCCACCGCCGTCTGGGTCGGACAAAACAGTAGAGAGGAAACACGGTCCGCCAAGATGCGATTGACTTCTTCGGGCATGTGCATATTGAAAGAGCGTAAACCCGCCTCGACGTGCGCAACCGGAATATGCAATTTGGCAGCTGCAAGGGCTCCCGCCAGAGTCGAGTTGGTGTCACCGTAGATAAGCAGCCAGTCGGGCTGCTCCTGAAGCAGAACCTTCTCGATCGCCTCAAGCATGCGCCCCGTCATTGCACCATGCTGCCCTCCGGAGATTTCCAGGTTGTACTTGGGATGTGGGATGTCCAGTTCATCAAAGAAAATCTTGGACATATTGTCGTCGTAGTGCTGCCCCGTATGAATCAGCACTTCTTCTACCCGATCCGCAAAGCGGGTCCGGATGATTCGAGAAACCGCAGCGGCCTTGATGAATTGTGGTCGGGCACCAACGACCGTGATGATCTTCTTCATGTCAATGCCCTCGCAATCTCATAGACAATCCGCACCTGCATATCGTTATCAATGTACGGATGCATGGGCAAGCTGAACACACGGGAGGCTACCCTCTCTGAATTTTCAAGAGTGTCCGATGTGTAGCAGAGACTCTGATAGGCCGGTTGTCGATGTAACGGCACCGGGTAGTGAACCGCAGTCGGAATACCCGCATTCTTGAGGTGATCGAGAACGGCTTCACGTTTCTCCACCTGGACGGTGAACTGCCCCCAAACGCAGGTCCGGTCGTCATGTACTGCAAGTTGCTGTACACCAGGTACGTCATCCAGCAGACTTCGATAATTCTCTCCGGCATCGAGACGATGGCGGATCTCGATATCGAAGCGATCGAGCTTGGCGAGGACGATCGCGCATTGCAGGGTATCCATGCGCCCACCCACGCCGATCCGGGTGTGCACATAACGCTGGCTTTGTCCGTGCACGCGGATTTCGCGGCAGGCCTGGGCGATGGCGTCGTCGCTGGTGAAGATCGCTCCGCCGTCGCCGTAGCAGCCCAGGGGCTTGCTTGGAAAGAAGCTGGTGCAGCCGATGGTAGAAAGGTTGCAACTTTTTCTGCCGCGGTACTCGGCGCCAAAGCTCTGCGCCGCATCCTCGATGACAGGAATATTGCCGTGGCGAGCGGCGATCGCATTGATCGCATCCATGTCCGACGGCTGTCCATAGAGACTCACCGGCATGATGGCCCGGGTCCGGGGAGTGATTTTCGCCTCGATCAGGCCGGCATCGATGTTGCAGGTGTCCGGTTCGATATCCACGAACACGGGAGTAGCACCAAGCAGGACGATGACTTCCGCCGTGGCGACGAAGGTGAACGGTGTGGTGATGATTTCATCCCCCGGACCGACACCCAGCGCCATGAGGGAAATCAGCAGCGCTTCGGTCCCGGAGGCGACGGTGATGCAATGCCGGGCACCGGTAAAGGCTTCGAGCCGTTGCTCCAGTTCACGTACCTCCGGCCCCATGATGTACTGGCCATGTTCCAGCACCTTCTGGATCCGGCTGTTGATCGAGTCCTTGAGATGGGCGTACTGGGCCTTGAGGTCGATGAATTCGATTTTCCTGTTCATAGGGGAATGCAATTTTCTTCGTCGATCCGGTAACGGGCGCCACACTCACAGGCGACGCCACCCATGCCGGCAAGGCGGACACCACAGCGGCACATCCAGCCTTTTCTTTGTGCAGGAACCCCCAGCATCAGAGCGTAGGCGGGAACATCCCGGTTCACCACCGCGCCGGCGCCGATGAACGCATGCTCGCCGATAGTGATGCCGCAAACGACGGTGCAGTTGGCGCCCAGTGTCGCGCCGCGGCGCACCCGGGTCTGGCGGTATTCGTTTTTGCGGTTGATCGCCGAACGCGGGTTGTACACATTGGTAAAAACCATGCTCGGGCCGCAGAACACATCATCTTCGAGGTGTACAGCGTCGTAGATGGAGACATTGTTTTGCACCTTGACGTTGTCGCCGATGAGCACATCATTGCCGACGAATACATTTTGCCCGAACGAACAGCCCTTGCCGATCCGGGCACCAGCACAGATATGCACCCAGTGCCAGACCCGGCTGCCCTCACCGATCAGCGCCCCCGCGTCAACAATCGCGGTGGGATGAATGGTCGCAGTCATGTCAATAATCCAGCGGCAGGGGCACGCGCCGGCCATCACGGGCCGAGAGATAGGCCGCGATCAGCGTTTCGAGCGACTTGAGACCCTCGCGGCCATCGGTTTCGGGTGGAGCCTCGCCACGCAGCACCTTGATCACATTGTCGTAATACAGGGGATGGCCGAAACCATAGACCGAGGTGGTTTCATAGCTGGCCTGTTTCACAGCGACATCGTCCTCATGCGGCTCTGCGAATTCCCAGTGCTGGATTTCGTTCACGGCCACACCGCCCACCCGCACCGTTCCCTTTTCTCCGATGATGGTGATACTGCCTTCGAGATTTTTCGGATAGGTGAGCATGGTCACATTCATCGAACCCAGGGCGCCCGAGCGCCACTTGATGCTGATCACGCCGGTATCCTCGACTTCGATATCGCGTGCCAGCGTGCTGGTGTAGGCGTGCAGGCTTTCGATCGGGCCGATCAGCCAGTCGAGCAGATCGACGTAATGGCTGGCCTGGTTCATGAAGGCGCCGCCATCGAACTCCCAGGTGCCGCGCCAGGCGGCGCTGTCGTAGTACTCCTGCGGCCGGGTCCAGAACACATTGATGTTCACCATGTAGATGCGGCCGAAGCGGTCCTGCTCCACCGCGCGCTTGAGCATCTGCAGGGTGGCATTGCGGCGGTTCTGCTTGACTACGAAGAGCCTCACGTTTTCCTCATCGCAAGCCTTCACCATGCGCAAGCCGTCATGCCACCGGGTCGCCATGGGCTTCTCGGTCATCACATGCCGGCCCGACGCCGCCACCTCGACAGTCTGGTCCGGGTGCAGGCCACTAGGAGTAGTCAGGACAACAATGTCGGCCGAGGTATCGTTGAGCATGCCGTCCAGGCTTGCATAAGGTTTCGTACCCGTGAGGGTGGCTGCGGCCTGGAGCGCTGCGGGGTTGATATCACACACGCCAACCCATTCAGCGTGATCCGCATGCTGCTTCAATGCTGCAAAATGGTTTTGTGCGATTCGCCCGCACCCCACCAGGGCAAAGCGGATTTTGCGATCGGTCACGGGGGCTGCGAAATGGCGCATCTTCAAGCCTTCACGATGTGATTGGCGACCGCCGGATAGCGGCCCCGGGAATCAACGATCAGGGCGGCGTGCGCCCTGATCAGGTCGTAATCGAACCTGTCGTGATCGGTCGCCAGTACGATGCAATCATGGGCGGAAAGATTTTCACGGGTCAGCGGAATGCTGGACAGGTCGAAGCTGTGCTCGCGCATGTTCGGGAATACCGGGACATGCGGATCGCTATACGCTACCTGCGCCCCCAGATCGCGCAGTTTCTCCATCAGGATCACGGAGGGAGATTCGCGCATGTCATCCACATTCTTCTTGTAGGCGATGCCAAGCACCAGAATCCGGCTGCCGTTGATGGATTTTCTGGCCAGATTCAGCGCCGCGGAGATCTTGCTCACCACATAGTCGGGCATGGAGGAGTTCACCTCCCCGGCCAGTTCGATGAAACGTGTATGAACCCCGTATTCGCGCGCCTTCCAGGTGAGATAGAAGGGATCGATCGGGATGCAGTGCCCACCCAGGCCCGGGCCCGGGTAATACGGCACGAAACCGAATGGCTTGGTGGCCGCGGCGCGGATCACTTCATGGATGTCGATACCCATCCGGTCGGCCACGATCTTCATTTCATTGACCAGCCCGATATTCACCGCGCGGTGGATGTTCTCCAGCAGCTTGGTCAGTTCCGCAGCACGCGTGGAACTGACCGGAACAACGCGGTCGATCACTTGCCCGTACAGGGCCAGCCCCACTTCGAGACAGTCTGCCGTATGCCCACCGCACACTTTAGGGATGGTGCGGGTCGTGAAATCGGGATTGCCCGGATCCTCGCGCTCCGGAGAGAAAACCAGAAACGCATCCCGGCCGACCTTCAGGCCGCGGGATTCGATGCGCGGCAACAGTTCCTCGTCCGTCGTACCGGGATAGGTGGTGCTCTCCAGCGAGACCACCTGCCCGGGACGCAGATGGGGAACCAGAGAGTCGGTCGTATCAAGGACGAAGCTGAGATCAGGCTCCCGGTAGCGGTTCAGTGGTGTGGGAACACACAGGATCAGGGCATCGGCCTCTGCCGCCCGGCTAAAATCGGTGGTCGGCTCGAAGCCGCGCTGCCTTGCCCGGCCAATGCGATCCGCCGGGATGTGTTCGATATAGCTTTTTCCCTGAACCAGGAGGTCAACTTTTGACTGATCGATATCGAAGCCGATCACCCGGTAACCCACCTCGATGTAACGTAACATCAGGGGAAGCCCCACGTAGCCGAGCCCGACAATACCAATGGCCGCCTTTTTGCTTTTCAGTTTTTCAATCAAACCGCTTTTCAATTAACTTCTCCAGCCAGGCATTACCGCAAGTAAACTCCAACCCTGATCCGTTTGGCCATACAGTCATCGCCAGAACAGCATCGCATCCATTCTCTATTGAAGGAACGATTTCTTGGGCGCGTTATTATACGGAAAAAGCATCTCATAGCCGGAAGGGCGGCGAACATGATCGCGGATTCCGGGCCTATCAGTTCGACTTCGATGCGTACGGGCTGAAAGCCTGGGCTTCTGTCCAGGGCTGGTCAGCGGCACCCTCTATCTGGCGGCGGCTTTCCTGCTGAAGGATCCCGTGCTCGGACGTGTCACCCACCGGCTCATCCGTTGAGCCGCAGCACGGTCCAGATGCCCAGTCCCGTCAACAGCAGCGATCCACCCAGATGTAGCGTTGCCGTGGTCAGTGCCCATCCATAGGCTCCGCGCTGGATGGCAGCGACCACCTCGGCGGAAAAGGTGGAAAAGGTCGTGAGTCCGCCCAGGAAGCCGGTGATCACGAACAGCCGCCATTCCGGCGACAGATCGAGATTGATGTGGAAGACGGTCACGGCGGCGCCCACCAGATAGCCCCCGATCAGGTTGGCGGCCAGGGTTCCCAGGGGCAGAGTCGGCAACAGGGGATTCAATGCGAGCCCCAGCCCCCAGCGCAGCCAGGCGCCCAGCGCAGCACCCAGACCGATGGCACCGAAAGCGGCTGGATTCAAGATTGCGTTCCTCTCGGTTTCATCATTCGGAATGAGTCAGCTCGCGGATAACGCGCACGGTATCGGTATCGGCGGCCGCGTAAGCCTGGCGCAGGAATTCGCTGTACGCCGCGTCCTCGATTTCGCGACCGGTGGCAAAACGGATTTCGTAGCCGAAGCGCAGAAAAAGATCTCCCGGTGTCGGCGTCTCGATGGTGATGGTCAGCAAGCCACCGTTATGGTCGGCTCCAGGGGATGTTTCGAAACGTAGCCACCGATCGGCCTCGATCACCACCCGGTCTTCCACGGCCAGAGCCCCCCAGCGCAGGCGGCGCTCCACCCGCGTATCGCTCCAGTGCAGGATCTCGCATGCATCGAGACCGGGCATGAAAGGGCGCGCATCCCGCACCCGGCTCATCAGGCCAGCCCAGAGCTGGGCCCGGCTGAGCGTCTCGGCGGGCGACATTCCGGGTGGGTTGATTTGAATGCGATGCTCGAACTGCATGGGTGCGGGCGGCAATGTGGAGCCGCCATTATGCCCGCAGGACAGGGCCGCGCCGGTAGAATCCGGGCATTATCCAATCTTCCCGCCAGGCGCCATGGCCGATTCCGCAACATCCGAAAACAGCACTGCCTCCAAAGCTGTCAATTTTCTGCGCCATATCATCGAAGCCGACCTGGCGGCCGGCACCTATGCCAGCCGCCACTGGTGCGGAATGCCCGGTTCCGGCCCGCAACAGCAGGCTGGCCCGGCTGATCCGGCCCGCATCCGCACCCGTTTCCCACCGGAGCCGAACGGCTACCTGCACTTCGGCCATGCAAAATCGATCCTGCTCAACTTCGGCCTGGCCCGGGATTATGGTGGTGTCTGTCACATGCGCTTTGACGACACCAATCCGGAAAAGGAGGATCAGGAGTTCGTCGATGCCATCCTCGATTCGGTGCGCTGGCTGGGTTGTTCCTGGACGGGTCTTGGTCAGGATCACCTCTACCACGCCTCCGATTATTTCGATTTCATGGTGCAGGCTGCCGAAGCCCTGATCGAAGCCGGCCACGCCTATGTGGACAGCCAGAATGCCGAGGAAATGCGCGCCAGCCGCGGCACTCTCACCGAAGCGGGCCGCAACAGCCCCTTCCGCACCCGCACCATTGCCGAGAATCTCGATCTTTTCAAACGCATGCAGGCTGGCGAATTTCCCGATGGCGCCCATATCCTGCGGGCGAAGATCGACATGGCCGCGGCCAACATCAACATGCGCGATCCGGCCATCTTCCGCATCCGCCATGCCACCCATCACCGCACCGGTGACCGCTTCTGCGTGTATCCGATGTACACCTACGCCCACCCCGTCGAGGATGCGCTGGAGAACATCACCCACTCCATCTGCACCCTCGAATTCGAGGATCAACGCCCCTTCTACGACTGGGTTCTGGAGCGCATCGCCGATTGCGGCCTGCTGGCGCGCCCCCTGCCCCGGCAATATGAATTCTCCCGCCTCAACCTCACCTATGTGGTGCTCTCCAAGCGCCGCCTGATCCAGCTGGTGACCGAAAAACATGTCGACGGCTGGGACGATCCCCGCATGCCCACCCTGGTCGGCGCCCGCCGCCGTGGTTTCACCCCCGAGGGCTTCCGGATGTTCGCCGAACGCATCGGGATTTCCAAGTCTGATTCGCTGATCGACATGACGGTGCTGGAAGACTGCATGCGCGAGACGCTCAATGCCGATGCACCGCGCCGTATCGCGGTGCTCGACCCGCTCCGGCTGGTCCTGGACAACGTGCCCGCCGATCACGAGGAATGGTGCGAAGCCCCCAATCACCCGCAGAAGCCGGAACTGGGCAAGCGCGCCATCCCCTTTGGCCGCGAGCTCTGGATCGAACGCGAGGATTTCACCGAAACCCCGCCCAAGGGCTATTTCCGCCTCTTCCCCGGCAACCTGGTGCGCCTGCGCTACGGCTTCGTCATCAAGTGCATCGGCTGTGACAAGGATGACGAAGGCAACATCGTCGCCGTCCATGCCGAACTGCAACCCGATTCAAAATCCGGCACCCCCGGCGCCGACAACTACAAGGTCAAGGGCAACATCCACTGGGTCTCGGCCCGCCACGCCTGCCCGGCCGAAGTGCGGCTTTACGACCGCCTCTTCGCGGTACCAATGCCGGGTGCCCGGCGCGAGGGGGATGCCGAAGGGCTGGAACGCGACTTTCTCGACGACCTCAATCCCGGCTCGAAGCAGTCCATCACCGCGCAACTCGAAACCAGCCTCAAGGAAGCAGCCGCTGAAGAACGTTTCCAGTTCGAGCGCCACGGCTACTTCGTCGCCGATCGCAAGGACTCGCGGCCCGGCACGCCGGTCTTCAACCGCACCGTGACCCTGAAGGATTCCTGGGTGACCCAGGACAAAGGCAAGGGCAAGTAGGCGCAATGTTCTCTCTCGTCTCGTTCGCCGCATTGACATCCCGCCTGGTGCGATATCGGGTCACCTCCATCCACGTTGACGACATCGAGCATCCGGAACGGCCAAATCACGGCGACACCCTTTGCTGAACACCCCATGACATTCACCGAAACCCTCGCCGCCGCCTGGCACAGGAACAACAGCCTGCTCTGCATCGGCCTCGACCCGGATCCGATGAAGTTTCCCGCCCATCTGCAAGGCCGGCCCGATGCCATCCTCGAATTCTGCAAGACCATCGTTGACGCCACCGCCGACCTGGCCTGTGCCTTCAAGCCCCAGATTGCCTATTTCGCCGCCCAGCGCGCCGAAGGCCAGCTCGAAGACCTGATCGCACATATCCACGAAAGGCATCCCGGCATCCCTGTGATTCTCGATGCCAAGCGTGGCGACATCGGCAGTACCGCCGAGCAGTACGCAGTGGAAGCGTTCCGCCGCTTCCGGGCCGATGCCGTCACCGTCAACCCCTACATGGGCCGCGACTCGGTGGAGCCCTGGCTGGCGTATGCCGACAAGGGCGTGATCCTGCTCTGCCGCACATCCAATCCCGGTGGCAGCGATCTGCAGTTTCTCGATACGGGTGGAGAAAAGCTGTTCGAGCGCGTCGCCCGACTGGTGGCTACTGAATGGAACACCACCGGGCAGTGCGGCCTGGTGGTTGGCGCCACTTTCCCCGCCGAGATCGCCCGCGTGCGCGGGATCGTCGGTGAACTGCCCCTGCTGGTGCCGGGCATCGGCGCCCAGGGTGGCGATGTGGAAGCCACGGTGAAGGCCGGCCGCAGCGGCAACGGCACCGGCCTCATGATCAATTCCTCACGCGCCATCCTCTACGCCAGCAGTAGCGAGGACTACGCCGCCGCCGCCCGGCGGGTCGCACAGGAAACCCGCGATCGTGTCAACCGCTACCGCTGACGGAAATATCCGCTCCTGCGCAATCAGCAATACAGGTTTCAACCAATCGATGCCTGTCGGAATTCGGTATCAGCGCAGCGCTGGGCTTGCCTGTGAATGAGGTTGCGCTGCTCTTGGCCGCACCCAGCGCCAGCACAACCCCAGGGTGAGGAAAATGGCCAGCCAGTGCCATCGGCCAACCGAAGCAAACCAGGCCGACCCAAGGGCAAGGTAGACCAACCAGCACCCCAGCAGGAGGAACGCCGGAATCATCCGGCGCAAACGTTCCGTGCGGCAAGTCACCCCCACATGAACCAGGACCACCAGCGGACAGGCCACCACCAGATCCACAAGGTAGTGCTCTCCCAGCCCCAGGGTGGCCACCACGGTCAGTCCCGCGAAAACAGCCATGACCACCGCCCATGCACGGCCCAGCTGCCGTGCACCCAGCCAGAGCAGCAGGGCCCAGGTCATGTGCAGCGAAGGAACCGCATTGCGAAATCCCGTGCCCAGCGGTGCGGGGGCCAGAGCAACCATGGAAATGTCGGGATGCCCCCAGGGGAATGCCTCGCCCAGCAGATAGCGGGGGCCCGCAGCGGGATAGACGAAATACAGTGCGAAACCCAGCACCGCCGCCAGCAGGAAGGCATGCAGCGCCTCCCCGGCATGCCGGAGATCCGATGCCTGGCGAACATGCAGGATGGCAACCAGCAAGGGCAGCACCGCGTAAGCCAGGCTGGATACCTGGAGTGCTCCGGGGAGAACGGCAAGCATCCGTGCCATGACGATGCTGGGCTGCACCCCCAGGCTGGCATCGAAATGGAGCAGCGCGCCATCGAAGGTTTCCGGGTTGTAGCGCACGCTGGCGTCGAGGCCGGTGCATGAAAGGATGACGAACAATCCCGGCAGCCAGCCGGTTTGCAACGCCGCCCAGGCATCGGACCGGCCACGTAGCGACTGCCAGCCCAGGATCAGCGTGCTGCCCAGCCCCAGACAGTAAACCGCCAGCCCGCCACCACGCAAAAAAGTGTGGCTCCCCGGAACGCCCAGCGCCACATGGAAGGCAAAGAGGATCATCCCGGTCATGACAGCGGCAAACACCGGGCCGCTGCACCCCTGTAACCGACAATGGCAGAGGAAGACGGCGCCGACGGCAAAAGTGAAAAAGGGGCTGAAATAGCTGGGGTCGAGATGCAGAAAACGATGGGGGGCAGCTACCCAGCCGGCAGCACCCATGGCTTCGGCAAGTACGATGAGCAACAGGACAGCCCCAAAAGCGGGAACGAATGGAGAAGACACGGAAACGCGAAGCATGGCGCGGACCTTACCCGAAAAGCTTCCGCCAATGACAACGGGCACCCGGTGCGTACCGGGTGCCCGTCACCAGCAAGCACCACAGGATCAGCCGAGAGCTTTCTCGATCATCTTGCGGTAGTTCTTGCTGTAGGGCGGGAAGTTGAAAGCGAAATCACGCCAGCCCAGAGGCTGCTCCACCACCGATCGGGCGTTGGACATTTCCTGAAAGCCCCGTTCTCCGCCGATGCGACCGATGCCGGAATGGTTGGCGCCACCGAAAGGCAGGTTGGGGTTGGTGCCCGACTGGATCAGGTTGTGGTTGATCACCGTGCTGCCGGCCGAGGTGTTGGTGAGGAAGTAATCCATGGCCTCGCGCTCTGTGGCATAGATATACAACGCAAGGGGTTTGGGCCGGCGGCGCACCATCTCGATGGCATCATCGCGGTGCTGGTAGGGCAGCACCGCCAGCACCGGACCGAAAACTTCCTCATGGAGAATCTCCATTTCCTCGGTGACGCCGGTGAGGATGGTGGGTGCCACGAAACGCTCGGAGACGCGCACCTCGCCACCGAAAGCGACCTGCGCCCCCTTGGCCACGGCATCGTCGATCAGGCGCTTGATGCGACTGGCCTGCGCTTCGTTGACGATGCGCAGATACTCCGAAGACTTGTCGAAGCCTTCGCCCTTGGGGTTGTACATGGCGCTGATGTTGTCCTTCAGCGCGGTAATGAAGGCCTCATGGCGGGAGGCATGAACCAGCGCGTAGTCGGGCGCCACACAGACCTGGCCGGAATTGGCCAGACGCCCCCAGGCAATCTTTCTGGCGGCATTGGGAATATCTGCGGAAGCGTCGATGAAGACCGGGTTCTTGCCACCCATTTCAAGCGTGACCCCGGAGAAATACTCGGCGGCAGCCTTCATGACGATGCGGCCGACACGCTGACCGCCAGTGTAGTAGATGTGGTTCCAGGGCTGCTCCAGCAGTGCCTGGGCCACATCGGGGCCGCCTTCGAACACCGCGAACTCATCGGCGGAAAACACGGACTCCACCACTTCACGCACCACTCCGCCGCTCAGAGGCGCGAGTTCGGAAGGCTTGAGGGCCACGGCATTGCCGGCGGCGATGGCGGCGATGGGGGGGATCAGGCTGATGCAGACGGGGGCGTTCCAGGTGGAAAGGTTGAGCATCACCCCTTTCGGCTCGTAACGGATGTAGCACTTCTTGCCAAAGGTGGCGGCGGAATTGGGCACCTTGCGCGGCTTCATCCATTTTTCGAGATGCTTGGCGGCGAAGTCCACCTCGGTCTTGATCATCATCAACTGGCCGGCCACGTCCAGATCGCAGGACTTTAGTTCCTCGTAGGAAGCCTCGAAGAAGCGCTGTTTGGCGGCCAGGGTGGCGTTGAGGAGTGCGCGCAGCTTGTCTGCCCGCTCGCGGGCGCTGGTCTGGGCGAGCCGGGGCGTGCTGGCCTTGAGGCGGGCGAACCCGGTGGTGATGTTTTGCATGGTGATTCTCCAGTCAGGGATTCATGAATTTTTTGACAATGGCTTTCTCGAAGGCCGATTCAGGCAGCAGCCATTGCAGCAGCGGCAGCATATTGGCTTCCTTGCCGATGGTGTAGCGGGATTTCAGGTGTGGCACATCCACCAGGGCGAGCACACGGTCCACGATGTACTGTGGATCGTTGCAGTCGATCAGGCTGCGCCCCAGCTTCTCGGTGCATGGCCGCAGCCTGGCTTCGTAGCGCTGGCGGATATGCGGCGCGGCCTGCTCCCAGATGCGGTCGGTGTTCCTGACGGGATCGGCGGTCATATGGGTCTTCACTGCCCCTGGCTCGATGGAAGTGGCCTGGATGCCGAAGGGTGCCAGCTCATAGCGCAGGGTATTGGTCAGGCCCTCCACTGCGTACTTGGACATGTTGTAGATGCCTGAACAAGGCATGGGCACGCGCACCGCGCCGGAAGCGAAATTGATGATGCGCGGCGACTGCCGGCTTTCGTGGAGCATGGGCAGAAAATGCCTGACCACGCGCAACTGGCCAAAGGTATTGATTTCGAACAGGCGACGGGTCTCTGCCATGTCCACCCCCTCGATGGGGCCGGTGGCGATGCCGGCGACACCCGCGTTGTTGATCAGCAGATCGAGACCGGCGCCAGCCAGCACCCCCGCCACCACCCCGGCGCTACCTGCCACCGAGTCTTCATCGGATACATCTTGCTCGACCACGGCGAGATCCACGCCATCGGTCAGCGCACTGGTTTCCAGCCCTGGCGCAACGCCGGCGAAAACACGCCAGCCCCTGCGCGCAAGATCACGCGCCATGAGCATGCCCATCCCCATGGCAGCGCCGGTAATAAAAGCGGAACGAGGCATCGTGGTGTTCCTGTCAGAAGAGTGGAAGGCACTGTGTGGTACCACAGCACTTGGCACAGTCAAAATGCAGTGGAATTCAAGGGGATTCCCGTGGCCTGGGCTAAAATTCCGGGCAGATCGGAAGTTTCACTCCCTTGAATCAACATTCCTAAAATATAATCCGGAATATATTTTCCGGTCAATCACCTGTGCCCTTGTCGTTCGACCCGGGACTCCGGTGCTGCCGGTATCAAGACATCGCAACCCAGACAGGCAATACCGCCAGGAATCCAGATGAGCACAGCCAGCCCTTCCGCCCCTACCTCCGATGAAGAAGGCACACCCATCAATGTCCGTGAGGCCCTGCGCGGTCTGCTGACCCATGCCGACGCCACGGTAGGAATCCTGGTGTTTCTGCTCCACCGCCTGGCGCGCAGCCATGCCATCCTGCTGAGCCGGGTCATGCCCGAATTCGGCGATACTGAAATGCTGGTACTCGGTGGTCTGCTGATTTCCGGCCCACCCCACCGGCTGTCACCCACCAGTCTGGCGGAATCGGTACTGCAAACACCGGGCGGGATGACCAAAACCCTGCAGCGCCTGGAAGACCAGGGGCTGGTGCACCGGGTACGCGACTCCAGCGACCGCCGTGCCCTGCTGGTGGAACTCACCCCCGCAGGTCACAAAACCGCCCGCGATTGCCTGGAAACCATCATCGGTACCCACACCCGCATGCTCGCCGGCATGGACCATGACGAGGTCGAGCAACTGGTGCGCATGCTGCGCAAGCTCTTGAATCTGGTGGAGCCCGCCATCGACGTGAAGGCCAGCGGCGACACGATGTTCTGAAGTGCATCCCGGGCCGTATCCCGGGCACATCACCGGTTACTGTCGCAAAAGAGTCGCAAACACCCCCAGTTCCTGGTCATTGAGATCGGACACCGCGGCGTAGGTCATCCCGCCAGAAGCCCAGCGCATCACGTTATAGCCCTGACGCGAGCTCGTCTCCCGGGTACCGACGGGAGGTCCGGGCCAGACGAAAAGATTGATGAAGTGACCGTGGCGACGGTAAATCAAGGCGGCGACTGCCCTCCCCTCGATATAGTCAAGCCGCCCGCCGATCAGTGGATAGCCTTCCGCAGCCAGATCTTTCACCGGCGGCGAATAATCCACCCTGCCCTGAAACCAGGGTTTGACCGTGTGCTGATCCGTGGAGGCAACGTCGGTCAGATGGCTGACCATCAGCGCGCGGACATGGCTATCCACCAGTTCGGCCTCAAGCTGATCGGCCGTGGCGCCACGGCCGATCCAGAAATGAAGCGCCACGCTGACGGCAAGACCACAGGCAAAGCCTATCCCCATCAGGGACCACCCTGGCCAGCGCCCCGCCGGTGCCGGCCTTTGCGGACGCACGGACGCCGCCTGGAGCGCCAACTCCGCCCGGATCGAGGATTCGAGGGCCGGCCCCGCCCGATAGCGCGTCGCCCGATCCCGGACCAGACGGCTCAGTTCGTCATCACGGTCATCCATTGATTCAGCCATCGCAGTCAGTGCTCCTGAAATCGGTCAGGGTTTTTCTCAATTCCCTCCGCGCCCTGGACAAGCGGGACATCACGGTTCCGATCGGGATATCGACGATTTTCGCGATCTCCGCATAGGACAGGTCTTCCAGTTCCCGCAACACCACCACCTCGCGGAAAAGCGGGGCCAGTGCCGTGATGGCCTCGTCCACACGTTGCCGCAGACGTTCCTTGTCGACCCAGGCCTCGGGTGAAATGCCCAGCCCGTCCGCAGGCGCGGGCAGGCTCTCGGCCATTTCCGGATCAAGCTCGACCGGCGCGGGATTCGCCCGTCGTTCCTCAAGCCAGGTGAAGCAGGTGTTGCGCACGATGCCAAGAAGCCATGGCTTGGCGTCATTGCTGTGCAACCGGTCGAAATAACGAAACGCCCGCAAAAAGGCATCCTGCACGAGATCTTCGGCAGTCTGGCTGTCATGCACCAGCCAGCGCGCGAGGTTAACCGCCGCATGCAGATGCGGCAGCACCAGTCGATCGAAATCCTGCATCCTGGCCATCGTCACCAATCCGGTTTTCTAAGACTCCTCCACGATCAGCGTGCCGTTCATGCCCTCGTGTCCATCACCACAGAAATTGTCGCACAGGTACGTGAAGCGTCCCGCCCGGGTGAGTTGCAGACGCAGCTTGACCACCCGCCCCGGGATCAGGTCGATCCTCGTGCCGAGTTCAGGCAGGCTGAAGCCATGGGTGAAATCGATGGCCCTGACCGCCAGCGTCACCGTTTCTCCGCGCCGGGCCACGATCTGCGAAGGCGTGTACTGGAAACGTCGCGCCTCGATCTCGATGACCCGTTCCGCCGTTTCCTCGGCATGCAACTGCCGGATGCACGGTACACCGGCGCCGACGATCATCATCCAGCCGGCAATCTGCCTCAACGCCTGCCTGCGTGGCAACGCGTTCATGTCCGCACCACCGGGAACTCATGGATTCCGTAGCTCGCGGTTGAGGGCGTCGCATCCACTTCGCGAAAGCCCAGCCCGCGATAGGGGGCCGCCGGATCCCAGGGCAGCGGAGTGCGCTTTTCCTGCGACCCCGGAGCAGGCAGGGGGAAGATCAGGGATTTTGCCGCATGGTGCGCAATGTGCCCGGTCATGTGGTGATGCTCCTGATGGATATGGCCGTAGAACACGGTCACATTGGGGTAGGGCAGGAGGATCTTGATGGCTTCCGCACCATCGCGTGTCGCCCAGTCCCACTTCGGTACGAGGTCGAAAAGCGGCCGGTGCGTGAACACGACAATGGGCAGGGCGGGCGAAACCTTTCCAAGGTCGTCTTTCAGCCAGGAAAGCTGCTCGTCCCCGATTTTTCCACCCGGATCGGAGACATTGTCGACCACCACGAAATGAATGCCGTCGTATTCGAACGAATAATGCGTCGCCCCGAATATCTCCTTGAAGGCGGCCCCCCGGTCGAGGGAAGCATCATGTTCCCCCGGCATGAAGTACAGTTTCCGGACTTTCAGCCCCGCAATGATTCCACGCGCTTCGCGCATGCGTCGCCTGCGCTCCGCGGGGTCATCCGTGGTGTGGGTGATGTCCCCGGTAAAGATGATGAATTCAGGCGGCATGTCGAGCGCATTGACCGAATCAACAGCCTTGCCCAGGGTGATGAGCGCATCCGGATTGTCAGGCCCCTTGTACCCCCAGTGGAGGTCTGACATCTGGACGAAATAAAAATCCTCGCGGGCTGCCTTTCCGGAGGACGCCATGCCTGCACATCCCGCCAGGCCGGAAGCGAACACGGCACCGCCACCCGCTGCCATCAGATTCAGAAAATCCCTGCGATTCATGGTGTTCATCTGTTCCTCCGATTCGACCGGGACATCCCCGGTTGTGTCCCGCAGATCAATACCGCGCCCGGTGATGATTTATTCCCGTGTGGAAAGACTTTTCAGATATTCGATGACATTCGCCCGGTCCTGGGCGCTTTCAAGGCTGAAGTTCATGCGCTGGCCCGGCAGGAATTTTTCAGGGTCCGTCAGCCATCGGTCGAGATTTTCGGCAGTCCAGTATCCGGTCGCATTGCGCAATGCCGGTGAATACTCAAAATCCGGCGCGGTGCCGATGCGACGACCGAAGACGCCCTTGTGTGCCGGCCCGACACCGTTGTAATCGACAGAGTGACAAACACTGCAACGCGCCTGATACAAGGCACGGCCCATTGCGGCATCTCCTCCGGCAATGGCCTGGGCCATCGAAAGCATGCCTGCGGCAAAAAGTGCAAACCGCGCCAAAGGTGGCAAACGGATCATGGGGTTTTCCTTGCGAGGGCCATGTCTCCCTATACCGGCTGCGCATCCGGTTTATTCCCTGACGCTTTCCCACCCCGAAAGCCATATCCATATCCGCATGGATCGAGGGCTACCCTCCGGCATTGCCGACCCGGAAGGTGGCCGCAGAGAAAATGACAGGCGGCTCCTCAAAAACAAAACGCCAGGCGCTATGCCTGGCGTTGAAGAGAAGGCCGTATCCGGGATCAGGTACGCCTGAACTTCTTTTTGTCACCGAATGCCGACTTGTTGCCAGCCGGTGCGGGGCGGCTCTCGAAGCGACGCTCACCGCGGCCACTTCCCTCGCGCACTCCACGCTCGCCACGGCCACCCCACTCTGCCTTGGGTGCGCCCCAGGGTTTCCGGTCGCCTTCGGGCCGGCCAGAACGGGGGGGAGGATTTCCTCCCTCGCGTCCCCAGTCCTTGCGAAAAGGACGTTTGGGCTCACCTTCCCCGGGAGCCATCGGGCGCAGATCCATGGGGTGCCCCTTGAGGCGGATACCCTTGAGCAAACTCAGGGTTGCCGCAGCCAGGGAGTCCGGCAGCTCCACAGTGCTGTAGCGATCGAACAGATCAATCTGGCCGATGTGGCGACTTTCGATGCCGGCCTCGTTGGCGATGGCACCGACGATATCCTTGGGCATGACGCCTGCCTCCCGGCCCACAGCGATGCGATAGCGCATCTTGCCGGAAGGGCCGGTGACCACAGCGGGAGCGGCGGCCGGTTCACGACGCCAGGACGTGGCACTGACAGACGCCTGAGTGGATACCGCCTTCTCGGCACGTTCCCGCGCCTTGCGTTCCTGCTTGGCGTGACGGGCCTCGGCCCAGGGATCGTCGGGATCCAGAGGCGTCGCCACGGGTGCCGGCCGGGGTGCCGGTACGCTGGTGCTGTCGGGGCTGGCACGACCGGGGGTCGCCAGCAGGGGGCGATCCCGCTGGGCCATCCAGGCCAGCGCCGCAGCGATCTGCATGGGGTCTACGCTTTGTTCGCGGGCCAGCTGGCGCACCACGTCCTCCAGAAATCCCAGATCTCCGGCGCCCAGCACCTCCACCACCTGACGCTTGAACTGGGCCACGCGACGGTCGGCCACGGCTTCGGTGCTGGGCAGCTGCATCGATTCCAGTGGCTGGCGTGTGGCCCGCTCGATCACCCGCAGCATGTGTCGCTCGCGCGGTGCGATGAAGAGAATCGCATTTCCGGCGCGACCGGCGCGACCGGTACGACCGATGCGATGCACATAGGCCTCGGTGTCGTAGGGCACATCGTAATTGATGACATGGCTGACCCGGGGTACATCGATACCGCGAGCGGCAACGTCGGTGGCCACCACGATGTCCAGGGTCCTGTTCTTGAGCTGGTCGATCACCCGCTCGCGATGGGCCTGCTGCATGTCTCCGTTCAACGCCGCGGCACCGTAGCCGCGGGCTTCGAGTTTCTCCGCGAGTTCCACGGTGGAAGTCTTGGTACGCACGAAGATGATGGCCGCATCGAAATCCTCTTCCACTTCCAGCATGCGGGTCAGGGCTTCGAGCTTGCTCGCTCCCGAAACCTGCCAGTAGCGCTGGCGGATGGTCGTTGTCGTGGCGGTTGCAGCCCGGATCTTCACCTCCTCCGGCTCGCGCAGGTGGGTGCGCGCCACGCGACGGATCGCATCGGGCATGGTGGCCGAAAACAATGCGGTCTGGCGGCTCGCGGGCGTGTGTTCGAGTATCCACTCGACATCATCGATGAAGCCCATGCGCAGCATCTCGTCGGCCTCATCCAGCACCAGCGTCCGCAGGCCGTCGAGTGTCAGGCTCTTGCGTTCCAGGTGATCCATGACCCGCCCCGGCGTGCCCACGATCACATGGGCGCCTCGTTCCAGGCCGCGTAGCTGCACCACCATGCTCTGACCGCCGTACACGGGAAGCACATGGAAACCGGGCAGGAAACGGGCATAGCTTTGCAGCGCCTCGGCCACCTGGATGGCGAGTTCGCGGGTCGGTGCGAGCACCAGGGCCTGGGGTCGGCGCAAGGTGAGGTCGATACGTTCCAGCAAAGGCAGTGCAAATGCGGCGGTCTTGCCGGTGCCGGTCTGGGCCTCGCCGAGCAGGTCGCGCCCGGCGAGAAGGTAGGGAATGCAGGCGGCCTGGATCGGTGACGGTGTTTCATAACCGAGGGCTTCCAGCGCCTGCAACAAAGGGGACGACAGACCAAGCTGGTCAAAACGTTCTGCGGGGGAATTCATGGCGGTACCGCGAATGCGGCCCTGGAGAGGGAAAGACGGCGCATTTTACCAGCCCGGGAGGGCCGGACCGGTGATAATTCAGCCGACACCTTCTAACCACAAACCCGTCCACGCACCGGCACCCGCATCAGCTCTCACCGGATCGGCATGACTTCCCCGACACTGCCCCAGCTTTATCTTGCCTTTCAGGCGATCTCGCTACGTGCTTTCGGCGGCGCCCTGCCCTGGGCACGGCGGGAACTGGTGGATCGCCGCCGCTGGCTGGCGGATGGCGAATTTGCCGATCTGCTGGCGCTATGCCAGTTCCTGCCCGGCCCCAACATCGGCAATCTTTCCATTCTGGTGGGGCATCGCTTCGGCGGTGCGGCGGGAGCCCTCGCCGCCATGCTGGGCCTGCTCATGGTGCCGGTCGCCATCATCATCGGCCTGGGCATCCTCTACGACCGCTATGGTGAATTGCCCATGCTGGCACGAGCACTTTCCGGTATCGCCGCTGTGGCGGCCGGGCTGATCGCGGACATGGCGCTGCGCCTGGGGCGACCGCTATGGCAGCGACAAGCGCTCCCCGGGCAGCGTACCCGGCACCTGGCCAGCACCACCATGCTGCTCGCCACTTTCGTCGCAGTCGGCATTCTGCGTCTGCCCCTGCTGCCAGTGATGGCGGTACTGGCGCCTCTTTCCATTCTGCTCGTCCGGCCACAATGAGCACCCTGATCCTGCTCGCCGTACATATCGCCGCACTGGGCTTGATGGCCTTCGGTGGCGCCAGTGCGGTGATGCCCGAACTGCAGCGCCTGGTCATCGCACAACACTGGATGGATGTCCGAACGTTCAACGATCTGTTCGCCATCGCCCAGGGCGCGCCGGGACCGAACCTGCTGATCTTCACCCTGGTGGGCTGGCAGGTCGCCGGAGCCTCCGGTGCGATCACCGCCACAATCGCGTTCTGTGCGCCCAGTGGTCTGCTCGCCTATACGGTGGGGCAGATCTGGCAACGTCATCATGCGCACCCCTGGCGCATCCGCATTCAGGCCGGATTGCTGCCGCTCACGGTCGGATTGGTGACCGCCACGGCGTGGATACTCGCCCGTAGCGCCAATCAGGACCTGTCAGGCTGGATTCTTACCGGCCTGACCCTGGGAATTGTCCGCTACAGCCGGCTGCCGCCCGTGTTGCTGCTGTTTCTGGGGGGAATCTATGGCATGGCGGTCGGATAGTGATCGTATGGGTTTGCATACACTAATGAGAATTGTTATTATTTGAGAATGGCTCTCAATAAAGAAAATCCTTCCGGAGACAATTCATGATCCTGCGCGCCCTTCTCACCTCGCTCCTGCTGGTTGTCAGCGGTCTTGCCAGTGCCGCCGATGTGGAAGTTCCCCTGGTGATCAAGGAGCACCGTTTCACCCCGGAAGAACTACGGATACCCGCCAATCGCAAGGTGAAGCTGGTGATCGACAACCAGGACGCCACCCCCGAGGAATTTGAAAGCCACACCCTGAACCGCGAAAAGGTCATTCCCGGCAACAGCAAGGGTGCCGTGTTCATCGGCCCCCTCAAACCCGGCAAGTATCCCTTCTGGGGTGAATTCAACCAGAAGACGGCCCAGGGCGTCGTCATCGCCGAATAAGGAATCCCCATGCTCGGCGCCGCCATCATCGTCTTCCGCGAAACGCTCGAAGCAGCCCTGCTGATCGGCATCATCGCCGCCGCCACCCGCGGCCTGCCGGCACGCAACCGCTGGCTGGCCCTGGGGATCGCGGCGGGTCTGGGCGGCTCCCTGGCTGTTGCCGGCCTGACCGAGCAGATTGCTGAATGGGCGGACGGGGTCGGGCAGGAACTGTTCAATGCGATCGTGCTGGGAATTGCCGTCGTCATGCTGGCCTGGCACAACATCTGGATGTCGCGTCACGGTCGTGAGATGGCTGCCCAGGCCAGAAGCGTGGGGCAACGGGTACGCGAGGGAAGCGCCGAACTGTCCGCGATCGCGACGGTGATCGCACTTGCGGTCCTGCGCGAAGGCGCGGAAACCGTACTGTTTCTTTATGGCATGGCCTCGGGTGGTACCCTGGAAGGGCGCTCGGCCCTGCTGGGTGGCGGGCTGGGTCTGGCGGGAGGCATCGTTGTCGGGAGCGCCCTCTATGCCGGCCTGGTCCGGATTCCCATCGGCCGGCTGTTCACCATCACCGGCGGTTTACTGCTGCTGATGGCGTCCGGCATGGCGGGACAGATGGCACGCAATCTGATACAGGGCAATCTCATCAATACCGACAGCACTCCGTTGTGGGACACCTCCTCCCTGCTGCCGATGGATTCCCTGACCGGATCACTGCTGCACATCCTGGCCGGTTACGAAGCCCGGCCCAGCGCCACCCAGGCCATCTTTTACGCCGCCACCTTCTGCATCATCCTGACCGGCATGCGTCTGGCCCGCCCCGGAACCCGCGTTTTCCGTTAAGGCGCAGGATCATCGCAAGCGTGCGGGTACCCTGCCCCGCACGCTGTTGATGAACCAGAGCCCGGTGGCCTGGGCCACGTCTTCCCGCCGCAGGACCGCCTCCTCCACCTCACCCCGGGCCAGCAGTTCGGCACGCAGGACACCCGGCAGCAAGCCGCTCGACAGCGCTGGCGTCACCTGCCGGCCGTCGAGTTCCAGCACCACATTGCCACGGGTGAACTCGGTGATCTCGCCCGCTGCATTCCATAGCAGGGTATCGAACACGCCGGAGGCCGGCGCATGGCACGCATACATTTCACGCCGGGTGGTTTTGTGACGGAGGAACTCCTCTTCCCCATCAACCGGTGTTGCCGCCCATGCCACAGTGATGTCCACCGACGCTGGCTCCAGTGCAAAAATCTCGGTCTGGCAGTTTCCCCGCCGATCCAGTAACAGGCGTATCCGCCAGGTTCCTTGCCCATGGCCCGCCGCCAGTTCATCAAGGCAGCACCCCACTCCGGTTTCGTCATACGCAAAGCCGAAATGGGCGGCACTGCCGGCCAGCCTTCGCAGATGCCTGTCCAGGAGCCAGTACTGCCCCTCTTCCAGGCGCAATGTTTCCAGCAGTGAAAAGTCGGCGCTGGCCCGCAGCAGAAAGCGCCGCTTTACCAGCCATTCCGCCCATTCGTCATCCGCAACGGAATCGAGAGTAATGCCACTGCCGATACCACACTCGGCCCGGGCCAGACGGCGATCAATGCTGACGGTACGGATACCGACATTGAATCGGGTATGGCCGCCCGGCTCGAGGATGCCGATCGCTCCGCAATAAGCACCCCGGGGTGAGGATTCCCGCGCCGCGATGGCCTTCATGGCGGCGTGCTTGGGCGCCCCGGTGACGGAGCCGCACGGGAAGAGTGCGCGGAACACCGCCGCCAGATCGACATCGGGGCGCGTCACGCATTCCACCGTCGACGTCATCTGCCAGGCCGTGGGAAGCGACTCCACCTGAAACAACCGGGGCACGGTCACGCTGCCGGTACGAGCGACACGGGACACATCATTGCGCAACAGATCCACGATCATCAGGTTTTCCGCCCGCTCCTTTGCGGCGAATGCGAGGGCGATGGCGGCAGCGTGGTCCGCTTCCGGCGAAAGTCCGCGCGCCGCAGTGCCCTTCATGGGCCGGGTAAGCAGCCGCCCTTCCGGTGTCCATTCAAAAAACAGTTCCGGCGACACCGAGAGGATTTGCCAGTTACCCCCATCGAGATAGGCGCCATAGCCTTCGGGCTGGGTTTCCCGCAAGGCCAGGAATCCACAATAGGGATCGCCCTCGAAAGCAGCACGCCAGCGCTGCGTCAGATTCACCTGATAGTAGTCGCCACGACGAATGCCGGCACGCAGCGTTTCGATCTGTGCGAGAGCCTGACGCCGTCCGTTTTCGGCCCGCCAGGGGCCGTAACGGAAAGCGCTATCCGTCGCGATTTCCGGCGGGTGCCACGTGCCCGCTGCGGCGTAGGCGGCGAAACTGGCGAGCGGCAAGCCGGGAACCGGCGGATGGCAGGCCAGAGCGGGATCGAATGCGGGCGCTGCCTCGTAGGCAACGAAGCCCACCACCCAGTGGCCCGCCTGCGCCCAGTCCTGCGCAGTGCGCAAGGCCGCGATCACCTGCTCTGGATGCCAGGCATCCAGACGCGCCAGCGGTGCATCGAAAGTTGCCTGCAGGCGGGCAGCGGATGTGGCGGGAAAATCAATGGCGGCTCTCACCTGCGGAGTGTACCGCGAGCAAATTCGCTAGACTGGCGAAGTCTGTCATCACCCACCGAATCATGCCTCTCGCACCCGACCGTTTTCGCCTCGCCGCCTGGATTCTCTCCGCCATCAGCCTCTACCTGATCCTGCAGCTCCATATGCTGCCGGCACTGCTCGCCGGTCTGCTGGTCTATCAGCTGGTGCATATCGTGGCACCCTTCTTCGCCGCGCGACTCTCCAACGAACGCGCCAAGCTGGCCGCCGTGGCGCTGCTGGGCACGGTGGTGATCGGTGCGACGGTGACCGGTGTGATGCTCATCGTGGCGTTCTTCCGCAGCGATGCGGGCAGCGTGGCGGATCTGGGGCAACGTCTGGCGGAGATCATCGAGCGGGCGCGGGAAACACTTCCCGGCTGGCTCGAAGCCTATCTGCCACCGCAAGATGCTGGGCTGCAGGCTACCGTCGTACACTGGTTGCGGGAACACAGCCAGGATGTGCAACTGGCGGGACGAGGCGCCCTGCGTGGCCTGGCCCACGCGCTTCTGGGAATGATCATCGGCGCCATGATCGCGTTGCACGAAGCCTGCCCCGATACCACCCACCCACCACTCGCCGCAGCCCTGCTGGAGCGCTCCTGTCGCCTGGGAGAAGCATTTCGCCGCATCGTTTTCGCCCAGGTGCGGATTTCCACGATCAATACCGGACTGACCGCACTCTATCTCGGTGTGGCCCTGCCCCTGCTGGGGATCCATCTTCCCCTCATCAAGACCATGATCGCCTTCACGTTCATTGCCGGCCTGCTGCCGGTGCTGGGGAACCTGATTTCCAATACCGTCATCGTCGTCATCAGCTTGGCACATTCGGTCGAACTGGGCGCCGCCTCGCTGGCATTCCTGATCGCGATCCACAAGCTGGAATATTTTCTCAATGCCCACATCATCGGTAGCCGGATCAGCGCCAGAGCATGGGAGTTGCTGCTCGCCATGCTGGCCCTCGAAGCCGCCTTCGGCATTCCCGGCCTGGTGGCGGCACCGATCTACTACGCGTACCTGAAAGATGAACTTCACGGCGCCGGCTGGATTTGATCGCCCCTAGATTGCCCCGATACCGCCTTTCTTGGCAAGAGGAAGGTGCGGAAGGCTGTGTGATTCCCCGCTGGATATAATGCGCGCCCGCTCACCGTCCCCTACCGAGTACCGCATGTCTCCCGTTACCCTGTCCCGTTTCCTGATCGAAGAGCAGCGCAAGAAGAATGTCATCGGCTCCGACCTGCGCCTCCTGATCGAAGTCGTTGCCCGCGCCTGCAAATCCATCGCCAGCGCCATCGGCAAGGGTGGTCTGACCGGTGTGCTCGGCTCGGCCGGATCGGACAACATCCAGGGCGAGGCGCAGAAAAAGCTCGACGTGATTTCCAACGAGATCCTGCTCGAGGCCAACGAGTGGGGCGGTCATCTCGCCGCCATGGCGTCCGAGGAAATGGAACACCCCCATCCTATTCCCAACCGCTATCCCAAGGGCGAGTTCCTGCTGCTGTTCGACCCTCTCGACGGCTCCTCCAACATTGATGTCAATGTCTCGGTCGGCACCATCTTCTCGGTGCTGCGCTGCCCTGATGGCATGGAACCCGGTGAGCAGGCTTTTCTTCAGCCCGGCACGCGGCAGGTCTGCGCCGGCTATGCCGTGTATGGCCCCACCACGCTCCTCGTGCTGACCCTGGGTGACGGCGTCAATATTTTCACCCTGGACCGTGAACTGGGCAGTTTCGTTCTGACCCAGGAAAATGTGCGCATTCCCGAGGACACCCGCGAATTCGCCATCAACGCCTCCAACGCACGCCACTGGGAGGCGCCCGTCAAGCGTTATATCGATGAACTGCTGGCGGGCAAGGACGGGCCGCGAGGCCACGATTTCAACATGCGCTGGGTTGCCTCGATGGTGGCCGACGTGCATCGCATCATCAGCCGTGGCGGCATTTTCCTTTACCCGCTGGACAGCAAGACCGCGGCAAAGGGCGGCAAGCTGCGCCTGATGTATGAAGCCAACCCGATGGCCTTCATCATCGAGCAGGCCGGTGGCCGCGCCACCGACGGCCGGGGCCGCATCCTCGATATCGTCCCTGCCGGTCTCCATCAGCGGGTACCGGTGATCCTGGGTTCCCGTAACGAAGTGGAACGGGCCACCGCCTACCACATCGCCTGACCCCGGATCCGGCCTGATCGGCAGCCGGCCAGCGGGCAGACTCTACTGGCACAACGCGCTCCCGGAGAAACGGTCAGATACCTGACTGCCGGGCAAGAGCCGCCGGAGTGAACAACTCCCCGGCAGCATCCGCCGGCAAAGGACGGGAGAAGTAATACCCCTGGAACTTGGTACAACCGTAATTCATCAGCATCGACAGCTGGGCCTCGGTTTCCACACCCTCGGCGAGGATTTCCAGCCCCAGGCTGCGGGCAAGTCCGATGATGGCCGAGACGATGACCGCATCGTCCTTGTCTTCGCACAGATCGCGCACGAAACTCTGATCCACCTTGAGCTTGTGCACCGGGAAACGCTTGAGATAGGACAGGCTGGAATAACCGGTACCAAAATCATCAATGGCCAGACGCACCCCCATGGCCGCCAGTTCCTCCAGCTTTACCAGGGTTTCTTCAACATCATGCATCAGGGTACCCTCGGTGATTTCCAGTTCCAGCATCCGCGCCGGCTGGCCGGTTTCGGCCAGTATCCGGCGGATGGTGGACACTAACTCCCGCTGCTGGAACTGGCGGGGGGAAAGATTCACCGATACCGGCACGAGGGGATAACCCTGTTCCTGCCAGATCCGGTTCTGGCGCATGGCCTGCATCAGGATCCATTCACCGATCGGCACGATCATCCCGGTTTCCTCGGCTACGGGAATGAACTCCGCCGGAGGAATCATGCCCCGCTCGGGATCATTCCAGCGCAACAGGGCCTCCATTCCGATCACGTTTCGCACACCGAGATCAATCAGAGGCTGGTAATGAACCACCAGTTCGTTACGTTCGAGCGCAGCGCGCAGGCGGTTCTCCAGCTTGAAGAAACGGGTCGCCTCGTCATTCATGGAAGGCTGGAAGAACTGGAAGTTGTTCCGTCCGGCAGCCTTGGCATGGTACATCGCAGTATCGGCAGCCTTCATCAACTGCACCACTTCGATGCCATCATCGGGAAATACGGCGATCCCGATCGAAGGTGTGACATGCAGATCGTGCCCTTCAATCCGTATCTGCGGCGCCAGGGCGGCGACGATTTTCTCGGCCACAAGCATGATGTCATCCGTCGATCCGACATCATGCAGCAACACCACGAACTCGTCACCACCGAGCCGGGATACGGTATCCGCAGCGCGCACCGCGCCCCTGATACGCTCGGCTACCTGTTTGAGCAATTCATCGCCAATGGCATGCCCCAGGGTGTCGTTGATTCCCTTGAACCGGTCCAGATCATGAAACAGAACGGCAAGCCGCTTCTTGCGCCGGGTCGCCTGGGCCAGCGCCTGCTCCAGACGGTCCTGCAACAGGGCGCGGTTGGGCAGGCCGGTGAGCGGGTCGTGGTGCGCCATGTGCCATGCCCGTCGCTCGGTCAGCTTGCGCTCCTGCACCTCGGCCTGAAGCTGGGTATTGGCGCTTTCAAGGGCCGCAGTCCGCTCCACCACCCTCTGCTCGAGTTCATCATGGGCCCGGATCAGGGCCTGCTGTACCGCATGGCGCTCGGTAATGTCCTCGAATATCCAGATCACATCATAATCGTCGCTACCCTCGACGAGCCGCCCGGAAAAGCGAACCCAATAGCGCTCGTTGCTGCCGTCCAGACGGACCCCTTCGGTTTCCACGACGAAAGGTTCCCCTTTTGCCAGCTGCCGCAAGGAACGATCCGCCAGATCGGCATAGTCGGGACGTTGCAGAAAAAGATCCCGTACCTTCATGCCAATCAGTTTTTCCAGGCTACAGCCCAGGATCTCCGCCAGCCGGCGGTTGGCACGCATGATATGAAGGCCACGTGTGAACAGGATGCCGACCGTGGCGTTATCGAAGATGGTCTTTTGCTCATCGAGCGCCTGGGAGAGCCGATCCGCGGCTTCGCGCTGGCGGCTGAAGTCCTCTACCAGGCAGACCATGCCCGTCGCCGGGTCCGCCGTCAGGGTGCGGCCCGATACTCGCGCCCAGAAGGTCGCACCATCCCGGCGCAGCATGGGAATCTCGCCATCATGACGCCACTCCCCGGTGGTTGCGCCAAGGAAATGGTTGACCGCCGCATCATGCAAGGCACCTGCGGCAAAAAAACCGTCGATGGGCAACCCCAGCGCGCCACCCGCAGCAAAGCCAAGCAACTGTTCGAAACGCTGGTTACAACGTACGATCCTGCCTTGACGCAAAACAGCAATACCGATCATGGCCGATTCGAAGATGCTGGTGAGCTCACGTGTGGAACGGGCCAGTGCCTCCTGCATCAGGCGATCCTCGGTCACATCCTCCATGATCCAGATCGTGCCCTGGCGCGGATGCGCCGGATCCACCGCCTTGGCCGAGATACGGCACCAGAACAGGCTCCCGTCCTTGCGCTTCATCTGCTGTTCGGTCTGATAGGCGCACCCGGCAATCAGCTTTGGTACCGCGTGACGCCCCAGTTCATCGTAGGCCTCCTGGTTGGGATGCAACGCGACTCCGGACAGACCGATGAATTCTTCCTGTGTATAACCCCACATGCTCGCGCACAGGGTATTGGCCTGCGCCACGATGCGATTGCGGGTGAACATGATTCCCACGGTGGCGTTCTCGAGAATCGACCGCAATTCCATCAGGGTCAGCCCCGCCATGCCGGTGCCTGCGGCGGACAGGGTGACTGGTGGCGTCATACCCATGCCTCACCCATGCGCTCGAGCAACCGGATCAGGGCGATCGAATCATCCTCGCCATGACCGGATCCCACCAATGCATTCAACGCCTGGGCAGTCGTGGCGGTGGAAGGCAGCATCAGGCCCATGCGTTGGGCTTCCTCAAGCACGATACGTAAATCCTTCTGATGCATCCATGCCTTGAAGCCTGGCGTGAAATCACGATCCAGCATGCGCTGGCCATGGTTTTCGAGAATACGGCTATAGGCAAAACCACCCAGCAGGGCCTGGCGCACGTTGGCAGGATCGACCCCGCTGGTCCGGGCGAAATTCAGCGCTTCGGCCAGAGCCATCACTCCCACACCGGTGAGAATCTGGTTGCAGGCCTTGGCCACCTGTCCTGCACCGGCGGGGCCAATGAGAGACACCGATTTGCCCATAAGCGAAAACAAGGGGCGAATCCGTTCAAAAATGTCTGCTGCACCACCAACCATGATGGTTAGGGTCGCCTCCCGGGCTCCCCGTTCGCCCCCGGAGACGGGTGCGTCGAGAAATGCAATGTCGTGAGCGGCCAGGCGCGTATTCAGATCACGGGCAATCGCCGGCGCGATGGTACTCATATCCACCACTACCAGCCCCGGATGGGCGCCCTCGACAATACCCCGCGGCCCCAGCAGCACCTGTTCCACATCAGGACCGTCGGCCACCATGGTGAACACCACATCGACCGTGGCAGCCATCTCGGCCGGTGATTGATGGATCACCGCACCGGTGTCGGCAAACGGTACCAGCGTAGCGGGACGACGCGCCCAAAGATGCAGATGATGACCCGCATGGAGCAGATGCCGCGCCATGGGCGCACCCATCAAGCCAAGACCAATAAATCCCACCTGCATCCTGAGGCTCCCCCTGACGATCCCGATCGGACTGCTGCCGCTGATTTTCAATCAACGCCAGAAAAACAGACAATCATAACGGGAGAACCGGCGCCCGGGAAGATGAATGCGAATGGAATTATTTGGCCACAACCGACCGGATCAGCGGAACCAGATGTACGGGCAAGGACACTCCGTCATCGAGTACAAACTGCCGGGCAGCAGGAGACATCTTGCGCCAGGTCCTGATGATGATATTGCGTAGCTTGTCTTCGCTGTAATCCATTTTCTGCGCAACGAAGCCGGCCAGATAATGCTCGAGAAACACCAGAGCGGCGACATCCTCGACATCTTGCGCATCCGGGTTGAACGGCAGCTGGCGCTTACCCACGGCAGCTTCAACCCGGGCGATCCGTTCCGCATCGTAACCGGCTTCAGCCAGCAGGCACCCCGCCTGCTCGGCATGAAACCGGTACAGAGCGTTGCGCCAGTGATAATAGCCATCCCGATCCGCCGGATAGTCGGTACGCGGGATGCGCCAGCGACGCAGGTGCTGGGCGCGCACGGCAAGACGGACAACTTCCGAAGCATCTGGCAAATAGCGTGACAGCATTTCGCCCATGCGACGGCCATAGAGCAGTTCCTTTGGCTGCCCCTCCTCATCGCGGGGGTCTTCCGCATTGGCGGTGTCGATCAGGGTCAGGGCATTTTGCAGGCGCACAGAATCCTGGATACCGGTCACGACCGCTCACCATCGACATGCGAATCAGGATGCAGCAAAACCAGGCCGCCCACCCTGCCGCCAGAGCAAAGCGGAAGGATGGGACGGAACCAGCGTCGGGACAGATGACAGGCATCGTCCCGGAGCCGCCACATCAACCCGGCTGCTTGGTGACGCGCAGATAGGGTTTGTGCGCCTTCCAGCCACTGGGAAACAGGGTCTTCGCTTCTTCATCGGGAACCGCGGGCGAGATGATCACATCGTCTCCCGGACGCCAGTTGGCAGGTGTCGCCACCTTGTGCCTGGCAGTCAGTTGGATGGCATCCAGCACACGCAGGATTTCATCGAAATTACGACCGGCAGACATGGGATAGGTGAGCATCAGCTTGATCCGCTTGTCCGGACCGATGATGAAGACAGTGCGTACCGTGGCGTTGGTAGCGGCGGTGCGACCTTCGGAAGTGCCCGTCTCGTCAGCCGGCAGCATGTTGTAGAGCTTGGCAACCGCCAGATCGGTATCACCGATCATGGGGTACTTCACCGCGTGGCCCTGGGTTTCTTCGATATCCTTGGCCCAGCCTTCATGGTTGGAAACAGGATCGACGCTGAGACCGATCAGCTTGCAGCTACGCTTGGTGAACTCCGGCTGGAGCTTGGCCATGTAGCCCAGTTCGGTGGTGCACACCGGAGTGAAATCCTTGGGATGGGAGAACAGGATAGCCCATTGATCCCCGATCCATTCGTGGAAGCGAACGGTGCCTTGGGTGGTTTGAGCAGTGAAATCAGGTGCGATATCGTTGATGCGCAGTGACATGAAAACCTCCGGGATTGATCAAGATCGGGTTTGTCATTATCGGCGCTTTGCAGGATTCCGCAATGCCTGCGGTCAGGCGCGATAACCCTATAACCCTGATGGAGACGCGGTTTACGCAATATCAGGATGATGCCTGCAGGGCTACGCCACGGCATCTCCCGCCTGCCACGGAGTGGCGATGACATATTCCGCCATGGCCTCCACCACGACCGCAGCCTCGCCCACCGCAGCAGCGATGGCAATCGATACCCCCGGATGACGATCCATCGCCGCGGCAGCCATGACAGGCAGATCCTTTTTCACATGACCACCACCCGCGATGAATACCGGAATGACGGTGATTTCCGTTACCCCCATGGCAGCCAGGGAACTCACCGCCTCGCCAAAGTCAGGACGCATCGATTCGAGGAAGCCCAGACACACCGGCAAATCCGGACGACGCGCGATGATCGCATCGCGCAGGCGATGAAAGGGAAGCGCCCATTCAGGGTTGCGGGCACCATGGCCAAACAGGATGAATCCTTGCATGATCTTCGTGGATCAGTAGCGAAGCGGCCGGGGATGCCAGCCCAGCACTGCGAGAAGCACAAAAAACCCGAACACATACGCTGCAGCCACCGGCCAGCCATGACGCAGCCAGCGGCCTGCCGAACGTGCTTCAGGATACATGCTGGACAACGCAACGCCGGCGGATGACCCGAACCAGATCATGGAGCCACCAAAACCGACAGCATAGGCCAGCATGCCCCAGTCATGCCCTCCCTGCCTGAGGGCAAGTGCCGTGAGCGGAATATTGTCGAATACCGCCGAGACAAAGCCCAATCCGAACGCCACCGGCCATGTGGCGGTGGGCAAGGCCTCGACCGGCATCAGCGATGCACAAAGCACGAGTGACAGCAGGAAAAAGGCGCCCGCGCAGGATTCGGGCAGGGCTTCCCAGTCAGGGCGGCGCCAGGCAAGAGACAGGAGCAGGGCACACCATACGGAGACGCCCACGAAGGGGAAGCTTTCAGCCCATGCCGGATAGAACAGATTGACCACCACATTGGTCGCAACCGCAGCGCACAGCATCCCCCCGACGATCGCTATCCGCACCCAGTCAACATGAACATGCGCATGGGAATTTTTGAGAATGGGGGAGTAGGCCTGCTGTATCCGGGCAGCAGGAATGGCAAAAACAAAAAATGCCGCAGTCGAAGCCACAAAGGCATGCAGCACGTCGGCAGGAGCCACACCACTGATCCACATCATCGTCGTTGTGGTGTCCCCCACCACGGAACCTGCACCACCTCCATTCGACGCAGCCACGATGGCCGCGAGATAGGCGACATGAACCCGGGCACGAAACAGCTGATGCGCCATGGCGCCGCCGATCAGGGCGGCGGCGATATTGTCGAGAAAGGCGGACAGCACGAAGACCATTGCCAGGAGCAGCAACCCACCCTTCCAGTCATCGGGCAGATAGCGCGGCAGGATCAGAGGTACTCGGCTTTTCTCAAAATGCCGCGAGAGCAGGGCAAAGCCCAGCAGCAAGCCCAGGAGATTCGCCAGGGTCACCCATTCATGGGCAAGATGGCCGATCAGCCCGACCCATCCCGATCCGGTAGGGAAGCCGGTCACAATGCACTTGTAGGCCACGATGACTCCCAGCCCCAGCAGTGCTGTACGCAAGGTATGCCGGTGGAACAGGGCAACACCCAGGAGCGTGGCGCCAAAGAGGAAAAACTCAAGCGGTATGCCTGTCACCACCGGATCGATACCGGCCATGCAGACCCCCGGAAAGGATGCGAGGAGAACGATGAGACGCAGAGGCATGAAACAAGTCTAGCAGGGACAAGGGTCTTCCCCGGACAGGCATGGGAATGGCCGTATCATCGGGCCATGTATCAGAACCTGCTCCAGCTTCTCCTCCTGCTTTCTGCCGCCGTCGGTGCCGTTGCCGCCGCCCGCCGGCTCAAGTTTCCCTCCATGCTGGCATATCTCGCGGTCGGTATCGTGATCGGTCCGCATGGCCTGCGCCTGCTTTCTGAAAACAAAAGCGTGGAAAGCGTCGCTGAATTCGGCGTGGTGTTCCTGATGTTTTCTATCGGGCTCGAGTTCAGCCTTGCCAGCCTTGGCCGCATGCGTCGTATCGTGTTCGGCTACGGCACCGCCCAGGTCGCGCTGACCACGCTGGGTACGATCCTGATCACCCTGTACGGCTATGGCCAGCACTGGCGGACAGGTATGGCGGTAGGGCTGGCGGTGGCCATGTCCTCCACGGCCATAGTCGCCAAACTGCTTTCCGACCGCTTCGAACTGCATTCACGATCGGGGCGACTGACCATGGGCGTCCTTCTATTCCAGGATCTCGCCCTGGTCCCCGTCCTTCTGCTCTTGCCGGCCCTGGCCTCACCCGATGAAGGCATCTGGCGACCACTGATGCTGGCTTTGCTCCAGGCAAGTCTGGTTCTCGTCATTCTGATTGCGGTGGGTAAACGTCTGATGGCGCGCATTTACGACAGCGTGGCCCATCACAAGTCGGAAGAACTGTTCGTACTGGCAACCCTGTGGATCGTGGTGGGTCTGGCCTATGCCACCGGACGCGCCGGCCTTTCCCTGGCACTGGGGGCATTCGTTGGCGGCATGCTGATTTCCGAAACTGCCTACCGGCATCAGGTGGAAGCCGACATACGGCCCTTCCGCGACATCCTGCTCGGTCTGTTTTTCGTCACCATCGGCATGACCCTGGATCTGGGCTATGTGCTTTCCAATCTGGACCGGCTGTTGCTCGCGGTCGGCTTGCTGGTTGCTGGCAAGGCCCTGGTGGTGATGATCATAACCCTGACCAGGGGCATCCCGCTGGACGTGGCTTTGCGTACTGCCGGACAGTTGGCACAGGCAGGAGAATTCGGCCTGGTTTTGATGGAAGTGGGGCACAATTTGAAATTGATGAATGACGAAGTATTTCAGGTAACCACGGCCGCAATGCTCAGTTCGATGTTTCTCGCCCCTAGCCTGATCGGACTGGCCGCCCGCTCGGGGCAACGTCTCACACGCGGCCGCTGGTCCCACCCCAAGCCACGCATGGATGCGATCCATGCGGGCAGCGAACCTCTCTCCGGTCATGTGATCCTGTGTGGCTACGGTCGCACGGGCGAGCGTATCGGCAGTTTCCTCGCCCGGGAAGATATCCCCTTTCTGGCCCTGGATCTGGACCCGAATCGCGCCAGCCTCCGGCCTGTGGGAGGCACGGTCATGTTCGGCAATGCCGATCGGGTTGAAGTGATTGCCGCGGCAGGTCTGGATCGTGCCCGTGCGGTGGTCATCACCTATCCGGACGTGCATTCGTCACTACGCATCCTGCGCCGCATACGCCAGCAGCGTGGTGACATTCCTGTGATCACACGGGTTCCGGACGAATCCGAGGTCGATCGCCTGAAACGCGCCGGTGCCACCGAAGTGGTTTCGGACGTGCTCGAAGGGAGCCTCATGATGGCGGTCGAAACCCTGACCCACATGGGTATACCGGTGATCAGGGCGATCGGTCAGGTGCGGGAAGTACGCGCCGAACGCTATAGCAACCTGCGCGACTACTATCGGCAACCGCTGGTATCCGAGAAAATCCCGGCCGACACATCCGGCGAATAGCACCATATCCGGATTCACCAGAGAATCTCATGCCGTGATGGGGAATGCTAGACTCAAATCCGTCTCCAGCCCGCCTCTGCCTCTACATCGTGCCCCGTCTTCCAGTTCAAGAGGAATCCAAGAACGGCATTCAGGTTATCGAGCGGATGATGCGTCTGCTCGAGATTCTGTCGCACCACAACGACCCGGTTTCACTCAAGCAGCTGGCCTTGGAGTCAGCGCTGCACCCCTCCACGACACACCGCATTCTCGCCGCCATGGCCAGTGCCGGCTTTGCCGAGCGGACCGATCCGGGGACTTATCGACTCGGCATACGTCTGCTGGAACTGGGTAATGTCGTCAAATCGCGGATCAGCATCAGAGATTCCGCCATGCCGCTGATGCAGGCCCTGCACCGGGAACTGGGAGAAAGTGTCAATCTGGGGATGCGACAGGGAGACGAGATCGTCTACGTCGAGCGGACATCCAGCGGCCGCTCATCGGTACGGGTGGTGCACCTGGTTGGCGCCCGGGCTCCTCTGCATGTGACTGCGGTTGGCAAACTCTATCTGGCGGAAGAAGATGCTCAAAGCATCCAGGACTATGTCCGACGCACCGGCCTGCCCGGCTTCACACCCACATCCATCACCGGATTGCCTGCACTCGAACGGGAACTGGACAAGGTAAGGCGTCATGGTATTGCGCACGACAACGAGGAAATCGAGCAGGGGTTACGCTGCGTTGCCGCCCCCATCCGGGACGACAGGAACGAAATGGTGGCTGGAATTTCCGTTTCCGCGCCTGCGGATCGTTACGATCCCGGATGGATCCCCAAAATCCGGGCGGCAGCGGATGCAATTTCGGCAACGCTGGGGCATTCGCCCAAACCAACCGCATGAGCAAATAAAAAGACCGGCACACTGCCGGTCTTTTTATTTCGGGCGATAGCGGATCATCCGGTCGTGGTGCGCCTTGCCAGGGCGGCACTCTCGACCCAGCGCTTGATCCGCTGGGCATCGCCGATGCGTGTCAGCTTGCCCCATGAATCGAGCAGTACGATGATCATCGGCTTGTTGTTGAACCAGGCCTGCATCACAAGGCATTTGCCAGCCTCGTTGATGAACCCGGTTTTGGAAAGACCGATATCCCAGGTGCCGGAGCGTACCAGCAGATTGGTATTGCGAAAGGTTTCGCTGTGTCCGTTCAGCGTCACCGGCCACTCGGCGGTAGTAGTAAATTCCCGGATCAGGGGATACTGGTGGGCCGCAGCCACCATCTTGGTCAGATCCCGGGCGCTGGAAACATTGGCAGCAGTCAGGCCGGTGGGATCCTCGAAATGGGTTTCAGTCAGTCCCAAGGACAATGCCTTGCGATTCATGGCCGCCACGAAAGCGTGTTTGCCTCCCGGGTAATAGCGGGACAAAGCCGACGCAGCACGATTCTCGGAGGACATCAGGGCCAGCCGCAGCATTTCCTCGCGGCTCAGACGGGTTCCCACCTTGAGACGGGAATGCGTGCCCTTGAGCGTGTCCACATCCTCGTCACCGATGACCATCGCCTCCCGCAGATCGGGTTGCGCATCGAGGGACACCATCGCCGTCATCAGCTTGCTGATGGAAGCAATGGGGACAACAGCGCCGGCATTCTTCTCGAACAGGATGGCTCCCGTGGTCTGATCCTGAACCATGACGGAGGTCGATTGGAGCACAAGGTGTTGCGGGTTTTCGGCGGCAGCACCAACCTTGGGCGCATGCCGGCTCTTATGCGTTTTTTTCGCTTTGGCTTTGTGGTGGTGCGCGCTCTTGGCCACCCCATGCGTCTTCGAATGGGAAGTTTTGGATTTCTTTCCATGGGCAGCCAGTGCATCCGCCGGGAGGCAGGCGCCACCCAGCAGGCTCAAGGCCGTCACGAAGGAGATCACGGTCTTTTTCATAATGTCTTCTCCTCAATCACCGGGCGCGATTTTAACAGCCCCAAAAGGTGAACGCCTCCAATTTTACAATTCAAAATACACATATGAATTATCAGGATAGAGGATATATCTCAAGCATTATCCTAAGATAAGCAAAGGAACGCTTCCAGTTCGGTCCGACGGGCCATGGCATCGCCATAACCGAGATCGATCAAGGCCCGGGTAAATGGCTGCTCGAACAGAAGATAGCTGGTCAGGGCACCTCCGCTGCGGTTCATTGCCCCGATTCCATGCAGCAAGGTGCGTATCGGCCAGGGCAGTGCCTGGGCATGCTCTGCCGCAAGGTGATCGACCCGCTTCGAGGGCGAAATCACCAGCAGTTCGATGGGGCGCATCGTGATACCCATTTCTTCGCGGACATAGGGTGGAATCAGGCGCATTGTCGTATTGACGCGTTGCAGTCGTTCCAGATCGACCGTCAGGCTGTCGAGGAAAATGCTGGACATGGCATGGCCGGCGATCTGGGCCAGCGTGGGGTAATGGGCATGCTCCCGTCGTTCGGTGGTCTCGTTCATGCGCCCCGCACCGATTACCAGGATCTTCTCTGCCCCCAGATGGATAGCGGGTGAGATCGGAGCGATCTGCCGCATGGAGCCGTCACCGAAATATTCCCGATGGAGTTTGACTGCGGGGAAAAGGAAGGGGATGGCGCTCGAGGCCATCAGATGATCCACGGTCAGCCGTACATGGGCGCCGACCCGCTGTGCACGCCGCCAGGGCTCCAGATCGGGCCTGCCCTGAAAAAAACTGACACTCTTGCCGCTGGTATAGCCCGAGCAGGTCACGCTGATGGAGTGCAATGCCTGATTTTCAATGGCGCGGCCAATGCAGTCGAAATCAATATGCCCGCTCAAAAGGGTACGCAAAGGTGTGTTGTCGAGCAGGGAGGTCGGCGCCGAGCGAACGATCCATCCGGCCATCAGGGCACCAAGCCAGCGGGCAGCAGTCAGACCAATACCGGCGGCATCGGCCTGATAGACATGATGGGCGTGGAATCCCGCCCAGATTTTCACCAGTTCATCGACACCGTAGGCAAAGTTCTCAGCACTGGCAGCAAGGCTCGTGGCGTTGATCGCACCAGCCGATGCACCACACAGGATGGGAAAGGGATTTTTGTGCGGATCGGGAAGCAGTTCCCGCACCGCCTTGAGCACGCCCACCTGGTAGGCGCCCCGCGCCCCCCCCCCGGTCAATACCAAGGCAGTCTTGACGGGGGACCTGGGGGGGCGCATGGATTCAGTCGCGCTTGCTGGCCTCGACCGAGAGCAGCGCCGTCATGTTGACAATACGGCGTACTGTCGCCGTGGGTGTCAGCACATGAACCGGACGGGAAGCACCCAGCAGGATGGGACCGACGGTCAGACCATCCCCAGCTACTGTCTTGAGCAGATTGAAAGCGATGTTGGCGGCATCCAGGGTAGGCATGATCAGAAGATTCGCCGCTCCCTTGAGGCGGGAATCGGGGAACACCTGGGCGCGGATGGTTTCCGAGAGTGCGGCATCCCCATGCATCTCGCCTTCGACTTCGAGTTCGGGTTCGGCCTGCCGCACCATTTCCAGGGCATGACGCATCTTGACGGCTGTCGGCGTATCGTCGGTGCCGAAGCTGGAATGGGAGCACAGGGCAACCTTGGGCATCAGGCCGAAACGACGTACCTCTTCGGCAGCCAGCAGGGTCATCTCGGCGATCTGTTCGGCGCTGGGGTCGTAATTCACATAGGTATCACCCACGAACAGCGTCCGGTTGGGCATGATCAGCATGTTGAGCGTGAAATAGCTGCCAATGCCGGCTGCCTTGCCCAGCACCGAATCGATATAACGCAGATGCTGGCTGTGTTTGCCAAAGGTGCCGCACAACAGGGCATCGGCATAGCCATGCTTGACCATCATGGCGCCAACCAGCGTCGACCGGCGGCGCATTTCCCGCTTTGCGTATTCAATGCCGACTCCGCGCCGGCACATGGTGGCGTAGTAATCGTGCCAGAGCTCCTGGAAACGCGGATCAGAATCCGGATTCACCAGGGCGAAATGCTCCCCGGCAACCAGCCGCAGGCCTGCCTTGGTGATGCCGGCGGCGACGACCTCCGGTCGACCGATCAGGATGGGCTGTGCCAGCCCCTCATCCACCACGGTCTGCACCGCGCGCAGCACACGCTCATCCTCGCCTTCGCAGAACACGATGCGGGCCGGTTTTTTCTTCGCGGCGGTGAAAACCGGCTTCATCACCAGGCCGGACTGATAGACGAATTCGTTCAGCTGCTGGCGATAGGCATCGAGATCGGCAATCGGGCGGGTGGCGACACCGGAGGCCATCGCCGCCTGGGCCACCGCCGGAGCAATACGAATGATCAGCCGCGGATCAAAGGGCTTGGGGATGATGTAATCCGGGCCGAAGTGCAGATCTTCGGTATCGTAGGCGGCGCTGACCACGTCGGACTGCTCCGCATGAGCCAGTTCGGCGATGGCATGAACGCAGGCGACCTTCATCTCGTCGGTGATCGAGGTGGCGCCCACATCAAGTGCGCCACGGAAAATGAAGGGGAAGCACAGGACGTTATTGACCTGATTGGGGTAGTCGGACCGCCCGGTGCCGATGATGGCGTCGGGGCGGACCGCCTTGGCCTCGTCGGGCAGGATTTCCGGAACCGGGTTGGCCATGGCGAGAATGATGGGGCTGGGCGCCATCTCCCGCACCATTTCAGGCTTCAGCACACCGGCGGTGGACAGGCCCAGAAACACATCAGCCCCAGGCATGATGTCGGCGAGCGAGCGTGCAGTAGTTTCCTTGGCGTAACGCGCCTTGGACGGATCGAGCTTTGCGTCTCGTCCCACATACACCACGCCCTTGCTGTCGGTGATGAAAACATTCGCGGGATTGACGCCCAACTGAACCGCAAGGTTAAGGCAGGCAATGGCAGCAGCACCGGCCCCAGAACAAACCACCTTGATCTTGCCGATATCCTTGCCGACCAGGCGCAGGCCATTGAGAATCGCGGCCCCGGCAATGATGGCCGTGCCATGCTGGTCATCGTGAAATACCGGAATATGCATCCGCTCCTTGAGCTTGCGCTCGATATAAAAGCATTCCGGTGCCTTGATGTCTTCCAGATTGATGCCACCGAAAGTCGGCTCCAGGGAGGCAATGATGTCCACCAGCTTGTCCGGATCGTGCTCGGCGATTTCCAGATCGAAGACATCGACCCCGGCAAACTTCTTGAAAAGAACCCCCTTGCCTTCCATCACCGGCTTGCCGGCCAGGGGGCCGATATTGCCCAGCCCAAGTACGGCGGTGCCGTTGGTGACTACGGCCACCAGATTGCCACGGGAAGTGTACTGGTACGCATGGGCCGGATCCTTGACGATCTCGTCACATGCGGCCGCCACTCCCGGGGAATACGCCAGAGCCAGTTCGAGCTGGGTGTTCAGCGACTTGGTCGGTGTGACGGCGATCTTGCCGGGTTTCGGGATACGGTGGTACTCGAGCGCCGCAGCGCGAATCTGTTCATCCATGAGTGTTCCAAGCCTCACAGTAAGTCAGGGTCCGATTGTAGCCGTAACGATACCCCCGGCCGGAACGAAAAAACCGCATTTTCCGAGGCAGATAACACAACAGCCCCAAATTCGGGGCTGTTGTGCGGTTTTTCATGGGTGGAAAAGAGAATCGGGATCAGATCAATCCCTGTGCCAGCATGGCGTCGGCCACCCTGACGAAGCCGGCGATATTTGCCCCGTCAATGTAACTGGCCCGACCATCGGCACCACGGCCGTAGTGCAGGCAGGCCTCGTGAATGCCCCGCATGATTTGCAGCAGACGGCCATCAACCTCGTCCTGTGGCCACGACAATCGCAGCGAATTCTGGCTCATTTCCAGTCCCGAGGTGGCCACACCACCCGCATTGCTGGCCTTGCCCGGCGCATACAGCACGCCTGCGGACTCGAAAGCACCTGCTGCTTCAATGGTGGAGGGCATGTTTGCCCCCTCGGCCACACACCTGACACCATTACCAATCAACAATTGCGCATCCTGCAGCTTCAGTTCGTTCTGTGTGGCGCAGGGCAGGGCCACATCCACGGGAACGTGCCAGGGTGTCCGGCCCGGCTCGAAGCAGACACCGGTACGCTGCGCATAATCGCTCACCCTGCCGTAATGATGGTTCTTCACATCCATCAGAATGGCCAGTTTCTCCGCTGTGAATCCCTCTTCGTCAATGGCCGTGCCGCTGGAATCGGATACGGTCACAACCCGTGCGCCCAGCGCCATGGCCTTTTCCACCGCGTACTGGGCCACGTTGCCCGAACCCGACACCGATACACGCATCCCATCAAAATCAAGCCCCCGGGTCCTGAGCATTTCCTGGGCGAAATAGATGGTGCCGTAACCCGTCGCCTCGGGGCGGATGAGTGAACCACCGAAACTCAATCCCTTGCCGGTGAATACGCAATCCGCGCGATTCGCCAGTTTCTTGTACATCCCTGCCATGAAGCCGACTTCGCGGCCGCCGACGCCGATATCCCCTGCGGGCACATCGGTATCCGCACCGATGTGCCGATACAACTCGGTCACAAACGCCTGACAGAACCGCATCACCTCGCCAGGACTCTTGCCCTTGGGATCGAAATCGGAACCACCCTTGCCTCCCCCCATGGGCAACGTGGTCAGGGCATTCTTGAAAGTCTGCTCGAAAGCCAGGAATTTGAGCACCGAAAGATTGACCGAGGGATGAAAGCGGATCCCGCCCTTGTATGGACCGATGGCCATGCTGTGCTGAATCCGGTAGCCCCGATTGACATGGGTCCGGCCATGATCGTCAACCCAGCACACACGGAAGGAAATCGCCCGGTCCGGTTCCACCAGCCGTTCGAGCAACCCATGCTCCGCATAGCGATGGTGGGTCTGGATAAAGGGCCACAAACTGTGCATGACTTCGCCGACCGCCTGCTGGAACTCGGGTTGCCCCGGATTCCGGGCCTCGACGTAGCGGAGGAATTCATTCAAATCGGAGTGGCTCATGGTCTGCGGATATCCAATCGAAACTTGCAAGAAATGACGGCTCGCCGGGCCTCGGAATACCCATCATGAAAGTACATGACAAAGCAAGGCAGGTTCGCCGGGTACCGGGGTGGCTGGGTACCCATAAAAAAACCCGCACCGGATGGCACGGGTCTTCTTGTCGGCCAAAACATTCACCTGCATGCCGGGAATCCCGGCGTGGCCTGATTACAGCGATTTGATCGCAGCGGAAAGCCGGCTCTTGTGGCGCGCCGCAGCGTTCTTGTGGATGATGTTTTTGTCGGCGATGGAGTCGATGATGCCCTGGGACTCCTTGAAGACGGCCTGAGCGGCGGTCTTGTCGCCAGCACCGATCGCCTTGCGCACCTTCTTGATGGCAGTGCGGAGTGCGGAGCGCAGGCCCATGTTGTGGGCACGCTGCTTGACGGCCTGACGGGCGCGTTTGCGGGCTTGTGCAGAATTGGCCATGAAATGGGTTCCGTGGTTCCGGGATTGGAAAAGCGCGCGATTATAGGGCGCACCCCTGGCATTTGCAAGACCCCGTATCCGGATAACTCCCCTATCATCCCGCCCCATGAATCTGCTCAAGGCCCTCGCCACGGTCAGCGGGATGACGCTCCTGTCCCGCATCCTCGGCTTCATCCGTGACTTCGTCATTGCCCGGGCCTTCGGTGCCGGACTTGCCACCGATGCGTTTTTCGTCGCCTTCCGCCTGCCCAACCTGCTGCGCCGGCTGTTCGCCGAAGGGGCCTTCTCCCAGGCGTTCGTCCCCATCCTGGCCGAATACCGCAACCGTCGCGGCGAGGCCGAGACCAAGCGCCTGGTGGACCATGTGGCTACCGCCCTGTTTCTCGTGGTTCTGGCGGTCACCGTGGCAGGAATGATCGCCACCCCGCTCATCATCTATGTCACCGCGCCCGGTTTTGCCAGCGACGGGGACAAGTTCGCCCTCACCGTGAGCCTGACCCGGATCACGTTTCCCTACATCCTGTTCATGTCCATGGTTGCCCTGGCGGCCGGCATCCTCAATACCTGGAGCCGGTTCGCCCTGCCGGCTTTCACGCCGGTGATGCTCAACCTGGCCATGATCGGCGGCGCGCTGCTGGGCGCCCCCTATTGCGATCCGCCGGTGATGGCACTGGGATGGGCCGTATTCGCCGGCGGCATGCTGCAACTCGCGATCCAGGTGCCGGCCCTGGCCCGCATCGGCATGCTGCCTCGCTTCGACCTGCTGCTCACGGACCCCGGTGTGCGCCGTATCCTCAAGCTCATGGCGCCGGCCGTGGTCGGCGTCTCGGTGTCGCAGATCTCGCTGCTGATCAACACCATCTTCGCCTCTTTTCTCGCCACCGGCAGCGTATCCTGGCTCTATTACGCCGACCGGCTGATGGAGTTTCCCTCCGGTCTGCTCGGCGCGGCCCTGGGCACCATTCTTCTGCCCAGCCTTTCCCGGACCCACACCAACGGCCAGAAGGAAGAATTCTCCGCGCTGCTCGACTGGGGCCTGCGCCTGACGCTGCTGCTGACGTTGCCGGCGGCCCTGGGTCTGGCCCTGCTCGCAATCCCCCTGCTGTCCACCCTGTTCCAGCATGGCGCTTTCACCGTTGCCGACGTACTGCAGACCCGCCAGGCCCTGGTGGCCTACAGCGTCGGCCTCACCGGCCTGATTCTGGTCAAGGTGCTTGCACCCGGCTTCTACTCGCGCCAGGACATCAGAACCCCGGTCAGGATCGCGCTCGTCACCCTGGCCCTGACCCAGCTCATGAATCTGGCTTTCATCGGCTGGCTGCACCATGCCGGGCTGGCACTGTCCATCGGCCTCGCTTCATGCTTCAACGCCACGCTGCTCTACCGGGGCCTGCGCGCCCGGGGCGTCTACACTCCCCTGCCAGGCTGGGGCGGCTTCCTCCTGCGCCTGGGCATTGCGCTGGCCGTGATGGGGCTCGGCCTTTGGCTGCTGATGGGCAGCGAGGCAAGTTGGCTGACCCATACCGGCTGGCACAAGGCCGTGCGTCTGGGCATCGTGGTGGCGAGCGGTGCCATCGCCTATCTGGGCACCCTGGCGCTACTGGGCTTTCGTCTCAAGGATTTCACCCGCCGTACCACCTGATTGAATTCCGGTGCCCGAAACGTCACGGGGAGCATTGCAAGGGATTGTCCCGGCCCCGACACCAGCATCAAAAGCAGGCGGAATTCCACAAGCGTCCCCGGCTTGGGCTAAAGTCCTTTTTTCCCCGACCCGATGAGGAGTCCGCCGTCCATGAATATCGCCAATCAAGTCACAGATCTGATCGGCAACACCCCCCTGGTGCGCATCAACCGGCTCGCCGCCGGTCTGCCGGCCACGGTGGTCGCCAAGCTGGAATACTTCAACCCGAGCCACAGCGTGAAGGACCGCATCGCGATTGCGATGGTCGAGGCCGCCGAGCAGGCAGGAAAGATCACCCCCGGGAAAACCACTCTGGTGGAGCCCACCAGCGGCAATACCGGTATCGGCCTGGCCATGGTGGCCGCCGCCAAAGGCTACCGGCTGATTCTCACCATGCCGGAAAGCATGAGCCGCGAGCGGCGGATGCTGCTACGCGCCTACGGTGCGGAACTGGTGCTGACACCTGCCGCCGAGGGCATGAACGGCGCCATCGCCCGGGCCGGAGAACTGATTGATTCCGGCCCCGATTTCTTCATGCCCCAGCAATTCGAGAATCCGGCCAACCCCGAAATCCACCGCAAGACCACCGCGGAGGAAATCTGGCGCGACACCGACGGCCAGGTGGATATCGTGGTTTCCGGCATTGGCACCGGAGGCACCATCACCGGTATCGGTGAAGTGCTCAAGAAGCGCAAGCCCGGTCTGCGAATGGTGGCCGTGGAACCCGATGCCAGCCCGGTGCTCTCCGGCGGCCAGAAGGGCCCCCATCTGATTCAGGGACTCGGCGCCGGATTCATCCCGGCCATACTCAACACCGGAATCTATGACGAAGTGATCCGCGTCAGCAATGACGATTCGATCGATACGGCGCGCACCATGGCCACCCGCGAGGGCCTGCTGGTGGGCATTTCCTCCGGCGCCGCGGTCTGGGCGGCGCTCCAGGTGGCCCGGCGTCCGGAGTCGGCAGGGAAAATGATCGTGGTCATCATCCCCTCCTTTGGCGAGCGCTATCTTTCCACCAAGCTGTACGAGCATCTGGCCTCATGAGCAGCACTCCGCGTGGCGGCAAGGGTGCGCACATCTGGCGCAAGCCGGATGGTGCTCCCGTTTCCTGCACCGAAAAGATCAAGGTACTCAACCAGAACTACGGCGAAATCCGCCAGCTGGTGCAAGACGCCCTGGATGATGCCGTGCTGATGGGATGCAGCGAGACCCAGGTGAAGGATATCTACCGTCAACTTCTCGAGGAACTGCACTCGGCCTATCCCGAGCAGGAAGACTGAAGGCCGGGCTCAGGCACCGGATCGCGGCTGCCAGCCCGTCCAGCAACAGCTCCCAGCCTTCGCGTCGCCCCGTAGCCGGGTAATTGCCGTCCAGTACCGCAATCTGCTCGGTGAACAGAAGGCAGGTGCCCGTCCCTTCCGCGAGGAACTCCACGGTCATCAGTGACGAGGAGATACGCACCTCTCCCAGCGTCATGGTGTAGGCAGCCACCAGACGCCGTTCGGGCACGATGTCCTCATAGCGGGCATCGTACTGGTGCACCACATCTCCCGGTGGCCGGGCACGGTTGATCTCCCGCCCGCCGACCCGGAAATCGAGCGAGTATTCCAGAGTGGCCCAGCCTTCGTGACGGCCAAACCATTGCTGCTTCGCATCGGCCCGGGACCAGGCGGCAAAAACCCTGGACGGCTCGGCCGTGAAGTGGCGCCGGATGCTGATGGTTTCGTGCTGCACGCTACCGGTGGCAGTGGGATTCATCGTGGTTCCTCTTTGTCTTGGGTATCACGCAGATAGGCTTCGAGCCGGTCAAAACGCGCCTCCCAGAAACGGCGGTACTGCGCCACCCAATCGGCGGCCTCCCGCAATGGCTCGGCCTCGAGCTGACAGGGTCGCCACTGGGCCGCGCGACTGCGGCGAATCAGCCCGGCCCGTTCCAGCACCTTGAGGTGCTTGGTCACTGCCGGCAGGGTCATGGCAAAGGGCTCCGCCAGTTCCGTCACCGTCGCCTCACCCCCTGCGAGTCGGGCAAGAATGGCGCGCCGGGTCGGGTCGGCCAGGGCGGAAAACGTGGCACTGAGGGCATCGGCAACCATCGCGCGGTCCCTCAGTCCGCCATCGCGGCAACCACCTCCGCCAGCCGGTCCAGGTTTTCCTCATTCGCATGGGCGACGAAATCGGCAATGCGTCGCCAGTGCTCGGGCGTGTCGAAGGCCTGGCACCAGCCAACCTCGGTGCCACCTTCGCATTCGGTGAAGCAGATGGTCAACACGAAATGGTGGCCGTTGAGATGGCGCAGTACCACCCGCTCCGGTGCTGTCACCTCGACGAACACGCTCTCGTTGGGATAGTCGGTACCGTCCGGGCCGTGCATGATGAAGCGCCAATACCCACCCGGCCTGAGGTCGAATTCGTGGAAGGTGTTGCTGAAGCCCCTGGGACCCCACCAGAGGGCCAGTCGCGCAGGGTCGGTGAAAGCGCGGAACACACGTGCCCGGGGTGCGGCAATCCGGCGGGACGTGATGCTGGCGCGCCCGGCCACATCGTCTGATACCTCGTTCTGCCCTGATTCCATGGCCCGCCTCCTTTATTTAACCATTAGGTAAATTAAAGGAGGCGGCAAGGCTTGTCAAGGCATTTCAGGGGCCGGGCAGAAATCTCCGGCAGGGCGCAAACCGGTAAGCTGCACCGACACTCCGGGCTTCATCGACGGATCGACGGCGACCGCGAACCTTTACCGTGAGGACTGCATCGCCAAGGAGGGAACCGCATGACACCCGACGCCTTGCTGGATCTGCTGCGGGAGATCGAGGTGGAAGACCCCATCGATTATGCCGATCTCCCTTTCGACGAGGATGCCCTGCGTGCCCTGGCCTGCACCAATGTGACCGAACTCCTGGCCTCGGATTCCTATCAGGGGCTGGACCAGAATGACCGGGAACTGATGGCGGCGGCCACCATCACCAGGCTGGTCCTGGAAAACCTGGTGCTCAATGCCCGTCTGCTGCGGGCACGCTGAACGAATCCTGCGCCGGACTGCCAGCAGGCAAGGCGCATCCACTCATTGCCCTTCTGCCAGTCGCTGAAATTCGCGCTGATGACGGGCTGCATCCGCCTGTCGTCCGAGCTGGCGTTCCAGCGCGATGCGGGCCTGGAGCAGGCTGGCGTTTTGTGGCGACTGGCGCAGCGCCTGGTCGATCACCGCCAGCGCCTTGTCACCGGCACCCGTCTCCGCCAGCGCCACTCCATACACATAGGCATAACGCGGTTCGGCACCACCCACCCGGACCGAGCGGGCGAGCAGAGCCAATGCCTCCTCGCGCCTGCCCTGACGCACCTTGAGCAGACCCAGGGCATGGAGTGCTTCGGGATGATCGGGGGCATAGCGCACAGCCTTTTGCAAGAGCGATTCCCCCAGCGCATCACGCCCCGTTTCGCGGTACAGATCGGCCAGATTGACCAGTGCCGGCACAAAGCGCGGATCAAGGCTCAAAGCTAGCCGGAGTTCCTTTTCCGCCTGGGCAAACTGTCCCAGCCGGGCATGAAGGCGGGCCAGATTCAGGTGTGATTCGGGACGGTCCGCGGCAGCCTGTTCCATGGCGAAAAGTTCGCCTTGCGCCTTCTTGAAGTGGGTCGCTGCCCTGGCATCGAGGGAAACACCAGTCAGACTGCGCGCCGCCTCGACCCGCACTGCCCGGAGCGGATCGGCCAGCAGCGCGGCCCCTGCCCGGGCTGCCTGATCGGGCGGCAAGGCTTCCAGGCCACGTGCCGCGCCCAGACGGACGATGGGATCCTCGTCCCGGGCCGCGCGCGTCAGGGCCGCCGGATCGCGCAACTGGCTTGCTGCCGATCCCCGGATGATGCCCGGCGCATCGCCACGGGCCATCAGCGCCCCCAGCAGGCGGTCCGCTGCCGGACTGTCGAGCCAGGCCGCATCGATGGCCGGAGCGAAATGATCCCTGGGTGGCTTGCCACCACGCCAGCCAGCCACCGTATCGGCGGCCCACTGGGCGCTGTGATCGGCATGGCACTGGGTGCAGGCATTGGGCGTGCCGAGCCGGACGCTCAGATCGGGACGTGGAATGCGCAGGCTGTGATCCCGCCGTACATCGACGCCCATATAGGTCTTGTGAGGCATGTGGCAATTCACGCACTGGGCGCCGCTACTGCCGATGGGATGGTGATAATGCTCCACCCTGTCGTAATGATCGGCCTGATGACACTGGGCGCACAGGGTGTTGCCGGTCGCCCGCAGCTTGAGCGTGTGAGGCGCGTGACAGTTGGAACAGGTCACGCCGGCACGATACATGGCGCTCTGGGTGAAGGAGCCGAACTCGAACACCTCGTCCTTGATCTGGCCATCGGGAAAGTAAAGGTTGCGCTCGATCAGGCTGGGCAGATAGTTGTCGAGAAAGGGCTTGCCAGGCGTCGGCGTATCGGACAAGGGCTGGCGCCGCGCGTGACAGGGGAAGCAGGCATCGACTTCATGCCGGGCTGCCGCAATCGGGCCCGAAGGCGCGGCAATGAATTGTTCCGGCCGGGAAAATGTCCAGTTCAGATCGCGCCCGGCGTGCAGCGACACCAGCAAACCCTTGTCGGCTTCGCCCGGATCACGCGCACCACCGGCCCAGGCCACATGACGTGAACCGGGACCGTGGCAGGCCTCGCAGGAGACATTGATCTCGCGCCAGGTCGTGTCGTAACGCCGGGCCTTGAGATCGTAATTGCGCCGCACACCCGTGGAATGGCAGTCGGCGCACATAAAATTCCAGTTCTGATCGCGCCCCGTCCAGTGCAGCGGATCGCCGGGTGCGAGTTTCAGTTCCGGGTTGAGGTCATACCAGCGCTGCCCTCCCTGCTCCGCCGCACGGCTGTCCCAGGCCGCGCCCAACGCCTGCAGCCGGCCACCGGACAACTCCACCAGATACTGCTGCAGCGGATAAAAACCAAAGGTATGGCGCACCGGGTAATCGCGGGCCTGACCATCCTCGCCGATGGCGTGAGCCAGATAGGCACCATCCTTCACCGAAAATGTCACCGGCGCCCCGCCCTGGCGCGTGGTGCTGCCATCGAAATGTCCCAGTACGGTTTCCGCCGTCGCGACCTGCATCGACTTGGCATGATCGGACGTGCGCCACTGCGCCATTGCATCGGCATGGCAGGTGGCGCAGCGGGCGCTGCCCACGTAGGTGGCGTTACCCGCTGCTGGCACCGATGCCGCGTGAGCCGCCGCCAGCAGCAGAGAAACCGCCCCCGCGAGGAGGAGGCGCAACCAGGCCTTCACGCGGAGACGAGGGGCAAAGACACCGGATTCACGGCGTGGCGCTCAGCCTGGCGGCCTGCATCAAGGGAGCCACCTTGATGTCGACCCGCTCGATATCCCCATTGAAGGCTCCGTTACCGCTGTACTCGGTGCTCACCGTGAGCCCCGTGTCGCGGCCGATGTCCAGCGTTTCTCCGAGGCCGGCGGGGACGATGATGGTACGGCCGACCGGGCCGCTGGCGACCTCCTTGCCATTGACGGAGATATGCAGGATGCCACCTTTTTGCAATCCACCGCCGGCATAGTCGAAGTCATAACGGATCAGCGCCTTGCCGGACGGAACCCGGGTTTTTCCGGCGATACGGAACTGATCCTGGGGCTCGTGGGAGAAGGCGTGCAAGGCCACCGGCTTGCCGTCCTTGAGATAGAAGGCCCAGCCACCCATGCGGCTGCCGACAGCCATGAGCACGCCTTCGCCACCCTTCTTGGGTACCGTCACCCTGGCAAGCACCGAGAACGAACGGCTGCCCATCATGGGCGCGGCATCCACCGCCACGCTGGTATCCCGCGCCCAGTAGGTGTACTCGCTGCGTTCGCCCATGCGCATGGTGATCATCGCCGCCATGCGGTCGCGCGACTGGACATCGTCATCGACCGGCAACACCTGATTGCGCGCCGCTTCCTGCCACCAGGCATCCTCCATGGCCTTCAGCTTGTCCGGCATTTCCTTGGCCAGGTTGCGGGACTGGCTGTAGTCATGATCGAGATCGTAGAGTTCCCACTCGTAATCATCGTCACTCTTCTTGCCGCGGGGCGATTTCATCCAGGGCATGCGCCGCGGCGTGGTATTCACCAGCCAGCCATCCTGATACAGCGCGCGGTTGCCCAGCAGCTCGAAATACTGCTTGGTGCGGCGATCCGCCGCCTTGGCATCGTCAAAGGTATAGGCCATGCTGACCCCTTCCATGTGCGCCTGGGGCACGCCGTCCACCTCGGTGGGCTGGGGCAGCCCCACCAGATCGAGCAGGGTCGGCGTGATGTCGATCACATGATGGAACTGGCTGCGCACTTCGCCATGTGCCTTGATGTGTTGCGGCCAGGAAATGACCAGGCCGTTGCGGGTGCCGCCCAGATGGGACGCGATCTGCTTCACCCACTGGAAAGGTGTGTCCATGGCCCAGGCCCAGCCGATCGGGTAGATCTGATAGGTTCTGTCGGTACCCTGGTCATCGATGTGCTTGAGCATGTAATCGAAATTGTCGGTGAAGTCGTTGCCCACCGTGGCGATCTCGTTGAGCGTGCCCTGCTCCGTGCCCTCTCCGCTGGCGCCGTTATCACCCTCGATGAACACGATCAGGGTATTGTCGAGTTGCCCCATGCGCCTGAGTTCATCGACGATCCGTCCGAACTGGTTATCCTGAAAAGCGAGCATGCCGGCAAAGACTTCCATCATCCGCGCATACACCTTTTTGCGGTCGGCGCTGAGACTGTCCCAGGCCGGAATACCGGCCGGACGGGGGGTGAGCTGCGCGTCGGCGGGGATCACGCCCATGGCCTTTTGCCTGAGGAAGGTTTCTTCCCTCACCTTGTCCCAGCCCTGATCGAATTTGCCCTTGAAACGGTCGATCCATTCACGCGGCGCCTGATGGGGCGAATGGGCCGTGCCGGGTGCGTAGTAGACGAAGAAGGGCTTGTCCTGTGCCGCCGCCTTCTGGTTGTGAATCCAGCGGATCGCGTCATCGGCCAGATCGCGATCGAGGAAGTAGCCCGGGCTGGGCACGGGGTCTGCCGGCTGGGTATTGCGATAAAGCTTGGGATGGATCTGGTTGGTATCGCCACCGATGAAGCCGTAGAAATAATCGAAACCCAGGCCGCTGGGCCACTGGTTGAAGGGGCCGCTCTGGGAGTTTTCGGTGCGGATCAGATTGTGATGTTTGCCGAACATCGCCGTGCTGTAGCCGTTGTCGCGCAGGATGCGGGCAATCGGTGTCGCGTTGTGCGGGATGATGCCGTTATAGCCAGGGTATCCGGAAGCCAGGTCGGTCACCGTCGCGGTGCCGACTTCGTGATGATTACGCCCGGTGAGCAGGGCTGCCCGGGTGGGCGAGCACATGGCGGTGGTATGGAAGCGGTTATAGCGCAGGCCGTCATGCGCCAGATGATCCAGATTGGGCGTGGGTATCTCGCCCCCGAAAGCGCTGGATGCGGAAAAACCCACATCGTCGGTCATGACGAGCAGGATGTTGGGCGCCCCCTTGGGCGCCTTCACGCTCTTGGGGTAATCGGCCCGGGAATCCGCCACCGTGCGACCGATCTTGCCGTGAAACACCGGATCGGGGTGTGGCAGCACCGTATCCGGTGTGGCGGCCGTCTGGGCCAGAGCCGTCGTGCCCATGGCGGCCAGCACAAGAAAAATGCTACGGATTTTCAGCTTCAACATGGTGTTCCTCTCCTGGAATGAGCGAGGCGGACCGGTAATGCCATCCCGCTCCAAGCAACACATTCAGGGCCGTTTGACCGGCCCCATTTTTACCGGGGCCATCAGCGGCGCCAGATTGACCTCGACCTTGCCGATCGCGCCATTGAAGGCTCCATCACCCGGCAACTCGCGCACAACGGTCAGCCCCGTATCGCGTCCGATATCGAAAGTTTCACCGACACCCACCGTCACATTGATGGTGTGATCGATGCGCCCGTTCGCCACCTCCTTGCCGTTGACGCTGATATGCATCCGGCCACCCTTGTTGAGGCCCCCGCCATCGTAATCAAAATCGTAGCGGATCACCGCATCTCCCGGGGGGACCACCTGCCCGGACATTACCCGATACTGGTGACGGGGCAGATGGGAATAGGCATGCAGCATGGCTGGCCGGCCATCCTTGAAATAGAAGCTCCAGCCACCAAAGCGGCTGCCGGATGCCACCAGAACTCCCTTGCCACCGCCCCTGGGGATTGTGACATGCGCCGTGATGCTGAAGGAGCGCGCGACCATGAAGGGCGCGCTGTCGGCATAGACACTCACCGCGTTCCCCCAGAACTCGAAATCGCTGCGCCGGGCCGCCATCATCGTGGTCTGGGCGGCATTCCGGTCGCGTGACTGAAGATCGTCATCCACCGGCAGCACATTGTTGCGTCCGGCCTCGGCCCACCATTTGTCCTCCATGGCCTTGAGTTTGTCCGGCATCTCCCGGGCCAGATTGCGCGACTGTGAAAAGTCGGTTTTCAGGTCATAGAGTTCCCACTGGTAATCGCCGGGGCGGGGCGAAAGCTCGAAAGGCAGGCGCCGCGGCGTGGTATTGGCCATCCAGCCCTCCTGGTAGAGGGCGCGATTCCCCAACAGTTCGAAATACTGCAGGGTGTGCCGCTCCGGCGCATTGGCATCGTCGAAGGTATAGACCAGGCTCGTGCCTTCGGGAGCACGCAGGGCGACGCCATCGACCCGCGTCGGCATCGGTATGCCGGTGGCTTCGATCAGGGTCGGGAAGATGTCGGTCACATGGGAAAACTGGCCACGAATCTCGCCGCGCGCCCGGATGCGTTGCGGCCAGGACACCACCATGCCGTTACGGATGCCGCCCAGATGGGAAGCGATCTGCTTCATCCACTGGAAGGGCGTATCCATGGCGAGCGCCCAGCCGATGGGATAGATCTCGTAGGAATCGGGGCCACCCATATCCTCCATGCGGGCAGCGAGATCCGCCACGGTTTCATCGAAGCGGTTGCCCAGATGCCCCATCTCGTTGAGGCTGCCTTCAAGATGACCTTCTCCGCTGGCGCCATTGTCGCCTTCGATGAAGATCACCAGGGTATTGTCGAACTGCCCCATGCGCTTGAGTTCATCGACGATGCGTCCGAACTGGTCGTCCTGGTAGGCCAGCATGGCGGCATACACCTCCATCATCCGCGCATAGACCTTCCTTTGCGTGGCATCGAGACTGTCCCATGCGGGAATCTCGGGCGGACGCGGCGTGAGCTGTGCATCGGCGGGAATCACGCCGGCCGCTTTCTGGCGGGCAAACGTTTCCTCCCGCACCTTGTCCCAGCCCTGATCGAATTTGCCCTTGAAGCGGGCGATCCATGCCTTCGGCGCCTGATGGGGCGCATGGGCGGTGCCGGGGGCGTAATAGACGAAGAAGGGCTTGTCCTGCGCCGCCGCCTTCTGGTTGTGAATCCAGCGGATCGCATCGTCGGCCAGGTCGTGGTCGAGAATGTAACCGGGATCGAGCTTCGGATCGGCCGGCTGGGTATTGCGATAGAGCTTGGGATGGAACTGGTTGACCTCCGCGCCGATGAATCCGTAGAAGTAATCGAAGCCCAGCGCCGCCGGCCACTGGCTGAAGGGGCCGGCCTGGGAGTTCTGCAGGCGGGCCACGTTGTGGTGTTTGCCGAACATGGCGGTGCTGTAGCCGTTGTCACGCAGAACACGCGCCACCGAAGTCACGTCATGGGGGATGATGCCGGTGTAACCGGGATAACCCGACGGAGAATCCACCACCAGGCCGGTGCCCGCTTCATGGGCGTTGACGCCCGTGAGCAGCGCGGCGCGCGTAGGTGAACACATCGCTGTGGTGTGGAAGCGGTTGTAGCGCAGGCCCCCCTGCGCCAGGCGATCGAGATTGGGCGTGGGTATCTCGCCACCGAAGGTGCTGCTGGCGCCAAATCCCACATCGTCGGTGAGAACCAGCAGGATATTGGGCGCCCCCCTGGGCGCCTTCACGGCCTTGGGATAATCGGCCCGGGAATCCGCCACCGTGCGGCCGATCTTGCCGTGGAAAACCGGATCGGGGTGCGGCAGTACGGTTTCGGGCGAGGAATCGGTCTGCGCCCAGGCAGCGCCGGCAAGCGCCAGCGTTACGAGAAAAGGCGGGAATCGGTGAGACATGCTCGCTCCCTGGAGTGGATGGTCAATGAGTGGAAACAGCGTCGCCCAGACGCAGACGCACCTGCTCCAGATCGGGGCCGAAACGCGCCGGGGAAGTGTAATCCGTTGTCACGGGTGTCGTCGCGTCGAAACCGACATCGAAGGTTTCCGACAGGGAGATGCGACGTGCCATGGTGCGTGGCACCTTTCCCGTACCAATGAGCTTGCCATCGGCATACAGCGTCACTGTCCCGCCGGCACCCGGCTGCCTGCCGCCTTCGTACTGAAACTCCGCCGCCAGTATTACGCGCCCCGTGGGGAGGGGCGTACTGCTGGAGATACGTGTGTGATCAACGTTGAGGTAGTTGTAGGCAAAGTGCAGCCGATCATCCTTCACATACAGGGAGTAACCGCCAAAGCGTCCTCCCTGGGCCAGAATCACACCCTGGGTATGCCCCGGTTCCATGCGGACATCGGCCTCGATGCGAAAGGACGTGTTCTTCAGATTGGGCGCCGATCCCTCGGGCATCCGGATACCCGGCGTGAAGGTGAATTCACGGATGCCGCGCAGGGGATTGGGACGGTAGATACCCTCCACGTCCTCCTCGTTGTTGAGACTGACCGGAAGCACCTTGTTGCGTGCTGCCTCTTTCCAGAACAGCGTCTCCATGGCCTTGAGCCGTGCCGGTTCCTGGACGGCAAGATTGCGTGATTGGGAAAAATCGTGCTCGAGATCGTAGAGTTCCCAGGTCACCCGGCCGGGGTCGGTGGGGATGGGCTTGCCGGCAAAAAAGTCGGACACCGCGAAAAACTTCGCCGAAGCCATCCAGCCATCGTGGTACAAGGCGCGATTGCCGGCCAGTTCGAAATACTGGGTACGGCGATGACTGGGTGCGTCGGGATGGTCGAAGGTATAGACCATGCTCGTACCCTCCATGGGCTGCTGCTTCACACCATCGACACTGCGCGGAACGGGCAGACCGGCCGCTTCGAGAATGGTGGGCATCACATCCACCACATGGTGGAACTGGGTACGGATACCGTCGTGCTCCCGGATGCGCGCCGGCCAGGAAATCACCATGCCGTTGCGCATCGCTCCCAGGTGGGAGGCCACCATCTTGTACCACTGGAAGGGGGTATCCATGGCGTGGGCCCAGGCGATGGGGAAGTGATTGAGAAAGTGGTCCGTACCCAGTTCGTCAAGGTGATCGACCATGTTCACGGCATTCTCGATCTGGCCGTTGAGGATGGAAAGCTCGTTGAGTGATCCTTGTGGCCCACCCTCGGCGCTGGAGCCGTTGTCGCCGGCAATGTAGATCACCAGGGTGTTCTCGCCACCCGGCAACGATCGCAGGGCGGAAATCACACGGCCCACCTCATGATCGGTATGCGCGGTAAATCCCGCGAAAACCTCCATCATCCGCGCAAAGACCTTTTTCTGTACCGGGGTCAGGCTCTCCCACGCGGGAATCCCCTCCGGGCGCGGCGTCAGAACAGTATCGGGAGGAACAAGCCCCAGACGCTTCTGGCGCTCCAGGGTCATCCTGCGGTACTCATCCCAGCCACGGTCGAAGCGTCCCTTGAAACGGTCGATCCACTCGCGCGGCGCATGATGGGGCGCATGGGTGGCGCCGGTAGCGAGATACAGGAAGTAAGGCTTCTCCGGTGCAGCAGCCCGGATCTGGCGCGCCCAGTCGATCGCGTGATCGGCCAGATCGGTGGTGAGATGATAGTTCGCTCCTCTGGGCTGATCGGGCACCGGCACGGTGTTCTCGTACAGCGTTGGCTCATACTGGTTGGTATCCCCGCCGAGAAAGCCATAGAAATATTCAAATCCCAGGCCGGTGGGCCAGCGGTCGAAAGGACCGGCGCGACCGGTCTCCCAGTCGGGCGTGTTGTGGTGTTTGCCGAACATTGCGGTGGCATAGCCGTTTTCACGCAGCACCTCCGCGACCGTGGCCGCGCTTTTGGGGATGATGGAGTTGTAGCCGTCGTAACCATTGGCCAGTTCGGTGATGCGTCCGGAACCCACGGCATGGTGGTTGCGCCCCGTCAGCAGGGCGGCGCGTGTCGGGGAGCACAAAGATGTGGTGTGAAAGCGGTTGTAACGCAGGCCCTCATGGGCCAGGGCATCGAGCGCCGGGGTTTCAATTCCGCCGCCAAAGGTTCCCATCTGGCCGAAACCGACATCATCGAGCAGCACCAGCACCACATTCGGCGCCCCTTTGGGCGCCGTGACACCCGGCGGGAAGTACGGCTTGTCGGAATCCGCCAGATAGCGCCCCACCTTGCCCTGGTAATGGGCCTCCGGCAAGGGCAATACGGTGCGATCCGGCCCGGCCACGGCCAGGGAGGCCACACCGGCCATCATCCAGGCGGCAACCCCGATCAGCCTTTGCGGCCATCCTGAAATCGAACCATCCATGTCTCATCCCTCCCTTCATCTTTTCTCTCGTGGCATCACATTTTCATGAAGCCACGCTGACCGGCACTCTACAGCGCCTGAGCCGTCCGCAAGGCGGGTTTGCCCAACCGGATGCGACCGGGGGAAACCGGCGCCATCAAGCCACCGACGATGAAATCGACGAGATTGGCAGCTAGCTGCTCCAGGGGAATCACCTGCTGACCGGCAGCACGGCGGTAATACCAGTCGGCGGCGCTATACACCTGCTGCGCCCCCGCCAGCCGCATGCGACTTTCACGCAATGCTGTGGGAAGCGGAGCAAGCACCCGCGCAATCCGGGTGAAGATATGATCCATTCCGGTCACCAGGGCTGCATCGATGCCGGCGAAGATCAAGCCATCCTGCGTGTGCAGATAAAGCTGGTGGAGCAGCCCCACCCAGTGGTTGTCCGGATCCTGAAGCTGTTCCAGCATCGGCAGTGTCAGCGCTTCGACCAGGCCGCGCAGGTCTTCGCCTCGATTCTCGCGGTCGAGACTGGCCAGAAGTTCCTTGCGTCGGGCATTGATGGGCTGCAGACGCATTGCCAGCAGGGCGCCGATCAGCGGCTCCTTGCCACCAAAATGGTAATGCAGGGCCGATACATTGCGCTGCCCCGCCGCCAGGGCAATGGCGCGCAAGGACACGCCCTCCACCCCGTCCTGTGCAAAAAGACGTTCGGCGGTCAGCGGCAAGGATTCACGGGTAGCGATTCGGGCCGGCTGGCTCATGGCGGTCGATCCTAATCCCGCTCAAAAAATAAATCAATTGCTTTAAATTGACCGCCTGTACTGCCAGGTCTACTGGCAAGACGGGCCAGAAACCGGATATGAACACTTGAACTTTTATCCACAAAAACTGTGGATAAGTGTGTGGGAAAAACCGGAGTGAATCACCTAAGCCCCCTTTCTGTCAGCGTTTTTTCAGCTCCGTCAAAAATCATGCAGTACTTCAGTCCTTAAATAATTCAATGGTTTAACAAAATCTTTGCGTAACAGCGCATGTTTCACGGCAATGGCGGGATTGCGTCACCCCGTGATGAATGGAATCCGTAGAATCCGCTCCATCCCATTCTGCCCTCCGTCATGAGCGCAACTGTTCTTACTGTCCGCGAACTCAACCGTCTGACCCGTCAGGCAATTGAACTGCATCTGCCTCTGTGCTGGGTGGCTGGCGAGATATCCAACCTGACCCGGGCAAGCTCCGGTCATGTGTATTTCACCCTCAGGGATGCGGATGCCCAGGTGCGTTGCGTCATGTTCCGCTCCCGCGCCCAGTTGCTGCCCTGGCGTCCCGAAAACGGGCAGCAGGTTGAAGCCCAGGCGCTGGCCACGCTCTACGAAGCCCGTGGAGATTTCCAGCTCAACGTCGAAGCATTGCGTCGGGGAGGAATGGGGCGGCTCTATGAGGCCTTCCTCCGTCTCAAGGCAATGCTGGAAGCGGAAGGCCTTTTCGCGGTGGAGCGCAAACGCTTCCTGCCCGTTTTCCCACGCACGATCGGCATCGTCACCTCACCCCAGGCGGCCGCCCTGCAGGACATTCTCACCACCCTCGCCCGGCGTGCGCCTCATGTCAGCGTGGTGCTCTATTCCGCCCGGGTCCAGGGTGAGGATGCCGGTGCCCAGATCGCAGCGGCCATCGCCCGCGCCAGCCACCGGGCCGAATGCGATCTGCTGATCGTGGCCCGCGGCGGTGGCAGCCTGGAAGATCTCTGGGCATTCAACGAAGAAGCCGTGGCACGGGCCATTTCCACGAGCGGCATTCCGGTGATCAGCGGCGTCGGCCATGAAACCGATACCACCATCGCCGATTTCGTCGCCGACCAGCGCGCCGCCACCCCTACCGCCGCAGCAGAACTGGCCACTGCCGGCTGGTTCGCCGCTCAGGAAAAGCTGATCAACCTGAGCAGGAATCTTCATGCCACGGCCTGGCGCATGACGGAAACCCGCCTCCAGCGTCTCGATCTGCTCGCCACACGCCTCATCCATCCGGCACGACGCCTTCAGGCTCTGGATAATCAGGTGGCACATCTCGCCGCACGCCTCGCCGGTGCCCTGGGCCGGCATCTGCGCCGTGACGTCAGTCGTCTGGGCCAGGCCCAACTGGGCCTGCAGGGAGTGCGTCCCAACCTGGCACATCTGCATACCCGGTTGCGCCTGGCCGAAGAGCGCCTGCAGGCGGCCGGGCAGCGTCTCCTCACCCAGCGCTGTCATCGTCTCGACCTGCTGCAGACACAATTAAATGCTTTGGCCCCGGAAGCCCCTCTCTCCCGTGGTTACAGCATCGTGCGCGATGCCGCAGGCATGGTCGTTCGCGACAGTATCCAGGCACCTCCCGGCAGCCGCATCGAGATTCAATTCGCCAGTGGACAGGCCACCGCCCGTATCGAATCCACCTGAGTTTTTCGCTCCCGCTTTGGGCGTAGAATCACTGCATCCGACAATGCAGACCGCCATCGTCCTCACGGCGATCCGCGCCTTTCCCCCAACCCCGACAGAGAGACCTCCATGGAACATACCCTCCCTCCCCTCCCCTACGCCCAGGATGCCCTCGCACCCCATATCTCCAAGGAAACCATCGAGTTCCATTACGGCAAGCATCACCAGGCGTATGTCACCAACCTGAACAATCTGATCAAGGGCACCGAATATGAAGCCCTCGATCTGGAAGCCATCGTCAAGAAGGCCCCCGCCGGCGGCCTCTACAACAATGCGGCCCAGGTGTGGAACCACACCTTCTTCTGGAAATCCATGAAGCCCAACGGCGGCGGTGCTCCAACTGGTGCTCTGGCCGCTGCCATCAACAAGAAATGGGGCTCTTTCGATGACTTCAAGAAAGCCTTCCAGGCATCCGCCGTAGGCAACTTCGGCTCTGGCTGGACCTGGCTGGTGAAAAAAGATGACGGCAGCGTGGACATCGTGAACACCGGTGCTGCCGGCACCCCGCTGAAAAGCGGTGAAGGCCGCGCGCTCCTCACCATCGACGTGTGGGAACACGCCTACTACATCGACTACCGCAACCTGCGTCCCAAGTTCGTTGAAACCTTTCTTGAGAAGCTGGCCAACTGGGATTTCGCCGCCGCCAACTTTGGCTGAGCACATTTCCCCGCCCCCAAAAGAAAACGGCCCTGCGGGGCCGTTTTCTTTTGGGGCGAAAAATCACACATTACAGCGCCAGATCGGCCACGACCGGGGCATGGTCGGAGGGGCGCTCCAGCTTACGTGGCGCCTTGTCCACCCCGCATTCCGTGCAAACTGCCGCCAGTGGCGCGGAGAGCAGGATATGATCAATGCGCAGCCCGGCATTACGCCGAAAGCCCGCTGCCCGATAATCCCACCAGCTGAAGGTCTTTTCCGGCTGATCGAAAAGACGGAAGGCATCCTCAAGACCCAGCTCCAACAAGCGCCGGAACGCCTCGCGCTCCGGCGTCGAGCACAGGATCTGGTCACGCCAGGCAGCGGGGTCGTGTACATCCCGATCGTCAGGAGCGATGTTGTAGTCCCCTAGTAGGGCCAGGTGTGGATAGCGCTGGATTTCTTCCACCAGCCACTGCTCCAGAGCCGCGAGCCAGGCTAGCTTGTATGCATATTTGTCGGAACCGACGGCCTGTCCGTTGGGAAAATAGGCGCATACCAGACGCACCCCGCCCACCGTGCCGGAGATGACACGCTTTTGTTCGTCGGCGAAACCAGGAATATCGGTCTGCACATTTTCGGCGCCCCCCCGCGTCAGCAGCGCGACGCCGTTGTAAGTTTTCTGCCCGTTATGCACCGCGCGGTAACCCGCGGCCTCCAGCTCGGTATAAGGAAATCCCTTGTCCTCGGTCTTGGTCTCCTGCAGGCACAGCGCATCGGGCTGATGGGTATTCAGCCAGTCGATCACGTGCGGCAGGCGAACCTTGAGGGAGTTGACATTCCAGGTGGCGATCTTCATGGCTTTGCAATCAGGATATCGGGCGGAATTTCGTCAGGAATGATGCCACGATCGCCTACCGATCACCGTCGAATCCGGAGTGATTCGCTCCCGTCGTTACGGTCATCTGGATATGAATGTGTCGCGTTTTGGCAACAAACCCTGACTTTGTAACCATTGATTGCACACATCCAGGGTGTCGCCACACCGCCTTGTGTTACTGTCCCGGCACCGGAAAGTTCAATAAAAACAAGCATCCGGTGTTTCACTTTGGCGCAATTCCAAAAATTCCATCTTTTCCCTTTCAATCCACTCGTTAGGAGCGAACACTATGGGACTTCGCATCATCTCCCGTCCGACCATACTGGCGGTCTCCATTGCTGCACTGGCGCAAGCCGGAACCGCCTTCGCCGATGACCCCTTCGCCATTGAAGAAGTCGTCGTCACTGCCCAGAAACGGGCCGAAAAACTGCAAGACGTACCGATCGCCATCAGCGCCATCAGCGGCGCCCAGCTTGATGACCGCGGCATCCAGAGCATCGCCGACCTGAGCTCTCTGGCGCCCAACCTGCAGATCCACAACGCACCGGGCAACTCCACTGCCGCCCAGGTCGCCATGCGCGGCAGCGTGACCAACAACCCGGCCCTGATCTGGGATGCTGCCGTCGGCCTGTATCTGGACGGCGTGTATCTGGGCAAATCCCAGGGCAACGTATTCGACGCCATCGATCTGGAGCGCGTGGAAGTGCTGCGCGGTCCCCAGGGCACCCTCTATGGCCGTAACACCACGGCCGGTGCCATCAACCTGATTACCCGCAAACCCTCCGGTGAATGGGGCGGCTCGGTCAACGTCGATCTGGGCAATTACGGCGCCCAGGTGATCAAGGCTTCCTTCGATCTGCCCAAGATCGGCATCATGAGCCTGAATTTCGGCCTTCGTGACGAAAAGCGTGATGGCTGGGTCAAGACCACCGCGGGAAGCTCGGTCAACGAACTGAACAACCGCAACAACCAGGAATATCGCCTCGCGGCCAATTTCAAGTTCAGCGAACAGTTCCAGATCGACTACAAGTACGACAAGACCAACGTTGACCAGAAATCCACCTACAACCAGCTCTGGCGCGCGAACCCCGCCTTCTATGGCCCCATGGGTCTCGGCGGCCTGATGAACTACGTTTCCCAGTCCCGCCAGACCACCGCCAGCGTGAATGGCCCCACCTTCGAAAAGATGAATGTCGAGGGCAACGCCCTGACCTTCACCTACCAGGTCAATGACCACAACACCCTGAAATGGATCGCCGCACACCGCACGATGACCTGGGACGATGGCCTCGATCTGGACGGCAGCCCGCTCTCCATCGCTCACACCCAGCGCTACTCCAACTACAAGCAGGATTCCCATGAACTGCAGTGGGTCGGTACCCAGGGCAACCTGAATTACGTGCTCGGCTATTACTACTTCAAGGATAACGGCCGCACCCTCAATCCGCAGACCTACTTCAGCCAGCTCGGCGCGGGTGGCCTGCAATTCGATTCCCGCTACGCGTTCACCACCGAGGTCAATGCCTGGTTCACCCAGCTCGACTACAAGCTGACCGACAAGTGGACCCTGACCGGCGGCCTGCGCGGCACCCAGGAAAAGAAGACGGTTGACCGCTATCTGCAGCTGACCAATTTCGGTTTTGCCCTGCCCGCGTTCATTCCCTTCGGCACTACGGCGGCCAAGACCTTCAACTCCACCACTCCCATGGTGAGTCTGGGCTACAAGTACAGCGAAAACGTGAACCTCTACGGCAAGTACTCCGAAGGCTACAAGAGCGGAGGCTTCAATGGTGAGGCCCAGGTGGTTTCCGATGTGATCACGCCCTACAAGCCTGAAAAGGTCAAGGAGTGGGAACTCGGCGCCAAGACCACCTTCGCCGACGGCAAGGCCCAGCTGAACGTGGCCTACTTCAACAAGAAGGTTTCCGACATGCAGGTTCCCGTATTCCAGGGTACCGGTGCCGCCGGCTCCATCGTCACCAACGTTGGCAAGGCGACCATCCAGGGGCTCGAGATCGAAGGTACCTTCGTGCCCACCGACGGCCTGCGCTTCAATGTCGGCTACGGCTATCTGGACACCAAGTATGACCGCTTCATGGACTATGCCACCGCGGCCGACCAGCTCGCGGGCATCCTGAGCGACCAGAAGGATAACCGTGCCTTCATCCATGCACCCAAGCACACCCTGAACCTGGTGGCCGATGCCCGTCTGGCCCGGACCCAGTGGGGTGTTCTGCGCGGGATCGCGGATTACTCCTACACCAGCTCGCAGTACATGTACCCCTACCAGCTGACCACCACCAATCCGGGCCAGGCCAATGCCAACGACACCAAGGTCGGCGCCATGGATCTGTGGAACTTCAAGCTGCTGCTTTCCGACATTCCCCTCGGACGCAAGGGCGACAAGGCAGAGGCATCCCTGTGGGTGCGCAATGCCTTCGACAAGAAGATGCCGGGTAACTTCATCGACTTCGGGCCCGGTTTCGGCAGCCTGACCCAGGCCTACTTCATCACGCCGCGGACCTACGGTATCTCCGCTTCCTACAAGTGGTAATGCGGTAAAGCCATACGGCGTGCCACAGCACGCCGTATGCGCCGCGATGATGATTTTCAGGGCGCCTTCGGGTGCCCTTTTTCATGGCTCCGGGTCAGGGCGTGTCCGGCGAACCGGACAGCGCGCTGGTCATATATCGGCCACGACAACCTCCTCGTCCGCCACCCGACTTGCGGGAAACACGGCACGGAAGGTACTGCCCATTCCGGGAGCGGAGCTGATCTGCAATGCAGCCTGGTGACGAAGCAGGATGTGCCTGACAATGGCCAGGCCCAGACCGGTTCCGCCGGTTGCGGATGAGCGGCCACGATCCACGCGATAAAAGCGCTCCGCCAGCCGGGGCAGGTGCTCGGGCGCGATACCGATGCCATCGTCACGCACCGAAAATACCGGCACACCACCTTCGATCCCCCAGCACACCTCGATATGCCCGCCGTCAGGGGTATAGCGCACCGCATTGCTCACCAGATTGATGAAGGCACTGTAGATCTCGGTTGCGCTGCCACGAAGGGAAACGGGTGTGACATTCATCGTGAGGACATGTCGCCCGGCCGAGAGAACGCGCCCCTGCTCCACCACGGCGGCAGCCAGGGCCGCGCCATCGATCACCTCTTCTTGCACCGGCCCGTCCTGGGTTTCGAGACGGGAAAGCGTAAGCAGATCCTCCACCAACCGGTTCATGTGCCGGGCCTGATCCCGGACCATGCCCAGATAATGGTGCCGGATATCGGCGCCGGCCATCGTGTCATCCATCAGGGATTCGGTCAGGCCGGTGATCACGGTCAGGGGCGTGCGCAGTTCATGGGAGACATTGGCGACAAAATCACGCCGCATCGACTCCACACGCTGCAACTGGGTGACATCCCGGGCATGGACCAGGGATCCTCCCGCCTCGAAGGGCACGACGAGGACGGACAATTCCCGCCCCTCACCCGTACCGGCCCGGATCAGCACCGGATCGGCATCCCCCGTGCCGCGCAAGCACAAGGCAAAGCGGGGATGGCGGATCAGCTGGGTGACCACGGTGCCAAGATCACGGCTTGCATCGAAACCGAACTGGCGCTGCGCCACCTGGTTGAACCATTCGATGCGATGCTCGCGATCGAGCATCACCACGCCTTCGGGCAAGGCCCTGACGGCGGAGCGGAAACGCTCCAGGGTTATGGCAGAGCGGTCACGCTCGTCCCGCTGCCGGCGCCACGAACGGTACAGGTCGACGAAGATATCGCCCCACAATCCCTGATCCCGGGGCAGGGTGCGTGCATCCGGCGCACGCAGCCAGATACGCATGCGGCGCAGGAGCAGGAAGTGAGACAACTGATTGATCGCCAGCAGGGTGCAAACAGTGGTGAGCCCCGCGACGGTTCCTCCCACATGAGCGGCAGCCAGACCCAACGCCCCGATCACGGCCAGTTTAAGCAGCAGACCCAGCCAGGCGCCCATCTCCCTATCCCGACTCAACCCGCCAGAGCCCGCTGGCCCAGCCTGTAACCCACGCCGCGCACCGTTTCGATCAGATCCTCACCCCCCGCACCGAGACAGGCCCGCAGACGCCGCACAGAGACATCCACCGTCCGTTCCTCGATGAAACGATGATCGCCCCAGACGCCATTGAGCAACTGCTGACGGGAAAAAACACGCCCCGGGTGAGACAGAAAATAATGCAGGAGCTTGTATTCCGTCGGACCGAGATCGACAGGGCTCCCCATCATGGTTGCGGTATGGGATACCGGATCGAGGCACAGCGGCCCCAGTTCGATGCGCTCACCGCTGTGCTGGGGTGCGCGGCGGCGCAATACGGCACGAATGCGGGCCACCAGCTCCTTCGGGCTGAAGGGCTTGCTGACGTAATCATCGGCACCGATCTCCAGACCGGCAATCCGGTCCGCTTCCTCGGCCCTGGCGGTCACCATGATCAGCGGCAATTCGCGGGTGCGGGGATCCTGCCGGATCTGGCGGGCGAATGTGGTGCCGGAAATGCCGGGCAGCATGAGGTCGACCAGCAGCACGTCGGGCAGGATGCCGCGGATGGCCGCCAGTCCCGCCTCCGCCGATGCGACAGGTACCACCTCGAAGCCGGCCTGAACCAGGACATAGCCCAGCATCTCGCGGATGGCATCATCGTCCTCGACGACCAGAATCCGTGTGGTCATGGTCTCAATGGCCCCCTGCCAGCGCTTCGCGCTCAAGCTGATCGATGGCGATATGGCGCACATCCTTGCCCTTGACCACATAGATCACCGACTCGGCGACATTGGTAGCGTGGTCCCCGATACGTTCGATGGATTTGGCAATGAACACGATATCCAGCGCGGTGGAAATGGTGCGCGGATCTTCCATCATGTAGGTGATGAGCTGGCGCAGAATGCTGCGAAAGTTGTCGTCCAGGGTCAGATCTTCCCGCACGATGCGGGCCGCCTCCACGGCATCGAGCCGGACGAAGGCATTGAGCACGTCCCGCAGCATGGCGGCGGCGATCTCGCCCACCTTGCGCACATCGGTCAGGCGCGGCATCACCAGCCGGTCGCGGCGATACACCTCGCGCGCCATGCGGGCGATCTTGGCGGCCTCGTCGCCAATCCGCTCCAGATCGGTCACGATCCGGCTCACCGCCATCACCAGACGAAGATCGCTGGCCGCCGGCTGGCGTCGGGCAATGATGTGGGCACAGTCATCATCGATGCTCACCTCGAGGCCGTTGATGCGGTGATCATCGTCGATCACCTCCTCGATCCTGTCCAGGTCGCCGCTGAAAAATGCATCGATCGCGCGCCTGATCTGGATCTCCACCAGACCGCCCATTTCCATCACGCGGGAGCGAAGTTCGTCCAGCTCGGTATCGAACTGTTTGGAGAAGTGTTCAGTGTTCATGGGGTTGTCTCCTCGTGCCGGATACCGGGTACCTCATCCGAAACGCCCGGTGATGTAATCCTCGGTGCGCTTGTCGCGGGGCTTGATGAAAATGTCGTCGGTACGGCCGAACTCCACCAGCTCGCCCAGATACATGTAGGCCGTGAAATCGGAAACCCGCGCCGCCTGCTGCATGTTGTGGGTCACGATGGCGATGGTGAACTCTTCCTTGAGCTCGGCGACCAGTTCCTCGATACGCAAGGTAGAGATGGGATCGAGCGCCGAAGTCGGTTCGTCGAGCAGAAGCACCGAAGGTTTCACCGCAACACCCCGGGCAATGCACAAGCGCTGCTGCTGGCCGCCCGACAGACTCATGCCGCTTTGCCGGAGCTTGTCCTTCACCTCGTTCCACAAGGCGGCCTTGCGCAGCGACCATTCCACCCGCTCGTCCATTTCCACACGATTGAGCCGCTCGTGCAGTTTCACACCGAAGGCGATGTTGTCGTAGATCGACATGGGGAAGGGAGTCGGCTTCTGGAACACCATGCCCACCCGCGCACGCAGTGCGTTGAGATCGGTGCCGCGCGCCAGAATGTTGTGGCCGTCGAGAATCAGCTCGCCCTCGGCACGCTGCTCTGGGTAGAGGTCGTACATCCGGTTCATGGTACGCAGCAGGGTGGATTTGCCGCAGCCGGAAGGGCCGATGAAGGCCGTCACCTTGCGCCTGAAGATTTCCAGATTGATATTGCGCAGGGCGTGGTATTTGCCGTAATAGAAATTGAAACTCCGGAATGCGATCTGGGTTTCCAGATCGAGGGCGGTCTCGGGCATCATGTACGTATTTTCCATGGTCACGATTTGTGTTTTTCGCGAAAGGCAACCCGGGCCAGGATGTTGAGCATCAGTACTCCCAGGGTAATCAGGAACACCCCGGCCCAGGCCAGTCGCTGCCAGTCAGCAAATGGGCTCATGGCGAACTTGAAGATGGTCATCGGCAAATTCGCCATCGGCTTGCCCAGATCCAGGCTCCAGAACTGATTCGAGAGAGCGGTGAACAGGAGCGGCGCGGTCTCGCCGGCAATGCGCGCCACCGCCAGCAACACGCCGGTCATCACGCCGGCAAGGGAAGCACGCAGGGTGACGCGGGTGATCACGATCCACTTCGGAGCACCCAGGGCAAAGGCGGCCTCGCGCAGCGTGGCGGGCACCAGGCGCAGCATGTTCTCGGTGGTCCGGATCACCACCGGCACCACGATCAGTGCCAGAGCCACGACACCCGCGGCACCGGAAAAATTCCCCATATTGGCAACCACCAGGGTATAGACGAAGAGGCCGATGATGATCGATGGCGCCGACAACAACAGGTCGTTGATGAACAGCGTGGTCCTGCCCAGCCAGCCACGACGGCCATACTCTGCGAGGTAAACACCAGCCATGACACCGACAGGTGTGCCCACCAGGGTGGCCAGCCCCACCATGATCGCGCTGCCGGCGATGGCGTTGGCCAGCCCCCCCGCCTCTCCGGGCGGTGGCGTCATGCGGATGAACAGTTCGGGCGACAGGCCTCCCAGACCGAGGGACAGGGTGGTCCAGAGTATCCAGGACAACCAGAACAGCCCGCACGCCATGGCCGCCATGGAGAGGGACAAGGCGATCCGGTTGATCAGCCTGCGTCTTTGCGCGAGGGTCATGTCTTCACCCCCTCCTGCCGGGCCAGTCGCTGCAACAGCACCTTGGAGAACACCAGCACCGCAAGGGTGATGAGAAACAGCACCAGACCGAGTTCGATCAGGGCCGCGGTGTGCAGTCCGGAAGAGGCTTCGGCAAATTCGTTGGCCAGGGCGGAGGGAATGCTGTTACCCGGTGCATAGAGGGATACGCTATCGAGGAAATTGCTGTTGCCGATCACGAAGGTGACCGCCATGGTTTCCCCCAGGGCGCGCCCCAGGCCCAGCATGACGCCGCCGATGACCCCCGCCTTGGTGTAGGGCAGGACCACGTTCCAGACCACTTCCCAGGTCGTGCCACCCAGCCCGTAGGCGGATTCCTTGAGCATCGCGGGCGTCACCTGGAACACATCGCGCATCACCGCGGCAATGAAGGGAATGATCATGATGGCGAGGATGATTCCGGCGCAAAGCAGGCCAATGCCCATGGGAGCCCCCTGGAATAAGCGGCCCAGTACGGGCAGCTTGCCCAGAGTCGCTGTCAGCAGCGGCTGGATGTGCTCGGCGAACACGGGGGAAAACACCAGGAGTCCCCACATGCCGTAGACGATGGAGGGTATCGCCGCCAGCAGTTCGATGGCGATGCCCAGGGGCCGGCGCAACCAGACAGGCGACAGCTCGGTGAGAAATAGCGCAATGCCGAAACTGATCGGCACGGCAATGATCAGGGCGATGGCGGCCGTCACCAGGGTGCCATAGATGGGAATCGCCGCACCGAAGGTATCCATGGGGGGATTCCACTCGGTATCGAACAGGAACCGTGTACCGAACTTGATGATGGCGGGCCAGGCGCCAACAAAAAGGGAGGCGATGATGCCGCCCAGCAACAACAGGGTGATGAGTGCGAACAGGCGCGTCAGGTTGAAGAAAACCCAGTCTCCCAGCCCCAGCCGAACGATTTTCCGCTGCATATCCACCATGAATACCTATACCTTACAAACCGGGCTGCACATCGGTGTGGCAGTCCGTGATGCGTCTTACCTGCCGGTCCAGATGGCCTTGCCCGCGGCATCCCGGAGCACGCCGGTCCAGGCGGCATTCACCATTCTCAACACATTCTCCGGCATCGGCACATAGTCCATGTCCTCGGCCATCTTGCCGCCGTTCCGGTAAGCCCAGTCAAAGAACCGCAGCACTTCGATTCCCGTGCCCGGCTTGTCCTGGGTTTTGTGCATCAGGATGAAGGTGGCGCCGGAAATGGGCCAGGCATCCTTGCCGGATTGATCGGTGAGGATTTCATAAAAGCTGTTTTTCCAGCTGGCGGAGGCCGCCGCCGCCTTGAATGTAACGCTGTCGGGCGCGACGAAATTGCCGGCGGCATTCTGGACCAGAACATGGGTCATCCGGTTCTGCCGCGCGTAGGCGAATTCCACATAACCAATCGCCCCCCCCAGTCGCTGGACGAAGGCGGACACGCCTTCATTACCCTTGCCCCCGGTGTTCTTGGCGCCGATCCACTGCACCGCCGTGCCTTCCCCCACCCGGCTCTTCCATTCAGGGCTGACCTTCGACAGATAGTTGGTGAAAATGAAGGTGGTGCCGGAGCCATCCGAGCGGCGTACCACCAGAATGTCCTGTGCGGGAAGCTTGAGTCCCGGGTTGAGCCTGGCGATGGCGGGATCGTTCCACCTGGCGATCTTTCCTAGATAGATATCGGCGAGAACGGGGCCGGTGAGTTTCATCTCACCCGGTTTCACGCCCGGCAGATTGATGACCGGCACGACACCACCGATCACGGTGGGAAACTGGATCAGGCCCTCCTTCTCCAGTTGCTCGGGCTTGAGTGGCATGTCGGAAGCACCAAAATCCACGGTCCTGGCGGTGATCTGCTTGATGCCGCCCCCCGATCCGATGGACTGGTAGTTGATCCGCCCACCTGTGGCTTTCTGGTAAGCATCGGCCCATTTGGCATAAATTGGTGCCGGAAAGGAAGCACCGGCACCGGTGATTTCGGCAGCCTGGGCCGCACTGACGCAAAGCGTGGCGGCAAGGAAAAGGCGTTTGAGTCTGTGCATTGGAATCTCCATACGGAACAGGAACTGCCCGCAGTCTAGAAGCTGTCCATGACAGGATTGTGACAGTTGTAATAAAGCTCCGCGCCGGGGAGTGAGTACAGTGATATCCGTTACCCGTCCGGGTTGCCACACAAACTTCATCGAACTGCAACGTCCCCGCAACATGCCACCATCACCATGCCGGTCATTCATTCACGACCGGAGAACGATATGCTGTACGAACGCACTGGCACGGCGGATCCCAGGCACACCCCCCAGTACCATGTGGGCCTCGCCCGCGGCGACAGCGAGATCCGCGAGACGCAGAAACTGCGCTATCGCATCTTTGCGGGAGAAATGGGTGCCCGTCTTTCCCCCACCGAACCCGGGGTGGATGCCGATCGCTACGACCCCTACTGCGAGCACCTGATCGTCCGCGATGAATCACGGGGCCGTATCGTCGGTACCTACCGCATTCTCACGCCCGAAGCCGCACGCCGTGTCGGCGGCTATTACAGCGAAACCGAATTCGATCTCACCCGTCTAGGCCATCTGCGCGACCGCATGGTGGAAGTCGGCCGCTCCTGCATCGATCCTTGCTACCGTTCCGGAACGGTCATCGCCCTGCTCTGGTCGAAACTCGCCGAATACATGATGGGCAACGGCTACGACTACCTGATGGGCTGCGCTTCCATCAGCATGGCCGACGGTGGCCACAACGCGGCCAATCTTTTCGTCTCCAGCATCGATCCACATCTGGCACCCATCGAATATCGCGTATACCCCCGTTCCCGGTTGCCCTATGAACGCCTCGTTACCGGACAGGCAGCCGAAATGCCGCCCCTGGTCAAGGGCTATCTGCGGGCCGGAGCCTGGATCTGCGGCGAGCCGGCCTGGGATCCGGATTTCAATACCGCGGATCTCCTGGTCCTGCTCCCGATGTCCCGCATCAATCCGCGCTACGTCAGGCATTTTCTCAAAGGCTGAAAAGTGCCTGCCCCTCACGGGATCACACTTCGCTCCCATGTTTTGTCTCTTGGCGCTATCCTGCGTCCTTCCCGGAGCAAGGCGATGACGCATCCATTCCATGCCGTTTCGTAATCCCGAGGCTGCCCCGCATCAGGATGGACGTGGCATGGCCCGCATCCGGCGGGCGCTTGGCCACTCCCTGGCAGGCCTGCGTGCCGCCTATGGCCATGAGGCGGCCTTTCGCCAGGAGATCTGGCTGGCCCTGATTCTGATACCGGTCGCCCTGTTGCTTCCAGCCAGCGCCGTGGAGCGCGGGCTGATGGTCGCCAGCGTGCTTCTGGTGCTGATCGTCGAGCTTCTCAACTCGGCTGTGGAAGCTACATTGGACCGCATCTCGCTGACCCGCCATCCCCTTGCCGGACGCGCCAAGGACATGGGCAGTGCCGCCGTGCTCATCGCACTGCTCAATGTGGTCGTGATCTGGAGCCTGGTGCTCTGCGGCTGATTCCGGCCACCCCAATCACCGTCTGGATATGGAGCGCCCGGCTCCGCTCACCTGTCAAGATCGGCAGGGGTATCAACGTCGCGCAGGATACCGTCATCATCGACTTCGAGCCGATGCAGCCCAAGTCGCTCGATCAACCCCCGCGCCCCCGTGTCTCCCGTCAGTGCGCACAGGGCATCGCTCATGCCGGCAGGAAACCCCACCGGATGGCCCCGGCGGCCATCCAGACAGGGGGCGACCGGAATGCTGTGGGCGGCCGCTGCGGCGGCGACGGCAACCAGGGTTTCTTCCCTCACCCAGGGCATGTCGGCCAGCGCCACCAGCCAGGCAACGACAGCGGGCGTCTTGCTGCGTGCCACGGTAACCAGCCGGGCCAGGCTGTCCCCCATGCCACCCCCCTCCATCGTCACCACCTGACAGCCAACCTCTTTCAGCATTGCGGCCAGGGCATGATCGTCCGCACGCACGGCGGCATATACCGGCCCGGGAGCAAGGGCGCGGCACAGCCGATGCGCCGCCTGCACGCCCATCGGCATGCCTTCGCGGGTCAGGGTCAGAAGCTTGTCGCCACCGAAACGCTGCCCGCTACCGGCCGCCAGCAGCAGGCCAGCAACAGTACCAGCGGAGGATCGGTTCACGCAGGCAGGCCGGCTTGCCGGATCATGGCGGCGCCGTTTTTCACCGCCGTCATTTCCGCCAGGATGGCCACGGCGATTTCCGGAGGTGTCCGGCTGCCGATGGGCAGGCCCACCGGTCCGTGCAGGCGCTCCAGTTCATCGGGACTCAGGCCGAAATGCTGGGCCAGGCGTTCGCGCCGCCGCGCCTGGCTGCGCCGGGAGCCCAGTGCGCCAACATAGAAGGCCGGCGCGCGCAGGGCGTCGATCAAGACAAGATCGTCGAGTTTGGGATCATGCGTCAGGGCGACGATGGCGCTGCGGGTATCGGGATGCCACGCCAGCAACGCATCGTCGGGCATGCCCGGTGCCCATTCACTACCAGGCACCGCCCACTGCGAGGCATACTCCTCGCGCGGATCGCAGACGGTGACACGATAATCGAGTGCCGGAGCCATCCGGGCCAGATACTGGCTGATCTGACCCGCCCCGACGATGAACAGCCGCCAGCGCGGTCCATGCACGGTTTGCAGCGTGGCGCCATCAAACGAAACCGCCGTATCCGGACCCGCATCATGTAGTGTCACGCCGCCATCGCGCACGACACGGCGCATCACGCATTCGCCGTGCGTGATGCGTGTCCGCAGTTCTGCCAGCAGCATGGTATCGGGCGCGGATTCCAGCATCAGTTCCAGCTTGCCGCCGCAGGGCAGGCCGAAGCGCGCGGCTTCGTCGCCGGTGACCCCATAGGACAGTGTAAAAGGCCGCGGACCGCGCGCCATCAGGCTGCCGTCCACCACCCTGCCGATCAGGTCATCCTCGACACAGCCCCCGGATACGGAGCCGATCACCTGTCCATCATCCCGGATCGCCGCCCAGGAGCCGGCCGGCCGGGGCGAAGAACCCCAGGTCCGGGCCACCGTGATCAGTACGGCGCGGTACCCGGATGCCTGCCAGGCCAGAAGGCCGGCGAGCACTTCATGATCGACGCTGTTCATCACCACTGCCGGATGGCGTAACCGGACCCCGGCGGTTACGCCGGCTGCAACGTCGCGGAGCGCAGCGGCAATGTGCGCAGACGCTGGCCGGTGGCGGCGAACAGCGCATTCGCCAGCGCCGGCGCGATCACCGGAGTACCCGGCTCACCCACGCCGCTCGGTGCTTCCGCCGAAGGCACGATATGCACCTCGATCGCAGGCATTTCAGCCATGCGCAAGACCCGGTAGTTGTCGAAATTGTCCTGTTCCACCCGGCCGTCTTTCAACGTCACTTCACCATACAGGGCGGCGGACAGGCCGTAGGCGATCCCTCCTTCCATCTGCGCGCGGACAATGTCGGGATTGACCGCAAGCCCGCAGTCCACGGCACACACCACGCGATCCACCCGGAATCCACCATCGGCCTTCACGGTGACTTCGGCGACCTGGGCCACGTAGCTGTGGAAGGACTCGTGCACGGCGATACCGCGCCCGCGCCGCTCGCCAGGCTTGCCGCGAGCCAGCGGTTTTTCCCAGCCCGCCTGTTGCGCGACGAGTTCCAGCACACCGCGATGGCGCGGATGCTGTGCCAGCAGTTCGCGGCGCAAGGACACGGGATCCTGTCCACCCAGCACTGCCAGTTCGTCGAGGAACACCTCGGTCGCAAAGGCATTATGGGTGGCTCCGACGGAGCGCCAGGGCTGGATGGGGATTCCGGGATCGGTCGTGGTGGCTTCGACACGCAGATGGGGAATGGCATAGGGCAGATTGGCGGAGCCTTCCACGGTCGTCGGATCGATGCCGCCTTTCACGAACATGGCGTACTGGGGCATGGTGCTGACCACGGACTGCCCCACCACGTGCTGTTTCCAGGCCACCGGTTTTCCCGACGCATCGACGCCGCCCGCCAGCCGGTGGTGATACATGGGCCGATAGTGGCCCGCCTGCATGTCGTCTTCACGGGTCCACACCAGTTTCACCGTGGCCTGGCCCTCGTGCTGCATCGCCCAGGCGCGGGCGATGGCGGCAGCCTCGAGCACATAGTCGGACTTGGGATTGCCGCGCCGGCCAAAGCTGCCACCGGCATACAGGGTATTGATCCTGACCTGGGCCGGCGGCAGCCCGAGATAGGCAGCCAGCGCATCCTGATCGGTCGTATGACCCTGCGCGCCATACCAGGTCTCGCACAGGCCGGGACTCAGCCGCACCACGCAATTCATGGGCTCCATGGTGGCGTGGGCCAGATAGGGGAAGTCGTAGGTCGCCTCCACCGTCCGCACCAGCGCTGGCAGCGCCGTATCGACATCGCCGTCCGCACGCGCCTTGAGCCCGGGTGCGCGCGCCAGATCACGGTACTGGTTCATCAGCGTATCGCTGCTCACCCGCACCGCCTGACTTTCGTCCCACTCGACCTGGAGCAGATCGCGCCCCTGCTTCGCCGGCCAGAAACCCGTACCAAGCACTGCCACCACATCCCCCGCCTGCACCACACCCACCACGCCCTTGATGCCGCGAGCCCGATCCGCGTCGAAGGATCTGACGCGCGCGCCGAAACGGGGCGGCCGGGCCACCACGGCCGTCAGCATGCCGGGCAGTTTGACGTCCTGGGTGTATTGCGCCGTGCCCGTGCTCTTGGCGTGGCTATCCTTGCGGGGCACCTTTTTGCCGATGAAAATGAATTGCTCGGGGCGTTTCAATTCCGCTTTGGCGGGTACCGGCTGCTGCGCCGCGAGCGCCGCCAGTTCGCCGAAACCGGCCTTGTGCCTGCCGCCGGCATCGCTCACCTCTCCCTTGGCCACTTTCAGTTCTGTGGCCGGGATGCCCCATTTCGCCGCCGCCGCCGCGACCAGCATGGCACGGGCCGTTGCCCCCGCCTGCCGCATCTGCAGATACGCATTGGCCAGCGAGGTGCTGCCGCCGGTTCCCTGCGAGCCAAGGTGCAGGTTGGTGAACCGGGTACGGTCCGCGGGCGCTGCCTCGATGCGAATGCGATTCCAGTCGGCATCCATTTCCTCGGCGATGAGTGTCGCCATTCCGGTGAATGCGCCCTGACCGAGCTCGATATGCTTGGAAATGACGGTCACCGTACCGTCGGGATCGACCCGAACAAAAGCATTGGGGGCGAAATCCTGCGCCGGAGCAGAAGCCAGCGCGGAGAGGGGGGCGATATACATTCCCAGGGTCAGCCCGGCGCCGGCCTTGAGAAAGATGCGCCGTTCCGGCTGGAGCGGAGTGTTGGTCATCTCGTTCTCCTTATGCCAGCGCCCGGGCGGCGGCATGAATGGCGGCGCGGATACGTCCATAAGTGCCGCAGCGGCAAATCAGCCCGCCCATGGCGGCATCGATATCGGCATCGGTTGGCTTGGCATTGTGGCTCAGCAGCGCGGTGGCGGCCATCACCTGCCCGGACTGGCAATAGCCGCACTGGGCCACATCCAGTTTCTCCCAGGCAGCCTGTACGGCCTTGCCGGCCCTGGTTTTCAATCCTTCGATGGTCGTGACCCTGGCGCCCGCCGCCATGGATACAGGCAGCACGCAAGCCCTCACGGGCTGGTCATTGAGGTGCACGGTGCAGGCACCGCACAGGGCCTTGCCACAGCCGAACTTGGTACCGGTGAGATCAAGCTCGTCACGCAGGACCCAGAGCAGCGGCATGTCGCCCGGCACATCCACCTGAGCCGGCTTGTCATTGAGGGTGAAACGGATCATGGTCGTAGCCTCGGAGAAACAGCAAGGTACCCATGGTAGGGGAATCGGCGCCGGGGCTCAATGCCCCCACCCCCTCCCCGCCCGCGGCGGCGGCGGCGGATCAATAACGGTAATACGCGCGGTGCCAGGCGACGAAAGCGGAGATACCCTGTTCAATGGAGGTCTGGGGCAGAAAGCCGGTATCCCGCATCAGGCCACTGACGTCTGCGTAGGTGGCGACAACATCCCCCGCCTGCATGGGGAGGAAATTCTTCTCCGCCTTGCGACCCAGGCAATCCTCCAGCACCTCGATCAGCCGCAACAGTTCCACCGGATTGTGGTTGCCGATGTTGTAGATGCGGTATGGCGCGGGACTGCTACCCGGATCGGGGTGGGCCGGATCCCAGTCAGGATCGGGTTGGGGAATGCGGTCCAGGGTGCGGATCACCCCTTCGACGACATCATCGATGTAGGTGAAATCACGCTGCATGCGACCATGGTTATACACATCGATCGGCTTGCCGGCACGAATGGCGTCAGCGAAACGGAACAGCGCCATGTCGGGCCGGTACCAGGGGCCATAGACCGTGAAAAAACGCAGCCCGGTGGTCGGCAATCGATAGAGATGACTGTAGGTATGGGCCATCAGCTCGTTGGATTTCTTGGTTGCCGCGTAGAGGCTGACCGGATGATCCACGTTCTGGCCCACCGCGAAAGGCATGGCGCTGTTCAGGCCATAGACCGAGCTCGACGAGGCATAGACCAGATGCTCGACATCATGATGGCGGCATCCTTCGAGCATGTTTACGAACCCCACCAGATTGCTGTCAGCATAGGCGTGGGGATTTTGCAGCGAATAGCGCACGCCGGCCTGTGCGGCAAGATGCACCACACGCCGGGGTCGGTAGCGGATGAATACCTGCTCCAGTGCGTCGCGCTGCTCGATACCCAGGCGGATGCCGGTGAAACCGGGATGGTCGCCGATCCGGGCCAGGCGGGCTTCCTTCAGAGCCGGGTCGTAATAGTCGTTGAGGTTGTCCACCCCGATCACCTCGTCGCCACGGGCAAGCAGCCGCTGGACGAGGTGATAACCGATGAAGCCGGCGCTGCCGGTAACGAGGACTTTCATGAATCGATCAGGCCTTGGCGTAGGGGTTGGTGCTGCTCTTGTACTGGATGCGCAAAGGGGTGCCCTGGAGCTTGAACATTTCCATGAAGCTGTGCTCCAGATACCGCGTGTAGGAAGCCGGCACATGCTCCAGGGCATTGCCATGAATCACGATGATGGGCGGATTGCTGCCACCCTGGTGGGCATAGCGCATCTTGGGGCGGAAGATGCCATGACGTGGCGGAGCCTGCTTTTCGATGACCGTGATCAGCGCACGGGTGAGGCGGGGGGTGGACAGCTTGGCCATCGCCGCCGCATACGCCTTGTCCACCGAGCCCAGCACGCTGCCGATCCCCTGGCCTTCCAGGGCGGAGATGTAATGCACCCGGGCAAAGCCGAGGAAGTTGAGCTTGCGCCCGATCTCGGCCTTGACCCGCTCGCGGCGATAGGCATCGATCGCATCCCACTTGTTTACCGCCAGCACCAGGGCGCGGCCCGCTTCGATGCAGAATCCGGCAATGTGGGCGTCCTGATCGGAAATATCCTGGCTGGCGTCGAGCATCAGCACGACGACATTGGCTTCCTCGACCGCATTCAGCGTCTTGATGACGGAGAATTTTTCCACTGCTTCGAAAACCCGGCCTTTGCGTCGCAGGCCCGCGGTGTCGATCAGGGTGTAATGGCGGCCCTTATGCTCGAAAGGAACTTCGATCGCATCACGGGTCGTGCCCGGCATGTCAAAGGCGATGACGCGCTCTTCGCCAAGCAGGGTGTTGATGAGGGTGCTCTTGCCCACGTTGGGCCGACCAGCAACGGCCACCCGGGGGCCGGGCCGAACCTCGGCATCGGCATCCTCTTCCGGGAAGGGAGAGAGGACCAGTTCGATCAGTTCGCGCACCCCGTCACCATGGGCCGCCGAGATCACCAGCGGATCACCACAGCCAAGCTCGTGGAATTCAGCACCGACCACCGCCCGGTTCATGCCTTCGGCCTTGTTCACCACCAGATGCACGGTGCGGCCGCTACGGCGCAGAAGATCAGCGATGGTCTTGTCCTGCGGAGTGAGGCCGACGCGACCATCGACGATGAAAAGCAGTGCATCGGCCTCGGCAATCGCCGCCTCGGCCTGGCGCACCATTTCATGCACGATGCCGGTTTTCACCTGCGGTTCGAAACCGCCGGTATCGACCACAAGAAAGGACTTGCTGCCCAAACGACCATGGCCGTAATGGCGATCCCGCGTCAGACCGGGAATATCCGCCACCAGGGCATCACGTGTCCTGGTGAGCCGGTTGAAAAGGGTACTCTTGCCCACATTGGGCCGGCCGACGAGCACCAGAGTCGGTTTCATCGATCAGTCCAGGGTATAGGCATAGAGTCCGCCATCACTGGTCTGGACCAGAAAGCCACGACCATATGCAACCGGATCGGCAATGATCGGGCTGCCATCGGTGCTGATACGGGCGGCAAACGCGCCATCATCGCGGCGCAGGACATGGACATATCCCTGGAAATCGCCGACAACGACGAAACCGTTCACGGCCAGAGGCCGGGAAATACGCCGGTTGGCAAGTTTGACCTGACGCCAGGTGCTGGAGCCGGTACTGCGATCAAAAGCCTGCACGGCACCCTTGTCCTCGCTGACGAAGACAAAGCGGGCATCCATGTCCAGACCATGGATGGAGGACACTTCCCGTGACCACTGGGCACTTCCGTTATTCTGCTCGAAGCAGGCGACACGCCCCTGATACGCCACGGCGCAGACCTGATGGTCCTTCAGCACCGGCTCACTGGCAATGTCGGCAACCCGTTCCAGTTCGGTCGACCCGCGCGGTACCGTGACCGCGGATTCCCAGATCAGCGCACCGTTGGCAAGGGAAATCACGGCCAGCTTGCCTCCCGGAAAACCGGCCAGCACGCCACCGGACGCGATGATGACTCCGGCATTGTTACGCAACCCCAGCGCCGGAGTCGGTCGCTCGTAACTCCAGCGGATCTTGCCATCGGCCGGATCGAGGGCCAGCAGATGGGCATCACCGCTGCGCACCACCACGGTGCCTTCACCCAGTACCGGAGCAGCAAGAATTTCAGAACTGGCCTGGGCCTGCCAGCGGGGCGCACCTGTGTCGGCATCGAAAGCCAGCACCTTGCCTTTGGCCGTGCCAACCACCACGAGTTTGCCGTCCGCGCCGACACCGCCAGAAAGCGTTTGCCCGGTGGAAATTTTCCAGATCTGGCGGCCGTGGCCGTCAAACCGTGCGAGTGAGCCATCCGTGGAGGCGGCAAATGCCGCATCGCCCACCACCGCAGGTGTCAGGACATAGCTGCCGGCCTTGCCGATACTCTCTTTCCAGAGCAGTCGGGGTTGTGCCGACGGCGCATTGATCTCCACCAGGGCTGCAGGCAGCGTGCGCGGATCGGGTTCGTCGACAAAGGGATTGTATTTGGGAGAGCATGCGGCGATGGCAAGCCCCAGAACCGCAATCAGGCCGCGTACCTTCATTTGCCGGCCCCCATGGCTTCGAGCTTGGATTGCAGCACCTGATGATAGGGTTCACGCACAGCGCCGCTTTCTCCTTTATCCGCCGGCAGTTTTTCCAGCTTGGCGATGGCGGATTCGTAATCGGCGCGGGCTTCAGCAACCTTGCCCCGTGCGGCCTCGATATCCCCCTTCATTTCCTCGAAGCGGGGCGCGAATGCATCGGCCGGCGTGCCATCAAGCGCCTTGAGTGCGGCATCATAGGATTTCGCATCGAGCAGCACCGCCGCCAGGCGCAGCCGGGCCAGATCGCGCAATGCGGGATCCGTGGAATGATCGGCCGCCCACTGCAACTGGGCCTGGGCATTCTTGCCATCGCCCGCATCGGTCTGGACACGGGCGGAGAGTAGCGCACCCATCGCGGCGTAGGCGGTACGGGGATATTTGTCGATCAGTTCCCCGGCCAGTTCGCGAGCATGCAACGCATCCTTGCCTGCCGCCGCCTTCTCCAGCCCCATATAAACCGCCGATGCCTGGGTGGCCTGGTTGCGCTGCCACCAGTTCCATCCCTGCCAGCCCGCCAGGGCCAGGGCGACAATCAGGGCGATGTTGGTCACACGATTGCCATGCTGGTGCCACCAGGTCTTGAGTTCGGCGAGTTGTTCCTGTTCTTCGAGATCGTAAGCTGCCATGATTTTCTCCCGCGGTCGCCCGCCATTATTCTTCCGCGCCAAGTAACCATTCACCCACGGTCGTGGCGACCTGATCGAGGGCGATCCTGCGTTGTTCTCCCTGCTCACGCAAGAGCTTGAAACCGACTTCCTGCGCAGCCGCCTCCTCATCACCAACGATGAGCGCCAGCACCGCGCCGGAAGCATCCGCCTTTTTCATCTGGGACTTGAAGCTGCCACCACCACAATGGAGCACGGTATCGATCCCCGCATCGCGCAAGAGCTCGGCGGCCCGGAAAGCCACACGGGACGCGGCTTCACCCTGATGCACGATGTATGCCTCGGGCACGGTGCGCTGAATTTGGTTGCCCTGATCGTGCCAGAGCGCCAGCAGCCGTTCCACGCCCATGGCGAATCCACAGGCGGGTGCCGGTTTGCCGCCCAGCTGTTCAATCAGGCCATCGTAACGACCACCGGCGCAGACGGTGCCCTGGGCGCCAAGTTGATCGGTCACCCATTCGAATACGGTCAGGTTGTAGTAATCCAGGCCTCGCACCAGACGCGGGTTGATCCTGTAAGGAATGCCGGCATCCTTGAGGATGGCCTGCACGCCCTCGAAATGTGCGAGCGATGCCGCACCCAGATATTCGATGAGTTTCGGCGCTCCATCAACCAGACTTTGCATTTCCGGATTTTTGCTGTCCAGGATGCGCAGGGGATTGGTATGCAGACGACGCTTAGCATCCGCATCCAGCCGGGCTTCGTGCTGTCCGAAGTAGGTGATCAGGTCGGCCCGGTGGCGGGCACGTTCTTCCGCCTGCCCCAGGGTATTGAGTTCCAGGCGGATGCCTTCCAGCCCCAGATCGTCCCACAGGCGCGCTCCCATGAGGATCTGTTCGGCATCAACATCGGGGCCGGCAAATCCCAGCGCCTCGACACCCACCTGATGAAACTGGCGATAACGCCCCTTCTGTGGACGCTCGTGACGAAACATCGGCCCCATGTACCACAGACGCTTGGGACCATCGTAGAGCAGGTTGTGCTGGAGCACGGCGCGCACGCAGGAGGCGGTACCTTCGGGACGAAGGGTCAGCTTCTCGCCATTGAGGCTGTCCTCGAAGGAATACATCTCCTTCTCGACGATATCGGTGACTTCGCCGATGGCGCGGGAAAACAGGGGAGTGGGTTCCACCAGGGGCATGCGAATCGGGCGATAGCCATAGGCGCGCAGCCACAGGCGGATCAGTTCCTCGAACTGTTCCCACAGATCGGCTTCGTCGGGCAGGATATCGTTCATCCCGCGGATGGCTTGCAGGGCTTGTGTCATGCTTTTGTCATAAGTACTTCAGAGGCGGGCAGGATATTTGCGCGCCACGTAATCGTCGATGATCTGCTTGAACTCCGCGGCGATGCCTTCGCCACGCAGGGTGGTGACACGTGCGCCATCCACATAGACAGGTGCAACCGGCTCTTCGCCCGTACCGGGCAGGGAAATGCCGATATTGGCGAGCTTGCTCTCCCCCGGGCCATTCACCACGCAGCCCATGACGGCCAGGTTCATGTTCTCGACACCAATGCGGTCGATGCGCCACTGGGGCATCCGCTCGCGCACATAGCGCTGGATCTCCTGTGCAAGTTCCTGGAAATAAGTACTGGTGGTACGGCCGCAACCGGGACAGGCGGCCACCAGGGGAGTGAAGGCGCGCAGCCCCATGGTCTGCAGGATTTCCTGGGCGACGATAACTTCGCGGCTACGGTCGCCGCCCGGTTCGGGTGTCAGCGAAATGCGGATGGTGTCGCCAATGCCTTCCTGCAACAGAGGGGCCAGGGCCGCGGTGGAAGCGACAATGCCCTTGCTGCCCATGCCCGCCTCGGTGAGACCCAGGTGCAGGGCGTAATCGGCACGGGCCGCCAGTTCACGATATACGGCGATCAGATCCTGAACGCCCGAAACCTTGCAGGAAAGAATGATGTGATCAGCCGGCAGACCAAGCTCGACCGCCCGTCCCGCGGATTCCAGCGCGGAGGTCACCATCGCCTCGCGCATCAGTTCCGTCGCATCCTTGGGCTCGGGACGCCGGGCATTGTCATCCATCAGACGCGCCAGCAGATCCTGGTCGAGGCTGCCCCAGTTCACCCCGATGCGCACCGGCTTGTCATATTTGCAGGCAATCTCGATCAGCTGGGCGAACTGCTCATCACGACGGGAGCCCTTGCCCACATTGCCCGGATTGATCCGCAGCTTGTCCAGCGCCCGGGCGCATTCGGGAAACTCAGCCAGCAGCTTGTGTCCATTGAAATGGAAATCACCCACCAGAGGCACATCCATCTGCATTTTTTGCAGACGCTCGCGCACACGCGGCACTGCTGCCGCGGCTTCACGGCTGTTCACGGTAATGCGCACGATTTCCGAGCCGGCACGGGCCAACTGGGCCACCTGCATGGCGGTGGCGAAATCATCAACGGTATCGGTATTCGTCATCGACTGGATGACGACCGGATTGCCACCGCCGACGATCACCCCGCCGACTCTGACCGCCTGGGTGATACGACGCGGCAACGGACCGCGGGGGGGGAGTGGATTCATGACATTCACTCCAGGGTCAGACGAGCCACTTCGTCACGCGTGTAGGGTTGCAAATCCACCGGTTTCTGGTTGTAGAGGATGCGTACCGCCGAAGCCTTGCCGATCCAGATCTGGAAAGGGGGGCGGCCGGGAACGGTCTGGCGCGAATCGGCGGGGAATTCCCCGGTCAGCACGACTCGCCCCGAAGCATCCTTCACTTCCAGCCATGACCGTCCGGAAAAATCCACCTGCAGAATCGGAGCGGAGACGGCGGGCATTACCGAAGCGGGTGACGATGGAGCAGGCGTCGGTGCGGCATCCGCTACATTGGTTGCCGGCACAGGTACCGTTGACGCTACCGTTCCGGCCGGTGGAATGGGGGACTGCGATGGCGGAGGCATTTCAGAAGGCGCCGCAGCGGGAGCTACGGCCTCCGCGGGTGTTGATGAAGATACTGTCGCGACCGGATCGGGCGGCATCACCGTTTCGTTCGCGCCGGATCTGGCAGCCTGGTCCGTATGGTCCGCATGCGGTGCATCCGACTCCACCAGCCATAACAAAGCACCCACGATCATCGTGATGATCACCATTCCGGCGATCAATCCCTTTTGGTGGCGGGTGAGGAAAGACTCCGGGGTGGCCTCTCCCATATTGACGGGAGCCATGATTTCGGCGACGGGCTGGGGTGCAGCGGTATCGAGAAGCGCCAGCAGCGGCCCGGCCTCACACTTGAGTACCTTGGCATAGGCGCGAATGAATCCACGCACAAAAGCGGCCCCGGTGAGCGTGTCGTAATCATCCTGCTCCAGTGCTTCAACCTGGCGTGGGCTGAACTTGAGCATCTGCGCCACTTCGGCCACACCCAAGCCCTGATGTTCGCGCTTTTGTCGCAGGATGGCACCAGGCAATTGCCTCGATACTGGTGCTGCCTCGGCGGTATCGGCAATTGCGGCAACGTCATTCATTCAGATTGCCCTTGGGTCAGTTTCAGGTACTCGGGGCTATTCGGGAAGCGACGCAACTGCGTGCTGTAGCGAGCTTCTTCGATGCGTTCACCCAGGTGGCGGGCGATGCGGATCGAAAGCCAGAGCGCAGCGGGAGTCGCATCGGCACGGCTAAGTAAATCGGCCATGCGCAAACGGGCTTCGTTATAACGCCCCTGACGATAGTTGTTATCTGCCAGCATATAGAGTGCACGGGCGCTGCCCGGATCATAGCGCAGCGCACGAATGAGGTATTCCTCGGCACCCTTTTCGTCATTCATCGACTGCGCACAAGCTGCGGCATTGGTCAAAGCAACCGCGGGGGCGCTGTAGAGAGGATTGCGGATCGCCGCCTGGAAATAGCCCATGGCCTTTTGTGGCTCCTTGTTCTGGCACAGGAACCAGCCATAGTTGTTGCTGATCTCGGGATCGCCAGGCGCCAGTTGCAGGGCCCGTTCGAAGGATTGCGTCGCCTCCCGGGTTTCACGCAATTCTCCGTACACCAGCCCGAGGAGATTGTAGGCCGGTGCATAACTCGAATCCGATGCAAGCGCTATCCGTGCCTCATCCAGTGCGGTCACCATCTGCCCGGCATCCAGATAGGCCAGTCCCAGATCGGTGTGACTCTTGGCCCGCGCCTGAGCCTTCGAAGTGGTTGGCTGGGCCGAGGCTGCCGTACGCGCACCCGGATCTCCGCCGCCTCCAGCACAAGCCGCCAATAGCAGTGAAAGCAGACAGATCAGTAACAGTCTCACGAAGCCACCTCCACGACAGGAATGGGAACACGCTTGTGGGTACGTCTTGTTTTGTCCCTCACCTGACCAGCAAGTTGCCCGCACGCAGCATCGATATCGTCACCCCGAGTCTTGCGGGTGGTGGTGACAATGCCGGCCTTCAGCAGTATCTCGCCAAAGCGCCGTATTCGTTCCGAGGGCGAGCAGCGAAAGCCGGATCTGGGAAAGGGATTGAAAGGGATCAGGTTGAATTTGCAGGGGACATCGCGGGTCAGCGCAATCAGGTCACGGGCATTGGCATCGCTATCGTTGACCCCTTCGAGCATCACATACTCGAAGGTGATGAAATCACGCGGCGCCTTGACAAGATAGCGACGGCAGGCCGCCATCAGTTCGACAAGGGGGTACTTGCGGTTGATCGGCACGAGTTGATCACGCAAAGCGTCGTCAGGTGCGTGCAACGATACGGCCAATGCAACGGGGCAGGCATCGCGCAGGCGATCCATGGCGGGCACAATACCGGAAGTGGATACCGTAACCCGGCGCCGGGACAGGCCGTAAGCGTTATCGTCGAGCATCAGATGCAGCGCCGACACCACATTGTCGAAATTGGCTAACGGTTCTCCCATGCCCATCATCACCACATTGCTGATGATGCGCTCCCCGCCCGAATCCTGCCCGAGGACACGATTGGCCTGCCATAGCTGGCCGATGATTTCGGCCACGGTGAGATTGCGGTTGAATCCCTGCTTCCCCGTGGAGCAGAAGGCACAATCCAGCGCACACCCGGCTTGTGAGGAAATGCACAGGGTGCCACGGGTTTCCTCGGGGATGAAAACGGTTTCGATGGCATTGCCATTACCGACATCCATGAGCAGCTTGCGAGTACCATCATCCGACAGTTTGTCGGAAATCACTGGCGGGGGCTGGATGATCGTCTCGCCCCTGAGTTTTTCCCGCAGACTCTTGGCGATGTCCGTCATGGCATCGAAATCATCCTGCCCGAAACGATGGATCCAGCGCTGTACCTGAGTAGCGCGAAACGGCTTTTCACCAAGACTGGCGAAAAGGGCAATCAGGCCGGACCCGTCGTAATCGAGCAGATTGAGAGCCATCAGCGTTTGTAGACGTTGAGTGCCGGGAAGAAATACGCGATTTCGACTGCGGCGGTCTCGGGAGCATCCGAGCCGTGAACCGCGTTGGCGTCGATGGATTCGGCGAAATCGGCGCGAATGGTGCCCTTGTCGGCCTTCTTGGGGTCGGTGGCACCCATCAGGTCACGGTTCTTCAGAATGGCTCCTTCCCCTTCGAGCACGGACACGAATACGGGGCCGGAAATCATGAACTCGACCAGATCCTTGAAGAAGGGACGCTCCTTGTGCACAGCATAAAACCCTTCCGCTTCGGCGCGGGACAGGTGAACCATCCTGGCGGCGGCGATCTTGAGGCCGGCGCCCTCAAAACGGCCGATGATCTTGCCAATGACATTCTTGGCGACAGCATCGGGCTTGACGATGGACAGGGTACGTTCGATGGCCATGCAAATTTCTCCTTGGGTTTCAGCTTCGAAAAGGCGAGATTTTACCAATTTGGCCCGTCGAACTCTAATGAAATCCCCTGCTCCGTGGGTTCGCACAGATATTTCTCATCGGCACCGATCCCCGCGACCCAGATCAGTTCGGTCCCGCCGTATAAAAAAGGAAGGCAAAAACGCCATTGAACAGGGATCCGCGCCTCACGCATGAGATCCTTCACGGGACGCCGGGGGCCACCAGGACGCAGTCGCAACCGCTCCCCGCCGTGCCTGGAGCGGAACTGCAAGGGTTGGGAGAGAATTCTCGCGGCACTCAGTCCCTCCCCGTTTTGCCACTCGACTCCGACACTTCCTCCGCACCATGCCACACGGGTCTTGCCATCCCAGGCCACAGGCCCCGCAGGCCGGGGCAGATTCGGCATCACACTGACATGGCCATTACGACGCAAAACGAGGTGCTGTCCGATCTTCGAAACGGGATGACGGTCTCCGGCGGCCATCAGGAACTGGCGCAGAAGCTCATCAAGCCTCGCGGAAGAAGGCAGGCGAACCCCCTGCCAGCGCAGATAGGCAGCCAGAAGATTCCGTGCCCTCACGGGCTCAAGAATGTGCAACCGTGCCACGGAGAGATTTTCATCACCCTCCATGTCAATTCGGGCGAGCATGTCTAGCAGATCAGCCTGCTCGGCAAACACTTTCGCCGCTCTGGCCAATCGTTCTACCGTTTTCGGAAAAGGAGTTTCAAGACGGGGCAGAATCTCGGTTCGCACGAAATTTCTGCTCAGACGAAGATCGCGATTGCTTTCATCGCAAACCCAGCTCAAGCCGTATTCATCCGCATAACGGCCCAGCTGTGTGCGAGGAATGTCGAGGAACGGACGCAGATATCGTTCGCGGGATTTGGCCATGGCGGCCATACCCCGGCACCCCGCATTTCGCAGAAGATTGAGAACAACCGTTTCCGCCTGATCATCACGATGGTGCGCAAGCAGAATCCAGTCGGCATCAATCGTATCAAATGCCTGATAGCGCGCCATCCGTGCAGCTGATTCGATCCCTTTCCCGGCATCGGGATCGATGGAAACGTATACGATACGCAGCGGAATATCCAGCTTCTGGCAAACGACCTCGCAATGTCGCGCCCACTGGTCAGCATTGGGACTCAAGCCATGGTGGACATGAATCGCGGAAACATCATATCCCTGCACACAGGCGTGACGGGCCGCCACATCAAGCAGTACAGATGAATCCATGCCACCGGAGAATGCAACCACAATGTGAGGCCGGCGATCAGCCCGCATTCTGGACTGCAGGCTTACCGACAACGCGTTGTGCAGGAGATCAGTGGACAGCGAGTTCCTTGAACTTGCCATAGCTCATCAAGCGCTGGAAACGACGCTCGACAAGTTCTGCCTGCGTCATGCCAGAGAGCTGTTTGAGAGATTCCTGAAGTGCCTTTTTTAAGGTGGCGGCCATGGCTGGATGATCACGATGAGCGCCACCACACGGTTCATTGACCACACGGTCCACCAAACTCAAGGATTTCAGTCGCGAAGCGGTAATTCCCATGGTTTCCGCAGCAACAGGGGCCATATCGGCACTCTTCCAGAGGATCGAAGCACACCCCTCGGGTGATATGACCGCGTAGGTCGAGTATTGAAGCATCAGCAGCATATCGGAAACGGCAATCGCCAATGCGCCACCCGAGCCACCTTCGCCGATCACTGTGGTAATCACCGGGACTTCCAGTTCTGTCATGACATACAGGTTATGACCGATCGCTTCGGATTGACCTCTTTCTTCGGCATCTATTCCCGGATACGCTCCCGGAGTATCCACGAAGGTAAAAATCGGCAGACGGAATTTCTCCGCGAGTTTCATCAAGCGCAATGCCTTGCGATACCCTTCGGGACGTGGCATGCCGAAATTACGAAGAATTTTTTCCTTCGTATCGCGCCCCTTCTGATGGCCTAGCACCATGCAAGGCTGACCATTGAAACGCGCGAACCCACCAACGATCGCATGGTCATCCGAAAAGACCCGATCGCCATGTAATTCCTCGAAATCACTGAATATGTGCTGGACATAATCGAAGGTATATGGACGTTGTGGATGTCGAGCCACCTGGGCGATTTGCCACGGGGTCAGCTTTGTGTAGACATCCTTGGTAAGTGCTTGACTTTTGCTTTCGAGCCGACTGATTTCTTCCGAAATGTCGACTGCCGAATCATCTTGTACAAATCGAAGCTGCTCGATCTTTGCTTCGAGGTCGGCAATAGGCTGCTCGAATTCGAGAAAGGTTGTTTTCATCTTGCTGATTTTACCCGACACCGTTTCAACCTGACCTGAATAAGTGATGTTGAAGTGGAGATGCGGCGGGAGGGGGTGAGTACTGGGGCGCCTTGCCTGGTGAAGGAGGTGCTGGCC
>JAFEDH010000025.1 GCA_018241695.1 Pseudomonadota bacterium | reverse complement strand
TATGTTATAAGATTTATCATGGACAGGCATGAGGTTTTATGCTCGAATGCGGTTCATGGTGCAGGCTTCTCCTACTTCTCCAACGTTCAGCCCTCTTTATCGGCAGATCAAGAGCCTGATCGTACAGGGTCTTGAATCCGGCGAATGGCGGCCCGGGGAAATCATCCCCAGTGAGTCCGAACTGGCGGAACGGTTCAATGTCAGCCAGGGCACGGTGCGCAAGGCCATTGATGAGATGGCGGCTGAAAACCTGGTGGTGCGCAAGCAGGGCAAGGGGACATTCGTCGCCACGCACTCGGACCCCCGCGCATTTTTCCGCTTTCTTCGTCTGGTGCCTGTTGCGGGTGGTTTCGAACCTTCCGAGTCGAAGCCCCTGGAGTGCTGGCGCGCCAAAGCCGGCCCCGAGGCCGCACGGATGCTGCAAATCAATATCGGAGAGCCGATCATCGTCGTACGCCGGCTGCTCCAGTTTTCCGCAAAGCCTGTCGTGGTCGATGAAATCTATCTGCGTGGCGATGTTTTTGCGGGGCTGGGACTGGATGTGCTCAAGGATTGGCAGGCGTCGCTCTACAGCCTTTTCGAAACCCGTTTCGGAGTCCGCATGATTCGCGCCGAAGAACGGATCCGTGCCGTTGCGGCCGACCGTCCGAGTGCGGAACTGCTGGGAGTAACCGAAGGCAGCCCTCTGCTTTCGGTCGAGAGAATCAGCTTTACCTATGGTGACAAGCCGGTTGAATGGCGGCGCGGACTCTATTGCACCGCCAATCACTGTTATTTCAACGAACTCAGCTGACCTGACGCCAAGATAGCGGAGCATAGTTATAATTTTCATTTTCACAGTCACTCGCAGCGCATGTCGCGCTGCGATGGTCACGGGAGAGCCCAGTCTATGGCGGAAATAACCAAGCCGCGTCCGAAGTTTCTGACGCTTACCGAAATCAGGCAGCCGGTATCTGCGATCGTTTCGATCCTGCATCGTGTCAGCGGCGCGGGCCTTTTCCTCTGCCTGCCATTCCTGATCTGCCTGCTGCAGCTATCTCTCGGCAGTCCGGAGAATTTCCAGACATTCAAGGCAATCGTCGGCAATCCCATTGCCAAACTGGTGCTCTTCGGCCTGATCTGGGCCTACCTGCATCATTTTTGCGCAGGCATCCGTTTCCTGCTCCTTGATCTGCACATCGGCGTCGAGAAGCCGCAAGCCCGCGCTTCCGCCAAGGGTGTCCTGGTGATCAGTCTGGCCATTACCGCGGTCATTGCCGCCAAATTCCTAGGGGTGTTCTGATGAAAGCCCGTATCGTCGTAGGCGCCCATTACGGCCTCAAGGACTGGCTGGCCCAGCGCATCACCGCCGTCATCATGGCGCTCTACACCCTGGTGCTGGGAGCCGCCATATTATTCTGTGGCGCAGCAGAGAGCCAGGAAAACTGGCGCGCCCTTTTCACAAACCCCCTGATGGGCATGGTGACTTCCCTGTTTGTGGTCGCACTGTGCTACCACGCCTGGGTTGGCGTGCGTGATATCTGGATGGATTACGTAAAACCCGCGTCCGTCCGCCTGACGCTGCACGTACTGACCCTCGTCGCCCTGGTGGGCTATGCCGCCTGGGCGGTCCGGATTCTGTGGAGATTGTAAAAGTGAGCTATACCGTACGCAAATTCGATGCGGTGATCGTCGGCGCCGGCGGTGCCGGGCTGCGCGCTGCTATCCAGTTGTCCGAAGCCGGTCTGAAGACCGCCGTCCTTTCCAAGGTGTTTCCCACCCGTTCGCATACGGTGGCGGCGCAGGGTGGTGTGGCAGCTTCCCTCGGCAATTCCGAGGAAGATCACTGGCACTGGCATATGTATGACACGGTCAAGGGTTCCGACTGGCTCGGCGACCAGGATGCCATCGAGTTCATGTGCCGCAAGGCCAACGAGGTCGTGGTCGAGCTTGAACACTACGGCATGCCCTTTGACCGCCTGGACAACGGCAAGATCTACCAGCGTCCGTTTGGCGGGCACATGTCCAATTTTGGCGAGAAGCCCGTGCGCCGTTCCTGTGCCGCGGCGGATCGTACCGGCCACGCCATGCTGCATGCCATGTATCAGCGCAACGTCAAGGCCAACACCCAGTTCTTCGTCGAATGGCAGGCGCTGGACCTGATTCGCGATGAGGAAGGCGATGTGCAGGGTGTGACCGCCATGGATATGGAGACCGGAGATGTGGTCGCTTTCCATGCCCGCGCCACCCTCTTTGCCACGGGCGGTGCCGGTCGTATATTCCACTCTTCCACCAACGCCTTCATCAATACCGGTGATGGTCTTGGCATGGCCGCGCGTGCCGGCATTCCCCTGGAGGATATGGAGTTCTGGCAGTTCCATCCCACCGGCGTGGCCGGCGCCGGCGTGCTGATCACCGAGGGTGTGCGTGGTGAAGGCGGCATCCTGCGCAACAGTGCTGGCGAGCGTTTCATGGAGCGCTATGCACCCAACGCCAAGGATCTGGCCTCCCGTGACGTGGTGTCGCGCGCCATGGTGACCGAGATCAACGAAGGTCGCGGCTGTGGTCACAACAAGGATTATGTGTTGCTGGACATCACCCACCTTGATCCGGGAACCATCATGAAGCGGCTTCCCGGTATCCGCGAGATCGGCCTGCAGTTCGCCGGCGTGGACTGCATCAAGGAGCCTCTCCCCGTGGTACCCACCTGCCACTATCAGATGGGAGGCATCCCCACCAACTATCATGGTCAGGTGGTCGTGCACGATCAGGTGATCAACGGTTTCTATGCGGCCGGGGAATGTGCCTGCGCCTCGGTCCATGGCGCCAACCGGCTGGGTACCAATTCCCTGCTTGATCTGCTGGTGTTCGGCAAGTCCGCAGGCGAGACTGCCGTAGCCGATCTGCAACAGGGGCGTGCCCACAAACCGCTGCATACCGCCTCCATTGACAAAACCCTGGCACGCCTGGATCGCCTCAACACCCAGAAGGGGGGCGCCAATGTGCATGAAGCCCGCCTGGCCATGCAGCGCACCATGCAAAAGCATGCGGGGGTGTTCCGTTTCGACAATCTGCTCAAGGAAGGTGTCGCCGAGATTCTCAAGGTATCCGAGGATGTGGCCAGAACCGAGATCAAGGATAAATCCCAGGTCTTCAACACGGCCCGGGTCGAGGCTCTGGAACTGGATAACCTGATCGAAGTGGCCACGGCAACCATGATTTCTGCCGAGGCGCGCAAGGAATCCCGCGGCGCCCATGTGCGTGACGATGCCCACGATACGGCGGAAACCCCCAATGGCCGTGACGACAAGAACTGGCTCAAGCACACCCTCTGGTACCGCGAAGGCAACCGCCTTGAGTACAAGCCTGTACAGATGAAGCCTCTGTCGGTGGAAACCATCGAACTGAAGAAGCGGGCTTATTAAAAAAAGGACCCAGCGATGACGACCCGTACCATCCAATTCAAGCTCTACCGCTACGATCCGGACAAGGATGCCAAGCCCTACATGCAGGATATTTCCGTTGAGTGCGACCCGACGGACAAGAAATTGCTCGATGCCCTGGTCAAGCTCAAGGCCAAGGATGACTCGATCTCTTTCCGCCGTTCCTGTCGCGAAGGCGTCTGCGGTTCCGATGCCATGAACATCAATGGCAGGAACGGCCTGGCCTGTCTGCTGGATCTGGATTCCCTCAAGCAGCCCATCATGATTCGTCCATTGCCCGGATTGCCCGTGATCCGCGACATGATTGTGGACATGACCCAGTTCTTCAAGCAGTACCACTCGATCAAGCCCTATCTGATCAATAACGATCCACCCCCGGAACGGGAGCGTCTCCAGTCGCCCGATGATCGGGAGGAACTGAACGGCCTGTACGAGTGCATCCTGTGTGCCTGCTGCTCGACTGCCTGCCCGTCTTTCTGGTGGAACCCGGACAAGTTTGTCGGTCCTGCCGGTCTGCTGGCGGCGTACCGCTTCCTCGCCGATACCCGCGACCAGGCGACCAGCGAGCGTCTGGACAATCTGGATGACCCCTACCGCCTGTTCCGCTGTCATACCATCATGAACTGCACCGATGTCTGCCCCAAAGGGTTGAACCCCACCAAGGCGATTGGCAAGATCAAGGAAATGATGGTTCGCCGGGCGGTCTGATCGCATGAATGCTGCTGCCGAATCCGCCATCGATCCTCGTCTGGGCCGCCTGCGCTGGCACTGCCGGCGTGCGTTGCTGGAACTGGATCTTGTGTTCCAGCGTTTCTGGGACAAGGTGGGTGACGATCTCGATATCGAGACGGCGGATGCCCTGGAGCGGCTGCTTGCTCTGGAGGACCACGATCTCTGGTATCTGGTCAGTGGCCGCGAAGAAACCGACGACCCGCAATTGCAACCGCTTCTTTACCGTCTGCGTCAACTCTGATGCAGGGGGCCTGACTTCGATCTATTGACCTTCAGAGGGGCATTTCCATGACGCAACGTATCGCTACCTTGACTGTCGACGGCACCAGCACCGAATTTCCGGTGATGTCTCCCACTCATGGCAACGATGTCGTCGACATCCGTTCCCTGGGTGCCCGGACCGGACTGTTCACCTATGACTCGGGTTTCATGTCCACCGCCAGCTGCCGTTCCAAAATCGCCTATATCGACGGTGACAAGGGAGAACTACTTTATCGCGGCTATCCCATCGAGCAACTGGCCGAGCAGTGCAATTTTCTCGAGGTCACCTATCTTCTCAAACATGGCGAACTGCCCAATGCCAGCCAGAAGTCCGAATTCGAGGACACCATCAAGAACCACACCATGGTGCATGAGCAACTGGTGAAGTTCTATCAGGGTTTCCGGCGTGACGCTCATCCCATGGCGGTCATGGTCGGTGTGGTTGGTGCCCTTTCGGCCTTTTATCACGATGCCATGGATAACAATAATCCCGAGCATCGCAGCATTAGTTTCAACCGTCTGGTGGCCAAGATGCCCACCATCGTGGCGCTGGCCTACAAGTATTCGATGGGCCAGCCCTTCATGTATCCACGCAATGATCTCGATTACACCGCCAACTTCATGCGCATGATGTTTGGCACGCCGTGCGAGGAGTACAAGCCCAATCCCGTACTGGTGCACGCCCTGGATGTGATCTTCACATTGCACGCGGATCACGAGCAGAACGCATCGACTTCCACGGTGCGTCTGGCCGGTTCGTCCGGAGCGAATCCCTTCGCCTGCATTGCTGCCGGCATCGCCTGCCTCTGGGGCCCCGCCCACGGAGGCGCCAACGAGGCTTGTCTGAACATGCTTGAAGAAATTGGCGATGTGTCCCGCGTCGGCGAATTCGTCAAGCGTGCCAAGGACAAGAACGATGGCTTCAAACTGATGGGTTTTGGCCACCGTGTGTACAAGAATTACGATCCCCGCGCCAAGCTCATGGGCAAGGTCTGCAACGACGTTCTGACTGAGCTCGGACTGGAGAATGATCGCCTGTTCAAACTGGCGAAAGAGCTGGAAAAAATTGCCCTCGAGGATGATTACTTCATCGAGAAGAAGCTTTATCCGAACGTCGACTTCTATTCCGGCATTGTGCAAAAGGCCTTGGGAATCCCAACCTCCATGTTCACCTGCATCTTCGCCCTGGCGCGCACCGTAGGCTGGATGTCCCAATGGGAGGAAATGATCTCCGATCCGGAATACAAGATCGGACGACCTCGCCAGCTCTATGTGGGCGCCGCCCGGCGCGATGTGCCGCCGATGGCCAAACGCTGATCGGGCAAAGACAGGGGGCAGGCGACTGCCCCTGTTTTTTTCCTGGCAGGATTTTGTTTATTTTGCTCACCGCCGCAGGGTGAAACCATGATGCAGCAGATGCTTTCCAATTCCTATCTCTTCGGTACCAATGCACCATTCATCGAGGAGCTCTACGAGGCGTACCTGGTCAACCCGGCTTCGGTCGATCCTCACTGGCGCGAGTATTTCGATAAACTTGCCACCCTGCCGGGGGCGGGCAGCTATACCGGACCCGACGTGCCACACGCGCCCATCGTCGCATCCTTCGCCCAGCGTGCGAAGGATGGCACGCTGCATGCCTCCACCCGCACCTCGGCTTCCAGTGAAAAGCAGACCAGGGTTTTGCAGCTGATCAATGCCTATCGGTTCCTTGGCAACCGCTGGGCGCAACTCGACCCCCTGAAGCGTGCCGAGCGACCCCAGGTGGCGGAGCTGGAGCCGTCCTTCTACGGCTTTACCGAGGCCGATCTGGGGCAGACTTTCGATACCGATACCTTTGCCGTTGCCGCAGGGGCGGAAAAAGCCACACTGCGCGAGATTCTCGAGGCTGCCCGTCAGACCTACTGCGGCACCATCGGTGCCGAATATATGTACATGAGCGATGCGGCACAAAAGCACTGGATCCAGTCCCGGCTGGAACCACTGCGCGCGACGCCCCGTTACGGCAAGGAAGAAAAGCGGCGCCTGCTCGAGCGGCTTACCGCCGCCGAAACCCTGGAGCGTTATCTGCATACCCGTTATGTCGGCCAGAAGCGTTTCTCGCTGGAAGGGGGGGAATCCACCATCGTTGCCATGGATCAGCTGATACGTTCCGCAGGCACGGTGGGCGTGCAGGAAGTCGTGGTCGGCATGGCTCACCGTGGCCGCCTCAATGTACTGGTCAATACGCTCGGCAAGACACCCTCCATGCTGTTCACCGAGTTCGAGGGCAAGCAAGCCGAAGATCTCACCGCAGGCGATGTGAAGTACCACATGGGTTTCTCCTCCAATGTAGCGACCCCGGGCGGCCCTTTGCACCTGACGCTGGCCTTCAACCCTTCCCATCTGGAAATCGTCAATCCGGTGGTGACCGGGTCGGTCTATGCCCGCCAGCGCCGTCGTGGAGACAAGACCGGTAGCGAAGTGATGGCTGTGCTGCTGCATGGCGATGCTGCCGTGGCGGGGCAGGGTGTGAATCAGGAAATGCTCAACTATTCCAATACCCGCGGCTACGGCACGGGCGGCACGGTGCATATCGTGGTGAACAACCAGATCGGCTTCACCACTTCTGATCCTCGTGATTACCGCTCTTCGCTGTACTGCACCGATATCTTCAAGATGATCGAGGCGCCCATTTTCCATGTGAATGGCGATGATCCCGAGGCGGTGGCGCTCGTCACCCAGCTGGCCATGGAATACCGCACCCAGTTCAGGAAGGATGTGGTGATCGACCTGGTCTGTTTTCGCAAGCTCGGCCACAACGAGCAGGACGAGCCCATGGTCACCCAGCCCCTGATGTACAAGAAGATCGCTTCCCATCCCGGCACCCGCAAGCTCTACGCAGACAAGCTTGTGGCGCAGGGTATTTGTACCGCCGAGGAACCCGACCAGTTCATCAAGGACTACCGTGCCGCGCTCGATCGAGGCGAACTGCTCTATAACCCGGTGCTGGGCAATCTGAGCAGCCGGCTTCTAGCAGACTGGACACCGTTCATCGGGCAGCGCTATACCGACGAGGCCAAGACCCAGGTCCCCATGGCCGATCTCAAGCGGTTATCGAGATCCATCACCACCATTCCGGAAAACTTCACCCTGCATTCACGGGTACAAAAGATCATCGACGACCGCCGTCTCATGGGTGAGGGCAAGCTGCCCCTGGACTGGGGCATGGGCGAGACGATGGCCTACGCAACCCTGCTGGTGCAGGGCTTCGGTGTGCGCATCTCGGGCGAGGACTGCGGACGTGGCACCTTCTTCCATCGTCACGCCGTGCTGCACGACCAGAGCCGTGAGAAATGGGATGCCGGTTCCTACCAGCCCCTGCAGCATATTGACGACAAGCAGGCACCCTTCATCGTCATCGATTCCGTGCTCTCCGAAGAAGCGGTGATGGCTTTCGAGTATGGGTACTCGACCGCCGAACCCAATGAACTCATTGTCTGGGAAGGCCAGTTTGGTGACTTCGCCAACGGCGCGCAGGTTGTGATCGACCAGTTCATCTCCTCGGGCGAAGCCAAATGGGGAAGGCTCTCGGGCCTGACCCTGATGCTGCCCCATGGTTACGAAGGCCAGGGACCGGAGCATTCCTCGGCCCGTATCGAGCGCTATATGCAGCTTTCTGCCCAGCACAACTGGCAGGTGGCGATTCCCACCACACCGGCGCAGATCTTCCATCTGCTGCGCCGGCAGATGCTGCGCCGGGTACGCAAGCCCCTCATCATCATCACGCCCAAATCGCTCTTGCGTCACAAGGACGCGGTGTCCTCGCTCGACGAACTGGCCAAGGGCAGGTTCCAGACCGTGATCGGCGAAACCGACCCGATTGATCCCAAAAAGGTGTCCCGGGTCATCCTCTGTTCCGGCAAGGTCTATTACGAATTGCTGGCCCATCGTCGCGAACAGAAGATCCAGAACGTCGCCATCGTCCGCATGGAGCAGCTCTATCCCTTCCCGGAGGCGGCGCTCGATGCCGAACTGGCCAAGTATCCCAAGGCAAAGGACGTGGTCTGGGCTCAGGAAGAGCCGCGTAACCAGGGCATGTGGTACTGGTTCTCTTCCCGCCACCACCTGGTTCGCTCGGTTGTCAGCGAGGGGCAGGAACTGTTCCTCGTCGCCCGTCCCGCCTCAGCTTCGCCGGCCGTCGGATATCACGCCAAACACAATATCCAGCAGAAAGCCCTGATCGAGAGCGCCTTTGGCAAGCTCGTGGCGCCCAAATGATAGGAAAGTGAGAAAAACATGCTGATCGAAGTCAAGGTTCCCCAACTCTCCGAATCCGTTGCCGAAGCGACCCTGTCGAACTGGCACAAGAAAGCAGGCGAAGCGGTTGCCCGTGATGAGAACCTGGTGGATATCGAAACCGACAAGGTCGTCCTTGAATTGCCCGCACCCGAAAGTGGCGTGATCGTCAAGATCATCAAGGATAACGGTGCGATGGTTGTCGCCGGCGAGGTGATCGCCCAGATCGATACCGAAGCCAGGGCCAGTGCGGAGACTCCTGCCACGGCACCTTCGGCACCGACGTCGGCACCGGCAGTTTCGGCTCCCCTCGCGCCGGCCATGCCCTCCGCTCGCAAGCTCATGGAAGAAAAAGGTCTCGCAGCCGATGGGGTGACGGGTACCGGACGGGGCGGGCGCATACTCAAGGAAGATGTCGTGGGCGGTGCAAAATCCGCCCCTGCACCAATGTCGAGCACCACCGTACCCACCACACCCGCCATTGCAGCCAAGCCTGCGCTGGCCCAGCCTGCCATCGTGAATGTGGACGCCATCCTGGCCGATCGTCCCGAGCAGCGCGTACCGATGAGCCGCCTGCGGGCCCGCGTGGCCGAGCGCCTGCTGCAATCCCAGTCCCAGAACGCCATTCTCACCACCTTCAACGAGGTGAACATGGCCCCGGTCATGGATCTGCGTAACAAGTACAAGGACCGGTTCGAGAAGGAACACGGCGTCAAGCTGGGCTTCATGTCCTTTTTCGTCAAGGCGGCCGTCGCGGCACTCAAGAAATATCCTGTTCTGAATGCCTCGGTCGATGGCAATGACATTGTCTATCACGGTTACTTCGATATCGGCATCGCCGTCGGCAGTCCGCGTGGTCTGGTGGTTCCCATCCTGCGGGATGCGGATCAGATGAGCCTGGCGCAGATCGAGAAGAAAATCGCTGAATTCGGCGCCAAGGCGAAGGATGGCAAGCTCTCGATCGAGGAAATGACCGGAGGTACTTTCTCCATTTCCAACGGTGGAGTGTTTGGCTCCATGCTCTCCACTCCCATCATCAATCCGCCACAATCGGCGATCCTCGGCATCCATGCCACCAAGGACCGCGCCGTGGTGGAGGGAGGACAGATCGTGATCCGCCCCATGAATTACCTCGCCATGTCCTACGATCACCGCATCATTGATGGACGCGAGGCCGTGCTGGGACTGGTGACCATGCGGGATGCCCTGGAAGATCCGGCCCGCCTGCTGCTGGACCTGTGAGGATCGCAACATGAGCAAACAATTCGACGTTGTTGTCATCGGCGGCGGCCCCGGTGGTTATGTCGCCGCCATTCGTGCCGCCCAGCTGGGGCTTGCCACGGCATGTGTGGAAGCCGAAGCCTATGCCGATCCCAAGGGCGAGGTTCGCCTGGGCGGTACCTGCCTGAATGTGGGATGCATTCCGTCCAAGGCCCTGCTGCAATCCTCGGAGCTTTTCGACCAGGCCGGCCATTCCTTCGTCATGCACGGAATTTCCACCACGGGTGTGAAGATGGATGTGGCGACCATGGTCCGTCGCAAGGACAATATCGTTACCCAGCTCACCAGTGGCATCAAGGGTCTGTTCAAGAAGAACAAGGTCACCCTGCTGGCCGGTCACGGCAGGTTCGTTGGTCGTGAGGGTGAACTCTGGCAGCTGGATGTGTCCGGTACCGCGGTGCAGGCCAGGCATGTCATCATCGCTACGGGATCAAAGGCCCGCCACCTCGAAGGCATTCCCGTGGACAACAAGATCGTCTGCGATAACGCAGGCGCACTCTCCTTTGACGCTGTGCCCAAGCGTCTCGGCGTGATCGGCGCTGGCGTGATCGGCCTCGAACTGGGTTCGGTGTGGAAGCGCCTCGGCTCCGAGGTCGTGATCCTGGAAGCGGTGCCTGATTTTCTCGCCGCAGCGGACCCTGCGGTCGCCAAGGAAGCCTGGAAAACCTTTACCCAGAAGCAGGGACTGGAAATTCATCTGGGGGTGAAGATTGGCAAGGTCACCGTTACCAAAAAGGGTGTCAGTGTTCATTACGAATCCACGGATGAGGCCCGGGTGCTCGAATGCGACCGCCTCGTCGTTTCTGTCGGACGCATACCCAACACGGATCAGCTGGGCGCCGGAGATGTCGGGCTCAAACTCGATGGACGCGGTTGTATCGAAGTGAATGATCACTGCCAGACCAATCTGCCCAATGTCTGGGCGGTGGGCGACGTGGTGCGCGGCCCCATGCTGGCCCATAAGGGGATGGAAGAGGGCGTGATGGTGGCCGAGCGTATTGCCGGGCAGGCAGGGCATGTCAATTACGACGCCATTCCCTGGGTCATCTATACCCATCCCGAAATCGCCTGGGTGGGCAAGACCGAGCAGCAGCTCAAGAATGAGGGAATCGAATACCGCACTGGCCAGATACCGTTCCAGGCCAATGGCCGTGCCCTGGGCCAGGGCGACACTACCGGTTTCGTCAAGATGCTGGCCGATGTGCGTACTGACCGCATTCTTGGCGTGCATGTGATTGGCAACAACGCCTCCGAACTGATCGCGGAAGCCGTGGTGGCCATGGAGTTCGGTGCATCCAGCGAAGATATCGCCCGTATCTGCCATGCCCACCCGACCCTGTCGGAAGCGATGCATGAAGCGGCACTGGCAGTGGACAAGCGTCCACTGCATTTCTGAACATGATCAGGTGTTAGATACGAGGAGCGGGGGGATACCCTGCTCTTCATGGTTTTTGGAGCCAGGTTTTTGCACGATACGCTCAAAAAAATCTGCGCGGCGCGGGGCATCGTCCCGGATGCCGCCCAGACAGCCGCAGCAGCGCGACTGGAAGATCTGTTTCAGCGCCTGCTGCAATTCAAGCAATCCCGCAGCAACCGGCTGAAGAAGCTCATTTCCTTTGCCGATCCGCCGCGGGGGCTGTATTTCTGGGGAGGCGTGGGGCGTGGCAAGAGCTTTCTCATGGATGCCTTCTACGAGGCGGTGCCGTATCGTCGTAAGCGGCGCGTGCATTTTCATGCCTTCATGCATGAAGTGCACGAAACCCTCAGGCGGCACAAGGAGGAAAGCGATCCCCTGATGCGGGTTGCGGACGATATTGCCCGTGCCGTGCGTCTGCTCTGCTTCGACGAATTTCACGTTTCCGATATCGCCGATGCCATGATCCTCGGCCGGCTGTTTGCGGCGTTGCTCGACAAGGGCGTGGTGATGGTCACCACGTCGAACTATCCACCCGACGGGCTTTACCCCAATGGCCTGCAGCGCCATCTCTTTCTGCCCACCATCGATCTGATCAAGACCCGTCTCGATGTGCTGGAGGTCGATGGCGGAGTGGATTACCGCCTGCGTACCCTGGAGCGCATCGGAACTTTTATTGTGCCTGCCGATGCACAGGCCACGGCCAGGATGGCCGCCAATTTCCATGACATCGCCGGCAACGATGGCAGCAGGACGCCGATCGAGGTATTGGAACGGAAGATTCCGGTCGTGCGCCGGGCGCCGGGCGTGATCTGGTTTGATTTCGGTGCGCTGTGTGGTGGTGCACGTTCCCAGAACGACTATCTGGAACTGGCGCGGCAACACCATACCCTGCTGTTGTCCGGTGTCCCCAGACTGAGCCGGGATCAGGCATCGGAGGCACGTCGTTTCACCTGGCTGGTGGACGTACTCTATGACTTTCGGGTGAAGCTCATTGTCAGCGCCGCTGCCGAAGCCGACCAGCTCTATACCGAGGGCACCCAGGCCGAGGAGTTCAAGCGTACCGTGAGCCGGCTGGTGGAAATGCGCACCCGCGAATATCTGGGCGAGGCGCATCGGGTCGAGTAGGGCGGGTGGGTTGGGTACAGGCCGCCATGAAGGATCGCCGGAATCGCAGTCCCGCGTAAAATCATGGCCATGGCCTGTTATGCACTCATTCCCGCCGCCGGTGTTGGCGCCCGCATGGGCGGTATCCAGCCCAAGCAGTACCTCTCCCTGCTCGGGCATCCGCTGATACACCATGCCATAGCAGCCTTTTGTGCGGTATCGGGAATCGAGCGTGTCTTCGTGGTGCTTTCCCCGGAGGATGCGTTCTGGGATGAACATGACTGGTCATCCCACAGTTCGCGCCTTGCGGTATTGCGTTGTGGTGGAGCCACGCGTGCCGCCAGTGTCGCCAATGGCCTGCGGGCGATCACCGGTCAGGTGGGTGCCAGTGACTGGATCCTGGTGCACGACGCCGCACGCGCCTGCATCGCATCGCCGCAGATTGAAAATCTGATCGCCCGGCTGGAGGATGATCCGGTGGGAGGGCTTCTGGCAGTTCCCGTCGCCGATACCCTGAAGCGTGCGGGAGAAGACGATCGTGTCGAGGCCACGATACCGCGCACGTCGCTCTGGCAGGCACAGACCCCGCAGATGTTTCGCCATGGCCAGCTGCTCCATGCGCTGGAGCAATCCCCGGACAGTGTGACCGACGAGGCCAGTGCCATCGAAGCGCTTGGCTTTGCGCCGCGACTGATCGCAGCCGATATGACCAATCTCAAGATCACCTATCCGGCCGATCTGCAACTGGCGGAGTGGATTTTGCGTAACCGGAGAATCTGATGAATTTCGATCTGCGCATCGGCCAGGGGTTTGATGTCCATGCCCTGGTGGCAGGGCGGCCCCTGATCCTCGGCGGAGTGACCATCCCCTTCGACCGTGGCCTGCTCGGGCATTCCGATGCCGACGTGCTGCTCCATGCCCTGACCGATGCGCTGCTCGGAGCCGCAGGCCTCGGAGATATCGGCCGCATGTTTCCCGATACCGATCCGGCATGGCGAGGTGCCGACAGCCGGATGTTGTTGCGGGGTGCGATGGAGAAGGTGACCGCCGCCGGGTGGCGCGTTGTCAATGTCGATTGCACGGTGATTTGCGAAGCACCGAAGATACTGCCTCATGCACCGGCCATGGCCGCCAATATCGCCACCGATCTGGAGATCGAGCCCTCCCGGGTGAATATCAAGGGCAAGACCACCGAGAAGCTGGGCTTTACCGGCCGGCGTGAAGGCATTGCCGCCCAGGCGGCTGCCCTGCTGCTACGCGGTGGCTAAGCGGATTTTCATTGACGAAGGCCCGGCCCGGGACGGATGGATCCCGCTGCTATCCACTTCTGTGGCCGCTCCTCGGGTAATCTGGCCCTCGCGATAACCCCTTCGAGTCCGGATCATCATGCGTTTCTTCGTGGATCGAAAACTGCCGCCACATCTGGCCCGCCTGCACAGGCTGGCCCTGTTCGCCACACTTGATGCCAGGGAACTCAGGCTGGTGGAGGGTTTGCTTCACGAACGCAGTTATCTCGCCGGAGAGGTGGTTTTCGATGAGGGCGAGGAAGGTCAGGCGCTTTACATCGTCTATGCCGGGGAAGTGCTGATCTGCCGCCAGGGACAGCCGGAAACAGGGCGGATCGCGCTGCTGGAGCCTGGCAGTTTCTTCGGCGACCTGGCACTGCTGGACAACACGCCGCGTGCGGCCCAGGCCCGGGCGGTCAGCGCCAGCACGCTGGGTGTCCTGTTCCGCTCCGATTTCATGAAGCTGCTGGAAACCGATGCGCGCACCGCTTCAAAAGTGGCATTGCAACTGGCACGGCATATCGGCCGGCGCTTGCGGGATACGGTGGTCGGTGACCACAAGGTGGTGCCCCTGTGAATGCCCATCGGCACGGGACAGGCCCCATCGTCTGGGCCTCCATCATCGCCGCAACCTGTGTATCGCTGATTTTGCTGCAAAAAATTCTTTGGCTGGTGGTGCCGGCCCTGCTGGCCCTGATCCTGTATTACTTTCTCTTCGGCACCATGCAGTGGCTGATGCTGCGTGGTCTCAGCCGGGATGCGGCGGCCACCGTGGTAATCCTCTGCTTTCTGCTGCTGATGGCGCTTTACCTGGCCCTGCTGCTACCCTGGGCATTGACGCATCTGCTCGACTGGCAAACCTCCATCCAGCGCTATCTGCAAGGTGGCATCGGGCTGGCCAAGACCACCTTGCAGGGCATGGAGCGATCCTCGGCTATTTTGCGCGACATGAACCTGTCCACCGAATTCGATGCCCGGGTGGAGGGGATGACCAGCAGCATGGCGCACCACATCGAACCGGTGGTGATCGGCGCCATTGGCTGGGCGCCATCGATTCTTCTGGCACCTTTCCTCGCCTATTTTTTTCTCAAGGATGGCGGGCGCTTCCAGCGCATGCTGGGGCAGGCGGTGCCCAATGCATTCTTCGAGCGCACGCTGTATCTGCTCCATGAAGTGGACCGGACCGCCCGTGCCTATTTTCAGGGGCTTTTCTGGCTGACCATCCTGGATACGCTAACTCTTGGTTTCGGTCTGTGGTGGATGGGCTTCCCCGGTGCTCTGGCGTTGGGATTCGCGTGCGCGGTGCTGGCCTGGCTGCCTTTTGTCGGTTCGGTTCTGGGCGGTTTGTTGGTCGTTCTGGTGGCGGCGACCGATTTCCCCAATGTACCGGGTATGGCCTATGGTGCCGTGGTGCTGTTCGGCATCGCGCGCCTGCTGGACGACTTCGTCTACATGCCCCTGACTGTGGGCCGCAGTCTGCATGTGCATCCGATGCTCTCGGTATTGATGATGTTTGTCGGTGGTGCGATCGCTGGTGTTGCCGGATTGATGCTGGTTTTGCCACTGCTGGGTGTCATCCGGGTGGTGGGCGATACCATTGGGCAGATTGTCACCGACGCCCGCCTCATGGCCCGCTTTCGACATCGCCGCAGCTTGCAGCGCAGGCTGGCGAATGTCGATCTGCAAGGCTAGATCCCTTGCGCGAATGATGATTGTCCGGTGTTTTCCGGAGGGGATTCTTGATGCATGAATCGGATTCCGGAACACCATGGCAGTTGTGGGTGGATGGAACATCCCTGCCCAATCCGGGCCGCATCGGGCTGGGTGCCGTGCTGCTCTCGCCCGCAGGAGAGCGCAGGGAGATTTCGCGGATTGCGCCTGGGACCGGATGCAATAACGAAGCCGAACTACAGGCCCTGTGTGCCGGATTGACACTGGCGATCGAGGCTGGCAGCCGATCTTTGATCGTTGTCAGCGACAGCGATTTTGTGGTCCGTCATGTCAGGGGGGAGCAGGTCACCGCGATTACACGCCTGCTGGGCTGGATCGATGCTGCCCGCATGAGCCTGGCCTGTTTTCACTCGGCCGAGTTGCGCTGGGTTCCCCGGCACAGGAACACCGAGGCGGATCGCCTGGCTCGCAGTGCCTTGTCCCTCGGACCCAAGGGGGTGAAGGTCAAATCTCGATCACGCCGAAGCCGTCGAACGGATGAACATCCGCAGGCTCGGACTGCGGACATCATCACTATCTGAATGCCGGGTTGCCGGCGGAGGCCGGATGGGCCACACGGGATACGCTCCTTCCCTGCGTGTGTCTGCGTGGTGTCCCGGCACGTCATCGGGTCAGGACTGGGCTGTGACGAGACGCGCGTCATCCTCCGTGGTGTGGCGGAAAGCAGGCCGCGAGGTCACCCGGTCGATATAGGCCCGGATTACCGGCAGATCGGGAACAATCTTGAAATTCACGGTCCAGTTGAATGCCGTACCCCAGAGCACATCAGCCGCACTGAAACGCTCGCCCAGCATCCAGGGTCCCCGATCCAGGTGGTCGGTCAGCGTTTTGAGTACCTCATCGAAACTCCCGTAGGGTGACATTTGCGTACCGCCGGAATCACGCTGCAGATGTTTATCCACGATGGCGGGTTCGAAGGATGACCCATAGAAAATCATCCAGCGCAGATAGGCACCCCGCAGCGGGTCGTCAATGGCAGGGGCCAGTCCGGCCTGGGGAAAACGATCGGCCAGATGAATGAAAATTGCCGGTTGCTCGGTCACCAGCACGCCACGATCAAGGATCGCGGGCACTTTCCCCATCGGATTGATGGCGAGATATTCAGGCCGGCGTGTCTCGCCCGCTTTCAGGTTCAATACCCGCATCTCGTGGGGCGCGCCCAGTTCCTCCAGCAGAAAGCGGGTGCCGCTGGAACGGGTCTGGGGGGCGTGAAAAAAGATCAGCGAGTTCGTGGTCATGGTGGTTTCTCCAAAGGGGGGCTTGACCATTCTGAAGCATGAACGGCCCACGGGCAACCGGATTCCAGCTTGGATCTCACTCCACGAGGCAGGGGAATCAGCCGGATTTTTCTCGCCTATACTGGGTCGGCTGCAATGGTGTTTTCCCTATTTTGAAGGAGTCCGGAAATGAAAAAGGAATTCCCCCTGGCCGGGATGTCGGCCCTGATTACGGGCGGAGCCGGAGGCATTGGTTCGGGAAGTGCCCAGCTTTTTCTGGAAGACGGCTGTTCCGTCACCCTCATGGGGCGGCGCATCGATGCGCTGGAGCGTGCCCGTGACCGATTGCAGCCCCTGGCGCAGAATGGCGCGAAGATTACCCTGGTCGTGGGGGACGCCATGAAGGCCGAAGATATGAAACGGGCGGTGGCTGCGGCGACCGAATCCACCGGGCGCATGGAGATCTGTGTTGCCACGGTGGGCGGCGGCGGATTTCGCCCCTTGCTGCTGCAGGATGAAAAAAGCGCGCTGGAAGAAATCGCCTTCAACTTTCAGCCCACCTTTCTCGCCATTCGTCATTCCATTCCGGTCATGGCCGCGCAGGGTGGAGGCAGCATTGTCTGCATTTCCTCCGAAGCGGCCCATCAGCCCCAGACCTGGCTTTCGGTCTATACCGCGGGCAAGGCCGCAGTCGAAGGGCTGGTGAAATCCTGTGCCAACGAGCTTGCGCGCCACAACATCCGCGTCAATGCGGTCCGGCCGGGCCTGACCCGGGCCGAATGTACCCAGGGTATGTTTTCCAGCGAAGCCATCGTCAAGGCTTCGAGCGCTGCGCGTCCGCTGGGACGACTGGGCGAGCCGGAGGATATTGCCGCCGGAGTACGCTATCTGGCCGGCCCCGAATCCTCCTGGGTGACAGGGCAGAGTTTCGCCATCGAGGGTGGCGGGGAACTGCGCGGACCGGTCGATATTTCGGAAATGGCAGAAGCCGTGTTCGGCAAAGAGGTGATGGCCAAGATTCTCGCGGGGAAGGAAGTCTGAAATCCTGAGTCCAGATCCGCATATCGGCATCACGAGTGAGCATCCGCGGCCGATGCGTTGCGGCGGAGGACTGCAGCTCATTTTATTTTCCGGTTAAGGTGTCGCCCGGCTGGAGCGCAGCGCCTCAAGGCGCGACAACAATACAGAGGAGATAGTCAAGATGTACATCGGTCGTACCCTGGAAGAAAAACCGATTCCCATGGATCAGTTCAATCCTGGCAATGTCGTACAGGTTGCCAGGGAGTACCTGGCAACTCTGACCGGTTCGCGACAGCGGCAGATACTGGAAAATTTCATCGAGCATGCCGAGGCCGAGTGCGGGGGACGTTATGAGGAACTGATGGCGTCCTGCTCCCAAGAGCGCCAAGTGTATGCCGCCTATGGCGCCGGCGCTGACTATTCAGCCTATCTGCCACAGGATTACACGGCCCTGACACAACACTACCGTAACCTGATTGCCGCCAACATTTACCTGATCCACATGGAGGTCGAGAAGCTTATCGTGGGCGAGGATGAACTGGTCGTGGAAGGGATTGTCCATCAGCTGCATAGTGGCGCCATGATCGAGACCATTCACGGGATCAGGATGGACGATCCGGCGGCGGTTTATCAGCTGACCAAGCGGACCTGCATCTTTTTTGTTTTTGACCCGGCAGGCAAGGGCGCGGGCGAACTGGCTTATTCCAATGGTCCGACCACCGCCGCCGATATCGTCAAGGTCGATCCCGCAAAGGTACCTCCCGCGTTCTGGCGCAACCCGCTGGCTCCGGCGGTCGGATGAAGGTAGCCGAGGCGTCCGGGACATGTCGCGTGTGTCCTGATCCTGCTCAAGACAGACGCATTCCTTTTCAGGCATCATCCAGGGTAATTTTTCACTCGTATGGAGCTTCACCATGACCCCGACCGGCCAGGCTGACGAATTCATCTGGTGTGACGATTTCCTTCTGGGCTATCAGCCCATGGATGAAACCCACGAGGAGTTCGTTACGCTGGTGCATGCCATGCAAGCCGCCAGCGATGCCGATTTCCTCCCGATTTATGATTCTTTCATCGAGCATGCGGTACGCCATTTTGATCAGGAGAAGGATTGGATGAGCCTGGAAGGCTATCCGGCCAAGGATTGCCATGTACATGAACACGATCAGGTCATGAACTCACTGGTCGGCTGCCGCCCGAAAATCGTCGCGGGTGACATGGAACTGGGCCGTGCGCTGGTGGCCGAACTGGAACGCTGGTTCCCCGGTCATGCCGATTACATGGATTCGGCGCTGGCCAAATGGATGGTGAAACGCAATACGGGGGGATCTCCAGTGGTCATCAAGCGGAGCCCCCCGCGCCGGCGGGTTCCGGGTGCCGAGCAGGCCGAACAGGCCAAGCAGATCTGAAACCGGCTTGACACGGCCACCTGTGGCGTTTTCCCACCGCCCCGAGGATCAACAGGCAATCACCCGGTTGCTGTATCGCTATGCACGGGCTGTCGATACCCGGAATGTCGAGGCTCTCGCAGCGTGCTTTTACCAGGGGCGGGTAACCTTCATCGATACTCCCGTCGCCGTTGAAAGCGCCCATCATTGCGTGGAGATTCTGGCCAGCATGTTCGACTGGACCATGCACAATGTTTTCAATCACCTCTTCGAGGTGGAAGGCGATCAGGCCACGGGGGTGACCTACTGTGTCGCCAGCCATGTCAAGACCGAAGAAGGTGTATCGGTGAAGCATGACTGGTATTTGCAATACCACGACACACTGGTCCGCGCCGGAGACGACTGGGTTTTCCAGAGCCGGCGCCTGCAGGTGGACTACATCAGCACCGTACCTGTTGTGGCAGCGGGCCGGTAAGGGAAATCAAAAAGGGACAGCAGAGCGCTGTCCCTTTTTCTGGAGTGGAGCGGGAAACGAGGCTCGAACTCGCGACCTCAACCTTGGCAAGGTTGCGCTCTACCAACTGAGCTATTCCCGCGCTGAATCGACTGGAGGCGCGACCCAGAATCGAACTGGGGTAGACGGATTTGCAATCCGTTGCACAACCACTATGCGATCGCGCCGATGCTGCGGATGTTACCGTATTTACCTCACGCCCGGAGTGCGCGGCAGCGCCGGAGCTGCGAGCGTTTCCTGAAAATCGGGAGGAAGAAAGCAAGGGGGAAAGCATCACTGCTTTCCCCCTGAGAATTCTGGAGCGGGAAACGAGGCTCGAACTCGCGACCTCAACCTTGGCAAGGTTGCGCTCTACCAACTGAGCTATTCCCGCAACGAAGGCGCGCATTATAACCAGCATGCCCATCCTGTCAACGCGCACCGGCCGGCAGTGCGTGTGTGCGTGATCGCCTGTTATGCGTTGTTCCGGGTCTCCGGCGTCTTGCGTCGCGTAAAATCCGCGCCATTCCCGCATCTTCAGCTCAAATGCCATGACGGTTCGTACCCGCTTCGCCCCGAGTCCCACCGGTTATCTTCATATCGGAGGCGCCCGTACCGCGCTCTACGCCTGGGCCTATGCACGTCACCACGGAGGGCAGTTCGTGCTGCGCATCGAGGATACCGACGTTGCGCGCTCCACACCTGAAGCGGTGCAGGCAATCCTGGACGGCATGCGCTGGCTCGGGCTGGATCACGATGAAGGCCCGTACTACCAGATGCAGCGGATGGATCGCTATAAGGAGGTGATTGCCCGGATGCTGGAAGCCGGCACAGCCTATCGCTGCTACACCCGCAAGGAAGAACTCGAAGCACTGCGGGCCGAGCAGGAGGCTCGCAAGGAAAAGCCCCGCTACGATGGCCGCTGGCGGCCCGAACCGGGAAAAACCCTGCCACCGATGCCTGCCGATGTGGCGCCGGTGATCCGGTTCAGGAACCCCGATACGGGCAGCGTGGCATGGGACGATCTGGTCAAGGGCCACATCGAGATCAGCAACAGCGAGCTCGACGACTTCATCATCGCCCGCGCCGACGGCACGCCCACCTACAATTTTTGCGTGGTGGTGGACGACTGGGACATGCGCATCAGCCATGTCATCCGAGGTGATGATCACGTGAACAACACGCCACGCCAGATCAACGTGCTCCAGGCGCTGGGTGCGACGATACCGTGCTACGCACATCTTTCCATGATCCTTGGCGAGGACGGGCAGAAATTATCCAAGCGGCGCAATGCCGTGGCCGTGACGGATTTCGATGATGCCGGCTTTCTGCCGGAAGCCATCGTCAACTACCTGGCCCGGCTGGGCTGGTCGCATGGTGATGAAGAATTTTTTTCCCGGGAACAGTTTGTCGAGTGGTTCGACCTGGACCACATCACCGCATCCGCGGCCCAGTTCAATACCGAGAAACTCGACTGGCTCAATCAGCAATACATCAAGCAGGCCACCAGTGGCTACCTGGCGGCCGAGGCCGCCCGCCGCCTGGCGCTGCGTGGTATCGATCCGGAGGCCGGGCCACCTCTCGAACAACTGGTGGTGCTGTACAAGGATCGTGTCACCAATCTCAATGAACTGGCCGATGCCCTGACGCCGTTCTTTGTCACCCCGGAGCTTTCTGCTCCGATGCTGGATGCCCATTTGACTGTTGACGCCCGCGCCAGCCTGCGCGCATTGCGTGATCGGCTGGATCGGCTGGTTGTGGCGGAGTGGCAGAAAGCCGCCCTGGGCCAGGCGATCAAGGAAACCTGTATCGCCCAGGGGGTAAAGATGCCCCAGGTGGCGATTCCCCTGCGGGTGGTGCTGCTGGGCCAGCCACAATCTCCGGGTATTGATGCGGTTCTGGAGGTCATGGGACGCGACATGGTGCTGGCCCGTCTGGATCGGGTGCTCTGATATTCCGGTGAATCGGCGAGCCGGGGCCGCGCCAGCAGGGTCCGGTTTCCGAATTACCGGGGTATGGCTTAAAAAAGCCCTGCGGCGATATTGATCGTCAGCGCCAGAATGGTCGTATTGAAGAAAAAGGCCAGTACGCAGTGGATCAGGCCGGTACGGCGCATCGTGCGGGAAGTGAAGCTCACATCCGCCGTCTGGGCCGAAGTGCCGATCACGCAGGAAAAGTAGAGAAAGTCCCGGTAGTCGGGGTCATCGCAATCGGGGAAACGCAGGCCGCCGGGCTGGTCCCGTGAGAGGGCGACATAAAAATCGTGCGCATAGTGTTGGGCGAATACGACGTGAGTGAATGCCCAGGATGACAGGATGGTGAGCGCCGCCAGTCCCAGATGCCACGCTCGGGTGGGGCCTGCCAGTGACTTGGCCATTGCAAGCTCCGCCACGATGGCGCCCAGCGCCGCAAGCGCGGCGGCAATGACCAGTGCGAGAATCACCAATCGTCCTTCGTCTTCCCGCCGGGCCCGCTGCCGCATTTGTTCGTGGCTCGACCTCAGCATCATGCTGATCACCAGCAGCAGATAAATCCACGCACCCGTATTCCAGGCCACAATCAGTCGGGTGGGAAGTTGCGGGATCAGTGTTTCCGGGATCTGAAACAGCACCAGAAATCCCGTCAGCAGCGCGAAAAATAGTCTTGGCCGGGCGTATATCGGCCAGCGGACAAGGTGCTGCAGAAAGGGTGAGTGGGGTGAGCTCATGTCGGTAGTTACGGTAACCGGGGCTGCAGTCTACCCAGAGAATATAAAGAACAAGGGCACCCGAGGGTGCCCTGAATGTCGAGTGATTGTGTGATTCGCCGGTTCAGCGCACGCGGATTTCCCCGTTGACCACCCGAACCGGATCACCCGTGCGCCATGCGGGCTGGGTATCGCTGTTGACAACCTTGCGGGTGCCGTCATCGAAGCGTACGGAGGTTTGCCAGTAGGTGGATTCACGCTGGGATTTTTCGATCTTGTTGCCCGCGAAGGCGCCACCCACGACGCCAGCGATGGTGGCAAGGTCGCGGCCCGTCCCCTGACCAATACCGTTGCCCAGCAACCCACCGACCACGCCGCCCGCGACCGCACCCAGCCCGGAGCCTTCGCCTTCACGGGTCATCTGCCGTACCGATTCGATGATGCCGCAATCACGGCAGGGAGGAGGAGGCGGCGCCACGAAAGGGGCGGGTGCCGGCGTCGGCGGCGGTGCTACCGCCATTGCCCTTTCGGCGGAAGCCCGTTCGACCCTTTTGACAGGCCGCCTTTCCACTGCCGGTTTTTCCGCGGCGTGAGTGACCGGAGTTTGTGTCGTGGTTGTGGTGGTTGTCGTGGTCTCCATGGGGGTCGGAGGCACCGGAGTTGCCGTGGTTGCCGGGGCGGCGGGAGGCGGCGGAGCGACGGCGACAGGACTGGCGGGTTCGGGTTCGGATTTTTTGGGTAGCAGGCCGGTCAGGCTGCCGATTCCGGCCAGGGCAAAGAGCGTGACCGCGATGGCGGCAACCCAGAGTGCGGGGTGCAGGCCTTGCCGGGCCGGGGTGGGGGCTGGTGTTTCCATGGTGGCTCCTTCGTGCTTGGTGAATCAAGGGGACTGTCCGCTCAACGCGGTGCATGACAATACGCTGACTGGAGAAATACCCGCTTACAAATGGAGATCCATACTGGCATCGATGTTGGCATCCGGAGATGACGCCGATCCCCGCCGGGCGGCACGCAGCAAAAACCGGCCCGGATCCAGTGCTACCGCCAGATCGCGCTCGACCGGCAATGGTTCGTGTTCGATCCGGGAAGCGATGAGTTCGGCTGCGAGAGGTGCCCAGCACAAGCCACGGGATCCGAGTCCCGCGAGGATATGGAGTCCCTCCAGGCGCGGTATCCGGTCGAGGCGGGTTTGCCCGTGGAATTGTGAGGCGTCGACCATTGCGCCGGCCAGAGGCAAGCGGTCCCGGGTGACGGTACGAAAACCGACCCGACCGGCCAGGGTGTGCGGATCGAAAGGCGTGGTATCCAGTGCGGGCAGCAGGGCGTGCAGGCGGGCCAGGTTCTGCCGATGTCCGTCGACATCCGGTTCCGGGTCGCGGGATTCGGAATCGAAGGTGGCACCCAGGCAATGCGCCCCTTCCAGGGCGGGAGTGACGTAGCCGTTACCGCAGATGGGCATGGCCAGCCCGTTCAGCCGGCCCTCAGGCAACGCAGGCAGGATGGTTAGCTGCCCGCGCAGAAGAGGCAGATTCAGTTCGGCAGCGGGCAGCATCGATACGGCTTCGTGAGCGGTGGCGATAACGACGGTGGCCGCGCAGGCCAGCGGATTGCCTGCTGCATCGCGGGCGATCCACCTGCCGGATCGATCCCGGTCCAGATGCGCCACGGCAACGCCACAGCGCAGGCTGACGCGTGACCCGTGGCGGGCGAGCAGGGCCTTGCACAGCGCTCCCGGATTTCCCCAGGCGCCTTCAGGCCAGAACCAGCCACCGTGGCTGATGGCCAGCCCCGCCAGCGCCGATGCATGGCTTCGATCCACGTAGCGGACGAAATCGCAGGGCAAACCCAATTGCTCGACGACGGCAGCCTGATCGGCTTCCTGATGACTATCCCGCGCCAGTTGCAGGATGCCACCGATATGCCAGGGCAGGCCGGGATCGGCCGCCATGAGCCGGCGCAACAGGGCAAGGGTAAAGAAATAGCCGGCCCGAGTCAGGCGCGCGGTGATGTTGTCGTCACTGGTCAGGACGGGATGGAGCAACCCCGCCGGATTGCCCGATGCAGCCGTGGCCGGCGCCGGGGCTTTTTCCAGAACCTCCACCTGCCAGCCGCGTCGGGCAAGGCTCTCGGCGATGCTGGCGCCGGCGATGCCGGCGCCGATCACCATGGCGTGGTGTTCGGGTAATGATGGCAGGGACTGGCCCGCACCGCGGTAAGTGACGCGGGAGGCGCAAAGCATGTTTCGCTTGCGGCCGAAGCCCGGGCGTTGTTCCAGTATCCAGCCGCTGTGGGCGAGATTCTCGCGCACCGCAGAGGCCACGCTCCACGTCGCAAGCGTGGCGCCCGGGGCGGCCAGGCGGCCGAGTCCATGCAGCAGATGCCTGCTCCACATTTCCGGATTTTTAGCCGGCGCGAAACCATCGAGATAAATGGCGTTCGCCGTCAGGACCATCCTGGGCAGCAGTTCTGTCGCATCCCCCAGAAAGAGGGTCAGGCTGACCTGTCCTCCCTCCAGGAGGAGTCGATGCACACCGGGCGTGAGGGGTGGCCACCGGGCTTGCAGTTCGTCTGCGAGGGGCTTGAGTTCGGGCCACCCGGCGTGGAGCGTGGACAGGCTCTCGCGTTCGAAGGGATGTTTTTCAACCGAGACGAAATGCAGCCGGGCCGGCCGCTGCAAATCTTCGCGCCATGCCTGCCAGGTGGCGAGGAAGTTGAGGCCGAGGCCGAAGCCGGTCTCCAGAATCGTGAAATGCCTCTGGCCACGCCAGAGTGCGGGCAGATCATTGCCGCCGAGAAAGACGTGCCGGGCCTGCTCCAGCCCGCCGTCGGCGGAATGATAGACATCGCCGTAGGCCGGGGCGCAGGGCACTCCGGCATCGGTGTAGGCCAGGGAGGCCGGTATCAGCGGTTTAAAGGACACGGAAGCAGGGGGTCACGACGGCAAGGCCAAGGCGAAAAGTGATTTCCTGCGATTACCGTGCCCCGGAGGTGAATGGAGTTGATGTATATCCTGCAGGTATGCTGATTGCGTGTCTCACTCAGTCCGCATTTGGGGAAACAGAATGACGTCGCGGATGGCCGGGCTGTCGGTGAGCAGCATGACCAGACGGTCGATGCCGATGCCGCAGCCGCCCGTGGGCGGGAGGCCGAATTCGAGGGCGCGAATATAGTCGGCATCGTAGTACATGGCTTCCTCGTCGCCGGCATCCTTGGCCTTGACCTGTTCCAGAAAGCGGGCAGCCTGGTCCTCGGGGTCGTTCAGTTCGGAAAAACCGTTGGCGATCTCGCGGCCGACGATGAAGAGTTCGAAACGTTCGGTGATCTCGGGATTGGTGTCCGAAGCCCGGGCCAGCGGGCTGACTTCGGTCGGGTAGTCGATGATGAAGGTAGGTTCCCACAGTTCGGCTTCGGTGGTCTCTTCGAAAAGCTGCATCTGCAGGGTGCCCAGGCCGGCAGCGGGCCGGGCCTCGATCCGCAGATCCTTGAGCTTTTGCCGCAGCCAGGCGGTGTCGCCGAGCTGTTCGAGGCTGAACCCCGGATGGTGGCGGTGGATGGCTTCGACCATGGTCAATCGGGCGAAGGGCTTTGCAAGATCCAGTATGCGGCCCTGATAGTCGAAGGTTTCGCGCCCCAGGGCCTCCCGCGCACTGTGGCGGATCAGGCCTTCGGTAAAGTCCATGAGACCCTTGTAGTCGGCGTAGGCCTCGTAGAACTCCATCATGGTGAACTCGGGATTGTGGCGTGGCGAGAGACCCTCGTTGCGGAAGTTGCGGTTGATCTCGAATACCTTCTCGAAGCCGCCCACCACCAGCCGCTTGAGGTAGAGCTCGGGGGCGATGCGGAGGAACATCTGCTGGTCCAGCGCATTGTGATGGGTGACAAAGGGCTTGGCCGCCGCGCCGCCGGGGATGGGATGCATCATGGGCGTTTCCACTTCGAGGAAGTGGTGGCTGCTCATGTAGTGGCGAATGGACTGGATCATCCGGCTGCGGGCGATGAAGGTGAAGCGGGATTCCTCGCTGGTGATCAGGTCGAGATAGCGCTGGCGGTATTTCGTTTCCACGTCGGAGAGGCCGTGGAATTTTTCCGGCAGGGGGCGGATGCACTTGGACAGCAGACGGATCCGGCCGGCATTCACGCTCAGTTCGCCGGTTCGGGTTTTCATCATGGTGCCGGTCACACCGATGATGTCGCCCAGATCCCATTTCTTGAATTCGTCATAGGCGGTCTCACCCACGCCATCGCGGCTGATGAAAATCTGGATGCGGCCCGACATGTCCTGGATCGTGGCAAAACTGGCCTTGCCCATGACGCGCTTGAGCATCATGCGCCCCGCCACACTGACTTCGATGGGGGTGGCTTCCAGCGCCTCCTTGCTCATTTCTCCGTAGAGCTCGTCGAGGCGTGCGGCCAGGCTGGTACGGCGGAAGTCGTTGGGGTAGGCGGCCCCGGTCGCGCGCCAGGCTTTTATCTTTTCGCGCCGCTCGGCGATGATGCGGTTGTCATCCTGTGGCAGGTCTGCCGGGGGCGCGGTGTTCTGTTCGGTCATGATGTATCTGCAATGAGGTTGGGCTGCCGGTTCCGGCAATGGTGCGGAGATGCGATGTTGCGATGGGATCGCATTTTCTCATACCCGTTTGATGAATACCCATCCGGGGCGTCGGCCGGGCGGCATGTGCCGGCCCGGTATAATCGGGCCCGACCGCGATCCGCTCAAAATCCTTTCCGAAAGCCCCTCCGTGTCCGCTCAATCGCCCCTGGCCGCCGAGATTGGCCGCCGCCGAACTTTTGCCATTATTTCCCACCCCGATGCGGGCAAGACGACCCTGACCGAGAAACTGCTCTGGTTCGGTGGCGCGATCCAGGTGGCAGGTGAGGTGCGGGCACGCAAGGCAAGCCGTCACGCCACTTCCGACTGGATGGAACTGGAAAAGCAGAGGGGGATTTCAGTCACCTCCTCGGTCATGCAGTTTCCTTACCGGGAACACATCGTCAATCTGCTCGATACCCCGGGTCACGAGGACTTTTCCGAAGATACCTATCGCACCCTCACGGCTGTGGATTCGGCGGTGATGGTGATCGACTCCGTCAAGGGGGTGGAGGAACGGACCATCAAGCTGCTCGATGTCTGCCGCCTGCGTGACACGCCGATTCTCACCTTTATCAACAAGCTGGACCGGGAAGGACGCGAGCCGGTCGATTTGCTCGACGAGATCGAGTCCGTGCTCAAGATCCAGTGTGCGCCCATGACCTGGCCCATCGGCATGGGCAAGCGTTTCCGCGGGGTGTATCACCTGTATGGCGATACCATCCATTTCTTCGATCCCCAGGCCGAGAAGGGTACTTCCGAGATCATCGAGGGTCTGGACAATCCCCGCCTCGATGAACTGATCGGCAGCCAGGCCGATGAATTGCGCGCCGATATCGAGCTCGTCCGGGGGGCTTCCCACACCTTTGATCGGGCGGCCTATCTGGATGGTCGCCAGACGCCGGTATTTTTCGGCTCCGGGGTCAATAATTTCGGCGTGCAGAGTGTGCTCGACGCGATTGTCGATCTTTCGCCTCCACCACTGCCGCGGGCCGCGGAATCCCGTGAGGTGATGCCGGAGGAAGCACGATTTTCCGCCTTCGTCTTCAAGATCCAGGCCAATATGGACCCGCGTCATCGTGACCGTATCGCCTTTTTGCGCATCTGCTCCGGGCGGTTCGAGCGCGGCATGAAAATCAGGCAGGTGGCCGGCGGCAAGCAGATCGCGGTGAACAATGCCATCACCTTCATGGCCCAGGATCGCAGCATCATGGATGAAGCCTATGCGGGCGACATCATCGGCATTCCCAATCACGGCACCATCCGCCTGGGGGAAACCTTCACCGAAGGCGAGACTTTGCGCTTCACCGGCATTCCATCGTTCGCGCCCGAACTGTTCCAGCGCGCAGTCCTGAGAAATCCACTCAAGCTCAAGCAGCTGCAAAAGGGCCTGCAGCAGCTGGCGGAGGAGGGCGCGACCCAGCTTTTCCGCCCCCTGGGCACCAATGACCTGATCCTCGGCGCGGTCGGCTCCTTGCAGTTCGATGTGGTGGCCCATCGGCTCGAAAACGAATACGGCGTTGATGCCATTTTCGAACCCTACAATGTCTCCACCGCCCGCTGGCTCAAGGGCAGCCCGGACCAGATCAAGGCCATCGCGGACAAATATCCGGTGAACGTGGCGCTGGATGGTGGCGGGGATCATGTCTATCTCGCCAGCAGCCGGGTGAATCTTCAGCTGACCGAGGAACGCTACCCGGAAATCGGATTCATGGAGACACGGGAAGTGCATTGAAGGATTACGAAGATGGCGTGAGGGTGGGAGGGATGGCATACCCGCTGCCGGGCCATACGGGCTATTCTTCCGATTCGAAAAACAACACGTTCAGGAGGTTGAAGCATGAAATCCCGTCATCTGATGTGCGCAATCGGCATGCTCGTGTCCCTGCCCGTCCTGGCAGCCAGTACCGCAACCCGGGAGGCTGCCGACCGTTACGCAGCGGACAGAAAGCTCTGTGCCGATGAAAGCAGTTCAACCGCCCGCATGCAGTGCCTGCGGGATGCCCGGACGGAATACCAGAAGGCGCTTGCCGCCGCCAAAGCCGCGCCGGCAGCGCAGGCTGCCGCTGCACAGCCCGCACCGGCCTGCGCCGACTGCGGCAAGGTGCTGGGGGTGAAGGTCACGGAAAAGGAGGGTGAGGGCAGTGCGCTGGGCATGGTGGCCGGAGGCGTGGCCGGAGCGCTTCTGGGCAACCAGGTCGGGCAGGGAACAGGGCGGGATCTGGCCACCATCGCCGGTGCGGCGGGTGGCGCCTATGCCGGGCACAAAATCGAGCAAAAGGCGAAATCCACCAAGGTGTGGGAAGTCTCGGTCCGCTTCGACAATGGCAGTGAAAAAACCTTCAGCTTTGACCATGACCCGGGTTTCGGCACGGGTGACGCGGTGAGGCTCAGCGGCAGCAGCGTGGTGCGCCGCTGACTGGTCTGCCGGAAAGCAAAAAACGGCCGGGAAGTCCCGGCCGTTTTTTTATGCCCGCGGTTGTGGGAGATTTCACGAAAAGCGGGTCATGCGTGGTTCATATCCCCTGCTTCAGGCTGGCTTCGATAAAGGTGTCCAGATCGCCATCGAGCACTTTTTGGGTGGCCGAAATTTCCACATTGGTGCGTAGATCCTTGATGCGGGAGTTGTCCAGCACATAGCTGCGGATCTGGTGGCCCCAGCCCACATCGGTCTTGCTGGCTTCGAGCTTGTCGGCCTCGGCCTGGCGCTTGCGTAGTTCCAGTTCGTAGAGCCTGGATTTCAGCATCGCCATGGCTTCAGCCTTGTTGCGATGCTGGGAACGGTCGTTCTGGCACTGCACGACGATTCCCGTCGGCACGTGGGTAATGCGGATTGCCGAGTCGGTCTTGTTGATATGCTGGCCACCCGCCCCGGAGGCGCGGAAGGTATCGATACGCAGATCCGCCGGATTGATGTCGACCTCGATCGAATCATCCACTTCCGGATACACGAAGAGACTGGCGAAACTGGTGTGGCGGCCACCGGAAGAATCGAAGGGGCTTTTGCGCACCAGACGGTGTACCCCGGTTTCGGTGCGCAGGAAGCCATAGGCATAATCACCTTCCACCTTCAGGCTGGCGCTGCGAATGCCGGCCACATCGCCATCGGTCTGTTCCAGGATCTCGGTCTTGAAGCCCTTGCGTTCGCAGTACTTGAGGTACTGGCGCAGCAGCATGCTGGCCCAGTCGCACGCCTCGGTGCCGCCGGCGCCGGCCTGGATGTCGATGAAGCAGTTGTTCGGATCCGCCGGATTGGCGAACATGCGGCGGAACTCCAGGTCGGCCACCTGTTTTTCCACATCGGCGAGATCGGCTTCGACGGAAGTGACCGTGCCCTCGTCGCTTTCTTCCTTCGCCAGTTCGAAGATTTCGCGGGCATCCTCCAGATGCCGGGTCACCCCGGTCAGCGTGAGCACCACCGCTTCGAGGGATTTCTTCTCGCGGCCCAATGCCTGGGCGCGATCGGCGTCGTTCCACAGAGCCGGGTCTTCCAGTTCCCGGTTCAGTTCGTCGAGTTTTTCGGCTTTGACATCGAAGTCAAAGATACCTCCGCAGTTCCGCGCTCCGCTGGGCGAGATCGGTGATGCGATTGGCGATGGCGTTGAGGCGTTCGGCTTCCATGGGAATTTCTCGGCTGGAGGAAATGAAGCGCGCGATTATAGCGGCCCCGGTAGTGGTACCCGACGTTCCCGCTCCTTTGCCGCAAGCGTTTTACCTTGTGCGCCGGCACGGGTATAGTCGCGGCCTTTCCCCGCCCCGGCAGGTGTTCTGGCCGCGAATTCCATGGCGCTCAAATCCACCATTTTCAAGGCGAGCCTCAATGTCGCGGACCTGGACCGTGGTCATTACGCCGATTACGGCCTGACCCTGGCACGCCATCCCTCGGAGACCGACGAGCGCCTGATGGTCCGTCTGCTGGCTTTCGCCCGCCATGCCGATGAACATCTGGAGTTCGGCCGTGGTATCTCTGCCGACGACGAGCCGGCCCTGTGGCAGAAGACATACGCTGGTGACATCGATCTCTGGATCGAGGTGGGCTTGCCCGACGAGCGGTTGTTGCGCCGGGCTTCCGGCCGGGCCGGGCAGGTCGTGGTCTATGCCTATGGCGGCCGCGCCATGGATGCCTGGTGGAACAAGGAGGGAGGCGCCATTTCCCGTCTTGCCAATGTGACGGTCTGGGCTTTGGACGATGAAACCTGCCACGGACTCGAATCCCTCGCCGAGCGCAGCATGCAGTTGCAGTGCACGATCCAGGACGGCAGCCTGTGGCTGACCGATGGGCCCGGTACCGTGGCGGTCACGCCCCGGCGCTTGACGGCGGATTGATCCCGTGACGCAGCCTCTGTCCGCCGATTTTGGCACCTTGCCCGAGGATGCCCTGGCGAATGTCGCCAGCCCCGAGATCCAGTGTTTCGCCGCCCGGATGGCGCGGGAGGCTTTTGCCCTCGTATTCCGTTTCTCGGTCAATGGAGAGAGCGACGGGGAGACCATCGCCGAGATGAAACAGCGCATCGTCAACTGGTCCCGCGCCGGAGCGGATGACGGGGCCCGGGCCTTGCGCCTGTCCATGGTGGTATCCGGCCTGGATCAATGGGGCCTGGCTTATGCCCAGGCCTTCGATCTGGCCGCCATCCCCGCCCTGAGCGAATTGCTGGGCGCCTTGCGCAGCGACCTCGACGCCCGGGACGATGCCCGTTTCCAGCAGGCATTTGGCGCTCTGGAAAAGGGCGAGACCGATGCGGTGGACTTCAAGGTGGAATTGCGCCGGGGCATTCATATGTCCTTGTGGCACGCCATGGCTGCCAGCCCCTCGCGGGATCACGCGCTGGCGCTGGCGGGTTGCCTGGGAGGGATGCTGCTGGCCCAAGTGGAAACCCTGCCGCATCTGGGCTGGCGCCTGGTGGCCGATACACTGGCGCATGTGCAGATACGCTGCCTTGGCGACGATACCGGGCTGGCATCGGCGGAAATTGCCCGCGAGGCCAATCAGGCGCTGTTTGATTCCCTGCGCCAGGCCATGCCCGTGACCATCGGTGACCGGATCATGGCGCATGCCACCCGGGCCGTTCTGGCCTGGCGGCAGTCACGTCGTCCTGCCCACTAGGAGACCATCTTGAACCGGCAGCGGCGGGTGGTCGTGATCGGTGGCGGACCTGCCGGGCTGATGGCCGCCGAGATCCTGGCCGGCGGTGGTGTGCGGGTCGAGCTTTTCGACGCCATGCCTTCGCTGGGGCGAAAATTCCTCATGGCCGGCAAGGGCGGCATGAACATCACCCACGCCGAGCCACAAGTGGCCTTTATCGATCGCTATGGTGCGGCTTCCGACTGGATGCGGCGCAAGATCGAAGCCTTTGGCCCGGTTGCGCTGCGTGACTGGATGGAGGAGCTGGGTATTGCCAGCTTTGTCGGCAGTTCGGGCCGGGTATTTCCGGTGGCCATGAAGGCCGCCCCCCTTTTGCGGGCCTGGATCCACCGGCTGCGGGCATCCGGTGTTTCCTTCCACGCTCGACATCGCTGGTCGGGGTGGGACGAAGAAGGAGCCTTGTGCTTTATCGCGCCCGATGGCGAGATCCGCATCCATGCCGATGCGGTATTGCTGGCGCTGGGAGGCGGCAGTTGGGCGCGTCTGGGTTCCGACGGTGCCTGGATACCGGTGCTGGCCCGCCGCGGTGTGACGGTCTCGCCCTTGCGGCCGGCCAATTGCGGCTTCGAGGTGTGCTGGAGCGAACATCTTCGGCAGCACTTCGCGGGTCAGCCGCTCAAGGGAATCGCCGCCCGTTGTGAAAACCCTCAGGGAGGGATGCTGTCGCGGTGGGGCGAGGCGGTCATTACCGGATACGGTATCGAGGGTGGCCTGGTCTATGCCTTGTCTGCGGCCCTGCGAGAGTGCATCGAGACGCGGGGAGAAGCAGTCCTGACGCTGGATCTGCTGCCCGGGCGGGATGAATCCTGGCTGTACGCGCAACTCACCCATCCCCGCGGCGCCCGTTCTCTCTCCAGCCATCTGCAAAGCCGTTGTGGCATCGCCGGGGTCAAGTCGGCTCTGCTGCGGGAATGCGCTCCCCGGGCATTTGCAAACATGGCCGCCCTGGCCGCGGCCATCAAGGCGTTGCCGGTACGGCTCGTTGCGCCGCGTCCACTGGACGAAGCCATCAGCTCTGCCGGCGGAATCGCACTGGATGCCATGGACGATAATCTGATGCTCCACGCGCTGCCCGGCGTTTTCTGTGCCGGCGAAATGCTGGACTGGGAAGCTCCCACTGGTGGCTATCTTCTGACTGCCTGTTTCGCCACCGGTCGGGCGGCAGGGCAGGGTGTCCTGCGCTGGCTGGATCAGGCCGGGCCGGGATGTAGAGAGCCCCGCAAGGGAACGTGAAGCCGATTTTTTGCACCTGCATGACTTGAAATCGCCGTTTGTGCCCCCATACCTCCCCCGTTGATTAATCAGGAGCTGAAATTTCATGGCCGTCGCCCAGAACAACAAGGAAACCCTGGGTTTCCAGACCGAGGTGAAGCAACTGCTTCACCTGATGATCCATTCCCTGTATTCCAATCGTGAAATCTTCCTGCGGGAACTGATTTCGAATGCCGCCGATGCCTGCGACAAGCTGCGATTCGAAGCCCTGAACAACAGTGCCCTGTTCGAGAGCGATCCGGAACCACAAATCCGTATCGAATTCGATCCGCAGGCCCGCACGCTGACCATCAGCGACAATGGCATCGGCATGAACCGGGACGAGGTAGTCGCCAATCTGGGCACGATCGCCAAATCCGGTACCCGGGAATTCTTCAGCAGACTCTCCGGCGATCAGCAGAAGGATGCGCATCTGATCGGCCAGTTCGGCGTCGGTTTTTATTCTTCTTTCATCGTTGCCGACCGGGTGACGGTGCTCACCCGTCGTGCCGGCGAGCAGCCGGATCAGGGCGTGCGCTGGGAATCCGAAGGTGCGGGCGAGTTCAGCATCGAGATGACGGACAAGCCGGCACGCGGCACCGAAATCACCCTGCATCTGCGGGAAGGCCAGGATGACCTGCTGTCGGGCTGGAAGCTGCGTTCCATCATCCGCAAATATTCCGATCACATCGTCCAGCCGATCGTGATGAAGCAGGAGTCCTGGGACGAGGAAAAAAAGGAACAGGTCCTCACTGCCGAGGACGAGACCGTGAACAAGGCTTCCGCCCTCTGGGCGCGGAGCAAGAGCGACATCAGCGAGGAAGAGTACCGGGAGTTCTACAAGCATGTCGGGCATGATTTCGACGATCCACTGGCCTGGACGCATGCCCGTGTCGAGGGGCGTTCGGAGTACACCCAGCTGCTCTACATTCCTTCCCGCGCACCCTTCGACCTGTGGGACCGTGACAGCCGCCATGGCGTCAAGCTCTATGTACGTCGTGTTTTCATCATGGACGATGCCGAACAGCTGATGCCGCTCTATCTGCGCTTTGTGCGTGGCGTGGTGGATTCGGCTGATCTGCCCCTCAACGTCTCGCGCGAGATTTTGCAGGAATCCAAGGATATCGAAGCGATCCGCAAAGGCTGCACAAGCAAGGTGTTGTCGCTGCTCGAAGGGATCGCCGATAGCGACGAGACCGCGGACAAGGAGAAATATGCCGGGTTCTGGAGCGAGTTCGGCCGCGTGATGAAAGAGGGGGTGGGTGAGGATCCGACGAACAAGGACAGGGTCGCAGGTTTGCTGCGTTTCGCATCCACACAGGCCGACACGGCTCAGGAAGCGGTTTCCCTGAAGGATTACATCGGGCGCATGAAGGATGGTCAGGACAAGATCTACTACGTGACCGCCGATACCTTCAACGCCGCGAAGAACAGCCCGCATCTGGAAATCTTCCGCAAGAAAGGCATCGAGGTGCTGCTGCTCTCCGACCGCGTGGATGAATGGGTGGTGGGCAATCTGGCCGAATTCGAGGGGAAATCCCTGGTATCGGTGGCCAAGGGGGGGCTCGATCTGGGGGCGCTTGCCGACGAGGCCGAGAAAAAGGCGCAGGAAACCGCTACAGGAGAATTCAAAGAGCTGGTGGAAAAGATCAAGACCTCGCTGGGGGAGCGGGTCAAGGATGTGCGGGTGACGCATCGCCTGACCGATAGCCCGGCCTGTCTGGTGGCCGACGAATTCGATGTATCCGGCAACCTGGCGCGTATTCTCAAGGCGGCGGGGCAAAAGGCACCGGAGAACAAGCCTATCCTGGAAATCAATCCGGGGCATCCGGTCGTGCTGCGCCTTAAGCATGAAGACCGGAAATTCGATGACTGGGTCGCGGTACTCTTCGACCAGGCGCTGCTTTCGGAAGGTGGGCAGCTCGACGATCCGGCTACTTTTGTCCGACGCATCAACGATCTGATGCTGGCCATGACCGGCGCTGCATGAGCTACCACCCAAGCCACAAAGGCAGCGATCTCCTTTAGAATCGGCTACACCCAGCGCTGCCGTCTGCACCGGTTTACGGCGGCGGCGCTTTTCCTTTGCTACCCGTTTCGATCAACGCTTATCCAACACCCGCCGTCATGCGCATCCTCATCAGCAACGACGACGGATATTTTTCGCCCGGCATCGCTGCGCTGGCGCAATCCGTCACCGATCTGGCCGACGTCACCGTGGTGGCCCCCGAGCGTGACCGCAGCGGGGCCAGCAATTCCCTGACGCTTGATCGGCCTTTGAGTCTGCACGAGGCCGCCAACGGTTTTTACTTCGTCAATGGCACGCCAACCGACTGCGTCCATCTGGCCGTGACCGGCATGGTGGAGCATGTGCCGGACATGGTGCTTTCCGGCATCAATCTGGGCGCGAACATGGGGGACGATACGATCTACTCCGGTACGGTTGCTGCCGCTACCGAGGGCTTCCTGCTCGGCGTGCCCGCAATGGCCATCTCGCTGGTCAGCAAGGAAGGGCATCATTTGGATACCGCGGCACGGATGGCCCGGACCCTGGTGCAGCATTTTCAGGCAAGGCCATTCGGAGCGGCAGTGTTGTTGAATGTGAATGTCCCGGATATTCCATACGAGCGGATCAAGGGTATCCGGGTCACGCGTCTGGGCCGCCGTCACAAGGCCGAGCCGGTGGTGCGGCAAATCAACCCGCGCGGCGATACCGTGTATTGGGTCGGTGCTGCCGGCAAGGCGGCCGATGCGGGAGAGGGCACCGATTTCCAGGCGGTGGCCAATGACTATGTTTCGGTAACTCCCTTGCAGATCGATCTTACCCATGGCGCCCAGATTGGCGTCGTCCAGGAGTGGTTGCGATGAGCGTACTGCAGGGAATCGGCATGACCTCGCAGCGCACCCGCGTGCGCATGATCGAGCGTCTGCGCGAACAGGGGATTCGTGACGAACGGGTGCTGGCGGCGATGTCCGCCGTGCCGCGGCACATTTTTGTCGAACCCGCTCTGGCCCATCGGGCATATGAAGATACGGCTTTGCCCCTGATCCTGGGCCAGACCATCTCCCAGCCCTATGTGGTGGCCCGCTCGATGGAACTTCTGATGGCGGGCCGTGCCTCTCTTGGCAAGGCGCTGGAGGTGGGCGCTGGCTGCGGCTACCAGGCATCGATACTGGTGCAACTGGCACAACAAACCTTTGCCGTGGAGCGGATCAGGCCGCTGCTGGACCGGGCGCGTGAAAATCTGCGCCAGCTCAAGCTCGGCCAGATACGCCTCAAGCATGCCGATGGCAATTGGGGGCTTCCCGAAGCCGCGCCTTTTGATACCATCGTCGTGGCGGCGGCCTCATCTCATGTGCCGCCCTCTTTGCAGGAGCAGCTCGCACCGGGAGGGCGTCTTGTCCTGCCGCTGGGTGGAGGGGATACACAAGTGCTGGTGCTGGTGGAGCGGACTGCGGATGGCTTTACCGAAACGCGCTTCGATGCAGTGCGTTTCGTACCTTTGTTGCCGGGGGTGGAATGAGGCGCCGACTCGTCGCTGTTGCGGTTTCATTCGTACTGGCGGCTTGTGCGGGTAGCAACAATGCACCGGCCCCGGTCGAGAATCGCGGTGTCGCCCGTGCAGTTTCCGCACCAGTGACGCCTGCGGCTCCGGTCACTGTGCCTGCTGGCTATTACCTGGTGAAAAAGGGCGACACGCTGTACAGCATCGCCCTCGATCATGGCACGTCCTATCGCGAACTGGCTACCTGGAACAGCCTTGAAGACCCCAACAGGATTTTTGTGGGTCAGCAGTTGCGTGTCGTGGCCCCCGGGAGTGATTCCGGCGTTGCCGAAACTCGCCCGGTAGCGCCGCCACCTGGTGTTCAGGAAAGTGGAGGGACAACCGGGGCTGCCGTCCAGGCCAGCGCCGGCATCAAGCGCGAACCGAGGGGCGGGAAGATACCTTATTCGGATACGGCATGGGCCCAGGCGCAGAAAGGCGAGATGCCGGGGTCTGTGGAAAAATCAGCCGCCACCTCGGCCGCTCCCACGACAACGGCTACATCGGCGCCAGTTCCGGCCCAGTCGGCCGCCGCCGCTGGTGATCTGGTCTGGGCCTGGCCCGCCGCGGGTGCGCTGATCAATACTTTTAGCGAAGGTCACAACAAGGGGATCGATCTGGCAGGAAAGCAGGGAGATCCGGTCAATGCCGCAGCGGACGGAAAGGTGATCTATGTCGGCACCCTGCGTGGATATGGCAGGATGGTCATCGTCAAGCATGAAGGCAACTTTTCCAGCGTCTATGGTCATAACAGCCAGATTCTGGTGAAAGAAGAACAACAGGTGACACGTGGCCAAAAGCTGGCCGAAGTGGGAAGTTCCGATAGTGATCAACCCAAGCTCCATTTCGAGATCAGGCGCCTGGGTGTACCGGTCAATCCTTTGCAGTTTTTGCCGAAGCGCTAAGGGCGGGTCGATCCCCTGCGCATGGGAGGTGAAATGAAAGAACAGCGGGTAACCGAAGCTGAATTTCGAGAACCGCCGTTGATGGCGGTCGGAGAAGATTCCCCGCTGCACGATGATCCTGCGGTCGGGTATCTCGAAGACATCACCCAGCTCTATCTCAACGAGATCGGTGTCAATCCGTTGCTTTGCGCAGATGATGAACGGCGGCTGGCACGCCGGGTGGTACAGGGGGATTTCCCGGCACGGCAGAAAATGATCGAATCCAACCTGCGCCTGGTGGTCAGCATTGCCCGCCATTACCAGAACCGTGGCATGGCGCTGGATGATCTGATCGAGGAAGGTAATCTGGGGCTGATCCATGCACTGGAAAAGTTCGACCCCGAGCGGGGCTTCCGTTTCTCGACCTACGCCACCTGGTGGATCCGTCAGAACATCGAGCGGGCCATCATGAATCAGTCACGCACCATCCGCCTGCCGGTGCATGTGGTCAAGGAACTGAACGCGGTGCTGCGTACCCTGCGCCAGCTCGATTGCGCCGACAGCTCGATCCGTCATGGTCCGGAGGAAGTGGCTCGCATCCTGGACAAACCGGTGGATGAGATTCGCCATATCCTGACGCTGTCCGAGCGTACCGGTTCGCTGGATACGCCACTCGATATCGATCCGGATCTGACGGTGGGTGATGCCATCGCCGATGAAATGGAGCCCGGCCCGGAAAATCGGGTTGCCCGGCACGAAATCGAGGATCGCATGGGTGGCTGGGTCGGCGAGTTGTCTGATCGGCAGCGTCAGGTGGTGGAGCGACGTTATGGTCTCAACGGCCACGATGCAGCGACCCTTGAAACCATTGCGGCGGAAATGGGTGTGACCCGCGAGCGGGTGCGCCAGATCCAGATGGAAGCGTTGCAGGCGTTGCGCCGCCGTCTCTCAAGGGATGGCGTTGGGCATGACGCGGTTCTCTGAACCTCTGGCCTGGCGCAGGGCCTCGGCGAGATCGGCAACTGCGGTTGCGTAGAAACTGCTGCGGTTGTAGCGGGTGATGACGTAGAAGTTGTGATAGCCGAGCCGGTATTCGGTGGCTGCGTCGGGGGTTACGTAGTCGATCAGGGCGGCGGCGCCGACGGGGGCGTCGGGTGCTTCCACGCCAAAGGCCGCCAGATCGCCGGCCATGCGTTTGGGTTCAATGCCTTCGGCCAGCAGCAGCTCCGCTTTTTCTCCACTCACGGTGGCGGGTGTCAGGATGGGGCCTCCCTTTTCCCATCCATGCTCCGCCAGGAAGTGGGCCACGCTGCCGATGGCATCGGCAGCGCTGGTTGCCAGATCCACCTTTCCGTCACCATCGAAATCCACCGCGTAGCGGCGTTCGCTGCTGGGAAGAAACTGGGGCAGACCGAGGGCGCCGGCGTAGGAGCCCTGGTAACTCAGGACGCTGCGGTTCTGCTCCCGGGCCAGGAGCAGCAGGGATTCCAGTTCGTGGCGGAACAGCTCGGCGCGGGGCGGATAGTCGAAGGCAAGGGTGGCCAGGGCCGAGAGGGTCTGGAACCGGCCCATGTGTTTGCCGTAGATGGTTTCGACCCCGATGATGGCGACCACAATATCCTGCGGGACACCGTACTCGGCCTCGGCGCGGGCCAGGGTGGCGGCGTGGGCCTGCCAGAAACGCAGTCCCGCCGCGATGCGTCGGGGTTCGACGAAGCGGCTGCGGTAGCTGCGCCAGGAGCGGATGGCCGGGTTGGCGGGTGGCTGGATGGCCTTGAGCACGGCGGTGACGGGTCGCGCATGGGCCAACAGATCCAGGGTCTGGCCGGCGGGGATGCCATATTCCCGCTCCATATCCGCGGCGAATGTCCGAGCTTCGGGGCGGTCGGCATAGCTGTCGGCGACAGTCGAGGAGAACGCCATGCCCGGCAGGGTGGCGAGCAATAAAAGATAGGTCAGGCGGGTCATGGACGAAAATCGTTGATGCGCTGGCGCAGCTCGGCGAGTTGGCCAGCACCCGCCAATCTACCGTAGCGCAGCGCTTCATAAAGGGTGCAAATGGCCTCGATTTCCCCGTCCCTCCCGGGGATGCCGGCCCGAACCCGGCGAGAATAGTCCCGTGAGCCTTCCCAAGGATGCCGGGACAGTTTGTATGCCGCAAGCTTTTTGCTGAAGCGCTGCCATTGGGCCTGAACCGGATCCGGTCGATGCCACTGGCGCAGGGCCCACCCTGCGAAAGCAAGGGTCAACCCGCCGCAGAGTATGGCCAGGATCGAGGCGAGCGAGCGCCAGTCCGGATCATTCATGCCCAGGGCGCGCATCAGGCCAAGCTGGCGCTGTGTATCGTAGCCGAGCACCCATTGATTCCAGCGATTGCTGATGGCTTCCCAGCGAAAGCGTGCCTGGCGCAGCCAGTCCATTTCCGGACGGCTCAGGAGAGGCAGGGGTTCGCTGGCGGGAATGACGGCGGCGAGATTTTCCTCGACCCGGTTGGGCGCGATGGCGGCTGTCGGGTCTACCCGCTGCCAGCCCCGGCCTTGTAACCAGATTTCGGCCCAGGCATGGGCATCCAGCTGGCGCACCAGAAGGTAGCCATCCACAGGATTGATTTCTCCACCCTGATAGCCGGTGACCACGCGGGCGGGAATGCCGGCAGCACGCATGACGAAGACGAAGCTGGAAGCGTAGTGCTCGCAGAAACCACGCCGGGTATCGAACAGGAACTGGTCCACGCTGTCGTGCCCCAGCAGCGGCGGGGTCAGGGTATAGACGAAAGGCTGCTCCCGATAACGCGCCAGCAGCGCCGCAGCCACGCTTGCATCGCTCCGGCGGCGTCCGCCCGGTCCGATGCGTAGTTCCCGGGCCAGTTCCCGTGCCCGCGGGTTGATGTCGGGGGGCAGGCGTCTGGCGCGGTCGAGAGTTTCTGCTGTTTCGTCCAGACCGGTACGCTGTTCCAGCGAGGAACGCAGGGAATAGCGGATGCGGGTACGGACCGGACCCCGGGCGAACATCTGAAAATCCGCGCTGAAGACGCCTTCCGGCGCGATCGTCGCCGGCATCTCGAGAGCGAAGAGCCAGTAGCGGTTGTGGGGTTCGAGGGTGACTTCGTAGCCCACAGTGGCGCCATCGACACGATAGGGCAGGTGTTCCAGAAGCGGGGTGCGGTCGATGCGCCAGGTTTGCCCATCAAAATCGTTCATGACCGGGCCGCGCCAGTACAGGGCATGCCGGGCCGGCACCGGGCCTTCGAAGCGGACACGGAAGGCGATGGCGTCCGAGAGTGTGAGCTGGCTGATGGAGCCAGGTGCCATGGAGTCGGCAAGACCCGTCATTCCCCCATAGGCATCGGCCGGAAGGCCCCAGAGGGGGCCGGCGACACGAGGGAAAAAGATGAACAGGGCCAGCATGAAGGGAATCGCCTGCAGGAGCAGCCTGGCGGCCACACGCAGTTGCTGGCGCACGGTCTGGTCATCACGGTTGAGTGCCGCCATCGAGGAAACCACCAGCAGCACGGTGATCAGCATCGTGGCGCCGGTAAGGAGGCTCTGGGTATAGAAGAACTGCGAAAGGATCAGGAAAAACTGGAGCAGGATCGCTACATAGGCATCGCGCCGGCTGCGCATCTCGAATAGCTTCAGTGCCAGGAACAGGGCCAGGAGCGCAACATCCGGATCCTTGCCGAATAGCGTGTGGTAATGCAGGCCGACGCCAGCCATTCCCGCCAGCGCCACCAGATTGATCAGCCAGCCCGGAGGAAGGGAGAATCGACGGTACAGCAGCCATCCCCGGGTGAACAGGGCAAGACCGGCCAGGGTATCCAGCCAGTAGGGTAGATAGGGGGCCAGAGGCAGGAGTACGCCGATCGCAGCCGATACCAGCCACAAGGTTTGATGCTGGCTGAGCGGGACAAAGGCGACTTCAGCTTTGGCCATGAAGCGCCAGGATCTTTAGACTGCGGTGAAAATGGGCATCACCGCTATCCGGTTCGAGTTGCAGTGGCGGCATGCGCAGGCCCCAGGCCATGCCTGCCCGGTGGGCATCGCAGATCCAGCGAACGAGGATGGACAGCCGTTGCTCGACATCAAGATCCGGGGGCAGCGCATCCCAGTCGAAGTAGAGGGATAGCGCACTCTCGCCGCCAAACTGCTTGGCGAGCAGGGGCGCATCCGGCTGACGTGCCGCAGCCTTCCAGGCAACGTGCTGCAGGGATTCACCGGCCTGATGATTGCGCAGGCCGATGAAGTCATCATTACCTTTGTTCTGGCGCAGGCGGCCTTGCTGATCTCCATTCCCCGTTGGCAGCGGGGGAGCTTCCGCTGCGGGAGCAGGGTAGATCAGGCAGCGCTGGGCAGGAGCGGCATAGGCCCAGGTACGGATGAGTCCCAGTGGATAGACGGTTTCCAGCGTTACCCTGGGCAGTGACAGCCATCCGCGTCGACGGGTATCGACGGGCAGAAGGGCTTCAATACTGTCGTTGCCGGGGATATCGACGACGATCGGCGGGCCATCTCCCGCCCATACGCGCAGTTGTGGACGTCCGGTATCGCGGGTGTTGCGCAGAATCAGGCCGAACAGGGCAGGGTCGCCAGCGAAGACGGGTTCCGCATGGCCGGGTTCGATGCGAAGGTGCACGAGATTGCGGAAGGTGGCGAGGATGGTGCTGATCCCCAGTCCGGCCAGCAGAAAAACCAGACCATGGCCGAGGCTGAGGCTGTAGTTGATGGCCCCTATCAGCATGATGATGAGGGAAATGCCGAAGGCGAGGCCGGGGCGGGTGGGAAGCACATAGACCCGGCGCTGGGTCAGCAAAACGGGAGAAGGCTCGGGAGGGCGGCCCCGTAACGCCCAGATGAAAAAACGCTGGCGCAGGCGCTCGCGCAGACTCAAGGCAGGGGCACGGATTCGATCAGACGGCGGGCGATTTCCGCACTGCCCGGGGCTGAGGTCGTACCGGCCGCAGGATGCAGCCGGTGTCCGGCAATGGCGGGGAGTACGGCCTGGATATCTTCGGGCAGGACATGATCTCGGGTATCGATCAGAGCCCAGGCTCTGGCTGCGGAAAGCAATCCCAATGCCGAGCGGGGAGAAAGGCCGGTAACAAATTCTCCGCAATGCCGGGTGTGCTCGGCGAGTGCCTGGACATAGTCGATCAATGACGGTGCGGCGTGCACGTTTGCAACGGCGCCTTGCAGCGTGATCAGGGTTTCGGGAGTGAGTACGGGGGTCAGGCCGGCGATCATGGCGCGCCGATCGGCACCGGCGAGCAGTTCCCGTTCGGCGGCCCGGTCGGGGTAACCCAGGGCGATACGCATCAGAAAACGGTCGAGCTGGGATTCGGGCAGGGGAAAGGTGCCAACCTGGTGGGAAGGGTTCTGGGTGGCGATGACAAAAAAAGGCTCGGGCAGAGGCCGGGTCTGGCCCTCGGCGGTGACTTGCCGTTCTTCCATTGCTTCGAGCAGGGCGCTTTGCGCCTTGGGCGTGGCCCGGTTCACTTCGTCGGCGAGGATCAGCTGGGCAAAGATGGGGCCGGGGTGAAAGCAGAAGCTGCTGTGCTCCCGATCAAAGATCGATACGCCGAGAATGTCGGCAGGCAGCAGATCACTGGTGAACTGGATACGCTGGAATTCCAGTCCCAACAGGTGGGCCAGTACATGGGCCAGCGTGGTTTTGCCGACGCCGGGTACATCTTCGATCAGGAGGTGCCCACGCGCCAGAAGACAGGCCAGGGCGAGACGGATCTGGTAGGTCTTGCCAAGAATGATGGTGCTGGCGGTTTGGAGTACCTGCTGCAGGGTGTTGTGGTCCTGTGTGCGCATGAAGGAATCGAGCCGGGTGATAATCAATCTCTTGTATCGGGCTACAGTATGCCATTGCCGCCATGACTACCGTTTTCATCTCTCATCCCGAGTGTCTCAGGCACGATATGGGGAGTATCCATCCAGAAAGTCCACAGCGTCTGGCTGCCATCAGCGATCGTCTGATCGCTGCGGGGCTGGATGTGTATCTGGCGCATCTTGATGCTCCCTATGCAACCGATGAGCAGTTGCGAAGAATCCACCCCGAACGATATCTGGCGTATTTGCGTGAATCCGCTCCAGTCGAGGGAATTGTGCATCTTGATCCTGATACCGCCATGAGTGCGGGTACCTGGAATGCGGCCCGCCGTGCGGCCGGGGCCGGTATCCTGGGCGTTGACATGGTGATGCGGGGTGAGGCGAATCATGCTTTTTGTGCGGTACGCCCCCCCGGGCATCATGCGGAACGGGCAAGGGCCATGGGATTCTGCTTTTTCAACAATATTGCGCTGGCCGCGGCCCATGCCATGGCAGTCTGGGGTGTGGAACGGGTTGCCATCGTCGATTTCGATGTGCATCACGGCAATGGTACGGAGCAGATTTTTTCCGGTGATCGGAGGGTGTTGATGGTGGGGAGTTTTCAGCACCCTTTTTATCCCTATTGCGGTACGGACCATCCGGCCACGAACATGTGCAATGTTCCGCTCAAGGCAGGAACGCGCGGGGAGGGCTTCCGTGCCGCGGCAGAGACGGTCTGGCTGCCCAGGTTACGGGAGTTCGCGCCTGAATTGATCCTGGTTTCAGCCGGATTCGATGCACACTGCGAGGACGATATGGCTTCGCTGGGGCTGGTGGATGCCGATTACGCCTGGGTAGCGCAGCAGGTGCGCGATGTCGCCCGGGCTTCCGCGGGCGGGCGTGTGGTTTCATTGCTGGAGGGAGGCTATGCGCTGTCGGCACTGGGGCGGAGTGTTGCGGTCTACATCAAGACGCTGGAGGATCTTTGATGCGACAGATCTTTCGGCATCCGAAAGATCGGAGTGGATGGATGTCCGCTTCGCTCTGGCCAGGCAGGCCGAAAAAATTTATCGGGTTAGAATGGCGGACTTGAACCTTTCGCTTTACAGCACATGATTACCGGTTCCATTCCCGCCATCGTTACACCCATGCTCGTCGATGGCAGCCTTGATCTGCCAGGGCTCCGGCGTCTGCTCGATTGGCATATCGCCGAGGGATCCGACGCTTTCGTCGTGGTGGGAACCACGGGCGAGTCACCGACCGTCGACGTGGAAGAACACTGCACGCTGATCCAGACGACTGTCGATCATGTGGCAGGCCGGGTTCCTGTGATCGCGGGTACGGGCGCCAATTCGACCCGGGAAGCCATCGAACTGGCGGAGTTTGCGAGGCAGTCCGGTGCAGTTGCCCATCTTTCGGTGGTGCCCTATTACAACCGTCCGACCCAGGAAGGCCTGTATCGCCATTTCAAGGCGATTGCGGAGGCGGTTGACCTGCCTTTGATCCTGTACAACGTGCCGGGTCGTACGGTGGCGGACATGCATAACGATACGACCTTGCGGCTCGCCGGGGTGCCCGGTATCGTGGGCGTGAAGGATGCCACCGGCAACATTGAGCGGGGCGCCGATCTGATCAGACGGGCCCCTCGCGATTTCGCCATTTACAGCGGGGATGACGGTACCGCCCTGGCGTTGATGCTACTGGGTGGCCACGGTACGATTTCGGTTACTGCCAATGTGACACCACGGCTGATGCACGAGATGTGCAGTGCCGCACTGGCAGGGCATCTTTCCGATGCGCGAAAAATCAATGATCGACTGCAAGGTCTCCATCGCCAGCTTTTTGTCGAGGCCAATCCGATTCCTGTGAAATGGGCCGTACAGCAACTGGGCCTGATAACGGAAGGTATCCGCCTGCCGTTGACACCACTGTCTCCCGAATGTCATGACCGTGTCCGCGGCGCCATGCACGAGGCAGGCATCTCCCTTTGATTGATTTCAACCTAGGAAAAGCTCCATGAAGTACAAGGCTTTGCTGCTGTCGCTGTGTTTGGGCCTGCTGGTATCAGCCTGCAGCACTTCGCTCCTGGAACCCAAAAAGGTGGACTATAAATCTGCCGGCCAGCTTCCTCCGCTGGAAGTGCCTCCCGATCTGTCGGCACCGGGCCGTGATGAGCGTTATGCCGTACCCGATATCGGTAATCCGAAGGGGGCTGCGAGTTTTTCGACCTATTCGAGCGAGCGCGGAGGTAACCGGGCTTCTACCGCTCAGGACGTGCTGCCGCAAATCGACAAGATGCACATCGAACGTTCGGGAACACAGCGCTGGCTGGTGGTGCCCGGCACCCCGGACAAGCTGTGGCCACGGATCAAGGAATTCTGGCAGGACATGGGTTTCCTGATCAATGTCGAGCGGCCGGAAGCTGGTGTGATGGAAACCGATTGGGCCGAGGATCGTGCCAAGATTCCACAAGATGTGATCCGCAATACCCTGGGCAAGATATTTGATGATGTGTATTCGACACCCGAGCGTGACAAGTTCCGTACCCGTCTCGAACCCGGGCAGCAACCGGGGACAACCGAGATTTACATCAGTCATCGTGGCATGTACGAGGTCTATATCACCGAGGGCAAGGATCAGACCCGCTGGGAGCCGCGTCCTGCCGACCCTGGGCTGGAAGCAGAAATGCTGCGCCGCCTGATGGTGCGTCTGGGGGTTGATGAAACCCGGGCGGCCGCCATGCTGGCGGAGGGCGCTCAGGAGCGCGCCAAGCTTAATCTGGCGGGTAATGACGGGAGTGGCACGCTGGAGGTGCTGGAATCCTTCGACCGTGCCTGGCGGCGTGTCGGATTGGCGCTGGATCGTGTCGGATTCACTGTTGAGGATCGCGATCGCAGCCAGGGTCTTTACTATGTGCGTTATGCCGATCCGGACATGGCGTCGAAACAGAAAGATGGCGGCTGGCTGTCCAAACTGGCTTTCTGGAAGAGTGATACGCCAGCAACCATTGATCGTATCCAGTATCGTATTTATGTGAAAGCCAATGGTGAGAACGCGACCGTTCAGGTGCTGACCCGAGAAGGGGGCGTGGACAAATCGCCAACATCAAAGAAGATTCTGAATTTGCTCTTCGAGCAGTTGAAATAGGTAGATTCAGATTTATGCACGGCGCGGGCAGTCACTGGATTTTCCGCGTCGTATGGATCGGGAATTACCAATACTCAGAGAGGCGGAAGGAAAGCTGCAGACGAATCTCCGATCCGGTTTGAATTCCCAGAAGAACAGCCAAAAAAAAGCCCAGCCTAAGCTGGGCTTTTTTTGTTTGCAGAGAGCCGTATTACTTCTTGGCGGCTTCGGCAGGAGCAGCAGCAGGGGCGGCGGCAGGAGCAGCAGGAGCAGCAGGAGCAGCAGCAGCTTCAGCAGGCTTTTGCTCGGCGCCGGCAGCGGGAGCAGCAGCGTCAGCAGCCGGGGCGGCGGGAGCAGCAGCAGCGGGAGCGGCGGGGGCAGCAGCAGGCACTTCAGCGGCGGGAGCAGCAGCTTCTTCCTTTTTGCCACAAGCGGTGACAGCCAGGGCCAGGAGGGCGGCGACGAGCAGAGATTGTTTCATTTTTGAATTCCTTTTATCGATAGAAGGGAGGATAACAGACCCGTTAACAGACGAACCGTTAAAAGTGGGTTAGCCGGGTTGGACGCCGGTTAACTGTAAATTCTAGCATGATGATTAACTTGTAATCGAAGGAGAGTTTGGGAATCTCCGCTTTATTCCTGATATTCGAGCCGAAGAATTCCTCAGGATTGCCGACCGGTAGCGTTGGCTGGCAGTAATGGGGTAATTATTTAAAAAATCCCCAGCACCAACCCCGCTGCAAAGGCTGCACCGAGTTCCCGGCATCGATCCAGATCCGCAGGGGCTGGATCACCGCGGATGATTAAGGGCTCGGCGATCTTGCGCCAGCCGTAGCCGATGGCGATACGGTCGATCTGACGTACCGCCCCGGTACCGTCATTGCCGGCAGAGATGAAAAGGGCATAGGGCAGCCCGATCGTTTTACCTTCTGCAGGATAATAGGTCCGATCGAAGAAATCCTTCACTGCACCACTCATGTAGCCAAAGTTTTCCGGTGTTCCGATCAGCACCCCTTGGCAGTTCAGCAAATCCTCCAGTCCGGTGTCGAAGGCACGCTTGCTGATGACTTCCAGTTCAATCTCCGTTGCCGCGCCTTCACGGACAGCGGCAGTCAGAGCAGCTGTTCGCCCACTCTGGCTATGGCTGATTATCAGTAGACGACGCACGGGGCTTGCCGGTAAGACCGGGAGAATCGGCCATAGATTTCAGAATAATTGTTGAGGGCGGATGCAGGTACAAAGAAAACGCTTTCCAGCCTCACAAATAATATTTCGGGATGCTGTCCGCACCATTTCAGCATGAGCCGTAAAAAAAATGGGGGCATGATGCCCCCGTTTAACCTGATATGCCGAGTAACGCTTACTCGACCTTGGCCTTGCTGCGAATTTCGGCGATGTGTTGCTCCACCATCTGGCGCTGCAGGGCATTGACGATCTGGGGCTTGAGTTCATCCAGCGAGGGGGCCTTGAAGTCACGTGTATCTTCGAGTTTGATGACATGCCAGCCAAAATCGGTTTTTACCGGTGTCAGGGTGTACTGACCTTTCTTCAATGCAGTCATCGCATCGGAGAAAGGCTTTACATAACCTGAAGGAACGGACCAGCCCAGATCTCCCCCTTTGTCTTTGGATCCGGGATCTTTGGAGAGCTTGGCCAGATCGGCAAAGGTTTCCCCTTTCTGCAGCCGGGCGATGATGTCCTTGGCCTGATCTTCCGTTTCAACCAGAATGTGGCGAGCGTGATATTCAGTATTGCCGGTATTTGCGCGGTACGCGTCGTATTCCTTCTTGATCTGTTCGTCTGAAACCGGGTGGCTGCGTACGTAGTCCGCGAGATAGGCATTAACCAGCACGTCCTGGCGGGACATTTCCAGTTGGGTCTGGATATCCGAACGCTTTTCGATGCCTCTTTTTATGGCTTCTTGAACCAGTGCTTCACGCGTGATCAGGTTGTCGCGGATGGCATTGCGAAGTTCGGGTGTTTCAGGGTGCCCTTGGCTTTTCTGGACAGCGAGCAGAAAATCGGCGCGGGATTTGGGAATCGCTTTGCCGTTGACAACGGCTACGGCGTCTTTCGGAACGATCTCCTTTTCTTTCGCCGCCGTCGCGATGGACGGGGTGACAGCCAGTGTGATCAGCAGCAGTGCAACGGCAGATACGGATGAGAGCGGGTGTTTCATGGATTTCCTCATATTACGTTTGGGGAAGATTCAAAGTTTCAGGGGGTTTTAGCCGTGATGCTGAGCGCATGAACTCCATCCCGCATCAGATCGCCCAAGGCATCATACACCAAGCGATGGCGTGCCATTGTGGGCTTTCCGGCGAAAAGCGCGGAGCTGATCAGCAAACGGAAATGCCCTCCACTGCGAGCTCCCGGATGCCCGGCATGCTGGGCACTTTCATCGATGATTTCCAGTGCCACGGGTTGCAGGCAGGCCAGCCGCCGTTTCAGTTCGGTTACGATCGGATTCATCGCGGGAAAACTCGTAAAAAAGGTTTGGCACTGGTTGATGCGAAAACCCCGGCTGTGGTGTAGGGATCTGCAGCAGCCCACTCCTGTGCAGCGGCGAGGGATTCGAATTCGGCAACGATCACGCTTCCGCTGAATCCCGCCGGCCCGGGATCAGGACTGTCGATCATGGGGCAGGGGCCCGCCAGGACCAGGCGTCCTGCCTGCTGAAGCTGATCCAGACGTTCAAGGTGGGCTGGCCGTGCGGCCAGGCGGTTTTCAAGGCTACCGGGTGCGTCGACACCTGTAATGAGGTAGAGCATTCAGGAATTTTCCTCGATTTGCAGGTACTTGGAGAGTGCAAATCCCTGGGCAATGACGAAGACGAAGGTAAATCCCATGCCACCGAAGAGCTTGAAGTCGACCCATGCGTCGGTATCGTCACGGAAGAAATAGAAGGCGACGAGAAGATTGGCGATACCCATGAAGACAAAGAACAGAATCCAGGCGGTGTTGAGCTTTCGCCAGACGGGTTCGGGCAGGGAGAGTTGTGCCTCCAGCAGGGGTCGCATCAGGTTCTTGCCGAACAAAATGCGTCCACCGAGGAGCAGTCCGGCAAAGAGCCAGTAGAGAACGGTTGGTTTCCATTTGATGAAGGCTTCATCTCTCAGGAGCAATGTGGCACCGCCAAAAAACGTAATGAGGGCCATGCTGATCCAGAGCATTGTGTCAATTTTCCCATGACGCCATTTGACCCAGCCGATCTGGGCTGCAGTAGTTGCAATTGCGACTGCGGTAGCGGTGTAAATACCGGAAAATTTGAAGGCAATGAAAAAAAGGATGACTGGAAACAGGTCAAAAAGAAACTTCATGGCTCTTTCAGATTGATGGAGGCGGAGTTGATGCAATAACGCAATCCTGTTGGAGCGGGGCCATCCTCGAATACATGACCCAGATGGGCGCCGCATTCCGAGCAGGTCACTTCAATACGGTGCATATGATGGCTGAAATCATCGGATTCAGCGATCGGGGCGTGCTCCATTGGCGAAAAAAAACTCGGCCAGCCACAGCCGGATTCAAATTTATGTATGGAGGAAAATAGCGGGGCATTGCAGCAGATGCAGTGGTACGTACCGGGGGTCCGGGTATCCCAGTAACGTCCTGAAAACGCCTGTTCCGTCCCTTTTTCACGAGTGACGTGATATTGCACTTCGGAGAGTTGGGCCCGCCACTCCGCCGGCGATTTTTGAATCCTGGCCATGATTAATCTCCTTGTCTCTCACGCTACTATGGGGTTCGTGAGGTGTCGATGAGCCAGCGTGGAGATAGTGGCATACGTCCACATTATTGCCCATCTGCAGCAACAATTTGTATCAACAAAATAGTACTGACAGGATTTTGCATGCGCATCGTGGTTCTCGGTGCAGGCGTTGTCGGGGTGACGACCGCCTGGTATCTGGCCCAGTCCGGACATGAGGTCATCGTTGCCGATCGGCAACCCCTGCCGGGGCTGGAAACAAGCTTCGCCAACGGAGGACAGGTTTCTGTCAGCCATGCCGAGCCCTGGGCCAACCCAATGGCTCCGTTACAAGTGTTGCGCTGGCTTGGGCAGGAGGATGCCCCGTTGCTTTGGCGCTGGCGCTGCGATCCTGCCCTGTGGCGTTGGGGGATCGCTTTTTTGCGGGAATGCCTTCCGGCACGCACCCGGGCCAATATCGGAGCATTGGTGCGCCTCGGGCTTTATAGTCGCGATTGCCTCGATGCGTTGCGGCGGGAACTGTGCCTCGACTACGATCATCTGGGTCACGGAATCCTCCATATCTACACGAATATTCATGCTTTCGGACATGCCCGGGATCAGGCGGATGTCATGGCCCGTTATGGTTGTGAACGCTTCCAGTGCACTCCGGAGCGATGCGTCGAGATTGAACCTGCACTGAGGGATTTCCAGTCATATCTGGCGGGTGGAATTCACACGCCGACGGATGAATCGGGGGACGCTCACCGTTTCACGCGGGCGCTGGCGGATCATTGTGCTACCCGTGGAGTGATTTTCCGGATGGGTGAAACAGTGGTTTCTCTGGAGGAGGTACAAGGCAAGGTGGTTGCTGCACGGCTCCTGACGGGGGAGCGCTTGCATGCGGATGCTTTTGTTGTCGCGCTGGGATGTCGTTCGACCGCACTGGTGAGGCCTTTGGGGATTCGCCTGCCGGTTTATCCGGCAAAGGGATATTCGCTGACGATTCCTGTTGAGCCGGAAGATTTGGTACCCACCGTGAGTATCACTGATGACAGCCGTAAGATCGTTTTTTCGCGCCTTGGCGATCGTTTGCGTGTGGCGGGTACGGCGGAGTTTTCCGGCTATAACACTGCACCCAATCCGCTTCGTGCTGCGGCACTGGCACGCCGGGCAGTGGAGATATTTCCTGATATCCGGTTACCGGACGATCTTGCCCACTGGTCAGGGTTGCGGCCGGCCACACCCGGTAATGTACCGATCATCGGCAGCACTGGCCTGGGCAATCTCTATGTGAATACCGGTCATGGCACACTGGGGTGGACACTGGCCTGCGGATCGGGCCGCCTGCTGGCGGATCTGGTGAATGGAAAGCCACCAGCCCTGCCCCCGGAGCCTTATCGGCCCCGCTGATCAGTGAAGATGCTGGGGAGTTGTGTCGGTGCTGCCTTCCGGCATTTCCGCATGAACCGGCTCTCCTGCCGGATCGGGGTAGAGCGGGGCACCGCAGTCATCACACCATTCCAGTGGAAAACGATGATCAAGAACGAGAATGTCGGTAACGCCGGCTTCCTTGAGGGCGGTTTCGATGTGGCTGACAACCTCCGTGGTTTCGTCTTCCGCTTCCAGCAGCGGCCAGCTCAGACCGTGGATGACCTGATGGCTGCCGGTTTGGGTGATGCCGATCCGGTATTCCTCCAGATGATGCTCGTAGAAAGGTGCCACGATTGCCCGTAATTGAGTCGGTGTGATGTTCAGTGTGGTGTGGAGAAAGGCTACGGCAGCCCGTACTGCGTAGGGGCGGGACTGACGGTCTGCTTCCCGGCAAGCGGCATGGTAGGGCTGTGGCAGAAGAATCTCGCTGGCGCAGGCAGTGAATAACGTGCGTAGTACCTCGCCCCCCTGACTCAGCCAGCATCGTTGGGACACATCCCTGCTTGTTCCATCTTCCTGCCAGCGGAACACGGCGCATCCTCTGGGTACGGCGACAGCCGCCAGAAGGTAGCGGGTGTCCGACAGAAAATTCATGGCTTCCGGCAGCCGGGCCGGATCGATGACGAGATCCTGGTTCTTGCAAGCCGCTTTCCCCAGGGTTTCGAGAAGGCGCAGGGTTTCGCTGTAACTGGCCGGCAATTGATCCGGGCTGAACAGAACATCTGCCAAAGCCAGCTGCGCATCTCCTGACAGCACATGTGCCTGGAGGTGAACCCTCAGATTCATCAGGGTTTCTGCCTTCAGCTTTCCAGAAGGAATGGCATAGCGCGACCAGGCAAGGATCGGGGCTCCCACAAGCAGCAGGTCGTGTTCTTCCTCCTGCCGGCTTTCGCAGCAGGATTCGATGAGATCGGCAAGATGATCGTAACCACGGTCGTCGGACTGATAAAGCTGGTCCAGTGTGGCATTCAGGGCTTCATCGTCGCCCTGTGCAAGCAAACGGCGGATGAGAGCTTCCAGCCGGTGCTCCCAATATTTATCCTCCAGCCGGCTGGTTGATTGTCCCAGGGCATTGGAAAACAGGAATAACTGTTCCACATTGGGTGTTGGCTTCGAACGGCGAGGGAATCTGGAACGTTTCATTCCGGTTTGAAAGAAGATGGATGCCTGATTCTAGCAAGGGTAAAAAATCACCCCGGCAGTAGCGGGGTGAACTGGTAGACTTCGCGCCCAATCGCATTCTTTGCCGATACGGTGGCCCCATGTTTTCCAAACTGATGCCCAAAGAGGGGAAATTTTTCGACCTTTTCAATGCCCATGCCGAACTGGTGGTGAAGGGCGGACATCAACTGGCCGCACTGGTGGCCGATGTGGGGCAGGGCGCAGAGGCCGTTGCGCGCCACACCAAGGCCATTGATGAAACAGAAACCCGGGCGGACAAGATCACGCACGATACGGTTTCGTTGCTGCACACCGTGTTCAATACCCCGCTCAATCGCGACGAAATCCATCAGCTGATTGGTCGCATGGACGATATCCTCGATCTCATACAGGATGTGGCCGAATCGATGTACCTGTACGATATCCGGCGGGTGACGGAAGAAACCCGGCGCCTGTCGGATATCAGCGTTTCCTGCTGTGAACGTGTCAAAACGGCAGTTTCCCTTTTGAGCAATATGGATAATGCCCAGGCCATTTTGCAAACCTGCCAGGAAATCGACCAGCTGGAATCCGATGCGGACCGGGTAATGCGCCAGGGCATGGCCAAGCTCTTTCGCGAAGAAGAGGATGTCCGGCAGATCATCAAGCTCCGTAGCCTGTACGAATTGCTGGAATCGGTAACCGACCGATGCGAAGACGTTGCCAACATCATCGAGGGCATCGTCCTCGAAAATTCCTGAGGCAGGCCGGCTCATGACCGGAACCGGGGTGAGTCTTTATGTGGTCATCATGCTTGTCGCTCTGGCCCTGCTATTCGACTTCATGAATGGATTTCATGATGCGGCCAACTCTATCGCCACCATTGTTTCAACAGGCGTACTCAAACCATTCCAGGCCGTTGCCTGGGCGTCCATGTTCAATGTCATCGCTATCATGGTGTTTCAACTGAAAGTGGCGACAACCATTGGCAAAGGGACGATCGATCCAGGAATTGTCGACCTGCACGTGGTATTCGGGGCGCTGATAGGCGCGATCGTCTGGAACATCATTACCTGGTACTACGGCATTCCCTCCAGTTCTTCCCACGCCCTGATTGGTGGTCTGGTGGGTGCCGCCCTGGCCAAGATTGGCCCGTCGGCGCTGATCTGGAGCGGTGTGGGAAAGACGATCCTGTTCATTGTCATTTCGCCCGTACTGGGGTTTTTCCTCGGTGGGCTGTTGATGGTCATCGTCGCCTGGCTCAATAACCGGATCACCCCGCGCCGGGTGGATAAACGCTTTCGCCGGCTGCAACTGGTTTCTGCCGCCCTGTATAGCCTGGGGCACGGTGGTAACGATGCACAAAAAACTATCGGCATCATCTGGCTGCTACTGATCACTGCCGGCTATTCCTCGGCCAGTCAAGGTATTCCTTCCTGGGTGGTGGTGAGTTGTTACCTGGCCATGGGGTTGGGCACCCTGTTCGGTGGCTGGCGTATCGTGAAAACCATGGGGCAGCGCATCACTCGGTTGAAACCGGTGGGGGGCTTCTGTGCGGAATCCGGGGGGGCGCTGACGCTTTTCCTCGCTTCCACGTTGGGAATCCCTGTTTCAACCACTCACACCATCACCGGTGCCATCGTCGGTGTCGGCGCAACCCAGGGAGCAGCCAATGTGCGCTGGGGCGTAGCCTCCGGCATTGTCTGGGCCTGGTTGCTGACGATTCCCGCATCGGCACTGGTTTCAGCTATTTCCTGGTGGCTGAGTGCCCTGATTTTCTGAGTCATGGGCAGGCGGATTTGCCTGTTGGTTCAGCTGTGAGTGGATTGCCATTCGGGGATTGACTCCGGGGTGGCGGTTTCCTCCCGCAGCAGCAGGGTTGATCTGTTAGAATCCGGTGCGGCGGGTCTCCCCGCATTGCGGGGTGGTGAATCTGGTCAGGGCCGGAAGGCAGCAGCCACAGCCATATTCCGCAAGTGCCGGGGGTCAGGCTCGCCGCCCTTCCCTCTTAAATGGAAGGTGGAGGAGGGAGCGGAGGGGCGTGAACCTTAGTGTTGCCCCGGTGCTTCTCGCTTCATTTTCTGCCTTTTCCTTCTGCATTCCCCGCTCATGAGCTATCAAGTTCTCGCGCGCAAGTGGCGCCCGAAGTCCTTTGACACCCTGGTCGGTCAGGAGCATGTAGTGCGCGCCCTGACCCATGCTCTGGAGAAGCAGAGACTTCATCACGCTTACCTGTTTACCGGTACCCGTGGCGTGGGCAAGACCACGATCGCCCGAATCATGGCCAAGGCGCTCAATTGTGAAACCGGCATCACTCCCGCACCATGCGGTGTCTGCTCGTCCTGTGTGGAGATCGATGACGGGCGCTTTGTTGACCTGATCGAAGTTGATGCCGCCACAAACACCAAGGTGGAAGAGATGCGGCAGCTGCTGGAAAACGCAATCTATGCGCCAACCCGGGGCCGCTTCAAGGTGTATGTGATCGATGAAGTGCATATGCTTTCCAAGCCGGCCTTCAATGCCATGCTGAAGACCCTGGAAGAGCCTCCTGAACATATCAAGTTCATCCTTGCCACTACCGATCCGCAAAAAATACCGGTCACGGTACTGTCGCGTTGCCTGCAGTTCAATCTGAAACAGATGCCTCAGGGGCATATCGTCGAACATCTGTCCAGGGTGCTTGGCGACGAGGGTATTGTTTTTCAGGCTTCGGCCTTGCGTCAGCTGGCGAAGGCTGCCGCGGGCTCGATGCGGGACGCACTTTCCTTGCTCGATCAGGCCATTGCCCACGGGGGAGGCAAGATAGAAGAAGATGGGGTACGCGATATGCTGGGTACGGTAGGTGATGACTACCTGTACTCCCTGCTTGATGCGCTGATGGCGGGCAACGCCACAGATCTGCTTGCGGTTGCCGATTGCATGGAAGCGCGCAGCCTGGATTTTGATTCCGCGTTACAGGAGCTGGCGACACTTTTTCATCGTATCGCTTTGTTGCAGTTGGCTCCGGACGCGATATCCGATGACAGTGAACGCGCACGGCTCAAACCTTACGCCACGGGATTCGATGCGGAGTTTTTGCAGCTTTGCTATCAGATTGCCATACACGGGAAGCATGATCTGGAACTTGCGCCCGACGAGTACACCGGGTTCTCCATGAGCCTGTTGCGTCTGCTGGCGTTTCGGCCCGACGTGAATGCGGGATCCGGACCGGTAACCGGAGCCACGACCAGCATCAAGGACAAGATGGCGGTAAATCCGGTACGGAACGAATCGACAGCTTCTGCTACTCCCGTTCGTCGAGAACCAGAAGAAACGGACCAAGCAAAATCCAAAGGAACCTTGGCCAAGCCTGAAGCATCGGAGCGGATGGATGATGACTGGCATCGCCTGGTGGCCCGGTTGCCATTGCCCGGGATGGTCCGCCAACTGGCCCAGCATTGCGAACTGGTTGCCCAGGACGAAGGGAGCATCCGTCTGCGTCTTGCCCCGGCGCATAAACATGTACTTGGCAAGATGCAGCAGGACAAGCTGCAATTTGAATTGCAGAATCATTATGGCCGTCCGCTTCGGCTTGAGATCGAACTGGCGGCTACCGCTTCGGTAACACCCGCAGAAGTGGCACGCAGTCAGCAGCGCGAACGGCAGGAGCGTGCCGTAGCCGCGATCGAGAGTGACAGTTTTGTGCGTGATACGAGGGATTTGCTCGGCGCCAGCATAGATGAATCGACAATCAAACCCGTTTAAGGAGTTTTTCCAATGAAAGGCGGTTTCGGCAATATTGCGGGCCTCATGAAGCAGGCCCAGCAGATGCAGCAGAACATGCAGAAGGCCCAGGAAGAGCTGGCCTCCATCGAAGTCGAGGGACAGTCCGGTGCCGGTGCGGTCAAGGTGGTGATGACCTGCAAGCATGATGTGCGCCGTGTTTCCATCGATGCATCCGTGATGGATGACAAGGAAATGCTGGAAGACCTGATCGCCGCGGCGCTTAACGATGCCACACGTCGTGTTGAAACCACGGTACAGGAGCGCATGGGCGCCTTCACTTCCGGATTGAATCTGCCTCCCGGCCTGAAACTGCCGTTCTGATACCCGATGCCCCTGCCTTCGAGCCTTGAGGAAATGGTCGAGGCGCTACGCTGCCTGCCCGGAGTCGGCCCCAAGTCGGCCCAGCGCATGGCCTACCATCTGCTGCAGCATGATCGTCACGGTGCAAAGCGGCTTGCGGCCGCTTTGTCGGGTGCGCTGGAGGTGCTGCATCATTGTTCGCGCTGCAACAACTTCACCGAACAGGAAATCTGTGAGCGTTGCCTTTCCTCCAGGCGGGACCCATCCCAGCTTTGCGTGATCGAAATGCCGGTGGATCTCAACAGCATGGAACTGACCCATGCCTATAACGGGCTTTATTACGTGCTGATGGGACGGCTGTCGCCGCTGGATGGCGTGGGGCCGCGGGAACTGGCGTTCGAGCGCCTCCTGCAGCGGGCCGGAGATGGTCTGGTGAAGGAGGTGATTCTGGCCACCAACTACACCAACGAGGGTGAAGCGACGGCACATTATCTATCCGAAATGTTGCGTGCCCGGGGTATCCGGGTGAGCCGCATAGCACGGGGTGTTCCGGTAGGAGGCGAGCTGGAGTTCACCGATGCCGCCACCGTGGCCCAGGCCCTGATCGAACGCCGTGACTACTGACGAACGGCAGAATTCCCCCAAGCCTCTCGACGGAGTACGGGTGCTGGAATTTGGCACTCTTATCGCCGGCCCTTTTTGCAGCCGGATCCTGGCCGATTTTGGTGCCGATGTGATCAAGGTCGAGGCACCGGGCGAAGGGGATCCGTTACGGAAATGGCGCAAGCTCTATGGGGATACTTCGTTATGGTGGTTCGTTCAGGCGCGCAACAAGAAGTCGCTGACACTCGACCTCAAGAATCCGGCTGCCATCGAAATTGTCCGTAGGTTGGTGGCCGAGGTGGATATCGTGATCGAGAATTTCCGCCCCGGTGTCATGGAAAAACTGGGGATTGGGTGGGATGTGCTCAGCACCATCAATCCCGGACTGGTGATGGTAAGACTCTCCGGATTTGGTCAGACCGGCCCCATGGCCAGTCAACCCGGATTTGGCGCAATGGGCGAATCCATGGGCGGATTACGTTACGTGACAGGGTTTCCCGACCGTCCTCCGGTCAAGACCGGAATTTCCATCGGAGATTCGATTGCCGCACTTTGGGGAGCCATTGGCGCGCTGATGGCTCTGCGTCACCGGGAGATGCGAGGAGGAGCGGGGCAGATGGTGGATGTGGCGCTCTATGAAGCGGTTTTTGCCATGATGGAAAGCCTGGTTCCGGAGTTCGATGTGTTCGGTTTTGTTCGCGAGCGGACCGGTAATGTGATGCCCGGCATTACTCCGTCGAATACCTACACCACCCGGGACGGCAAGCATGTGGCGATCGGGGCTAATGGAGATGCAATCTTCAAGCGGTTCATGGTGATGATCGGGCGGGATGACCTGGCTTTCGATCCAGAACTGGCGGATAACGCCGGCAGGGATCGTCGTGCGGATGAAATCTACGCTGCAATCGCCGATTGGGTCAGGATCCGGGATGAAGCCGATGTATTGCGTATGGCCGCCGGAGTGCAGACACCGGCGAGCAGGATCTACTCTGTGGAGGATATGTTTCTCGATCCACAATTCATTGCACGGGAAATGATTGCAACAGCGCATCTTCCGGATGGAAAACCCTTTCGAATTCCCGGTATCGTGCCTCGCTTGTCGGCGACGCCAGGAGAAACCGGATGGATCGGCCCGGCTCTCGGTGCCGATACGGACAGGATTCTTGGCGGGTTGGGGTATGGTCCCGAGCAGATTCGTCAATTGCGCCAGTCAGGGGCCATCTGACAGAGATGATCTCCCTTTTCGGGGCTTTAATTGCACGGATCGCTTCGTTATAATCTCCCGCTTTCCGGGGCTGACCCGGAAAGCATCCATCCATCCTTAGGGAAACACATCACCATGAGCTGTGACGAAAAAGTGGATTGCGGGCGACGGAACCTGATTGTCGCCACTGCAGCCGCCGGTGGCGTCGGGGGTTTGGCGGTAGCTGTACCGTTCATCGCCAGCATGGCCCCTTCCGAGCGGGCGAAATCGGCCGGTGCTCCGGTCGAGGCCGACATCAGCAAGCTGGAGCCCGGTCAGATGATGATCGTGGAATGGCGCGGAAAACCGGTCTGGATCCTGCGTCGCACCCCGGAGATGCTGGCATCCCTGAAGAAGACGGATGATCTGGTCTCGGATCCCCATTCCGAAAAAACCATGCAGCCGGATTACTGCAAGAACGAAGATCGTTCCATCAAGCCCGAATACTTCGTTGTCGTCGGTATCTGCACACACCTTGGCTGTTCTCCATCCGAGAAGTTCAAGACCGGGGCGGAATCGGGTGTTACCGCCGACTGGGCGGGAGGTTTTTTGTGTCCCTGTCATGGCTCGACCTTTGATCTCGCGGGGCGCGTCTACAAGAACAAGCCTGCACCCGATAACCTGGTTGTTCCACCCTATATGTATCTGAGCGATAGCAAGATCCTGATCGGCGAAGACAAGAAGGGGGCCTGATAGATGAGCGCCATGACCAACAAACTGCAGGATCTGCTGGGCTGGGTCGATGCCCGGTTTCCGCTGACCAAAATGTACAAGGAGCATGCCTCCGAGTACTACGCCCCGAAGAACTTTAACTTCTGGTACTTCTTCGGCTCCCTGGCGCTGCTCGTCCTGGTGAACCAGATCGTCACGGGTATTTTCCTGACCATGCACTTCAAGCCCGATGCGTCGTTGAATACCTCCGGCGTACCGGTGGCCTTCGCCAGTGTCGAATACATCATGCGCGATGTGCCCTTGGGCTGGATCATCCGCTACATGCATTCCACCGGCGCTTCCGCCTTTTTCGTCGTGGTGTATCTGCACATGTTCCGGGGACTGCTCTATGGCTCCTACCGCAAGCCACGCGAACTGATCTGGGTGTTCGGTCTGTTGATTTTCCTGTGTCTGATGGCCGAGGCATTCTTCGGCTATTTGCTGCCTTGGGGGCAAATGTCCTTCTGGGGTGCTCAGGTGATCGTGAATCTGTTCTCGGCAATTCCCTTCATCGGACCGGATCTTTCCGTGTTCATCCGTGGCGACTACGTGGTGTCGGATGCAACCTTGAACCGCTTCTTTGCCTTCCACGTGATTGCGATCCCCCTGGTGCTACTGGGACTGGTCGTGGCCCATCTTCTTGCCCTGCACGAAGTCGGATCCAACAACCCCGACGGCGTCGAGATCAAGAAACACAAGGATGCCAACGGTATTCCTCTGGACGGAATCGCGTTCCATCCGTACTACACGGTGAAGGACATCGTCGGTGTGGTGGTATTCCTGATGGTTTTTTCCATCGTCATCTTCTTCATGCCCGAGTTCGGCGGCTACTTCCTGGAATACAACAACTTCATTCCTGCCGATCCGCTGAAGACGCCATCGCATATCGCGCCAGTCTGGTATTTCACACCTTTCTATTCCATGCTTCGCGCCGTGACCGTCAATTTTTTCTGGATCGATGCCAAGTTCTGGGGTGTGGTCGCAATGGGTGGCGGTGTGGTGATTCTGGGCTTCCTGCCCTGGCTGGATCGTAGCCCGGCGAAATCCATCCGTTATCGTGGCCCGATCTACAAGACGCTACTCACTATCTGGGTGGTGGCCTTCCTGATCCTCGGCTTCCTTGGTACCAAACCACCCTCATACGCTCTTTTCGGCATTATCCCTGGTGACCCGGTCGCCAAGATGTTCACTGTTTATTACTTCGTGTTCTTCATCACCATGCCCTGGTGGTCCAAGATCGACAAGTGCAAACCAGAACCGGATAGGGTGACCTAGAAATGAAAAAGCTGCTGACTGTTCTATTGCTGGCACCCATACTCGCCCTGGCGAATGGTTCCGAACTCCATCTTGACAAGGCTCCGGACAAGTCGGGCGATCAGGCGGCATTGCAGAATGGTGCCAAGCTGTTCGTCAACTATTGCCTGAATTGTCACTCCGCCTCCTACATGCGTTACAACCGCCTGCAGGACATCGGTCTGACGGATACCCAGATCAAGGACAATCTGCTGTTTACCGCAGACAAGGTCGGTGAGCCGATGCGTATCGCCATGCAGCGTGCGGATGCCAAGATCTGGTTTGGTACCGCTCCTCCCGATCTGAGCCTGATCGCTCGTTCTCGTGCGTCGGAGTCCGGTTCTGGCGCCGATTGGCTTTATACCTATCTGCGTACCTTTTATCGCGATCCTTCACGTCCTTCCGGCTGGAACAATTTGGTGTTTGAAAACGTGGGGATGCCTCATGTGCTCTGGGAACTCCAGGGAGAGCAGATTGCCCATTTCAAGGAAGTCGATGATGGGCAGGGTGGCAAAGCCAAGCATTTCGAAAAATTCGAAATGGTCAAGGAAGGCAGCATGAAGCCTGCCGACTACGATTCGGCGGTGGCTGATCTGGTGGCTTACCTAAAATACATGGGTGAGCCAATCGCCGGGCTGCGCAAGAAACTCGGTATTTTCGTACTTGTCGGGCTGGGTCTGCTGTTTGCGCTGACCTATGCGCTGAAGCGTGAATACTGGAAAGACGTTCACTAATCTATTTTTGGTCAAAAGAGCTATGGGGCATCGAGAAATGAGCGCACCATCCGCCCGTAAAGTGGTGCGTGATGCCGATTATTCCTGGGGTACAAGCACCATGATGAACCTGTATTCGGGGACCACGGACCCGTTCAGCCATCGTTGCAGGATCGTCTTGTACGAAAAGCAGATGGATTTCCAGGTAATCGACGTCGATTTGTACAACAAACCCGAGGATATCGCTGTCATCAATCCATACAACCGGGTACCGGTACTGGTGGATCGCGATCTGGTTCTGTATGAGGCAAACATCATCAATGAATACATTGATGAGCGCTTCCCTCATCCTCAACTGATGCCGCCAGATCCCCAGACCCGGGCAAAGGCGCGTCAACTGCTCCACACCATGGAGCAGGAGCTGTTCAGCCATATCGATCTGCTTGAGAAGAACCTCAAAACAGCCGATAAATCCCGTGTTCACGTGCGTGACCGTCTGGCGGAATTGGCCCCCTTGCTTGGCAAGCAGAAGCACCTTCTGGGTGAGGAGTTTTCCATGCTCGATGTAGCCATTGCTCCCCTGCTGTGGCGACTGGATTACTACGGCATCGAGCTTCCCAAGGCAGCGGCACCCTTGATGAAATATGCGGAGAGAATTTTCTCGCGCCAGGGCTTCATCGACGCGCTGACGCCGTCGGAGAAGGTGATGCGCCGCTGATTGGTGACCGGGGTCACAAGTGCTGACCCCAATCCCCTTGCCCTTTGGCAACGATGAACTCGACCAGACCCTATCTGATCCGCGCAATCTATGAGTGGTGTGTGGATCAGGGGTTTACTCCCTATCTGCAAGCTACTCCTGATGCGGCTTCCCGGGTCCCGCAGCAATTCGTGCGGGAAGGCGTGATTGTTTTTAATGTCAGCCCGACTGCGACTCACCAGTTGCAGATCGGAAATGAGGAAGTTACCTTCCAGGCCCGGTTCAACGGAGTTGCCTTCCCTGTGCTGTTGCCGGTTTCCTCGGTGACAGCGATCTATGCACGGGAAAATGGCCAGGGGATGGCATTCGAGCAGGATACGAGCGGGTCTTCTGGTCCTTTGGCCGATGGGGAGCAGGAGATGGATGCGGATGCAGGTACCGCCTCCCACGCGATCGAAAACCCTGATTCCGATCCGGAACCTCCAGACAACAAACCCGGTCGGCCCCGGCTGACCCGTATCAAATAGCCTGGGTACCTGCGGGGACAGTCACACAGTCCTCGATGATCAGCTGCACACTCTGGCAACCCTGGTACTCGTTGATATCGAGGCGGAAAGCCGCATGGATCTGCCCTGCCACTGTCTTTTCCGCGTTGAACCAGATGGCGTCATAACGGCAGCCGCCCCGGCAGAGAACCATTTTCAGATGTTTGCCTTGCAGTAGTCGCTGCGACTCGACCTTGAATCGGTCGTCAAATAGTGGCTGGGGGAATCCTTGCCCCCAGACAGCCTGCTTCAGCAAGTGAGCTGAATCGAGAGAATAGAAGCCAGATTCGAGTGCTCCGTCGCTTTCCAGCATTTGCGAAAGCGCGGCGGAGGAAAGCTGTTCCTGCGCGACCCGTTCCAGAGCGGCTGAAAATGTTGGCAGATCGGCTTCCTGAAGCGTTGCACCGGCGGCAGCACCATGGCCGCCAAAGCGCAAAAGCATGCCTGGATGGCGCTTGGCGATCAGATCAAGTGCGTCGCGCAGATGAAAACCCGTAATGGACCGCCCGGAGCCCTTGATTTGGCCCTGATCTCCGCGTGCGAAGGCGAAGGTGGGGCGATGCAGCTTTTCCTTGACACGCCCGGCGAGGATGCCAACCACGCCTTGATGCCAGCCGGGGTCGAAAAGCGTGATGCTGGCCCGGTCATCGGCTTCAATTCCGGCCAGCAACCGCTCGGCATCTTCACGCATACCGGTCTCGATGGTACGTCGTTCACGGTTGAGGGCATCGAGTTGCTGGGCGATGTTGAGGGCATATCCTGGATCGTCGGTGGCCAGGCATTCGATGCCCAGGGCCATATCGGCGAGGCGTCCGGCTGCATTGAGACGCGGCCCGAGGGCAAAGCCCAGATCGAAGGTGGATGCTGCTTCCGGCTGTCGCCCGGCGACGCGGAACAGTGCGCGTATTCCCGGTTGGAGCCGGCCTTCGCGCATACGTGCCAGTCCCTGGGCCACCAGAATACGGTTATTCCGGTCCAGAGGAACAACATCGGCAACCGATCCCAGAGCAACCAGATCGAGTAGGGTACCCAGATTTGGCTCGGCGCGCTGCGAAAAAACGCCACGGCGGCGCAGTTCGGAACGTAATGCCAGCATGACGTAGAACATGACGCCGACGCCGGCCAGCGCTTTGCTCGGAAAGATGCAACCGGGCTGGTTGGGGTTTACGATGACGGTGGCCGCCGGCAATTCCGCGCCGGGCAGATGGTGATCGGTAATGAGGGTGCGGATACCCAGACGATTGGCTTCGGTCACTCCTTCGTTACTGGCGATTCCGTTATCCACCGTGATGATCAGATCGGGTTTGCGTTGCGCGGCAAGGTGCACCACTTCGGGCGAGAGCCCGTATCCCAGTTCGAAGCGGTTGGGGACCAGATATTCGACATGGGCGCCAAAGGCACGCAGTGCCCGCAACCCGACGGCGCAGGCCGTCGCGCCATCACAGTCATAATCGGCGACGATGAGCAGACGCTGGTTTGCCGCGATTGCGTCGGCCAGCAGAATTGCTGCCTGCTCGGCGCCCATAAGCGAATTCGGCGGGATCAGGGAATCCAGTCCGGTTTCTGTTTCCTCCAGGGTGCGGATTCCACGGGCCGCGTAGAGACGGGCCAGAAGCGCCGGGATGCCGGCCTGTTCAAGAGTCCAGACTGCACGAGCCGGTGCGGAGCGGGTGACGATCCGGGTCATGGCACCAGTGCTGTCAATGGTTGCGGGCGGCGCCAGAACTGCCAGCGATCCATACGGTGCCAGGTCAGTACATGGGTTTGTTCGTCGTCACTGGCCACCAGTTCGAGTACCGGGATGTTTTGTTGCAAGGCGGGTCTGATCCAGTCACACTCAAGTGCTTGTAGCGCATCACGCCAGGCCATTGCATTTTTCTGCCGCAGGGGCGAGATGAAGTGGTCGATGTGAACACAGCAGCGGGTCACGGGATTGAGAGTATCCAGTGCTTCCGGCAGGGGTGTGGTGGTGGCTCCACTGTGCAATGCCGCTCCGCGCAGTATCGGGTCGTTACTGAAGAGGAAGGGCCAGGGTGCCTCGTATCGGAGAGGTAGAGTACCGCAACCCCAGAGTACCAGGCTATTGACCGGGGGCAAGCCACGGGCGGTCCGGGAGGCATTGACCGGATGTGTGTGCAGCACCATCTGCCAGGCATTGAAAAGCCGGGCCCATTCCCGCGCACCGGGACCGGAAGGAATCAGTTCCGCTGCGCTCAGCCCCAGGGGTAACTCATCGGGGAGCCGGGGCAGCGCTACAGCCGGGCGCAAATGCCAGCGCCCTGGTTCGTCGCAGACCAGTTCTCCCAACTCACCACACAGTGGTGCCAGATCGGCGTGGAGATTTCTTGCCTCTTCCCATTCCAGTGCAAGATCGGTTGGATCATCCACCGATACGCCCTGCGGGCTCAGGCGCATGTGCACCGGATCGGCGCAGAGCCAGTCACCGGATGCATCCTTGTTGAGGGCAAGACGGCGCAAAGGTGCGGCAGGTAGTGGCGCGCCGAACCGTGAGCGCCAATAGCCATTGGTGCCAACGGGCAGAGTGTTGCGCGAGCGGATTCCTCCAAGCAGGCGTTCAAGCGCGGGGAGGGAGAGATCGCAGACCGTGTCCCGCAGTGCCTGCCGGGGCCAGAGCAGGCCGGGAATCACGAGGGTGAGGTGCATGGGGGAATGTTAACACGGGGCGTTTGCGAGGCCGATGGGTTGAGGGAGGCGGGTGGCTTATCATGTCGGCCGGGTTGAATTGAACCCTCCACCAAGGGAGATCGTGTGAAGACCGTGATATGGATAACGTTGATCGTTATTGTGCTGGGGCTGGCAGGCGGAGCCTGGTACTGGATGAACTTTGGAAGCATCGTGTCGCAAAAACCGGGACCGCTGCCACCGGTCGACCTGACCAGCGTGCGCCAGCTGGAGCAGGGCAAGGTGGTGGGATTCAAGGATGGGATCGGTGTGCAGCATTGGCTTGGGATACCCTACGCCGCGCCACCGGTAGGAAAGCTGCGCTGGCGCGCGCCACAGCCGGCACAGCCCTGGCAGGGAGAACGCAAGGCCCTGGCGTACGGCGCCATCTGCCCGCAATATTCGATTCCGATGTTCACCTCGCCGGCAGCCAAACCGCCCCAGGTGCGTGGAGATGAGGATTGCCTGACCCTCAACGTCTTCGCTCCGGCAATGTCACCCGAGTCGGTACCGCAGGGTCCGGATCGGATGCCGGTGATGGTATGGATACATGGTGGTGGGAATTCAGGTGGCGAGGCCAGGATTTATGACGGTATCCGCCATCTTGCCACCCGTGACAAGGTGGTGCTGGTCACGATCCAGTACCGTCTGGGAATTTTCGGCTGGTTCGCCCATCCGGCAATTCTGGCGGATGGCACAACCGCCGAGGACCGTTCGGGCAATTTCGGCACTCTCGACCAGATTGCCGCTCTGCGCTGGGTACGTGACAACATCGCGGCCTTTGGTGGTGATCCGCAGCGGGTAACGGTATTCGGCGAGTCAGCCGGAGGCATGAACGTTCTCGCGCTGCTTGCCTCACCTCCGGCACGCGGGCTGTTCCAGCGTGCCATCGTACAGTCTGGAATCGCGGCAACCAATTCGATGGCTGAAGGCATCAACTATACCGACGATGCAGAGCCGGGCATGTCGTTCTCGGCCAAGGAAGTGGCAGCCAATCTGCGGGTAGCTGAAGGTCAGGCAGCGGATCGGGCGGCAGCCAAGGCGCAACTTGCCGGCATGAAGGAAGATGCGTTGCGGGCATGGTTGCGTGGCATGTCTGCCGAGGAACTGCTCAAGGGGGTGAAACCATCGAATATGGGCATGTATCCGGGACCGCGGATTTTCCGCGATGGTGTCGTGATTCCGGCGGATGGCCTGATGGCGGCATATGCCGATCCGGCACGGGTGGATCATGTGCCGGTGATCATGGGAACCAACCGTGATGAATACAAGACCTTCATCGCGTCGAATCCCGAATACGTTTCCCGCCATTTCCTTTTCCTGCGCCGGGTGAAGGATCAGGTCGCCTACGACCGCGTGGCGAAGTATTTCTCCGATCGCTGGAAGGTGCGCGGTGCCGACGATCCGGCTCGGGCCATGACGCAGGCGGGGTTGCAGAGTGTGTGGGTATACCGCTGGGACTGGAATGAAGGCCGCCAGAATGCCCTGATCGATACCCGCAGTCTCTACGGGGCTGCGCACGGTATGGAAATTTCATTTGCGTTCGGCGCTCCCGAGGAAAACGATTTCACTTTTTCCGGCAATGCCGAGAACCGTGCCGGGCGCAAGACGCTTTCCGATGCCATGGTGGCCTACTGGCTGGAGTTCGCCAAATCCGGCGACCCCGGACGCGGCACCACCGGCAGCTTCCCCGACTGGAAAGCCTGGTCCACAGGGGGCGGGGAGCATTATCTTCATCTGGATGCCCCCTCTGGCGGCGGTGTGCGCATGGGGGATGACGTGCTGGATGAGGCACACATCAAGGCCCGGCTCATCGCCGACAAAAGCCTGGACGAAAAAGGCAGGTGCCGCATGTATGCCGAGCTGTATCTGTATGGGGTGATGGGGTCCGATCTGTTCCGCGCGAGCGAGTACGACGCGCTGGGTTGCAAGGCGTATCCCGTCGAAAGTTTCAAACCTACTACCTGGCCCTGAGCGAAGACCGGCGCTGCTCTCCTCGCCCGGTACTCTGCGGGTGAGGGCTTCCGGGCTAGAATCAGCCCCGTGAAATACGAACTCCTCATCGGCCTGCGCTACACACGGGCCAGGAAGCGCGGCGCCGGCCGCAACCGCTTCATCTCCTTCATTTCCTCCATCTCCATGGCCGGTCTGGCCCTGGGGGTGGCGGCATTGATCGTCGTACTCTCGGTGATGAACGGGTTCCAGAAGGAATTGCGCACGCGCATCCTCGGCGTGGCCGCCCATATCCAGATCTCCGCCGATGGTGACGAGCTATCCGACTGGCCCGCTATCGCACAGGCTGCGGCCCGGCACCCCAAGGTCCAGGCGGTGGCGCCCTATGTGCAGTCACAGAGCATGCTTTCCTTCGATGGAACGGTGAAGGGCGTGATGGTGCGAGGCATCCTTCCCGAAGACGAGGACCGGGTCGCCGATTTCGGTACCCATATGCGCCAGGGACGTCTGGGTGATCTCAAGGCAGGCGGCTTCGGCATTATCCTGGGTGCCGATCTGGCTCGCAGTCTTGGTGTGATGCGTGGCGACAAGGTGACCATGATCGCCGCCCAGGGTTTGGTGACACCGGCGGCGGTATTGCCACGCATCAAGCAGTTCACCGTGGTGGGTATCTTCGATGTGGGCATGTATGAGTACGACTCCGGCCTGGCGCTGATCCATATGACGGATGCGCAGAAGCTCTATCGCATGGGCGACAGGGTTTCCGGTGTGCGGCTCAAGCTGGATGATCTGTTCGATGCGCCCCATGTGGCGCGGGAATTGTTCCGTTATCTGCCTGCCGATACCTATGTGACGGACTGGACCCGGGGCCATGCCAATTTTTTCCGTGCAGTGCAGATCGAGAAAACCATGATGTTTCTTATCCTGCTGCTGATCGTGGCTGTAGCGGCTTTCAACATCGTCTCTACCCTGGTCATGGCGGTGACGGACAAACAGGCCGATATCGCCATTCTGCGCACCCTGGGAGCCAGTCCCGGCAGCATCATGGCCATATTCGTCATCCAGGGCATCGCCATCGGTGTGACAGGGCTCGCGCTGGGAATCGCCGGTGGCGTGGCCCTGGCACTCAATATCGATGTTGTGGTTCCATTCCTGGAGCGAGTACTGGGCGTTCATTTTCTGGCCAAGGATGTGTATTACATCTCCGACCTGCCGTCCGATCTGCACTGGGGGGATGTCCATATCATCGCCGGTGTGTCTCTTGCCCTGACCCTGCTGGCCACCCTGTACCCGAGCTGGCGCGCTTCGCGTGTCAATCCCGCCGAGGCACTGCGTTATGAATGATGCCCTCGTGATGAACGCGAGAGAAGCGGTACCCGGCGTGCTGGAATGTCACGGCCTGAGCAAACAGTTTGGCAGTGGAGCGAATACCGTGCGCGTACTCGATGGCGTGGATTTTCGCCTGGGGGTGGGGGAGTCGGTCGCCATTGTCGGTGCCAGCGGTTCGGGCAAGAGCACGCTGCTGCATCTGCTCGGCGGGCTGGATCGTCCCAGTGCCGGTCGAGTTTTGCTGGGAGAACGCGATCTGCATGGTATCGCCGAAGCCGAGCGGTGCAGATTGCGTAACGAAGCTCTGGGTTTTATCTACCAGTTCCATCATCTGCTACCCGAGTTCAGCGCTCTGGAGAATGTGGCGATGCCGCTCCTGATCCGGCGTATGGATAAATTGAAAGCCGAATCCCGCGCCCAATCGATGCTTGAACGTGTCGGCCTGGGGCATCGGGTCGAGCATCGTCCAGGGGAACTTTCCGGCGGAGAGCGGCAGCGCGCGGCCATTGCCCGGGCACTGGTTTCCGAGCCCCTGTGCTTGCTGGCGGATGAACCCACCGGCAATCTGGACCGTCATACTGCGGAAATCGTTTTTCAGCTGATGCTCGATCTCAATCGCGAGCGCGGCGCCGGCTTGGTCGTTGTTACACATGATCCGGCTCTGGCAGAACGTACCGGGCGGGTTCTGCGGCTGACTGACGGGCGACTGTCAGCCTGAAAATCACAGAAGGGGCCGCGCCATGTGGTAGCGGCCCCCTCTGATTCGTGATACCTGCACGGTCCGCAGGATACGGACCGGTTGTCCTGTGGCGGAATTACTTGATCCGCCCCGCCTCATGATTGCGCTTGTGAATTTCCTGATTCCGTTCCATGCGGTCATGATGCAGATCGGCCCGGTCCTTGGCGATATCGTGTCGTTCGTGATTCATCTCGTGCTGCTCGTGCTCGCGCGCCATTTCTTCCTTCCTGGCGTCCTTGTAATCACCCTTCTTGATGTCTTTGTCCTCGGCCCTCTGGTCGGCATTGCGGTCGCGGCGGTCGGTATTGAGCTGGCGCTCGTCCTTGCGAATATCTTTCTGGTCCGCACGGATGTCACGGTTGTCGCGACGGATCTGGGCATTGTCCTGTCCCACCTGATTGACGGGGCTGGACTGGGCAAAAACCGGTACTGCGATGGCGGCGATCAGGGCGCCTACGGCTAGCTTGCTTTTCATGTCACTTACTCCTTAATGGTGAGTTGTCCTGCGAATGGAGGCACGGTCTATCGCACCTGACAGCAGAAACGAACGTAAAGGCGGAAAGATAACCACACGGATATTTCATTTGGCAACACTTTGTAAGTGGAGCCTGGTCAAATGCCCTTTGCTGGAGGTCTGCTCCTGGTTGGCACTCAATTCCGGTCTTCCTTGAAAAGGGTGGGATCGATCCGGTGACGCTGCAGAAGCTTGTAGAACTCGGTACGGTTCCGTTGTGCCATCCGTGCTGCCCGGGCCACATGGCCGCCGGTCAGACGCAATAGCTTGACCAGATAGTCACGCTCGAAGCTGTTACGGGCTTCTTCCAGAGAGGTGAAGCCATCCGCTGGCATGGCCAGGCTGCTGCGCAACTGCGAGGCTGAAATGAGCGGGTCGGTGCTCAGGACGACCGCCTGTTCCACCACATTGTGAAGTTGGCGGATATTGCCCGGCCAGGAGGCGGTGGCAAGCAGTTCCAGCGCTTCGGGAGCAAAGCCGTTGATGGTCTTGTCGTATTTCTGGCTCAGATTGCGCAGGAAATGGGTGGCCAGGAGATGAATGTCATCGTGCCGTTGGGCCAGGGTGGGTAATGTCAAAGTGACGACCTGGAGCCGATAACGCAGGTCTTCACGAAAGCGGCCTGCGGCAATCTCGTTTTCGAGCGAGCGGTGAGTGGCGGACAGAATGCGTACATCCACCGGCTGGCTGTGTGCTGAGCCGACAGGACGAATCTGCTGTTCTTCCAGAACGCGCAACAGCTTGACCTGGAGCGGCAGGGGCATGTCGCCAATTTCATCGAGCAGCAATGTGCCGCCATTGGCTTCCTGAAACAGACCGCGCTGATCACGTATCGCACCTGTGAACGCGCCTTTGGTGTGGCCGAAGAGCTCCGATTCCAGCAGCTGCTCCGGGATGGCGCCACAGTTCACCGCAAGAAAGGGCCCATCCCGGCGGAGACTGCTGCGGTGGATGGCGCGGGCCAGCAGCTCCTTGCCGGTGCCCGATGCGCCGTAAATCAGAACCCGCGCATCACTTTTGGCGATCTGCCAGGCCTGGGCCAGCAGAGTTTCCATCGCAGGATTACGGGTCACAATTTCTTCGCGCCACGAGACGTCCATTCCTCTGCCCGGAGCCGGAACACTGAGTGCGGCTGCTCTGGCAACTTCGGCCAGCAGTGCCTGGGGTTCGTAGGGTTTGGTGAGATAGCTGAACACACCGCTCCGGGTCGCCTCAACCGCTTCGGGAATCGTGCCGTGAGCGGTCAGCATGATGACGGGCAATCCTGGAAAATCCTTACGGATGGTGGCGAACAGCGCCGATCCGTCGATCTCCGGCATGCGCATGTCGGTAATCACCACGTCGGGAGTTTCTGCCGCAAGAAGAGCAAGGGCATGTTTGCCGCCATTGGCTGCCGTGATCCTGTAGCCGGCTGCTTCGAGACGGATGGTGAGCAGGTGCAGGAGATCGGGATCATCATCTACCAGGAGGATATGGCGATTCATCGGCTGCGCCCTCCGGAGCGATCCTGCAGGCTGCGTTCTATGGCTTTCAGGGCATCCAGCTTTTGTGAAAGATCATCGCTACGTCGAATTTCTTCCCGCAGTGTGTCTTCAAGACGTCGCCGTTCGGCCAATTCGGCGCGCAATGATGTGATCAGGGGGAGTTGCGGTGAAGCTGATTTCTGCGCTTCACGCTCAAGCTGATCCAGTTGCTGCAGTGCCCGGGCATGTTCGCGCATGCCCGCCAGCGGCACGGCGCCCGCGATAGCAAGACGCAGGCGCTGGAATTCGCTGTTGTCTCGTTTTGCCGCTTCTTTCACCTGTTCGTACTCCTTGCTCCATTCCGTGCTGGGCAGCTTGAAGACGTACTCATGGTAGGACAGCAATGATTCGGTTATGGAAATGAAGGGTGATGTGGTTTTGAGCCAATACGGATTCTGCTTTCCCTGCGGTGCCAAGGATGTACAGGCACTCATGAGGATCAGCAGGGTAAAGCATGCGGTTCGCACGGGTCTCATGGCAGGAGAAGCCTTATTTGAAAGCGTGCTCCGGCGCCCTCCATGAGCTGGATGCGTCCCCCGTGAGCGAGAATATGTTCACGAGCGATGGACAAGCCCAGTCCTGAACCTTTTAACGGGGAACGAGATGGTGTGGTCCCCTGATAGAAGGGATCGAAAATCCGGTCGTGATCCGCAGCGGGGATGCCCGGGCCTGCATCGGCGATTTCAATCACCACTTCTTTGGCCTCCAGCCATGCACCGATCGAGATCACTGTTTCCATCGGGGAGTGCTTGATGGCATTGGACAACAGGTTGTCGAGCACACAACGCATACGTTCGCGGTCCGCATGGAGGGTGACGTCGTGGATGCGGGTCTCGATCTGTAACTCCCGCGCCTGAATGGACAATGCGTGTTTGTCGATGACAGTCTTGACAAGATCATCCAGCGGGAAATACGAGCGCTTGATGGCAGCCTGTTCGAATTCGGCGGCCGCATAGGCCAGCAGATCCTCGATCAGTCGCCGTAATTGCCGGCTGTTATCGGTGAGGATTCGTAGCAGTTCCTTTTGTCGGGGATTCAATGGTCCGGCGATCTCTTCGTCGAGAAGACTGGCACCTTCGTACAGTGCGGTAAGCGGGGTTTTGAGCTCGTGTGAAATCTGGCGCAGGAATCGGCTTTTTTGTTCCTCGAGTTCTACCAATCGCAGCCGCAGACGATCCAGTTGATGTCCCAGGTCTTCCAGATCACGGGGACCATCGACATTGATGCTTCTTTCGAAGCGCCCATAGCGGAGTGTCGCGATCGAGGATTTGATCTGGGTAATGGGGCGTGAGAGCAGGCGGGAGAATCCGGCCACAAGCAAAGCAGCAATTGGCAGCAGGGCCGCCAGCTGATAGTAGGTGATGCGCTCGGCATCGGTGGCAAGTTCGCGTAATCGGATGACTTCCCGGTCAGTGGCAGCGATGCCTTGAGCAAGCATAAGACTGGCCATGTCGCCCAGACTGGAAAATCGGCTGGCCAGCACGCCATCCTTCATGCGCGCTCCATCCGGTCCGGAGAGATCTGTATGAATTTCATGTTCCTGCTGGCGGATTCGGGTGAGCAGCTCACGTTGCAAATGATCCAGAGGGTACGCCGAGAGTCTCGATGTGATATCGAGCAGTCTGCGATGCTGGGCGACATAGTCCTGGTACAGCACTGTGTCTCCCAGCACCAGAAATTGCCTGGCCGCACGCTCTTCGGCGGCAACCGTTTCGATCAGTGCGCGGCTGGACTGGGATATCCGGACGGATTGATACACGACCTGCTGGCTTTGGTCGGAAAGATGGCGTATGGAGAGTGCATTGCCGATCAGGCCAAGCGCCAGCGGCAGGGCGACAAGACCGAAGCCCGTCACGAGTAGTTGCGGGAAAGTGCGGAGATAACGCCAGCCAGAATTCATCCGGTGGCAGTCTACCTTGCCGTTGGAGAAGGGTGGCTGGTCAGGCGTGCGGCGTCTTTGTCGTGGCGCGATGATTTTCCCGGCGTCTGTAGGTGCCGAATGCGGGCAGGGCGAGCATGGCCAGCAGCACTGCAACTACTACCAGAGGCCATGGCTCGGGCCGGTTCCACTGCGTCCGCAGCCGATCACGCAAAGCGGCATCGATGCGTTGATACTGGAGCGTGTTGTGGCCAACCTTGGATGGCTTGCGATTGTGTACCCACTGATGGGCCAGGGTGTAATCCTTGGGATGGAAGCCCCATACCCAGGGAGCATCGTGGTGCAGGATGGCCACCATGCGGTCGATGATTGCCTGGCGCTGCGGACTGTTCTCCATCGTCTTCATTTGTTCGAACAGACGGTCATATTCGGGGTTGGCGTAATTGGCGGCATTTTCCCCCTGGAAACGGGCCTTTCCCTGGGGGCCATAGAGCAGGAAAAGAAAGTTTTCCGGGTCGGGGTAGTCCGCGTTCCAGCCAAAGTAGAACAACTGGGCATTGCCCTTGAGCAGCTTTTCCTGGAACCGGTTGAAATCCGTGCTGCGCACCACGAGTTGCAGATGCAGCTTGTCGAATTGTTTGAGCAGCCAGTCCACCCGGGCCTTTGCGCCCAAACCTGTCAGCGTGGTGTCGAGATTGATGATCAGCGGCTGGCCGGTACGGGAATCGCGGCCATCCGGATAACCGGCTTCGGCCAGCAGGCGGCGGGCTTCGTCGATGCTGCGCCGTCGGGGTCCGGCATCGGTCCAGGTATACAGTCCGGGGTCGATGCCCGCCGGTCCTTCCCGATGTCCGAAAATTCCGGGTGGAATAGGGTCCTGGGCCGGAATGCCGCGACCATTGAGAAAGATGGAAATGAATTCTTCCTGATCCAGCGCAATGGAAATCGCCAGCCGCAGCTTGCGTGCCCGCTCGGACGGGCCTCCCACGGTGGAATCGAGCCAGTTGAAGCCCATGTACATGGTCGAGGTGGCGACCGAAGTGCTGAGCTGAATACCCTGCCGGCGCATGTCGTCGGTAAGTCCCGCCTCGCCGTGGCTGCCTACCTGCACTGCCTGATCGAATGAGTCGGAGGAAATACCCGAGGCGTCGTAATACCCCTGAAGAAATTTGTTCCAGTAGGGAATCTGCTCTTTCTCCCGGGTGAACACCGCCTTGTCGATGAAGGGCATGGTTTTGCCGCAATCCGCCAGCAGCCCGGCTGTCTGGTCTTCGGGTTCGCCTTCGCATGGATAGGGTTCGCCACGGAAATTGGGATTGCGCTCCAGCACCATGCGTGAATTGGGGTCGTTCTCGGTAAGCATGTAGGGGCCTGTACCGATTGGATACCAGTCCAGATTCAGATTGCGCTCGGCCATGCCTGGTAATTGATAGAAACGGTCTGCTTCCCAGGGAATCGGTGCGAAAAAGGGCATGGCCAGCCAGTAAAGAAACTGCGGGTAGCGACCCTTGATCCGGATCCGGTAACGATAGCGATCCAGGGCTTCGGCACCGGCGAGGGGGAACTGTCGCAAATCGAGCCATTGCCCGGGATGTGCGTCAGAGGCTGATTTGAGCGCCTGGGCCAGATCGTCGAGGCCAACGATATATTCCCGCATCAATCCGAAGACGGGAGAGTGCAGGTGCGGATGGGCGAGGCGCTTGATTTCGTACACGTAATCATCGGCGGTCAACTCCCGGCTCCCCTGATGGGGAAAGTCGGCCAGACGGTGAATACCGGTGAGATCGGGATCGGCCTCCGCGAAGGCCGGATGGGGCTGGTAACGGATGCCGGGCCGGATCCGGATCACGTAATCGGTGTAGGCGGTGCGATCGGGGGGGGCTCCGGCAGGCACCTGTCGTCCGGCGGCATCCCGGTAATCCGGGACCGGAAGCGAGACGGCGGTTGCCGGAATGACTTCGTAGGGACGTTTCAGGTAGTGATATTGAAGCGGTGGTTCATAAATCTGGGAAGTGAAGACCGCTTCGTTCTCGGCATAGGATTGCACCGGATCCAGATGCTTGGGGCGCTCGGTAAAGGCGGAATAGAGGATGTTGGCGCCTTTTTCGGCAGCGGGATAGGGGTCGTTCCAGGTCGAACCACAGCTCGCCAGAAAAATTGCCAGAAACGCCAAAACCTTGCCCATGCCGGGGAGTTTAGCGGAAGCGCTATATAATCGATCCGTCTTTTCAACGGGGTCATGCAATGGGTTTTCTCGCCGGCAAGAAGATACTGCTCACCGGTCTGCTTTCCAACCGTTCGATCGCCTATGGCATTGCCAAGGCCTGTCATCGCGAGGGCGCCGAACTGGCCTTCACCTACCAGAATGAACGGTTCAAGGATCGCCTTGCCAAGTTCGCCGAAGAGTTCGGCAGCAAACTCATTTTCCCCTGCGATGTCGGCAGCGATGCCGAAATCGACAAGCTTTTCGCCGATCTGGGTCAGGCATGGGGCAGTCTCGATGGCCTGGTGCACTCCGTCGCCTTCGCACCGACCGAGGCCATCGAAGGTGATTTCCTCGACGGGATCAATCGCGATGCCTTCCGTATTGCGCACGATGTTTCATCCTACAGCTTCCCCGCCCTGGCCAAGGCCGCCCGTCCCTTGCTGTTGAAGGGACAGAACGCTTCCGTTCTTGCTCTGACCTACCTGGGTGCGGAACGCACCATGCCCAACTACAACACCATGGGATTGGCCAAGGCCAGTCTGGAAGCGGCAACCCGCTATCTGGCCTATTGCCTGGGACCCCAGGGGGTGCGTGCCAACGCAATTTCGGCTGGGCCGATCAAGACCCTGGCGGCCTCCGGGATCGGTAATTTCGGCAAGCTCCTTGCCTATAACGCCCACCATGCGCCCTTGCGCCGCAATGTGACTATCGAGGAAGTGGGGAATGCCGCGGCGTTTCTGCTTTCCGACCTGGCCAGCGGGATCACGGGCGAGATCATGTATGTGGACGGTGGCATCAATACCACGGCCATGGGCAACCCGGATCCGCTCCCTGCCTGAGTCTGCCGCAGGGAGGCTGCCCGCCGGTATCGGCGAAGAAGTTGGATCCGGCACCCCGAATTCCGGCACTCTTTATATATTGTCTTGATGTTGCCAGAGTCAGATATCGGGTCGCCATCCAGTGCCAGGAAGGGCGTTGTGAACAGGTATGGTTTCACCGGTTTCGTCCGATATGGGATGAAGGTGTTGTCGCCATAAAACCTCAGTCTTCGCCATGATCGCCCGCCAATGATTCCCTGGTTGCCGCCGGCTCCGATCTTCCCTTCGGTTACAAGCGCGCTCGACAGACCGAATGGCCTGCTTGCCGCGGGGGGCGATCTTTCCCCGGAACGGTTGATCGCGGCGTACCGGCACGGGATTTTTCCCTGGTTTTCAGAAGGCGATCCGATTCTGTGGTGGAGCCCCGATCCGCGCATGGTTCTATATCCGGCCGAATTGAAAATTTCCCGTTCCCTGGCCAGAACCCTGCGCAAGGGTGGCTACGACGTGAGGTTCGATACGGCTTTCGAGCAGGTGATACAGGCCTGTGCGGAGCGGGATCGACCCGGCCAGCCGGGCACATGGATTACCGGGCCGATGCAGCGGGCCTATCTCCATCTGCACCGGATCGGTTTTGCCCACAGCATCGAGACCTGGTGCGATGACCAGCTTGTTGGCGGGTTGTATGGTGTCGCAATCGGCAAGGTGTTCTATGGCGAATCCATGTTTGCGCTGGCGCGTGATGCTTCCAAAATTGCTCTGGCTCATTTATGTCACTACTTGAAACAGCAGGATTTCGGCATAATCGACTGTCAGATGGAAACTCCACATCTTGCCTCCCTTGGCGCCCGGCCTATCGCCCGCAGTGATTTTGTCCGGCTGCTGGCCGGACTCGTCGGCCCCGAGGATGCATTGCCGGAGCCCTGGCCACGGGAGGGTGTGAATGGAGTATTCCAGCGGAGTGACGAAACATGACGCATCTGCGTGATCTGCCACCTTTCCCGCTATTGCAGTTTTATGCCACCGCGCCTTATGGATGTTCCTATTTGCCCGGCCGCATTGCCCGTTCCCAGGTGGCGACTCCGACCCACCTGATCGACACCGAAACTTATGGCGATCTGGTGCAGGCGGGTTTTCGTCGCTCCGGGGTTTTTACCTACCGTCCGCATTGCGATGCCTGTCGGGAATGCCTGCCGGTACGGGTGCCAGTTGCCGATTTTCAGCCCCGGCGCAGCCAGCGCCGTGCCTGGGAACGGCATCACGGCCTGATTGCTGCCGAGCGGGGCATGGCGTTTCGCGAAGAACACTATGATCTCTATCAGCGCTACCAGGTGGCCCGCCATCAGGGGGGAGGCATGGATCAGGACAGCCGCGACCAGTATGCGCACTTCCTGCTGCAAAGCCATGTGGACAGTCGGCTGATCGAGTTCAGCGAAAACGGCATTCTGCGCATGGTCAGTATCGTTGATGTGCTGCGGGACGGGATTTCATCGGTCTATACCTTTTACGATCCTGATGCGCCGGGCAGCAGCTATGGCACGTATTCCATCCTCTGGCAGATTACCCAGTGCAGGCGGCTGAACCTGCCCTACCTGTATCTGGGTTACTGGATACGGAATAGCCGGAAGATGGCCTACAAGGCGAGTTTCCAGCCTCTCGAAGCGCTGTATCTCGGCCAATGGCAAACCATGAATCTGCCCTGAACCGTTACCCGATTTTTTCTCTTTACGTTCCCAATTCTTGTCGTGATTCCTTACTGCCTTGCACGCCCCTTCCTGTTTTCATTGGATGCGGAAACGGCACATGAAATGACCCTGGCCGGTCTGAAACGTTTTTCTTCCCTGTTGCCCGCTATGGCCGTCACAGGCCGTTCCGTACGCGCCATGGGTATCGACTTTCCCAACCCGGTGGGTCTGGCCGCCGGGCTGGACAAGAACGGCGAGTGCATCGATGCCTGGGGCCGGCTTGGATTCGGTTTTGTCGAGATCGGTACCGTCACGCCCCGACCCCAGCCGGGGAATCCAAAGCCCCGACTGTTTCGTCTGCCCGAGCGGAAGGCCATCATCAACCGCATGGGATTCAATAATCACGGGGTGGATGTTTTGCTGGCGAATGTGCGCGCCAGCCGCTTCAAGGGGGTACTTGGCATCAACATCGGCAAGAATGCCGATACACCGATCGAGCGGGCGGCTGACGATTACTTGATCTGTCTAGACAAGGTCTATGCCGATGCCAGCTACGTGACGGTCAATATCTCCAGCCCCAATACCCGGAATCTGCGCCAGCTCCAGGGGGTATCGGAACTCGATGCCCTGCTGGGGCAGCTCAAGGCGCGCCAGCAAAGTCTGACGGATCAGCATGGCTGTTATGTGCCGCTGACGCTGAAGATCGCCCCTGATCTCGATGACGGCCAGATCGCGAATATCGCCGATGCCCTGCGTCGCCATCGCATCGATGGTGTGATTGCCACCAATACCACGCTGGAGCGACAGACAGTGGCGGGGGTGCCCCACGCGGAAGAAACCGGAGGGCTTTCCGGATCGCCGCTATTTGAAAAGTCCACCTTGGTGGTCAGCCGCCTGGCCCGGGCGCTCGCCGGGGAACTGCCGGTCATCGCTGCAGGCGGAATCACCGATGGTGCCGGTGCGCGCGCGAAGCTGGAGGCCGGAGCCACTCTGGTGCAGATCTATTCAGGTCTGATTTACCATGGCCCGACTTTGATCAGGGAGTGTGTGGCCCACACCCGTTGAAGCCGGTAGGCTGACGGGAGAAACACATCAGAGGGGAATTCCCTCGGGATTCAATCCCAGCTTGCGCATCAGTGTTTCATGCTCGATGCGCAGCAGTTCGCAGATGGCCTTGTAGTCGTCAGGGAGTGCTGCATCATCCCATCCGTTCGCGGAATGGCGTGCAAGATTACAGGCGAGAGCGACATTGCGGACGCGTGGATTTTCCGCCTGTTTGGCATCCATCAGCGTGATGAGCAACGGGGGCAACCCCCAGGCCTCGACCAGGGCCATTTGCAGGTCATCGAGCCTGACATTGAATGTTTCTTGTTGAATCACCGATGAACGCTGGCGCCTGTCCCCGGTCTGCAATGCTCTGGCCTGGAGCGCCAGTTCCGGGGCGAAGCACCACATCAGCATATCGGTGCAATATCGCAACAATGCGGCAACCGTGATTTCGTCTACATCCAGGTCATGGCGTTGAATGGCCCAGTCCCGTGCCCAGCGGGCGGCAATGCGGCCGCGGGAGATAACCTTGAGCAGCCCCAGCAGCGCCTTGGGGTGGGGTTTGAGCTGATCCTCAATCAGTGGCAGCTGAGAAAAATCACGGAAAAACGGTTCGACACCGATCATCATCAACGCTCGTTCGATGGTGGTGATATCAGTTTGTTGACGTTGATTCCGGTTGCGTTCGATGTACTGCAAAACCCGCAGGGTCATCAGCGGATCTTGCAGGATCGCCGAGGAAACCGCCCTTGCATTGGCTGTCTCCGCGGAATCCCTCAATTTTTCAAGCTGCTGGGCCGTATGGCGAAGAACGGGAACTTCAGCCGTACAGAAATACTGGGTCCAGTTTTCCAGGTCGGCGAAGGCCTGCTCCACCATGGCTTGTGTCTCCTCTTGCTCTTTCCGTGGAATTCAACAACATCCGGAGGGAAGTCTGTCGCCATTCTAACCATGGAACTCGCCAGTACTTCGGCACATCGAGGGTGTTTACCCCGCTATGGACAGGCCGTGGGTCACCGGGGGGATCGATCGGATCGGCAGGGATTGCCATCGGAAGATCGAAACGTGTCCACCAGGTACTCTGGATGGTGGGGTATCGCCCGCAGCACACCTGGCTGTATGTATCCAGGGCAGCAACGTTTATGGAGGCATCAATCGGTTCGGCAGCGGCGGAGGATGCAGGAAGCCATCCCCGCACACAGCCATACTTCGGATCCCGGCAATTCTGTAGAGAATCCCGGGGGTGTACCGCTATAGATAAATGACTGCGGGAAAGACCGTCACGGCCAGTACCAGTACCAGCCACTCCAGATTATGCCGCGCCAGAACACCAGTGAAATGCAGTGCCAGAACCACGATGGCGATGACGTAATACAGTACGAACAGCATATCCGGCTCCCCTCCCGGTGGGTTTATCGAGAAAACTCAGCGGATTCTAGCCTGAGACAGGCGGTCTACCAAACGGCTCAGATTGCCCAGGGAAAGCAGATGGGCATCGATCAGGGCCAGCCACCCCTTGCGGAACAGCTCATCGACCGTGTCCTTGTCCAGTTCCCGGTATCTGGTTTCGTCGATCACTGAAAGTCCGCCCAACTGGAAGCTGCCTCCCTCCTTGAGATCGGCCCGCGCCTCGACCGTCCGGAACAGGTCGAGTGCGGCGAGCCGGTCTACGAACTCGCGGGTCCGCAGGGTTTCTGTCTGAAACTCTTTCATGAAGTTGATGTTGCTGGCCAGAAAGGGTGTCGGCTCTCCCTGCTCATCGAACAGGCTGTAGCCCTTGGGTGATCCGATCGAAGGGTGATCTTCATCAATGCAGACCAGCATCTGATTGTCTTCGGCTTCGGCCAGTACAAAGGGAAAGCGGCGAACGAATGCCGGTATGTAGCGGGCATCCCAACTGCCATGGCTGTCAATCAGCAGATTTTCGGAATCGCGCAGGCCGACCAGGGCTGCCGGAATGAGCTGGTTGGTCGCAAGGCGGGGAAAGACAATGGGATATTCCTTTGCCGTCTCGAAAAATTCGACGGTGGCCAATGGCACGGCATTGGTTTTTGCGGCGAAACGATATTCCTTGATCTCGCCGATTTTCAGGTTCCGGTGCCGGGTTTTGTCGATTGGAGTGATCTTTTTGTAAAACAGCAGTTCCCTCATGGGGTCTCCTCGGGTTCAGGGCGGTTGCGCATGTGATCCGCCAATTCGGAAAATGCCTGCATCAGGGCCTGTCTGAGCAAGTCATCGGTGTCGTGGTCGGCCAGTGCCTGCGCCATGCAGGACAGCCACTGGTCACGCTCGGGAATACCGATGGAAAACGGCAGGTGTCGCGCGCGCAGGCGCGGGTGACCGAACTTCTCGATGAACAGATTCGGGCCACCAAGATAGCCCGACAGATACATGAAGAGTTTTTCTGCCGGGCGTGAAAGATCGCGTGGATGCAGGCGACGGATGGTTCGGGCATCGGCCCGCTGATCCATGATTTCGTAAAAATGGTCCACCAGCCGGCGGAGTCCTGTTGCACCACCCAGGGCGTGATACAGGGTGTCCGTCTCAGCCATGGCTGCCTGCATTCCGGGTGTGCGGTTCGACAGTCTGGCGGGGCGGGGTTAGCACCGTATTACGGGCAGTAGGTGATGTCCGGGGATGGTCGAGGCTGTAGTGGAGGCCGCGGCTTTCCTTGCGCTGCTGGGCACAGCGCACGATCAGATGGGCGGTCTGAACCAGATTGCGCAACTCCACCAGGTCGTTGCTGATACGGAAATTGGCGTAGTAATCGTCGATCTCCCACTCCAGCAACCGGATGCGGTGCATGGCGCGCTCCAGGCGTTTATCGGTACGGACGATCCCCACGTAGTCCCACATGAAGCGGCGCAATTCGTCCCAGTTGTGGGAAATGACGACTTCCTCGTCGGCGTTGGTGACCCGGCTTTCATCCCATGTGGGGAGTGCGGGTGTGGAGGGAGGTTTTGCTGCAGTCATGTCGGCAGCGGCGGCCCGGGCATAGACCAGACATTCCAGGAGTGAGTTGCTGGCCAGCCGGTTGGCACCATGCAGCCCGGTATAGGCGCTTTCGCCCACAGCATAGAGTCCGGGCAAATCGGTGTGCGCCCGTGTATCGGTGATGATGCCGCCACAGGTGAAGTGGGCCGCCGGCACAACCGGAATCCATTCTTTTGTCATGTCGATGCCCAGTTCGCGGCAATGGGCATCGATATTCGGAAAATGGGCACGCAGAAAATCGGCGGGTTGGTGGGTGATATCGAGGAAAACGCAATCCACCCCGTGCTTTTTCATTTCAAAATCGATCGCCCGGGCCACTACATCCCGCGTAGCCAGTTCGGCCCGGGGATCGTGCTGCGGCATGAAACGGGTGCCATCGGGAAGCCGCAGCAGAGCGCCTTCGCCGCGCACGGCTTCTGAAATCAGGAAAGATTTGGCCTTCGGGTGGTAGAGACAGGTGGGGTGGAACTGGACAAATTCCATATTGGCCACACGGCAGCCTGCCCGCCAGGCCATGGCGATGCCGTCTCCGGTGGAGGTATCGGGATTGGTGGTGTACAGATACACCTTGCCGGCGCCGCCGGCCGCGATCACGGTATGTGCTGCACCCAGGGTGATGACCCGGTCATTCCTGATGTCGAGGGCATAGGCGCCCCAGCATCGGTTTTCTGCCAGACCGAGCTTGTTACCAGTGATGAGGTCTACGGCGATGTGGTTTTCCAGCACGGTGATGTTGGGGTGCTGTCTCACTTTTTCGCTGAGAGTCTGCTGCACGGCGGCGCCCGTGGCATCGGCTGCGTGAATGATGCGGCGCTGGCTGTGGCCGCCTTCCTTGGTCAGGTGAAAGCCGAATGCCGAATCATCGCGGGTAAACGGTACGCCCTGGTCGATCAGCCATTGAATGGCCTCCCGGCTGTGTTCCACCACGAAACGGGTAGTTTGTTCGTCACACAGCCCTGCTCCTGCCGACAGGGTGTCATGAATATGGGATTCGATCGAGTCTGCTCCGTCCAGGACGGCGGCTATGCCCCCTTGCGCCCAGGCCGAGGCGGAATCATCCAGGCGCCGTTTGGTGACAAGGGCGACGCGGCGATCGGCTGCCAGATGCAGGGCCAGGGCCTGGCCGGCAAGGCCACTGCCCAGGATCAGGACATCGAAGGTGGTGACGGATGGGGACATTGCGGCAGGGAATATACCACCGGCTTCCTGCAGGAAATTCCGGAACTAATCCGGCGATGCCCCGGTCTCCTGACATAGAACGCCAAAGCGTGGCCCGTGGGGCGGTACGGACGGAGGCTATACTCCCAAGCCGGTTTGCGAGGATCAGGGATAGAACGGTAAATATGGGCGACCGCGAGGCGGACCAGTTGCTGGTGGAGCGCGTACAGGCAGGCGACAAGCAGGCCTACGGGCTTTTGGTAAACAAGTATCAGCGCAAACTGCTGCGGCTTGTTTCGAGGCTTGTCCGCGATTCTGCCGAAGCGGAGGATGTTGTGCAGGATGCATTCATCAAGGCGTATCGGGCACTGCCGGGTTTTCGTGGCGAGAGCGCTTTCTACACCTGGCTCTACCGTATCGGCGTGAATACCGCCAAGAACTGGCTGGTGGCCAGTGGCCGGCGGGCACCGACGAGTACTGCCCTGGATAACGAGGACGCCGAGAACTATGAGGATGGTGACCGATTGCGGGACATGGATACCCCGGAGCGGGTACTGATGTCCAAGCAACTGGCACAGACGGTGAACGCAGCAATGGAGCGTCTGCCCGAAGAATTGAGAACTGCCATCACGTTGCGCGAAATCGATGGCATGGCTTATGAAGAAATCGCCGAGGTGATGGCTTGTCCGATTGGTACGGTGCGGTCCCGGATATTCCGGGCCCGCGAGGCGATTGCCAGGGATTTGCGCCCCCTGCTCGATACGGCGCCGGATAGAAGGTGGTGACCATGAATACCGGAATCTCAGCTTTGCTGGACGGAGCGCTGGAGCGGGATGAGGCGCAGGCCGTGCTGGATGAACTCAAGCGTAGTGCGTCGGGGCGGGAGACGGCTGCCACTTACTGCCTGATCGGGGACGCCCTGCGCGGCGAGAACCGGCTTGCTATGAATCTGGCTTCCGGTGTCATGGCCCGGCTGGAAGGTGAACCGATCTTCATCGCACCCCGCCGCCGCATGAACCAGGTTCGTTCGCTGATGGCCATTGCCGCATCCGCAGCCGGCGTTGCGCTCGTTGCCTGGCTTGCCTTGACTCCGCAGGGTGAGCACGAAGCACCTTTGCTGGCCAGCCGGACGGTCAAGGCGCCCGCACCCGTACAAGTCGCCCAGGCCTCCGGCCAGGACATGCAGGAATACCTGATCGCTCACCAGATGCACAGCGGAACATTGCATTTTTCCGAAGGTGCCCAGCAGATCCGTACCGTGTCTTTCGTAGAGAAATGAGATTCCGTCGTTACCTGCAGTGGGTTCTTCCGTTGATCGGAAGTCTTTTCATCCTTTGTGATAATGCACAGGCCGAAGTCAATCCGGATGCCTTGCAGTGGATGCAGAAGTCGGCGGCTGCGACCCGCAAACTGTCTTATAGCGGTACCTTCATCTACCAGACGGGTGGCCGCATGGAAACCTCCCATATCGTTCACTACTTCGACGGCAATCATGAGTTTGAGCGGGCTGTGGTGCTGGATGGTAGTCCGCGTGAAATTGTGCGCACCAATGACGAGGTGCGCTGCTATCTGCCCGAAAGTCGGGTCGTGGTGGTCGAAAAGCGCGGCCTGCGACGGGGATTGCCGGTCACCTTGCCGGAAGGCATTGCCGGGCTGACTGATTTCTATAACATCCGTCGCGGTCCGCCGGCCCGGGTAGCGGGTTTTGAGACGCAGTCCATCCTGGCAGAACCCAGAGACACACTGCGCTATCACCGCCAGTTCTGGCTCGATACCCATAGCGGACTGGTACTCAAGGCCAGCATGGTTAACGACAGGGGCGAGGTGCGCGAGAGCTTCGCTTTTACCGAATTGAAGATCGGCGGTTCGATAGACAAGGAAGCACTCAAGCCGCAAACCAAAATCCAGGGAGCTGACTGGCGTGTGCATGACGCGCAGGCACGGGAGGTAGACGCGGACGACACCCCCTGGGTATTTACTACGCTTTTGCCTGGATACAAGCGCATTTCGAGCATGAAGCGGCAGGTTCATGCGGATGGCACGGAAGCAATCCATGTGGTGTTTTCCGACGGGCTGTCTGCCATTTCGGCTTTTATCGAACCCTTGACGCCTGCCCGTTCGCATCCCGAACTCGGTACTTTTTCCATGGGCGCCGTCAATGGCTATAAGCGCCAGATCGGCAACAATCTGGTGGTCGTCATGGGTGATGCGCCCGTGGCGGCCATCCGTAAATTGGCCGATGGTGTGGAGATGCGGCACAAATGAGTTGTGCGATCGGAGAAGTCCGTCAGATCGAGGATGGCATCGCGCGGGTGGCCGTGACCCGCGCCGTGGGCTGTGGTCGTTGTCATGAACCCGGCGGATGCGGCGGAACTTTGGTGGGTGCCCCGGGTCTTCAGCCTGTCGTCGAGTATCTGTTGCCCAGTGTTGACGGCGTGGCGGAGGGGGATCGAGTGGAAGTTCGCGTTCCCGAAGGCGCCGTGCTGCATGCCGCATTTCGTTCTTATGGTTTGGTGACACTGCTGGCGCTGGCGGGTGCGGCACTGCCGGTGGCACTGGGCGCCGGCGATGGCCCCGCGCTTGCCGGGCTTGGTATCGGCCTCCTGTTCGGCTGGTGGCTGTTGCGACGCCATGCCACACGCCTGCGTTCACCGCTGGTGCTTTCCAGATTGCCGGTACAAGATCATTTCAGGAAGGAGATACAACCATGATCAAGCGCATCTTCGTTGTCCTCTGGTTTTTTGCCGTGACGACTGCTGTCGCGGCCCAGGGGCTGCCCGATTTCACCGAACTGGTGGAAAAGCAGGGTGCTGCGGTAGTGAACATCAGCACCGTCCAGGTGGTCAAATCCAACCGGCTGGGAGGCTTTCCGTTCGATGAAAGCGACCCGATGTTCGAATTCTTCAAACGCTTTGGCGGCCCGCGCATGATGCCGCAGCAGCCCCGGGAGTTCGAGAACAGGGGGCTGGGTTCCGGCTTTATCATCAGTGCCGATGGCTACATTCTGACCAACGCCCATGTGGTTGATGATGCTGACGAGGTCGTGGTCAAACTCACCGACAAGCGCGAATTCAAGGCCAAGGTACTGGGTGCCGACCGGCGTACCGATGTCGCGTTGATCAAGATCGATGCCAAGGGCCTGCCCGTGGTCAAACTGGGCGATCCGGCCAAGCTCAAGGTTGGCGAGTGGGTGATCGCTATCGGCTCCCCCTTTGGCCTGGACAATACGGTGACCGCCGGTATCGTCAGCGCCAAGGGCCGTTCCCTGCCGCAGGAGAACTATGTTCCCTTCATACAGACCGATGCTGCGGTCAATCCCGGGAATTCCGGTGGACCGCTGTTCAACATGAAGGGCGAGGTGGTCGGTATCAATTCACAGATTTATTCCCGCTCTGGCGGCTACATGGGGCTTTCCTTCGCCATTCCCATCGATATCGCGATGGAGGTGAAAAACCAGTTGCAGGCCCATGGTCGGGTCAGTCGTGGCCGTATCGGCGTGGTGATTCAGGATGTGAACAAGGAAATTGCCGAATCCTTCGGTCTGGGCAAGGCCGAGGGTGCGCTGGTTGCCAATGTCGAAAGTGGCGGCCCGGCGGACAAGGGTGGCGTCAGCGAAGGCGACATCATTCTCCGGTTCGACGGCAAGGCTGTGGCCCAGTCGGGCGATCTGCCTCGTATGGTGGGCATGACTCGGCCCGGCAGCAAGGTGCCGGTCCAGGTATGGCGCAAGGGTTCGGTCAAGGATCTGACCGTGGTGGTGGCGGAAATGCCCGATGACGATAAATCCGGTCCCCGCCCCGCCAGAAAACGTGCCAAAACGGCCGAAGCCGCCGTGAATCGTCTGGGGCTGCTGCTTTCCGACCTCACCGCCGACCAGAAACGGCAGGCGGGCGTGAAGAATGGCGTGGGCGTGGAAGACAGCCGTAATGGCCATATCGACATCCGCGCCGGGGACGTCATCATTGCCCTGATCGAGGGGGGTAACCAGACCGAGGTGAAATCGGTGGAGCAGTTCAATGGCGCACTCGCCAAGCTGGGCAAGAATGCCGTGTTCACCCTGCTGGTGCGCCGTGGTGATAACCAGACTTTCGTCACCATCAAGGGGTTTGGTGAAAAATAAACCGGTAACCAGGGTCCGCCTGACGCTGTACGGGCGGACCTACTGCCATCTGTGTGACGACATGCTGGCAGCGCTGCAATCCTTGCACGGGGAGTTCGATTTCGAGGTAACGGTGCTCGACGTGGATGCCGATCCGGCGCTCGAGGAGCGCTACGATGAACGGGTTCCGGTGCTTACCGCCGGAGAACATGAGCTCTGTCATTACCATCTCGATATTCCCCGGGTACGCGCCTATCTGGCGTCCCACTGCTGAACTTCATCTTTCCCGCAACGCTGGCCTGTTTTCGAGGCCAGCGTTTTTTGTTCACTCCGTGTATTCCTCAACAGGTACGCAGGCACAGAACAGGTTGCGATCGCCATAGACATCGTCGATGCGGTTCACCGTGGGCCAGAACTTGTTTGCGGCTACCCAGGGCAAGGGGAAGACGGCTTCCTGCCGGCTATAGGGGCGGGTCCAGGCGGAAGCGGCCAGGTCGGCCTGGGTATGCGGGGCATTCTTGAGCGGATTGTCGTCGTTGCTCCATGCGCCCTGTTCCACTTTGCGAATCTCCTCGCGGATGGCAATCATCGCGTCGATGAAACGATCGAGTTCGGCCCGGGATTCGGATTCTGTTGGCTCCACCATCAGCGTGCCCGCCACCGGAAAGCTCACCGTGGGGGCGTGGAAGCCGTAATCCATCAGCCGCTTGGCAATATCGATTTCGGCGATGCCCGTGGTGGCCTTGATGGCCCGCACGTCGAGGATGCATTCATGCGCCACGCGACCCTGGCTGCCGAGGTAGAGCACCGGATAGTGATCCTTGAGCCGGGTGGCGATGTAGTTGGCGTTGAGGATGGCGATCTTTGTCGCCCGTTCAAGACCACGGCCTCCCAGCATGGCGATGTACATCCAGGAGATGGGCAGGATGGAGGCCGAACCCCAGGGCGCTGCGGAGATGGCACCCTGTCCTGCGTGGGCACGGGTGGCTTCGCCCGCAGGCTGCACCGTGTGATCCGCCATGAACGGCGCCAGGTGAGCCTTGAGACCAATCGGGCCCATGCCGGGTCCACCGCCCCCGTGGGGGATGGCGAAGGTCTTGTGCAGGTTCATGTGTGATACATCGGCGCCGATCAGTCCCGGGCTGGTGATGCCTACCTGGGCATTGAGATTGGCACCATCCATATAGACCTGTCCGCCGTGAGCGTGGATCACGGCACAGATGTCCATCACCGCTTCCTCGAATACGCCATGGGTGGACGGGTAGGTCAGCATCAGGCAGCTCAGCCGGCCGGCATGCAGGGCAGCCTTGGTTTTGAGATCAGCCACGTCTACGTTGCCATCTTCGTCACAGTCAACCACTACTACCTGCAGTCCGCACATCTGGGCCGTGGCCGGATTGGTGCCGTGAGCGGATTTGGGAATCAGGCACACATCGCGGTGGCTCTGGCCATTGGCCTCCTGGTAGCGGCGGATCGCCACCAGACCGGCATATTCCCCCTGGGCACCGGAATTGGGTTGCATGCACACGGCATCGAAACCGGTGATGGTGGCAAGCCATCCGGACAACTGACCAATCATCTCCTGGTAGCCCCGTGCCTGGGTGATGGGCGCGAAGGGATGCAGGTTGGCGAATTCGGGCCAGGTGACCGGAATCATCTCGCTGGTGGCGTTCAGCTTCATGGTGCACGAGCCCAGGGAGATCATGGAGTGGTCCAGTGCCAGATCCTTGTTCTGCAGCATTTTCAGGTAGCGCAGCATCTCGTGCTCGGTGTGATGGCGGTTGAACACGGGGTGGGCAAGAATCGGATCCTTGCGGTTCAGGTCGCCGAGCAGGTCGCTGTTACGCACCCTCGCATCAAGGGCCTTCACATCCGCAATCCGGCCGGTGAGGAGGTGGAGCAGGGCGGCGATGTCGTCGCGGGTAGTGCATTCATCGATCGATATGCCCAGGGATGTCGTCGAAATGCGACGCAGGTTGTAGCCCGCGGTTTCGGCGCGATCGCAGAACCGGAGAGCCTGGGGGTGGCTCGCCAGTACAGTATCGAAGTAGCAGCCGGCACTCACGGTGATCCCGGCATCGGCCAGCCCCTGGGCCAGGATGCGGGTCAGGCGATGGATACGCCGGGCGATCGTCTTGAGGCCCTGCGGGCCGTGATAGACGGCGTACATGCCGGCCATATTGGCCAGCAGTACCTGGGACGTGCAGATATTCGAATTGGCCTTCTCGCGGCGGATATGCTGTTCGCGGGTCTGCAGGGCCATGCGCAGGGCGGTTTTGCCGCGTGCATCCACCGAGACGCCGATGATGCGGCCCGGTACCGAGCGCTTGTGTTCGTCACGTGTGGCGAAGAAAGCCGCGTGGGGACCACCAAAACCCATGGGTACGCCAAACCGCTGGCTCGAACCGAGGGCAATGTCCGCACCCATGGCGCCGGGGGATTTGAGCAGCACCAGGGCCATCAGGTCGGTGGCGATGGCGCTGACGGCACCCTGGTCTTTGAGGCGGGTGATGAGGCCGGTGTAATCGACGGCTTCACCCTCGACGTTGGGATATTGAAGCAGGGCGCCGAATACCTCGTGATCGGCTGCAGTGGCGGCGGGGCCGACGGTCAGCTCGAAGCCGAAATACCTGGCCCGGGTGCGCATCACATCGAGGGTCTGGGGGAAGCAGGCGGCATCCACGAAGAATGCGTTGGCCTTCACCCTGGAGATGCGGCGGGCCATGGTCATGGCTTCGGCAGCCGCCGTGGCTTCGTCGAGCAGGGAGGCATTGGCGAGTTCCAGGCCGGTGAGGTCGATCACCATCTGCTGGTAGTTGAGCAGCGCTTCCAGCCGGCCCTGGGCGATTTCGGCCTGGTAGGGCGTATAGGCGGTGTACCAGCCCGGGTTCTCCATCAGGTTACGCAGAATCACCTTGGGAGTCAGGGTGCCGTAGTAACCCATGCCAATGAAAGATTTGTTTATGACATTTTTTTCCGCGATGGTCCTGAGGTCGGCCAGCGCCTGGTGTTCGCGTCTGGGCTCGGGCAGGGTCAGGGGGGCGGGCAGATGGATGGCGGCAGGTACGGTCTGATCGATCAGGGCTTCCAGGGTTACCGCACCGACCGCCTTGAGCAGATCAACCTCGCCAACGGTGTCGGAACCGATGTGGCGGGAGAGGAATTCATCCTGTTGTTCCAGGGCAGACAGGGGAGCGTGCTGATTCATGATCGGTTCATCAAAATGGGAAGCATCCGGCGCGTGTGGAAATGACGGCGTGATCAGTCGCTGGCAACCGTGGCATAGCCGGCAGCATCGAGCAGGCTATCGAGTTCGGCCGGGTTTCCGGGTCTAATCTTGAACAACCAGGCTCCATAGGCATCGTTGTTCACGCTTTCGGGGGTATCGGCAGCAGCCGTATTGGTGGCAATAATCTCGCCGGAGAGAGGTGCGTAGATGTCGGAAGCGGCTTTCACCGATTCCACCACGGCAACTTCTTCGCCGGCCTTTACGATACGGCCGATCTCGGGGAGTTCAAGGAAAACAATATCGCCCAAGGCCTCCTGGGCATGGTCAGTGATACCCACCACGGCGGTACCGTCGGCTTCGATTTTTATCCACTCGTGGGACTTGGCGTACTTGAGTTCGGCAGGGATATTCATGAGTCTGTGCTCCTGTGGGTAATTTCAGATCAAGGGTTTGCCATGACGGATGAAGGGAGGCTTGACCACCCTGGCCCGCAGGTGTTTGTCGCGAATCGCCACCTTCACTTCATCACCCGGAGATAACTCCAGAGGCAGGCGGGCAAGGGCAATCGACTGGCCGAGTGTGGGGGAGAAGGTTCCGCTGGTGGTTTCCCCTTCACCCCGGGAGGTATGTATCTGCTGATGAGGGCGCAATACCCCCTTGTCCAGCAACACCAGGCCCAGCGTCTGGAAGCGGGGGGTACTCTCGTTCAGGGCGGCACGGCCGATGAAATCGCGCCGTGGCAGGCTGCGATCGACGGTCCAGACCAGGCCTGCTTCGAGCGGGGTAACGGTTTCGTCCATATCCTGACCATACAGCGCCATGCCGGCTTCGAGGCGTAAGGTGTCACGGGCACCGAGGCCACAGGGATGAACACCGGCCTGTTGCAGCAATTCCCACACTCTCTGCGCTTCGGCGGCAGGCAGGGAAATTTCCAGACCGTCCTCACCTGTGTAGCCGGTACGGCTGATGAACCAGGGAGTGCCGGTGGTACTGGACCATTCCTTGCCCTGAAAAATGTGGAGATTTTCCGTACTCTGACGGGCGCCAGGAAAAGCGAAGAAGAATTTTTCCCGCGCCGCGGGGCCTTGTATGGCGATCATGGCCAGATCGCGGCGTGGGGTCAGGTTGACACGGAAACCCTCGGTACGGGATTGCATCCATGCCAGATCCTTGCTTGCGGTACCGGCATTGACCACGATCCGGAAGCGGTCGGGGGCGAGGAAGTACACGATCAGATCATCGAGAATGCCGCCCTGCTCATCGAGCATGCAGGAATACAGCGCCTTGCCCTGCAGGACAAGCAGTTTGCCGCAATCATTCGCCAGCAGGCGACACAGATAGGGCAGGGCGTGGGCGCCCTGGAGATCGATGGACAGCATGTGGGAGACATCGAACATGCCGGCATCGCGTCGCACGGCATGATGCTCCTCGATCTGGGAACCGTAATGGATGGGCATGTCCCAGCCGGCGAAGTCCACGATCTTGGCGCCGGTGGCGAGGTGGGTATCGTAAAGAGGTGTGCGTTGGCTCATGGTCGGACCCGGAATGGTAATGGCGCGGACTTCCGTTCTTGCTGTCCGTGCCCCCTCTGTCCTTGTACCTGAGAGATTGCCGGTACGGTCCGCCAGATGGAAGGCGTACCGCCGGATGCCCCTTCGGTGGGCGAATGCCGCAGGTGCGGGCCGCCACTCTCCAGATTCTTGCTGCGTCGTCGGCCCTTTTGCCTGAGCGATTCCGGGGGGTTGCGCCTTCGGCGGCATCTTCCGTTATGGGGAGATGCGCTCTCCCGACGACCGGGGCGGATTATGCCGGGCAGGGTGGGGCAAGGCAAGGGCACTGGTAAAATCGGCAACATGCTGCCAAGCCGCTCCGAGTTCCTCGATCTGGGCGGACATCGCTATCACGTGCGCCGCTGGGGCGACCCTGCGGCTCCCCTGCTGATCCTGTTGCACGGCTGGTGCGATGTTTCCGCTTCGTTCCAATTCCTTGTCGATGCTTTCCACCACCCCTGGCAGGTGGTGGCGCCCGACTGGCGGGGCTTTGGCCTGAGCGAATGGAATCAATCCCACTACTGGTTCGCCGATTATCTGGCCGATCTGGATCTGCTGCTGGAGCACTGTTCGCCCGACACTCCTGCCACCATCGTGGCTCATTCCATGGGCGGGATGGCGGCGAGCCTCTATGCGGGCGCCCGGCCGGAACGGGTTGGCCGTCTGGCGATCCTGGAGGGACTGGGGCTGCTGACGGCCAGCCCCGAGGAAACACCGGGGCGGGTGGCTCAATGGCTGAAGCAGAAACGTCGTGTGGGTGGCTTTCGCCGCTATCCCGACACTGCCGCCTTTGCCGCCCGGCTGTGCAAGGACAATCCACGACTTGATGCGGCCAAAGCGGAGTTTCTTGCATTGCATCTTTCCCGTGATGATGGGGATGGGGTGACCTGGGCCGCGGATCCCCGTCACCAGTGGGTGAACCCGGTTCGCATTCGCATGGATGAGGCGATGGCTTCATGGCGTGCCGTGACTGCGCCAGTCCTGCATGTGGCAGGTACGGATTCCCCGTACATGAAAGAGGCATTTGCTGCCGATCCGGGAGAACTGGAGCGTCGGCTGGGATGTTTTGCCAATCTGAGCCAGGCCATGATCGACGACTGCGGTCATAACCTGCATCACGATCAACCCCGGCGGCTGGCCCGGATTCTCGAGGATTTTTTGCGGTGAATGCTGATCTGCACTGCCACTCTTCCGCATCCGACGGACTGCTGTCGCCAGCCGGAGTCGTGCGCAGGGCCAAGACAAACGGTGTGGAACTTCTGGCGCTGACCGATCACGACGAAATCACCGGCCTTGCCGAGGCGCGAAATGAAGCGTCCGGGCTGGGCGTCGATTTTGTCGATGGTGTCGAAATATCCGTGAGCTGGGGGGCTGATCACACCCTGCATATCGTCGGGCTGGGAATCGATACCGGCAACGAGGCATTGCGGGCGGGTATCGCCGGCGTGCGTAGCGGACGGGACCAGCGGGCCCGGCGCATCGCCAGCGCGCTTGAAAATGTGGGCATCTGCGGTGCTTACGAAGGTGCCCTGCGCCATGCCGGTAATCCGGCCCTGGTGGGTCGAGCACACTTTGCCCGCTATATTGTCGAACTGGGGCTGGTGCGGGAAAGCAGAAACGTTTTCGAACACTGGCTCGCCAAAGGCAAGCTGGGCTATGTGCCCCACCCTTGGGCGAATCTGGCGGATGCACTGAGCTGGATTCGTGTTGCCGGCGGTGTGGCGGTACTGGCTCATCCGGGACGCTACCGGGTCGCGCGGACGGAATTGCACCGGATGCTGGCTGAATTCAAGGAGCAGGGCGGGGAAGGTATCGAGGTTGTATCGGGCCTGCAGACCCCGGCGGAGGTGCATGAATGTGCGGGTCTCGCCCGCCGGTTTGGGTTCCTGGCATCGTGTGCTTCCGATTTTCATGGGCCAGACGAAAGCAGGGTGGATGTGGGGCGGGCCCGGTCACTGCCTGACAATCTGACGCCGGTCTGGGTCCGCCTGCGCTGAGATGGCCCAGTTCTTTTCCCTTCATCCCGTGCATCCGCAGCCACGCCTGGTCAAGCAGGCGGCCCAGATCGTACGTCAGGGTGGCTTGGTAGTACTGCCCACGGATGCAGCTTATGCCCTGGGTGGGCATCTGGGCGATGCGGCCCTGCTGGACCGGATTCGTGGCATCCGTGAAGTGGATGAACGACATCTTTTTACCCTGATGTGCCGTGATCTTTCCCAGATTGCCACCTATGCGCGCGTGGACAATACCCAGTACCGTCTGCTCAAATCCCTGACCCCAGGCGCGTACACCTTCATTCTCGAAGGCAGCAGGGAATTGCCCCGGCGGGTGCTGCACCCCCGGCGCAGGACTCTGGGGCTGCGTATCCCGGACCATCCGCTGGTCGCAGCCCTGCTGGCGGAACTGGGTGAACCCCTGTTGACTTCCAGCCTGCTCCTGCCCGGAGAGGACAGGCCGGGTACGGATGCCGAAACCATTCGTACCCGTCTGGAAAAACGGGTTGATCTGGTGATCGAATGCGGGAATTGTGGCCCGGAGCCCACCACGGTGGTCAATCTTGCCGATGGCACACCGGAGTTGATCCGGGCAGGCTGTGCACCTCTTGCGCCCCTGGGGCTGGGTTGATGCCCCTCTGCTAGAATCCGCGTCTTCCCATGGAAAATCTCGTTCAGACGCTGGCGATTGCGGCCATCCCGATCCTGTTCGCCATCACGCTGCATGAGGCGGCGCATGGCTATGCGGCACGTCATTTCGGTGACAACACGGCCTGGCAGATGGGGCGGATCAGCCTTAACCCATTGCGCCATATCGATCCCCTTGGGACGATTCTGGTACCGGCGCTGATTCTGCTTTTCTCCGGCGGCGGTTTTCTGTTCGGCTGGGCGAAGCCGGTGCCGGTGAACTTCGGTCGTTTGCGCCAGCCCAAGCAGGACATGCTCTGGGTCGCCGCTGCCGGTCCGGCGGTCAATTGCATCATGGCCATGGCATGGGCCATGGTTCTCCGTGGAGCAATGGGCGCGCCGGATTTTGTGTTCAGTGATGCCCTGCAATCGATGGCCATGGTGGGTATCCGTATCAATGCGGTATTGATGGTGCTCAACCTGCTGCCGCTGCCGCCTCTGGATGGTGGTCGCATCATGGTAAGTTTGCTGCCACCACGGGCGGCCTGGAAGTTTGCCCAGCTGGAACGCTACGGCATGGTCATCCTGCTGATTCTGCTGTTTACCCATCTGCTGGATATGTTGATGCTGCCACCCTTGCGGCTCTTCCTGTCCCTGATCTCGACGCTCTTCGGTATCTGATATGTACGCGGAAAAAGTTCTCTCCGGCATGCGCCCCACCGGCCGGCTCCACCTGGGTCATTACCACGGTGTCCTCAAGAACTGGATCAAGCTCCAGCACGAGTATCCCTGCCTGTTTTTCGTTGCCGACTGGCATGCCCTCACCACTGCCTACGACGAACCCGAAACCATTGCCGAAAGTACCCAGGGATTGATCATCGACTGGCTGGCGGCAGGCGTCGATCCCTCGCTCGCCACCCTGTTCATCCAGTCCAAGGTGCCCGAGCATGCAGAACTGCATCTGCTGCTTTCGATGAGTACTCCGTTGGGCTGGCTGGAACGGGTGCCGACGTACAAGGACCAGCAGGAAAAGCTGTCACATAAGGATCTGTCCACTTATGGCTTCCTTGGCTATCCCCTGTTGATGAGCGCCGATATTCTGATCTACCGGGCCGACAAGGTGCCTGTGGGTGATGATCAGCTGCCTCATGTGGAATTCACACGGGAACTGGCGCGACGCTTCAACCACCTGTACGGCAAGGAGCCCGGATTCGAGGACAAGGCACGGGAGGCCGTGAAAAAGCTGGGCTCCAAGCGGGCCAGGCTGTACGAGGAATTACGCAATCGCTACCAGGAAAAAGGCGAGGAAACGGCATTGGAGCAGGCCCACGTTCTGCTTAATGAAACACAGAATCTTTCCATCGGCGATCGGGAGCGACTCTTTGGCTATCTCGAAGGGGGCGGCAAGATGATCCTTGTGGAGCCCGACGCGCTGCTGACGGAATCCTCCCGCATGCCAGGGCTGGATGGACAGAAAATGTCAAAATCCTATGGCAATACCATCGCCTTGCGTGAAGACGAGGAATCCATCCGCAAGAAGATTCGCACCATGCAGACCGATCCGCAGCGTGTGCGCCGTACGGATCCGGGGGAGCCGGAAAAGTGCCCGGTGTGGCAATTCCACCTCGTGTATTCCGGCGAAGATGTGAAGCAATGGGTGCAGAAGGGTTGCCGTAGTGCTGGGATTGGTTGTATCGAATGCAAGCAGCCGGTCATCGACGCGGTACTCAAGGAACAGGAGCCGATGCGCGAACGCGCCCGGATGTATGAAGAAGATCCGCAACTGGTGAAAAACATCATTGCGGACGGATGTGAAAAAGCCCGCAAGCTGGCTCAGGAAACCATGCGCGATGTGCGCGAGGCCATGGGCCTCGATTACACATGACCGAACTGGCGCCTGCCGGGAGTGATGTGCTGGAAATACCAGTACCTCACGGTCCCAGAGTGTATGGCGAGCTTCTGGCAGAGCTGCCGCGTGACCTCTATATTCCTCCCGATGCGCTGGAAGTCATCCTGGAGTCATTCGAAGGCCCGCTGGATTTGCTTTTGTACTTGATTCGAAAAGCGAATATCAATATCCTCGATATCCCGTTGGCGCCTCTGACACGGCAATATCTGGATTATGTCGAGGCGATGCGCAAGCGGAATCTTGAACTGGCTGCGGAGTATCTGTTGATGGCAGCCATGCTGATCGAAATCAAATCGCGTATCCTCCTGCCCCGGCCACCCAATGCCGAGGTGGGGGAACCCGAGGATCCCCGGGCCGAGCTGGTGCGTCGCCTGCTGGAATATGAACAGATGAAGCTGGCGGCATCAAGGATTGATGCCCTGCCGCAAAGCGGGCGTGATTTTGAGTGGATCACGGTATGGATCGCCGACAAGGTGGCGGAGCGCCAGCCTGATGTCAGTCTCCATGACTTGCAACTGGCCTGGTTGGGCCTCATGCGGCAAGCCAGAGTGAATCAGCACCACAAGATCAAGCGCGAGGAACTGTCGGTGCGTGAATTCATGACAGACATGTTGCGTCGTCTCCAGGGACGGAGCTTTGTGGTTTTTGAGGATTTGTTCGAGATGGCAACGACTGCGCAAGCACTGGTCGTGGGTTTTCTCGCGATACTGGAACTGGCACGGGAGAGCCTTGTGGAAATCACCCAGGCCGAGGCCCTGGCGCCGATCTATGTGAGAATCGCTAATGCTCCAGCTCTACAGGCCTGAAGATTACAAGCGGGTGCTTGAAACCGTACTTCTGGTGGCTGTTGACCCTGTGCCACTGGCTGATCTCAAGCGTTTGTTTGACGAGCAGTTCGATGATGATACCTGGCGCACCCTGCTGGATGATTTGCGCCGGGATTGGACCGATCGGGGAATCGATCTGGTGCAGCTGGCCGGAGGCTGGCGTTTCCAGACCCGGCCCGAGTATCAGTCCTATCTTGACCGGTTGAAGAATGAAAAACCGCCCAGGTATTCACGTGCGGTGATGGAAACCCTGGCCGTCATTGCGTATCGTCAGCCGGTGACCCGGGGGGACATCGAGGAGATTCGTGGAGTTGCAGTGTCCGCCAACATTCTCAAGGTGCTTGAAGGCCGGGGCTGGGTGGATACCGTCGGCCATCGTGACGCACCCGGTCGCCCGGCCCTGTACGCAACGACGCGAAAATTTCTCGACGACATTGGATTACGCAGCCTGTCCGAGCTGCCGCCACTGACTGAAATCGAAAAGGTGATGGATCTTGCAGACACCCCGCCCCAACAAGAAGCGCACACCGTTCCGGCCATCCAGGAAGAAGGCCAGGAATCCCTCGGGTTCCCCGGAGGGGAACCCGAACCGGGAGCCGGGGAACGCTTCTGCGCCCCAGACACAACGCCCCCCGCAATCTGAAGGGCAGCGGCCCGCACGTCCCGAGGGGAAATTCAAGCCGCGCAACAAACGCAGCGGCGGGGGGGGCAAAGGCCCAGGGGTTCCCCCTTTTGATCCAAGTATTGTCGATGGCGGCGTCGAAGGGGACGATGACTCCCCCAAGCTGCACAAGGCACTGGCGGATGCCGGTCATGGTTCGCGACGCGAACTGGAGGAGTGGATCATTGCCGGCCGTGTCAGCGTCAACGGCCTGCCGGCCCATGTCGGCCAGCGTATCGGCCCCAAGGACAAGATCCGGGTCAATGGCAAACTGGTGAATCTGCGTTTTGGTGGCATGTCCCGGGTGCCGCGTGTCGTGCTTTATCACAAGCCGGAGGGTGAAATCGTCTCTCGTGATGATCCCGAAGGTCGCCCCTGTGTTTTCGAGCATCTGCCCCGCATTCGTGGTGGCCGCTGGATTACCATCGGGCGCCTGGACATCAATTCCTGTGGCCTCCTGGTTGCGACCAACAATGGCGATCTGGCCAACAAGATGATGCATCCCCGCTATGGCCTTGATCGGGAATATGCGGTTCGTATATTGGGTGAGCTTTCCGAAGATGCCCTGGAAAAGCTGCATGACGGCATCGAGCTCGAGGATGGTCCTGCCCGATTTTCACGAATCGAGGAGGCAGGCGGGGATGGTGCCAACCGATGGTACAACGTGACCCTTTCCGAGGGACGCAACCGTGAAGTGCGCCGTATGTTCGATGCGGTCGGGGTCACGGTGAGCCGCCTGATGCGGGTCCGTTATGGGCCTTTGCCCTTGCCTCCGCAACTACGGCGGGGACAGTGCAAGGAATTGACCGAACCCGAAGTGAAGGCTTTGCTCGCATCGCTCCGGCCACAACAACAAACGAAAAATCCATAAGCATATGCTTGCGCGGGATCAGGCACAGCCGTATAATTGACAGGTTTTTTAGCGTTGTTCCCTGAGGCAGGGGCGAGCGGAAAAAATGGGCGTTTTCGCCCATTTTTTATTTGTGGCGGCGGAGATGAATGTCGTTGATCTGATCGAGCAGGCGGTTACCGGCCTGGGTTATGAACTTGTGGATTTCGAGACCAGCCCTCGAGGGCGCTTGTTGCGCGTTTTCATCGACAAGGCCGATGGCATTTCCGTGGATGACTGTGCTGCTGTCAGCAATCATCTGACCCGTTTGTTCTCGGTCGAGAACGTGGATTATGACCGGCTGGAGGTGTCGTCCCCCGGCCTTGATCGCCCCGTCAAGAAGCTTGCCGATTTCGAGCGTTTCGCCGGACAGGAAGTCCAGGTCAAGCTCCGGGTGCCCTTGGGCAATCAGCGTAATTTCAACGGGATCATCGGCGGTGTGAGTGAGGGCCAGGTGATGTTGCAAACAACCGAAGGCGAGCGGGTGCTGGCATTCGACAATATTGAAAAAGCCCGGCTAGTGCCGAAATTCTGAATCTGGATCGTGGGAGAAGATTGAATGAGCCGCGAATTGCTGTTGCTGGTAGATGCCCTGGCGCGGGAAAAGAATGTCGAGAAGGAAATCGTGTTTTCTGCCCTTGAGCAGGCACTGGCCTCCGCTACCAAGAAGCGTATCCACGACGATGCCGACGTGCGTGTAGAAATCGACCGGTCCTCGGGTGAGCACGAAGCATTCCGCCGCTGGGCGGTATTGAACGAGGAAGACATGGACAACTACGAGCAGCAGATTGGCCTCGTGGAAGCCCGTGAACAGCTCCCCGATATCAATGTGGGCGATTTCATCGAGGAGCAGCTCGAGCCTATCGATTTCGGTCGTATCGGCGCCCAGGCCGCAAAGCAGGTGATATTGCAGAAAATTCGTGATGCCGAACGCGAGCAGATGCTGAACGACTTCCTGGAACGGAAGGAGTTTCTGGTCACGGGCACGGTCAAGCGCATGGAGCGCGGTAATGCCATCGTCGAGGCCGGTCGTATCGAAGCCGTCCTGCCGCGCGACCAGATGATCCCGAAGGAGAATCTGCGTCCGGGTGACCGTGTCCGCGCATGGCTGATGAAGATTGATCGTCAGGCTCGTGGCCCACAGCTGATCCTGTCCCGTACGGCCCCCGAATTCATCATGAAACTGTTTGAGCTCGAGGTTCCCGAAATCGAAGAGGGGCTGCTGGAGATCAAGTCTGCCGCCAGAGATGCCGGTATCCGCGCCAAGATTGCCGTCAAATCCAATGATCCACGGGTCGATCCCATTGGTACCTGTGTCGGCATGCGTGGTTCCCGTGTGACCGCCGTAACCAACGAGCTTTCAGGCGAGCGCGTGGATATCGTGCTGTGGTCTGCGGACCCCGCCCAGTTCGTGATTGGCGCCCTTGCCCCGGCCGACGTGATGTCGATCATGGTCGATGAGGAACGGCATGCCATGGATGTGGTGGTCAGCGAGGACAACCTTGCCATCGCCATTGGTCGCGGTGGCCAGAATGTTCGCCTTGCTTCGGAGTTGGCCGGGTGGGCGATCAACCTGATGACCGAAGAAGAATCTCAGGAAAAGCAACAGACCGAAAGCCAGACGATTCGGGTTTTGTTCATGGAAAAGCTGGATGTGGATGAGGAAGTTGCTGACATCCTGATTCAGGAAGGGTTTTCGACACTGGAAGAAGTGGCCTATGTACCGCTGGCGGAAATGCTGGAAATTGAAGCTTTCGATGAGGCGACGATCAACGAGCTGCGTGAGCGCGCTCGCAATGTGCTGCTGACAGAAGCCATTGTTGACGAGGAGCAGCTCGAAGGTGTGGAGGAGGAAATGATCCACCTCGAAGGCATGGATAAGTCGCTGGCGGCAAAACTGGCCCGGAACGGTATCAAAACCCGTGACGACCTTGGCGATCTGGCAGGGGACGAGCTCATCGACATGACCGGAATCGAAGCAGATCGAGCCAGACAAATCATCACGAATGCCCGCGCCCACTGGTTTGCGGATGAAGAATAAGGGGACGATCAAATGGCACAGATGAGCGTTGCCCAATTTGCAAACGAGCTGAAAATGCCTGCATCAGCCCTTCTGGAACAGTTGGGTAAAGCAGGTGTGGCGAAGCAGGCCACCGGGGATCTTCTGACCGAACAGGATAAGACCCGTCTGCTCGATTACCTGCGAAAGGCCCATGGTGATACTGCAGCCAAGGCCAAGATAACCCTTACTCGAAAACAGACCTCCGAGATCAAGGCGGCAGACTCCACCGGGAAGGCACGTACCATTCAGGTGGAGGTACGAAAAAAACGTGTGCTGGTAAAACGCGATGTTGCCGAAACGCCAGTGCCGATAGCGGTTTTGGCTGAATCTGTGGCTGCAGCTACAGATTCAGCTACGCAATCAATCGACGCGCCACCTCCGGTGGAGCCCATTGTGCCGGAAGCTCCTTCTCCGGTCGCGCCTGTGGCCATTTCTGAGCCGGTGGCCACTTCCGAGACCATGGCAGAGCCTGTACCGGTGATAGTGGAACCGCCGGCTCCGGTAGTGGAGTCGGTGCCTGAGCCGGAACAGGCGAAGGCAAAGAAGAAGACTCCGGAGCCAGCCGTGATCCCGGCCTCCACTGTCAAGGCAATCCGCCGTTCGGTGATCAGTCCGGAACAGGTTGCCTTGCGTGAAGCCGAGGCCAAGCGTCAGGCTGCGTTGTCGGCAATCCAGGCGGCAGAGATCAAGGAAAAACAGGCGCGAGAGGCGCGTGCCCGCGAGGATGCCGAACGTCGTCTGGCTCAGCAGCAGGCGGAACTGGCCAGAAAGGCTTTGGAGGAATCGGCCAAAACCGTGAAGGGCCCGGCAGCTGACGTCTCCGGTACGCTGCATAAACCCGCCGGTCGTCCGGATGCCGAGAAAAAATCTGACGCCAAGAAGCCCGCCGGGAGCAATTGGAAAGACGATGCCGCGAAGAAACGCGGCATCAAAACCCGCGGTGATACGGGGGGAGGGACTGGTGGCTGGCGTAGCGGTGCACGCCATGGTCGTTCTGGTGCCCGTCATGGCCACGAAGAAGCGCAGTCACAGCAGCCTGTGGAAGCTGTGGTGCGTGAAGTACATGTTCCGGAAACCATCAGTGTTGCCGATCTGGCACACAAAATGGCAGTCAAGGCAACGGAAGTGATCAAGGTCCTGATGAAGATGGGCATGATGGTCACTATCAACCAGCAGCTGGACCAGGAGACCGCCATGATTGTGGTGGAAGAAATGGGCCACAAGGCATTCGCCGCGAAGCTGGATGATCCCGATGCATTTCTCGATGAAGCCATGGACGATCACAAGGATGTTGCGCTTGAGCCTCGTCCTCCGGTGGTTACCGTCATGGGGCACGTGGATCATGGCAAGACCTCCCTGCTTGACTATATCCGTCGGGCCAAGGTTGCAGCCGGTGAAGCGGGCGGCATTACCCAGCATATCGGTGCCTATCATGTGGAAACTGGTCGTGGTGTGATTACCTTCCTGGACACACCGGGCCACGAGGCTTTTACCGCCATGCGCGCACGCGGTGCCAAGGCGACCGATCTGGTGATTCTGGTGGTTGCTGCCGATGATGGTGTGATGCCCCAGACCAAAGAGGCGATTCACCACGCCAAGGCTGCCAATGTCCCGCTGGTTGTTGCCGTCAACAAGATTGACAAGCCGGAAGCAAACCCAGAACGCGTCAAGCAGGAACTAGTGGCAGAGGGCGTGGTTCCCGAAGAGTACGGCGGTGACTCGCCTTTCGTGTCGGTTTCCGCGAAAACCGGCGCTGGTATTGATGATCTGCTCGAAAATGTCCTGTTGCAGGCCGAGGTGCTGGAACTCAAGGCGCCCAGGAACGCCCCCGCAAAGGGCCTGGTGATCGAGGCCCGTCTCGACAGGGGCAAGGGTCCGGTTGCGACGGTTCTGATTCAGTCCGGCACCCTGCATCAGGGGGATGTATTGCTTGCCGGTCAGGTGTACGGGCGTATCCGCGCCATGCTCGATGAGAACGGTCGCCCCGTCAAGTCTGCAGGTCCTTCGATCCCTGTTGAGATTCAGGGGCTTTCCGATGTGCCGGGGGCAGGGGATGAAACCCTGTCTTTGGCCGATGAGCGCAAGGCACGGGAAATTGCCTTGTTCCGTCAGGGCAAGTTCCGTGATGTGCGCCTGGCCAAGCAGCAGGCCGCAAAGCTCGAATCCATGTTCGAACAGATGAGCGAGAGCGAGGTGAAAACATTGCCTCTGATCGTCAAGGCCGACGTACAGGGTTCTCAGGAAGCGCTGGTGCACGCACTGCAGAAGCTTTCCACGGATGAAGTCAAGGTCAACGTCATACATGCTGCCGTAGGCGCCATCAGTGAATCCGATGTGCATCTTGCTTCTGCTTCAAAGGCTGTCGTCATCGGATTCAACACCCGTGCCGATGCTGGCGCACGCAAGGTGGCGGAGGCATTCAGTGTCGATATCCGTTATTACAATATCATTTACGATGCCGTCGATGATGTGAAGTCGGCGCTTTCCGGAATGCTGGCTCCGGAACGTCGCGAGAATGTGATCGGCATGGTCGAGATCCGGCAGATTTTCCGTGTTCCCAAGGTGGGTGCGGTGGCTGGCTGCATGGTGCTTTCCGGCTCCGTGAAGCGCAGTGCTTCGATACGGCTGCTTCGGGATAACGTGGTCGTCTTCACCGGAGAGCTGGATTCCCTCAAGCGCTTCAAGGATGATGCCAAGGAAGTCAAGGAAGGGTATGAATGTGGCCTTTCCCTAAAAAACTTCAACGATATCCAGGAAGGCGATCAACTCGAGGTTTTTGAAATCCAGGAAATCGCACGGAATCTGTGAGCATCGATGGCTCATCACCAGAAAGGATTTTCCCGTGCTGACCGGGTAGCCGAGCAGATCCGCCGCGAACTGGCGGATTTGCTCCGGCTGGAATTGAAGGACCCCCGCATCCGGCTGGTATCCCTGACCGCGGTGGAAATCACTCCCGACTACACGCATGCCAAGGTGTTTTATACATCTTTGGCCGATTCCGCCTATCGTTCCGAAATCGAGGAAGGACTCAGACGCGGGGCAGGCTTCCTTCGGCGTGAACTGGGGCGGCGCATCCGTCTTCACCATACCCCGGAATTGCATTTTGTCTACGATATCTCTGTCGAGCGGGGTACCGAACTTTCAAAACTGATTGATGCCGCCGTACAGCCTCCCAAGTCTGAAAAACCGGACGAACCGCTGAAGTGAGCAAGCCAAGACGTGCACCACGCCGTCCGGTGGATGGGGTATTGCTATTGGACAAGCCCCGGGGCCTCACTTCAAATGCGGCCTTGCAAAAGGTCCGCTGGTTGTTCAACGCGGAAAAAGCCGGCCATACCGGTACGCTCGACCCGCTGGCTACCGGCTTGTTGCCTTTATGCTTCGGTGATGCAACCAAATTTGCCGGTGAACTTCTGGGTGCCGACAAGACTTATCGAGCCGAGTTGCGACTGGGGGTCACCACAGATACAGGCGATGCCGAGGGGCAGGTCCTGAAAATTCGCCCCGTAGAAGTGGCGAGGGATCAGTTGCTGGAAGCGATGCAATGTTTCCGGGGTGAAATTGACCAGATCCCTCCCATGTATTCGGCCCTCAAGCGGAATGGCAGGCCACTTTACGAATATGCGAGAGCAGGGATCGAACTGGAGCGTGAAGCGCGCAGAATAACCATTTACGGGTTGGATTTGCTGGATTTCACGGACGACCGGGTGATTCTGGATGTGGACTGCAGCAAGGGTACATACATTCGCACACTGGCCGTCGATCTGGGTGAGCGCCTGGGTTGCGGCGCCCATCTGACAGCTCTGCGACGTACCCGGATCGGAGCCTTTAAACTTACGGAAGCGGTTGCTTTAGACATGCTTGAAGCACTGGATTTGACAGGCCGTGACAGATGCCTGGCTCCCGTCGACAGTCTGCTTTGTACTTTACCGGAGGCACGTCTCAATAGTGTCGAATTTTCCCGTGTCAGCCATGGACAGGGGATTCGCTGGAACAGCAGGGCCGGAGAAGCATGGCGTCTGTACGGACCGGAAGGCACTTTCCTGGGATTGGGGCGATTATCCGATGACGGCTGGCTGATTCCCCGCCGGCTGGTGTCTGCGCAGGGAAAATAAGGAATCCGGCCTTGCCAGTGGGATAGGTCTTCAGTAGAATGCTGGCCTTTGTTTCTGTACGGAAACAAAGGCAGTAGGGGATGCACGGCTCTATCAAACCGGGGCGGCATCCTTTCCCCTAATCGTGTTTGAGAGATTGTATCCATGGCTATTACCACTGCCCTCAAGGCCCAGATTGTCGCCGACAACCAGCGCGGCAAAGGCGATACCGGCTCACCGGAAGTCCAGGTGGCCCTTCTGACTGCTCGCATCAATGATCTCACCGGTCATTTCAAGGAACACACCAAGGATCACCACTCCCGCCGTGGTTTGCTCAAGATGGTCAGTCAGCGCCGCAAACTGCTTGACTACCTGAAGCGCAAAAATACCGACAGCTACCGTGCGCTGATCGAGCGTCTGGGCCTGCGTAAATAATTCCCGGAGATGCCCGCACGGGCAAACCGATCGAGGCCGGCACGACCCTGTGGTCGGGCCGGCCTTTCATTTTTTAATGTTGTGATGATCGGGCGCGAATGGTCGCGCCTGTCCAGAAGAAAGGAAAAACAGTGCTGACGTCGATGAAACAAACCTTCAGCTATGGCGCCCATACCGTAACCCTGGAAACGGGAGAGATTGCGCGCCAGTCCGGCGGTGCCGTGCTGGTGAACATGGATGACACCGTGGTGCTGGCAACCGTGGTGGGAGCAATGGCTGCCAAACCAGGCCAGGACTTCTTTCCTCTGACTGTCGATTATGTGGAAAAAACGTACGCTGCAGGCAAGATTCCCGGTGGCTTTTTCAAGCGAGAAGGCCGTCCCTCCGAAAAGGAAACCCTGACTTCCCGATTGATCGATCGACCCATCCGTCCCCTGTTTCCCGATGGTTTTTATAACGAAGTACAGGTGGTGTGTACGGTCATGTCCTGCAACCCGGAGGTTGACCCGGACATCCCCGCCTTGATTGGCGCATCGGCGGCTTTGGCCATTTCGGGCATCCCCTTCAATGGCCCGATCGGGGCGGCCCGTGTTGGCTATATCGATGGGCAGTATGTGCTCTGCCCGACCAAGACCCAGCTCCAGAACACCCATCTGGATCTCGTCGTGGCCGGGACTGCGGCTGCGGTACTGATGGTGGAGTCTGAAGCCAAGCAGTTGTCCGAGGAAGTTATGCTGGGTGCCGTCGTTTTCGGCCATGAGCAGATGCAGGCTGCGATCAATGCCATCAATGCCCTGGTCGAAGTGGCTGGCAAGCCGGAATGGGATTGGCAGCCCCCGGCCAAGGATGAAGCGTTGATCGCCAAGGTCAGCGAACTCGCCGAGGCGGACATGCGTGAAGCCTATCGCATCACCAGCAAGCAGGCCCGTGTGCAGCAGACCCGTGCGATCGGCAAGAAGATCGTGGAAGCCCTCTGTGTTGATGGTGGTCCTGACACCAATACCGTTGGCAATCTTTTGTTCGATCTGGAAGCACGTATCGTGCGTAGCCAGATACTGAATGGTGAGGCCCGCATTGATGGACGCGATACCCGTACCGTGCGGCCCATTGCGATCCGTTCCGGCGTGCTGCCCCGTACCCACGGCTCAGCCTTGTTTACCCGGGGTGAAACTCAGGCCCTGGCTGTCGCTACCCTCGGTACCGCTCGCGACGAGCAGATCATCGATGCGCTTCAGGGTGAATATCGTGAGCGTTTCATGCTCCATTACAACATGCCACCCTATGCTACCGGCGAGTGCGGTCGCGTCGGCAGTCCCAAGCGTCGCGAGATCGGTCATGGCCGCCTGGCCAAGCGTGCTCTGATTGCGGTATTGCCCAGTGCCGAGGAATTTGCCTACTCGATGCGCGTCGTCTCGGAGATCACTGAATCCAACGGCTCTTCATCGATGGCTTCCGTTTGTGGTGGATCGCTGGCCCTGATGGATGCAGGTGTGCCATTGAAGGCCCACGTCGCAGGTATTGCCATGGGGCTGATCAAGGAAGGTAACCGCTTTGCCGTACTGACGGACATCCTAGGTGACGAAGATCATCTGGGTGATATGGACTTCAAGGTGGCTGGTACCGATGCCGGCATCACTGCCCTGCAGATGGACATCAAGATCCAGGGCATCACCAAGGAAATCATGCAGGTTGCCCTGGCTCAGGCCAAGGATGCCCGCATCCATATCCTGAGTCAGATGCAGCAGTCCCTGTCCGGTGCCCGCGAAGATGTTTCCGCCTATGCGCCACGCATGATCACGATGAAAATCAATCCGGAAAAGATCCGAGAGGTGATTGGCAAGGGAGGTGCCACCATCCGCGCCCTGACCGATGAAACAGGCTGTGTAATCGATATCAAGGATGATGGCAGCATCACCATTTCCTCGGTGAATTCGGATGCAGCCCAGGTCGCCAAAAAGCGCATCGAGGATATTACTGCCGAGGTGGAGGTGGGGCGTGTTTACGAGGGGACGGTACTGCGTTTACTCGACTTCGGGGCGATCGTTCAGGTATTGCCCGGCAAGGACGGCTTGTTGCATATCTCCCAGATTGCCAACGAGCGCGTCAATGCGGTGGCTGACTATCTGAAAGAAGGCCAGGCGGTTAAGGTAAAGGTCATCGAGACCGACGACAAGGGTCGCGTTCGTCTGTCGATGAAGGCGGTTCAGGCCGAGCCGGCTGCAACGGCGGGAGCGGAGTGAAGCATTGCCGATACCCGTCGATGATGGGTATCGGTACATAACGCAGGCTGGGGATCGATCAGCCCAACAAAAAAGGACACCTGGGTGTCCTTTTTTGTTGGGCTGATCCTTTGTATTCGAATCTTGTCCGAACGGGTTTATTTCGCTATTTGCCGTTCCCGCCGCTCTTCCAGCTCCTTGCAGTCAATGCACAAGGTCGCGGTGGGGCGCGCTTCCAGACGCTTGAGTCCGATCTCGACGCCGCAATTGTCGCAATAGCCATAATCCTTTGTTTCAATACGGGCTACGGATTCATCAACTTTCTTGATCAGCCTGCGTTCCCGATCACGATTACGCAACTCGAGCGCAATATCGGATTCCTGGCTGGCGCGATCATTTGGATCGGCGAAGTTGGTTGCTTCATCCTGCATGGTATGAACGGTACGTTCGATGTCGTCCTGCAACTCGTCCTTCAGCGCCTTGAGGATGGAGCGGAAATGATCGAGTTGCCTGGCATTCATGTATTCCTCGCCCTTTTTGGGTGAATAGGGCGGAAATTGTTTCTTGTGCAGCAGATCTTCGGCCATTGCAGGCATCCGTTTATTCGCGTGGAAAAACGCGGTTTATAAATGAATCGGGGGAAGGTGGCAAGCGTGATTTTAAGCTAATTTGCGCAAAGCCAAGAATCGGGAGAAACCAATTCTTTGATCTTTACTTATATCTGCTGCATCTTCACACCGGAACTGGCACAACCTGCCGTCTTAATCGCAGCTCATGCGGATTAAAGAACGATTTCATCAATATCGCAGCAAGTGATATCAAGCCGGCTTTGATTCATCGCATCAGGCCGATGTCCGACATTCGGTGGAAATATTCAGCGGCAAACCCGGAATAGCCAGAAGGAATACGTCCTGACAACCCTGTAGGGTGTTGAGGAGTGGGCTATATTCCTCGTGGCATGGGGAGTCGATCGAATGAATCAAGTAACCGAGCCGCAAAAAGAACACCGTCTGACCCTTCTGGAAATTGTGGATGGTCTTGTCGCTGCCGGGCAGGTATTGGAATCCGACGTTGGCCAGTTCAGGCAGGATCGCCGTTACTTCAAGGGTGAAACCCATCCGCTTGTGGTGATTGCCGAGCAGCGCTGGAAAAGCGCCAAGGCGCCGCACCGGTTACTGGATCTGGAGGCTTTGGCGCAATGGCTGGCCGAGTGGTCGGGCCTGCAGTTTTTTCATATCGATCCGCTGAAGATCAATTTCTCCACGGTAACCGAGGTGATGAGCAGTGCTTATGCCACCCGGTTTCGAATCTTGCCTGTGGAAGTGCGGTCTGATGAGGTGACCATTGCCACTGCCGAGCCCTTCGAGCGACGCTGGGAGCCTGAGCTCAAGTCGGTTTTGCGCAAGGATATTCGACGCGTCATTGCCAATCCGGAAGATATTGCCCGTTACCAGGTTGAGTTTTATTCACTCGCGAAGTCGGTAAAGGTGGCAATGAGCCGTGGTGATACCACGGTAGGTACCAACAATTTCGAACAGTTGGTGGAACTCGGTCGATCCAACCGCCAGTTCGATGCCAATGACCAGCACATCGTCCGTATTGTCGACTGGCTGTGGCAATACGCATTTGACCAACGGGCTTCCGATATTCACATCGAGCCACGACGAGACATCGGTATTGTCCGTTTTCGCATCGATGGTGTGCTGCATCAGGTGTACCAGATTCCCATGCCGGTTCTCAATGCAATGACCAGCCGTGTGAAAATTCTGGGGCGTATGGATGTGGTCGAGAAGCGTCGCCCTCAGGATGGCCGTATCAAGACCCGGACACCTGATGGCATGGAGGTGGAGTTGCGCTTATCCACCTTGCCTACCGCTTTTGGTGAAAAGCTGGTGATGCGGGTTTTCGATCCGGAGGTATTATTGCGGGATTTTTCCGATCTCGGATTTGGCCAGGAGGATGCTTCCCGTTGGCATGAGATGACGAGAAAACCCAACGGCATTGTTCTCGTCACCGGTCCGACGGGTTCCGGAAAAACGACTACGTTGTACTCCACTCTCAAGGAGTTGGCAGTACCCGAGGTCAACGTCTGCACCCTGGAGGATCCCATCGAAATGGTGGAGCCTGCATTCAATCAGGTGCAGGTAATCAGCGATATCGGCATGGGTTTCCCGGAAGGAATCCGGGCACTCATGCGGCAGGATCCGGACATCATCATGGTGGGGGAAATCCGCGATCTGGAGACGGCAAACATGGCGATCCAGGCGGCGCTGACGGGCCATCTGGTGCTGTCCACGCTGCATACCAACGATGCGCCCTCTGCCATCACCCGCCTGCTCGATCTGGGTGTTCCCTCCTACCTAATCCAGTCTACGGTGATTGGCGTGATGGCGCAGCGCTTGATCCGTACCCTCTGTCCTCACTGCAAGACTGTGGGTGGGATGCGAAGTGAGGACGAAACTGCCTGGAATGCGATGGTGTCTCCCTGGAAAGCATCCAAACCCGCCACACTCTACCGTCCACAGGGTTGCCTGGAATGTCGCCGGACTGGCTATATGGGGAGGCTGGGGCTCTACGAGATCATGGGCCTCTCGCAGGATCTGCGGTCGTTAATCACTACAACGACCGATATTGATCGCCTGCGGGATCAGGCAGTGCGGGAAGGCATGAAACCACTCAGGATTTCAGGCGCCAGAAAGGTGGCGGCCGGTTTGACCACCATCGAGGAAGTACTCAAGGTTGCCGCCATTGCTGAATGATGTGGCTCATTACACGAACAGGCGATTGACCCGACGCACGAACGGGTGGGTGGGTCAGACCGCCGTTGCCTTTTGAGCAATATGGGCCAGGGATTCTTCCACCTGGTCGATCAGGATCAGGCATAGATCACCAGGCTCAAGCCCTTTCAGGGCGGTGTCGATGGCGAGAAACTCACCGTGAATTTCCTGAATTTTTTTCGTTCGGGCCGCCCCACTCAATCCTTGATGCAATAACTTCAGCACCTCGCCGTCAGCACGACCTCGCTGGCATGCATCCTGGTAGAGAATGACCTCGTCAAAAACACTTCCCAGAATCTCTGTCTGACGGCGGATATCCTCATCACGCCGGTCACCGGCACCGCTGATTACCACCGAGCGGCGAGTGGCCGGCATGGCTTCAACTGCCTGGCTCAGGGCGAGGATGGCATCGGGATTGTGGCCGTAATCGGCGATGATTGTGGCGCCGCGATAATCGAAAAGATTGAAGCGGCCTGGAACGGCCTGGGTATCGCTGACGAATCTGGAGAGGGATTCGCGTATGGCCTGCCAGGACACGCCGATTGCCCAGGCAGCCGCCACCGAGGCCATTGTATTTTCCACCTGGAAACCGATGGCGCCGCTCCGGGTAAGCGGGATTTCGCCAAATGGAATGCGCTGCTGGAAAGTGCCTTCAATTGCCACGATATCGTCGTTTTCCACGAATACCACCCGCTTGCCCTGTGCCCTGTGAGTGGCGATGACGGGGTGATGAGCATTGCGGGCAAAGAAGATCACGGTACCCTGGCAGTTGGCAGCCATGGCCGCAACAATGGGGTCGGCGGCATTCAGTACGGCTGTACCGCTGGCGGCCACGTTCTGCACGATCACCCGTTTGAGCACAGCGAGATCCTCGACCGTGGTGATGTAATTCAGGCCCAGGTGATCCCCCTCGCCGATATTGGTGACCACAGCCACCTTGCACATGTCGAAGGCCAGTCCTTCCCGCAACAGGCCACCACGGGCGGTTTCAAACACGGCAGCGTCCACTTCCGGATGCAGCAGAACATTGCGGGCGCTGCGCGGACCACTGCAGTCACCACTGTCGATCTGGCGGCCATTCACATATACGCCGTCGGTATTGGTCATTCCCACGCGCAGGCCGCTGGTTTTGAGCATGTGGGCAATCAACCGGACAGTGGTGGTTTTGCCATTGGTGCCGGTGACTGCAATGACCGGAATCCGGCCATCCTCACCTTCAGCAAACATGCTGGAGATAATGGCCTCTCCCACGGCCCGGCCTTTTCCGAAAGAAGGCGCCAGATGCATGCGCAGGCCGGGTGCCGCATTGACCTCGACGATGCCGCCACGCTGCTCCTCCAGGGGTTTGTGCACGGTTTCACAAACAACATCCACGCCGCAGATATCCAGCCCCACCATACGGGCGGCGGCCACCGCCCGGGCGGCGACTTCGGGATGGACATCGTCGGTGACATCGGTAGCGGTTCCGCCCGTGGACAGGTTGGCGTTATTGCGTAGCAGAACCCGGGCACCCTTGGTCGGGATCGAGTCGCTCTGATAGCCTTGCTCGGCCATTCGTGACAGGGCGATGTGATCAAAACGGATCTTGGTCAATGATGTGGCATGCCCCTCGCCACGGCGGGGATCGGTATTGACCTGGTCCACCAGTTCGCGCACGGTATGCACCCCATCACCAATCACCTGGGGAGGCTCGCGCCGGGCTGCAGCAACGAGTTGCCTGCCCACGACCAATAGCCGGAAATCGTTACCGGGGAGAAAGCGCTCCACCATGATGTCATCGCGGAATTTGGCGGCATTGGCATAGGCCGCCATGACCGGTTCGCGGCCTTCGATGTTGACCGCAACACCCTTGCCCTGATTGCCATCTCGGGGCTTGACCACGACGGGACCGCCAATTTCCTCAGCAGCGCGCCAAGCATCCTCGGCGCTGCTGACGGGACGGCCCTTGGGTACGGGTACACCGGCTGCTTCGAGCAATTTTTTTGTGAGTTCCTTGTCCTGTGCGATGGATTCCGAAATGGCACTGGTCAGGTCGGTTTCGGCTGCCTGGATACGGCGTTGCCGGCTGCCCCAGCCGAATTGCACGAGGCTGCCTTCGGTGAGCCGCCGAAAGGGGATGCCACGGGCCATGGCGGCCTGAACGATGGAACCGGTGGAGGGGCCAAGACGCACGTCTTCATCCAGATCGCGTAGTTCCTTGAGTGCGGCTTCGAGATCGAAGGGGGTGTCCTCACGGGCCGATTCAATCAGCACATGGGCCAGATCCAGTGCCCGGCGTCCGACCGGTTCTTCACTGTATTCGACCACGATCTGCAGGATGCCTGTCTGTTCGGTGGCCGCTGTACGACTGAAGGTGACAGGACAGCCCGCCTGGGCTTGAAGCGCCAATGTTGCCAGTTCAAGGACATGGGCGAGTGAGGTGTCTTCTTCGTGGTGGGTCGCCTGCAACAGGCCGATTTCCGGAAAACGCGCCCGCAGCCGATCCTCGAATTCGGGCATGCTCTGGATCGAACGCTCGGTTTCCTCACAGTGGATGACGGCTTCGATGGCGGTATGGCGGCTCCAGAGATTCGGGCCGCGCAGGGGGCGGATACGGGTGACTTCCATGAGCGGATATTTCCGTGAATCAATGGGTACCCTGGACAGGGCGACCGCTGCTGTCCGGGGCATAAGTTTCGATGCCGGCACGAATCAGATCCGGGCCAATATCCAGTGCGATTGCGGCGGCGATGGCGGCGACCAAAGCGTGGCGTGGCATGGTTGTGCGCAGGCCATCGAGCTTGAGTATTGCTCCAGTTTCATCTTTATTGGAGCGGAATACTTGGGCATCTTCGACAAAAACTGCATGGCCTCCTTGCTGACGGTGGGTCAGGAGGGCTGAATGATTGCCATCTTCCGCATAAAGAATGACTCCGCCGTCACAGAGTTCGGCCATCCCGGCCGCTACAGGATCCTCCGCATTAAGTATGGCGGTGCCGGTCGGGAGCACGACATCGATCTGGGTGCGCAGGATGGCACGCATCTGGTCCGCATCCTGGATATAGAAATCTTCCAGGCCTTGTGGTGCCGGAATGCCGGTCACGATACCGACCTCGCAACGATCGTAGGGCAGGCCTTCGGCCAGAATGCTGCGGGCAGTATGTTCGAAGACGGCTGCTTCCACGGATCGGTTGATCAGCAGGCGCTGGCTGGGTTCCCAGTGTGAGCTGTCGGTATTTTCCACCTGACGGCGATCAAGGTAGAGTCCCTGGCGACTGGCCAGTCCGGTATGGCGCCCCGAAAGCTGCAGCAGCCAGGCGACCAGGCCAGCAATTGTGCTGGTGTCCTGGCTGCCACTGACCCCGATGATGGGAATGCGGCCGCTGTCGGCGGCAGGGAAAAGATGATCGACAATGGCGGTCCCGACCGGACGGGGTTCTCCCTTTTCGGGCTTCAGATGCATGAGCAGGCCCGGTCCGGCGTTGACCTCGACGATGGCCGCCTGCTGAGGTGCCATAGGGCGTGAAATATCCTCGGCGACGAGATCCACTCCTGCAATATCGAGGCCGACGATCCGGGCAGCCAGGACGGCCAGACCTGCCACATCAGGGTGAACCTGGTCAGTAATGTCTTCGGTGAGACGACCGCTGCGTTGAATCAGTACACGCATGCCGGGGGGCACGATATCCTCAGTGCCGAATCCTTGCCGCTCGATTTCCATGCGAATTGCCGGCTCGCGTTCGATGTGGAGGGTTTCCAGTGGAAAGGTTTCCTCTTCACCACGGCGGGGATCGGAATTGACCTGGCTCTCGATCAGTTCGCGAATGCTGGATTTCCCGTTACCAACAATCCATGTCTCCTCGCCACGGGTTGCGGCAACCATCCGATCACCGACAACAAGCAGGCGATGTTCGCTACCGCGGATGAATCGCTCCACCATGACGCCGCTACCTTCGGCTGCCGCGATGGCGTAGGCGGCCTCTATGCTGGGGCGGGTATCGAGATTGGTGCATACGCCGCGCCCGTGATTACCATCACAGGGCTTTAACACGACGGGCAGGCCGATATCTTCGGCGGCGCTCCAGGCCTCCTCCGGACTTTCCACCTCGCATCCCTCGGGGACAGGGACGCCACAGGATGCAAGAAGGGTCTTGGTCAGGTCCTTGTCGCGGGAAATGCTTTCAGCGATAGCGCTGGTACGGTCGGTTTCGGCTGTCCAGATACGGCGCTGACGGATGCCGTAGCCGAGCTGGACCAGATTGCCTTCGCTGAGGCGAATGGAGGGAATGCTACGGTCGGTTGCCGCGTCGACGATACAGGCTGTGCTCGGACCCAGGCAAAGCGAATCCACCTGATCGGTGAGCGTGGCCACCGTGGTGGCCACATCGTAGGGGCGATCTTCGATTGCCGCCATGACCAGATCCCGGGCGGCAAGCAGCGCACTGCGACTCACCGCTTCGTTGCGGGAGCGTACAACCACCTTGTATACCCCGTACCGGGAAGTACTGCGGGCCTTGCCGAATCCGGTTTGCATGCCAGCCAGATTCTGCAGCTCGATCGTGACATGCTCCAGGATATGGGCGGGCCATGTGCCTTCTTTCAGGCGCTGGAGGAAGCCTCCGCGGACTCCGGGAGAGCATTTGTGTTCAATCAGTGAAGGGAGAAACCCCGTCAGGCGCTCATAAAACCCCGGAATCGTATTGGAGGGGCTTTCCTCCAGATCTCCAATATCCACCCAGGCTTCAAGTGCCGGACGATAGGTCCAGATATTCGGCCCGCGCAACGAGTGGATGGCGAGAATGCGGATGTCTTTCCGGTTCATGGAGGAGGGAAGGGTCGCGGTTCGGTTGCGATGGCAGACGTCGGATTCTTAACGCATCAGATCATGCTGGGTTGACGACCGCATTTGCATATCGACCCGCAAAATCCGGAATGCTCATGGACCGACTTGACGTACCGGATTCTACATTGGGGCACGATAAGGCAGTCGGTCAGACCGGCTATACTCGACCCTCCCGTTCGTGAAGGCCGTATGCCGATGGATTACTGTTTTCCGGCACTTGCGGACAGACCGAGTCCTAGTTCATTCATCCGATGATCCGCCTCCCTATTTCCCCATTACCGTTGCCAGCAATATGGCAGTCTGCCGTCACTGCCAGCCTCGAGTCTGGTGAACAGTTGCTCGCCTGGATGGAACTCGACCTGAATGCCGCTTTGCGGTTTCAGCCAGGTCTGCTGGTCTTGACGGATCGTCGTCTGCTGGTCAAGGAAGAGGGCCAGTCCTGGCAGCATTGGCAACTCCTGGCGGGAATGCGGCTTTCCCATCACGACCATGCCGGCGTGGGTACTCTGGAACTTGTCGATGGTACTTCCCGGCTTGGTTACTGGCGTTATACGCTGGGGCAAAATATCGCGTCCCTGCGACTTGCGGATGCTTTCGAGCGTCTGAGCACATTTCAAACAACCGGCGCGGCGCCGGAAACACCCGATACCGATCTTTGTCCTCGCTGCAAGGCGCCGCTGCCTCCCGGCGAGGAGGAATGTCCGGTTTGCACACGGGAACTGGCCACACCACCCTCGACATGGACATTGCTGCGCCTTTGGCGTTTTGCAAAGCCGTATAAGGTCTCGTTACTGGCAGGCTTTTTATTGACCCTGACAGCGACTGCGGCATCTCTGGTCGCGCCTTATCTTTCCATGCCGTTGATGGATGATGTGCTGATCCCCTATCAGAATGGCAAGCCGATCGATACGGGTCTGGTGAGCCTGTACCTGGGGGGGTTGCTGGGTTCGGCACTGGTGGCCTGGGGATTGGGTTGGGCCAAAACCTACATTCTCGCTCTGGTTTCCGAGCGTATCGGTGCCGACCTGCGTACGACGACCTTCGAGCATTTGCTGCATCTTTCCCTCGAATACTTCGGCGGCAAGCGAACGGGTGACCTGATGGCCCGTATCGGATCGGAGAGCGATCGGATTTGTGTTTTCCTTTCCCTGCACCTGCTGGACTTCGCCACCGATGTGCTGATGATCGTAATGATCTCGGCAATTTTGTTTTCCATCAATCCATGGCTGGCGCTGGTAACCCTGCTGCCGCTTCCTTTCATCGCATGGATGATCCACGCGGTGAGGGATCGACTGCGCACGGGCTTTGAAAAAATCGATCGGGTATGGTCAGAAGTGACCAATGTGCTGGCCGACACCATCCCGGGTATCCGTGTGGTCAAGGCGTTTGCCCAGGAAAAGCGGGAGGCGGATCGCTTTCGTGATGCCAACCGGCATAATCTGGCGGTCAATGATCGGCTCAACCGGGTTTGGTCGCTCTTTTCGCCGACGGTTTCCTTGTTGACTGAGATCGGTCTGCTGGTGGTCTGGGCCTTCGGCATATGGCAGGTTTCCCGAAACCAGATCACCGTGGGGGTACTGACAGCCTTTCTGACCTACATCGGCCGTTTTTACACCCGGCTCGATTCGATGAGCCGGATCGTGTCCGTCACCCAGAAAGCTGCGGCAGGGGCCAAACGCATTTTCGACATTCTGGATCACGTATCGAGCGTGCCAGAACCGGTGAACCCGGTGCATCTCCGGCATATCGAGGGGCGTATCCATATCCGCGATGCAGGGTTCCGCTACGGTAACCGGGCGGTAATCCGTGGTTTGACCCTGGAGATACATCCGGGTGAAATGATTGGTCTGGTTGGTCACAGCGGCTCTGGCAAGAGCACGCTGGTCAATCTCATCTGCCGTTTCTACGACGTAAGCGAAGGCTCGATCCGTATGGACGATGTAGATATTCGCTCGTTACCGGTCGTCGAATACCGCCGTCATATCGGTCTTGTTCTCCAGGAGCCATTTCTATTTTTCGGTACGGTGGCCGAGAACATCGCCTATGGCAAACCCGGGGCAAGTCGTGAGGAAATCATCGCCGCTGCCCGTGCGGCCCATGCTCATGAATTCATTTTGCGATTGCCCCATGGTTACGACTCTCTGGTTGGGGAGCGGGGACAGGGCCTTTCGGGAGGAGAGCGCCAGCGCATTTCCATTGCCCGCGCCCTGCTGATCGACCCGCGTGTGTTGATCCTTGACGAAGCGACTTCCTCGGTCGATACCGAAACCGAGAAGGAGATCCAGAAAGCCCTGGACAACCTGGTCAAGGGCAGAACCACCATCGCCATTGCGCACCGTTTGTCCACCTTGCGGAAAGCGGATCGCCTGGTGGTCATGGATCGAGGTCAAGTCGTTGAAATTGGCAGCCATGATGAACTGATGGTGGCTGAAGGCGTTTATTTCCGGCTCTACCAGGCACAGGCACGAAATGCCGAGCGGCTTCGGGAAAGCGCCGCCGGGGAGGAATGACATGGCGGGATATAGATCTGACTTTACCTTGAGCCGCGATGCCCTGGGTCGATTGACATTCATTGACGCTCAAGGTATCCGACACGAGAGTGTCGTACCCGTTCGCGCTTTCCCCATTGCCGCCCCAGACCATGGCGTGGCTCTGGTCAGTCCAGATGGTCACGAATTATGCTGGATTCCGCACTTGTCCGATCTGGCAGACTCCGAGCGGATGCTGGTGGAGAGTGAACTGGCCAGCCGTGAGTTCATGCCGCAGATTCATCACCTGAAGCAGGTATCGAGCTTTGCCACACCAAGCACCTGGTCGGTGGAAACCGACAGGGGTGACACGGAGTTTGTGCTCAAGGGCGAGGAGGATATCCGTCGTCTGGGGCAGGGGATGCTAATGATTGCCGACAGTCACGGTATTCAGTTCCTGATCCGTGATCTCGCTGCCCTGGATCGTCATAGCAGGCGACTTCTGGATCGCTTTCTTTGAAGCCCAACTTGTCCTGCAGAATCCCTGGCGCGACAGAGAGTCTCAAATGTACGGGCGACGGCGTGTTTCAATGTGAAAGACTCGCACCGATTCCCTGCCTGCCTACATGGCCACACCGACGATCGTTGCCAGGGTTGCTGGTTTCAATCGCAAAGCACTGCCTCGGCAGTGGCCGGCATTATCCCTGACCGGCGTTTTGCAGGGCCTTGACCTTGCTGCGGGCTTCCGCCTTGTTCAGTTCGGTGGTTTGGCGCCCGAAGGCTTCCCGTGCCGCGCGCCCCTGATTGGCTGCCTTGATGCTCTTGATACAGCGCCAGCGCTTTCCTCCCTTGGACACGATCAGTTTCATTTCCACGGTAGGGTGGCGGGTGCCGCAGTGATAGCAGTAGGTGGTTCCGTCGTCGCTCATTGCTGTCCAGATCCTATTTTGCGTCGAAGGGTTTGGTTCCAGTCGGTCATCCAGCCGTTATTAGGCCGCATTTCCTCAATCTTTGGTAAAGCAAAAAAGCCACGCGGTGGTGGCTTTTTATGATTTTTGGCGCGCCCGGAGAGATTCGAACTCCCTACCCCCTGGTTCGTAGCCAGGTACTCTATCCAGATGAGCTACGGGCGCATTGGAAAGCCGATCAATTATACAGCCTTACCTGAAAACAACAAGTGAATTGTGCGGTTTTGTCATTGTTTGGTGATGTGTCCGCATGGTTCGGGGGCAACTCAGGTCTGAACCAGAAACAAGGAGTCGACGCCAGTATCCAGTTGATCTTGGATGGCTTTCGACCAAGACGTAAGGAGGGTTTTGTGAAATTCGCCGAATTTCGGCACCGATGTATATGTGATCAGTCAAGCCTGCAAGGATTCCAACAGCTCCTGCTCGATACGAACCAGGGTGGAAGTCTGGTTCAGTTCTCCGCCAGAGATCAGGAAGGTATCTTCCACCAGTTCCCCAAGTGTGGAAATTTTCGCGGTTTCCAGGTTAACCCGGTGCGAACCGAGCACACGTGCCACCGCGTAGAGTAAACCGGGGCGGTCTGCAGCGGTAAGGGACATGATGAATCGATTGCCCTTTTCATCGGCTTCGATGGTGACTTTGGGCGCTACGGGGAAATGCCTGACTTGTCGGGATAGCCGCCCTCCCCGGACTGGTGGAGGGAGGGGAAGGCGGGTTTCAAGCACCTGAGGCAGATCGTGCTCTATCAGGGCAACCATGTCGCGATGAGGCAGGCCGGTGCCACCCATGACAATGAAGCTGTCAAGGGCGTAGTGATGGCGGGTTGTCTGGATCTTCGCATCCAGGATCGAATAACCGAGTTTTGCCAGATAGCCACATAAACGCGCAAAAAGATCCGGCTGGTCCGGGCAATACACCATGATCTGCAGACCTCCGCCATCCGGGCCGGGGCGTGCGCGGACCACCGGTTCCGTACTGTCGGGACGGTAGTAGAGATTGCGGGTGTGCCAAGCAATCTCTTCGGCATCGTGGCGCAGGAAATAAGTGCTGTGGAGGTGCTGCCAGAATGGTAGTTCGACCCCTTCGCGCAGGCCGTGATAGCGCAGAAGTTCTCGTGCATGCTGTTGTTTCTCTGCGGCATCGGCTTTCACCATGAGGGTGTCACCGCGCAAATGCTGCAAAGTGCTCCGGTACAGATCTTCCAGCAACTTTCCCTTCCATGTGTTCCAGACTTTGGGACTGGTGCCGCGGATATCAGCCACGGTAAGCAGATAAAGTGCCGTTAGCCACCGTTCTGATCGGACGATAGCGGCAAATCTGGCGATCACATCAGGGTCGGACAGATCCTGTTTCTGGGCGATGCTGGACATGGTCAGGTGTTGCTCGACCAGAAAGACGATGAGATTCGTGTGTTCGGTGCCGAGAGCATGCTCGCGTCCAAAGCGACGGGCATCTCCCATACCCTTCTTCGAATGATCGCCACCCCGGCCCTTGGCGATATCGTGGAAAAGAGCGGCGATATAGAGCAACCAGTGATTCTCGAATTCGGACATCAGGCGGCTGCATAAAGGGTACTCGTGATCGAATTCCGGCATCGAGAAGCGGCGCAGATTCCGGATGACCTGCAGGATGTGCTGATCGACGGTATAGATATGGAACAGATCATGTTGCAACTGCCCGACGATACGACCAAAGGCGGGTAAATATCGGCCCAGAATGTCGTACTGGTTCATTCTCCGCAATTCGTGGATGAGGTGCTTCTGCTGGAACAGGGAGAGAAACATGGAGCGGTTTTCCGGCTTTTTACGGAAATCCGCGTCGATCCTGTTCCGCGACCGCCAGAGTGCACGCAAGGTACGGGCTGTCATACCCTGCAGTTCGGAATGTTGTTGCAGCAGCAAAAAACTGCGCAGGATGGTTTCCGGGCGGGTGTCGAAAAGATCTGCCCTGCGCATGTCGAGCAATCCCCGGGTAGTCTGGAAATCGTCATCCAGCACGGTGATTTTTGCCGCTTCGGTAGGGAAAAGATGGGCGCCGATATTCTGCAAAACAAGGGTGTTGAGTTGTGTCACCCGCTTCGCGTTACGGTAGTAGCGCTGCATCAGGGTTTCGGAGGCCCTTTTGGATCGTGAGGCCGGGATACCCATGGCCTGGGCGATGCCTTCCTGATAATCGAACAGCAATTTTTCTTCACGACGCCGGGCCAGGAGGTGGAGGCGGATACGCAGATGTTGCAGGAAGCGTTCGGTACGCTCAAGCACCCGGGATTCTTCCTCGGTGACAATACCGATTCGGGTGAGATCTTTCCAGCAGGTGCCGATCCCTGCCACCCGGGAGATCCACTGGATGATGTGCAGATCACGCAACCCTCCCGGACTTTCCTTGCAATTGGGTTCCAGGCTGAAAGGAGTGTCGTTGTATTTTGAATAACGCTCAGCCTGCTCCAGGCGCTTGGCCTTGAAAAAGCCAAGAGGTTCGCTGAGATCGGTGAGTTGATCGCGAAGGGACTGGAACAGCGATGAGTCCCCGGCCAGATAACGGCTTTCGAGCAAAGTGGTTTGTACGGTGATGTCTCCCGCTGCCTCCGTGATGCATTGGCTCGGGCTGCGCACACTGTGTCCAACCTCCAGCCCGATATCCCAGAACAATCCGATGAGTTGTTCCAGATGCGGGTCACTTGAACTGCCTGATTCAGATTCCGGAACCAGAACGAGCAGGTCTACATCGGAACAGGGGTACAGTTCTCCCCGGCCGTAGCCGCCAACCGCGATCAAAGCATAAGCAGGAGGCAATTCAAGAGACCGCCACAGATCGATGAGAACACGATCCACCAGACGGGCGCGGCCCTTGAGCAGGGCCTGGGCGTTATGGGTCTTTTCGTAGGAAGTATGAAGCGCTGCCTGGTTCTCCCTGAGCCGGGCTCTTGTCTTGGTGATCAGGGAGTCCGGCACTGTCATGGCTCAGGAGATATTTGTTGGGCGGGGAGGCATTGCTGCGGAAACAGTGAGTACCTCGCAGCCCGTTTCGGTTACCACCACGGTGTGCTCCCATTGGGCAGAGAGGCTGCGATCCTTGGTGACGATGGTCCAGCCGTCACTCAATTCAGAAATGGCGGCTTTTCCGGCATTGATCATGGGCTCAATGGTGAAGATCATGCCGGGTTTGATTTCGATACCGGTATTGGCCTGGCCGTAATGCAGGACCTGAGGTTCTTCGTGAAAGTGGCGGCCAATGCCATGGCCGCAGAATTCACGCACCACGGAGTAGCCATTTTTTTCGGCATGGCGCTGAATGGCGGCACCGATGTTTCCCAGTCGGGCACCCGGCCTGACCTGATCGATGCCCAGCCACAGGCATTCATAGGTAACGGCGCACAGGCGTTTGGCCAGAATCGATCCTTCACCAACAACGAACATGCGGCTTGTATCGCCATGCCAGCCATCCTTGATGGTGGTGATATCGAGATTGACGATATCGCCTTTTTTCAGGGGACGCTCGTTGGGAATGCCATGGCAGACCTGATGGTTCACCGAGGCACAGATGGATTTGGGGTAGGGGGCGTAGCCGGGGGGAGCGTAGTTGAGTGGGGCCGGGATGCAACCCTGGATATCGACCATATAGTCGTGGCAGCGCTTGTCCAGTTCCTCGGTGGTGACACCCGGCCTGACATAGGGTGCGATGTGGTCGAGCACTTCGCCTGCCAGCCGACAGGCAACACGCATCTTTTCGATTTCTTGCGGGGATTTCAGTGTAATGCCCATGGCCGGGTCTGATATGTGTTGGGGTACGGCATTTTACCTGCTGTAGTGTTGTGTAATCCTGAACCGGATCCGGGGTCGGGAGAAACCTCGGGCATAATTTCGCCATGGATGAGGATTTCATGACGATTGCGCTTGCGCTGGCACGGGAGGCCGGAGCCTGTGGCGAGGTTCCCGTTGGTGCGGTGGTCGTCAGGGAGGGCGTGATTGTCGGTCGGGGATTCAATCGTCCGATTGGCGGCCATGACCCCACCGCGCATGCCGAAATCATGGCGTTGCGCGATGCGTCGCGCGAATCCGGAAACTACCGTTTGCCCGGATGCACCCTCTATGTGACGCTGGAGCCCTGTGCAATGTGCGCGGGTGCGATCATGCATGCCCGGATCGCCCGGGTAGTCTACGGCGCCCGTGACCCCAAGACGGGTGTTGCAGGCAGTGTCATCGATCTCTTCGGGGAGGAACGTCTGAATCATCATGCCGAGGTGAAGGGAGGCGTGCTGGCGGAAGCCTGCGGCCGGATGCTGTCCGATTTTTTTGCCGCTCGCCGGCAACGCACGGATATTGCCTGATGCGCATCCGTATCAGCATTTCCGGCCAGACCCTGGATCTCGTGAATGACCGCGGCGACCTGCTGCGCCACTACCGGGTATCCACCGCCCGCAATGGTGCCGGCGAGCAAAGCGGCAGCTACCGGACGCCGCGCGGACGTCACCTCATCCGTGCCAGGATCGGTGCCGGAGCAGTGGAGAACACCGTATTTGTCAGGCGCAGGCCGACCGGCGAAATCTGGAGCCGCGAACTTGCCGCCCGGTTTCCCGGGCGGGACTGGATCCTGACCCGCATTCTCTGGCTTTCGGGCTGCCAGCCAGGCTTTAACCGTCTGGGAGGCGTGGATACCATGCGGCGTTATATCTATCTTCATGGCAGCCCGGAGACGGTGAAAATGGGAACGCCAGGGTCGATTGGCTGCGTGCGCATGCACAATCAGGATATTGTCGAGTTGTTCGATCTGGTTCCGGTGTACACCTCAGTCGATATTGTCGAGTACCGGGTGGAGACGGGGGAGTGGCCAGCGCTTGCCACGGCGGCCCGTTTGATCCGGGAGGCGGTGTTTATCCGGGAACAGGGGATTTCCGCGGATGAGGAATGGGATGAACACGATAATGGCGGGCTCCACACCGTCGCGTATGGACCGGATGACGAACCGGTTGGCACCGGCCGTTTGTTACCGGATGGCCGTATCGGCCGGATGGCCGTATTGCCTGCGTGGCGTGGCAAGGGGGTTGGGGGGGCGCTCCTGGAGCGCCTGATGGCGTCTGCAAAACAGGGAGGCACTTCCGCCCTGCATCTGCATGCCCAGACTCCCAGAATCGGGTTTTATCAGCGTCATGGGTTCGAAGTGCAAGGTGCTCCCTTTCTGGAAGTGGGCATACCGCACGTGCGCATGATCCGCAGTGATTGACGGCGGCATCGTGACAATAAAACGATGTCCTGATCCGGATTAGTCGCTCATGGGTGGCGGGCTGCCACGGCTGGCAAACGGTGGCCGGGCCAGCCAGATGAGTGCGATCAATCCAAAGAACAGCCATCCTCCCACCCAGAAGGTATCGTTTGTGGCCAGGGTCACCGCTTCCCTGCCTAGCAGCCGGTCGATCAAGGCGTAGGCGCTTTGTCCGCTGATGCCGAAGCTTTCCAGAAGAGACAGGTTTCCGGCAAGCTGGGGGTTGGCAAGGTTTACGGCTTCTGTAAGCCGCTGATGGTGATAGATGGTCCGGTGATCCCAAAGGGTCACGGCCAGAGAGGTGCCGATGGAACCGGCGAGTACCCGGCAAAAATTGAAAAGCCCCATCGCATTCGGCATACGATGAGGGGGGATGCGGGAAGTCAGGACGGTTGTCAGCGGAGCAAAAAAACCGGCCAGGCCGATACCCTGCACCAGACGCGGGAGGGCGACGGCGGCCAGATCGGCATTGTCGGCAAAGCGGGATTGCCACCAGAAGGTCAGGGCAAAGACTGCAAAGGCCAGCGATATTACGATGCGCAAATTGAGCTTTTCCAGGTTCTTCCCGATTGCGGGAGTCAGCATGACGGGTAGTAGCCCGATCGGTGCGGATACGACACCGGCCCAGAAGGCGGTGTAACCCATGTTGGTTTGCAGCCACAGGGGAAAGACCACGACACCGCCGAGAAAGGTCATGTAACCCAGGCTGATGGCAGAAACACCGACGGCAAAGTTGCGATCGGCAAACAGCGTCAGATCCACGATCGGGTGGCGGTCGGTCAGTTCCCAGACCAGCAGGGTGCTGAGTGCTATGGCCGAGAGCACCGCGAGGATGATGATGAGATCGGAATCGAACCAGTCCAGTTCGTTGCCTTTGTCGAGCAGTACTTGAAGGCAACCTATACCCAGCATCAAAAGCCCCAGCCCGATGTAGTCGATGGGCAATTGCCGTGTCGTGCTTTCACGGTTTTTCAGTAGCTGCCAGGTGATGAGTATGGAAAACAGGCCGACAGGGAGGTTGATGTAGAAGATCCAGTTCCAGCTGATGTGTTCGGTGATCCAGCCACCCAGCAAGGGGCCGAGGATGGGAGCGACGGTGATGACCATCATCGAGATGGCGATGGCCAGTCCGCGTTGTCGGGGCGGGTAGATCGTCAGCATCAGGCTTTGTGCAAGAGGGAACATCGGACCTGCCGCTGCTCCCTGCAGAACCCGGGCGAACACCAGGAATTCGAGGGAACTGGACAATGCGCACAGCCATGATGCCAACAGGAAACCCAGGGTGGAGAGAACAAATACCCGTACTTCGCCATAGCGCTGGGCCAGCCAGCCCGTAAGGGGAAGGGCGATGGCATTGGCAACCGCAAACGAGGTGATGACCCAGGTTCCCTGCGAGGGGCTGACACCGATGTCACCGGCAATGGTTGGAATCGCGACGTTGGCGATGGTGGAATCCAGCACCTGCATGAAGGCACCGAGCGACAGGGATAGCGTCGCCAGAACCAGCGTGCCTCCGGTAAGCGGGGGATGTTCCTCCATGGAAATGGACAAAGCGTTGAAGAAGCGGGAAGTGTAGCCGAGCACGGCAAGAAAAAAGGCGGCCTCGGCCGCCTTTTACCTGTACCCGCTCGATGGGTTTATTTCACCCGGTTGCGGTATTCGTCGGTCCGGGTGTCGATTTCGATCCTGTCGCCGATATCCACGAACAGGGGTACGGGCAGTTCGAAACCAGTGGAAATCTTGGCTGGCTTCATCACCTTTCCGGAGGTATCGCCCTTGACTGCGGGTTCGGTGTAGGTCACTTCACGCACCACGGTGGTTGGAAGGTCAACGGAGATGGCCTTGCCATCGTAGAACACCACTTCGCAGGTCAGGCCGTCCTCCAGATATTTGAGGGCGTCGGTCATGTTTTCGCCTTCAACCTCGTACTGGTGATATTCGGCATCCATGAAAACGTAGAGGGGATCGGCGAAGTAGGAGTAGGTGACTTCCTTGCGGTCGAGCAACACAATTTCGAACTTGTCATCCGCCTTGTAAACGGTTTCGGAATTGGCGCCGGAGAGCAGGTTTTTGAACTTGATTTTGACCACGGCGGCGTTGCGGCCGGATTTGTTGTATTCGGTTTTCTGAACAACTAGGGGATCGCTGCCCACCATGACGACATTGCCGGCGCGGAGTTCCTGAGCGGTTTTCATTGCAGTAGGGCCTGGAAGGTTTGTGAATTGGGAAAAGCCCACAATTTTATCGTGATCCGGATGCAAAAGCTACCAGATTGCCGGCCAGATCGCCTCCGGTCGCCAGCTTTTCGGCCCAGTATCCAGCGTGGCGGTTCAGGGTGGGCAGGGCGTCACGAAAAGCTGGCCAGGCTAGATCGGCACTCCGGCCTGCTTCCCAGGCATGCCAGAAAGTGGCAAGCGCCGTGGCGGCGGCATCCTCCAGACCGGCGGCGTAGTGGCGGAGGAAGGCTGCCAGCTTGATGCGATGGTAGTTCCCGGCTTGTGGGTAGATATGCCAGACGAGCGGCCTGGCCGCCCATTGGGCACGGACGAAGGACTCCTCACCGCGAACGAAATTGAGGTCGCTGATCCAGAGCAGTTCGTCATAGCCGGTCTGGGGCAGGAATGGAATGCGATGCACGGTAAGGGCATTTCTTTGCCAGGGGCTGTCACCGAAAAATGCTTGCACGGCGGGAGTCAGCCTGCTTTCGGGCAGGAGAACCCGGATGGGTGTTGCTTCAGCCGACCAGGCTTGCAGCAACGATGGTAGTGCTGTGTTTTCGTAGCCGAAAAGAGAAATGGTTGCCTCCCCCGGTCGGGCCGGAGGCAGATTCAATGCCTGACGGAATGCGTCCGGGTTGAAAGCATGGCGGCGTAAGTCGTAATCGTGTTCGCGCAACAGGCCGCCTGTTCCGGCAAAAAATCCGGGGAAGAAAAAATGCCTGGTCAGGGGTAACCGGGGATGGGGTGAGGCCAGTCCGTGGCAGCCAGCCACCCAGTCTTCAGCGGACAGATATTCGAGATTGATCCAGACCGGCGGGGAGGGCAGGGCAGCCATTGCCCGCAAATACGATTCGGGCAATTCGCAGGCGAAAGCCTCGATCACCACATGAGCAACATCCACTGCCGGCATGGGGGTGATCCAGGTGCGGATCTCGATTCCCTCCAGTTGCTGAACGGAAAGGGCGGGATCGGCTGCCGGATGGAGCCGGGCAAGGGAAACCGGATCGTCCACCCAGAGGCGCACCGTGATCCCGTGTTCGAAGGCAAGGAGCCTTGCCAGGCGCCAGCAGAATCCGATGTCGCCATAGTTATCGACGACGGCACAGAAAATATCCCAGCGCTGTTTCATGGCCCGGTATCCTAGCGCAATGAATGATCTGTCATCCTGCACCCGCTGTCCGCGCCTGTCCGGATTCCTCGAAGAGGTCAGGACCCGGCATCCGGCTTACCATTGCCGGCCGGTTCTTCCCTTCGGTGATCCGCAGGCGCGTCTGCTGATCGTGGGTCTTGCGCCGGGAATGCATGGCGCCAATGCCACGGGCCGGCCCTTTACCGGCGATTATGCCGGCATCCTTCTTTATGCAACGCTGCACCGTTTCGGCTTTGGTTCGATGCCTGAATCCATTTCCGCCAATGATGGGCTGGAACTGACGGATTGCCGCATCACCAATGCCGTCAAATGCCTGCCGCCGGATAACAAGCCAGAAACCTCGGAAATCAGGACCTGCAATCGCTATCTGGCCGACGAGCTTCACAATGCTCCCGGGATCAGGGTGATTCTGGCGCTGGGACTGGTGGCGCACAAGGCGGTGCTCATGGCACTGGGGATGAAGCAAGGCGCGCTGGGCTTCGCCCACAATGCCCGGCACGATCTGCCCGATGGCCGCGTGCTGGTGGATAGCTATCATTGCAGCCGCTACAACACCAATACCGGCCGCCTGACCGAGCCGGCCTTTCACGATGTCTTCCGTACCCTGCGCGCCGAACTCGATGCCTGATGCGGCACAGCCGGAAGGTGCCGCCTCGGAGTTCGATGCACGGACCTTCCTCGCGAGCCTGACCGAGTCACCTGGGGTGTACCGCATGCTCGATGCTGCGGGTAACGTGCTCTACGTGGGCAAGGCCAAGAACCTGAAAAAACGGGTCGGCAGCTATTTCCTGCGTGGCAGCGGGCTTTCCCCCCGCATCGCCCTGATGGTGCGACAGATCGCCGCAGTGGAAACCACGGCTACCCGCTCCGAAGCCGAAGCCCTGATCCTTGAGAACACGCTGATCAAGAAGCTCGCACCCAAGTACAACATCCTGTTCCGGGATGACAAGAGTTATTCGTATATCATGCTCTCGGGTGATGCGTTTCCGCAACTTGCTTCCCACCGGGGCGCGTTCGACAAGAAGGCAAAGTACTTCGGGCCTTTCCCTAGTGGTCTGGCGGTGCGGGAAGGCATCCAGCTGTTGCAGAAGACCTTCCTCTTGCGCACCTGCGAGAACGGTGTATTCGCCCATCGCTCCCGGCCCTGCCTGATGCATCAGATCAAACGTTGCAAGGCACCCTGCGTGGATCTGGTGAGTGCGGAAGAGTATGCAAATGATGTGCGCATGGCAGAATTGTTCCTGCGCGGCAAGCATACCGAGGTGATCGATCAGCTCACTGGTCGCATGGAAGTTGCCGCTACCAGCCTTCATTTCGAGGCCGCTGCTGCCTTGCGAGACCAGATCCGCGCCCTGCAGGCCGTGCTGCACCGGCAGTATGTCAGCTCCACCAAGGAGGAGGATGTGGATATCATCGCGGTCCTCGCGCTCCCCGGTGATCTGTGCATCAACCTGGCGATGGTGAGAGGCGGCCTGCACATGGGCGACAAGGCCATTTTCCCGCGCGGTGCCATTGGTGAGGCAGATCCGGTGGAGGCTCTCGCGGCCTTCGTTGCCCAACACTATCTGGAACATCCGCCGCCACCACGCATCATCGTCGCCCATGATGTGGCGGAAGAATGCGAAGCCCTGTTCGAGGGCCGCAAGGTGGCCATCGCGCTGCCACGTAACGAGATGGAACGGGCCTGGCTGGAAATGGCCGAAAAGAACGCCGATCTGGCGCTGATTACCCGGCACCAGGCCAGGGCCCGCTCCGGCACCCGGCTCGATTCCCTGCGTTCAGCCCTGGATACGGAAAATGCTCCCGGCCGGATCGAGTGCTTCGATATCAGTCACACCATGGGCGAGGGCACCGTGGCGTCCTGCGTGGTCTGCATCGATGGCGCCATGAAAAAAGGGGAATACCGCCGCTTCAATATCGCCGGCATTACGCCCGGAGACGATTACGCCGCCATGCGTCAGGCCCTGGAACGGCGGTATGGCAAGGTCGCCGCAGGCGAGAGCCCGGCACCGGATCTGATCCTGATCGATGGTGGCAAGGGTCAGCACCGCATTGCCCGGGAGGTTCTCGAAGAACTGGGCCTGACCCATTTGCTGACCATGGGTGTGGCCAAGGGTGCAGAGCGCAGGCCCGGACTCGAAACCCTTTTCCTGTCGGATCGCGCCGAGCCGCTACAATTGCCACCGGACCACGAGGGTTTTCACCTGATCCAGGAAATTCGTGATGAAGCGCATCGCTTCGCCGTGGCGGGGCACCGGGCACGGCGGGCCAAGGCCCGCAGCCGGTCGGCCCTGGAGGATGTGGCAGGAATCGGCCCCGTCCGGCGTCGAAAGTTGCTGGCCCACTTCGGCGGCCTGGAGGGGGTACGGGCTGCCACCGTGGAGGATCTGTGCCGGGTGGACGGCATATCGCGTCATCTGGCTGAAGACATTTATCGAGAACTGCACTGAAGAACGATGCCGCTCAACATTCCCAATTTACTGACCTGGGCCCGGATTCTTCTCATCCCCCTGTTTGTGGGATTTTTCTACCTGCCGTTGCACTGGCTCGATGCCGCTACCCAGAACCTGGCGGCTACCGTGGTCTTCATCGCGGCGGCGGTCACCGACTGGTTCGATGGCTGGCTGGCCCGCAAGCTTGGCCAGACCTCGGCCTTCGGCGCCTTCCTCGATCCTGTGGCGGACAAGCTCATGGTGGCTGCCGCCCTGGTGGTGCTGGTGCAGCTTGAACGGGCCGACGCCATTGTGTCTTTCATCATCATCGGCCGCGAGATCACAATCTCGGCATTGCGCGAATGGATGGCCAAGATTGGTGCCTCGCGCAATGTCGCCGTATCCTTGATCGGCAAGTTCAAGACTACGGCGCAGATGGTGGCGATTCCCCTGCTGCTCTACCATGCGCCCCTGCTGGGAATGGATACCCAATGGCTGGGCGGCTGGCTGCTGGATGCCGCAGCGGTCCTGACCCTCTGGTCCATGGCCTATTACCTGAAGAAGGCCTGGCCGGATATCGCGGCCCACGGGCGCTGAGTTTTTCACCACGCCTGCGCGGGCATGGTGCAAGAAAACCCGATTTCACCGGGTTGTCCCTGCTCCACTCATGCCTCTTATTGAGGCGCCACGTGGCAGTTCCTTACGGATCATGAAGTTGATGCAACTATTCAGAGGTTGTCCACAGCTTGTCAAGAGAATTTCCCACGACGCCTGTGGGTGAAGCCGAGTGTTTTCAACGAGGTGAAAGGCGATCGATATCCATTCGAGCAATTGCCGCGGGCGGATGGCCATCGATCCGCTTCAGGATTCGGTGTGCCCGGGTCTTTACAAGCTCATCCCGTCGCCACATGCGCGGCATGGAAGTCAGGTGTGCTGATGAAAGTGCCAAGATACTCCCTGGCTTCGGGTCGGGTGGCAAGCCAGGCGATCACCTCTCCGGTGACGGCTGGCTCATGGCCTTCGACACCCAGACTTTCGCCCCGGTTACCAAAGATTGCCTTGATGGTTTCGGTGACGGTCATCTGCGGTTCCACCAGAAAGGCCTGGATGCCGTCCTTGCCGTGTTCCAGATTCAGGAATTCCGGGATGCGGTGGAAAGCGCTCTTGGTGGCGGAGTGAAGTATGCTCCAGCCGCCTTTGCCCGGCATCAGGGTTGGGGCATGTATGCCTGCCACTGAACCAATGAAGAAAAACATACCGCTGCCCTTAGCCACCATCCCCTTGAGCACTTCCCGCGTGATGTGCAGCTGGTTGATAAAGGTCCCGGTCATGGCGCCCGTCGCCTGGTCGGTTGTGCAATCCGCGAAGGCATCGAGCAGACCCGGCCCCTGATAGATGGCATTGTTGACCAGCACGTCAATGTGGCCCCAGGTATCGAGCACCGTCTTGAGGGCGGCGTCAATGGAAGCCCGGTCGAGGATATCGAGACGTACCCCCAGGGCATCCCTGCCACATTCGCGCACGGCGGCGACGGTGGATTCGATACTGCCCGGCACCGGTACCGAACCCCGATTGGGTGCATGCACAGTACCTGTGCCTTCCTTGAGCGTACGACCGGTGACGACAATGTCAAAGCCCTTTTGTGCCAGAGCGATGGCTGTCGCCTGACCAATACCACGGGTGGAACCGGTGACGAGTGCAACCTTGCGCATGATTTTTCTCTCAAATGAAATGTTTGAACCTTACAAGGTGAGCGACCATGGACGCAATTGCGATAGAGTCGCTCCGCCAATTCTATTGGGAACCGAACAATGTACATCGGAACCAATTCTGTGGGGAATTCATCGTTTTCTGCAATCCGGTATCTGTAATTCCGCGATGTATTCACTATTCAGTGGAATAGGGGGAATCCGCATGTCTGTCAGGGATTGTAGGGGGAGGGGTGCCGTGGTACTTTCGATCGGGGATTGGCGATCTGCCCGGATATGCCCGATTGATTCCGGCCATCACCCTGAAACCCACAGAATGGGGATCGAAAAAGGAGGAGCGGTGCCCGTTCATGTAATGTTGGAACCCCTGAAAACAAAAAACCCCCTGATTGCTCAGAGGGCTGACACAAGGGTTCTGTGGGGTGACCGATGGGACTCGAACCCACGACGACTGGAATCACAATCCAGGACTCTACCAACTGAGCTACGGCCACCACTTGAGGGCGCGAAGTATAGCATGGTCCTGGAGGCTGCCCGGCTGCGGCATGGTTCGGGCCGCGCGTTCTGATCACGTCATGCTTGCCTATATTTTTCGCCGCCTGGCTTACGCAATTCCCATTTTGATCGGAGTCAACCTCATTACCTTTGCCCTGTTTTTCGTGGTGAATACCCCGGACGACATGGCGCGTCTGCAACTGGGGGTGAAGCGGGTAACACCCGAGGCCATACAGAAGTGGAAGGTGGAGCATGGTTATGACAAGCCCCTGTTCTGGGATGCGGGGGCATCTGGCATTTCAAGGTTGACCAATACGATTTTCTACAACAAGTCCGTGCGCATGTTCGCACTCGACTTAGGCCAGTCTGATGACGGTCTGGACATTGCACGGGAAATACGTCAGCGCATGTGGCCTTCCCTCGCAGTCGCGATCCCGGTCTTTGTGCTGAGCCTGTGGTCCACCATCACCTTTGCCCTGCTGCTCGTTTTCTTTCGGGCCACGTATCTCGATCTGGCGGGTACGGTGCTGTGTGTGGCCATGATGTCGGTCTCCTCGCTGTTCTATATCATCGGCGGGCAGTGGCTGGTCAGCAAGGTATGGCATCTGGTGCCGATCTCGGGTTATGCCAGCGGTACGGATGCGCTCCGTTTCCTGATCCTGCCGATCCTCATCAGCGTGGTGGCCGGGCTGGGTGCGGGTGCCCGCTGGTATCGCACCCTGTTCATGGAGGAGATCGGCCGTGATTATGTTCGTACCGCGCGGGCCAAGGGGTTGTCCGAATCCCGGGTACTGTTCGGCCATGTGCTCCGGAACACGCTGATCCCGATCCTGACTGGCGTGGTGGTGGTGATTCCAACCCTGTTCATGGGCAGCCTGCTGGTGGAATCCTTTTTCGCCATTCCCGGCCTGGGCAGCTACACCATCGAAGCCATCAATGCCCAGGATTTTTCCGTCGTCCGGGCCATGGTTTTCATTGGCGCGGTCCTCTACATTCTCGGTCTGTTGCTGACCGATATTTCCTACACGTTTGTGGACCCCAGGGTTCGCCTGTCCTGATGCTGCCGGTTCTGCTGGGTTCCGATCTGCTGCTGTTCCTGTTGCTGGGCATCATCGTCGCAGGGGCTGTGCTCGCCTGGCGGGATCCTTCACGTCGCGCGGTCTGGCACCGCATCGGGCGACGCTCCCTGGCCATGGCATCGGCCACGGTACTGGCCCTGTTTCTGCTGGTCGGCCTGCTTGATTCGGTCCACTACCGCCTGCGGCTGGATCAATCCGCGAAGGGATCGCCAGTGTATGGCGTCGAGGTGTATTCGGCCCTCGATGCACTGCTGATGCCGCTGAAACGGGATACCGAAAAAACCTATTCGGCACCGCTCGCGACCCGGCTGTTCACGAAGGAATCCGCTGCGGACGGTGGCTTGCGTGATTTCCCCCGTTTGCGCTTCGGTGGCGCCCATCTGGGGGAAAACGAGAATCTCCATATGGGCGACCTGGGGGAGCGCACTCTGCGTGGTCTTGCAGGGGGCATTTTGGTCTGGGGGATTTTTTTTCTGTTGCTCGGAGGAGGGCCGGGGCGTACGGGAGTGCTATCAGTACTGCTGGTTGCCACCTTGATTACCGGCCCGGCGATCGCTCTCGCCTCGGGTTACCATGTTTTTGGCACCGACAAGGTTGGCCAGGATGTGCTGTATCTGACGCTGAAGAGCATCCGCACCGGTCTCCTGATCGGTACGCTCACTACCTTGGTGACCGTACCGCTTGCCCTGGGTCTGGGCATCCTGGCCGGCTATGCTGGCGGTCGCGTGGATGATGCGATCCAGTATCTCTACACCACGCTCAATTCCATTCCCGGCGTGCTGTTGATTGCCGCCGCCGTGTTGATGATGCAGGTGATGATTGACAGCCATCCCGACTGGTTCACCACCACCGCGGAACGTGCCGATGCCCGCTTGCTGGCGCTGTGCCTGATTCTGGGCATGACCAGCTGGACCGGGCTGGCACGGCTGCTGCGGGCGGAGACCCTGAAGCTGAGGGAGCTGGAGTATGTCCAGGCGGCTCGTGCCTTTGGAGTTTCTTCCGTAGCGGTGATGGGGCGCCACATCCTGCCCAATCTGGGGCATATCGTCCTGATTTCCCTGGTCATGGATTTTTCCAATCTGGTGCTGGCCGAAGCCGTGCTTTCCTATGTCGGGATCGGTGTGGATCCTTCCACCATCAGCTTTGGCACCATGATCAACGCTGCCCGTCTCGAACTGGCGCGGGAACCGATGGTCTGGTGGTCCCTCGTCGCCGCCTTTTCCTTCATGTTCGTCCTGGTGCTGGCGGCCAATCTGTTTGCGGATGCGATCCGCGACGCCTTCGATCCACGGGCAGTGAATTGATCCCTCGATAGCCATGGCACCGACCACTTCCCCTGATCCTATTCTCGATGTCCGCGATCTGTCCGTTTCCATCGGTGCGGCCCGTCCGGTGGAGGGTATTGCATTCTCCATCGCTCCCGGCGAGACCTTCGCCCTGGTGGGAGAATCGGGATGCGGCAAATCCATGACGGCGCTTTCCCTGATGCGCTTGCTGCCGGATGGTGCGCGGATCGATGCCGGCGCGGTGATTTTCCACGGGAATGACCTGCTGGGCCTGACCGAGGCTGAAATGCGCCGCCATCGTGGCGGGTCGGTGGCCATGATCTTTCAGGAGCCTGCCACCAGCCTCAATCCGGTGCTCACCATTGGTCGCCAGATCGCCGAATCCCTGGCCCTGCACCAGAGTCTTCATGGTGCCGCCGCCCGCGTCCGGGGCGAGGAACTGCTGGCTTCGGTCGGCATTCCCGATCCGGCACGGCGCTACGACGAATATCCCTTCCAGATGTCGGGTGGCATGAAGCAGCGGGCGATGATCGCCATGGCACTGGCCGGGGAACCCCGGCTGTTGATTGCCGATGAGCCGACCACGGCCCTCGATGTCACCATCCAGGCCCAGGTGCTGGATCTGCTGCGTGATCTGCAACGCCGGCGCGGCATGGCCATGCTGCTCATCACCCATGATCTTGGCGTCGTTGCCCGCATGGCGGACCGGATCGGTGTCATGTATGCGGGGCAATTGGTGGAGGTGGCCGATCGGTCCACCTTTTTTTCCGGACCCGCTCATCCCTATTCACGCAAGCTGTTCGAGGCCCTGCCGGAAAGCCGGAAAAACGGGCAACGGCTGTCCACGATTCCCGGCCGGGTGCCGCCGGCGGATACCGTATATCGCGGTTGCCGCTTTGTTGATCGGTGCAGTGAGGCAATGGTGGTTTGCCGCGAGCAATTGCCGCCCTGGAGGGAAACGGTGGGCTGCCGGGTGCGCTGCCATCTGGAGATGGGTGCGGTCAAAGCACAAGAAGCCGCAGTGGCTGAATTTTCCTTGCCTTCTGTGCCAGCACCCACGGTTCCGCTTCTGGAAATCGAAAATCTCAAAGTCCATTTCCCGATCCGCCGCGGGTTGCTGCAGCGGGTGCGCGGCCATGTTTATGCCGTGGATGGCGTTTCGCTCACACTTCACAGTGGGCGAACCCTGGCCCTGGTGGGAGAGTCGGGATGCGGCAAGACCACGGTAGGCAAGGCGTTATTGCGCCTGATTGAACCCAGCGCCGGACAGGTCCGGCTGGCCGGCAGGGATCTGACGAACATGAATCAGCGCCAGATGAGACCGCTTCGGGCTTCGATGCAGATGGTATTCCAGGATCCTTTCGCATCGCTCAACCCACGCATGCGCGTTGGTGCCATCGTGGCCGAAGGCATGGCTGCGCTGGGCTTGGCGGGGGACAGGCAGGCCGCGGTGGAGCGCCTGCTGGTGCAGGTAGGGCTGGCACCGGAGATGGCTGGTCGTTTCCCACATGAATTTTCCGGTGGTCAGCGCCAGCGGATCGCGATTGCCCGGGCGCTGGCGGTGCAGCCCCGGCTGCTGGTGTGCGATGAACCCACCAGCGCCCTTGATGTATCGGTGCAGGCGCAAATACTCAATCTGTTGCAGGAACTGCAACGAGATCTTGAACTTGCCTATCTTTTCATCACCCACAACATCTCGGTGGTGGAGTATCTCGCCCAGGATGTTGCCGTGATGTATCTGGGACGTATCGTCGAACAGGGTCCCGCGGATGAAGTCATCGGCAACCCCCAGCACCCCTATACACAGGCGTTGATTGCTGCCGTGCCCCGTATCCAGGGGGCTGACCAGGCAAGTACCCTGCTCGCCGTACCTGGCGACATGCCATCACCGGCCAACCCTCCCACCGGCTGCCATTTTCATCCCCGCTGCCCCCGTGCCATGGCCGAGTGTCGTGTCACCTATCCGGAGCCTACCCGGACGGCACCCGGCCGCATGGTGCGTTGTCACCTGTATCGATAACGGCCGGTACCTGCTTTCAACTGGATCGACTGTTCAGGCGGCTTCCGTGCGGTTCGCACGCTTGCGCTCGTGTTCCTTGAGAAAACGCTTGCGCAGGCGGATCGATTTGGGTGTGATCTCCACCAGTTCGTCATCGTCGATGAATTCGACTGCGGATTCGAGCGTGAGCCTGATCGGCGGTGTGAGGCGCACGGCTTCGTCGGTGCCGGATGCACGTACATTGGTGAGTTTCTTTCCCTTGATGGGATTGACCACCAGATCGTTATCCCGGCTGTGGATACCGATGATCATCCCTTCGTAGAGCTTGTCACCGGGGTTTACAAACATGCGTCCGCGATCTTCCAGATTCCACAAGGCATAGGCCACCGCTTCGCCATCTTCCTGGGAGATCAGCACCCCGTTATGGCGGCCGGGCAGATCGGCCTTGACCGGGGCGTAGTCGTCGAAGATATGGCTCATCAGGCCGGTGCCACGGGTCATGGTCATGAAATCGGACTGAAAGCCGATCAGGCCACGGGCGGGAATGTGATATTCGAGCCGGGTCCGTCCGTTACCATCCGATTCCATATTGGTCAGTTCGCCACGACGACGGCCCAGTTCCTCCATCACCCCCCCCTGGTGGCCGTCTTCGAGGTCAATCGTGAGGTTTTCATAGGGTTCGCACTTTTCTTCACCGATTTCCTTGTACACCACGCGGGGCTTGGCCACGGCCAGTTCGAATCCCTCACGGCGCATGTTTTCCAGCAGGATGGTCAGGTGCAACTCACCCCGGCCGGAGACGCGGAAGATGTCGGAATCGCCGGTATCCTCGACACGCAGGGCGACGTTGGTCAGCAGTTCTTTGGTCAGGCGATCCCGGATCTGGCGGCTGGTGACAAACTTGCCTTCGGTGCCGGCCAGGGGGGAGGAATTCACGATGAAATCCATGGTCAGGGTGGGCTCATCCACGGTGAGCATGGGCAGGCCGACAGGATTGTCCCGATCGGCGATGGTGACACCGATCCCGATATCCTCGATACCGGAAATAATGACGATGTCGCCGGCTTCGGCCTCGTCCACGGCGATGCGCTCCAGCCCCTGGAAACCCAGCACCTGATTGATACGGCCGGTACCCACCTGGTTTTCATGATTCATCACCGTCACGAACTGGCCCGGCTTGATACGGCCGTTGAGGATTCGCCCCACTCCCAGACGTCCGGTGTAGGAAGAGTAATCCAGTGCGGCCAGTTGTAGTTGCAGCGGTGCGGACGGATCGCCGGCAGGAGACGGTACATGGGCCAGCACGGTTTCGAACAGGGGCACCATGTTGGAAGATGCCTGCTCCAGTTTGAGTGTGGCAAAGCCGTTGAGACCGGAGGCATAGACGATGGGGAAGTCGAGCTGTTCGTCGCTGGCACCCAGTTTGTCAAACAGATCGAAGGTCTGGTCCACCACCCAGTCGGGTCGGGCGCCGGGGCGGTCCACCTTGTTGATCACGACGATGGGCCTCAGGCCGAGGGCCAGGGCCTTCTTGGTGACAAAGCGGGTCTGGGGCATCGGGCCTTCGACCGCGTCGACCAGCAGCAAAACGCCATCGACCATGCCCAGTACACGTTCCACCTCACCGCCAAAATCGGCGTGACCCGGGGTGTCCACGATATTGATGTGGGTGCCGTTGTAATCGATCGCGGTATTTTTTGCCAGAATGGTGATGCCACGCTCTTTTTCGATGTCATTGCTGTCCATCACCCGCTCGTCCACCTGCTGGTTTTCGCGGAACGTGCCGGATTGGCGCAGCAGTTGATCCACCAGGGTGGTTTTCCCGTGGTCGACGTGGGCGATAATGGCAATGTTGCGAAGGGCGCGGCTCATGGAGGTTTTCCTGGTGGGTAACGTGGTGCGCTTGTATGCTTTCGCGCGCCAAAAAGCCGGAGATTTTATCACGTCCCTTGCCCTGCCCGGTTTTTCACCCATCTGCTCACTGGAGGATTCAAGACATGCTGGCTGTCATTGGTGGTAGCGGCCTTACCCAACTGGCCAATCTGGATGTTTCCCGACGCCAGGTGGTCCGCACACCTTACGGTGAGCCATCGGGTGCCCTGACCTTCGGCCGCATCGGTACCCAGCCGGTGGTCTTTCTGGCCCGGCATGGATACGGCCATACGATTCCTCCACATCTGGTGAATTACCGGGCAAATCTCTGGGCGCTGGTCAGGGAAGCCGGGGCCACACGCATCGTCTCCGTCGCGTCGGTGGGTGGCATACGCGATGACATGAGTCCTGGCGCTCTGGTTGTTCCGCATCAGATCGTCGATTACACCTGGGGTCGGCAGCAGACCTACTTCGAGGGGGGGGATACGCCAGTGGTCCATGTGGATTTCACCCATCCCTATAGTGAAGCCTTGCGTATGGAACTTGTCCGCGCTGCCGAGGTTGCGGGTGAGGCGGTGATCGAAGGTGCCGTGTATGGCGCGACACAGGGACCGCGGCTGGAAACTGCGGCGGAAATCGATCGTATAGAGCGCGATGGTGTGAATCTCGTAGGCATGACCGGGATGCCTGAAGCCGCTCTGGCACGGGAACTGGAAATTCCTTATGCCGCTCTGTGCGTGGTGGCGAACTGGGCCGCCGGACGTGGTGACAGCGGTGATGCCATTCATTTTTCGGATATCGAGGCGGTGCTGCAGGAGGCGATGGGCCGTGCCCGGAATGTCATCGGTGGTTTGTGTACCGAGGCATTTTGTTCCGCATGAGCATCTGCCCGGTATTGAGAATGGGGGATCCACGCTTGTTGCGAGTGGCCCGGCCGGTGGAAGTTTTTCACACCAATGCTCTGCATAAACTGGTGGATGATATGCAGGACACCATGCGTCATGAGGGCGGAGTCGGCCTGGCGGCACCACAAATTGGTGTGGATCTGCGCCTGGTGATTTTTGGCTTCGAGCATAGCGAACGCTACCCGGAAGCGCCTGCCGTTCCCTTCACGATTCTTCTCAATCCAGTGCTGACACCCCTTTCAGACGAGGAGGAGGAAGGCTGGGAGGGTTGCCTCTCGGTGCCTGGAATGCGGGGCAGGGTGCCACGCTGGAAGCGTCTGCGGTATCAGGGGTTCGACATAGAAGGTGTTGCCATCCACCGCGAAGTGGAAGGCTTTCATGCCCGTGTTGTACAACACGAGTGCGATCACCTTGATGGCATTCTCTACCCCATGCGGGTACGGGATTTCCGTTTTTTTGGTTTCTCTGACGTTATTGGTGGTGACCGGTCAGAGTGATCGCATCGTGGCGCAAGGTACCCTCCTGCTCGACAGGGCTCCCCGATCATGGAAAAGCACCGGGATCCTGTTCCGATGGTTTGGGTGGTACTTTCGCCGGAATGGTCACCAATCCCTTTTCAATTAAAGGAGACAATATGCAACGCATCGATTGGGTACGCTTCATCCCGGTTTCGACCGCAGTTGCCCTTCTGGTTTTCGTGCTCGATGTGGTTTTCCACGGCACGCTGGCGAAGGGTATGTACGTGGGCTATCCCTCACGCACTCCGGAAGAAACCATGAGTCTGTTCCCCTTTCTGGTGCTCACCTATCTGGGGCAACTGATGACATTCTGTTATCTCTATCTGAAAGTCAGTCCCGCACGCAGCAAGGCTCACGCGGTCTGGTGGGGTTTGTGGGGCGGGCTGTTTGTCATGTATCCCAATATGCAGTTTTTTGTCGCCGTAAGGGATACGAGCTGGACGCTGCTCTGGGCGCAGGTGACGGAAGGAATCGCGCTGACGGTGGTGACCGCTCTGGTATTCGAGATCTTTTACCGGCCCCGGGCCAGTCATTTCGGCTGAGCAGGCAAGTCCCGACAAGCGTGCCTTGCATTCCGGGATATCGGTTTTTGGTCTTTCTGACTGAGCGATTGTTCGGGTGCTTCGGCTTTCCGGATTGCCCGTTCACCTGCTTCTGAGACGATGATGGATGGCGCATCGACCCCGGAAGGGGAAACACTGCTGGATCACATTCGTGCCAGGAGGGGGGGGATCCCCGTTACCTGGGCGCTGATCGCCGTCAACACCCTGATCTTTCTTGCGATGTTGCGATCGGGAGCCGGGTTTTGGTACCGATCCAGCGATCTGTACCTCGCCTGGGGTGCAAATTACGGCCCTGCCACCGGAGATGGACAGTGGTGGCGGCTGGGAACTGCCATGTTCCTCCACTTCGGCCTGATCCATCTGGGCATGAACATGCTTGCCTTGTGGGATGCCGGCCGTTTGGCCGAGAAGGTTTTTGGCAGCATCCGTTTTCTGTTCCTGTACCTGGGCGCGGGTTTGGCCGGAAACCTTTTTTCATTGGTCACGCACGATGGCCAGACCGTATCGGGCGGTGCCTCGGGTGCGATATTCGGGCTGTACGGTGCCTTGCTGGTTTTTGCCTGGTGTCATCGACGCCGGCTCCATCCAGCCGAATTCCGCTGGCTGTTCTGGGGTGCGGGTGCCTTTGCATTGGTGATGATTGGAGCCGGTCAGTGGCTAGCGGTAGTCGACAATGCGGCACATGTAGGTGGGTTCATGGCGGGGGCAGGTCTGGGTGTGTTGTTGATGCCGATATTCGACGGCCCCTCTTCTGTTGACTGGAAATTCAGATCAGGTGCCGGCGTCCTGTTGGCATCCATTCTTACTGCACTGGCGTTGAATATTCCTGCGCCTTCCTACCGCTGGAGTAATGAGTTGGCAGCCCGCAAGGGCATCGAACGGTTTTTACGCCAAGATGCGGAAATTGCCAGTTCCTGGCAAGCCATGATTACCGACAGGCAGCGAGGCAGGCTTTCATTCAGCCAGTTGGCTGGCGAGGTAGACACCAGGGTCGCAGATCGCTACGAAGACAGCTTCGAACAGATTTCACGTCTGAATGTGGATCCTGCAGTACCTTCTGCGGCTTTGCTTGACTCGCTGCAGACGTATGCGGCCAGACGGCGTGATGCCGCGCGTGATCTTGCCGAAGGCTTGCGTGGGGGGGATGCGCTGCAAATCGAGTCTGCGCTCAAACGTGCGCAGGATTCCGGTCGAGATGCATCAACACAGTTGCGGATGCAACAAAAGAAAACGCGGCCCGGCGGAACGAAATGATGCAATGAAGTGCTGATTTTTTCCATAGCGCCGGGTGGTTGTGATGTTTGATTCCGGGAGCCACTCAGGGTAGCTGAAAGTACCAGCGACCGGGGTCGCCAGAATTTTTCATATGCTCCCCCGCAATCGCGGAGATGGGTCGCAGCAGTTCGGGAGAACCGGTCAGGACTCCGGAAAATTGATATCCCTTTCCGGTCATTGTGCCCTGGCCTTCTGCGTGCAATGGTCCGGAAAGGGTATCCAGCTGCAGGGTCGTTTCTGAGACTTGTGATATGGACAGCAGCCGATAATCCCCCAGCCGGGCGGATGCCAGCAATCCCTGGCCGGCGGCATTTCGCCAGATCAGTTCGGTCTGGCCCTGGCATTCCCCGCGCCAGCCACAGCGCAGCGAACGGGTTTCGATCTGCATTTCGCCGCCCAGTTCGGTCAGCGAGAAGGGGGGCGGGAAATGGCTTCCTAATAAGTGCGCGGGCAGTGACCAGCGCAAGTCTGTCATGTGCCAGCCCGAGGGGGAAAGTTCGATCTTTCCCTGATCTTTGTTATTTGTGACATGAAACTCCCAGCCGATCGATCCATGCCAGAGGGCGCTGGAATCCAGATTCCAGATGACGTTCTGCCATGGGTGGACAAGCGGGTCGTTTGCTCCTCGTATCATCAGGAGGCCGCTGCCATGCCAGAGGCTGCCTTTCACGAATTCAAGCCGGAGCGCATCCGATGACCATCGGCGCAGACCTGCATCGAGTAATTGTCCGGGTGCCTGAAACAGCACCATTCCCGGCAGGGTGACCAGGATGGCAAGGCAAAACAGCCAGCGCCGCAAGGAAGAGTGCAATGCCTTTTTTGTCACGGTGCGGCGAGGATCATGTCGATCTTTGGAGAGCCGTCATGATCGGCTCTGAGCTGAATCGGCCGCAGATTGTAGTCTCGTGTGATATTGCCCAACCAGTCGATGGCCTGCCCGAAATCGGCATTACCGCTGATTCGCATACGATCCGGACCTGCCGGGGTAACCGTCAGATCGAGCTGGCGTGAACGGACCGATGTTGTCAGGGTGTCGACCAGTGTCGCAGGTGATGCGGTTTTTCCGGTATTCGTTCGATGCCTGGCAACTTCCGCCAGTCCGTCCTGCAACAGCATCAGACGGGTGGCGATTCTGACGTTGGCTTCATCCAGACGCTGCAGTTCGCGCCAGGCGTCCTGAAGTACGAGCCCGTAGGCAACCAGACCGATGATCACCGCTCCGGTGAGCAGCAGCGAGCGCTCCGCGATACTGCGCCGGAACCAGAAGGATCGGGCGACCTGCCAGCGGGAGAAAGTGGAGATTCCGCTCATTTGCCTCTCCTCAGATTCAGCCGGGTGCCTTTGCCGGGGATTACCGTCAATCCGCGCATTTCCAGTTGCTCGATCAGGCCGGGGATACGGGGTGCAAGTGCAGGAGCAAGTTCCACATCGAGGACACCTTCCTGATAGTGGATGGATCGTGCCGCATCCCGGGCATCCGCTCCCAATGCCTCGGCCAGGGCTGCCAGCAGCGCCAGCGCATCGTCACTACGCAGAAGCCCGGCTTCGACACGGCGACTGTCGAGATAGCGGGTGAGTTGCAGCGGAGCATCGATCACCGGGGTATGGGGCGCAACCTGCTGGAACAATGCTTCAATATGCTTTTGTGTCGTGAAGAGCTGATATTTTTTCCAGCCCATCAATGCCAGGATGATGATGAGGTTCAGCACAAGTACTGTGCCTGCCAGCCGTAAGGCCGGCTTGAGCCGATCCAACAGCATGCTGTGCAGGTGGTGTGGCTGGAAATCGCCATGCAGGAGGTTGGCGGCGATGGCCGGAAGGTGATGCCAGTGATGGGGTTCTGCAATCATCACCTGACGTTCCAGAAGTGCGCTCCACTGCCCGGTGTCGGGGAGCGGCAGTCCGGGGGCGATATGGAGATGGAGAGGGCGGCCGGTATCGGTTTTGCCTAGTGTCGATGTGAGCAGGGGAGGAAGGTCGACCGATGCATGCTCCATCGGTATCGAGAAACCGTTTCCACACAGGATCGCACCATCGTATCCGATGGCAAGATGCCATACATCAGAGGTATCCGGTACCGCCTGCAACTCGCTGAATAGCCGTGCGGGAGGATGGCCGAGTTCGGTCAGAGCCGAAATCACTCGGCGTATCCGGTCTTTCGCAACCACCAGGAGTTGAATGTCGGTTCCGGCTCTTCCGGCTTCGGTGAGATGCTGATTGGCGATATCACCCAGGAGCCGTTCTTCCAGCGCATAGGCCAGGATTCCGGAGCGTTCGGTGCGGGGCATCCTGGCCGGGGCAGAAACGCCGTACCGACTGGTCTGGCTGGCGCTCAGGACTGCTTCGCAGGTTTCCGCCACGGGCCAGCGGGAGGGGCCGGAGCAGCCCTCGTCGATGTATTTGCCATCATCATTCAGCAATACCCAATGGGTATCCGCGGGATGAGGCCAGGTGGGGGGCAGATAGAGACGTAAGGTCCGGTTCACAGCAGTTTTTGCCAGAGGATGGTGGGCCAGGGATTTTTCCGGTCGAGCAGGGCTTCCACCTGGACAGTGGATTCGCCAAAGCGGGCCCTGCCGGATGCGAGGAAATAACGGCTGGCAACTGTAATTCTGCCGTTGATTGCCCAGCGGCTGCCAGAGGGTAGTGTATTCATGAATTCCTCGATGGTACGGAAAGGCTGAGCTTCGCGCTGTGCCACCAGCACCCGCGCCGTGTCGCGGCTCAATCCGGGCACCATGGCGGCGAGAACTTCTGCACTCGCCATGTTGACATTGAGCAGAGCCGGATCGGGGAACGCAGCAACGTAAGGAGCGAGCAGGGCGGTGATTTTTGCGTCATAGCCCGGGATCAGGGGCAGTTCGGCCACATCCACCAGATATCGGTTTGCCGGCAGTCTTTGGGGGGATTGATTTTGGTCAGGGTCAGGGTCAGGGCTGTCTTCCTGTGCTCCGATCCGGCGCGCGAGCGCCTGTGCGAGCGTAACCGCCTGGTCGGTACCGATCCCAAGGGATTCCAACAAGCGGATGTAGGCGGTTGTCTGAAAGCGGTCCAGCCGTTTATCGCTCACCAGACTGTTGAGATCGAATCGGCCTGACATGTCGCTCAACTCACCTGCGACCTCACCTTCTTCCACGGGGGTCGGAGGAATGCGGCGCGTCCAGAGTTCGCCGGCGTAATCGATGGTCGAGTTGCGTGCATCCTGCGCCAGGATGAAGCAGCCCCAGTCGATCGCCCCGCGTGCCAGCAAACGGGCCTGGGCGAGATCGTGGCGGCCACTGACGATATCCACCGCCTTACCGAAATCGGTGGTGATGGCGGAAGCCACCATCGTGGCCAGAGCAACCGTAAACAACGCCAGCAGCAGGGCGGCCCCTTGCTGGCGGCGACGCAGCGGAACATGCTCTCGCCGCTCAATGCAATGCGACAAGGCGGTGTAGCGGGCCGGCATCTTCCAGATCCAGAAAAAATTCCACAGCGGCAGGCAAGGTGGCTGCCTGGCCAGGTTGCCATTCATCTGTACGCTTTCCATTCGCCGTCAGGAGTTCAAAATGCAGGGCACGCACGCCGTCGAGGAGCACATCCTCACGGGGTGGCGCATTGGTCCCCGTATCCGGCCAGCGTTGCAGCAACAGGTGATGATCGGTGAACCGAAAACCCCAGCGCCGCACGCTGGCTTGGGTGCCATCGAGTTTGACGAAGCTGATGGCATTGTCGCCTGTCCGCAAGTCCTGTGTCTGGAGCAAAAGCCCCCCGGTGCTTTGGGGAGCCGGCGCCATTTGCAGCAGATCGGTTTCGATGCGGCCGACAGCGCGGGAGATATTCTGCCAACGCAGGAGCGTCGCCTGCAGATGCTGACGGCTATCAAGAGCGGCGGTCAGGGCACGATAGGAAAGGCTGCCCAGCAGAGCGACGATGGCGAGAGCCACCAGCAGTTCGAGCAGGGTGAGGCCATTTTCACCAGCAGAATGGGGCGTTACACGCAGGTGATGTCGCATCACTGCGGTACGGTAGCGAAACCCGTCAGGGTGGCGAGCGGGGAGGATGTGTCGACGCCATATACCTGGACTTCCATGCGCCGGAATCCGGGGTTGGGTGTCGTCAGGACCCTCATGCGCCAGATGAAAGTTTCCTTGCCCTGACGTTCCTGGCCGGAGGAATTACCCAGGGCGGGAAACTGGCGCAGCACCCGCATCTCGTCGAGATGGTTCTGTGCAACCCATAGCGCCAACTGGCGCTGACGCAACTGGTCGGTTGCCTGTGCGGAGATACCGAGCGCCCGCATGACCGTACCCAGGCCGATGGCGAGCACCGCCAGAGCGATCAGGGCTTCGAGCAAGGTGAATCCGCGCGTGATGTTCATTGCCGAATTTCATCCACCCTGCGGAATTCGGGTGACGATCCCGGTAGGATTTCCCGCGATATGGGTCGCGCCCGAGGGGTCGGTCACGGTCATGGAAAAATCCGGCATGCCGCCGGAGAAGACGATACGCTGGGCTGCCGCCGATCCATTGACCGTCAAGGGGCCCCAGGCGAGATCCGGAACGCTCCGGGATGACAGGGCTGCCCTGTTGGTGAGTGGGCGCCAGCCCCCGCTCATCGCCAGCTGACTGACAAGATAGCCCTGGGGAACAAAATCCACCGCGAGCGTGACACCTTTGATCTCGGACTGGAGCGCGGCTGTTTCAAGCACGTGGCACAGACGGTCGATCTCATTTTCGGGAGTGCGATGGGGGGGGATGCGCATCATGATGGCGGCCGCCATCAGGGCAATGATGGCCATCACCACCATCACTTCGATCAGGGTGTAGCCATTTTCCAGATTCGGATGACGACTCATAACATCCAGGAACCGATATCCGCATCCACCCCTTCGCCACCCGGCTTGCTATCGGCACCGTAGCTGAAGATATCGATCTCGCCGTTGACGCCCGGATTGAGATATTGGTAGGGGTTGCCCCAGGGGTCGGCGGGAAGCCGCTCCAGATAAGGCTTCCAGTTATCCGGGAGAGGCGGCGTGGCAGGTTTTTTTACCAGTGCTTCGAGCCCTTGCTCCGTCGTGGGATAGCGGCGGTTATCCAGTTTGTAGAGCTTGAGTGTTTGCATCAGCGTTGCAATGTCCTGTCGGGCCGCCGTGACGCGGGCCTCATCGGGACGCCCCATGATCTTGGGCACGATCAGCGCCGCGAGGATGCCAAGGATGACCACGACGATCATGACCTCAATGAGGGTGAATCCCTGGGTTTTTCGTGGGACGGAGTGTTTCAAGCGGTGGCTCCCTAGCGCATCAGCTGATTGATTTCGATGATGGGTTCCATGATGGCGAGAACGATCAGCATCACCATGATGCCCATGGCCAGAAGCAGGGCAGGTTCCAGTACACCGATCAAGACGATGATCTTGTTTTCCACCTCGGTCTGTTGCAACTGGGCAGCCCGCTGGATGAGGGACTGCAGCTGGCCAGTCGCTTCGCCATTGGCAACCATATGAATCAGGAGTGGAGGAAATTGCCCGGTCTGTGCCAATGCCTGGGAGAGGGAAACTCCTTCCCGGACTTTTTCCACTGCAGTTTCGACCGCATCCTGGAGCGGGATCAGGGTCATGACCTGACGGCCCGCCTGAAGCGCTCCCAGCAAGGGTACGCCACTGCCGATGAGAATGGAAAGCGTGCTGGCGAAGCGTGTGGTATCCAGAACCCGCAACAGACGACCCAGGAGGGGGACTCGCAATAGCCGTGCATCCCATCGCCGCCGGAAATCGGGACGTTGCAGATTGCGGTACAGAATGAAGGCCAGGCCGATGCCAAGGGCTGCCAGCAGGGTGCCAAAACGCTGGAGCCCTGAGGACAGGAAAAGCAGCGCCCGGGTGAGCCAGGGCAGGGTCTGCTTGCTGTGCAGAAAAACTTCGGTGACCTGTGGCACCACATAGATCATCAGACCCACCACCACCGTTACCGCCACGAGAGCGACGATGGAGGGATAGATCATGATTTGCAGCACCTTCCAGCGCAGGGTGTGACGCTGCTCGAGATAATCCGCCAGTCGCAGCATCATGGTGGAAAGTTGTCCGGAGGTTTCGCCGGCGCCGATGGCGGCGCGATAGACCATGGGGAAGGCCACGGGTTGCCGGTCGAGGGCGTTGCGCAGCGAATACCCGGCCAGTACCTCCGCCCGCACCGCATGAAGCACCTGACGGACCGGGATACGTTCCGCCTGGTCGATCATGGCGGACAGGGATTGCTCCATGGTCAGGCCGGAAGCGAGCAGCGTGGCCCATTGCCGGGTCAGCAGGCAAAGCTCGGTTCCGCTCAGGCGAGGGGTGCGAAAGGTTTGTCGTGATGTTGTATCGAGGCGGCCCTCTTCGACCTCGATGGGAAACAGTCCGCGGCTGCGCAAAATGCCGCGTGCTCCATGGGCGGAGTCGGAATCCAGGGTGCCGTTGATTTTCCGTCCTTCCGGATCGAGGGCGCGGTAATGATAGGCGGCCATATCACGGATGCTTATTCACTGATGACCCGCAGCAGTTCTTCCCTGCTGGTAGTGCCATCCGCCAGCAGGCGGAGCCCGTCTTCGTGGAGGGTGCGGGTACCGGCCAGCGCGGCATGATGGCGCAGATCGGCTTCGGGTGCGGCATCGTGAATCATCTGGGCCAGGGTATCGTTCATTTCGACCATTTCAAAAATCCCGGTACGCCCCTGATACCCGGATTGACCGCAGGCCGGACATCCCCTGGCGGTCCAGCGTTGGGAATCGGTTGTTGTTTCCGGTTGCCGACAGAGGGGGCACAGGCAACGCAACAGGCGCTGGGCGAGAACGGCGCGCAGGCTCGAGGCAAGCAGGAAGCGTTCGACACCCATGTCGATCAGGCGAGTGATGGCGGAGGTGGAATCATTGGTGTGCAGCGTGGCCAGCACCAGATGCCCGGTGAGACTTGCCTGGACGGCAATCCGGGCGGTCTCCATGTCGCGGATTTCACCGATCATGATGACATCGGGATCCTGCCGCAGCAAGGAACGCAGCGCCTTGGCGAAGGTCAGTTCGATGCGGGCATTAACCTGAATCTGGCCGACCCCTGCAATATCGTATTCCACCGGGTCTTCCACCGTCACGATATTGCGCGTCTTGCAGTCCATCGACTGCAAGGCGGCATAGAGGGTTGTGGTCTTGCCGGAGCCGGTAGGGCCGGTGACGAGGACAATGCCATGTGGATGATGCAGTGCCCGGGTGAAGCGTTCCTGAATGGATGGAGGCATGCCCAGATGCTGAAGGTGGGCGCGTTCGGCATTTTTTTCCAGAAGGCGCATCACCAGCCGCTCACCATGCGTGGTCGGCACGGTCGACACCCGCACGTCGATGGCCCGGTTCCCCAGCCGGAGCGCGATACGTCCATCCTGGGGCAGGCGTTTTTCCGCGATATCGAGACTGGCCATGATCTTGATGCGCGATGCCAGGGCGGCATGAAGCCCACGGTGGGGGCGGGCGATTTCACGCAAAAAACCGTCGTGCCGGAATCGTACCGAGGAATGACCCTCGTAGGGCTCGATATGGATATCGGATGTCTTCTGCTGCAGGGCCTGGGCGAACAGGGCGTTGACCAGACGGATCACCGGTGCATCGTTCTGGCTGTCGAGGATATCTTCGACCGGGGGAAGCGCCTGCATCAATTGCAGGATGTCGACATCCTTGCCCAGGTCCTCGATCACCTCCGCGGTTTCATTCCCCGTGTGGACGTAAGCCTCGGCCAGGCGGGTATCGAAGGTGGTGGTGTCCAGATACCCCGCAATGGAGACCGATACCCCCAGACTGCGCCTGATTTCGGCCACCGAAGTCGCGGAGGCGTTGTTCCGCAGCAGGATGCTGATCTGGTCTCCTTCGTGCCCGGTCACCAGAATTCCGTGGTTTTTCGCGAAGGTGTAAGGGATGACCGGCGCTGTCATGGGCTTGCGGGAAGCGGGGGGAGTCTGGGGGCCGGTTCATCGTGATGCAGTGGCTGATCGGGCGCATCCAGGGTTTTTTGCTGGCCGATCACGTAGTCATAGCGGTCGGCGGTGAGACGCCGGTAGCTTTCGGCATCGCGCAGAATCTTGGGGCGCAGGAACACCACCAGATTGGTTTTGGTTCTTTGCCGGCTGTCATAGCGGAACAGCCGGCCGACAACGGGAATATCCCCCAGAAGAGGAACCTTGTCGGCACCGGCGGTATAGCTGTCCTCGACAAGACCGCCAAGGGCGATGATGGCGCCATCGTCCACCAGGGCGGTGGTTTCAATGGAGCGTTTGTTGGTAATGGGGCCGGATGCGTTGGTGGTGGTGCCCATGACCACGGAGGAGTTTTCTTCGTAGATCTGCAGGCGCACGATGCCGTTTTCGGAAATCTGGGGACGAATCTTCAATGTCAGGCCAACATCCTGGCGGGTAATGGTCTGGAAGGGATTGCTGACGGTATTGGAAGTTGCCGTTCCCGTAGTGATGTACTGGCCGGTGACGAAGGGCAGATTCTGGCCCACGACGATCTTGGCTTCTTCGTTATCCAGCATGACCAGATTGGGCGTGGACAGGATGTTGGTGTGCGTCTGGCTTTCGAGGAAATGGGCCAGCATGGCCAGATTCAGGATGGTGACCGGGTTGCCGTTGGCATCCTTGACGCCCGGCAGGGTCAGGGTTCCGGTGCCCACGGCGAGATTGAGCCCGGATTTGACGCCAAGCGGATTGACGGCCGCATTCAGGATATTGCTGCCGGCGCCGGCAGTATTGAAACTGGTACCGCCGAAAATGGAGGTCTTGCCGTTACTCTGCCACTGGATTCCGAATTCGGCCGCACGGTCGGCGGTCATTTCAGCGATCAGGGCTTCCACGTACACCTGGGCCCGCCGCCTGTCCAACTGGTCGATGACCCGGCGCAAGTCGTTGTAGAGCGACTCCGGGGCGGTAATGACCAGCGCATTGGTGGCGGCATCGGCCTGGATGCTGATCAGATCACGGGACTGACCGGCGGTGCCCCCCCCGTTACGGCCGGGCATCGTGCCAAAAGCCGTATTTGACGTGCCAGCAGCAGGGCCAGGGGCAACCGGACCGGTGGAACTGAAAGACCCGGGTGCGCCAGTCTGGATCGTCGCATTCCCTGCCATGGTGTAGGCAGAGAGCCGATCACCGCTGATCGCGCTGCGTAGGGTCTGCGCCAATGATGTTGAATCGGCATTCTTCAGATAAACGACATGAACATTGCTGACCGGGCCGGCCTGGTCCAGATTGGCCACAAGGCGACGAATTCCGGCGATGCGGGCCGGGTTGTCCGTATGCACCAGCAATGCGTTGATCCGCTCGTCGGCCACGATGGATATCCTCTGACCGCCATCATTCCCGGCATTTGCGTTCAGCAGGCGGTCGATAGTCGTGGCAAGATCCACGGCCGATGCATGCTCAACCGGAATGACCTGGATATCACCGGCGGGAATGTCGATCGCATCAATGATGCGGCTGATGCGCTGCAGGTTCTCGGAATAATCCGTCACCACCAGGGTGTTGCCGGAAGAGACGCTGACAGCATTGTTGGATGCAACCAGCGGGCGGATCACCTGCATCAACTGGGTGGCCGATTGATTCCTGACGGTAAAGACCCGCGTGGTCAGGCGATCCCCCGGGAGTTGGCGACTACCTTCCGTCGTGACCGGCACGGCATCAAACTTTGCATCCGCTTCGGGAACCACCTTGACGACACTGCGCCCCTCAACGAGGGTGTATCCCTGCAGACGCAGGGCTGAAAGCAGGATCTGATAGGCCGTCTCGGGAGATACCGGCGTGCTGGTAACGATGTTGAGAGTCCCTTTGACGCGGGGATCAATGATGAAATTCCGGTGGGTAATCTTGCTGATGGCAAGGACTACCGTCTCCACATCGGCATTGGCGAAATTCAGCGAGACATCATCGGCTTTTACCGGTTTTGTAGCAGCGGCCCACGGGCAGAAAAGGCAGATCACCGTGGCAGCAAGAATGCGATTCAAGGCAGGTGTGCGTTGCATGGAGATCCTAATTTCTGGCAGTGTGATCGCCCGACGGTTCCGAAGTCGGTTGGGCAGCCTGATGAACCGATGAAAGGGCGCCGCGCGACAGGGGTAAATTTTGCCGTATGCCGTCCCTGAGCAGCACGATTTCCGTCGGAAGAATTTTTTCGACGGAGACGCCAGGACTCAGGGTCTCACCCTCGAGTACATATCGGGGAGGCTTGTCCGGTTCGGTCAGGATCGCAAAACCCCGATGGCTGGCACTGTCGGTCATCACCCCCGTCAGGCTGTATTGTTCCCTGGGCGGAGAATCCGGTCGTGCAGAGGTTATTTCGAGAAGGTGATGCTGACGGATGGCACTGGCTGCTGCTGATGGTTCAGTGAGTGAGGATAATTTTGCGGCATGCGAGCCGGCCAGGGCGGCATACCATATCCATACGACCACAAACCATGTGGCAAGAATGAATGCGAGTATCCAGACAAGAATGGAAAAAGCCTGAAAGAAACGATTGGGCCGCAGAAGATTCAAGGCTGCATTTCGCATCGAATGGCTGCCACTGGTTGAAATCCAGAACGCAAGGAGTGAAACCCGAAAACCGGGAGTCTGGCTGCTTTCCTGTTTTTCAAAAGATTTGGCATAAATTCGGAATGGATGAGCAGGAGTCCGGTTTCGTTCCGGATGATACCTTTCAACCTGCGGGGGATGGGTTGCATCGGTGTTGCCGGGATACCGGAAGTTTGCAGCAATCGCCTGGTCGCTGTCTCAGGCAAGTGAGGAATCTTCCCATGGCATGGGAAACCGGATTCTGGTGTGCGCAGATAAAAATCTCAGCCATTCGACCGGGTCGCGATGTCAGAAAGTTCGTCGATGACCAGGCTGAGGCAGTCTTCCCAATCAGGCAGATGCAACCCATAGCGCTGCTGCAGTTTGTTGCAGGAAAGGCGTGAGTTTGCTGGCCGTTGTGCTGGCAACGGATACTCGGCACTTGTAATCGCAGAGACCTCACGACATTTCAGCATATGCCCTTTGTGTTGCGCCTGCCTGATGATGGCACTGGCAAACCCATGCCAGCTGGTAGAGCCTGCAGCACTCAGATGCAGCAAGGCACTTGTGAAGTTTCCATTCAATCGACAGTCGATATCCTTGCACAAGGCATGTGCCGTTGTCTCGGCAATCAGTCTTGCCCAGGTGGGTGCGCCAATCTGGTCACCCACCACGCGCAGACTTTCACGATCATCTGCCAGACGCATGATTGTGCGCAGGAAGTTTTTCCCGCGGGCGGAGTACACCCAGCTGGTGCGGAAAATCACGTAGTCGGCACCCGAAGAGGTAATGGCGGATTCGCCAGCGAGTTTGCTTTGGCCGTAGACATTCGATGGTGCCGTACGATCTTCTTCGAGATACGGAGTCTTCTTCTTGCCATCGAATACGTAATCGCTGGAGTAGTGCACCAGCAGGGCGCCTGTCTCGTGTGCCGCCCTGGCCAGTTCAGCCGGCGCCTCGGCATTGATACGCATGGCAAGCCCAGGCTCGTTCTCCGCCTGATCAACCGCCGTATAGGCAGCTGCATTGACGATAATCCCGGGTTTGACTGCCGCCACGAGCGCAGCGGCCTGGCCGGCCTGTGCGAGATCACAGCGCATACGATCGGCTGCGACAATCTCTCCGAGTGGCAGGAGGCTGCGGGCCAGTTCCCATCCGACCTGTCCGTTGGTGCCAATGAGCAGTATGCGGGTCACGGGAACATATCGGCGTCGGCAAATCGGACGCCTGCCATATCCTTGGCTGAAACGATCGGTGCTCCGGTCAAAGGCCACTCGATCGCCAATTGGGGATCGTCCCAGCGGATACAGCGTTCGTGTTCCGGTGCCCAGTAATCGGTGGTCTTGTACAGAAACTCGGCCCATTCGGACAGCACCAGAAATCCGTGCGCGAATCCGGCGGGCAGCCAGAGCTGTCGTTTGTTTTCAGCGGACAACAGCATCCCCGTCCATTTCCCGAAGGTGGGTGATGACCGTCGCAGATCGACCGCGACATCGAAGACTTCTCCCAAGGCGACTCGAACCAGCTTTCCCTGCGGCTGCCGGATCTGGTAGTGCAAGCCACGCAATACGCCTTTTGCCGAGCGGGAATGGTTGTCCTGAACGAATGCAGATTCACACCCGGTTGCCTCAAAAAAGTGGCGGGCATTGAAGCTTTCCAAAAAAAACCCTCGGGAGTCGCCAAATACCTCGGGCTCGATCAGCTTGACCCCGGAGAGCGGGGTGTCGAGGGTAATCATGATCAGAATATTTTTTCATTCAGCAGACTCAGCAAATACTGGCCATAGCCATTCTTCGCCAGCGACCGGGCGAGCGATTCGAGTGCTGTGGCGTCAATCCATCCCGCGCGCCAGGCGATTTCTTCCGGTGCGCATACTTTCAATCCCTGGCGCTTTTCAATGGTGGAAATGAACACCGAGGCATCGATCATGGATTCATGTGTCCCGGTATCAAGCCAGGCATGGCCGCGTCCCATGACGACTACATTGAGCTGCCCGCGATCGAGATAGGCTTTGTTGACATCAGTGATTTCCAGTTCACCACGCGCTGAAGGTTTGAGATTCGCAGCAATGTCGACGACCTGGTTGTCGTAGAAATACAGGCCGGTAACCGCGTAGCGGGATTTCGGCTGTTTGGGTTTTTCTTCCAGACTGACCGCGTGGCCAGAGGTATCGAATTCGACGACGCCATAACGCTCCGGATCCTGCACCGGATAGGCAAATACCGTTGCGCCCATTGCTCCCGGCCGAGCTGCCGCTCGCAGATCCTGGGCAAATTCGTGTCCGTAAAAGATATTGTCCCCAAGCACCAGGGCAGAGTCGCCGCCATCGATAAATTCACGACCGATGATGAATGCCTGCGCCAGTCCGTCGGGTGAAGGTTGTATCGCATAGCGCAGATTGAGCCCCCAGCGTGTTCCATCCCCGAGCAGTTGCTCGAAACGCGGGGTGTCCTGAGGGGTTGAGATGATCAGGATGTCACGAATTCCGGCCAGCATCAATGTGCCGAGCGGATAGTAGATCATCGGCTTGTCGTAGATTGGCAGCAACTGTTTCGATACCGCCATCGTTACCGGATGCAACCGTGTGCCGGAGCCCCCGGCGAGAATGATTCCCTTGCGCCGGGTCACAGCAGTTCTCCGCTTGTCAAACGCTTCTCGGCCGGACCATAGTGCCGTTCCACCCATTGCTGATAGATGCCACTGGTGACATTGGCTACCCAACCCTGGTGTTCCAGATACCAGTCCACGGTCTTGGCGATACCACTGGCAAAAGTTTCCGCTGCGGCCCAGCCGAGTTCTTTTTTGATCTTGCGGGCATCGATAGCGTAACGACGATCGTGTCCGGGCCGATCCTTGACGAAAGTGATCTGATCCGAATATCTCCTGCCATCTGTTCGTGGACGGCGTGCATCCAGAGTCGCGCAAAGAGTATGAACTACTTCGAGATTGGTTCGTTCACTATTGCCACCGATGTTATAAGTTTCACCAATGCGCCCGACGGCCAGTACCCGGCGAATCGCTGCACAATGGTCTCCGACATAGAGCCAGTCACGCACCTGTTGGCCATCTCCGTAGATCGGAAGAGGTTTTCCAGCCAGAGCGTTGTGAATCACGAGGGGAATGAGCTTTTCCGGAAACTGGTATGGGCCATAGTTGTTCGAGCAGTTTGTGGTCAGCACCGGAAGGCCATAGGTATGGTGATAGGCCCGTACCAGATGGTCAGAAGCCGCTTTGCTAGCGGAATAGGGGCTGTTGGGCTGGATTTGATGCGCCTCATCAAAAGCCGGTTCGCCGGGTTCGAGAGATCCGTAGACCTCGTCGGTGGAAACATGGAGAAAACGGAATCCAGCCCTTTCAATCTCGGTCATTTCTGGCCACCATGCCCGTGTCGCCTCAAGCAGATGGAAGGTACCGAAGACATTGGTCTGGATGAATGCCTCTGGCCCGTGGATGGAGCGGTCAACATGCGACTCGGCGGCAAAATTGACAATGGCGCGGGGACGATGGCGTCGCATCAGGTCAAGGCATAACGTAAAGTCGCCGATATCTCCCCGCACGAAAACATGGCGTGAATCACATTCCAGCCTCTCCAGATTTTCCGGATTTCCTGCATAGGTGAGTTTGTCCAGATTGACTACCGGCTCACCCTCATGCATGAGCCATTCGGACACAAAATTGGCGCCGATGAAGCCTGCGCCACCGGTGACTAGGATCATGTTGGTCTCTGGAAGAAAGAAGAGGTGGGGCAATTATAGAGTGGGACTGTTGTGCGATACCGGCGTAAGAAATGTCACTACCAAACCCGTATTTTGAACTGGGCAGAAAGTGCCCCATGGAGGCGGTCACCAATGGTTGGAATCAGAATCAGATTTACGCCGATCATGTGGTACTCCAGACTCATGACAGGAAAAATTGCTGGAAACCAGCCGCCACTATTCACACGCGGATACCCGTTGAACATGGCGGCCACCAAACCGATCCTGGCCGGGCCAACTTGAAGAGGCTTCCACACTCCTCCCCAATAATGTGAAACTTGGTCGTCACTGTTATGGAATTCACCTGCCACAACTGCGTTGGAAGCGGTATAGGTAGCCTCGATTCCAAAGCCGGTGTTGTTTTCACGAAAATGAGCACTCTGATCAAAATGACGCGACTGGAATCCGGCGTTGAGCCATATTTCCTGTGGATGGCTCCAGGTTGCTGATTCGTCGGCAGCCAGTGATAGGCTCGCACTAAAAAGACATGCGGTCATCAAGCATGTTTGGATTGATATCGGGAGAGTACGATTCATCGATACGCCTCATCCCGCGATTTCACAAACCGCTCAAACGCTTGCGATCGGCAGGGGTAACGGATCCCAGCAACTGGTTGATAAAGCGATCCTGCATCAAATTTGCGCGAGTCTGGTCCGGGTCAATCGAGGACACACGAAAAATCATGCCATCGGGAATCAATCCCGTCAGGGCATAGCGTAAGTCCATCAAGCGCTTCTGCAATTTGTTGCTGACCACTTTGTCGCCTGTGGTGAACCAGTAGGTCACTGGTTCATTTCTCGTATTCATTGTTGCAAACAGGCGTCGCCCGGAGATATCACCAAAACGGGTCTGAATCTGGCTTGCTGCGCTCCTCAGCAAGGTAAATCCCTGTGCCGGATAGCAGACTTCCGGCTTATGGACTTGCAGTGATCCACGCTGATCGGAGCCATAGGCAACCGAAAGCATGATTCGATAGCCCTCCGGGTTGATATATACCCGGCTGACCATCTGACTATAAAGTTTATTCAGTAATGCCTGCGTTTCCGGATTGATTACCTGGGCAATCAGTTGCGGTTCTTCACGCCATTCTCCAAAGCTACGGGGAATGGCGTGCTCGAGAGACCAGGTGGGGGTCAGATCTGCACGTTTGGTTTCTGGCCGGAGCGCAAGGGCTCCTGCTGCAGCAAGGCACATCAGGACAGCAATGATCCATGCGGTCAGATTCGAACGCATGGCATTGTTCTGGGGTGGGTTGGAATGCGGGGGATTCGGCTAGGCGACATGATCGTAGCCTATCACGATTGAAAGCTGCTCTTCATGGGCGGCCGTTTGCGTGTCGAAATAACCGGGGTTCGGAATGACCATCCATTCCGCCGGATCGCCCGAACAGCTTTCCCATCCGGTTGTGTGGCCCGCCCGAAGGGACTCGAACCCCTAACCCCCGGCTTAGAAGGCCGGTGCTCTATCCGGTTGAGCTACGGGCGGTCCCGAGTACGATCGGGGGTGCTGGTCGGGGTGAGAGGATTTGAACCTCCGACATCTTGCTCCCAAAGCAAGCGCGCTACCAGGCTGCGCTACACCCCGAGCGCTGCGGATTCTATCCGGGCATCGGCACCTGGTCAAACCGGGAAGGCCGAACCATCAGGATTTTTCAGCACCCCAGGCTTCAAGGTAAGCCGGTTTTTCTCCGCCCCCATGCACCAGCAGATCTATGCCGCTGATATAGCCTGCGTCAGAGGAAGCAAGGTACAGGCAGGCATTAGCAATATCCTGGGGCCATGCCATGCGCCCCAGCGGTATGGTTGCATTAATGGCCTGAACACCAGCTTCATCGCCAGAATAGAGGCGGTCAGTTTCTTCCGTACGCACCAGTCCGGGGCTGATGGATACTGGCCGTACCTTGGGAGCCCACTCGAAGGCAAGCGCCTTTACCAGCTGCAGGATACCGGCCTTTGCCGCACTGTAGGCGGCAACTCCGGGAGAGGGACGGTGGGCTGCGATACTGCCCATGAAGATGATCGTCCCCCCGCTTTTCTGTTGCTGCATGATGGCATTGGCCAATTGGGCAATATGGAGTGGCGCAATCAGATTGAGGCGAATGATGCTTTCGTGGAAGCGAGGGGAAACCGTGGCGGAGTCTACCGGAGGCGCGCCTCCGGCGTTGTTGACGAGGACATCCAGGCGGCCGTAGCGTTCTTTGAATGCATGGAAAAATGACTGGACTGCTTCCGGATCCTTGACATCAAGAGGCAGGAAATCAGCCTGTCGACCATTGGCGGAGGGCAGGGCTTCCGGTGCATTGCGACCACAGACCACGACGGTGCCGCCAGCGGCAAGAAAAGCCTCGGCAATAGTTTTGCCTATGCCTTTGGTACCACCCGTGACCAGAACAACCTGACCAGAGTAATCGTATGGTTTTGACATGGGGTCGATAGGGAAGTCTAGTGGGGAGGAACTGCCGTACCAGGGACGGCAGCCTATGTGTCATTCATTGAAAATGATGGGCGGCTATTGTTGCTGTGTGAGAAGGATTGTCCAGAGCCGGGCCAGATCGGCGGCACCGTCAGCACCTTGTACCGTTTTGAAGGTTTCGAGCGCCTTATCTTTTTTGCCTGCATATTGATAGGCAACTCCCAGATGAAGCTTGGCTTCATCCGGATGCTTCAGGCCACCCTTCTGCAAGCCTTGTTCCATGAGGGCGATTCCTTTGTCGAGCTTGCCCTGGGTGACGAAGTTGAAGCCAACAGCAACAGCAGGGTCGCCATTTTTCGCCGCAGTAGCTTTCTTTTCATCGCTGGCCAGGGATTTGGCATCGGTAGCGGCATTTTTGGCGGCTTTGTCGCGCAGTTCGGTCTGACGCTTGGCGTCAGGGCCAGTTCCCAGAACTCCTTTTGCAAAGCCCTCATTCAGGATCTTCTGGGCCTCAGCAGGGTAGACCTCAAGGGCTTCCATACCCAGTTCCATATAATCGCCGGGGCCGCGCACGTTGTCAGTCGCAAGTCGCAGACGCCCGGCATCAAGGCGCAGATTGGATGCGAAGGTGGTTTTGGATGCGATCTGGTTGATCAGGTCGGCCCAGCCCTCTTTGGTGGGGTAGTAGGTGATCAGCTTTTCGAGAGTGGCAGCGTATCCCGACATATCTTTTTGCTTCAGATAGCAATTGGCGAGAATCTGAATCTGGGATTTGTCGGGTTTTTGGCCAGCAGCGATATCAGCATCAACCGATGCTCCCATTTCCTTGGCGCTGGTTGCAAAATCGCCCATCATGAACAGGCTTTGGCCCAGCACGGTTCGTAATTGAACGTCTTTGCCCCCTTCCTTGAAAAAGGCCGTAAGCCATTTCGCGGCTTCAGGGTAATGCTGTGCCTTGTAGAAGGAAATCCCTGCGTATTGCATCAGCTTGAGTCTGTCACCAGGGGCAGCACGGCCCGAGTTGAGCATGGTGTCGAAGGCAGTGGCGGCCTGGAGATTGTCACCGAGAGCAGCGGCAGCCGGGCCGAGCAGTTGGGCAATAGTGTAGTTTTCAAAATCAGTACGATCAGGAATGGCTTCCGCTTCCTTGATCTTTGCCATGGCATCTGCTGGCTTTTGTGCCTTGAGCAGTTCCTGTGCGGCAAACAAGGCTTTTTGTACATCCGGCCGGAGGGTATCGGCCGCAAAGGTAAGGGCAGAGTGGGCTGTCAGGCCAATGGTTGCGAACAGGAGTATGAGTTTGCTGGGTTTCATGATGGATCCTTGGCTGAATATGAAACAGCCCGACGGGATGGAATCGCCGTCGGGCTGTGAGATGCTGAATCGCTCCGGGGCAGCCCTTACATGAACTGCTCGCTGCCCACGATGCCGATCTTGGTCACACCCAGACGCTGGGCGGTGGCCATGACCATGGCAACGATCTTATATTTTGCATGGCGGTCCGGACGCAGATGGATTTCCGGCACATTCTCCATGGTCAGGATCTGCTGAAAATCGTACTCCAGAGTTGCCCGATCCGGAATCACGGTGTCATTCCAGAGAATGGTACCGTCAGCCGTGATGTTGAGTTTGACAACTTCAGGCTTCACGTCCGATTTCGGTGGTGTGTTGACCGGCATGTTGATCTTCACCGCGTGTGTCTGAATCGGAATGGTGATGATCAGCATGATCAGCAACACCAGCATCACATCAATCAGCGGAGTGGTGTTGACGTCAAGAATCACTTCTGGCTCTTTTGAGCCTCCGGTTTTTATATTTGCGCCCATGACGGGGTCCTTTCCTTCATTCAGCCGCCGGTATTGATCGGCTCGGTAATGAAACCGATCTTGACGATGCCGGCACGCTGGCAGGCAACAATGACCTGACCCACACCCTCATACTGACCCTCGCGATCTCCCCGGATATGTACTTCCGGCTGTGGCACCTTGACTGCCACCTCCTTGAGCTTATCCAGGAGAGTGGCAGGGGTCACCTTGAGGGTGTTCCAGTAAATGTTGGCATCGCGATCCACGCCAATCACCACATTCTCAGGCTTGGTCTGCGTTGGAATATTGCGCTCGTTCGGCAGTTGAACCTGGATGGTCTGGGTCACGACAGGAATGGTGATCAGGAAAATGATCAGCAGCACCAGCATCACGTCGACCAGCGGCGTGGTGTTGATGGCCGTGACCATTTCGTCATCATTTTCGGAAGCGACGCTCGATCCCATTTTGATTACTTACCTTTCTTGCCGCCGCTGATCAGGACATGGTGCAGGTCAGCACCGAAAGTCTTGACGGTGTCCATGGCAACCTTGTTACGGCGAATCAGCCAGTTGTAAAGGAAAACAGCGGGCACGGCGACAGCCAGACCGATGGCAGTCATGATCAGCGCTTCACCCACGGGGCCGGCCACCTTGTCGATGGATGCCTGGCCGGCAACACCGATCGCGGTGAGGGCGTGATAGATGCCCCAGACAGTACCAAACAGACCAACGAAGGGAGAGTTGGAGCCGACGGTGGCGAGGAAGGTCATGCCAGTCGTCAAACGGTTCTGAACTCCTTCGACCGCCCGCTCGACGGAGAGGGTAACCCATGCGTTCAGATCGATTTGATCAACCATGGTGCCTTCGTGATGCTCGACCGCTTTCATACCATGCTCGGCAATGTAGCGGAAGGCACTGTCCTCAGACAGTTCGCGAGTCCCTACCTGCAAAGAACTGGCTTTCCAGAAGGTGTCATTGGCAGCGGTGCCCTGCTTCATCAGCTTGGCCTGCTCAATGTATTTGGCGATACCGATGTACCAGGTACCCATGGACATGACGAGCAGGGTGAGCAGGACGAACCTCGCCACAAAGTCACCTTGATCCCACAGGGCACCGAGGCCGTAGGGATTGTCGGCATGGGCTGCAGGTTCCTTGGCAGCAGGGGGAGGGGCTTCAGCGGCGGGTGCAGCGGCAGCAGGGGCGGCATCTGCGGCGGGTGCAGCTGCTGCGGCGGGTGCTGCAGCGGGTTCCTCGGCCAGTACAGACTGAGCAAAGGGCAGGGATGCGCCGGCGATCAGGACCGCTGCGATGAGGGAGGTGAAACGCTTAGTCATGGAACAGTCTCCTCAGACTTGATGCTAGGTAAAAAACGGAATCCGGTTTTCAGAGGCCCTGGAGTTTCCAGGTGTACTTCATACGATGCCAGGATTGCTCAGGCTTGCCATCGACAGTACCCGGCTTGAATTTACAACGTTTGAGACCTTCAAGGGCAGCCTGGTCGAGACGCTCATAACCGCTCGAATTCTCAACCTTGCTCTGAAGGATGGAGCCATCGACATCAATCAGGAAGGCCAGTGTCACCGTGCCCTGTTCTTCCAGTCGCTTCGACGCAGCCGGATACTCGGGCTTTGAGCAAGAGCCTGCAGACACTACCGGCGGCACACGCACCACAGGTGGTGGCGCCTCCACAGGCTTGGTATCGTGACTAACGGTAATGGTCGGCCCGCTTGCAGACTGGGTAGACACAGGAATCGGAACCTCTACCGGCGGAATCACCGGAGGAGGAAGCGGCGCTGTCTTTGGTGGTGGCGGTGGCGGTTTGTCGGGTGGGGGTTTTTTGGCCTCTTCAAGGATGTTGACATCAAATGCCTCGGGGCCTGCGCCGCTCATCTTATGGGTCAAACCCTGAGCAATGAAATAGCCTACGATGACGTGGAACCCGATTACGAGAGTCACGCTGGTGGCACGTCTCCGCCCGCTATTAGGGGGTTGAAAATACATCCCATCTCCTCGAAAAACTGATAGCAGCGTTTAGCTACGTTCAATTTGCTGCGCTGGCAATCGCGGAACCGCCTTCATTTAGGGAGTCGGAAATCCGTGAGTTCCAGTCAAAAATAATTATAAGTTAGAACGATTGATTCATGCGTATTTTTTACGTTCCATATCCGACGATAGCTTCGTGTTGCCATGAAATGATACTGACGGGTACGGGCCTACGTTTGTAAAGGTAGCACAGAATTAAATGAGGTATAAACTTTTCAATCGGTTGTCAGCAACTCCCAGGCTTGAGTGATCGGGTGAGGGAGCGGCGCTGGTGAAACTCTCGTCCGGTTCAGCCATCGGCCAATGCATTCCGGATGCGAATCGCCAGGGCTTCGAGCTGTTTCTCATCAGCTTTTTCTGCGGCGTGCTTAAGGAGCATGTCACCTCCACTGCGTGGAATGATGTGGAAGTGCAGATGGGGTACGGTCTGTCCCGCTGCACTACCGTTCAATTGGAAGATCATGATGCCTTGAGATCCGAGGGCAGTCTGAACTGCCCTGGCTACGATTTGCGTACTGCGAATTACGGCTGCCGCCCCTTTCGGGGTGATCTCCATAAGGGTGGCGGCGGGTTCCTTGGTGATCACCAGGGCATGCCCTTCCGCCTGGGGCATGATATCCATGAAGGCCAGTGTATCGGCATCTTCATAGACGTTGATACAGGGCAGTTCGTGACGGAGAATTCGGGCGAAGATGTTGTTCTGGTCGTAGCTCATGTGACTCTGGAAACCTTATGACTGGCTGGTTCTGTCTGGCCTGCAGCTGATTCAGTCTATCCGGTGTTTGTCTTCGATACCGATACGCATTGTATCCTTGCCCTGGCACACAGGCATCCTTGATGCTGGCCCGGGGTCCATCTTTCCTGCGCCATGACAGGTCGCCGAGGCTGAAATCGCCGGGTGATTCTGAGCATGTTCAATACCCAGATGCACGGAACCTGCAATTTTCAGGATTTGAGTCATGCCGATTGAAGCTTCAGCGGGCAGGATCAGGGATGGTGAGGGGGATGGTTCTCCCCCCCATCCGATCCCCCATTCAGGGGAAGTGATTGGTTTTCCCAATGAACCGGATCAAGGATACGGCTCATGAAAGGCAGGTTGCGCTGGTGGATCATCGCGCTGGTGACGCTGGGTACCATACTCAACTATCTGGCGCGCTCCACGCTATCGGTAGCAGCGCCCACGCTGAAGGCCGAGTTCTCGATGAGCACCGCGGACTACAGCTGGGTGGTCCTGGCATTCCAGAGCAGCTACACAGTGATGCAGACGGTAGCCGGCGCGGTACTGGATGCACTCGGCACCCGGATTGGCTTCGCAATCTTTGCACTGGGCTGGGCACTGGCCAATATGGCCCATGCCTTTGCCTCCGGCACATGGAGTCTGGCACTGTTTCGCGGACTGCTCGGTGCTTCGGAGGCGGCAGCCATCCCGGGCGGATCAAAGGTGGTTTCCGAATGGTTTCCGCCCAGGGAGCGGCCGCTCGCCACCAGCGCATTCCAGATGGGTACCAGTTTTGGCAGTATTCTGGCGCCACCGCTGGTGACTTTCTGCATTTTGTCCTGGGGATGGCAATCGGCATTCGTGGTGACGGGCGCGTTGAGCCTGGTGTGGGTGGTGCTCTGGTGGTGGGCTTATCGCCTGCCCGCCGAACATGGCAGTCTTGGTGCTGTCGAACGCGCCTATATCAATAGCGGGGAAAAGGAAGATATTGATGAAAAGCCCGCAACCCGGAGGGAGGTTCTCCGGTCACGCAGTTTCTGGGCAATCGCCATTCCCCGGTTCCTGGCCGAGCCGGCATGGCAGACATTCAATTTCTTCATACCGCTTTATCTGGCGGCAGTGTGGAAGCTCGACCTGAAGAGTATCGCGCTCTGGGCCTGGCTGCCGTTTCTTGCTGCCGATCTTGGCAGCCTGGCGGCAGGGTTGTTGCCGCCGTGGCTGATGCGGCGTGGTAGAAATTTGCTGATCAGCCGCAAGATCACGATGACAATCGGTGCGCTGTGCATGATCGGTCCGGCCTGCATCGGGCTTGCGGAATCACCAGGGCTGGCCATTGCCCTGTTCTGTGTGGGTGGCTTCGCGCACCAGATGCTCAGTGGTGCGCTGCTGACGCTTTGTGCCGATGTCTTTGATACCCGAACGGTGGGCACCGCCAGCGGCATGGTGGGCACCATCGCCTGGATCGGCGGCATGTTGTTCACCCTGCTGATCGGTCAGAGCGCGGATCTCTATGGCTACAACCCGCTTTTCGTGGCGCTCGGTGTGCTCGATATCGTCGGGGCGCTGGTGCTTTGGAGTGTGATGCGGGATCGCCCTCATCAGGCATAGGGAGCGTCGGCATCACGGGGTGGAATCGCGCCTCTGCGCATCACACACCAGCCAGCCAGCCGATGTCCGGCAAGTGCCGCATCCTGGATGGTTGCTCCCCGCATCCGCGCGGCCAGATAGCCACCGTTGAACGCATCTCCGGCACCGCTGGTGTCGACCGGCGAAAGAGTGGCTGGTGGCGGCAATACGGTCCCGTCTGTCAGACTGCATCCACTGGCGCCAAGTTTGACGATGACTTCGTCGCAGCCACATGCCGTCCAGTGACGCGCTACGGAATCGCCATCCGGTTCACCGGAGAGCGCGGTCTCGTCTTCAAGGGTCGGCAGGCCGATATCCACCACCGCAATCGCGGCGTCGCGCACAGCGATTGCTTCTTCGGCGCCATGCCACAAACGGGAGCGATAGTTGCCGTCAAAGGCAACCTTGCCGCCGCGGGCTCGAAGCTGTCTGGCGAGGGCAAGAATCCTGTCGCGGTCTGCTGGCGCCAAAATTGCGAGTGAAATGAGCGAAAAGCACAGCAAGTCGGCCTCGACCGCAATGGCTGCGCTCCACTCCATTTCAGGAAGGGCGAACATTTCACGCGCCGCGCTGCTATTACGCCAGTAGGTGAAGCTGCGTTCGCCACGTGCATCGGTGCTGATTGCATATAACCCGGTGTTCCGTGCCGGGTGGTTCAGCACCAGCGCCGTGTCCAGGCCCTCGGCTTTCCATGCTGCTTTGAGACCGGCGCTGAGCGGGTCGCTGCCCAGCGCGGTGAGATAGGCGACATCGTGCCCGGCGCGAGCCAGATGGATCGCGGTGTTCAGCGTGTCGCCTCCGTAGCCCAGCCGCCAGGTGTCCTGCGTGCGGGAGAGCTCCAGCATCGCCTCACCGATCAGGACGATGCGGGCCACCGATTACCTGCAGGCCGGGTTGTTTGCGTCGCGAACCGCGACAAACGCAATCGACTCGGCGGGTATTTGCAGGGTGCCGGTGTGTACCGGAGCACCGTCCAGGCCAGTGAGGTTACCCTTGTCGTCCAATGCCGGTGTCCGGCCATTGATGGTGATTGACCGTGTATCGATCGGCTGGCCTCGCAGTATCCAGCCGAGTGCCCGTGACCCGACCCCCAGTTTCTGTGGTGACTGGCCGATATTGAGTGCCAGCAGTCCCACGCCGCCCGGTGTCCCGCGCAGGCACTGCGCGTAGAGGCGCAACTCGGGCGAGGGGGAGTGCGGAGAAGCCAGCACGGTGGTACCCATCGTGCGCCGCCACAGCACGGCTGCCCAGTAGTTGGGCCGCGGCATCAGGGTATCGCCGTCAATCAGGGCATAGTCCGAGGTGGCGAGTGTGTTGTGCATGACCTCCTGCACACCATGTTGGGCGAGCAGGCCGAGCTGGTTCAGGTAACGGAAGCTGTCGAGGAAGGTCGACGCCCAGGGGCTGCCACCGCAGGCCGCTTGAGCCGTCTCGGTATTCCATAGCGGTTTGCCGGGTTCGTATTTGTCACGCAGGCTGCCGTAATGATCGGCATCACGCAGTGTGAGATCGAGCCAGGCAGGGGTCAGCGCATCGGCCTTGACGGCCGTGCCAAGCTTCATTGCCTCGCAGCGCTGGGATACGGAGCCATAGAAATGGTAGCTGACCGCATCCAGGCTGCCGGGGTTGGCCTTCATCATGTCTTCGCTGCTGATGCCGTAGCCCAGAGCAATGATCGGAATAACCAGCGCACTTTCACTGATTCCCCCCGGGCCCAGGAGCTTCATGGTGGGGACGGCCTTGCGCGCCCAGTCATGGAAGATACGAAAATCCGCTGCGTAGTTGTCCGCGCCATAGTGTGCCGGCATGGCCTGTGCGGCCCCCGGCATGTTGGGCTCGTTGAAGAACTCGGCCGCGTAGAGGCTGCCACCCGCTTCCTGGGTGAGATCAGCGAGACGCTGTGCTTGTTCGGTCTTCCACGCACCATCGGGGCCGCGGGTGCCCTTGCTCGCAGCGAAGCTGGTAACGATAGGGGCGTCGACAGCCTTGGAGAATGCAACGACGTTCTTCCACTGCTGGCGTGTGAGCACCTGCTTGTATCCTTCTGGCGGAGTGGCCAGGGTTTCGCCGGGGGCTTCCAGATAGGTGTTGTTGGCCCACGTCCCGCTGACACGCATGAGGCTGGGTCCAAGGTTCCTGGCCAGGGCAATCAGTTTCGGGTTGGTCAGGTCGATGGGTGCCCGCTGGCGATACATTTCATTGGCTGGCCCGCCGTAGGGCGCCCAGAATCGCCCACCCGTGACCTCGACCATCTCCACGTTGTAGGCCTGGTATCGGTCGCTCACGGTACCGAGCTTGGGTAGCTTCGAGAATTCCAGCGGCGCTGCCGCCGTGGCGTTGGTGGCAAGCGTAAGCAATGCCACACCGGTGGCCAGGGAGTTTCGAATCATGTGATGTCACCAGTTCCAGATGGTGCCGTCCTCAAGCCTTGCGACCGGAAGATAGGCGGGTTTATAGGGATATTTCTCGGCCAGGGATTCATCGATGTCCACGCCGTGCCCTGGATTCTCGCCGCAAAAGAGCTCGCCCCGCTCGAAATGGTAGTCGTGCGGAAAGACTGCATCTGTTTCTTCGGTGTGGCGCATGTATTCCTGGATGCCGAAGTTGGGAACCCAGGTATCGAAATGCAGGGCACAGCCCATCGTGACGGGCGACAGATCCGTCGCACCATGACAGCCGGTACGGATCTGGTACATCGAAGCGAAATCCGCGATCCGGCGAAGATGCGTGATACCGCCGGCACCGACAACAGTGGTCCGGATGTAGTCGATCAACTGATTCTGGATGAGATCCTTGGCATCCCAGATGGTGTTGAATATCTCGCCCACCGCAAGTGGCGTGACCGTATGCTGGCGTACCAGCCGGAACGATTCCTGGTTTTCGGCGGGGGTGCAGTCCTCGAGCCAGAAGAGCTGGTAGGGTTCCAGCATCTTGCCAAGATTGGCGGCTTCCTGTGGCGTGTAGCGGTGGTGGCCGTCATGCAGCAGGTGATGATCGAAGCCGTAGGTTTTGCGTAATGCTTCGAACAGGCGAGGCACGTAGTTGAGTGCCTTGCGCGTATCCCAGCCTGTGATCGAGGGCAGGCTGGCATCCGCAGGTTCGTAATAGAGTTTGCCGCGACCCACGCCGTAGGCATCCTGAATACCCGGGACTCCGGTCTGGGCGCGAATAGCCTTGTAACCCAAGTCGATATAGTGGCCCACGGCCTCGACGGTTTGATCGAGATCCTTGCCGTTGGCGTGCCCGTAAACCATCACACCATTGCGGCTGCGGCCCCCGAGCAGCTGGTAAAGCGGCATGCCCGCCATTTTGGCCTTGATGTCCCACAGCGCCATGTCCACCGCAGCGATGGCGCGCATGGTCACCGGCCCCCGCCGCCAGTATGCCCCTCGGTACAGGTACTGCCAGATATCTTCAATCTGGCGCGGGTCCCTGTCGATCAGGCATGGAACCACATGATCTTCCAGATAGGACACCACGGATTTCTCGCGCCCATTCAGGGTGGCATCGCCGATTCCGTAGACCCCCTGGTCGGTGAGGATCTTGAGCGTAATGAAATTACGTCCCGGACAGGTGATGATGACTCGGGCGGCAATGATCTTCATTCAGGTTCCCTGAAAATCCGTAAGGTGTCGATGTGGCGTGAGTATTGTTCATGTGAGTTTGAACTGTCAATATAATGAGCAGGATCAATTCAGGCGGGCACGAGTAAAACGATGGAAAAAGAGCAGGAGGGGCGCTACACCGGTGTGGTGCGAAGCCTGCTGGAAAACCTGGCCGCCGATCGGTATCCGGTCGCCAGCGAAGAACATCAGGCGACTGGAACACGCAAGGCCGAACAGGCCATGCGCGATCGTTATGTCTGGGCCATGATGTGAGTCACAAGCTCGAACTTCATCCCGACCGGTTGTTCCCCATCGATCCGGCCACACGCTCGCTCGCCCGCGAACTCTATGCGGGCATCCGTCATTTGCCCATCGTGAGTCCACATGGACACACCGATCCGGCATGGTTCGCGCAGAACCGGCATTTCGGTAATGCCGCAGAACTGCTGCTTGTCCCGGATCACTATGTATTTCGCATGCTCTACTCACAGGGCGTGCCGCTGGAAGCGCTGGGTATTGGCCAGGCAGACTTCGATCCGCGCGAAGCATGGCGGCTGTTTGCCTCTTCCTATCATTTTTTCCGTGGCACGCCATCGCGCATGTGGCTCGACTGGGTCTTCGCCGAGGTTTTTGGGCTCACGGTCAGACTCGATGTAGAAACGGCCAACCATTATTTCGATACGATCACCGAGGCGTTGAACACCGACGCATTCAGGCCACGGGCGCTGTTCGAACGTTTCAACATCGAGATCATTGCCACCACGGAAAGCCCGCTGGACAGCCTCGCACATCATGCGACGATCCGCCACAGTGGGTGGCCGGGCAGGGTGATCACCGCGTATCGCCCGGATCCGGTGGTCGATCCGGAGTTCGAAGGATTCCGCGACAATCTGGGTGCATTCTCCGATCTCACTGGGCAGGACTGCCTTTCGTGGCCCGGCTATCTCGCGGCGCACCGGCAACGGCGTGCTTTCTTCGCGCAGATGGGCGCCACCAGCACGGATCATGGCCACCCGACGGCCCGGACCGCCAACCTGTCGCCGGCGGAGGCGGAAGCGTTGTTCCGCAAGGTCAGCACAGGGGCTTTCACTCCCGATGAGGCGGAACTGTTTCGCGCCCAGATGCTGACCGAGATGGCGGCAATGAGTATCGACGACGGGCTGGTCATGCAGATTCACCCGGGTAGTTTCCGCAATCACAACGCCAGGCTGTTTGAACGTTTCGGGCGGGACAAGGGCGCGGACATCCCGGTCCGTACCGATTTTGTACAGGCTATGAAGCCCCTGCTTGACCGCTTTGGTAACGACAACCGCCTCTCGCTGATTTTATTCACGCTCGACGAGAGCACATATGCGCGCGAGCTGGCGCCATTAGCGGGACATTATCCATGCCTCAGGCTTGGACCGGCCTGGTGGTTTCATGACAGCCCGGAGGGTATGCGCCGTTTCCGCCGCTCGACGACCGAAACGGCCGGGTTCTACAACACTGTCGGGTTCAATGACGATACCCGTGCCTTTCTCTCGATTCCCGCGCGCCATGACGTTGCCCGGCGGATCGATTGCGGTTTCCTCGCTGAACTGGTGATGGAGCATCGCATCGAGGATTGGGAAGCCGCGGAACTGGCGCGTGATCTGACCTATACGCTCGCCAAGCGGGCGTATCGCCTGTGAGGCTGACAAATACAACGCTGGCTAACCTGAGGGCGGGCATCGACCGCCCGCAATATGATCGCGAAGCGCAGGACGTCGGGATTATTCATCTCGGCATCGGCGCATTTCATCGCGCACACCAGGCCTGGTACACCGATCGTGCCATGGACGCGGGCGATCGGCACTGGGCCATCACGGGCATCTCGCTGCGTTCCGCCGATGTTGCCGGGCAGCTCAATCCGCAGAACGGGCTTTATACGCTCACGGAGAGCGGTGGATCCGGTATCCGGACACGATTGATTGGTGCCGTCCGCGAAGTAGTGGCCGCCATGCACAATCACGATGCGGCCATTACTCGTCTGGCAGCTCCAACCACGCGGATTGTCAGCCTGACAATCACCGAGAAGGGATATTGCCGGGCAGCAGACGGCAGCCTCGATCTGGGCCAGGCAGAGAAGGGCAGCATTTATCCACTGATGGCCTCCGGCCTGCGCCGCCGCCGTGATGCGGGGTTACCGGGGCTGACGCTGCTTTCCTGCGACAACCTGTCCGGCAATGGTCACCAACTGGCGCGGTTCATGGGCGAATACATCGACTGCCACGACCCCACACTGACCCAATGGTTCGAGGCCGAATGCGCCTGCCCGTCCACCATGGTGGATCGAATCGTCCCGGCCACCACCCGTGAAGACCGTGCCGCCATCGCAATGCGGATTGGCCTGGACGACGCGGCTGCCGTCATGACGGAGCGCTTCAGCCAATGGGTCATCGAAGATCGCTTCGTAGGCCACCACCCCCGATGGGAATCCGTGGGGGCTACGCTCGTGAGTGATGTGACCCCCTACGAAACCGCGAAACTCCGCATGCTCAACGGCGCCCACTCCGCGCTGGCCTATATCGGGCTGGCCTGTGGGCACACTTTCGTGCACGAGGCCATCGCCGATCCAGTGATTCGTGCGCTGATCGAACGGCTGTTGCTTGAGGAGGCCGCACCGACCATCGCCGCCGCGCCGGGGCAGAATCTTCCGGCATACGCCGCAGCGCTGATAGATCGCTTTGGCAACCCGGCGCTCAACCATCGGCTGATACAGATCGCCATGGATGGCAGTCAGAAAATACCGCAACGCTGGCTGCCGACGCTGGCGGCCAACAGAAGCGTGGGGCGTGAATGCCCCGCGATTCTCTCCGGCATTGCTGCCTGGGTCCATCACCTGCAGGGACGCAATGGCCCGGTCGACGATCCGCAAGCGGCTGTGCTGAGTGCGGCAGCCAGGGGTACGAATCCGCTTGACGCCCTGTTCGGGGCGGGTGGCGTGCTGGGTTCTTCGTGGTCACCTGAAGAGTCGGACCGGCTGACCATTTCTCGCTCGGACCGGCTTTGGGGAAATGCGGCGGGCAGATAACCGTTGGGGATAGCGCAAGGATTCGAAATGAAGTTTGGTTCGGCAAGACCCGTTGTCATTTCTGGCCATTAATCTTAGCCTGCGAGCCTGCGTAACCACCATTCTCTTCCACCATGTCCCGACTGACTATCCAGCAGATACTGAGCAATACGTCCGTCATCCCGATCCTGACCGTTACACGTGTGGAGGATGCAGTGCCACTGGCCCGCGCCCTAGCGCGTGGTGGCCTGCGCGTGCTGGAACTCACCTTGCGCACACCCTGCGCTCTGGATGCGCTGTCCGCCATACGCGCGGAAGTCCCTGAGGCGATTGTCGGCGCGGGCACACTGGTCCGCCCCCCGGACATTGACGATGCATTGGCTGCAGGTGCCAGTTTCGGCGTGACGCCCGGCCTGACCCCGGATCTGGTGAAAGCTATCGGTGAATCGGAATTGCCGATACTGCCCGGCATCATGACGCCTTCTGAGCTGATCTCGGCGCGTGCCGCCAGCTTTACCATATGCAAGCTTTTCCCCGCACAGCAGGCCGGTGGTGTTGCAATGCTGAAGGCCTTGTCAGGCCCTTTCCCTGATCAGATGTTCTGCCCGACGGGCGGCATCACCCGCCAGAATGCAGCCGAATTTCTTGCTCTGCCTAATGTGCTGTGTGTTGGCGGCTCATGGTTTGCGCCTCCCGCCTTGCTGGACGCCCGGGACTGGGGCCAGATCGAGCAGCTTGCGCTTGATGCGGCAACGCTGGGAGCCGTTTAGTGTTTGTCCGATATGGGCAAAGATAGCGTTGATATCGAGGGTCATGCCGCAAGGGCGGACTTTCCCATCTGGATCGGGACCGTCTGGGGGCCGCGGATCAGCCTGCCAGGAAGGGCTCCCGTGTATTCACCATCACGGGTAGTAACCACGCCGCTGACCACCGTCGTCCGGTAACCGCTGGCACGCTGGGTGAGCCGGCGGCCGTTGGCGGGCAGATCCTGGGCCCATTCCGGCGGCAGCAGACGCAGGCGGGGAAAGTCGATGACATTGATGTCAGCCTTGTAACCGGGCATCAGCAGGCCCCGGTCGAGCAGGCCGAAGGCTTTGGCGGTACGCCGGGTCTGCATGTGCACGATATGCTCGACGGGCATGCGCCGGCCCCGGCTGCGATCTCGCCCCCAGTGGTGGAGAAAGAGGGTGGGGGAACCCGCATCGATCGCCAGGCCGCAATGGGCGCCGCCGTCGCCCAGGCTGACCAGGGCGCGTGGGGCGTTGAGCATTTCCTCGAGGATGTCGAAATTGTGGCTGCCGTAGGAAAGCAGGGGGCAGTACAGAATTTCGTGGCCCTCGCGTTCGAGCAGCATGTCGTAGATCACGTCTTGTGGTGTGCGGCCTTCCCGGGCAGCGATGGCGGCCACGGAGTGCTCCGGAGGTGGCTCGTGTTCCGGTGGGTCACCAAGCCGGTAAATGTTTCCGTAGCTCTCCAGCGTGGTACGCCAGAAAGTATCGGGCTGTGTGGTTTCCTGGGCCAGGATGCGGGCCTTGATCTCGGGGCGGCGCAACGTCATCACCCGCTCCGCCAGAGGCAGATGGGCGATTTCCTGGTAGGCCGGATGGTGGGAAAAGGGGTGCTTTTCGCTTTCCAGGGTGATCAGCATGCCCAGGGGCCGGGTACCGACCTCGTTGTGGAAATCGGCTCCGGCAGCTACGGCTTCGGTGGTGCGGGCCAGCAGGTCCTTGTACTTGGTGGGTTCGTAGGCCAGCTGGTAGACGAGGAAATGCACGGGGATGCCGAGTTCGATGGAAAGCCGCGTCATCCAGGCAAACTCGGTTTCGGCCGGATTGAAGTCCGAAACCATCTGGAACACGCCATGGCCGGCCCGTTGAATGCCCTGTGCGATACCGATCAGTTCGTCTGGCAGGGCGAAGCTGCCGGGGATATGACGGCCTTCGGAGGTTTTGTGAATCCCGGTGCGGGAGGTGGAAAAACCGAGGGCGCCGGCACGCAGGCTGCGTTCCAGTTCGTCCGCCATGGCGGCGATATCCCCGGTACTGGCCGGGTCCTTCTTTTTGCCGCGTTCGCCCATCACATAGAGGCGCAGTGCGCTGTGAGGCACCTGGGTGGCAAAATCCAGCACATGGGGGCGACGTTCGATGCTGTCGAGATATTCGGGGAAGGACTCCCAACTCCAGTCCAGACCGGCATTGAGCACGGCTGCGGGGATTTCCTCGATGCCTTCCATCATCTTGACGATGTCCTCCCGATGCGCAGGTCGGGCAGGTGCTACCCCCACACCGCACTTACCCATCACCACGGTACTGACGCCATGGAGCGCGGATGGGGAAACGTAGGGATCCCACAGCACCTGGGCATCGTAGTGGGTATGAATGTCCACCCAGCCCGGAGTGATCAGGTGGCCCTTGGCGTCGATCTCCTCCCGCCCCGGCCCGGCCTTGCCACCCACCGAGACGATCACCCCGCCGTCAATGGCAACGTCCCCTTCAAATGCGGTGGCGCCGCTACCGTCCACGATGGTGCCCTGGCGAATGACGAGATCGTGCATGGCCGCTTTCCTTTTCTATTGTGGTTGCTCAGGGAATCATCAATGAAAAAATACACCAGACCACAATCACGCGGCAAGGTAGAAAGCCGGACTGTCAAAATAAAAACGGGCCTGCAGGCCCGTTTTTATTTTGAGGAAGAGTGCTCGATCACATGCTCTGGTAGATCGGTCCTTCACCACCCTGGGGCACCACCCAGTTGATGTTCTGGCCAGGATCCTTGATGTCGCAGGTCTTGCAATGCACGCAGTTCTGGGCATTGATCTGCAGACGCGGGTTGGAGCCATCATCGTTGCGCACGATTTCATACACGCCGGCCGGGCAGTAACGCTGCTCGGGCGCATCGTACTTGGCCAGGTTGAGCGTAATAGGGATGTTTGCATCCTTCAGCGTCAGGTGGCAGGGCTGGTCTTCCTCGTGGTTGGTATTGGAGAGAAATACGGAGGAGAGCCGGTCGAAACTGATCACGCCATCAGGCTTGGGGTAGGCGATGGGCGTGCATTCGGCGGCGGGCTTGAGCTGGTCGTAGTCCGAATGGTTGTGCAAGGTCCAGGGAGCCTTGCCACGGAACAATATCTGGTCGATCCCCACCATCAGAGCGCCGAACACCGTGCCCTTGCTCATCCAGGGTTTGAAGTTGCGGGCCTTGTGCAGTTCCTGGTAGAGCCACGAGTTGCGGAATTTTTCGGGATAAGCCGCCAGTTCATCACGCTCGCGTCCGGCAGCCAGCGCATCGGCGATCGCTTCGGCAGCCATGGCGCCGGTCTTGAGGGCGGCATGGCTGCCCTTGATGCGGGAGGCATTGAGGAAGCCCGCATCGTCTCCGATCAGCGCGCCGCCGGGGAAGATCAGTTTGGGCAGGGACTGCAAGCCGCCGGCGGAAATTGCGCGGGCACCGTAGGCCAGCCGCTTGCCACCTTCGAAGGTGGAGCGGATTTTCGGATGGGTCTTGAAACGCTGGAATTCCTCGAAGGGGGAAAGATAAGGATTGCTGTAACCCAGACCCACCACAAAGCCCACGGCAACAAGGTTTTCGCCAAAATGGTAGAGAAAGGAGCCACCATAGGTGTTGTCGGTCAGCGGCCAGCCGGCCGAGTGCTGGACCAGCCCCTTTTTGTGCTGTTCGGGCTTCACTTCCCACAGTTCCTTGATGCCGATGCCGTAGGTCTGGGGATCGGCGCCATTGCGCAGGTTGAACCTGCTTTCGAGCTGTTTGCCCAGATGTCCGCGGCAGCCTTCGGCGAAAAGGGTGTATTTGGCGAGCAGTTCCATGCCCGGCTGGTAGTTGCCGGTGTGCTGGCCATCCCGGCCCACACCCATGTCGCCGGTGGCGACACCTTTCACGGCGCCGTTTTCATCAAAGAGAATTTCCGCGCCGGCGAAGCCGGGGTAAATCTCCACACCCAGCGCTTCGGCCTGCTCGCCCAGCCAGCGGGCGAATTGTCCCAGGCTGACGACATAGTTACCGTGATTGACGAAGCAGTCGGGAAGCAGTGCATTGGGCACGCCAAAGCCACCGGTTTCAGTCAGGAAGACGAATTTATCCTCGGTAACCTCGGTATTCAGGGGAGCGCCCTTTTCCTTCCAGTCGGGGATCAACTCGTCCAGTGCCCGGGGATCCATCACGGCACCGGAGAGGATATGGGCACCGATTTCGGATCCCTTCTCGATCAGGCAGACATTGATGTCGGCGTTCAATTGCTTGAGGCGGATCGCTGCAGCCAGCCCGGCCGGGCCGCCACCAACGATCAGCACATCGAATTCCATCGATTCGCGTTCCATGGATTCCTCGCTGGGAAAGATCGGGGGAAAAATGAGCGGCCCGATTATAACTGCGCAACCGTGGCTGACGAGCCTGCCTGAGCGATCATGTGCCGATCCAGCGATAGGGATCGCGTCCATCCCATGCAGCGGCCTCTTTTGCGCAACGTTCGTATTCAGCCAGCGTGTGAGGATCCGCGAGCATCAGTTCCACGACCATGCCATTGAAGATGGGTGCCTGGAGATAGACATAACGGGCGAAATCGTTGCGTACCTGGCCAAATTCGCGCAGGCCAGCCGCCTTGCCCTGCGCGATGGCGAGATCAATGTCTGGCACCAGGTAGCCAAACTGCTGCAGGACCTGCGGTTGGGGAGTGTCGTAGAACGCCCGGTAGGGGGAGCGCGCATCATTCTTTTGCTGGATGAGTTCGATCTGGACGCCATTCTGATAGCCCAGGGCCACGTCGATCACCACTTCGGTGGTCTGGTTCTGGAAATCGGACGTCAGGCGTACATCCCGGTAACCCCACCAGGGGCCAACCCCTAATTGCTTTACCCAGCTTTCCAGCGAGGCATCCAGATCCTTGACGAGAAAGCCCCATTGCCTTATCGATCCAAAAATATTCTTATACATCATGTGTCTCCATAGTTTATTTAAAGTTATTTATTAGATTGTATTTGTGTAACTCCC
>JAFEDH010000024.1 GCA_018241695.1 Pseudomonadota bacterium | reverse complement strand
GGTCTTGCTCATCGAGAGTTTCCAATTCTCTAGATGAAAAACCACAAATGTCTATAAACATAACGGCCATTGACAGACGCCTGCCTTGCCCAATGGCAAGATCGTCGTCGTCTGGAACAGTGTTGCCGTTTCCTACTTTTGGTCGAGAAGCAATCTTTTGACGGAGTTTTTCTATCCGCGCAATCTGCTCATCCCAATATGTCTTAGTTAGTCCGTCATAGTTCATGCCAAGCTCCCGCCTCGCACAATCAGTGCTTCAAGAAGCAATCCACAATTGGTACAGCTAGTTTTCAAAGGATCTTGTCAGCACTGAGGGCATCAACCTATCGACGTATTTCTTAGTACTGATAAGTCTCGCCTCTATTTCGTCTGCAAATCTAAATAGGCCAGAAACCCGCTTGACTATCTCATGCTGCTCGGTAATCGGTGGAAGGTCAATTGGCACTTGCATCAAAACCTGCTGGTTGATCTTTGGCATATTGCCTGCCGTTCCGGTTGCTTTATCTCGCATGAACTGTCGGCTTGAGGCATTGGACAGCGCATAGTAGAGAAAATGAGTGTCTACACGCTCAGATGCTCTGAGTCGCATCATCAGATCGGGGAAAATAAACTCCCTCGGCTTGCCGGTGTAAATTGCAGGAACTCCAACGTATTCGATCGTATTACCACGCTGCACAAGTATGTCTCCGGGCTGACACCAGAATGGTGAATCAGCCGGGATCGGCTCATCAAAAAACTTGAATTGATTACGGTCAAAATTACCGGAGGTAGTAGCTGTCAGCGTTAATACACGCCATCTTGTCTCATAGTTTACTGGATTGGCAGAATATCCATTTTTTGGTTTTCCTTGAATCACATCGCCGATACACGTTTGTTCCCAATCGAGCAATCGTTCGTCACGTCTCCATTTTTCCGTGAGCCGTCCCGAACACGCTGCTGCAAGTACCGACATACGAAAACGCTTTAGAGTAGATGGGATCGCTTTAAGGCGAGCTTCCGTGTCAGCTAGACGCGTTGCAATGTTGTCGAGCTTCTTGGAAATTATTTGCTGAATTTGCTTATCGTTCGGAAGCGGAACCTTAACGTATTCCACAAAGGCTTGAGTAATACCACCTTGAGCCGCCCCTCTGAAATCCTGCATGACTTGCTGGTTTCCCATCGGGGAGTACAGATACCAAAATAGAAACTCTGGAACAACTCGACCATTAGGACGGCAAACAAAGACGTGTTCGTTCACCACTGCTTTCTTGAGCGGGAAAGTATCTCTCACTATGGCGCACTTGCCAGTCGTTGCGCCGTCTTTAACAATCAGCGTATCTCCAGTATGAATGTGACCACGTCTCATGCTTGCCGCGAACAGGTCAGGAACGAAACGAATTTTGTCCAGCCTGAAGCCTCCTTTATCGTTCAGGTGCTCTCCACCTAGACTCGGCACACCAGATGTGATTCCACGAACGCCCCCGCGTGGTCGGCTACCGGACTCCAGAGATGCTAATAGGTTGGTCAATGGTTCTATTGTTAGGCTTTGAGTCATTCCGCATCCTCCACTTCAATGAGGCGCAGAATCTCCTGCAACCCATCTACAGCGGCCTCAAGCTCGGCAATCGCTTCGGCTGCAAGGGCCTCGGGCTCCGGCAGATCGTCGGCATCTTCCAGCGACTCGTCCTTGAGCCAGGTGATGTCCAGCTTATATCCACGTTCCTTGACATCCGTGATGTGGAACTTGCGGAATCGCCCTTCCTCACCCTGATCCTTGCGCTTGCCACGTCCATTGGGATCGCTGCCGTAGCACGCCTCGAATTCAGTGAAGTGCTGTGCGGTCAGTGGGCGGGATTTCTTCGTCACCCCCGGTACATTGGCCCGGCCATCGAATATCCAGACGTTCTCGGTCGGCGCACCCTTCTGGAAGAACACGACATTCGCTTTGACGCCCTGGGAATACGGAGTGAACGTGCCACGCGGTAGACGCAGGATCGTATGTACGTTGCAGTCTTGCATCAGAATCTCGAACACCTCGCCAGCCTTGTCCTCGAACAGGCAGTTATCCGGCAGCACAACAGCGGCACGGCCACCTGGCTTGAGTACGGTCAGGATGTGCTGCACGAAGTTGAGTTGCTTGTTACTGGTCTCGACCGTGAAATCCTCGCGCTCCGGTGCCTGATTTGCTCCCTTGGTGCCGAACGGAGGATTGGTCAGGATCACGTCGTAGCGTTCGCCGCGATCCGGTTCGTAGATGGTGTCGCCGAGGTAAATCTTCGGTTGTAGGCCGTGGAGGAACAGGTTCATCAACGCCAAGCGACGGGGACGGGCAACTAGTTCCTGGCCATAATAGGTCTGCTCTCGGATTCGCTTGATGTCCTTGCGATCCAACGCTCCTTTGGTTTCGTGCAACAGCCATTCGTAGGCAGCCATGAGGAAGCCCCCGGTGCCACAGGCGGGGTCGGTGATTTTGCAATCGACGGCTGCGCGGGGATCAGGCTTCATCACCCGAACGATGCTCTGCACCAACGGACGCGGGGTAAAGAACTGCCCTGCGCCTTTCTTGCCTTCGCTGGCCGCTCTTTCCAGCAAGCCCTCAAAGGCGGCGCCCTTGACGTCCACGTCCATCGACGACCAGTCTTCCTCGTCGATCATGGTTAGCAGACGTTTGAGGTTTACCGGGTTGTTGAAGCGCGGCATTGCCTGCGCGAAGATGTCCCCCAGCAGCCCTTCAGCTTCGCGCAGCTTGCGAACGATTTCACCGTAATGATCGGTCAGGGCATTGCCCGAATAGCCCTTGAGCGTTGCCCAATCGCAGCCTTTGGGCACGGCGACGCTGCGCTCGTCGGCCATCTTGAGGAACAGCAAGTACGTCAATTGCTCGATGTAGTCGCCGTAATCGACCCCATCGTGGCGCAGGGTGTTACAGAAGCCCCAGAGTTTGTTAACGATGTCACTCATTTGTGTTGTTCCTTATCGCCGTCAATCCGCCTTATGCGGCTGCAAGCTGCTTGTTGATGTTGCGAATTAGGTTATCGAAGTTCGACGGAAACGCCTGCTTGGCGCGGCGCAATCCGCCACGGTCAGTGAAGATCGGCATCAGGTCGAAGTCATCTAGCTCGATGGTCAGATTTTTAACCAGATGCTCCCGAATAAGGTTGAGCCACTGGCGCTGTTCGTCAGTGAATTGATTCTGCGCGAGCAACTGGCTCAGGGCGTGATCCACCCGCTCTTCGGCGGTGTAGATCGGGGCTTCGGCTTTGGCCGCGTGCTTGACCAAGGAAATGATGTCGGCCAAACAATGATGAACAAGCTGCGAAGCCTTTTGTAGATCACGTTCCTCGAAGCTGGCGGCATGCAACTTCTCGCGCAAGCCTTCCAGCACGTCCGTCTTCCACTCCTGGGGCCGGTTCATCAGGACTTGCAGGGCTTCGATCTCGGTTTGCTTGGACTGAATGAAGGCAGCAAACCGCGTCAGGTAGTCCTCGGGCTTCAGGTATCCCTCTTCGACCCGGAATTTCCATTCTGAGGTGACGTTATCGGTGGCCTCGTAGGCGACCAAGAAGCTGCGTTTGGCCCGTGGGTAGTTGAGCAGAAGGTCTTGGAACTTCGGATCACGTAGCAGCTTGAGCGTGGGCGTGAAGTCGTTCTTGATCCGCTGCGGCAGGCTGGCGGCGAAGCGGCCCATGTCGCCGTCCTCGATGTAGTGCGCGAACTGCTGCCTGGCCTCGCCGCTCATGTCCTTCTCGATGCGTTGCAGGCGACGGACGAGAACCTTGACGTTGTAATCCCGATCCACGTTGTTCCAGATGTTCTCGATCACCTGGGCCAGCGGCACGGCCTCTTTCTGCAGCGGATCGACCTTGAACGCCGTGGCGTCCTTGAAGTACTCGATTAGGCTGCCACCGAAACAATCGAAGATCGTGAAGTGCGTCTTGTTGATGTCCGTGCAGCGGCGAGTACCCCGGCCCAGCATTTGTTCCCAGAGGATGCGGGACTTGACCGGGCGCAGGAAAACAATGAACTCCAGCGCCGGAATATCGACACCGGTCGAGAGCATGTCCACCGACACCACGATCTTGGGATTGGGGCGGTTGCGGAATTCGCGGATGCGCTGCAATGGCCTATCCACATTGGGGTTGCCGGTGATCTTCTGAACGAACTCATCGCCCTGGTTGAAGACCTCGCGGCACAAGCGCACCAGTTGGTCGGCGTGCGAGGTATGCGGCAGATCATTCACCGCGAAGATCAGAATCTTCGGGAATCGTCCGGTTTTCGCCTCGTGCTCATAGGCGTACTTGGCGATCTCCTGAATGATCTTGCGGTTCGACTCCGGCGCAGTGATTTTCTGCTCAATCTCCGTCGACGCGAATTGGCGCTCGTCTTCTAGTTGATCGAAGACCTCTTCGCCGGTTGTGGTATCGACCATGCCGACGGATTCGCCGGGTTTGAGGAACGCGCCGTTCAGTCGCACGTCTGAGTGGATGGATACCGCGTCGTAATCGACCAGATAGCCCTCCTGTACGGCCTGATCGACGTTGTACCGGTAGATCGGGTCGCCAAAGAACGCCACGGTATGGGCGGCAGGCGTGGCGGTCAGGCCGATCTTGATCGCATCGAAGTGCTGAAGGGTTTTTCGCCAGATCGCGGTTTCCGATGAGGTATAGCCCCGGTGGCATTCGTCTGCGATGATGACATCGAAGGCATGGATAGGAATATCTAGCTTGCCAGCATCCTCGTCCATCTCCGGGTCGTTGCCGTCCTGTGGAAACGCGCCCTCTCGACCGAAGAGGTTGATGGTCATCCGCTGGATGGTCGAAACGTAGAGGAAGGTATGCGACTCGTCCGGCGCGGTGAGATAGGCTTCCGGTAGCACCTTGGGATCGAACGGCTGGTCGTCACCGAAGTCCTCGCGCTGGAAACGTTGGCTATACACCTCGTACTCCTGGTTGAACTTGTTGCCACGCGGTGTACTGAAAGCCGCGAACTCACGCACCGACTGCGCGGCCAGAGCCTTGCGATCCACGAGGAACAGGATGCGCTTGGCAGCCTTGGATTCCAGCAGCCGGTAGATCATGGCGACCGTAAGGAAGGTCTTGCCCGTGCCGGTTGCCAGGGCCAACAGCATCTGCCGCCGCCCATCCATGATCGCTTTCTCGGCTGAGAAGATCGCTTGTTGCTGGTAGGGCCGTAGGCGGTCGATGCGTTCAATCGGCGTATTCACGAACCAATCGAATGCTGTGCCGGAATCGCGCTTGAACAACTCGGTCAGCGCGGCAGGCGTGTGGTAGTCCGAGACCTGCCGGGAGATGCGCTTGTGGCCCCGCGTATCGAGGTGCCAAATAAGTTCGCCGTTGCTGGCGTAGAGGAAGGGCACCCGTAGGCCATCCCAGTTGCCCGGCCCATCGCTCGCCCCAAGGGCATACCGCTTGGCCTGCTCCAGGACGTTTTGCGGATTGACCGTGACCTTCTTCGCTTCGATGATGCCGAGGAACTGGCCGCGCACGAACAATGCGTAGTCGGCGGGGCCGTTCTCGGTCGGGTATTCCTCAAGGGCGACGGCATCGAGGGTGGTGGTGTCGATACCCGGCTCGTACGGCATAACCTTCCAGCCAAGCGCACGCAACCGCGTGTCAATGCGGTGCTTGCGGGTCTGCCACTCGGATTCCTTGGTCACCATCTGCTTTTTGTACGGCAGGTCTGCCTGCCAAGATTTGTATAGTATCCAGTCAAAGATAGGGGGATTATTTCATCCTCAGGCTCATTTGACCATTTCGCAGGCTAACGTCATGGCAATTCCTTTTCGTCACTCCGCTGGTTTCGGCAAACGAATCGAATACTGGATCATTGGTCGGATGCTCAAGGAAGGCATGGACGTGTACGTGCCGCTCGTGGACGATCATGCTGTGGACGCAATTGTCCGTCGCAAGGACGGAAGTATTGCGCTTGTGCAGATCAAGGCGAGGTCGAGTACCGTGGCATCAGGGGATGCCGCGCTGTTTGCGGCAATACCGCACGAGCACCGCGAAGACTACTGGTTCGTGTTTTATTCCGAGCGTCTCGACACAACGTGGCTAATGTCTTCCCAGGAGTTCATTGCTGAAGCGGTTCAAAACAAGACCGGGAAAAACGTTGGCTTACGAAGCATCTGGTTCAACGGGAAGCGAACAGACAAGAAAACCGGTGTGAAAAGCGAGTACGTTAAGGATCGCTATCTGCGGTACGTCGTAACCGATTTCTCTCGCCTTGCGACTGGCAAGTGATGCCGCTCTAGGACACAAACGGATTTCAGGACGGCAAAGGCCGCACAAGACGTTTACTGCCAAGGGCAATAACAACACCTACCCCATACCCCACAGATTGAGTCAGCGCCGGTGTAAGGCAGCCAACGGCCAGGAAATCAGGTAACCTCTATGCCGTTCCCTAATCGCAGATAGTAGGGCTAGTAGTCACCGAGATCGGCCTTTCTCCTTGGCCTACCCACGCTATCCTAAGGAGTCTTAAAGGCATGGGGGCAACTATGGGGGCAACTCGAAGTCGTGCTGTTCTATGTATTGTTATAAAACAATGTGTTAATATCAGACGTCGGGTGAGCCCCTGCCACCAAGATTCAAAAAACCAACCCCTCTCGGTTGGTTTTTTTTCGCCCGGAATTCCCCGTTTCCCCCAGTGTTGGCGCGGTTTGCGGGCACGGCCTCGCGAGCGTCGCCCCTCCAAACCCCGCGTTTTCATCCCCGCCGCCGCCTCTCCGTTCTCCGTTTTCTCTACAGGCCTCGCGAGCGTGCGCGAGGGCACTTCCTTTGTTGGCGCGGGTTTGCAGGCGATGGGTTGTGGCTGGCAATTGCTGTTGCAGTGGCGAACCGGCTTGCAAATTTGACACGTCGGCTTCTTGCGCTGGCCAATATATATTGACAACCAGTTTCCATAATAGGAAGCTAGTTGTCATGATCAAGAGCGCTAATACGACCATTGCGGCAGGTGACCCGGCAGCAGCCATGACGCAACTCACATTGTCCGTGGCAACGGGGTCCTTCTGCATTGGGGCGACCGTTTGGTTGAGCCATTGGGTCTTACCAGCGCCCGCTGGCAAGTGCTCGGTGCGCTCGCGCTCGCGGGGGGGGCGCTGACCGCCCCCCAGGTCGGCGGGGCCATGGGCATGACCCGCCAAGATGCGCAAAAACAGCTGAACCTGCTTCTTGAGAAGGGACTGGTTGAAGCGCATTCAAATCCCGCACATCGGCGCTCACCACTCTTTGCCCTGACATCAGAAGGGCTGGCTCTGTATCAGGATGCCGATGCGCTGTGGGCTGCCCAAGCGGCCGAACTGGCCAAGTCCGTTCCCGCCGAGCAGGCGCTTGCTGCGGCGCAAGCACTCGAAGCGGTCGTGCATCGACTTCAGACCAACCATCCTCATTCTGAGATCCAATGATGAAATCGAAATTCCATGGCATCTTCGGCTCGGTCGCGCTTCTGTGCATCGCTTCGTTCTGGTCATCCACGGCAGTCTCAGAGTTCTTTCTCGATCAGGCGAGCGTCGTTGCGGTCAAGAATGCGATCCTGACCGGAATGTGGGTGCTGATACCGGCAATGATGGCTACGGGCGGCAGCGGCTTTTCGCTGGCACGCGGGCGTCGCGGAAGGATCGCCGACGTCAAGGGGCGCCGTATGAAAATCGTAGCTGCCAATGGCCTACTCGTGCTACTGCCCAGCGCCTGGATGCTTGCGTCATGGGCGAACGCAGGTCGTTTTGACACAAGGTTCTATGCTCTACAGGGAGTGGAACTGGTGGCCGGTGCCATCAACATCGCGCTACTTGCCTTGAATATGCGCGATGGCCTTCGCCTCACAGGCAGGCTCGCGCCGGAACAGCCTTCGCCTGTGTCGCCCCGCTGAACTTGGACAGATCACGATCTACCACTTACTGCGTACGTGATCTTGATTCCCCGTTGATGGTGGTGCGCAAGGGAATCACCCGCAAGCAGTTGCTGGCGCTGGACTCGACGCGATCACGCGTACGGCGCGAGCACGCGCATCTGCTCGCCCCAGCCATTGAGCCACGGGCGGCGCATCACCTTCTCCAGCATGGCGTCAGGCGATCCCGCCAGCCACTCCACGACATCCGGGGCCAGGAGGGTCAGCCGCATCACTCGGCGCACCTGCGTCACGTCCATGCCCTCAGCCTCGGCGATCTCGGCCACCGACGCCGCCCGTTTTTCGTCCAGCAGCCGTTGCCAATGGTGCGCAAGACCAAGCGAGCGCATCAGCGCACTGTCCTGCACCGCCGCCCGCGCTTCCCGCTCCCTGCTCGCCTCCGACAAAAATTCCTGCGGCGCATCCAGCGGCGTGATCACCTGCTTCTTGAAGCCGCGCTTGACCAGCGCCCAAGGAACAAAGGTTTCGAGCCGCACCCCACCCGCTGGTGCCGGGAGCTCGTGGGTATCCGCCGATGAGCTTCGACTGACTCATCTGCTTGATATGGCGGATGCTCGAAACAAAAAAGCTGGGCATTCAGGTAGCGAAAGAATCGATCGAGAAGAAGCTATGGAACACGCTGACTTTGTCATCGAATGGGTTCAAATTTTTAAGGGCTGGTATTGAAATGGCAAAACACCATAAGGGGAACAAAGCCCCAATAGCGCAAAACACGAATACGGCACAAAGTGATTTCGCGTCGAAATTGCAGAAGGCAAAGGCGGCGATTGATTCCATGCCACCACTTGAACAAAGCGATGCTGCCACAGTGACGCTACCTTCAGGCTCACCGAGGTGCCACCCATGGCAGCCAACTGGCCGTGCCGATAACCACGATGAGACCACGAACGAGTTTGCTGACAAAACTTACGACCGTGTGCATGTAATGACGCTTCCTCGCCACGAAGCAGGATTCGAGGTAGAGCCAAAGCCAAAGGCCAGTTTTAGTTATGGATCATTGATGGGGCGTTTCGATGCCGCTGTGACTCAAAACGCCGATGAGGTTTCAGAGTTGTTGGCGGAGTTGACCACGGGCCCGCTCACGAGCATCTTGCAGGATCGCTTTGACCTGGGTTGGGGTAATCGACTCGAACGTCAGGCCATGCGATTTGTCTCTGTTTTTATAGCTGCAGGCGGTCGCAAAGAAGATGCCCTGGACCATTTGCTTGCCAGCAGAGTATTCAGGCGCGGGAAGGTCACGGGTAGATACGATGCGACCATAGATGATTTAGCCGCCATCGAACAAGCGTTGACCACAGTCTGGAAGGGGTGGAAATCGGAACCTCGCCGTTCCGTTGCATTGTTGGCTGAAGACCGTCGCCGTAAGGAACGTGGGGCATGAAATTTCTGGACCGCCTTACGGGCGGCAAACTCAGCCACCTCCCCGATGCGTTACTGCCGGGTCGGTATTGCTTGCTTGAGCCACTAGTGGTCAATGGACACAGCCACTTGCAGGCTGGTGATCTGCTCTCGGACGATGGCTCGGGTGCCATCCGGATTCAAGACACTGAATCACAAGTGCTCTCCATCGATCAGTCTGATGACGATCAGGCGGACTCCGATCTTTCTGCAGAGGCGATTATTTCAATCGCCGGAAAAATCGCTCACGCGCATGATGCAAATGTCTCGCCCATGCTACCGGCTGAGATGGCCGCACAATGCGCACTCGAAGAACTCGAGCGAGACTTGGCGGTGGTACTCAGAGATGGTCATCTGCATTCAATATCAGACCGCCCCCGCAGAGACCTTCGATATGATGATTTGGTTGCACCGGTGGCGCGAGTTCGACGGCTCGCGACTACAGCATTAAGTCATCTGGCATCACACTCAGATTGCTGGCAGCAGCGTACGCTCAGCGGCGTTCAACCGCGCAAGGTTCTGGCGCGTTTCAGCGAGGACGACTATGCCATCTATGAGAACCGGCTATATAAGCGACTTCTCGATCGGCTTGATCGACACCTTGCTAGGAGACTAGCTCGCATTCGGGGTGTCAATTCACGACTGGAACGAGCTTTGGAGTTCCAAGACTCCGAGCAGACGCATTTTCGACTTCGCCAGGATATTTGTCGCCTCTGGGGTGAGTCATATCTTGATGACAAAACTGGGATGCAGTTGGAGGCAGGAAAGCGTGCTCTCAGCGATTTGGAGTCGCAGTTGCGTGCAGTCAGAGGATTGAAGCAACGGGGTCTTTATTCGCTGGTGCCTGCTGCATCTGTGGTTCCTGCCCAAATTCACCGGACAAACATCCTCAATCACGACCCTCACTATCGTCATCTGCCCCCTCTATGGGAAAAACTGAAAGATGATCGAGAGGAACGGCTACTCCCCCCGGAAGAGCGCTTGGCGCGGCAATTGCAATTGCAACTTGCTTACGTCAGTTACGTCGGTCTTGTCGTCAGGCGGGCGCTTGAACGGTATGGCCTGCGTAGAGCAGATGGAAATTTTGTGTTCAGTTGGGCGGGCCGGACCTTCACCCTCAGGCATGATGCGCATGATTGGGTCGTAACTCAGTCTGAGGGATCTACCCTGCGGATCGTGCCGATTGCCTGGTTCGGCGAGTCAATAAATAGCATTGAGACTCTGGAGCCTGGTCGCATCGTGTGTTGGCCAGGCACGCCAACTAGTGTCGCATCGCCGCAGAGTCTTCCTGTTTCACCGCTGGATCTTTATGTCGTGGAGAAGGTGGGGAAGTTGATCGATGAGTGGATGTTGCGGCAATTGCTCCAAGGTCATGGCCGAAAATTGGGGCCGTTGCCCACACCGGCCAAAAGGCTAACCGAGGCTTGGCCAGAACAGTTTGAATCTATTTCGTCTACCCATGTCAGGCTCCTCGCGCCAGTCGATGCTCAGAAAGCAGCCGAACTGAAGGCTTCACTCAAAGGCTCAGCTAATTCGCAAGTTGAGGATGCCGTCGGGGACGCTATCGAACAGATCGCAACTCTTGCTGAGCTTTGTGGTCATCAGGCGCGATTCGTGCGAGGGCAGCAGCAGGACTTCTACTGCCAATGCGGAACTTGCCAGGCAACTTGGTCGCTCAAGACAACAGGGAAAAGGCGACACTTTTCTATGCGGCCGAAGGGGGCATCTGCCATACCAGAAGATGACGGCTTTCTTTGGTCTGGGAGGGATTGGCTGGAGTTCGATTTGGGTTCAGAACAGTGACGGTGGCCAAATCATCGAATCCGCGGCCTCAAGGCCAGGGCGTTACTATCTGGCTCGGATTACGGACGCGGGTTCGGTTCCGTGTTGCGCCGAGAGTGGACAAATGGCCGAAACGGTGGACTTTTGGCCAAAACTGGGGACTTCTGTTCAGGCTATGGCGCAGAATCGAACCGTTCTCTGTCCTGCTCCCTGACCAGCTCGTACCAGCGCTTGGCCGGCGCGGGTGGTTCTGCCGGGGCGTCGGCCTCTTCGACGACCGCAGCGGCAGCGTTGCCCAGCACGCTGTTGGTCATCTCCCAATCCAGGATCGCTCGCAGCGAAAAGCGTAGATTACCGCCCAGCATCAGGTGCGGAATCTGTTTGCGTTCGCGTTCGGCGCGATCTTGAAAAATGTGGATCGGCAGCGACGCCGCCTCAGCGATGTCTTTGGCCGTGAGGTAGCGACCTCCTTGGGCATCGAACGCCTCGCCGACATCCTCATCGGCGGGCTTGAACTCCCGGTTGATGCCGAGCAAGGTCATCAGGTGTTGCGCACCGCGTCGTTCGAATTCAAGAACATCGGCTTCGTGGTAACGAACGTGGCGGAACAGCTTGTGCCAGACCGGCCCCTCGCTATCGAGCCGCCAACGCTGCAGCGTTTTGAGGCTGACCTGCCAGCGCTCGGCCAGGTGCTTTTCGGTCATCACGGGGTAGCGCATCTTTTTCTCCAACGCTGATGCCCCCATGACAACGCTGTTCGCCGACGAAGCCAAGTGCGATGCCTGATTCAATGTGGCGCCCCGGCGAAACGCCGCGCATCCTTGAGCAGGAGGATCAGTTGCCGTTCGTTCTCCGGGGTCGGCTCAAAGCCGAAGCGCCGGTAGAACGCCTCCGCCTCGGCGTCGAGGGGATGGGTCAGCAGCGCGCGGATGCCGGCATGCTCGGCCACGGCGATGGCGCGGCGGATGGCATCCTGCAGCAGGCTGAAACCCAGGCCGCGCTTCTGGTAGTCGAGGTCAACCGCCAGCCTCGCCAGGATGATCAGCGGGATCGGGTACTGGCCCATCCCGCGGCGCACCCGCTCCGGGGCCTCGAGCGTGTCGATCTGGCCGACGGTCAGGCTGTAGTACCCGGCCACGCGATCCCCGTCGCAGACAACGAAGGTTCTCGCCGAGCCGCTACCTTGTGCCTGGCGTGCGTGCCGCAGCAGCCATTCGGTGAGCGCCGGTTTTCCGCAGTCGAACTCTTCCAGCCGGTGACGCGCATCGAGCGGCTGCGGTGCTGACAGGCTCATTTCTTGGCCCAGACCGGACTCCGGGAGAACAGGTCGGCCAAGCCGGGATTGTCAGATTCCGGCCGATCCAGCATGTCCAGCAGCGCCTGGTACTGGCTGCCGGAGACCATGAACAGCCGCTGGTCGAGCAGGGTCTGCTCGGCGGCCTGGTAAGCGGCATCGAGGATGAAATCCGTCAGCGACTTGTGCGCGACTTCGGCGGCGCGACGCAGTACGGTTTCTTGCGCTGGGGTCGCGCGCAACCCAAGGCGGGCGGAGCGTGCAGGTGCGGTGGTGGACATGGCAGGACTCCTAATAAACGTACATCTGTCTCTATGTTAGTACAAACGACGCAATACGTCCATTAGAGCTTCGCGCTGACACCATCCCTTGCCTGCCGAACCTGTCCTCCGCACCCGGCAACTGGCTACCAATTTCCCGCAGTGAACCCACGATCTGGGAGGCCCATCCAATTTGACGAATGTCCACGAAAACGGCCAAATGATTCAAACCAAAGACTAAATAGCAACGCCTGCCTCTCTGCGTTGGAAGGTGGACGCGGGTTCGGTTCCGTGTTCCGCCACCACTATTCAGCGCCCAACTGTTCTCAGTTGGGCGTTTTCGTTTGCACGATCCCTTCGCCACGCGGGGATCGTGTTTATTCTGTGTGGCCAGGGCCGTGCAGGACTTGGGCCAAGTGGCGCTCAGTTCGACACTATTCTGCCTTCTGTTATCTCAAAATCCTTACCGACTCTTTCATCGCGGCACACACATTACGTTATGGTTCGGCAGCGTATGTGTGTGTCATTCAGGTGTAGAGTCCTGCGGGGAGGGGGGCGTCCAAGGCAACGTCGAAATCATTATGGGTGGTGCGGAGAAAACGGAATCGCGTTATCCGTAGCAGAAACCCGGTGTTATCCCGCATGGGGATGAAACAGAATTCCAACCGTGTAATGCGGTAGTGAATGACGATCAGGATCAGAGCTAGATCGCCAGAAGAACGCCGAGGTTTGACCTGCGGTGAGAAAAAACCACTGCTAGCGGTTTTTTTGTGAGCGCCAGCGCACGATACGGAAAGAGGATTCTTCCCTGGAATTTGGTAGGCGCGATTGGACTCGAACCAACGACCCCCACCATGTCAAGGTGGTGCTCTAACCAGCTGAGCTACGCGCCTGCTAAGGAGGGCGGATTGTACGCGAAACTGCCGCCTTGTCAAAGCAATAGGGGCGGATTTCTCGGATTATCGTTTCCCGTGTTTTTCTGGCTTTTGTGATGTGTATGGGGGGGAGAGAAGTAAAGATGGCAGTGACCGAAAACATGGAGTCGTGGCTGGCGCAGGGTATGCCGGAAGATGTGCTGCGTGCGCTGGTTCCGTTGCGTCATCATCTATATGCCGGTGCGGATATTGCGCCGCCCCTGGAGCAGGCTGCCCGAAACCTTCTTGATCAACGGGTCCGGCTGATTGATGCCGAGGTGCGGACGCTGCTGCTCGATACGGCTCTGCCATTGCCGCGGCGACTTCATGTCTTGGCGCGGACATGGTCGGAGATGCTGGGGCTTTATTTCGCAGGGATGCCATTGGGCTCCGATACGGAAGAATCGTCGACGGATTCTGCGATGGCCACCTTGGCGCTGGATGTCCTGTTGCGCCAGCTACGTGTCAACCTGTATGCGTTTTCATCTCCGCCGCAGGATTTATGGTCCCGGATATTTCTGGTCTGCCGTGCAGCGGGAGAGGGCCCTGTCGCAGTGACGATCCCGGCTGCATTGGGGGCCTTGTTGGCACTGGGTACCGTGCGGCCGGAGCAGTTCACTCCACGCGAGCTGGCATTTCTGGCGGAGGTTGCCCAAGTAGAAGGGGAAGCGGTTGCGATCAGCGATCGTCCTCCCGATGCAACGGGTGCTGCGAATGCCTGGTTCTGGATCGATGCGGAGCAGGGCAGGTCGGCAGTGGCCCTGACCCGGAGGGTGCCCAGCACTGAAAGCCGGGTGATTTATTTTTGCTGTGCCGAACTGGGCCGTCGTATCGGTGCCTGCATCGAGCAACTGGAATCAGGCACGCCCGCCGCTGCGCTGGGATACCCGCGGCTGGCCAACCGTCCGGAATATCTCGCGGTGTTGCGCCGCGCCCGGGATCAATGGTTGGTGCCGGCGGTACGGCATTTGCCGCGTCGTCGCCAAGGTGACCGGGTGCGTGTCTGTGTCCGCCTGGGTGAACTGTGGGAGGCATTGAACCGGCACGAAGTGGTGGATGCAGATTCCGGTTCCATATCGGAATGGATGGTGCTCAATGAAAATGCGGCCGGGTTTGCCTTGATGCATCTGCAGGGAGCAGTAAGGGGAGTGGTCGCCGGTGGCGCCCTCGGGATCAAGGAGCGGGATGACGGGCACTGGAGCGTCTGGATTGTGCGCTGGGTTCGCAGTGATCACCCCGAGCATCTGGAGTTGGGGCTGGAACTGCTGGCGCCCCGATCACGGGCTGTCCATGTCTGCCATGAAGGAGGAGATCGGGAGATGGTGCCAGCCCTGTTGCTGTCGGTGGGGAGCATGACGCACATGACGGAGGCCTTGCTGGTCAGCCGGGGCGGTCTGGGGGAGCGACTGGGAGAAAATTTCAGCCTGGTGGATGGGACGGATGGGCGTGTCAGGCTGAGCACCTGTCGCGTTACGGCCCTGCGGCAGCAGACCAGCAGTATCGATGTGCTGGAGTTCGAATCCCTGCGTCGGCCCGCTACCGGCTAGCGTGGACCGGCATCGTGGCGTCCCAGGTCGGCGACGACCAGCGCACCGAGCAGGATCACGCTCCAGGACAGATGCAGCCAGAGCAGAAAGATGGGAATGGCGGCAAACGCGCCATAGACGATGCGGTAACTGCCCAGGCCGATGACGTAGCCGGAAAACAGTTTTTGCAGCAGGATGAAACCGGCAGCGGCGATGACGCCGCCACAGAAGGCATGCCGGCCGCTGACTTCTCGATGCGGCACTTTCCAGTAGAGCAGGGCGAAGATGGCGACCATGAAGGCAAAAGAAATGCGCTGGATCACGATGCCGATGGTGGCGTGCGCCATATCCACAAAACCAAGCGATGCACTGGTGGCATAGGTGATGATGCCGATGCTGGCGCCGAAAACCAGGGGTCCAAGCACCAGGGCCAGCAGATGCATATAGATCCGGCGTAACACCGGGCGGCGCATCTTGATCCCCCAAATGCCATTGAAGGTGTGCTCGATGGTGAGCATCTGCGCCAGGGCTGCGGCGATCAGGGCGATCACACCGATCCAGGTCAGACGCTGGGCCTTGACGGCAAACTGGCTTAGATACCGGGCGATGATGCCGCCGGCTTTTTCCGGCAGCAGATTGGTCAGGAGAAATTTCTGGATCGCGGCCAGAAGGCTGTCCGCCAGCGGCAGATGGATCATGACGGCGGCGGCGACCGCCACCATGGGAACCAGGCCCAGCAGCGTGGCGAAAGAAAGCGCGGCTGCGGTCTGGGCGAAGCGCTCCTTGAAAAAACGCCGGATGACGCGGTAGGGAAGGGTCAGGAGCCGGCGCATATAATGCGGCCCCCCCGTGGAATTACTTTTCATGAATCGTCTGAATGTTGTGCATCTGTCGGCGACTGTCGGCCTGATTGCCCTGATTTTCCTGTGTCTGGCCTGGGAGTTGTGGTGGGCGCCCCTGCGACCCGGCGGCTCCGCCCTGGTGTTCAAGGTGCTGCCTCTGCTGTTGCCCCTGCGCGGGGTCTTGCGCGGCCGGCGTTATACCTTCCAGTGGGCTTCGATGATGATCCTGGCCTACTTTACCGAGGGGGTCGTGCGCGCTGCGAGCGATCCCGGCACGGCGGGCCGCGTCCTGGCCGGGGTGGAGGTGGCACTGACCCTGGTGTTCTTCACCAGCGCTGTTCTTTTCGCCCGCTGGAGCGGCACGGGCATCAGACGTCTCCCTGGGGGTTGACCCGCTCCGGACTGGCATACAGCTTGTTGAGCGCGTTGAGGTAAGCCTTGGCCGACGCGACGATGATGTCGGTGTCGGCACCCTGGCCGTTTACGATCCGCCCTGCCTTCGATAGCCGCACGGTGACTTCGCCCTGGGCATCGGTGCCGGTGGTGATGGCATTCACCGAATAGAGCAGCAGTTCGGTTCCGCTTCGTACCATGCTTTCGATGGATTTGAAGGCGGCATCCACGGGGCCGCTGCCCTCGGCCTCGGCACGCTGCTCCTGGCTGCCCGCCACCAGGGTCACGGAAGCCCTGGGTGTTTCCCCGGTTTCGGAGTGAAAGCGGGTGGAGACGAGCCGGTAATGCTCTTGTTCGGGAGCGATCACGTCTTCCGACATCAGGGCGTGAAGGTCTTCGTCGAAGATCTCGTGTTTCTTGTCTGCCAGTTCCTTGAAGCGGGTGAAGGCGGTATTGAGCACCTGCTCCGAATCCACTTCAATCCCCAGCTCCTGCAGCCGGGCGCGGAAGGCGGTACGACCGGAATGTTTGCCCAGCACCAGTTTGTTGGCATACCAGCCGACATCCTCGGCGCGCATGATCTCGTAGGTTTCCCGGTGCTTGAGCACGCCATCCTGATGGATGCCGGATTCATGGGCGAAGGCGTTGGCGCCGACGATCGCCTTGTTGGGCTGAACGGGAAAGCCGGTGATGCTGGACACCATCCGGGAAGCCGGAACGATCTGGGTGGTGTCGATGCGGGTGTCGCAGTCGAAAAAATCCTGCCGGGTGCGCACGGCCATGACAATTTCTTCCAGCGATGCATTCCCCGCCCGCTCGCCGAGGCCGTTGATGGTGCATTCCACCTGACGGGCACCGGCAGTGACGGCGGCCAGGGAATTGGCCACGGCGAGGCCCAGATCATTGTGACAATGGACGGACCAGATCACCTTGTCGGAATTCGGCACCCGCTCACGCAGCAGACGGATACGTTCGGCAAACTGCTGGGGCAGGTTGTAGCCCACGGTATCGGGGATGTTGATGGTGCGGGCGCCTTCCTTGATCACGGTCTCGACGATGCGGCAGAGAAAATCCAGTTCGGAGCGGCCGGCATCCTCGCAGGAAAACTCCACATCGTCGATTCCGTTGCGGGCGAAGCGCACGGCGTTTCTGGCGGCCTCGATCACCTGATCCGGGCTCATGCGCAGCTTTTTCTCCATGTGGATCGGGCTGGTGGCGATGAAGGTGTGAATACGGCCGGCACGGGCCGGCCTGACGGCTTCCAGGGCGCGGGAAATATCCTTGTCCGAGGCACGGCAGAGGCCGGCGATGGTGGAATCCTTGATAGCTTCGGCAACCGCCCGGACCGCCTCGAAATCACCATTCGATGCCGCGGGAAAACCGGCTTCGATGACGTCCACCCGCATTTTTTCCAGTTGCCGGGCAATGCGCAGTTTTTCTTCCCGTGTCATCGAGGCCCCGGGGCTTTGCTCGCCATCACGCAAGGTGGTATCGAAGATGATCAGATCATGCTTGGCCATGAGGCCTCCGTCTTGAATGATGTGGAGCGGGTGCTGTAGCGCGTGCGATGAACGGATAAATTCAGATCAGCGGCGCGTGCGATTTTTTCCCCGCGAGAGGAATTGCCAGATGGCCAGGGCATAGCCCGAAACGGCATAGGCGAGGAAAAGGCCGAAGAGTACGCTTGGCGGATCGATGGAAATCAGCGCGAACGCCAGGGCAATGCCGGCAATCACGATGAAAGGTACGCTCTTGCGCAGATTGATGTCCTTGCCCGAGTAATAGCGGACATTGCTGACCATGGTGATGCCGGCGAAGATGGTGAGGGTGCAGGCGTACCAGCGGGCCTCGGCACCGGTCCACCGGTTGTCGATCAAAATCCAGACCAGGCCGGCGATCAGGGCGGCGGCGGCGGGGCTGGGCATGCCCTGGAAGTAGCGTTTGTCCACCACGTCGATGTTGGTGTTGAACCGCGCCAGGCGCAGCGCCGCGCCGGCACAGTAGATGAAGGCCGCGATCCAGCCCAGCTTGCCCATGCCTTTCAGCGCCCATTCGTAGATCACCAGGGCCGGGGCGGCGCCAAAGGAGACCATGTCGGAGAGGGAGTCGTACTCGGCACCGAAGGCACTCTGGGTCCGGGTCATGCGGGCCACCCGGCCGTCGAGGCCATCGAGCACCATGGCGATGAAAATGGCCACGGCGGACTGCTCGAACTGCTGGTTCATGGCCTGGACGATGGCGTAGAAACCGGCGAACAGGGCGGCGGTCGTAAACAGGTTGGGCAGCAGATAGATGCCGCGGCGGCTCAGTGTCGGGGACACCGGAGATTTGCGGGAGCGGAGTTCCTGCATGGGTATGAAGACGGGGCGATCAAGACACAGCTATTGTAGCCGGGCCAGCGCCGGGGTTTGCATCAGGCGAGTTCGGCAAGGATCGTACTGGTGGCTTGTACCTTGTCGCCGATGGTGACACGTACCCGTGCGTCGGTGGGCAGGTAGAGATCCACCCGCGAGCCGAACCGGATGAAACCGTAACGCTGGCCACGCTTGAGTGGGGTGTCCGCTTCCACATAGCAGAGGATGCGCCGGGCGATCAGGCCGGCCACCTGGACGCAGGTAACGTCCTGACCGCTGGTGGTACGCAGATGCAGGGCGTTACGCTCGTTTTCCAGCGAAGCCTTGTCCAGGGCGGCATTGAGGAAGGCGCCGGGATGGTACCAGCGCTGGATTACGGTGCCATCTACCGGACTGCGGTTGGAGTGGACATTGAACACGTTCATGAACACGCTGATCTTGAGCGTGTCGCGATTCAGCCAGGGATCACGGGCCGGTTCGATGGCGACGATGCGGCCATCAGCCGGGGAGAGCACGTTTTTCTCTCCGGAGGGAACGGTGCGGCCCGGGTCGCGGAAGAACTGCAGGACAAAGAGAAAGATGACCCAGATGGGAATCGATATCAGTGGTCCGGCGAAGCGGGATGCGGCCAGCGCGGCGATGAGGGCGCCGGCAAGGAAGGGCCAGCCTTCACGGGCGATGACGGGATGGGGATAGTTGCTCATGAGGGATTCACCTGGCCGGTAGGAAAAGGGCACAGCCTGGCTGTGCCCTTTCCGGAAAAGAATCGGTTCGCCGCGGGGGTCGATCAGTTCTTGCTCTGGTCCACCAGCTTGTTCTTGCGGATCCAGGGCATCATTTCACGCAGTTTGGCGCCGACCTGCTCGATCGGATGAGCCGCGTTGAGGCGGCGGCGGGCGGTCATCTCGGGATAGTTGGTACGACCTTCGAGGATGAATTTTTTCGCGTATTCGCCGGACTGGATGCGCTTGAGGGCATTGCGCATGGCATAGCGGGACTCTTCGTTGATGACTTCGGGGCCGGTCACGTACTCACCATACTCCGCATTGTTGGAGATGGAATAGTTCATGTTGGCGATGCCGCCTTCGTACATCAGGTCGACGATCAGCTTGAGTTCGTGCAGGCACTCGAAGTAGGCCATCTCGGGCGCATAGCCGGCTTCCACCAGGGTTTCGAAGCCCATCTTGACCAGTTCCACGGCGCCGCCGCAAAGCACGGCCTGTTCGCCAAAAAGGTCAGTCTCGGTTTCCTCGCGGAAATCGGTTTCGATCACGCCACCCTTGGTGCCGCCGTTGGCCGCCGCGTAGGAGAGGGCGATGTCACGGGCCTTCCCGCTCCTGTCCTGGTACACGGCGATCAGGGAAGGTACGCCGCCGCCCTTCAGGTACTCGGAGCGGACGGTGTGACCGGGACCCTTGGGGGCGACCATGATCACATCCACATCGGCGCGGGGCACGACCTGATTGTAGTGAACGTTGAAACCATGGGCGAAGGCCAGGGCAGCACCCTTTTTCATGTTGGGCTCGACTTCGCTGTAGTACACGCCAGGGATGTTTTCATCGGGCAGCAGGATCATGACCACGTCGGCGCCTTTGACGGCCTTTGCGATATCTTCCACCTTGTGCCCGGCCGCTTCAGCCTTGGTCCAGGAGGAGCCTTCGCGGCGCAGGCCGACGGTCACCTTGACGCCTGAATCCTTCAGGTTCAGGGCGTGGGCGTGGCCCTGGGAGCCATAGCCGACGATGGTGACCTTCTTGCCCTTGATCAGGGAGAGGTCGGCGTCTTTGTCGTAATAGACTTTCATGGAAAACCCCTTAAGCGAATAGTTGCGGTGGATCAGATCTTGAGAATGCGGTCGCCGCGGCCGATGCCGGAGACGCCCGTGCGGACGGTTTCGAGGATCAGCGTCTGGTCGATGGCCACGATGAAGGAATCGAGCTTGGAGGAGGTGCCGGTCAGCTCGATGACGTAGGTGGTTTCGGTCACGTCGATGATGCGACCGCGAAAGATATCCGACATGCGCTTCATCTCCTCGCGATCCTTGCCCGAGGCGCGCACCTTGACCAGCATCAGTTCACGCTCGACATGGGGTGCCTCGGAAAGATCCACGACCTTGACCACGTCGACCAGCTTGTTCAGCTGCTTGGTGATCTGCTCGATGATGTCGTCCGAGCCGGCTGTCACCAGGGTCATGCGGGAGAGGGACGGGTCCTCGGTGGGGGCGACAGTCAGGGTCTCGATGTTGTAGCCACGGGCGGAGAACAGCCCGGCCACGCGGGAGAGGGCCCCGGCTTCGTTTTCGATCAGGATGGAGATGATGTGTCGCATGCTGTCTTGCCTCACAGATCCTCGGCGAGGACCATTTCCGAAAGACCCTTGCCCGCCGCCACCATGGGGAACACGTTGGCGGTCTGGTCGGTGATGAAGTCCATGAATACCAGGTCGTCTTTATGCCTGGTGAAGGCTTCGCGCAGGGCGGGTTCCACGTCGGCGGGACGCTCGATGCGCATGCCCACGTGACCGTAGGATTCGGCCAGTTTCACGAAATCGGGCAGGGCATCCACGTAGGATTCGGCGTAGCGGTTGCCGTGGAACATCTCCTGCCATTGGCGCACCATGCCCAGATAGCGGTTGTTGAGATTGATGATCTTGACGGGCAGGCGGAACTGCTTGCAGGTGGAAAGTTCCTGGATGCACATCTGGATTGAGGCTTCGCCGGTGATGCAGGCCACCTGGGCATCGGGATTGGCGAAACGCACTCCCATGGCGTAGGGCAGCCCCACACCCATGGTGCCCAGGCCGCCCGAGTTTATCCAGCGGCGAGGCTTGTCGAACTTGTAGAACTGGGCAGCGAACATCTGGTGCTGGCCCACGTCGGAAGTGATGAAGGCATCGCCACCCGTAACTTCATAGAGTTTCTGCACCACGAACTGGGGCATGATCACCTGGTCGTCCTGCTTGAATTTCAGGCAGTCCTTGCCGCGCCATTCTTCGATCTGCTTCCACCAGCCGGCGATATTGCCGGGGAGCGCCGCGCGATCGCTGGATTCGATCTGGGCGATGAGTTCGTCCAGTACATCGGGCACATTGCCGACGATGGGCACGTCCACCTTGACCCGCTTGGAGATGGAGGACGGATCGATGTCGACGTGGATGATCTTGCGTGCCACCTGGCCGAAGTGGGCGGGATTGCCGATCACCCGGTCATCGAAGCGGGCTCCGATAGCGAGCAGCACGTCGCAGTGCTGCATGGCCATATTGGCCTCGTAGGTGCCATGCATGCCCAGCATGCCCAGATGCTGGTGATCCGTGGCGGGGAAGGCACCCAGGCCCATGAGGGTCTGGGTCAGGGGGAAACCGAGCAGGCGGGTCAACTTGCCCAGCTGCTGGTCGGCATCGGACAGGATGACGCCGCCGCCCGTATAGATCATGGGGCGCTTGGCACCCACCAACAGTTGTACCGCCTTCCTGATCTGGCCACTGTGGCCCTTCACCACCGGGTTGTAGGAGCGGATGGAAATCGAATCGGGATAGCTGAAGGCGTACTTCTGTGCCGTGACATCCTTGGGGATATCCACCAGCACAGGGCCGGGGCGGCCGGTTTTGGCCAGATAGAAGGCTTTTTTCAGGGTTTCCGCCAGATCCTTGACGTTCTTCACGAGGAAGTTGTGTTTCACGCAGGGGCGGGTGATGCCCACGGTGTCGCACTCCTGGAAGGCATCCTGGCCGATGTAGGCGGTCGGTACCTGGCCAGTGATGATGACCATGGGTACGGAATCCATGTGGGCTGTTGCAATGCCGGTAACGGCATTGGTTACACCGGGGCCGGAAGTTACCAGTGCAACGCCGATCTTGCCAATAGAGGAGCGGGAGTACGCATCTGCGGCGTGGACGGCAGCCTGTTCATGACGGACCAGGATGTGCTTGACCTGATTCTGCTTGAACAGTTCGTCATAAATATACAGGACAGATCCCCCAGGATAGCCGAAGACGTGCTCGACCTTTTCTTCCTGGAGGCACCTGACTACGATCTCAGCCCCTGTCAGTTCCATGATTTTCGTCACAATGATGTTCGAGGTTTCCGGAATTCTCCGGAAAAACCCGTAACATTAACGATTCGGCTTTCTTCGGTCAAGGCTCGGCCCGGATTTCGATGCGGGGCACCTCAGGGTTTGACGCGGGAAAATTTTGATTCGGGGCCCTAGGTGGCGACGCACGGCGAACTCTCAGATTTTTTGGCGGATGTTGAGCGCAGAGCCTTCAGGCAAGCTCTGTTTGCAGTGCACAACGAAGAGACCGCCCTCGATCTGGTTCAGGATGCCATGCTGCGTCTGACGGAGAAATATAGCGGGCGGCCGGTCGCAGAACTGCCCATGCTGTTTCAGCGTATCCTGCAAAACGCAATCCGGGATTTTTACCGTCGTCAGAAGGTCCGCTCCACGTGGACGGTTCTGTTTTCGTCCCTGACAGGGGGCGATGATGAGGATGGTGATCCTCTGGAAACTTTGGGTGCGGCCGGTGAGTCGAACCTACTCGATACTCCCCATGAGCATCTTGAAAGATATCAAGTAGTTGAATTGATTGATAAAGAGGTAAAAAAATTGCCTCCGCGTCAACGTGAAGCCTTCCTGATGCGTTACTGGGAGGAACTGGATATATCGGAAACCGCACGTGCCATGGGTTGCTCGGAGGGCAGCGTGAAGACACATTGCTTCCGGGCAGTGCAGGCGCTGGCCGGGGCGCTGAAAGCGAAAGGGATCAAATTATGAACAGCGACCATGAGATCGGCCTGAAAATCGCCCGGGTGCTTGACCAGGGCTGTGATTCGATGCGCCCGGATTTGACCCGTCGTCTGGCAAAGGCCCGGCAGGCTGCGTTGGCGCGTCCCGTGGCGGCAACCCGTCTCGCGTCGATTGGTGGTTTGACTGTGGATTTCGTGCTACCCCAGGCCCGCGTGCTTGTTGCCACCGTAGTTTTGATGTTGGGCATGGTTGGCACTTATTACTGGAATTCCTATAGCGATGCCGACGATAACATCGACGTGGATTCTGCCCTTCTGACTGACGAACTTCCGGTGGCCGCATACACCGATCAGGGTTTCCGCGCATGGCTCGCTCATCATTCCTCATTGCCTGTATCGCAATAAATCTGCTGCTGTCACCTGCTGCGATCGCTGCTGTTCCTCCTCTGGTTCAACCCAACTGGGCGGAACTTTCCCCCCAGCAACGGCAGGCGCTGGCTCCTTTGGCAAGGGAATGGGATGGCATGGAGCCCTTCCGGCGCAAACGCTGGCTCGGCATCATCGAACGTTATCCAAGGATGAGTCCCGAAGAGCAGCAACGGCTCCAGCAGCGTATGCGGGCGTGGACCAACCTTTCGACAGAAGAACGCAAGGCTGCGCGGGATCAGTACAAGACCCTGCAAAAGGTGCCTCCGGAGCGTCGTGGAATGATTGCCGAACAGTGGCAGCAGTACAAGGAGCTTCCCGAGGCTGAAAGGCAGCGTCTGACGCGGGAGGCCGCCCGCAAGTCACAGGCGCGAGGGGGGGGGATAAAGGCTACGGTGCCATCCAGGCCTCTGGCTCCCCATGCGGCGCCTCGGGCAGTACCGATCCCACCCCCCCCTGCCGCATCCGTTCCGGCGGTTCCGCCATCCAGTGTGCCGGTGCCTGCCACCCCTGGTGCCGGAGGTGTTGGTCAGGTGCCACCCGCGCCGTCCTCTGCGCCATCCGTGCCGGCGGCATCTCAGTGACCGGGAGTCTGCCTGGTATTCGCCGCCGTCTCGCCAGCCTCCTGTATGAAAGCCTGCTGGTGCTGGGTGTCCTTTCCATCGGATTCATGATTCCGGAAATGGGGTTGGCGGCTGCCGGCATCCTGCCCTCCTCCGGTGTCACGGCAGTCCATCTGCTGGTTGTCGTCGGCGCATATTTCATCTGGTACTGGATGCATGGCGGGCAGACCCTGGCCATGCAGACCTGGAAACTGCAGCTGATGAGCGTGAGGGGTACACCGCCCCTGGCGTGGCAGGTGGTTGTGCGTTATCTGCTTGCCTGGCCTTGTTTCTGTTTTTTTGGTGCCGGGGTTGTCTGGGCACTTTTTGACCGGGACCGTCAGTTTCTGCATGACCGGCTGGCGGGTACCCGGATCGTGTTCAAACGCTGAGGCTTAACGTCGTTCTGTCCACCAGAGAAATCCGCTGGCCCCCGCCAGAAAGATCAGGCTGGGTGTTATGGCAGACCAGAAGGGTGGCCAACTGTTGATGGCTCCCAGGCTGGAAAAAAGGCCATTGAGCATGTGAAAGCCTATACCCAGCATGACACCGGCGAATACCTTGATGCTTACCGCTCCCATCCGATCCTGCAGGTAGCCAAAGGGCAGGGCCAGCATCATCATGACCAGCGCAGTGAACGGATAACTGAGCTTTTTCCATAACGCGATGTCGTAACGGTCCGTCTTTTGGTGATTTTCTTCCAGATGCCGGGTGTAGTGATACAGGTTCAGCAAGGACATTTTTTCCGGCACCACCAGCAATACGGAAAGGATGTCCGGGTTGAGTGCGGACTTCCATCCCATTGTCGGGAACCGTTCGACATGAGCGCGATTTCCCTCGAAAAGGGTCTGCTCTACCTGACTGAGCGTCCACTCCCCGTCCCCTGCATACTTTCCGGTGTGTGCTTCCCGGATGGCCTTCAGGTGATTGGATGAGTCAAATGCATAGATTCTGATGTCCTGCAGTGTGGCATCGGGCAGCATGTCGCGGACGTTGACGAAATTGTATTCATCCTTGACCCAGAGTCCGGAACGAAACTCCTGGGCTACCATGCTGCTTTGGGCCTGCAGGCGCAGCTGCTGCGCGGCCCGTTCCGCGGGTGGCGCCACTGCTTCGCCGATCACGAGCGTCAGTATCGCGAAAAGCAGGCCCTGTTTCAGCAGGGTAACCAACAGCCCAGAGGTGGACAGGCCCGATGCCCGCAGGACAGTGATCTCGGAATGTCGTGCCAGTTGTGTCAGTGCGTAGAGAGTGCCTATCAGCACAGCAATCGGCAGCAATTCGTAGGCCCGTCCTGGCAAGGTGAGTGCCACATAGGCAATCGCGTGGTGAAGCTGGTATCCACCCTTTCCCAACTGCTGGATTTCCCCGATGAAATCAAAAAATGCGAAAAGCATCAGGAAGGCCACCAGTACCAGTGTGACGGCGGTAAAAATTTCCCGTGCAAGGTAGCGCTCGTAGACCTTTAGCGCCACAGGCGGCTCCAGGAGAAAATGGACAGGCGGCGCCAGAACAGCAGAAGCAGGATGACAAACATCGCCACATGCACAGCCCAGATTCCTACTCCGAAGGGTATGCGCTCCTGGCGTACCCATGCCTGACTGACGCTGAGCAGGTTGCTGTAGATCATGAAGGTGAGAAGCGCGAAAATCAGGTTGTTGGCGCGACCGGCACGTGGATTGACAAATGAAAGTGGAATGGCCAGCAGTGACAGATTGATCGCGATCAGGGGCAGGCCCACGCGCCAGACGATTTCGCCTAGGTTGGCCGCGGTGGGGTGGCGGAACAGTTCCCCGAGGGGCATGTTGCTGGCGGTTTCTTCGATACCGCGTGATTCCTTGGTTTCGATGCGTACCAGATACTTGTCAAATTCCATGACCCGGTATTCAGGGGTGCCCGGAGAGCCTTCGTAACGGCGGCCTTTGTCCATGACCAGATAGCGGTCGCCATTGGGCATCGACTCGGTATGACCTTCGGTAGCCGCGATTACGCCAAGCCGTCCCTGCTGCACGGAGCTGACGAAAACATTTTTTACTCGCCCCTGGTCGCCCACGATACCCTCGACAAAGAAAACCCGGTCCGCACTGCTGGACTCATTGAACGTTCCTGGCGATATCTGGGAAACCTCGTCCCGGTTATCCATGTGCTGCCGGTACTCGGCACTCATGTTCAGTGCCCAGGGAGAGAGGAACAGCGAGAGGATGGCGATTGCCAGCACGATGGGCCAGGAAAAACGTAACACCGGCGTCACCCATGCCGTGAGCGGAACCCCCGCTGAAAACCAGACCACCATTTCCGAATCGCGATAGGAGCGCGAAAGGGTCATCAAAACCGAGACGAACAAGGTGAGTGACAGCAGAACCGGCAGGTAGTTGAGGGCGGAAAACCCGAGCAGGGCGATGACGGCTTCCGATGCCAGCTGCCCCCCGGCGGCCTCTCCCAGCAGCCGGATCAACTGGGTTGTGAGCAGGATGGCAAACAGGGCCACGAACACGGCGGCTGCGGTCTGGGCGAATTCGCGCATCACCGCGCGGTGGAAGATCATCGGAACTTTGACTTAATGCGAAAGGATTGGTGATAATCGGCAAGAGGGCGGGCATGCCCGCGAAATAAACCGATTTACAGCAAGTTATGCCAAGGAGCAGCACGTGGAATTTAGCATAAAGAGCGGCAGTCCCGAGAAACAGCGCAGTGCCTGTGTGGTGGTCGGTATTTTCGAGTCGCGCAAGCTATCCGGTCCGGCCGAGATCATTGACCGGGGGGCGCGCCAGCATCTGTCTGATCTGTTGCGCCGGGGAGATATGGAGGGCAAGCCGGGTACGACCTTGCTGCTGCACAATGTCCCCGGGACGCTGGCCGACCGGGTGCTGCTGGTCGGGCTGGGCAAGGAAAAGGAATTCAGGGAAAAGGAGTACCGCAACGCCATCGCCACGGCGGTGCGTACCCTCAACGAGACGGGTGGCTTCGACGGCACCCTGTATCTCACCGAGTTGCCGGTAAAAAAGCGCGATGTAACCTGGCGTATCCGGCAGGCGGTCATGGTATCGATGGAAACCCTTTATCGGTTCGATCAGCTCAAGTCGAGGAAGGATGATGTCCGCCGCCCCCTGCGCAAGCTCACCTTCTGCGTCGCCCGTCGTAGCGAGCTGGCAGCGGCGGAGGCGGCGCTGGGCGAAGGCCAGGCCATCGCCGAAGGACAGAGATTGATGAAGGATCTGGCCAATCTGCCGGGCAATCACTGCACTCCCGGCTATCTGGCCGAGCAGGCCCGGGCATTGGCTGAGGCGCATGGTCTGGGTATCGAGGTTCTTGAGAAGGCTGACATGGAGAAACTCGGCATGAATACCCTGCTGGCGGTGGCCCGGGGTTCCCATGAACCGCCCAAATTCATCGTTCTCAAGCATCAGGGTGGCGGGAAGGATGTCAAGCCGATTGTCCTTGTCGGCAAGGGCATTACCTTCGACACCGGCGGCATCTCGCTCAAGCCGGCACCGGAAATGGACGAGATGAAGTACGACATGTCGGGTGCTGCCAGCGTCATTGGCACACTGAAAGCCGTGGCGCTGATGCAGCTTCCCCTCAACGTTATCGGCGTGATTCCGACGACCGAAAACATGCCCGGCGGCTCCGCCATCAAACCCGGTGATGTGGTGACATCCCTTTCCGGCCAGACCGTGGAAATCCTCAATACCGATGCCGAGGGCCGGCTGATTCTGTGCGATGCCCTGACCTATGTCGAGCGGTTTGATCCCGAATGTGTAGTGGATGTGGCTACGCTGACCGGTGCCTGTGTAATTGCCCTGGGCAACGTGGCCACCGGCTTGCTGGCCAACAACGAGGCTCTCGCGCGCGAGTTGCTCGACAGCGGCCAGAATGCGTATGACCGGGCCTGGCAGTTGCCCCTCTGGGAGGATTACCAGGAACAGCTCAAGAGCCCTTTTGCCGATATGGCGAATATTGGCGGACGCATGGCCGGCACCATCACCGCCGCCTGTTTTCTGGCGCGTTTCACACAGAAATATCCGTGGGCACATCTGGATGTCGCGGGTACGGCCTACCGTGGCGGAGAGAAGAAAGGCTCGACCGGCCGCCCGGTTCCCCTGCTGACCCATTTCCTGCTTGAGCGTGCGGCCGATGCACGGGCCCAGGCAAAGAAACCCGGTCGCCGCAGGAAGAGCACCGCGTGACCTGTGTCCGGTTTTTCCACGGTGCCAGAGACCGGATCCAGACGGCGACGGATTGGGTCGGTCAGGCCTGGAGCCGGCGTCGGCAGGTGTTGATCTATGCACCTGTCACTGTGATGGCGGATCGCCTTGACCGGCAACTGTGGATGCAGCAGGCCCTGAGTTTCATTCCCCATTGCCGCGCCGACGCGCCCCATGCCGCGGAAACGCCCATTCTGATTGCCCGGCATCTGGATGACACGCAGGGGGGCGAATGCCTGCTCAATCTGAGCGACGAGGTACCGCCAGCATTTTCCCGTTTCGAGGAACTGATCGAAATCATCAGCGTGGAAGACGAGGTACGCCTGCCCGGACGGGAACGGTTCAGATTCTATCGGGAGCAGGGTTGCGAACTGGATAGCCGGGATGTGTCCGGCGGCATGGCGGGGTGATGACGGATCCCGATATTCTCGGACAGGCCGATGCACTGATGCAGCGCTGGCGCGGGGCGCCGACGCAGACCGGTGCCGCCGGGGACGATATTCCCACCCTGACCGATGTAGTGAGGGAAGGGCAGCCGTTGCCGGTCCTGACCGAGGTCGTTGATCCCTTCGCATCGCAAAGGGTAGCACTGGAGGCGGCCTGTGAGGCATGGCTGGACGAGCGGCTGCCCATGCTGGTGTTGCGCATCCTTGACGGGCTGACCGATCAGCTGATCCATCAGCTTACCCAGCAGGCCCGCAACGAGCTGCTGCCCCAGTTGAGGCGCGCGCTGGAGCAGCAGCAGCCCTGAAGCCGCCTGCGCCGGTCCGGTATAATTACGCCCCTTCGCGCACGGGGTGCCGGATTCTGGCATCCCGCCCGCGCTCCGGCCGCAGTCCGGCCTGTTAGTTTTCTATTCCTTTGTACTCCATGGAACTCGCCAAGAGCTTCGAACCCGCCGCTATCGAACGGCGCTGGTACCCCGTCTGGGAATCCAGCGGATATTTTTCCGCCGGCCTTGACACGAGCAAGACCGATGGTTTCTGCATCCTTCTGCCGCCGCCCAATGTCACCGGGACGTTGCATATGGGCCACGGATTCAACCAGGCCATCATGGATGCGCTGACCCGCTATCACCGCATGCGTGGCGACAATACCCTCTGGCAGCCGGGGACCGACCATGCCGGCATCGCCACGCAGATTGTCGTCGAGCGCCAGCTCGACGCCCAGGGCATCAGCCGGCATGATCTGGGGCGGGAAAAGTTTCTGGAAAAGGTCTGGGAGTGGAAGGAATACTCCGGTGGGACCATCACCCGGCAGATGCGTCGACTGGGGACCAGTCCCGACTGGAGTCGTGAGCGTTTCACCATGGACGCCGGTTTGTCCAGAACCGTCACGGAAACCTTCGTGCGTCTATACAAGGAGGGATTGATTTATCGCGGCAAGCGCCTGGTCAACTGGGATCCAAAGCTGCTCACCGCCGTATCCGATCTGGAAGTGGTGAGCGAGGAGGAAGATGGCTCCATGTGGGAGATCCGGTATCCCCTGGCCGACGGGAGCGGATTCCTGACCGTGGCTACCACCCGTCCCGAAACCCTGCTGGGTGACGTGGCGGTGGCGGTCAATCCGGAGGATGAACGTTATGCATCCCTGATCGGCAAGCAGGTGACACTGCCGCTTTGCGGCCGGAATATCCCGATCATCGCCGACAGCTATGTTGACAAGGCGTTCGGTACCGGTTGCGTCAAGATCACCCCGGCCCACGATTTCAACGACTGGCAGGTGGGCCAACGCCACCAACTCTCTCCTGTCAGCGTCTTCACGCTCGACGCCCGTATCAACGAACACGGCCCCGAGAAATATCGGGGCATGGATCGCTACGATGCACGCAAGGCCATCGTGACCGATCTGGAGGCCGCCGGTCTGCTGGCGTCCGTCAAGCCGCACAAGCTGATGGTGCCGCGGGGCGATCGCACCGGTGTGGTCATCGAGCCCATGCTGACCGATCAGTGGTTCGTCGCCACCACCAGGCCCGGCCCGGACGGCAGGAGCATCCAGCAGAAGGCCATTGAGGCCGTGGCCAGCGGCGAGATCCGGTTTGTTCCCGAGCAGTGGGTGAATACCTACAACCACTGGATGAACAATCTGCAAGACTGGTGCATTTCGCGCCAGCTCTGGTGGGGCCACCAGATTCCCGCATGGTACGGTGATGATGGCCGCTGCTACGTGGCGCACAGCGAAGAAGAAGCCCGCACCCAGGCGGATGCCGATGGTTACCATGGCACATTGAGGCGTGACGAGGACGTGCTCGATACCTGGTACTCCTCCGCTCTGTGGCCGTTTTCAACACTTGACTGGACCCCGGAGTGGCCGCAGCAATCGAATCCGGCGCTCGATCTCTATCTGCCTTCGACCGTCCTGGTAACAGGCTTCGACATCATCTTCTTCTGGGTGGCGCGCATGATCATGCTGACCCAGCACATCACCGGCCGCATTCCTTTCAGGGATGTGTATGTGCACGGCCTGATCCGCGATGCCGAAGGCCAGAAGATGTCCAAATCCAAGGGGAACGTGCTGGATCCGATCGATCTGATCGATGGTATCGATGTCGAGGAACTGGTGAAAAAGCGCATCACCGGCTTGATGAATCCCAGACAGGCGGAGAAGATCGAGAAGCGCACGCGCAAGGAATTCCCGCAGGGCATCCCCGCTTTCGGTACCGATGCCCTGCGTTTCACCTTCCTTTCTCTCGCCAGCCCGGGACGGGACATCAAGTTCGACATGAACCGCTGCGAGGGATATCGCAATTTCTGCAACAAGCTCTGGAATGCCACCCGCTTCGTCCTGATGAACTGCGAAGGCAGGGATTGCGGCATTCCTCCCTTCGTCGCCGGTGCCGCGTGTGGTGGTGTTGGCGCCATCGAACTGTCCCAGCCCGACCGCTGGATCATCAGCCGTCTGCAGCAGGTGGAGGCCGATGTAGCCCGGCATTTTGCCGAGTACCGCTTCGATCTGCTGGCGAGGGCGATCTATGAGTTTGTCTGGGACGAATATTGCGACTGGTATCTGGAACTGGCCAAGGTGCAACTCCAGCAGGGCAATGAAGCACAACAGCGCGGTACCCGTCGTACCCTGATCCGTGTACTGGAAACCCTGCTGCGCCTGGCCCATCCCCTGATTCCCTTCATTACCGAGGAGCTCTGGCAGAAGGTCGCGCCCATCGCCGGTAGGGCCAGCGGTGATGGCAGGGAATCCGTCATGCTGCAGTCTTATCCGGTGGCTGACTCCGCTGCCCACAGCGAAAAGGCCGAGTCCTGGATGGCAACCCTCAAGGACATGGTCAATGCCTGTCGCAGCCTGCGTGGCGAAATGGGGCTTTCTCCTGCGCAGAAGGTGCCGCTGGCAGCGGCGGGGGACAAGGCCGTGTTCGAGGCTTACGCGCCCTACCTGGCAGCGTTGGCCAAATTGTCAGAAGCGGTGGCTAGCGGCGACAACCTGCCGGAATCCGGTGCGCCGGTGCAGATTGTGGGCGACTTCCGCTTGATGCTGAAAATCGAAGTGGACGTGGTGGCCGAGAAGGAGCGTCTCGACAAGGAAATTACCCGGGTTGCCGGCGAAATTTCCAGGGCCGAAAAGAAGCTGGCCACGGAAAGCTTCGTGGCACGTGCTCCGGCTGCTGTGGTGGAGCAGGAACGTGCCCGGCTGGCGGATTTCACTGCGCTGGTGGACAAGCTTCAGGCCCAGCGCACGCGCCTGGGCTGAAGCCGTTCGGAGGATTTTTACCGGCTCAGCGCCGCTTGATGAGAAAGGTGAACTCCTGATCACTGGCTTCGCTGGCCAGGAGCTCGTTGCCCGTCTGCCTGGCGAACGATTGAAAGTCCCGTACCGATCCCGGATCGGTGGCCACCACCCGTAGAACCTGGCCGGACACCATTCCGGCGAGGGCTTTCTTGGTTCGGAGAATGGGCAAAGGACAATGCAGGCCACGGGCGTCGAGTTCCTGGTCGAAGTGCATTTTTATTCCGATAGCAAGTGGTGGCGGACGGGTGGAAGTGCGCGTTCCTGGATCAGGCGGTTGCCACATGGTGGATATTGTCGGCTCATCAGGGGAATTCAGGAACTGCCTGCGTGCATTGTAAAAGAGTCAGGGGCAGGCCGTGGCGGGGCGTATCCTCGATGGGCGGTTTATTTGCAGGAAGGCGCTGCCGGGTCACTTGGCAAGGGCGCGAAAAATCCAGTACAGTGACGCTTGAAAAACGAGATCAGGGGATTCTCCATGAGCAACAAAGGGCAACTTCTACAAGACCCGTTTCTGAACACATTGCGCCGCGAGCATATTCCGGTCTCCATCTATCTTGTCAATGGAATCAAGTTGCAGGGTCAGATCGACTCCTTCGACCAGTATGTGGTGCTGTTGAAGAACACCGTGACCCAGATGGTATACAAGCACGCCATTTCGACGGTTGTGCCAGCCCGACCGGTCAACCTCTCTCAAGACGCAAGCGATTGATGTCACTTCGCCCCGGTGCGGCTTGCGGTAGCACCGATGTTTGATCGCCCCGCCCTGCGTGCTGGCGATGCGGTTGGTGCGATTCTCGTACAGCTGGATTTCAACACCGGTGATTATGCGGAGCGTCTTGACGAGTTTCGCCTGCTGGTCCGCAGCGCCGGAGCAGAGCCGATGGCAGTGGTGGGGGGCAGGCGCCATAGCCCTGACCCCGCGATGTTTGCCGGCAAGGGCAAGGTGGATGAGGTTGGAACCGCAGTCACGCTCCATGATGCCGATCTTGTGATCTTCAATCACGAGCTATCGCCCGGGCAGCAGCGTAATCTTGAAAAGACCCTGCAACGGCGGGTGGTCGACCGTACCAGCCTGATTCTCGACATCTTCGCGCTGCGCGCCCGCAGCCATGAAGGCAAACTGCAGGTGGAATTGGCGCAACTGGAGCATCTGTCCACCCGTCTGGTACGGGGCTGGACACACCTGGAGCGGCAAAAGGGCGGTATCGGCCTGCGCGGCCCCGGTGAAAAACAGCTGGAAACCGACCGCCGGCTGCTCGGCAAACGTGTCGCCCTGCTCAAGGACCGTCTCAAGACGCTGGAAAAGCAGCGCGCCGTGCGGCGTCGGGCGCGAGACCGCAACGAGGTGCTTTCCGTATCCCTGGTGGGGTATACCAATGCCGGCAAGAGCACGCTCTTCAATGCACTGACCAAGGCCGGTGCCTATGCGGCCAACCAGCTCTTCGCCACGCTGGATACAACCTCCCGCCGGGTATTTGTCGAGGGCGCGGGGCAGATTGTCATTTCCGATACCGTGGGCTTCATCCGTGATCTGCCCCATTCACTGGTGGCCGCTTTCCATGCGACGCTCGAGGAAACGGCCCAGGCGGACCTGCTGTTGCACGTGGTGGACTCTGCCAGCCCTGACAGGGATCAGCAAATGGCTGCCGTGAATACCGTACTGGCCGAGGTCGGTGCGGCACAGGTGTCGCAGATTCTGATCTGGAACAAGATCGATCTGACTGCGGCCGGTCCCGGCCTCGAGCGGGGAGATGTCGTGGAGGGGCATGCTAGAATCCGCCGCGTTTTCGTCAGCGCACGTACAGGTTCCGGCCTGGATTCCCTGCGATCCGCCCTGGCCGAGATTGCACGCGAGCGAGCTGGACTCCCCGCCGTGACCGATGCGCTGACTGCCTGATACTTTCCTCCATTGTTTCCGGATACTTGAAACGTGATTGCCGGCATACTCATGTCCCTCAACGACAATAACTGGGGTAACCAGAAACCCGGTGGTGGTCGCAACAAGGGGGATGGCCCCCCCGATTTGGAAGAGCTGTGGCGCGACTTCAATCAGCGTCTTTCTTCCCTCTTTGGCAAAAAAGGGGGCGGCGGTGGCTTTGACGGTGGCAATCGTCCGACGATTTCTCCGCGCCAGTTCGGGGGCGGGGTCGGTCTGCTGCTTGCACTGATCGCGGTGGTCTGGGCGGGCAGTGGCTTTTATATCGTCGATGCCAGCCAGCGCGGGATCGTGTTGCGTTTTGGCAGCTATACCGAAACCACCGAACCGGGCTTGCGCTGGCATATGCCCTGGCCGATCGAGAGTTACGAGGTGGTCAATCTTTCCGGTGTGCGTACCGTCGAGGTTGGCTATCGTGGATCGGAAAAGAACAAGGTCCCGAAAGAGGCGCTGATGCTGACTGATGACGAGAATATCGTCAGTGTCCAGTTTGCAGTCCAGTATGTCCTCAAGGATCCGAAGAACTACATATTCAAGAACCGGAATCCGGACGAAGCCGTGATTCAGGCGGCTGAAACGGCAATCCGCGAAGTGGTGGGCAAGAGCCAGATGGACTATGTCCTGTACGAGGGCCGCGATGTCATTGCCGCGAATACACAGAAACTGATTCAGGACATTCTCGACCGCTATCAGACCGGCGTCCAGATTCGCTCCGTCACATTGCAAAGCACCCAGCCGCCCGAGCAGGTTCAGGCCGCTTTTGATGATGCGGTGAAGGCGGGGCAGGATCGCGAGCGGCAGAAAAACGAAGGCCAGGCGTATGCCAACGACGTGATCCCGAAAGCCAAGGGTACGGCCGCCCGCCTGATCGAGGAAGCCAACGGTTACAAGAGCCGCATGATTGCCACTGCGGAAGGGGACGCCTCCCGTTTCAAGCAGATTCTGACCGAGTACAGTAAATATCCCGAGGTTACCCGTCAGCGCATGTATCTGGAAACCCTGCAGCAGATCTACAGCAGTACCAGCAAGGTCATGGTGGATGCCAAGGGCCAGGGGAATCTGCTCTATCTGCCGCTGGACAAGCTGATGCAGGCGGCGGGTGCTGCTTCCGGGACCGTATCCGGCGATACATCCCAGACAACAGCCAACCATACCCCCACGGTCATGTCGGGCGAAGTGCCTCCCCAACTGGAAAAGGTTCCGCCGGTGGAGCGCAGTGGCGATTACCGCTCTCGTGATTCCATGCGTTCCCGCGATCGGAGTGACCGCTGATGGCCCGTAATCTGTCTGGCGCTCTGACCGCCATCTTTTTCATTCTCATGCTGCTGGGCCTTTCGGTCTTTACCGTGGACCAGCGCCAGTACGCGATCATTTTCCAGCTGGGCGAGGTGCGTCAGGTCATCAACCAGCCGGGCCTGGCTTTCAAATGGCCTCTGATCCAGAACGTGCGTTTTTTCGATCGCCGCATCCTGACGCTCGATTCCCCCGATCCGGAGCGCTTCCTGACCGCGGAAAAGAAGCCGGTGCTGGTCGATTCCTTTGTCAAATGGCGCATCCGCGATGTGAAGCAGTTTTATGTTTCGGTTGGTGGCGACGAGCAGCAGGCCCGCACCCGGCTTGCCCAGACGGTGAACTCGGGTTTACGTGAGGAATTCGGCAAGCGTTCCGTGCATGATGTGGTCTCCGGCGAACGCGACAAGATCATGGCTGAGGTGCAGCGCAAGGCGGATGGCGATGCCCGCACCATTGGTGTCGAGATTGTCGACGTGCGGCTCAAGCGCGTGGATTTCCCGCCCGAGGTTTCGGAGTCCGTGTATCGCCGCATGGAAACCGAGCGCAAGCGGGTCGCCAACGAACTGCGCTCCCAGGGGGGAGCCGAGGCCGAGAAAATTCGTGCCGATGCCGATCGGCAACGTGAAGTCATTGTGGCCGAAGCCTATCGCGATGCCCAGAAGATCAAGGGCGAAGGGGATGCCAGGGCTGCTGCGATCTACGGCGAAGCCATGGGCCGCAATCCCGAGTTTTATGCCTTCTATCGCAGTCTGGAAGCCTATCGTTCCAGCTTCAAGAGCAAGGGTGATCTGATGGTGCTGGAGCCCAATTCGGATTTCTTCAAATATCTGAAGAACCCCGGTCGCGGCAAGTGATCGGGCGGTTTCATGGCAACCACCCTGCTTATGGCCTTCGGCCTCATGTTGATCATCGAAGGCGTGCTGCCCTTTCTGGCCCCCCGTGTCTGGCGTGAGACTTTTCGTCGTGTTACCGAACTGGCGGACGGACAGATACGTTTCATCGGGCTTTCATCCATGATCGTGGGGCTGGTGATGCTGATGGTGGTGAAATGAACCGCTGGCTGCTTCCCGAAGCGATCGAAGATATTCTGCCGGCTCAGGCCCGACGGGTGGAAACCCTGCGTCGGGCGCTGCTCGACATCTTTGCGGGTCACGGATACGAGCTGGTTATTCCTCCATTGCTGGAGCATGTCGAATCCCTGCTGACTGGCAGTGGCCACGACCTGGATCTGCGAACCTTCAAGCTGGTGGATCAGACTTCCGGCCGTACCCTCGGGTTGCGCGCGGATATCACGCCACAGGTCGCCCGCATCGATGCCCACCTGCTCAACCGTCGTGGTGTGGCCCGTCTTTGCTATTGCGGCACGGTGTTGCACACCCTTCCTGCCGGGTTCAACGCCACCCGTGAGCCGCTCCAGCTGGGTGCCGAAATCTATGGCCATGCGGGTATCGAGGCCGATATCGAAATTGTCCGCCTGCTGGCCGAAGTTCTGCACCATGCGGGCCTGGTCACGAGTCGCATCGATCTCGGGCATGTCGGATTGTTCCGTACTCTGGTGAAGATGGCAGGCGTTGGCGCTGAAGCGGGCATGGAGATTTTTGCTGCGCTTCAGGCCAAGGACGTTTCCACGCTGGAAATCCTGCTGTCCGGGGCTCCGGAGCCCGCCCGCGGTGCCTTGCTGGCCCTGCCGGATCTCTATGGTGGTGTGGAAGTCCTGGTCCGGGCGCGTCAGGTGTTGCCTGCAGGCGTGACAGCCCATCTGGATGATCTGGAGCGTCTGGCCAGCGCGCTGGGCGATCTGCCGATCAGCTTTGACCTGTCCGAACTGCGGGGTTATCACTATCACAGCGGTATCGTATTTGCCGCCTACGGCGAAGGTAGCCCCTCGGCGCTGGCGCTGGGTGGACGTTACGATCTGGTGGGCGAGGCGTTTGGCTGTGCCCGTCCGGCAACCGGATTCTCGCTGGATCTGCGTGAACTGGCCGATCTCGCCATCCTGCCGGCCGCGGGCGCGATCCTTGCGCCCTGGTCTGGAGATGACCAGCTATATGCCGAAATTCTGCGCCTGCGTGCGGCTGGCGAGGCTGTGGTGATGGCCCTGCCCGGACATGCTGGCACCTGGGCCGAGGCCGGTTGTGACCGTCAGCTTGTGCGGCACGGTGGGCAGTGGGTCATCGAAGCCTTGCTGTCTTGAAGTATTGAAGGATCATTCTCATGACGAAGAACGTAGTCGTTGTCGGTACCCAGTGGGGCGATGAGGGCAAGGGCAAGATCGTTGACTGGCTCACCGACCACGCACGGGGTGTGGTGCGTTTTCAGGGCGGGCACAATGCCGGTCATACTCTCGTCATCAAAGGGCGGAAATATGCGCTGAATCTGATTCCGTCGGGGATCATGCGCGAAGGAGTCGCCTGCTATATCGGTAACGGTGTGGTACTCAATCCGACCCACCTGCTCTCCGAAATCGACCGGCTCGAATCCGGCGGCATCGAGGTGGTGTCCCGGCTCAAGGTCAGTCAGGGCTGCCCCCTGATCCTGCCCCATCACCAGGCGCTGGATCTGGCACGTGAAGCCGCCCGGGGCGGCGCAAAAATCGGCACCACCGGTAAAGGTATCGGGCCTGCCTACGAGGACAAGATTGCCCGCCACGCCCTGCGCGTTCTGGACCTTTTTTATCCGGAACGTTTTGCCGAACGTTTGCGCGAACTGCTCGATTACCACAACTTCGTGCTGACCCGGTACCTCAAGGCGGATCCGGTGGACTATCAGCAGACCCTGGATGAAAGCCTCACCCTGGCCCCACGCATCCAGCCCATGATGGCCGATGTTTCCGCTGCGCTGTATGCCGCCAACCAGGCTGGACACAATCTGTTGTTCGAAGGTGCGCAGGGCACCTTGCTGGATGTTGATCACGGCACCTATCCTTTCGTTACCTCCAGCAACTGCGTGGCCGGGCAGGCGGCTGCCGGTGCCGGCGTCGGCCCCGGGATGCTGCATTACGTGCTTGGTATCGTGAAGGCGTATACCACCCGTGTCGGTTCCGGCCCTTTCCCGTCGGAACTGCCGATCGATGCAGCGGGTACCGTCGGCCATCATCTGTCCACGGTCGGTCATGAGCGCGGCACCGTCACCGGTCGCGCACGGCGTTGCGGCTGGTTCGACGCCGCGGCGCTGCGCCGCTCGGTCCAGATCAACGGCGTGACCGGCATGTGTGTCACCAAGCTGGATGTGCTCGACGGCATCAGGGAGATCAAGCTCTGTGTCGGTTACAAACTTGATGGCAAGACCACCGACCTGCTACCCCTTGGCGCCGATGAGGTTTCCCGGTGCGAACCCATCTACGAAACCCTGCCCGGCTGGTCTGGCAGCACCGTGGGTATCAAGCATTACGAGGATCTGCCCAAGGACGCCCAGATCTACCTCAAGCGTATCGAATCCCTTTGTGGCGTACCGGTGGACATGATCTCCACCGGGCCCGATCGGGAAGAAACCATTGTCCTGCGCCATCCCTTCGACTGAGCATCCGGATTCAGACGCATAAAAAAACCGGCGGTGGCCGGTTTTTTTATGCATGGCGGCGGAACATCAACCAATCACGAAGGTTCGCATCACCTGCTCCATCAGGTGTTGCTGCTTGACCAGGATTTCTTCATCGAGCGCATCGATGCCGGCCCATTCCTTGAGCAGGGGCTGGGCGAGGAAATATCCGCAGCAGAGATTGAACGTGGCGATGATCTTGAGAATGATTACGTCATCATCTCCCGGCATCAGCTCCCGATTCATGGATTGCCCCAGGGAGCACAGACGCAGGATCCAGTCCGCCGCGCCCGCCGCCGGCGAACCCTGATGGAAGCACTGGATCGCCTGGTAAAAGAGGGCGGACAGATGGGGGTGGCGGGCATTGAGGCGCAACATTTCTCCCGGCAATTTCACCAGGGTCATCAGATCCGGCTTGCCTGCCAGTAACTGGTTGATCTGCGTTTCCAGTGGCCGCAGGCCGCGCTCCAGCACCGCGTTGTAGAGCGCTTCCTTGTTGGCGAAATGGTTGTAAAGCCCGGGCTCCCGCAAGCCGGCCGCATGGGCGATATCGCGTAGGGTGGTGGCCTGATAGCCCTGATGGGCAAACAATTCCTCGGCGACATCAAGGATGCGTTGTGCCGTTTTTTCGCCTTTGGTATATGTTTCAT
>JAFEDH010000023.1 GCA_018241695.1 Pseudomonadota bacterium | reverse complement strand
TGCCCGAGGCAAGGTTCAAAAAGACCCTGATCCGGTATCCATCATCGAATGACTGAGCAACAACATGCGTCAAATTATCCGGCAACGCTCCTGCAGCAAAATACGTTCCGCTCCATGCCCTAGCCGCAAGGTGCAGTATGCCGCACCAGGGATTCGTAAACGAACCAGAACATTACTGACCGCATTTTGTCTGTATGGGGCATGTGCAAACACTCATGCAGCCCCGCCCCCCATCTCGATTCCCGTGATCGGAGATGAGTCTCCCGGCTCCGGCAGAGGTGTGTTCGGCTTTCTCGACGGCATCAACCGGAGCGGTGCCCTGCTTGGTGATATGTGGGGATTGCGGACCGCTCTCAGCCGCTATGGCATTTCACTTGCGATTCAGGAAACCAGTGAATGGCTGGGCAACACCTCCGGAGGAATCCACAAAGGATATGACTACGACGGGCTGACCCAGATCGTTTTACAGATGGATACACAGCGCGCCTTCGGCCACTACGGAGGCCTGTTCAACATGAGCCTGCTCAACATTCATGGCGATAACCTCAGTAGCAAAAACCTGCAAAGTCTCCAGACTGCCAGCGGCATCGAAGCGGACCGGGGCACTCGACTGTGGGAGCTTTGGTACAGCGAAAAATTTCTTGAGGAAGATCGCCTGAATCTCAAGGTGGGTCAGCAAAGCCTGGATCAGGAATTCATGGTCAGTACCAACGCCCTTTACTTCGTCAACACCATGATGGGCTGGCCCATGTTGCCTTCGGCAAACATGCCGGGCGGCGGTCCGGCCTATCCCCTGTCCGCACTGGGGGCCCGAATCAGCGCTCGCCCGGTGGATGGGATCACCCTGCTGGCCGGAGTATTCAACGGCAGCCCGGTGAAGAACGATAACGGTAGCGACCCCCAGCTACAGAACCGTCGCGGAACGAGTTTCCCCTGGGGGGATGGGCGCCTGACCATCGTGGAGGCCCAGTTTTCCTACCCGTCACTGGGCACTCTGGTTACGCCCGGGGAAGCCCAGCCCCTGGGCTGGACGTACCGCATTGGCGCCTGGTACAACAGTAAGCGTTTCGATGACCAGCGTATCGACGATACCGGATTATCCCTCGCCGACCCGGCAAGTTCCGGCAATCCACGTCAGCACAGCGGCAACTACGCATGGTATGCAGTGGCAGACCGACTGGTCTGGCGTGATGAAGTTGACCCCAACCGGACCATTGCGGTGTTCGCCCGGGCCATGGGAACCCCGCTCAAGGATCGCAATCTGATCGACTTCAGCCTGAATGCCGGCATGGTCATGCGTAGCCCATTCCGCTACCGGGCTGCAGATACCTTCGGTGTCGGGTTCGGCTATGCCCATGTAAGCCGGCAGGCATCACGGTTTGATCGGGACAATATTGCCTTTGGCAACACCGTTCCCGGGCCGGTGCGCAGCAGTGAAAGTTTCGTCGAACTGACCTACCAATACCAGCTGAAACCCTGGATCCAGTTGCAACCTGACATTCAATATGTATTCAACCCCGGTGCCGGCATTCCTCAGCCCGCGGACCCCACGCGGCGGATCAGGAACGAACTGGTCGTTGGTCTGCGCACCAATATTTCTTTCTGATCATGAGAGAACCCATCATGAACCTTACCCCATGGTTGTCTCGCCCTTGCCTGAACATGCGGGTGAACCCGGCAAAATATCTGGCAATGCTGGCCCTGGGCTGTTGCCTGATCACCCCGGCCCTGGCCGACCCGAAGGGCATGCTGGAAACCATCCGGAAACACAAATTCCTGGCGTCCACCATTCCTGAAAACGGTGATGTGAATCCTTACGCCGTGGTGGTTGCTCCGGTTTCTGCCGGAGTGATCCAGAAGGATGATGTACTGGTGGACAATTTCAACAATATTTCCAATCTCCAGGGTACCGGCACCACCATCATCCTTTACCGTCCCTCCACAAAGGAAACGCGACTCTTCGCCCAGGTACCCCAACGGTTGAAGGACTGCCCCGGCGGGGTTGGTTTGTCCACGGCCATGACCATGCTCAGGCAAGGCTGGGTAATCGTGGGCAGTACCCCCAGCACCGATGGCACCACCAGGACCAAGGGTGACGGCTGCCTCCTGGTTTTCGACGCTGAAGGACATCACGTTGCGACCTGGGTCAGCCCCACCATCAACGACCCCTGGGGCAACATCGCAGCCATTGATCGGGGAGATAGCGCCACACTGTTCATCAGCATGGCCGGAAAAGGTCTCAAAGCTCCCGATGTCGTGGACCCGGTGACCAGGTATCCCGTAATCGAACATGAAGCGACCGTCTTGCGTCTGGAACTCACCATTCCTCCGGGCAAGCCGCCCGTATTGCAAAGCCAGACCGTGATCGGCGATGGTTTTGCCAACCGGGCCGACCGGGACAATTTCCTGCTCGGCCCCACCGGCCTTGCCCTGGGCGCCGATGACACCCTTTACGTCACGGACGGGCTGGACAATGAAATCACCGCCATTCCCGAGGCCAGCACCCGGACCACCAGTGCCGGCAAGGGACGCCTGGTGACCAAGGATGGCCTGCTTTCCTGGCCGCTGGCCATGGTCATGACGCCACAGGGGCATCTGCTGGTCAATAACGGAAAAAATGGACAGATCGTGGAAATCGATCCGTCCACCGGTCAGCAGATCTATGCCCACTGGTTGAACACCAACCAGGCGCAATCCCCTCCGGGTAACGGGAATCTTTTTGGTCTGGCACTGACCGCCGACGGGAAGGGTTTCTATTACGTTGAAGACGACATCAATTCACTCAGGATATCCACACCATGAAACCCGCGACGACGCCAGACACTTTCCGCCGGCGCTTCCTCCGCAATGCGGCCATAGCCGGATATATCACCGGTACGGCCGGCCCGCTGCCTTCAGCGTTGGCGGCGGCAAGTTCCGAACCCGGCAACAAGGGGCAGATCGAACCGTTTCATGGCGCCCATCAGGCAGGCATCACCACCCCGATCCAGCGGCATACCTACTTCATTGCCTTTGATCTGACCACCGGAAGCCGGGATGATGTCGTCAAGCTGCTCAAGGCCTGGACCGATGCCACCGCACAAATGACAGCCATTCCAGCCCGTTTCGACACCCGGGCGGACCCGCAACAGCCCAGTACGGAATCCGGCGCTACCGTGGGTTTGTCACCCTCACGCCTGACGGTCACTTTCGGCTTCGGTGCGGGACTTTTCACAAAAGACGGCAAAGACCGCTACGGACTGGCCAAATTCCGGCCCGAAGCCCTGGTGGACCTTCCCCGTTTCGTCGGTGATCAACTAGTTCCGGAGCGGACGGGCGGAGACCTCTCGATCCAGGCCAGTGCGGATGACTTTCAGGTTGTGGAATGGGCCGTTCGACGTTTGGTCAAACTGGCCAACGGCATTGCCGAAATGCGCTGGGCCCAGACAGGCTTTACGGGAGGGTTCAAGCCGGGCACCACCGGGCGCAACCAGATGGGTTTTCTGGATGGCACGATCAACGTTCCGACCCAAAATACCCAGGCCATGAACCAGTTTGTCTGGGTCGGCGATGAGGGGCCGCACTGGATGCACGGGGGGAGCTACATGGTGATCCGTCCGATCCGGATTTCCCTCGATCACTGGGATGACATGAAGATCGCCTTCCAGGAAGAGACCATGGGACGCCACAAGGCAAGCGGAGCTCCGATCGGGAAGCAGCACGAATTCGATCCCCTGGGTCTGGACCGGGAAGACAAGGATGGGAATCCCGTCATTGCCGAATTTTCCCATGCCGCCCTGTCGGCACCCGAGAACAATCATGGTGCCCAGATTCTGCGGCGGGCATTCAACTACGACAATGGAATCACGAAGGTTGCCGAACGCTGGCCCCCCTGGCGTCAGCTGGTGACCTTTGACGCCGGGCTCTTGTTCCAGTGTTACCAGAAAGACCCGCGCACAGGCTTCATCAGCATTTTCGGCAAGATGGCGCAGTTCGACATGCTCAATCAGTTCGCCACCCACACTGGCAGCGGCCTGTTTGCCTGTCCTGGAGGTGTGCCCCCGGGTGGCTTTGTCGGTCAGAACCTGTTTGCCTGAGCAGGCTTCCCCGGCTTACACCAAGCCAGGGATGGCCTGTTGCGCATTGCACCCTGTCGCAGCGATCAGCGCCTCTTCCGAAATGCCGCGCATATCCGCCAGGATCCGGGCGATACGCGGTAAATCTCCCGGCTCATTGCGCCTGCCTGCGCACCATTCGGGCGGAATATCGGGAGCATCGGTTTCCAGCACGATCGATTCCAGCGGTAAAGACACCGCCAGCGCACGGATACGTAAAGCGCGGGGATAGGTCATCGCCCCGCCGAACCCGAGCTTGAAGCCCAGCCGGATGAATTCGTCGGCCTGCTGACGGCTGCCGTTGAAAGCATGTGCGATGCCACCGGGAACGGGAATGCGGCGTAACGCCTTGAGCACGGGATCGATCGCCCTTCGTACATGAAGCACCACGGGCAAGGACAGCGCCCGGGCAATCCTGAGCTGTTCGGTGAAATAGAACTCCTGAAGCCGATCGTCCCGTTCTTCGACAAAGTGGTCCAGGCCAATCTCCCCTACCGCCACTGTCGGCTCACGGATCAGAACATCGCGCAGGGCATCCAGATCATCTTCACAAGCGTGGCCGACATACATGGGGTGAATCCCGTATGCGCCCCGATACGCCGGATCGTGGCGGCACAGAGAAGCTACCGCGGAAAAATTGGCACGCTCCACGGCCGGGATGAGGATGCGTTCCACTCCCCCGTCGAATGCCCGGAGCCAGACCGATTCCCGGTCGGGGTCGAATTCGGCGGCATCGAGATGGCAGTGGGTGTCGATCAGCACCCGGCAACTCCGCTCAGGAAATTTCGTCTATCCAAGCCTGCTGGATGGCTTCCAGAATCCGCTCACCACAGTGCTTTTCATCGTCGGAAAAACCCGGCAAGGCGATCACCCAGCGCATGAGGTCTACAAAATTGATCCGGGTCGGGTCCACATCGGCATGCGCTTCGGACAGGCTGATGGCGATCTCCAGAGTATCGGTCCATTTCATTCGGCCGCCTCCATGAAGGGATGTAAAGGAATCACTTTTTACCGCCACCTTCGCGTGCCTGATTGATGGTGTATTTCGGTATCTCGATCACAAGGGGAGTGCTGGTGACAATTGCCTGGCAGGAAAGACGCGACAGCGGGGTCAGCCCCCAGGCCTTGTCGAGCAGATCGTCCTCCTCCTCCTCGGCAGAGTCGAGCGATCCGTATCCTTCGCGCACGATGACATGGCAGGTGGTACAGGCACAGGATTGCTCACAGGCATGTTCAATGTCGACATCGTTTTGCAGCAGGGCATTGCAGATGGATTCTCCTTCGCTGGCGTCGATCACCGCCCCTTCGGGACAGAGTTCGGCGTGGGGAAGAACGATGATCCGGGTCATGATGAAATTTCCGTGATGTTGCGACCCGAGAGGGCCTGCCGTACGCTCTGGTCCATCCGCCGCGCGGCGAATTCCGCCGTATCCCGGCTCAGGGCATCGATTGCGGCCTCGATGGCCCTGCGATCATCGCTGATCGCAGTTACCCTCAGGGCATCGATGCCGGTATCGATACGCGCCCGTTCCATGGCATCGAGCAGATGAGCGTCTGCACCCAGGGCGGAACTGACCGCCTCGATCAAACGCTGTGCTTCAACCTGTACTTCCTTGAGCGCACGATGCTGGGCATCGTCGCCGGCGTGGTTGTAGCCATCCTTGAGCATCGCCGCAATCTCATCGTCGGACAGGCCATAGGAAGGCTTGACTTCGATCCGTGCCTCCACACCCGTGGTTTGCTCGCTGGCAGACACGGAGAGCAGGCCGTCGGCATCCACCTGGAAGGCAACGCGAATACGGGCGGCGCCTGCCACCATAGGCGGAATACCGCGCAATTCGAAGCGGGCCAGGCTGCGGCAGCTGGACACCAGTTCGCGTTCCCCCTGGACCACATGGATGGCCATTGCGGTCTGGCCATCCTTGAAGGTGGTGAATTCCTGCGCCCGCGCTACCGGAATGGTGGAATTGCGTGAAATGACCTTCTCCACCAGGCCACCCATGGTTTCAAGACCGAGGGACAGGGGAATCACGTCCAGCAGCAGCCAGTCGTCATCCGCGGCACGGTTGCCCGCGAGCAGATTCGCCTGAATTGCGGCCCCCAGAGCCACCACTCTGTCCGGATCCAGATTGGTCAGGGGCTCACGACCAAAGAATTCGGCTACGGCACACTGGATCTGGGGCATGCGGGTGGCACCGCCCACCATTACCACCCCTTTCACTGCATCGGGCCGCAAACCCGCATCGCGCAGGGCACGGCGTACGGGTGCCATGGTTTTTTGTACCAGTGTCTGGGTGATGCAGGAAAAAATTTCCGTGGTCAGGGCCAGATCCACATATTCGCCACTGCCCAGCTTCACGGTAATCGGCGCTTCGCCGTGGTAAGTGAGATATTCCTTGGCTTCACGGGCACGGGTCAGCAGCAAGCGGGCGTCATAGGGCGAAAGAGGCGCCAGCCGGGCTTGTTCGATGATCCAGCAAAAAACCCGCTGATCGAAATCATCTCCTCCCAGGGCGGAGTCACCCCCTGTGGACATGACTTCGAACACGCCCTTGGACAATCGCAGGACGGAAATATCAAATGTCCCGCCACCCAGGTCGTACACCGCATAAATTCCTTCGGCACCGTTATCGAGGCCGTAGGCAATCGCGGCAGCCGTGGGTTCGTTGAGCAGCCGCAGAACGTGCAGACCGGCGAGGCGCGCCGCATCCTTGGTGGCCTGGCGCTGCGCATCATCGAAATAGGCAGGAACGGTGATCACCGCACCGGTGAGTTCCCCACCCAGCGAATCCTCGGCGCGGCGACACAGCGTGCGCAGAATCTCGGCGGACACTTCCACCGGGCTCTTGTCTCCCTGGACGGTACGCAACCGGACCATGCCTTCGCCGTCGACGAAGTCGTACGGCATGGTTTCGATATGGGCGATATCGCGCCGGCTCCGGCCCATGAAACGTTTGGCCGAAACAATGGTGTTCTTCGGGTCCCTGGATTGTACCGACTGGGCCTCGAAACCGACCGTTACCCCTCCCTCGGGGTGATAACGCACCACCGAAGGCAACAGGGTGCGCCCCTGCTGGTCATTGAGCACCCCGGCCATGCCGCTGCGCACCGTAGCAACCAGTGAATTGGTGGTGCCAAGATCAATGCCGATAGCAAGGCGATGCTGGTGAGGTGCGGTGGATTCCCCGGGTTCAGTGATTTGCAATAGCGCCATGTCGTCCCTCAGGCCTCGACGGCTTCGATGGCCCGGTCGATTTCCTGCAGCAGTTTTTCTTCGAACATCAACCGGCGCAGCGATTCCTCCGCTTGATCGTAATCCGGCGCATCCAGGGCGTGGCCCAGTTCGGCCTGACGTCCCTTGATCTCCCGGACGAGACGGCGATGCAGGGAATCGAGTCCGTCGATATCGTGCGCGTGTCTGGCCTCATCCACCGCTTCGCGCCACTCCATCTGGATCATGAGAAATTCCGCCGACATGGCCGTATTGTCTTCCAGCGCCATAGGCCGCCCTGCCAGTTGCAACAGATAAAGGGCACGATGCGAAGGGCTGCGCAGGGTTTGATACGCCTCGTTAACGTGTGTCGCCCACTGCATGGCGACCCGTCGTTCCGCATCACTCAGATGCGCATGCCTGTCGGGATGCACCCTGGCCTGGATACCGCGATAGCGGCTGTCCAGATCGTCCATGTTCAGGGCATAGATCCTGTGAAGGCCGAACAGCGTGAAGAAATCCTGCTGCAGCCATTGGGAGGAGGATGTGGCTTCGCTCATCAGACGTTGAAGCTTTCTCCGCAACCACACTCATCCTTGACATTGGGATTGACGAACTTGAAGCCTTCATTCAACCCTTCCTTGGTGTAGTCAAGCTCCGTGCCATCGAGGTAGGGCAAGCTCTTGGGATCCACCAGCACCTTGAGGCCACGGCTTTCAAACACATGATCCTCGGGCAGCGCCGTATCGGCGAATTCGAGCTTGTAGGCCATGCCTGAGCAACCTGACGTCTTCACACCCAGGCGCACACCAATCCCCTTGCCACGCTTGGACAGGAAATTCGAAACATGCCGGGCGGCATTCTCGGAAAGGGTGATCATGCGCCCCCCTGCTTCTTCTTGTAGTCGGCCACCGCGGCCTTGATGGCATCCTCGGCAAGAATCGAGCAGTGAATCTTCACGGGTGGCAGGGCCAGTTCCTCGGCGATCTGGGTATTTTTGATATCCAGCGCCTGATCCACGGTCTTGCCTTTCACCCACTCGGTCACCAGCGAGGAGGATGCGATGGCGGAGCCACAGCCATAGGTCTTGAATTTGGCATCCTCGATCACCCCTTCCCGGTTCACCTTGATCTGGAGTTTCATGACATCACCGCAGGCGGGCGCACCCACCATGCCGGTACCAACGCCATTCTCCTCCTTGCCAAAGGAACCGACATTGCGGGGATTTTCGTAATGGTCGATGACCTTTTCGCTATAAGACATGAGTTTCTCCTTGAATCAGTGTGCCGCCCATTGAACGGTGCTCAGATCAACACCATCCTTGTACATTTCCCATAGCGGGGAAAGCTCCCGCAACTTGGACAGCTTTTCGTGCAGCAGCTTGATCGTGAAAGCGATCTCTTCCTCGGTGGTAAACCGACCGATGGTGAAACGAATGGAGCTATGGGCGAGTTCATCGGAACGCCCCAGGGCGCGCAACACATAGGAAGGCTCCAATGAGGCGGAAGTACAGGCGGAGCCGGATGAAACAGCAATATCCTTGGTCGCCATGATCAAGGATTCGCCCTCCACATAGTTGAAGCTGATGTTCAGATTGTGGGGCACACGCTGCTCAAGATCACCGTTGACATAGGTTTCCTCGATGTCGCGGATGCCCTGGAGCAATCTGTCACGCAACATGCGGATGCGCTCGTTCTCGGTCGCCATTTCCTCACGGGCGATACGAAAGGCTTCGCCCATGCCGACAATCTGGTGCGTGGCCAGGGTGCCTGAACGCAAGCCACGCTCATGGCCGCCACCATGAATCTGGGCTTCCAGGCGGATGCGGGGCTTGCGCCGTACGTACAGGGCGCCGATACCTTTCGGGCCATAGGTTTTGTGGGCCGAAAGGGACATCAGATCGACCTTGAGCTTCTGAAGGTCGATTGGCATCTTGCCCGTGGCCTGGGCTGCGTCCACGTGGAAGATCACGCCTTTTTCCCGACAGATTTCACCCAGCTCGGCAATCGGCTGAATTACGCCGATTTCATTGTTCACGGCCATCACCGAAGCAAGCACGGTATCCGGCCGCAAAGCCGCCCTGAACTGTTCGATGGTGATCAGCCCATTTTCCTGCGGCTGCAGATAAGTCGCCTCGAACCCCTGACGCTCCAGTTCCTTGAAGGGATCAAGCACGGCCTTGTGCTCGGTGGCAACGGTAATGATATGCCTGCCCTTGCTCTCGGCATAGAAATGGGCAGCACCCTTGATCGCCAGATTGTTGGATTCGGTGGCTCCCGAAGTCCAGATGATGTCCTTCGCGTCCGCATTCAAAAGAGCCGCCACCTGCTCGCGCGCTTCTTCGGCCGCCCTTTCCGCTTCCCAGCCGAAGGCGTGGGAACGCGAAGCCGGATTGCCAAAATGCTCGGTGAGATAGGGAATCATCTTGGCGGCTACCCTCGGGTCCACCGGCGTGGTCGAGGAATAGTCGAGATAGATCGGGAATTTCAACATTGCATCACTCCATGCATGACGCCACTTCAGGAAGAAATGGCGGTCAGGTTCAATAACTGGTCGCGCAGGGCTGCCAGATTTTCCAGCAGGCCGTGAATCTGGGTCAGGGTGTTGTCCCTGCCAAGGCTGACACGCACGGCGGATTTGGCCAGCTCGGGTGACACACCCATGGCAAGAAGAGTGGCCGAGGGCTCGTGGTTGGCGCTGCTACAGGTAGTTCCGCTGCTCACGGCATAGCCAACCCGGTCCAGCTTGCCCACCAGGGTCTCGCCATCGATGTCCGGAATGGCGAAATACACGGTATTCGCTACCCGCTCGGCCCCACGGCTGAAAATACGGGCCCCCAGCTCCACCAGGCCTTCCTCCAGTTCAGCCCGCATCCGGGCCAGGTGCAGCGAACCGGCTTCAAGATCGGCCATGGCCGCGGTACAGGCAGCACCGAAACCGACGATTGCCGCCATGTTCTCGGTACCGGAACGCAGATCACGTTCCTGGCCGCCGCCGGCGATCTGGGGCATCAGTTCCAGCCGCTTGTCCGCCACCACCGCACCCGCCCCTTTGGGGCCGTGAATCTTGTGTGCGGACAGGGTCAGGGCATGCACACCCTGACGATTGAGATCACGAAAATCGATGGCCACCTTGCCTAGTGCCTGCACGCAATCACTATGGAACCAGGCCCGGCTGCCACCAACCTTCGCCCTGGCTGCCAACGCCGCCACGTTCTGCATCGTGCCGGTTTCATTGTTGACCCGCATCACCGAGATGAGCCGGGGGTTCTCGGTCAGTGCTGAGAGAAAGTCGTCATCGTCCACCCGTCCCTGATCATCAATGGCTACGGAACGCAGTTGCCAGCCCTGGCGCAGCAGTTGCTCCGCCGGACTGCGAACACTGGGATGCTCCATGGCCGACAGGGCCAATATCCCCGGCTTCATGGCCTGGGCCGCTCCCTTGAGAACGAGATTGTTGGCTTCTGTCCCGCCACTGGTGAAAATCACTTCGGTAGGATGGGCACCCACTGCCGCCGCCACCTGCTGCCGCGCCTCATCCAGGGCACGCTTGGCCGCCCGCCCGTATTCATGATTGCTGGAAGGATTGCCACATTGCCTGGAAAGAAATGGCAGCATCGCCTCCAGCACCACCGGGGCAACCGGTGTGGTGGCGTTGTGATCCATATACGTAGGCAGGCTCATGGCAATGGAAAACGATGAATTCAGGCCGGTTCGTGAAGTTCGGCGCCACGACGCATCGACCGGCGTACAGGCCGCTGATCATGAAGAACGACGGTATCCCCTGCCTTACCACGCTGCTCACTGACCAGGGAACCCAGCGAAACGCTGGCAAGATATTCATACATCCTGACATTGAGGTTGGTCCACAGATTGTGCGTCATGCACATCTGGTCGTCCTCGGCACAGTTGCCCCGGCCACCGCACTGGGTGGCATCCAGCACCTCATCCACCGCATGGATGATGTCGGCAACCGAAACCGCTTCCAGCTCCCGGGCAAGACAGTAACCGCCACCAGGGCCACGAACGCTGGATACAAGATTGCCGCGCCGCAATTTACCGAACAGCTGCTCAAGATACGACAGGGAAATTTTCTGGCGTTCACTGATGCCCGCAAGCGTGACCGGTCCTTCGTGCTGGCGCAGAGCCAGATCAATCATCGCGGTGACAGCGAAACGGCCTTTGGTTGTAAGTCTCATGGCCTACCTCTGCAAGGATGCGGAAGCACATCGAATAGTTGATTGCATGACTCAACTATACATTATCCCGAGGAAATTAGTCGACTATTCGCGAAAGGTAATTGGGATCGAATTTGTCGGCAGTCGCGATGTCGTCTTCCTTGCAGACGCCCGCTTTTTCCAGATGCTGCAAGAGTGTCGTGATGCGCCGGTCGGTTTCTACCGCGTGGTCAAGCAGGCCGTGCAGGGCCTTGCTCAGGGGATCGTCCGCAGTAGACGTTATTCCATAGGCGGAGAACCCCATCTCCTGAGCCTTGGCCTCACGCACTTCATCCCGGCCAGGCTCGACGATGCGGGCCGGAATACCCACGGCTGTCGCCCCGGGCGGTACATCCCTCACCACCACGGCATTGGAGCCCACCTTGGCACCCTCCCCGACGGTGATCGGTCCCAGAACCTTGGCGCCGGCACCCACCACCGCCCCCCGGGCAAGCGTCGGATGGCGCTTGCCCTTGTTCCAGGATGTCCCCCCCAGTGTGACGCCGTGGTACAGGGTGCAGTCATCGCCGATCTCGGCGGTTTCGCCAATCACCACCCCCATGCCGTGATCGATGAATACCCGCCGCCCGATGACGGCACCGGGGTGTATCTCGATGCCAGTGATCCAGCGGCCGAAATGGGAAAGGAAGCGGGCCAGCCAGAGGAATCCTGCCCGCCAGAGACGATGGGCGAGACGGTGCAGGGTAATCGCATGGAAGCCGGGGTAGCAGGTCACTACCTCCCAGGTGGTGCGGGCGGCAGGGTCACGGTCAAAAACGCTGGCGATATCCTCACGCAAACGGCTGAACACAAGCTTCACTCCACGATCAATTCAACGAGATTATATCGATGCGCCGGGCCAATTCCGACTCTTTTAGTCGGGTTTGACCCGGTATCGGGAAGAAAATCAACGCGAGCTGAATTCGCTCAGGCAACGCGCGATGGCTTCCTGACCCTGACGGTACAGGGAATTTTCTGCCAGCAGGGACCAGGGCGTGGCAATCTGGCGCGGAAGCAGCCGCCGCACCCGTCCGGCCCTGCCCGGATCGGTATCGGGCGTCCAGCGTTCCAGCAGTTCTCCGACGGCATCCGGTGCATTGCAAACCAGCAACATGTCGCAACCGGCAGTCCAGGCCGCATTGGCACGGGCAACGATATCACCCGCCACCGCCGCGCCTTCCATGGACAGGTCATCACTGAAAATCACACCATCGAAACCGAGTTCTTTCCGCAACTTGTCGATCCAGACCGGCGAAAAACCCGCCGGCCGGGAATCCATACGGGGATAGATCACATGGGCCGGCATTACCGCATCCAGTTCCAGGCAACGATAAGGCGCCATATCGATCAAAATCGCATCAGGATCACGCTCATCGACGGGAATGGCAATATGGGAGTCGGCCTCGGCCCAGCCGTGACCAGGGAAATGCTTGCCACAGGCTCCCATGCCGGCAACACGCAAGCCGGCAACGAGTGCTTCGGCCAGCGCCGCCACCGTGGCCGGATCGTGATGAAAGGCCCGGGTACCGACCACGGTGCTGCGGCCCCAGTCGAGATCCAGCACCGGTGTGAAGGAAAAATCCACTCCCCGGGCACGCAGTTCGGCGGCAAGCACGTAACCCACCACATGGGCGGCTTCCCTGGCTTCATCGGGGTTGTGATCCCACCAGATACCCAGTGAGTTCATCGCCGGCAGGCGGGTGAACCCTTCCCTGCAACGCTGGACCCGACCACCCTCGTGGTCGATGGCGATGAGCAGGGGACGCAACGCATGAATCCCGGCACATAGTGTTGCCAGCTGCTCGGGATCACGGTAATTGCGGGCAAAAAGAATGAGCCCACCGACACGGGGATCGACCAGACGTTCCCGGTCGAGATCGGTCAGGGACAATCCCTCGATGTCGATCATCAGCGGGCCGGGGGGCAATGGATGCGCAGAAGAAGTCATTCCTGCTCCACGACAACGAAGGCAGCCACCAGATCGTTTTCGTCCGAAAGGGAAAGATGGGCGTGCAAACGACGCTCCGTCATCCAGGCAGCAAGTTCACCGGAGTATCTAAAAACGGGCTTGCCCAATGCGTCATGCCCCACCGTGATAGCGGGCAGCAGGACGGGGTGACGCACGCCGATGCCTAGCGCTTTTGCCAATGCCTCCTTGGCGGCAAAATGCTTGGCGAGGAAAGACCCTGGATGAGAAGAATGGCGGAATTCGTCACGCTCTGCGGGTGACAGCAGTTTCTCCAACGTCCGTTCTCCGTGCCGAGCATGCAGCCGGGTAAAGCGGGGAACGGCGGCCAGATCGTTACCAATGCCGAAAATCACGGTTGGGCCCCGATCATCAGACGCTTCATTTCCCTGACCGCCTCGCGCAGGCCAACAAAAACCGAACGGCTGACGATGGCATGACCAATATGCAGCTCGCGCACACCGGGAAGGCAGGCGATCGGCTGTACGTTATGGTAGTTGAGCGCATGGCCGGCATTGAAGCGCATTCCCAGCGCACGGATGGCCTCGCCTGCCAGGGCGATCTTGCCCAGCTCCGTGGCTACTGCAGGGCTTTCCACATCCCGGCCACGGGAATGAAAAGCATGGGCATACGGCCCGGTGTGTATCTCGCAGACCCGGGCACCAATGCGCGCCGCAGCTTCAACCTGGGCCAACTCGGCATCAATGAAGACACTGGTGACGATACCCGCCCCGGCCAGTCGCGCAATGACAGATGTGAGCCGCAGTTCCTGGGAGACCACATCCAGCCCTCCCTCGGTTGTCACTTCATGACGCCCCTCGGGCACCAACATCGCCATTTCGGGTTTTATCCGGCAGGCGATATCCACCATTTCGTCCGTGGCGGCCATTTCGAAATTAAGCTTGATCTGGGTGAGTTCACGCAGGCGCCGCACATCGTCATCCTGGATGTGCCGGCGATCCTCACGCAGGTGCACGGTAATGCCATCGGCCCCGCCAAGATGCGCCTCCACGGCAGCCCATGCCGGGTCCGGCTCGTAGGTACGTCGCGCCTGGCGCAGCGTGGCAACGTGGTCGATGTTGACACCGAGTTCGATCATGCTTTCTCTCCGGGACCGCCAACAATGACGATCTCTGATCCGTCAGGCGCACTGAAGCGCTCAGAATTCCTGTAATTCCATGAAGACCCTGCGCGACTGCAAGGGTTTGCCATTCAGATAATGAGCCAGAAGCTGGCGCATCAGCCCCTTGCTCTCGGCCTGGGTGCAGGGATCGCGATAATCATCTGCCGCCATGTCGAGCAATGTCTTGCCCGACAGGCTCGGCATGCCTTCGTCACCCCGCACCGGAATCGGACCACGCTCCACAAGATATCGGTAACGTAACTGCCCATCCACCGCAGCACCTTCAGCGTCATGCGCCAGACTCAGGCCGTAGCCGATCTCCCGCAACAGGATCTGCTCGAAACGACGCAACTCCGGCGCATCCCCCGCTCCCCCGGCCAGTGCCGCAAGCGCGCTGGCGTAGGCATCGAATAACAGCGGATGCCCATCCTCACGTGGCAACAACCTGACCAGCAGTTCGTTCAGATAATAGCCAAGCAGCAGGCCGCGCCCAGCCAGCAAGGGCTGCCCTCCCTGCCATTCGGCCCGGGCCAGGGTTTTTACCTCGCCACCACCGAACCAGCCCAACTCCAGGCCCTGGAATCCGATCAACACGCCCCGCAGTGCTGAACGCGGACGGCGTGCGCCCCGCGCCAGCAGCGCCACACGACCGTAGTCACGAGAAAACACATCCAGCACCAGGCTGGTTTCGCTGTAGGGACGGCTGTGAAGGAGAAATGCCGGTTGGGCATCGACGCGCTGTTTTGCAGACATCCGCAGGCGTATCCGAAACTTTCTACGCCTTCAAGGGCGTGAAGACAGAGGCGTCATCACAAGCGGCAAAATATCGATCCCGAACCCTGCAGCAACCAATGCGCTGGTTCATATCTTGTCCCGAAACGGCCGGTTGCCCTTCATTCGTATCCAAGAGATTTCAAGGCCCTTTCGTCATCGGCCCAGCCGCTTTTTACCTTGACCCAGGTTTCGAGCCAGACCCTGCCACCAAAAAGCTTTTCCATGTCCTTGCGGGCATCGGAGGAAATACGTTTCAACCGCTCCCCGCCTTTGCCGATCACGATGCCCTTGTGAGCATCCTTGTCCACCACCACGGCGGCATGGATACGGCGCAAATCCCCATCCTGCTCGAATTTTTCGATTTCAACCGCGATGCCGTAGGGCAGTTCTTCACCCAGGTTGCGAAACAATTTCTCGCGCAACAGCTCTGCAGCAAGAAAGCGTTCGGAGCGGTCGGTAATGTCATCGACATCGAAAACCGCTGCTCCCTCGGGCAGATAGCCTGCAGCCGTCCTGAGCAGATCCGCCACACCCTGCCCTTTCTCGGCGCTGATGGGCACGATCTCGGCAAAAGCAAAGCGGGCCGTCATCTCCTGAATGAACGGCAGCAGACGGACCTTGTCCTCCAGCCGGTCCACCTTGTTGATGATCAGCAGCACAGGAGTGTCGACCGGAAGCATGGCGACGATTTCATCCTCGCCCTCACCCCAGCGGCCGGCCTCGACGACGAAAAGGATCACATCGACATCGGCCAGCGTCTGCGTGACGCTGCGATTCATCAGGCGGTTGAGCGCATTGCGATGACGGATCTGGAAGCCCGGCGTATCAACAAAAATGAACTGGCACTCATCCGTGGTGAGAATGCCGTGAATACGATGGCGCGTGGTCTGGGCCTTGCGTGAGGTGATGCTCACCTTGGCGCCGACCAGACGATTGGTCAAAGTGGATTTACCCACATTGGGGCGGCCGATCACGGCAAGGTATCCCGTATGGAAGCTCATTATGGTTGCCTAGCCTGCTGCAGAATCTGGCGCGCCGCATCCTGCTCGGCCGCACGACGGCTGTGACCCTTGCCCTGGGCGGTAAGACCCAGTTCCGGTACGACACACTCCACCTCGAATTCCTGCAGATGAGCTTCTCCGCGGGTTTCCATCAGGGCATAACGCGGCAGGGGAAGACGCCGACCCTGAAGCATTTCCTGCAGACTCGTCTTGGGGTCCTTGCCAACGTCCTTCGGGTCGATGCGCTCCAGAAGCGGTGTCACCAGACGCTCCACCAGAACGAATGCCTGATCGAAACCGCCGTCAAGATACACCGCCCCAAAAATGGCCTCCAGGGCATCTGCAAGAATCGAGGGCCGGCGATGACCGCCACTCTTCAACTCTCCTTCGCCCAAACGCACACATTCACCCAGATCCAGTTTCAGCGCTATCTCGAACAGGGCTTCCTGGCGCACCAGCCCGGTTCTCAACCGTGACAGATCTCCCTCCTTCAACGCGGGAAAGCGGCGATACAGGAGTGTTGCGGCAACGCAATTGAGAATGCTGTCACCGAGGAATTCGAGACGTTCGTTATGCAGGCTGCCGAAGCTGCGATGGGTCAGCGCCTGCAGGAGCAAATCCGGCTGATTGAACCGATAATCAAGCCGGGAACCCAACTGGGCCGGGTTCATTACTCGCCCGTGGCGCCCGCGCTGCTGCTATCGAAATCGAGAACCAGGCTGACGTTGGCGAACAGGGGAATTTTCCTGGAGTAACTGGCCGAGATCACGATGTGGCCATTGTCCTTGGTGATATCGAGATCATCTCCCTTGACGCTCTCGATGTAATCCACTTCCGCCCGCTTGTTATAGGCGCGCCGGATATCCTCGACACTGCCATCCTTGAGGGCAGGATCCGCTGCCGTGGCCTTGATGGCGCGAACGATGGCGGTGTATTCCGATACGGCAGGGAATACCTTCATCCCGACCATCGCCACAGCGGCAATTACCGCACCGACGAACAACAGTCCGATCAGGCTGACGCCATGCTGGCGACTGACTCCGGATTCGAATTCCATCGCTTGATTCTCCTAGTTGAACGTTCCGATTCGTTTCAGATCGCTGAAATTGAACCAGATGAAGAATGCCTTGCCAACGATATTCTCGTCCGGCACGAAACCCCAGTAACGACTGTCCTGAGAATTGTCACGATTGTCCCCCATCATGAAGTAATGACCGGGCGGCACCACGCATTCCAGACCTTCAGCATTGTAGTGACAATTATCCTGATACGGGAATTGGGTGATCTTGGTAACCGATGGGGGGGCATCGGGCGCGATCAGGATGGAATGCTTCACCTGCCCCAGGGTTTCCGTGTAACGCGGTGTGTAATAGAGCTTGTCCCGATCCAGAAAATCACCGTCACGAACGGTGGTGACTTCCTTGCCATTGATGAGCAGGTGTTTGTTGAAATAGCTGATGCGATCCCCCGGCACCCCAACCACCCGCTTGATGTAGTCGAGAGACGGATCGACCGGCCAGCGGAACACCATCACATCGCCCCGCTGCGGACTGTTGATCGCCATCACTTTTTTATTGATGACCGGCAGGCGGATACCGTACGTGTACTTGTTGACCAGAATGAAGTCACCTACCAGCAGGGTGGGAATCATGGAGCCGGAAGGGATCTTGTAGGGTTCGACAAGAAACGAGCGCAACAGGAAAACCAACAGGATGACGGGAAAGAAACTCGCGCCATACTCGACCCACCAGGGATCGGGGCTGCCAGGGCTGCGTTTGCGGCGGAAGACCCATTTGTCGAGACACCAGAGAATGCCCGTGGCAATACAGAGCAAAAACAGGATCAGTGCGAAATTCATGATGTCCCTTTACTTGTCGCCCACACGCAGCACCGCGAGGAAAGCCTCCTGGGGAATTTCCACCCGGCCCACCTGCTTCATGCGCTTCTTGCCCGCCTTCTGTTTTTCCAGAAGCTTCTTTTTCCGTGTGATATCGCCACCGTAACACTTGGCCAGCACATCCTTGCGCATGGCCTTGACGTTCTCCCGGGCAACAATGGTGGAGCCGATTGCAGCCTGGATAGCCACTTCGTACATCTGGCGCGGAATCAGTTCCCGCATCTTGGCAGCCAGCTCGCGGCCACGATATGCAGCATTGGCCCGATGCACGATGATGGAAAGCGCATCGACCTTCTCGCCATTGATCAGGATATCGAGTTTCACCACATCGGCGGAGCGATGCTCCTTGAACTCGTAGTCAAGGGAAGCATAGCCGCGGGACACCGACTTCAGCTTGTCAAAAAAATCCATCACCACTTCGGCCATGGGCATGTCGTAAGTGAGCTGGACCTGGCGGCCGTGATACGCCATGTTCACCTGGGCACCGCGCTTTTGTTCGCACAGGGTGATCACCGAACCCAGGTACTCCTGGGGAACGAAAATCTTGGTCGTGATGATCGGCTCCCGGATTTCCTCCATCTTCTGGATCTCGGGCAACCTGGAGGGGTTTTCCACCTGGATTACCGAGCCGTCCCGCATCAGTACTTCATACACCACGGTGGGTGCGGTGGTGATCAGATCCTGGTCAAATTCACGTTCCAGGCGCTCCTGCACGATTTCCATGTGGAGCAGGCCGAGAAAACCGCAGCGGAAACCAAACCCCAGCGCCTGGGAAACTTCAGGCTCGTATTGCAAGGAGGCATCGTTGAGCTGGAGTTTTTCCAGTGCATCGCGCAGGCTGTCATACTGATTGGCTTCTACCGGATAGAGGCCGGCAAAAACCTGGGATTTGATTTCCTTGAAACCCGGCAGCGGCTCGGCGGCAGGCTTTTCGGCCAGGGTCACGGTATCACCCACCTTGGCTGCCTTGAGCTCCTTGATACCCGAGATGATGAAGCCCACTTCCCCCGCATTGAGCTGGGGACGTGCCTCCGATTTCGGCGAAAACACACCCACCTGATCACACAGATGCACGGCGCCAGAGGACATGAGGCGGATTCTCTCCTTGGCCTTGAGGCAGCCATCCACCACCCGCACCAGCATCACCACGCCGACATAGTTGTCGAACCAGGAGTCGATGATCAGGGCCTTGAGCGGCGCGTCCGTATTACCCCGGGGTGGAGGAATGCGGGCAATCACCGCATCGAGGATGTCATCAATGCCCATGCCGGTCTTGGCCGAACAGGGAATCGCATCGGTGGCATCGATGCCGATCACATCCTCGATTTCCTGGCGGGCATTATCGGGGTCGGCCTGGGGCAGATCCATCTTGTTGAGAACCGGTACCACATCGACACCCAGTTCGATCGCGGTATAGCAGTTGGCCACGGTCTGGGCCTCCACACCCTGGGACGCATCCACCACCAGCAGAGCGCCTTCGCAAGCCGAAAGGGAGCGTGAAACCTCGTAGGAGAAATCCACATGCCCCGGGGTATCGATCAGGTTCAGGTTATACGTTCTGCCATCCCGCGCCGGATATTGCAAAGCTGCGGTCTGGGCCTTGATGGTGATGCCACGCTCACGTTCCAGATCCATCGAATCCAGCACCTGGGCCTCCATTTCACGGTCGGAGAGGCCGCCGCAACGCTGGATGATGCGGTCAGCCAGCGTTGATTTGCCATGGTCGATATGGGCAATGATCGAGAAATTACGGATGTGGTCCATCGGGAAAATAAAAAAGGCGCCGGGAAGCGCCTTGCAAGGCTAGCGAAGTGGGCGGATTCTAGCGGAAACGATGCGGACCCACCGTATCCCGCCCGGAAAGCGGGATACGGCCGGAACCAGTCTGGAAACCTCCATCAGCCGACCCATTTGCGGGCATTGCGGAAAAGGCCCATCCAGGGACTTTCATCTTCGCGCCAGGCAGGGTCGGCCCAGGACATCTGCACCGTGCGGATGATGCGTTCCGGATGCGGCATCATGATGGTGAAACGACCATCCTGTGTCGTTACTCCGGTAATCCCCTGAGCAGAACCGTTCGGATTCGCGGGGTAGGTAGAGGCCACGTTTCCCTGGTTGTCGATGTAGCGCAATACGGTGTGCGCTTGAGCCGGGTCGTTGTCAAATACCGCCTTGCCCTCACCGTGCGACACCACGATGGGCAACCGCGCCCCGGCCATGCCGGTGGTGAACAACGAGGGGGATTCGGTGATTTCCACCATGGTCAGACGGGCTTCGAACTGTTCGCTGCGATTGCGATGGAAGGCGGGCCAGGCCTGTGCGCCGGGAATGATGGCTGTCAGATGGCTCATCATCTGGCAGCCGTTGCATACCCCCAGGGCGAAACTGTCCGCGCGCTGGAAGAAAGTGGCGAACTGGTCATGCAGGAGACTGTTGAAGAGAATGGATTTGGCCCAGCCCTGTCCGGCGCCCAGCACATCACCATAGGAAAAGCCGCCGCAAGCGACAAAACCCTTGAAATCGTCAAGCCACACACGCCCCGCCTGCAGATCAGACATGTGCACATCCACTGCGTCAAACCCTGCACGATCAAAAGCCGCAGCCATCTCCACGTGGCCATTGACACCCTGCTCGCGCAATACGGCCACGCGCGGCCGGGTACCACTGCCAATGAAGGGGGCGACCGGCATGAAGGGCACGTGAAACGAAAGGCCGGGATCATCGGACGCCGCCAGACGGTCGAACTCCTCCTGCGCGCAAACCGGATCATCACGCAGGCAGGCGATCTGAAATCCGGTTTCACTCCATGCCTGCAAGAGCTCCGTGACGGGAGCGACAAAAGCCCGCTTGGCATTGCGCCAGACGCGCACTTCGCCAAACGGGTTGGTGGTGCCGATCAAATGGCTATGACGCCCCAGGCCGGCATCACGCAGCGCCTGCATGACATGGCTGCGGTCTTCGCGGCGGATCTGCAGTACCGCGCCCAGTTCCTCGTTGAACAAGGCGGTGAGCAGGCGGTCCTGAATGCGGCCATCGAGCAGCTTTGCCGCACGCTCGATGCCGTCGACATCATTCATCAAAGGGTCGTAGCAAAGCGCGTCCAGATTCAGGGAAACGCCGATGCGGGACGCGAAAGCCATTTCACAAACGGCGGCGAACAGGCCACCATCGGAGCGGTCGTGATAGGCCAGGATCCTGTCTTCATGGCGCAAACGCCGGATCGCGGCGAAGAAGGCCTTGAGGTTGTCGGCAGCGATATCAGGTGCTTCGGTACCGGAGACGCCATAGACCTGTGACAGGGCCGATCCCCCCAGGCGGTTGCGGCCCTCTCCCAAATCGATCAGCAGCAGCTCGGTTTCACCGACGATCTTGTCGTCCTGCAGCTGGGGTGTAAGAGTGCGGCGCACGTCCCTGACCGGGGCGAAGGCGGTGACGATCAGGGACAGGGGTGCCGTAACCTGCTTCTGCGCACCCTGTTCCTCCCAGCGGGTGCGCATGGACAGGGAATCCTTGCCCACGGGAATGGAGATGCCCAATCCGGGACAAAACTCCAGGCCCACAGCCTTGACGGTGTCGAAAAGGACAGCGTCCTCGTGGCCATGGCCGGCGGCGGCCATCCAGTTGGCGGAGAGCTTGATATCCCCCAGGGTGCCGATATCGGCGGCGGCGATATTGGTGATCGCCTCACCTACCGCCATGCGGCCGGAAGCAGGACCGTCGAGCAGCGCGACCGGTGTTCGTTCCCCCATGGCAAAGGCTTCGCCACGGAAGGTGTCAAAGCCCATGGTGGTCACGGCCACATCGGCCACGGGTGTTTGCCAGGGGCCGACAAACTGGTCACGGGCTGTCATGCCGCCCACACTGCGATCACCGATGGTGATGAGAAAACTCTTCGAGGCCACGCTGGGCAATCGCAGCACACGCCAGGCAGCTTCCTTGAGATCGATGGACTCCACCGCCAGGGACTGCGGCTCCGGCTTGCGGCGGGTGGCGGTGCGATGCACGCGGGGCGGCTTGCCCAGCAACACTTCCATGGGCATATCCACCGGCTTGTTGCCGAAATGATCGTCCCTGACCGTGAGCCGGGTTTCCTCGGTGGCTTCGCCCAGCACGGCGAAGGGGCAGCGCTCCCGCTCGCAGAATGCACGGAACTCGGCCAGACGGTCGGGGGCGATGGCGAGGACGTAGCGCTCCTGGGCCTCGTTGCACCATATCTCGCGCGGGCTCATGCCCGGCTCTTCCGAAGGCACGGCGCGCAGATCGAACCGGGCGCCGCGGCCAGCGCCGTCGGCCAGCTCCGGCATGGCATTGGAGATGCCGCCGGCGCCTACATCGTGGATAGCGAGGATGGGATTCTTCTCCCCCATCTGCCAGCAGCGATCAATGACCTCCTGGGCGCGACGCTGGATTTCCGGGTTGCCGCGCTGCACGGAGGCAAAATCCAGATCGGCGGTATTGGTACCGGTGGCCATGGATGAAGCCGCGCCACCCCCCAGCCCGATCAGCATGCCGGGGCCACCGAGCTGGATCAGCAGCGTACCGGCGGGAAACTTTTCCTTGAAACAGTCGCGGGCGGCGATATTGCCCACCCCGCCGGCGATCATGATGGGCTTGTGGTAGCCGCGCACCTCATCCTCGAAGGACTGTTCGAAGGTACGGAAATAACCGGTCAGATTGGGACGGCCGAATTCATTGTTGAAAGCTGCGGCACCAATGGGACCCTCGATCATGATGTCCAGGGCCGAAGCGATGCGATCCGGCTTGCCGTACTGCGATTCCCAAGGCTGGACAAAGCCCGGAATGTTGAGGTCGGACACGGAAAAACCACACAGGCCGGCCTTGGGCCTGGAACCACGCCCCGTCGCGCCTTCATCGCGAATCTCACCGCCGGAACCGGTGGCTGCGCCCGGAAAGGGGGAAATCGCGGTTGGATGATTGTGTGTTTCCACCTTGGCGAGGATATGTGTCTCTTCCTCGGTGAATCGATACGTACCCGCAGCATCGGGGTAGAAACGGCGGATTGTCGCGCCCTCCACTACCGATGCATTGTCCGAGTAGGCGACTACCGTACCTTCCGGATGAGCCTTGTGCGTCTCGCGGATCATGCCGAACAGCGAATGTGTCTGATCTTCGCCATCCACCGTCCAGGTGGCGTTGAAAATCTTGTGGCGACAATGTTCGGAATTGGCCTGGGCGAACATCATCAGTTCGACGTCGGTAGGGTTACGGCCCAGTCTGGTGAAGTTTTCCACCAGATAGTCGATCTCGTCTTCGGACAAAGCCAGACCCAACCCGTGATTGGCAACCTCCAGTGCCACGCGTCCCTGCCCCACCACATCCACGGTGGACAGGGGCTGGGGTTCCACATGGCGGAAAAGGGCTGCCGCTTCCTCCAGGCTGCCAAGCACGGATTCCGTCATCCGGTCATGGAGCCTGGCTGCCACCATGGCCTGGTCGAGCTTCTTGCCGGAAACGTGATAGGCGATGCCACGCTCGATACGCAGAACGGCATTGAAGCCACAATTGCGGGCGATATCGGTTGCCTTCGAGGCCCAGGGAGAGATCGTGCCAAGGCGCGGCGTCACCAGCACAAGCTCACCGACCGGTTGCGCTGGCGGAGTAGCCGAAATGCCGAGCAACTCCTTGAGGCGGGAAAATTCCGCATCCCCCAGCGGAACCGCCAGATCCACAAAATACCAGTACTCGGCCGTCAGGCCAGACAATCCCGGGGCCACAGAGCGTACCTGGTCACGCAGACGGGCGAGGCGGGAAACGGAAAAAGCGGCAGCGCCGCGCAGGGAAAGAATTTCAGCCATGACGGGAGGGGAATGGGCGGGAATGGCGGAGAAACAGGAGAAAATTATACCTGTCCGTTCACCTCACCCGTTGCAGACCGGCTGCGGAAGGTGCCGGGCTTGCAATGGAAGAATGCAACCCCATTTAATATGCTGCCCGCCAAAACCAGAACACAGGATTCCCCATGAGCATTCACATTCACGACATCAATCCCGACAATTTCAAGGAAAAAGTCATCGATGCCTCGTTTCAGGCTCCGGTGCTGGTTGATTTCTGGGCGGAATGGTGCGGTCCCTGCCGCACTCTCGGCCCCATTCTGGAAAAACTCGCGGGTGAATATGATGGCCGTTTCACCCTGGCCAAGGTCAACGCCGATGAAAACCAGGAACTGGCCGCCCAGTTCGGGGTACGCAGCATCCCCAGCGTCAAGGTCGTGTTCCAGGGGCGACTGGTCGACGAATTCACCGGTGCCCTGCCCGAATCACAAATTCGCGCCTTTCTCGATGCATTGCTGCCCCCGGCCGGAGGCAACCCCCTGCTCGAGGCCGCCAGAGAAGCCCGTGTCGCCGGCGACAACGCCGCCGCCCGCCAGCTGCTGACCCAGGCCGTTGCAGCCGACAATAAGGATGAAGCGGCCTATCTCGAACTGGCTGATCTCTGCCTCGAAACCGGCGAGCTGGAAGATGCGCGGCAGATCATCGCTGCACTCGCCCCCACGGCAAGTGACAAGACCCGCCTGGAATCGCTCCAGGCCCGTCTCACCCTGATCGACAGCGGTGCCGCCAGCGCCGATACGGCCCCGCTGGAAGCGCGTATCGGCGCTGACCCGAGGGACTTTGCCGCGCGCGAGGAACTGGCCAAAGCACTGGCGGCACGTGGCAATTACCGAGAAGCGCTGACCCAACTGCTGGAGATCGTCCGCCTCGACCGCCAGTGGGGTGAGGAAGCCGGACGCCGCGCCATGATCGATCTATTCAACCTGCTCGCCGGCCAGGAGGCCCATCTGGGCCTGGTTCGGGAATTCCGCACCGCGCTGTCGCGGACATTGAACTGAGTCGAATTAAGTCCGTAGTGGAGACAAGACAAGGAAGTAGGCGTGGAAATCCCTCAATATTTCATTCACCTACAGTATATATTTAGTAATATTCTTTAGGACATCAGCAACCCTCCGGGCTACCCGCCCCACACCAATGGTCGGCAACGACTCCGTCACAGGCTTTCTTGATCGCAACGGGTGCCTGCAACTGGTGGTCAAGCTGGCGGCCTGGGCCAAAAGTACCGGCAAACCGCTGGCCGCCCTTTGGGTGGATCTTGACCGTTTTCGCCAGATCAACGAATCCTTCGGTCATCTGGGTGGCGATCAGGTCATTTTGCAGATGGCGGAACGCATCCGGGACCGGGTGCATGGTCGTGCCGAACTCTCCCGAATGGGAGGGGATGAATTCGTCTGCATTGCCCCCGGCCTGAATCGCCACCAGGTGGACGAACTGGCCCATGAAATCCAGAGGGTCATCGAACTTCCTCTCCATCTGGGCGAAATGCAGCTGCACCCAACAGCCAGTATCGGCATCGCCATCCTCGAAAACGGAGAAGATCCTTTCGCCTTCATTGAGCGCACTGATCGCGCCATGATGGAAGCCAAGCGCCAGGGCGGAAACCGTATCGTCTTTTCTGGAGATGAACCCATCCCCGGCCGCCTGGGGATTCTCCTTGCGCGGGAGGAACTGGCCATCGAAAACAAGCTCCATACCGCCCTCGAATCCGGTGGGTTGCGTCTGCACTACCAGCCCATCCTGCGCGCCGACGGCAGCATCGAAGCCATCGAGGCCCTGATGCGCTGTGCCGCCGATGACGAGGAAATTCCTCCAGCCCGTTTCATTCCTGTCGCGGAAAAAACCGGCCTGGTGATACGGCTGGGTGAATGGAGCCTGTTGCAGGGCGCCAGCCACGCCCGCCGGCTTCAGCTTGCCGGCCTGCGCTGCAAGGTTGCAATCAATGTCTCTCGCGCACAGCTCGTCGACCCGAAATTTTCCCAGGCGCTGCATGGTGCATTGATCTGCGCCAATGTCAGCCCGGACCTGATCGAACTCGAACTCACCGAATCCCTGTTCATGGATATTTCCGACGATGTCCAGAACAACCTGCGTAACGCCCGTGCGTGCGGCGTGGGACTCGCCATTGACGATTTTGGAACCGGCTATTCCTGTCTTGCCAATCTGAAGGATATTCCAGCCACAAAGCTCAAACTGGATCGGGCCTTCGTCAAGATGTTGCCCCAGGACCAGCGTGCGCTTTCGGTGGTACGCGCCATGATCCAGCTAGGCCGGGAACTGGGCATGACGGTAATTGCTGAAGGGGTTGAAACCCGTGAACAGCTCGAAACGCTCTGGGATGCCGGAGTCGATGCGGTCCAGGGCTATTACCACGCCCGCCCCATGGACGAGGAAGCACTCCAGGCCTGGCTCGCTGCGAGGGAGGTGCCATGATTGCTCCGGATATTTCCAAGGTCGCCCCGCTTGGTGATCTGCTTGCCGCCTCGATTCGTGACATCGATATCCCACCCCGCCCGCGGGTACTGGAAAAAATCACTGATGAAATGCATCGCGAAGCTCCCGATTTCAAGCGTCTTACCGCCATCATCAGCGCGGACGTCAGTCTGGGCGCGGGGCTCATCAAGACTGCAAATTCCCCGTATTTCGGTACCCGGCGCCATGTACGCTCGGTACAGGAAGCCCTGCTGCTGCTGGGACTCGACATCGCCAGCCGGGCCATTGCCGGACTTTCACTCAGGGAGGCTTTCCCGCCCACTCCCCAACTCGAGCGTTTCTGGGATTCCTCGGCCTGCATCGCCCGGATCAGTGGCTGGCTCACCCAGCACAGCCAGGGGAACATCCGGGTACCTCCCGAGGATGCCTATACCTTTGGCCTGTTCCGCGACTGTGGCATTCCGATCCTGATCAAGCGCTTCCCGTCCTATCCAGCGCTGCTGCAACGGGCCAACCAGTGCCAGGAAAAAAGTTTCACCGCCATCGAGGAAGAAGCGATTCCCACCAATCACGCCATCGTCAGCTGCCTGCTGGCGCAAAGCTGGTGGCTGCCCGAAGAAATTTGCCTCGCCCTGCGCAATCACCACGATGCCACCCAGCTGGGATCGGACTCATCCACGCTGCCGATCATCAGCCGGGGCCTGATCGCCCATGCCCAGCTGGCTGAATACCTGATCCAGCGAATCACCGGTCTGTGCCACACCGAAGAATGGACAAAACTGGGCGCGCTGTGCCTGCAACAGCTCGGCCTGACCACCGGCGATATTGACAAACTGCTCCCGGAAGCCACTGCCATCATCGCCGCAGAAAGCTGATCTGCGCTGATCCGTTTCACTCCACCTCCTGTTGCGGTGACTGCCACAACAACGGCAAGCGTGTAACCTTCGCCCCCTCCGTTCCTGGAACGGATATTGTCACTGCCTCATGCCCGCTGCCAGCCAATTGTCGTCCGCACCAGCGTCACACCGGAAATATCCAAACATCCTTATGCTTCCTCCCATTGAAAACCGTATCGCCGAAGCACTCGGCGTGCGCCCCCAGCAAGTCCTTGCCGCCATCCGGCTGCTCGATGAAGGCGCCACAGTACCCTTCATCGCCCGCTATCGGAAAGAAGCCACCGGCACCCTGGACGATACCCAGCTACGCACGCTGGAAGAGCGGCTCGGCTATCTGCGAGAGCTCGAAGAGCGCCGTACGGCTGTTCTCGCCTCGATAGAGGAACAGGGCAAGCTCACTCCTGCCCTCAAAATGGAAGTGGAGAACGCCGACACCAAGCAACGCCTGGAAGACCTCTACCTGCCCTACAAGCCCAGACGCCGCACCAAGGCCCAGATCGCCAGAGAAGCCGGTCTGGAACCCCTGGCCGAGTCCCTCATGGCAGACCCGACGCTTGATCCGAACACCGAAGCGGTGCGATACCTCAACACCGCTACCGAGCCGGCAGAAAAACATGTGCCGGATGTCAAGGTCGCGCTCGATGGTGCCCGCCAGATCCTCATGGAACGCTTCGCGGAAGACGCCACCCTGCTGGAAAAATTGCGCACCCACCTCAGCGACCATGGTCTCGTGGTCTCCGCCGTGGTGGCAGGCAAGGAGGAGGAAGGCGCCAAGTTCCGGGACTGGTTCGAATTCAAGGAAAGCGTCCGCGACATGCCCTCTCACCGTGCGCTGGCCCTGCTACGGGGCCGCAACGAAGGCATCCTGCGCCTGGCGCTCAAGACCGACCCCGAGCTCCAGGATCCTCCCCGCTCATCCCCCTGCGAAACGATGGTGGCCAGACATTTCGGCATCGAAGACCAGAGCCGCCCCGCCGATCGATGGCTGCTGGAAACGGCGCGCTGGACCTGGATGGTCAAGCTCTCCTTGCACCTCGAACTGGAACTGATCAACCATTTGCGGGAGCGGGCCGAGGAAGAAGCCATCCGCGTCTTTGCCCGCAATCTGCATGATCTCCTGCTTGCCGCGCCCGCCGGTCCCCGCGCCACGCTCGGCCTCGATCCCGGCATCCGCACCGGCTGCAAGGTGGCCGTGGTGGACAGCACCGGGAAGCTGCTCGCCTCCGAAACGCTTTATCCACACGAACCACGCCGCGATTGGGAAGGCTCGCTCGCCGCACTGCGGCAGCTTTGCCAGAAGCACGATGTCGAACTGATCGCCATCGGCAATGGCACCGCCAGCCGCGAGACCGACAAACTGGTCGGCGATCTGATGAAACGCCACCCCGATCTGAATCTGAACAAAGTCGTCGTCTCCGAAGCAGGCGCCTCGGTCTATTCGGCATCCGAACTGGCGGCAAGGGAATTTCCGGCCCTCGATGTCAGCCTGCGCGGCGCCGTCTCCATCGCCCGCCGCCTGCAGGATCCGCTCGCCGAACTGGTCAAGATCGATCCCAAGAGCATCGGGGTCGGCCAGTACCAGCACGATGTCAATCAATCGAGGCTGGCCAGATCGCTCGATGCCGTGGTCGAGGATTGTGTGAACTCGGTGGGTGTGGACGTCAATACCGCCTCGGTGCCGCTGCTGACCCGGATCTCCGGCCTCACCACAACGCTTGCGGCCAACATCGTCGCACACCGCGACCAGCATGGGGCGTTCAGATCGCGCCGGCAGCTCCGGGAGGTGCCCCGTCTGGGTGACAAGACCTTCGAACAGGCCGCCGGCTTTCTGCGTATCCGCAACGGCGACGATCCGCTGGATGCCTCCTCAGTGCATCCCGAGGCCTATCCGCTTGCGGCACGCATTCTTGCCGACGTTACCAGGGGTGGCAGCCTGAACCGCCTCGACCCGGCCAGGTATGCCGATGATCAGTTCGGCCTGCCCACCGTTCTCGACATTCTCAAGGAACTGGAAAAACCCGGCCGGGACCCGCGCCCGGAATTCAGGACTGCCACCTTCAGGGAAGGCATCGAAAATCTGAAGGATCTGCAGCCCGGCATGATTCTGGAAGGCACGGTCACCAACGTCACCAACTTCGGCGCCTTCGTCGATATCGGCGTACATCAGGACGGCCTGGTGCACATCTCCGCACTGTCCGAAAAATTCGTCCGGGATCCACACACCGTGGTGAAGGCAGGGGATGTGGTCAAGGTGAAAGTGCAGGAGGTGGACATGGCCCGCAAGCGCGTCGCGCTCACCATGCGCCTGAAAGATACAGCGGAACCACGCAGGTTATCGCCATCGTCTGACGGCGCTGCCCGCAAATCCGCGCACAATCGTTCCGTGCATTCACCGGAAAACCGCATGCAGGGCACCATGGCGGCTGCATTTGCCAAGCTCCAGCGTTGAATCTGTAGCAAAACCCCTTTGGGAGCGGCTTTCGGGGTAAAGAACGTTGCGGCGGCGCCTGCGGTCGATCTTTGCAGCACGGAGGCAGCAGCGCCGATGCGGTCATTGCGGTACCCTGCATCTCCGATCAGGGATCAATTTCCGTCTACCTATCTGTCACCACTTTTCAGCCCAATTTCCGTTCCACTGCATCCGGACATTCATCAAATGATCAAGCTCTACGGTATCAAGAATTGCGACACCATGAAAAAGGCATTCTCGTGGTGCGAAGAACGATCCCTCCCCTACCAGTTTCACGATTATAAAAAGTCTGGCGTACCACTCGATCGCCTGACGGCGTGGTGCGAGACAGCCGGCTGGGAAAAACTGCTCAATCGCAAGGGCACTACCTATCGCAAGCTCTCTCCCGCGCAACAGGCTGTCGCCACGCAGGATGCTGCGGTGATGCTCATGATGGAAAACCCCAGCCTGATAAAACGGCCGGTGGTGGAGGCCAATGGCCAGCTTCTGGTCGGGTTCGATCCGGAACTTTTCGGACGTATCATCCGATGATGGATGCCATCCATCGCTTCATTTTCGAGAAGCTCGCCATCCGCGGCACCCTGGTCCAGTTCGGGCCGGCCTGGAGATCGATGCAGGCCGGACGCGATTACCCGGCCGTAGCGCGCGATCTGCTGGGGCAGATGGCTACCGTCACCGCATTGATCGGCAGCAATCTCAAAACCCCGGGGCGCATCAGCTTCCAGATACGTGGCAACGGCGCCATCAATCTGCTGGTGGTCGACTGCGACGAATCACTGCGCCTGCGCGGCATGGTCAAAACACAGGCGGCTCCCCCTGCCGATGCCACGCTGACCGATCTGCTGGGTGATGCGCAACTGGTCTTGACCCTGCAAACCCACGGCACTCCGCAGCCCTATCAAAGCATCGTGCCGATGGAAGGCAACACCGTCGCCACCATGCTTTCCCACTATCTCAGCCAGTCGGAACAGCAGCCCACCGCGCTCTGGCTGGCGGTGGACGAGGCACATGCCTGCGGGTTGTTCCTGCAACGTCTCCCCGAGCATCCCGTGCGGGACGAGGATGGCTGGAACCGTGTCACCCGGCTTGCCGAAACCGTGCGCGACATCGAACTTGCCCTGCCGCCTGAAACCCTCCTCGGCCACCTTTTTGCCGAGGAGGATGTACGTCTTTTCAAGCCCCGTACCCTGTGCTACCACTGCCCCCGCGATGAAGCCAAGGTGCGCGACATGCTGCGCAGCCTGGGTCGGGATGAAATCGCCAGCATCGTCGCCGAACACGGTAGCGTGGTGATCCAGGACGATATCTGCAATCACGAATATCGTTTCGGACCCGGCATTGTGGATGAACTCTTTCCGCCGGCACCACGCACCCTGCATTGAGCTTCGACATCGACATCAGCGAGGAGGCGGGAGTCCGCTACCTCCATTTCGGTTCGGACTGGATCCAGGGCGCCATGCGCATCGCCCGCCCCTGGGCGCTGGAACTGGAATACACCCGGGAAATGATGGCGGCACTGCTGCTGCGACCCGGCGCGGCCTGGCCTCGCCGTGCGCTCGTCATCGGTCTGGGTGCCGGGTCGGTCAGCAAGTTTCTCTACCGGCACCGCCCGGAAATGTGCCAGACCGTGGTGGAAATCGAACCTGCGGTGGTGGCGGCGGCACATCATCATTTCAGGCTGCCCGATGACCCGCACCGGCTTGCGATCAAAATCGGTGATGGTGCCCAGTACGTGATGAAACCACGCCAGATGCTGGATCTGATCCTGGTGGACGGCTTTGATCCGGATGCCCGTAGCGGCGATCTGGACACCCTGCCCTTCTATCTCAACTGCAGGGCACGCCTTGGCCGTCAGGGCCTGATGGTGTGCAACCTGCTCTCGCGGCGCAAGGATTTTCGCGCCAGCATCGATCGTATCCGCGAAGCTTTCGAAGGTCGGATCCTGGCCTTTCCTTCCTGCGATAGCGGCAATGCGATCGCCTTTGCCGCCGTGGGCGATCCGGTAGAACTGGCATTGAACGAACTGAAGGCATCGGCCCGGGAACTGAAGAAGGAAACCGGTCTCAACCTGCTGCCCACCCTGAGCCGGCTGGAACAATCCAGCCGCTGCCCGGGGGGCATATTGCGGCTGTAGTCAGCGATCGAGCTTGAACACCCGCAGGGCATTCTCACGCAGGAACTTGGGCCACACCTCATCCTTGAAAGGCACATCGGGCATGTCACGAAAAATGCGCTCCAGTGACAGCCCCATGGGGAAATAGCCGGCATAGAGGATCTTGTCCGCACCACGGGTGTTGGCGAAGCGCACGATCTCCTCCGGGTAGTGCTTGGGAGCGAATGCGCTGGTCATGTAATACAGATTGGGATACTTGAGCATCAGCTTCCAGGCCAGATTTTCCCAGGGCTCGGCACCGTGGCGCATCACCAGGCGCAGTTCCGGGAAGAACCAGCACACCTCGTCGAGCAGTTCCACTTTTTGCGGCGCCAGGGGCAGGCGCGGCCCCGGCACACCGACACACATGCAGATGGGAATGTCGAGGTCGATGCAGGTTGCGTAGATCGGATACCACTTCCGGTCGTCGATCGGAACCTGCGGGCATAGTCCGGCAGGAAAGGCCGTCACCGCCTTGATGCCGTATTCCTTGTGCAAGCGACGGATTTTGCGCACCTCCTCCATACCACGGTTCGGGTTCGCATCATAGGACGCGAAAAACCGGTCCGGCCGCCGCCGGATGGCATCCAGATGGGCGGTGTTGGCATCGTCGATGCCGATCATGGCGCGTTCGATGTGGTAACGATCCATCTGTGCAATGGTGTAGGCGAGGTAATCCTCCTGCCGGCCCGCCTGCGGAATGTCCTTGAACATGTACTGGGCTGGCATCTTGAACAGGGTGTGGCTTTCCGCATCCATCAGCATGGGCTTGATGAATTCGTACCATCCGCTGTTGTCCTCGCCGGGAATGCCCATCATCAGGTCAATGATCTTCACGTCGCCGGGCATGGCCATGGCTTTCCTCCCTTTTCCGTCTGGCGGCGAATCATGTGCCGCTGTTTTATATTGAAATTGCGTGACAGGCAGCGCTGGCTCAGAGCAGCCGTTCCACCTCGGTGGCCAGTTTTTCGGGAGGCGTCAAAGGAGCAAAACGTGCCACCACCCGGCCCTCGCGATCGACCAGAAATTTTGTGAAATTCCACTTGATCCTGCGACTGCCGAAAATACCGGGAGCCGCCGTCTGGAGATAGCGATACAACGGTGCGGCAGCGGGGCCATTGACGTCGATCTTTTCCGAAACGGGAAAAGTGACGCCGAAATTCTTCTCGCAGAAATGCCCGATTTCCTCCGCCCCGCCCGGCTCCTGGGCGCCGAACTGGTTGCAGGGAAAACCGATCACCACCAGCCCCCGCGCCTGATACCGGGCATGGAGAGCCTGCAAACCCTGGTACTGTGGGGTAAAGCCGCACTTGCTGGCCGTGTTGACCAGCAGCATGACCTTGCCCCGATGATCCGCCAGATCGAGCGGCCCGCCCTCCAGGGTTTTCAGGCTGAAATCGTAAATTCCGGCCATGGCCTGTCTTTACAGCAGTGCCTCGATGGCCGGCTGGATGGCCTCCGGGGCGGTCGTGGGATCGAAGCGCGCGACAATGCGGCCCTCGCGATCCACCAGAAATTTGGTGAAGTTCCACTTGATGGCATTGCCGATCAGCGCTTCCGGATTGATTTTCTGCAGAATCTCGATCAGTTTTCCGGAACCCTCGCTCATGGTCTCGGCCGGTGCGTTCTCGCGCAGGTAACGGTAGAGCGGCGCGGTGCCCTCGCCATTGACCTCGATCTTCTCGGAAAGTGTGAAGCCAACGCCGTAGTTCTTATCGCAGAAATCGCTAATTTCTGCGGCATCTCCTGGCTCCTGGGCGCCAAACTGGTTGCAGGGAAAACCGATCACGGCCAGTCCCCTGTCGCCAAATTCACGATGCAGGGCTTCAAGGCCCGCATACTGGGGAGTCAGCCCGCACTTGCTGGCGGTATTGACCAGCAACGCGACCTTGCCCTTGCAGGCGGCGAGATCAAGAGGTTTGCCATCAAGCGTTCTGAGGCTGAAATCGTAGATGCTGGCCATAGCAACTCCCGGGAGGAAAAATCGTACTCTACCGCGAAGTCCTGTCCCGCGTTCGACGCTGCGGACAGGGTGTCACCAATCAGGCCAGGGGTCTGTCTCCCAGCACCGAGACCCGGTACATGCAGCGGCGCTGGCCGGGGTAATCGAAAACGGCATGGTGCTGGGTATGCAGGTTGTCCCAGATCACCAGATCGCCTGCCCGCCAGCGATGGCGGTACATGAAGCGCACCTGGGTCTGATGCGCATAAAGATACTGGAGTACGGCAGCGCTTTCCTCCGGTGGAACGCCGACGATATGACGCGTATAGGTCGGATTGACAAACAGGGCGCGGCGACCGGTCCGCGGGTGGGTGATGACCACCGGTTGTTCGCGGCGCAGGTTCTGCCCCAGTGCCGTGATGTACTGGGAAAGGGTGGCTGCGCCCCACTGCAGGCCGGCCTCCACGGTCTTGGCGCAATCGTGCAGTGCGGTCATACCTTCCAGGTAGCGCTGCATCGGCGCCGACAGGCCCGCGTAGGCGGCGCTCATGCTGGTCCAGCAGGTATCGCCACCGCTGGCGGGGAGAATGCGCGCGTGCAGGAAGGTTGCCTTGAGCGGCCGGGGAAGGAAGGTTTCGTCGGCATGCCAGCTATCGGCCCGGGTTCCACCCACGGAATCGAGCACGCTGACTTCTTCATATCCTGGACCGAGATTGGGAAAGAATGTATGTGTCTCCAGCGTCCCGAACTGCCGGGCCAGAGCCAGGTGCTGCTCGACTTCCAGCCCGGCGGCGGGAATCACCAGCACCTGATGCTCGGCCAGCGCCTGTTCCAGTGTTTCCAGCGCCGGGCCGGCCAGGGGGCGGGTGATGTCCAGTCCTTCGATTTCCGCTCCCAGTACGGGACTCAGCGGGCTGATCCTGATCGTCATGCCGCGACTTCCGTATTGTCTGCACGCAGGCAATGCCGGGCAAGCGCCACCCAGTAGCGGATGCCGAGCGGAATCACCTCGTCATTGAAATCGTAATGCGGGCTGTGCAGCATGCAGCCACCGACACCGGGGCCATTACCCAGCCAGACATAGCAGCCTGGCACGGCCCGCGCCAGATAGGCGAAATCCTCGGCCCCCATGGACGGCTTGAGGTCAGGATGAACCTTATCCTCCCCCACTATCGCGGCGGCCGCGGCACGGCACAAGGCGGCAGCTTCAGGATCGTTGAAGGTCGGCGGATAGCCACGTTCCGGATTGAAGCGGATGGATACACCATGAGCGGCGGCAATGCCATCACAGATGCGCCGGATGGCCACCTCGATCGCATCCTGCAATTCGGGCCTGAAACAGCGTACCGTGCCGCCCAGCACGGCTTCCTCGGGCAGGATGTTGTCGGCATGGCCGGCATGAAAGCGGGTGACACTGACCACGGCGGCATCCTGCGGGTCCATCGTGCGTGCCACGACCGTCTGCAAGGCCTGCACCAGCGCACTCGCGGCGACGATCGTATCGGTAGCCTGATGAGGCATGGCGGCATGGCCACCCCGGCCGGTAACCACGATTTCAAACCGGTCGGCACCCGCCATCACGGGGCCATCCATGATGCCGAAATACCCGGTATCCATGCCCGGCCAGTTATGCAGGCCGAATACCTTTTCCATGGGAAAGCGCTGGAACAGTCCCTCTTGCACCATCAGTTCGCCACCGCCCTCATGTTCTTCCGCGGGCTGGAAAATGAAATGGACGATGCCGTCGCAACCCGCCAGTTCCCCTCCGCCCGCCAGACGGGATAGCGCCGCGGCGGCCCCCAGCAGCAGGGCGGTATGGCCATCGTGGCCACAGGCATGCATGCGTCCTTCATGACGCGAGCGATGATCGAAGGCATTCAGTTCATCGAGGGGCAGCGCATCCATATCGGCCCGCAGGCCGATCGAGCGCCCCTTGCCACTGCCCAGCACCAGACGGGCCACCACGCCGGTGCGGGCGATCCCGCGAAAGACCTCCAGCCCCAGTCCCTCCAGAAACTCCGCCACCACGCCGGCGGTGCGATGCTCGCCGAAAGCGAGCTCGGGGTGGGCATGAATATCACGGCGAATCGCGGCGATGCGAGGGACCAGATCGGGCAGCAGGAGATCGAGATTCATGGGAAGGAATTGGCAGGGAATGCCGCCATAATGTAGCACCTTGAGCAGCCCCGCGTTGAACCGGATTTCATCCCCCTCACCATGACCGCCATCCTTCGCACCGACGCCCTGCGGGCAATCGAGCAGGCCCACGCCGATGCACAACCTCCGCTGATGGAACGGGCGGGCCGGGCCGCCGCCGAACTGGCGATGGCGCTGCAGGCCGGGCTTGACGCACCGCCCCTGATCTTCGCCGGCCCCGGCAACAACGGCGGCGATGCACTGGTACTCGCCCGCCACCTGCGGGACGCGGGGCTGGCTCCGGTGGTGGTTTCCCGCGCCGATCCCGGCCGGCTGCCTGCCGATGCGGGCGCGGCCTGGGCGGCCTGGCGTGCCGCCGGAGGCGAGGTGCATGCCGATGTGCCGGAGGGTGACTATGGTCTGGTGGTCGACGGCCTGTTCGGCCTCGGCCTGACCCGTCCCCTGGAAAATATATATGCCCGCTGGGTGGACGCCATCAACCGCTACGCCGGGCCGGTGCTGGCACTGGACTGCCCCTCGGGCCTGAATGCGGACACCGGTCGAACCACGGGCCCCGCGATCCGGGCCGGACACACCCTGAGTTTCATCGCGCTCAAGCCCGGTCTCCTGACCGGCGCAGGCCCGGACTTGTGCGGCACGATCACGACCGCCGATCTCGGACTGGGGTTCGCGGTCGCTACCGCGCCGGGAGGTTGCGTCGTTACCCGCGAGCATTTCGCGGCTCACCTGCTCCCGCGTCGGCGTGACAGCCACAAAGGCAGCTACGGCGAGGTCGGCATCCTCGGCGGTGCGCCAGGCATGGCGGGTGCCGCATTGCTGGCGGGGCGCGCCGCCCTGCATCTGGGCGGCGGCCGCGTCTATACGGGCATGCTGGAGCACTTGATCTGCGATCCACTGCAGCCCGAGCTCATGCTGCGCCGGATCGAAGAAGTCTTCACGCTATCCTCGGTGCTGGCCCTGGGCCCCGGCCTCGGCGAGAGCGGCGCGGCCCTGGATATCGTCCGCCGCGCCATTGCGGCACCGCAGCCCCTGGTGATCGACGCCGACGCACTCAATCTGCTGGCCGCCCATCCCGTACTGGCCGGTGGTCTCGTGCGCCGGGGTGCGGCAACCATCCTCACGCCCCACCCGGCGGAAGCGGCGCGATTGCTCGGCGTGGATACCGCCTCCGTACAGGCGGACCGCATCGCCGCCGCGCTTTCGCTGGCCCAACGTCATGGCGCCGTGGTGGCGCTCAAGGGCGCCGGGACCATCATCGCGCTGAATGACGGACGCTGGTTCATCAACACCAGCGGCAACCCCGGTCTGGCTACCGCCGGCAGCGGCGATGTGCTCACCGGAATGATCGCCGCACTGCTGGCGCAGCACTGGAGCGCCGAGGCCGCCACCCTGGGCGCGATCCATCTGCATGGCCTCGCCGCCGACGATCTGGCGGCACGTAACATCGGCCCCATGGGCCTCACCGCCAGCGAACTGATTGGCACCGCCCGCCACCTGCTGAACCACTGGATCCATCCCGCGCCATGATCGAAAATCACCCGATGCGTGGCCTCGCGCTGATGTCGGCGAGCCTGATGGTGTTTTCCACGCTGGACGCCGCCACCAAGCATCTTTCCGCGCTCTACCCCATCCCTTTCATCATCTGGGCGCGCTACACCGTGCATTGCCTGGCCATGCTGGCCGTGCTCGGCCCCTCCATGGGCGGTCGCCTTTTTGCCACCCGGCGCTTCGGGCTGGTGCTGGTGCGTTCCCTTTGCCTGCTCGCCACTACCGGCTGCGGAGTCACCGCCTTCCAGACCATGCCGCTCGCCGAGACCACGGCGATCATCTTCATCGCACCCGTGATGGTGGCGCTCATGGCCGGGCCGATGCTGGGAGAGCGCGTCGGCTGGCCCCACTGGGTCGCCATGGGACTCGGCTTCGGCGGCACACTGCTGATCGCACACCCCGGTGGCAGCGTCAGCCCCATCGGCGTGATGCTGTCCATCGGCGCAGCAATTTTTTTCAGCTTTTATCAGATACTCACACGCCGGCTGTCGATGACCGAGAACAGCTGGGCCATGGTGTTCCACTCGGCGCTCGCCGGCAGCCTGATCATGGGCGTCTTCATGCCTGTTTACTGGCCGGAGAATCTGCCGCCCTGGCAGGATCTGCTGATGATCTCCGCCATCGGCGCCTTCGCCGCCACGGCGCATTCGATACAGACGCGAGCCTTTCGCTACGCTCCCGCCTCGCTGCTTGCGCCCATGGGGTATTCCCAGCTGATCTGGGCCACGCTGATGGGCTGGCTGATTTTCGACCACCTTCCGGACGGCTATGCCCTGGCCGGCATCGCCCTCATCATCCTCGGCGGCCTCGGCGTGATCCGGGCGGAGCGTCGCAAGACCGCATCACCCGCCTGACCACACCGAAAGCAACGGGCCGCGCGGTTGTCGTAAACCGCCACCGGCATTCACAACGTCAACCCGGCCCACCGTCTGCCCTAGGCGCTCCGCAGTTCCGGCACCTTGCGCTCGGGATAGGGATAGAGCATGTTGAGCGCCATGCTGCGGCCCGGCGTCTGCACGATGCGCACATGTTCGCGGCGGAATTCGCGTGCGTGACGCAGGCCGCAGCTATGGGCGATCATGTCGATCTCCTTGTTCATGTTGCGGCAGTAGTGGGCCACCCGCAGATATTTTTCCTCCACCACCAGCCCGCGCTGAAGTTTAAGGTTGTGCGTGGTGATCCCGGTGGGGCAGGTATTGGTGTGGCAGCGCAGGGCCTGGATACAGCCCAGGGAAAACATGAAGCCGCGCGCGGTATTGACGAAATCGGCGCCACAGGCCAGCGCCCAGGCAGCACGGGCCGAGGTGATCAGCTGGCCGGCGGCGATCAGGCGCACCCGCTCCTTGAGACCGGCCTCGATCAGCGCATCCACCACCCGTGGCAGCGCTTCCTCGATCGATAGCGCCATGTGATCCGCCAGCGCCTGCGGCGCGGCACCCGAACCACCCTCGCCACCATCGATGGCGAGAAAATCCGGCGCTGCCGCAATACCGCGCCGCGCGACTTCATCACAGAGCAGGTGCATGAATTCCCAGCCGCCGATGGCGGTCTTCACCCCGACCGGCTTGCCGGTGATATCGCGCACCTGCTCCACCATATCCAGCAACTCCCTGGCGCTGGCGATGTCCGGATGACGATTGGGAGAGATCGAATCCTGACCCACCGGGATGCCGCGGATACGGGCGATCTCTTCCGTCACCTTGGCCGCCGGCAGCACACCGCCCTTGCCCGGCTTGGCGCCCTGGGACAGCTTGATCTCGAAGGCCCGCACCTGCTCGTGGGCGGCCAGTTCCCGCAGTCGTTCGGCGGACAGATGGCCACTCGCATCCCGCACGCCATATTTGGCCGTTCCGATCTGGAAGATGATGTCGCAGCCCCCTTCCAGGTGATAGGGCGAAAGCCCGCCCTCCCCCGTATCCATCCAGCAGCCCGCCAGCGCCGCACCACGCGAAAGCGCCTGGACGGCCGGCTTTGAAATCGCGCCATAGCTCATGCCGCTGATGTTGACGATGGAGCGGGCGGTGAAAGGAGTGCGGCAATAACCTTCCCCGATGGTCAGGGGCGGCGTCGGCAGCTGATCATCCTCCAGTACCGGGAAGGGGGCATTGACGAACAGGAGGGCGCCGGGGCTTTGCTTGTCGTAGGTGGTACCAAAGCCGATGATGCCGCCCTCGTTTTTCGCCAGTCGATAGACCCAGGCACGGGTGGCGCGATTGAAGGGACGCTCCTCGCGGTCCCCGAGAAAGAAATACTGGCGGAAATACTCCCCCAGTTGCTCGAAGAAATAACGCAGATGGCCAACCACCGGATAGTTGCGCAGGATCGCATGCTTCTTCTGCGTAATGTCGCGCACATACCAGTACGCCAGCAGGACGGCAATGCCAAGCGCAATCAGAACACCCAGCGTGACCGAGAACAGTTGGAACATGAGTGGAAACCTCCCGATGCTAGAATCCGCGCGTCTTTTCGTGGAGCAACCTTAGCATGGATTTCCCGCTCTCCCTGGCGGCAGAAGTGGAACGCAACGTCGTCTCGGCCCTGATCGAAGACATTGGCGGAGGCGATCTCACCGCCCTGCTTTCTCCCGATGGCCACAGCGCACGCGGTGTCGTGATCTGCCGGGAGCCGGCCATCATCTGTGGTCGTGCCTGGTTCGACGCATGCTTCACCCATCTCGATCCCGGTGCGAAACTCGAATGGAAACTCGGCGACGGCGACCGGGCCGAACCGGGCCAGATCATCTGCGAAATCGGGGCCGCGACCCGCGCCCTGCTGACCGCCGAACGCGCCGCCCTCAACTTCCTGCAGCTCCTGTCCGGCACCGCCAACGCCACCCGCCGTCATGTCGATGCCGTGGCCGGCACCCGGGCACGCATCGTTGACACCCGCAAGACCCTGCCTGGCCTGCGTCTGGCGCAGAAATACGCCGTGCGTTGCGGCGGCGGTTTCAACCACCGCCTCGGGCTCTATGACGGTATCCTGATCAAGGAAAACCACATCATCGCCGCCGGCGGCGTGATTCCTGCTCTCGAGCGTGCCCGCAAGCTGGGCCGAAGCGACGTCTTCATCCAGATCGAAGTGGAAAATCTGGAACAGCTGGCCCAGGCTGTCGACCATGGCGCCCGCATGATCCTGCTCGACAACATGGATCTCGATCAGCTGCGCCAAGCCGTTCTGATCAATGCCGGACGCGCCGAACTCGAAGCCTCCGGCGGGATCAGCCTCGATTCCGTGCGCGCCATCGCCGAGACCGGAGTGGACCGCATATCCATTGGCGGCCTGACCAAGGATGTGAAAGCGGCGGATCTCTCCTTACGTCACGTGGAGATCTGACGGACCGATTGAAACTTCTGCTAGAATCCGCGCCTCTTTCCGGAGAGGTGGATGAGCGGTTTAAGTCGCACGCCTGGAAAGCGTGTTTGGGTGCAAGCCCAACGCGGGTTCGAATCCCGCCCTCTCCGCCAGGACACTAAGAAAACCGCCTATCTGGGCGGTTTTTTTACGCCTACTCCCGCGTGCCTGCGTGGGTTCCTGGGTGTTCATATTTACTTCGCTGCGGTAGCAACCGGTCCCAGGACATGCCTATTCTCTCTCATGCCACGGTTTTCTCTGCAATTCGTCGCCAGTGAAAAGTGGCGAAGTTAATGAGTCGGCGCTTTGAGGTCATTTTGAATCAATTGGTTAGCAGTTTACTTTTCAATCGGTTATTTCCTGATTTTGGTACTCGGCATTCTTCCCTGCGCCATGCGGGGAAGACCGAGTGGCGGTTGAGGTCAAGGAAGATGACGATCCTAATCGATACAGTTATCGGTGCCCGAAAACGGTCCGGAAAAAGTACATCAACTCGTCGATCCGTGCCGGCATGCTGGAGTTTCGGCGCCGCTGCGAATCCTTGCAGCACGGTGTGCTCGTCCATCAATTGTGCCGTCCGATTTGGCAGGCGTTCATCGAGCAGGCTGTACTGGAAGGGGCGCGCTCTCTGCCCGGATATGCCCGCGGCGTCCAGGCCAAGCGGCGCGAGTACCTGGCGGTGAAGTGGATTCCCCAGGGCTGGCAGTGGGTCGATCCGCAGAAGGAGTTCAACGCGATGCTGACAGCGATTCGCGCTGGCCTGTTGTCGCGCTCCGAGGCGATTTCATCCTTTGGCTACGACGCCGAGGACGTCGATCGGGAGATTGCCGCTGACAACGCACGGGCCGATGCCCTCGGGTTGGTGTTTGAGTCTGATCCACGGCATGACTTGGCGGCTGCGCCCGTGGATGTACCGGCAACACAGGCTGCAGCAGACACCTCAGGCGATGCTGCGAGCGCAGAATCTAAGATCGTTCGAGATCCCGATAGAAATTCTCGTGAGGACCGACCGCCTCGAGATAGATCAGATGGACTTCATCGTCGGCGGTATAGCCCAGCAGATACAACTGGTTCTGGCTGCGAAACTTGTAGACAAAAAGGTCGGCCAGATCGCCTTTCTTGCGTTCCCCAACCGTCGGATCAGCTGCCACGACGTCGGTTGCCTCATCGACATCGGCGATGACGTTGTCGTGCAGCTTTTTGTAGGCGCGTGAAAAGCGTCGGGTCTGTTTGAGCGAATAGCTCATGTACGCCGGGACCGAGGAACGAAGGCTGTCGCTTCTTCGCGAGACTCAGCCATCGACGCAAGGGATTCGGCAATGAAGCTGACCGGAAGATCTGGATTGTCCAGGGCGGCGCGCCCGATCTTGGCCCAGTACTCGACTTGGCCAGCGATGGTGCGATGTTCCATCACCGCATCGTTCTTGGCCTGGTTGTAGAGCGTCTGGTCGATTCGAATCGACGTTGAAGTTGTCATGGTGTTGCTCCAGAAAATGCCCGGGCAACGGGCTGCCCGAATAACTATCTGAAATCAGCTTACCACAAATGTGGTAAGCCATCCAAGGAACTCAACTGGTGCACTTGCCTCATCTTGCGGCCCGTCTCTACGGGGCCCCGCATAACTCAAAGCCTGCCAATCAACGGTTCGCCCGATGCGGCTTGATGGTTCCCAGATGCTTGCCATGGTCGGTGAGATTTCCGACCAGATCGTTGCCCATCTGGCGCTCAACGATGCGCCACTGCCCATCCACCTTGCGCAGGGTATCGAGATAATCGCCGCCAATCACCGGTTGTAGCGGCAAAGACTGCGTTTGCTGGAACACCATGACGTAGGAACGGGCGATAGCGCCATCCGTTCCGTCAGGCTCGATGATGAGGTTGGCAATATAGTGACGGGTGCGGGGCGTTCCATCGGGATGAACGATCACCCAGTCGCGGAATGCCTGGGCCATGGTGGCCGCGCTACGGTCAGAAAGCAGGCTGCCGCCGCTGTACACCACCGCATGGGTAAACAGCGCGCCAACGGCATCAAAATCCCCACGGTCGAGCCGGTAAGGATAGCTGTGCAGCAGATTCTGGATTTCGAAATAATCCTTGCCTTCCATGAACCACTCCTTTTTCATCGGGGTTTGTGCCGGAAAACTTCCAGCGATGCCAACGATAGCAGACAGGGTTTCCGCCCTTTTCACCCGTGTGGGTTACAAAGTCATCCAAATTTCCGCATCGGGAGCGTGGCACTGAAATATCCGGCGAACCAGACACCGCCTGCCTTGCCGATACCGGCCAGCGCGGATAGAATGCGCGCCGTGTGAAAGAACCCCTGTTTGCAGGGGATCGCCCCACACTCCCGATGATCGTTCAGATCACACGGGCGCTTAGCTCAGTTGGTAGAGCGCCTCCCTTACAAGGAGGATGTCGGCGGTTCGAGCCCGTCAGCGCCCACCATCAAGACCCTGTAAATCAAAGATTTGCAGGGTTTTTTGTTTTCTGCTCACCCTCCCTCGCCGGGAATCCGGGGGATTCTCTCCCCACCCCAAAAGGAGCGACCCTCCAGCTGAAGGGTTTTCAGTTGGGCGTCTTTCCGCTCATCGGGGGGTGACTTATGGCAGGTAAGAGACTGCTCAAAACGGGCGCGCGGGAAGGTGATCCAGCACTTTCTCTGCTTGCTCAGTTGCCACTGAGTTGCCAGTACCCTTCCTGTAAAGATCACTGCCGGGTCATCAAAGCGGCAAGCTCGCCGGCCGTTTTGCTACTTCCTGCGCTTTGCCTCTTCTTCCTCGAACCGCCGCTGCATGACTCCAGTCAGGCTGTAGCGGCCATCGATGTCGTAAGGGTGCGGCATTCTGCGAACCGGCTCGGGCTTCACCTCGACGGTGATCTTCTTCATCTCGACCTCGAAGATCTTGCCGTTGTTTTCCTCGAAGAACTTCTCGATTGCGTCTGTCAGTGCTGACATGCTGATCCCCGAAGGTTTGATGCATCGATGGTACTACGACCGCAGCTTCCAGTCGCGCTCGCCCGGTTTCTGCACGTGCTGTTCATGGTGCAACTCATACACGATTGAACCGCTGCCAGATTCATTTCGTATCCATCCCCGTGTGATCAGCCTGCCGAAAAGCAAATCCTGGGTCCGGATTGCGCGCTGGTAGGTCGGCTCCAGATACCAGCCCGCGGTACGCAATGCCAGCCAGGCGCTGAATATGGAGACCGCAACAGCACCGAGCATGTCGAAAGGGAAATGAACTCCAAGATAAATTCGCGCCCAGGCGATGGGGATGCCCGACAAGGCCATTGCACTACCAGTTTTACGTCGCCCCCGCTGTAGCAGGAAGCTGAAGGCAACGGCCCACCACAGCGTCAGGTGATCACTGGGGAACGACGGATCGGCCACATGCGGAATGAGGGTGTGGCCCAGGCCGATCATGAACGGTCTGGGGTGGGGCCACGCCAGTCCGATCAATGAATTGACGATCAGGCCAGATAGCCCCGATACGGCCGCGACCAGCATCATTCTGCGGGTGGCCTCGTTGCCCACGAGCCAGCCAATACCGATCATGGCCGGAATGATCCAGATGAACCACTCCGCGAAAAAGATGGCCAGCATCACCACGAAGGCATCCGGTTGCGCGGATGCGTTGAGCCAGAGAAAAAGGGTTTCGTTGAAATGCTCCATGCGGTCCTCGGGCCGAATCACCGTACGATATGTGGCCCGGCGCTCCACCCACTGTCATGAGCACACGGACTCACCTGGGGCTTATCCGCAGCTACAGGCTTCGGTCTTCAGTGGAAAACCCGTCCGGGGCGATGGGCCGGGGTGTTGCAACCGATCGGACAGCCGTACTTGCGTACGGTTCCGGCAATCCGGGTTCAATCGCGGCAATGGCGCGCAACGAAGGCCTTGATGGCTTCGGCATCCGCATCCATGATTTCGACCCTTTGCGGCAGGGATTCGATGCCTTCCAGATCAGCGGGGCGAACCGGGGCACGCCCCAGGGCTTCCTGAATGGTTTCGGCGAATTTCACCGGCTGGGCGGTTTCCAGAACCACCATGGGGATACCCGCCTCGCGATGGGCCAGAGCGACCTTGACGCCGTCGGCGGTATGCGTGTCGATCATGGTGCCGTATTTTTGCCAGACCTCGCGGATGGTTGCCAGACGATCGGTGTGGCTGCTGCTTCCCGAGACAAAACCAAATCCGCCGATCCGCGCCCAATGGGGCGTGCCGCGCAGATCGAAGGCACCACCGGCCTCCACCTGACGCCACAGATCGCGGATCACGGCAGGATCGCGCCCCACCAGATCGAAGATGAAGCGTTCGAAATTGGAAGCCTTGGAAATATCCATGGAGGGGCTGGAGGTGACATGCGTTTCCGACGTCCTGCGAGGCCGGTAAATCCCCGTACGGAAGAACTCATCGAGAACATCGTTTTCGTTGGTGGCCAGCACCAGACGCGCAATGGGCAAGCCCATCATGCGGGCGATATGGCCGGCGCAGATGTTGCCGAAATTGCCCGAGGGCACACAGAACGCCACTTGTTGCTCATTGCTCGTGGTGGCCGCGAAATACCCCTTGAAGTAATACACAACCTGGGCCGCGACCCGCGCCCAGTTGATGGAATTGACCGCACCGATCTTGTACCCGGCCTTGAAGGCCGCATCGTTGGAAACCGCCTTCACGATGTCCTGCGCATCGTCGAACATGCCGCGCACGGCGATGTTGAAAATGTTGGCGTCCTGCAGGGAATACATCTGCGCGCGCTGGAAAGCGCTCATTTTTCCTTCCGGCGAGAGCATGAAAACGCGGACATTGTGCTTGCCGCGCATGGCGTATTCAGCGGCGGAGCCGGTATCGCCCGAAGTGGCGCCCAGGATGTTGATGGTTTCGCCACGTTTTTCCAGCACGTATTCGAAAAGATTGCCCAGCAGCTGCATCGCCATGTCCTTGAAGGCCAGGGTCGGCCCGTTGGAAAGTTCCAGCAGATGCAATCCAGGTTCCAGCGTGGTGAGCGGCGTAATGTCGGCAGCATTGCGGCCGGCCCGCGCATGGCAATACACCCCGGCGTCGTAGGTTTTCCGGATCAGGGCAGCGAGATCGGTGGCCGGGATGTCGGTAATGAAGCGGGACAGCACCGCGAAGGCCAGATCGCTATAGGACAGCCCGCGCCACCGCGTCAACTCCGCCGCGCTCACCACGGGATAGGACTCGGGCAGATACAGGCCGCCATCGGGCGCCAATCCACCCAGGAGAATGTCGCAGAACTGCTCGGCGGGCGCCAGGCCACGCGTGCTGAGATAACGCATGATTCGGAATCAGGAAAGGGAAAGCGGGAAGGCGCGCATTATACCGGCGCCCGCCCGGTTCTCCATGCCGAAACCGGCTCAGGAAGCGGCAGGCCGGGCTCCGCCGCAAAGGATTTCGGTGACGAGTTCGGTATCCATGTATTCCTTGAATTCGGTGATCTTGCCGTCACGGAAACGCATCAGAAAATGGTACTGATTGGCGTAGAGGCGGCCGCTTGCATGCAGGCCTTCGGATTCCGCCTCCACCGCCACCCGGTCGCCCTCGGCAGTGATGTTCTTGAGCGTGAAGCGAATCCCCTTGGGAAAGGCTGACAGCACCAGATCGGCGCTCTTCGCCGCATCGGCCTTGTTCATGCACCCTGAAATCAGGGTTCGCCCCATGGTGTAGAGCTTCACATCATCGGCATAGGCTTCGAGCATCGCCGGAATGTCGCTCCGGCTCAGAATGTCGAAAAAGGTCACGGCCAGCGCTTTATTGCGGTCTACTTCACTCATCATTCACCTCTGCATCATCAAACTGGATTCGGCGCCATCAGCCATGCGCCGACATGAAAAAAGAGTCCAGGGCCTGGCCATCGGGGGGATTGAAATAGGTACGCAATTGCGCGATCTGGCCGGCGTCGTTGACGGTATAGATTTCAATGCTGTCGAGCTCCACCGGATTGCCGGCAACCGTTCCCCGGGTTTTCACATACAGCGCCGCCTGATCCTTGCACACCTGCATCACGCGCGGTTCCAGGGTCCATTGATGGCCTTCCTTGAAGGAATTGTCCCAGGTGGCCTCCAGCGATTTCCGCCCGGATTTCAGCGGGCCGCCTACCGGGTCTTCCAGATGCACATCCTCGGCGAAATTCGCCAGCCAGGCGGTACGATCCCGGCCGTTCCAGGCGGTGAAATGACGCTTCAGGGTGTCTTGAATCTGCTGCTTGGTAGGCATGTCGGCGCTCCTCGGAGGATTGTGGATTTTGTCGGTGCCACTCTACTGAAACATCGGCAATCCGTCACCCTGCACGGGGCCGCATCATCACGATTCCATCCTCGGGTACGCCGGAATCCGGGCGAAAAAATCCCGGCAGGCGCGCGATCCCGGCAAATCCCTGGCTTTCGTAGATACGCCGCGCCGGCTGCCAGTTTTCGTTCACCAGCAGCAATACTCGCTCGACCGAGGGATGCGCCCGCAACAGATGATCCACGCAGGCAGCAAAGAAACGCCCCCCTGCCCCGCCGCCACGGGAAAAGGGCGCCACGGTCATCGACGCGATGTAGAGCGTGCGGCCCCCGGGCCGATGCCGGTCGTAGATATCGTGCCCCAGGGCAAACCATTCGGCGTTTACCCCCGCTGCCGGGTCCTCCTCCCACAACTCGGCGAAAAGACAGGCCCAGGGGTTGTTTCCATCGCAGGCCAGCAACGCCCCGGCCGGAAAGGCGGCAATACGCCGGGTATAGACCGCCCGATCCTCCTGATGCGCCGGATCGAAACCCGCCGCCTCCAGCACCATGATTCGATCCAGATCGGCAGCCCCCGCGGTGCGCAAGGCGACCTCCTGCGTGGCGATGCCAGCGGTGTCCATCAATTGACCTGCATCCCCCTGTTTTATCTCGGCTGCGTCACCGAGCTATTGGCTCTAGCCAGCAAAAAATCCAGCATCTAACTTTCCCGACTTCACGTTAAGCCATAGAGAATCGACAAACGGAACCATCGTCCCAATCGGAACAAGGAAAAATTACCCAAGTAGGATAATCATGAAGGAATGTCATGCCAAAAATCCACTTTTTTCAGATCGATAATTTGGGACAATCGTTCCAATATTAGGCAACTCTTCTCCTGCGATTACATGGCGAAAAAGCCGTCTAACCTACATTAAGGTTTCATTCCTCAAATTGCCGAATTCGACCATGAAAGGTATCCTTCGCTGATGCCTCTGACCGACTACCTCCCCGCTGAATTCCTTGAACTCTACGAAGTCCACAACTACCGCCATGCGGCAGAGGTTCTTGCTACCGGATGTCCGGAAGAATTCGTAGAACTGAAGAATTCGTAGAACTGATTGGTGCGCTCAGTCAGTTCCGTATTACAACCGCCGACATCCTTGTCAAAGGTGGCAACGAATCGCAGATTCCCAAGCGACTGGCGTCCTTGCTTCGCCCGTTGCGTTGGTTTGAAACGCGCATTCGCGGCGATCTCGTTGTTACCATCGAAACACACACCAACGATGGAAAAGAAATCACCGAAACTCGTCTTGGCGACTTCATGGACGGGCACAAAGTGGACTTCGTGAAAGACCGCGTCGCCTTCGACCTGGAGTGGAATAGCAAAGATCAGACCTTTGACCGAGACCTCTACGCCTTCCGTGCATTTCATGAGGCAGGCGTCGTCAGCGCGGCTGTTTTGCTGACACGCAGCGCCGATCTCAATAAGGTTTTCAAGAAGCTCGAAATCATGCCGAAGTACGGTGCGAGCACAACATGGATGGGGAAACTGCTTTACCGCATGAAGGCTGGCAGAAGCGGCGGCTGTCCGGTTCTGGTGCTTGGCATCACGCAAAATTTGATTGAGGACTGGCCACAATGAGCCCATCACAAGATCTCCTGAAAAAGACTAAAGGCGAACGGTTTGCCACCGTACTAGCAGATCCGCCGTGGCAGTTTCAAAATAAAACCGGAAAGGTTGCGCCTGAGCATAAACGCCTGAATCGCTACAGCACCATGACGCTTGAGGATATTTGTGATCTTCCAGTAGCGAGTGTCTGCGCCGATACCGCACACTTGTATTTGTGGGTTCCCAATGCGCTGCTGCCGGAAGGCTTGCGGGTTCTGGCTGCATGGGGGTTTCAATACAAGGCCAATCTCGTTTGGCATAAGGTGCGCAAGGATGGCGGCCCCGATGGGCGCGGCGTCGGTTTCTACTTTCGCAACACCACAGAAATCATTCTGTTTGGCGTACGCGGGAAAAATGCCCGCACGCTTGCACCCGGCAGAAGCCAGGTCAATATCATCCGTACGATGAAGCGCGAACACTCGCGCAAGCCTGATGAGCAATACAAAATAATCGAGGCGTGCAGCCCCGGTCCATACCTTGAGCTTTTCGGTCGTGGCCCGCGCGAAGGCTGGACAACATGGGGAAATCAAGCCGAGGAATACGCCCCTACTTGGCCCACCTACTCCAATCACTCCCAGTCCCATTTGGTACCCAAAAACCCCTAACACGTCATTCCAGCAGACGTGTCCACTCCGCAGCCACGACGCTGGATTCGTATTCATCAAAAAACAAAGGCCGGCATTTGCCGGCCTTTATTTTCAACGACCGAAAAATCAGCCATTCAGTTCCTCCAGCCGCAGGCGCTTGACCTTGCCGGTGACGGCGCCCAGAGCCTCGATTTTGGCGATGGCGGCATCGGCCTGCTTTTCGCGGCAGACATGGGTGAGGATGATGATGTCGGTCTGGGCTTCGCCCTCGCCCGGCTCGCGCTGCAGCAGGGCATCGATGGAGATGGCGCTGTCGGCCAGGATGCGGGTGATGTCGGCAAGCACGCCGGCCTTGTCCTCCACCCGCAGACGCAGGTAGTAGGCGGTTTCCACCTCGGCCAGGGGCAGGATGGGCAGGTCCGAGAGCTGATCGGGCTGGAAGGCGAGATGGGGCACGCGGTTTTCCGGATCGGCGGTGTGCATGCGGGTTACATCCACCAGATCGGCGATCACGGCGCTGGCGGTGGGCTCTGCACCCGCGCCCTTGCCGTAGTAGAGGGTGGAGCCGACGGCATCGCCATGCACCACCACGGCATTCATCGCGCCTTCCACATTGGCGATCAGGCGCCTGGCGGGAATCAGGGTGGGATGCACGCGCAACTCGATGCCATTGGCCTTGCGTTTGGTGATGCCGAGGAGCTTGATGCGGTAACCCAGCTGCTCGGCGTATTTGATGTCGTCCGCCTCGAGCTTGCTGATACCCTCGATATGGGCCTTGTCGAACTGCACCGGGGTGCCGAAGGCGAGGGCCGAAAGCAGGGTGATTTTGTGGGCGGCATCCACGCCCTCGATATCGAAGGTGGGGTCGGCCTCGGCATAGCCCAGACGCTGCGCTTCTTTCAGCACCTCGGCAAAGGGCAGGCCCTTGTCGCGCATTTCGGAGAGGATGAAATTGGTGGTGCCGTTGATGATGCCGGCGATCCACTGGATGCGATTGGCCGCCAGGCCCTCGCGTACCGCCTTGATGATCGGTACCCCGCCCGCCACCGCCGCTTCAAAAGCCACCATGACGCCCTTGGCCTGGGCGGCGGCGAAAATCTCGGTGCCATGTACGGCGAGCAGGGCCTTGTTGGCCGTCACCACATGCTTGCCATGTTCGATGGCCTTGAGCACGAGTTCCCGGGCGATGCCGTAGCCGCCGATCAGTTCCACCACGATGTCGATTTCCGGGTCGGTCACCACGGAAAACGCATCGTCGGTCAACGTCACCTTGCCGCCGGTCACTTCCTTCGCCAGCGCCAGATTCTTGTCCGCCACTTTGGTGATGCGGATGGGCCGGCCGGCGCGGCGGGTGATTTCCGCTTCGTTGCGGGTCAGAACAGTATAGGTGCCGCCACCGACGGTGCCGATGCCGAGGAGGCCAACATGGATAGGTTTCATTTGAGGTTCTTCCTGAAGCAAAAAGCGGGAATCACAAAGCCTTCCCGAAAATAAAAACGGTGCGCATCCTGGCGCTGGGTACCGGAATCCAGGCTCAGGACATCACAATCCAGCGCCCGTGCCCGCTGTTCGAGGTAGGCGAGCAGCTCATGGCCGATGCCCCGGGAGCGGTTGCCGGTGTCGGTTACCAGATCGTCCACATACAGGCGGCGGCCTTCATAGGTATTTTCCACCAGGCGCCACAGGGCCAGACCCCGCACTGCTTCGCCTTCGGTTGCAACCACCATGCGGCCGCCACTTTCGAACACCCGGCGCAGACGCTCTGCATAATTGCCGGGCAGTTTGTCGCGCAACTGGCGATGCACGGGTTCGGCCCGGGCCAGCCACTCCGGCGCGATCACCGCGCCGGCGGCATCGGTGACTTCATGCAGCACCCGCTCAGGTGCCATGACGCTTGCGATAGCCATCGAGAAAACGGGCGATGCGCCCGACGGCTTCACGCAGATCGTCCTCGTGGGGCAGGAAAACGACACGGAAATGATCCGGTGTCAGCCAGTTGAAACCGCTGCCCTGCACCAGCAGGACCCGCTCCTGCTCCAGAAGCTGGAGGATGAACAACTGGTCGTCACTGATCGGATAAAGCTTGTGATCCAGACGCGGGAAGAGGTACAGCCCCGCCTTGGGCTTGACGCAGGTCACGCCGGGGATTTCGGTCAGCAGCTGGTGGGCGATTTCCCGCTGGCGGGCCAGGCGTCCGCCCGGGGCCACCAGATCGTGGATGCTCTGGTAGCCACCCAGGGCGGTCTGGATCGCGAACTGGCCGGGCACATTGGAGCACAGGCGCATGGAGGCGAGGATGTTGAGACCCTCGATGTAGTCCTGGGCGTGGCGCTTGTCGCCGGAAATCACCATCCAGCCGGAGCGGAAGCCGCAGGATCGATAGTTTTTGGACAGGCCGTTGAAGGTGACACACAGCAAATCCCCCGCCAGCGAGGCGATGGAGGTATGCGTGTTGCCGTCGTAGAGCACCTTGTCGTAGATCTCGTCGGCAAAAATGAGGAGGCCGTTGCTGCGGGCGATCTCGACAATGCCCCGCAGCAGTTCGTCCGGATACAGGGCGCCGGTCGGGTTGTTGGGATTGATCAGGACGATGGCGCGCGTGCGGGGCGTGATCTTGGCGCGGATGTCGGCCAGATCGGGCAGCCAGCCGGAGCCCTCGTCACAGAGGTAATGGCGGGGTGTGCCGCTGCCCAGCGTGACGGCCGCGGTCCACAGGGGATAATCGGGTGCCGGCACCAGCACTTCGTCGCCGGGGTTGAGCAGGGCCTGCATCGACATGACGATGAGCTCGGAAGCGCCGTTGCCGATGTAGATGTCCTCGATGGTCACCCCGGGAATGGCCTTCTGCTGGGTGTAATGCATGATCGCCTTGCGTGCCGCGAACAGGCCCTTGGAATCCGAATAGCCCGCGGAATCCGGCAGGTTGCGGATCACGTCCTGGACGATCTCCTCCGGCGCCTCGAAGCCGAAGGGCGCCAGGTTGCCGATGTTGAGCTTGATGATGCGGTGGCCCTCGTCCTCCATCTGTTTGGCCCGTGCCAGCACCGGCCCGCGGATGTCGTAACAGACGTCGTCGAGTTTGCTGGATTTGCGTACGGGCTGCATGTTGCATGTTCCTTGATGGTTGGATCGCGCGCACCCGAAGCCGGAGAAAGGCTGCCCGGGGCGGAAATCAGACGGTTCCCCCCGGCTTTCCGGGCCGGAGCGGTGCTGGCGAAAGGTTATAATCTTACCCAATTGCACCGCATCACCGCACAACAATGACACTCGCACACTTCCCCGCGCGGGCCGACGAACCGGATGCGTGCCCGGACCCCCTGAATGAAACTGCATCCCGATAGCGCCCGCGGGCAGTACTCGATCACCGCATGCGGCGACGGCCATGTCGAGATCAATGGCCGTCGTTTTACGCACAGCCTGGTCGTCGGCCCCCGTCATCTGGATGAAAACTGGCCGGTTGCCGGTTTCGATGCGCTCGATGCGGCCAGCCTGAAACCTCTGGCGGCGATACCGTGCGATGTCGTGCTGCTGGGCACCGGCCGCCGCCAGCACTTTCCCGCCCCGGCACTGCTGCAGCCCTTCATGGCTGCCCGGATCGGCGTGGAGGTCATGGATACCGCCGCCGCCTGCCGCACCTACAACATCCTGATCGGCGAAGGCCGTGCACCGCTTGCCGCCCTGATCATCGAATGAAACGCTCTGTCTGGATTGTCTGGATTGCCCTAGCCGCAATCTGGTTCGGCACCCTGGGTGACCGGGCGCTGGTGCGCCCCGACGAGGGCCGCTATGCGGAGATTCCGCGCGAAATGGTGGCCCGTGGCGACTGGCTCACCCCACGTCTGAACGACATCAAGTACTTTGAAAAACCGGCCCTCCAGTACTGGGCCACGGCGGCCGGCTACGAGATCTTCGGCCAGTCCGAATGGACTGCCCGCCTGTGGCCGGCGATCACCGGCTTTCTTGGCATCCTGCTCGCCGGGTGGACCGGCTACCGGCTCTGGGGGCCGCGCGAGGGAATGCTGGCCGCGGGGATTCTGGCCAGCAGCCTGCTGTATCTGGTCATGGGCCATGTCATCACCCTGGACATGGGCCTCGCCTTTTTCCTGCAACTCGCCTGGACCGGATTCATCTTCGCCCAGCAGGAAAACCACCAAACCAGCCGGCGCTGGATGTGGATGGCCTGGGCTGCCCTGGCCCTGGCAGTGCTTTCCAAAGGTCTGGTCGCCCTGGTGCTGACCGGCGCCACACTGACGGGATACTCGCTGTTGAACCGCGACCTCTCGCCCTGGCGGCGGCTGGCACCGCTCTCCGGCATGCTGATCTTCCTCGCCATCGCGGCACCGTGGTTCATCGCGGTATCACTGGCCAATCCCGAGTTTCCCCATTTCTTCTTCATCCACGAACACTTCGAGCGTTTCCTGACTTCGGTCCACCGCCGCAACCAGCCTGACTGGTACTTCATCTTCATCTATGCGCTGGGCGCCCTGCCCTGGACCCTGCTGCTGCTGCACGCACTGGTGAAATCCTGGGGACGGCGGATTGCCGGTGCCTTCAATCCGGAGCGTTTCCTCCTCGTCTGGATCATCGTTACCTTCGCCTTTTTCAGCGTTTCCAGTTCCAAGCTGCCGCCTTACATCCTGCCCATCTTTCCGGCGCTGGCACTGCTCGGCGCCCGCCATCTGCCCGCCCTGTCACGCCGCGCCTGGCTGGTTCATCTGGCGCTGCTCGCCCTGGTCGCCCTGCCTGCCCTGATTCTCGCTCCAGGCCTGACCCGGCTGGTGGACAAGGACTACTCCCTGCCGATGCTCCAGGGTCTTGCCGCATGGCTCACCCTCGCCGCTGCCCTGTCTCTCGCCGGCATCATTCTGGCCGCCTTCGCCGTCCGGAAGGGACGCAACGTCTCTGCCGTGGTCCTGCTCGCGCTTTCGGGGTTTCTTTGCAGCACGGCCATTCTCCAGGGCCATGACCATCTCAATCCGTTCAATTCCGCCCGCGCACTGGCCGCCCAGGTCAAGGACCGGCTGCAACCCGGCCTGCCCTTCTACAGCGTGCTGTATTACGAGCAGACCCTGCCCTTCTATATCCAGCGCACCCTGACCCTGGTGGAATATCGCGACGAAATGGATTTCGGCCTGCGCCAGGAACCCAACAAATGGATTCCGACCGTTGCGGAGTTCGAGGCCCGCTGGCGCCAGGACCCGGCAGCCTACGCCATCATGACCATCGGCGTGTTCGAGAACTTCATCCGGGCAGGCCTGCCCATGCGCGAAATCGGCCGTGACCGGCGCTATGTCATCGCCGAGAAACCTGCGGCCGCCTCACCTGCCGCCCTGCCCGCAGCCCCAAAACCCGCCCCCCCACAGCCCGCCGCCCCATGACCCCGATCGCCTTCGCCCTGATCCTCACCGGAGTCCTGCTCAATGCGGCCGCGCAGCTCCTGCTCAAGGCCGGTACCAACGCCGTGGGCCAGTTCGACTTCCACCTGAGCAACCTGCTTCCGGTGGGCATGAAGATCGCCTTCCAGCCCTACATCATGGGCGGCATGGCCTGTTACGCGGTGAGTCTGGTGGTCTGGATCATGGCGCTGTCCCGGGTACCGGTCTCGATCGCCTACCCGATGCTGTCCATCGGCTATGTGGTCAACGCGATCATCGCCCATTACTGGTTCGGCGAGGCGCTGGCGATGCAGAAGATGCTGGGCATCGGCTTCATCGTGATCGGCGTCGTGCTGGTCGCGAAATCATAGGAAACCGTACACCGTGGCAGAAGCATTTCTTCCCTTCACCCGCCCTTTCATCGACGAGGAAACCATCGCCGACGTGGCCGATGTCCTGCGCTCCGGATGGATCACCAGCGGTCCCAGAGTCCTCGCCTTCGAGGCCGCGCTCTCCCGCTATCTGGGCGGACGCACGGTCCGGGCGTTCAACTCCGGCACCGGCACCATGGAAGTGGCGCTGCGCCTGGCCGGCATCCAGCCCGGCGATGAGGTGATCACCACCCCCATGACCTGGGTCGCCACCGCCAACGTGATTCTGGAAGTGGGCGCCACACCGGTGCTGGTGGACATCGACCCGGCAACCCGCAACATCGATCTCGAAAAACTGTCTGCCGCCATCACGTCCCGCACCCGCGCCCTGATGCCGGTAGACCTGGCCGGCCTGCCGGTGGACCGCGACCGGCTCTACGCGATCGCCCGCAAGCACGCTCTGCGGGTGGTGGAAGATGCCGCCCAATCCTTCGGTGCCGCGTGGAATGGCCGGCCCATCGGCAGCACGGGCGACTTCATCTCTTTCAGCTTCCACGCCAACAAGAATCTCACCACCTGCGAAGGTGGCGCCCTGGTGCTGCCGGACGATATCGATCCTGTCCTCTGCGAGCGGATGCGCCTGCAAGGCGTACAACGCTTTCCCGATGGCAGCATGGATGTGGATATAGCGGGGGGGAAATTCAATCTCACCGATGTCGCCGCCGCCGTGGGTCTGGGGCAATTGCGCCACATCGCAGCCTGGACCGAGCGCCGCCGCGCCCTGGCCCGCGCCTACTTCGACAGGATCGACCCCGGCCTCGGTCTGGAACTGCCTCCTGCCGATTTCAGCCGCAGCAACTGGCATATGTTCCAGCCGCTCCTGCCCCCCGGCACCGACCGCGGTACCTTCCTCGCTGCCATGAAGGCCAAAGGCATCGGCGTCGGCGTCCATTACCCGGCGCTGCATCTGTTCACCCTGTACCGGAATCTGGGTTTTCGCCCCGGCCAGTTCCCCCATGCCGAGGATGTAGGCGCCCGGACCGTGACCCTGCCGCTTTTCCCGGCCATGACCGACGCCGATGTGGATCGTGTCTGCGCCGCCCTGAAGCCGGCCCTGACCCAGAGCCGGCGGGCCCATTAACCTGATCCAGGCTGGTTCAAAACGTCTGACATGAACACTCCCGAAATTTCCGTCGTCATCCCGGTATACAACGAGGAAGCCGGCCTCCAGAACCTCTTCGACCGGCTCTATCCGGCGCTGGATGCCCTTGGCGAGCCCTATGAAATCCTCTTCGTCAATGACGGCAGCCGCGACCGCTCCGCCGCCATCCTGCGTGAGCAGTTCCAGCAACGCCCGGATGTCACCCGGGCCATCCTGCTGGCCACCAATGCCGGCCAGCACATGGCGATCATGGCCGGCTTCGAGCATGCCCGCGGCGATATTGTCCTCACCCTGGATGCCGACCTGCAAAATCCTCCCGAGGAAATCGGCAAGCTCGTTGCCAAGATGCGTGAAGGCCATGACTACGTCGGCAGTATCCGGCGCAAACGCCAGGACAGTTTTTTTCGCACCTTCGCCTCGAAGGCCATGAACCAGCTGCGGGAAAAAATCACCCACATCCGGATCACCGATCAGGGCAATATGCTGCGTGCCTATTCGCGCAACGTGGTGAACGCGATCAATGCCTGCAAGGAAGTCAGCACCTTCATCCCCGCCCTGGCCTACACCTTCGCCCGCTACCCGGCGGAAGTGGTGGTCGAGCACGAGGAGAGGGTCGCCGGGGAATCAAAATATTCGCTCTACAGCCTGATCCGCCTCAATTTCGATTTGATGACGGGTTTCTCGCTGGTGCCCCTGCAATGGTTCTCCATGCTGGGCATCGTGGTTTCCCTCGGTTCGGCCGCGCTCTTCGTCCTGCTGATCATCCGCCGCTTGACCGTCGGCCCCGAAGCGGAAGGCCTGTTCACCCTCTTCGCACTCGCCTTCTTTCTCGTCGGGCTCACCCTGTTCGGCATCGGCCTCCTGGGCGAATACATCGGCCGCATCTACCAGCAGGTGCGCCACCGTCCCCGCTATCTGATCGAAGCTGTACTGGAGCGCGATGCATGAACGCCTCCCGCGCCGTCGTTTTCGCCTATCACAATGTCGGCGCCCGCTGCCTGAGGGTACTGCTGGCCCACGGCGTGGACATCGCCCTGGTGGTGACCCACGAGGACAATCCGAACGAGAACCTCTGGTTCGAACGGGTCGCCGACGTGGCGCAGGACTACGGCATCCCCGTCACCACACCGGAAGACCCCAATCACCCGGAATTCATCCGCCGCCTCCAGAGCCTGGCACCCGACTTCTTCTTCTCCTTCTACTACCGGCTGATGCTCAAGCCGGCGCTGCTGGAGATCCCCCGTCGCGGGGGTTACAACATGCACGGCTCGCTGCTGCCCCGTTACCGGGGGCGTGTGCCCGTCAATTGGGCGGTGCTGCACGGTGAAACCGAAACCGGCGCGACCTTGCACCGCATGGTGGAAAAACCCGATGCGGGCGAAATCGTGGCCCGGCAGGCTGTCCCCATCCTGCCCGACGACACTGCCGGCGAGGTCTTCGGCAAGGTCACGCTGGCTGCCGAAATGGCGCTCAACGGTGTGCTGCCCGCCCTGCTGGCGGGCACCGCGCCGCATGTACGGCCCAACCTGGGAGATGGCAGCTACTTTGGCGGGCGCAAACCCGAAGATGGCCGCATCGACTGGATGCAGCCTGCCGGTACGGTGCACAACCTGATCCGGGCGGTGGCCCCCCCCTATCCGGGTGCCTTTTTCGATCTCGACGGACACCGTATCGTCATCACCCGCAGCCTGTCCCATCCCGGCAAGACCGGGCCAGCCGGCAAACCCGCGCTCTACCTCGACGAAACCCGGCTTTTTGCCCGTTGCGGCGATGGCGGGGTGGTTAGAATCCTGTCTGTCGAACTGGATGGCGAGACTATCCCTCCCGCCACGCTGCCTGCCCGCCTGGGCCAACACACGCAATATCCGATCACACTGGGCTGACCACCATGAGCAAAAAGATCCTCATCCTCGGCGTCAACGGCTTCATTGGCCACCATCTGTCCAACCGCATCCTCGGCACCACCGACTGGGAGGTGTACGGGATGGACATGAATGCCGAGCGCGTGGCCGACCTCCTTGACCACCCGCGCTTCCACTTCTTCGAAGGCGACATCACCATCAACAAGGAGTGGATCGAATACCACGTGCGCAAATGCGACGTGATCCTGCCCCTGGTGGCGATCGCCACTCCGGCCACCTACGTCAAGGAGCCCCTGCGCGTCTTCGAGCTGGATTTCGAGGCCAACCTGCCGATCATCCGCCAGGCGGTGAAGTACAAGAAGCGGGTCATCTTCCCCTCCACCTCCGAGGTCTATGGCATGAGCCAGGATCCGGAATTCGACCCGGAGAATTCCCCCCTGATCTATGGCCCGATCAACAAGCCGCGCTGGATCTACGCCTGCGCCAAGCAGATGATGGACCGCGTGATCCACGCCTATGGCCAGCAGGAAGGCCTGCAGTACACCCTTTTCCGCCCCTTCAACTGGATCGGCCCCGGCCTGGATTCGATCCACACCCCGAAGGAAGGCTCCAGCCGCGTCATCACCCAGTTCCTCGGCCACATCGTCCGCGGCGAGCCGATCAAGCTGGTGGACGGCGGTGCCCAGAAACGCTCCTTCACCTATGTCACCGATGGCATCGACGCCCTGATGCGCATCATCGACAACAAGAATGGCATCGCCAACGGCAAGATCTACAACATCGGCAACCCGAAAAACAACTACTCGATCCGCGAACTCTCCACCCTGATGCTCGACCTAGCCCGGCAGTACCCCGAATACGCGGGCAGCGCCGCCCAGGTCAGGGTGCTGGAAACCACATCCACCGAGTATTACGGTGGCGGCTACCAGGACACCCAGCACCGGGTGCCGAAGATCGCCAACACCATGGCCGATCTGGGCTGGGAACCGAAGGTCGATTTCGAGAGCGCGCTGCGTGGCATTTTCGAAGCCTACCGTAGCGATGTGGCCGAGGCGCGAAAGCTGATGGATTGAGGGATGCATGCGCCAGCTTGCCCTGAAGATCGATGTTGACACCTACCGTGGCACCCTGATCGGCGTGCCCCGGCTGGTGGAGCTTCTGCGGCGTCACGGCGCCGGTGCCACCTTCCTGTTTTCCCTGGGGCCGGACCATACTGGCCGCGCGATCAAGCGCGCCTTTCGCCCCGGCTTCATGAAAAAGGTATCGCGAACCTCCGTGGTTTCGCATTACGGCCTCAAGACCCTGATGTACGGCACGCTGTTGCCCGGGCCGGACATCGGCCGCCGTTGCGCCGACATCCTGCGTGGTGTGGGTGAAAGCGGTTTCGAAACCGGCATCCACTGCTGGGATCACATCCGCTGGCAGGACGGGGTACGCAATGCGCCAATGGCCTGGACCGAGCGCGAAATGGGTCTGGCCGCCAGCCGCTACCTGGAAGTTTTCAAGTCCCCCGCTGCAACGCACGGTGCCGCGGGATGGCAGATGAACCCCCACGCCCTGCGCCTCACCCAGCGCCTGGGCATGACCCATGCCTCCGATTGCCGTGGCCAGCGCCCCTTCATGCCGGTCTGGAATGGTGAAGTGGTCGACTGCCCGCAACTGCCGACCACCCTGCCCACCCTGGATGAACTCATCGGCCTGGACGGCCTCGACGCCGGCAATGTCCACGAGCATCTGCTGGGTATGACCCGGGAAGAATCCACCACCGGCCATGTCTATACGCTCCACGCGGAGCTGGAAGGCATGAAGCTGGCCGAGACTTTCGAAAAACTCCTGCTCGGCTGGAAACACCAGGGTTACCGCCTGATTGCACTGCGCGATCTGCGTGCCGGATTGAATCCCGATACCCTGCCCCGCCACGAAATCGGCTGGGGTACCGTACCCGGCCGCTCGGGAGAACTGCTGTTGCAAGGGCCGGAGTTCCTGGCTGATGTCGAGTTCCCGGCTGCTGCCTAGGGTCTTCCTGCCCCTGGCGCTGATTGCGCTGGCCGCGCTGGTCCTGGGCCTGGGCATCACCGAGCCGACCGGCCTCACCGGCAAGGATGAATACCTGCTGGGCCTGCGCATTCCCCTCGAGATGATGCAGGGCGATCACTGGTGGGTGCCCTTCATCGACGGGCTTCCCCGTCTCAAGAAACCCCCTTTTCTTTACTGGCTGGGCCGGGCCAGCTACGAAATGTTCGGCCCTTCCCTGCTGGCCGCCCGTGGCATCACCGTCGCCTTCGCCCTCCTGCTGCTGGGCGGCACCACCTGGATCGGGAAATTTCTTGGCGGACACTGGCGCACGGGGCTGATCGCCGCCGCCGTTCTGCTGGGCATGAGCGGCATCGCCTCGGAATCCCGCCGCCTGATGCTCGATGTGCCCGTGGCCGCCCTCTCTCTGGGCGCCTTCTGCTGCTATCTGGGCTGGCTCCGACAGCCCCGCTGGAGCGCGCTGCTGGCCTGCGCCGCAACGCTTTCCGCCGCGATTCTGACCAAGGGCCCCCTGGCCCTGATTGTCTGCGGCGGGGGCATGCTGGCGCTGTGGATCGTGCGTCCCGCCCTGCGCGATACGGCCCTGCGCCACTGGCCCCATCATCTGCTGGCGCTTCTTCTGGCCGCGGCATTGCCTGTTTTCTGGTTCCTCTACGTGCGTGACCATTTCGGTGCCGAGCTAGCCCGCATCACCCAGGATGAACTGGAAGCCCGGCAGCTTTCCCGTTTCTCCCTCGATCCGGCCATTGGCATCCTCACCCTCGCCCTGCCCTGGAGCTTCGTCGCCTTCCAGTCCCTGTGGGTGCGCCGGCATGATCCCGACATCCGCTTTCTCGCCTGCTGGCTCGCCCTCACCCTGCTGCCCTTCTTTTTCATCCGCACCTTCGAGCGCTACCTGATCGGCTCCCTGCCAGCGCTGGCCATCCTCGCCGCGTTCGCCCTGGAGCGGGGCAACCCGCCCTGCTGGACACGGCGCCTGGGCAGCGTAATCCCGGCCCTGCTCGCGCTGATCCTGATTGTCCTGCTCTGGCGCTGGCAAATGGGAGGATGGGCCCTGCTCGCCATTGCCCTGCTCTGGTTCATTGCCGTCTGGTGGCGCAACGGACCGCCCGCCTGGGGCCGGCTCGCGGCATCGGCTGCCGTACTCTGGGCGGCCGGATGGGGCGTGGCTTTCCCGGCATTGGGTGTGAACCGGATTCCCGCCACCCTGCTGACCCGGACCCACGATCATGCCGTCATCCTCTTCGACGGCCCGCAGCCGGCCCTGCTGCCCATGTTGATGCAACGGCCACTACGCCAGACCAGCCGGCTTGACAGCCTGCCTCCCGGCGAGCGGCAGCCCGGCACCCTGATCAGTGTCCGCAAGGAGGACCTCCCCCATCTGTCCGCACAACTCGATGCCCTCAGACTCCACTCCAAGCCCGTGACCGAATACCAGGCTCTCACCTCGGCCGGTTCCGGCATCCGCTTCGCCCGAGAAGGAGCCACCTCCGCGGACTGGTTCCAGGCATGGAAACTGCGCTCGCCGCAGCCCTTGATGTCCTCCATCGTACTGCTGGAGCTGGTGCCATGATCTCCCGCTGGCTACCGGCGCGCTCGCCCCGCCTGAGCGGGTTCATCAACGGCCGCTGGCCACCGCTTTTCGCCTTTTGCCTCGCCCTGGCTGTCAGCCTGCCCTGGCTCGGGCCGCTGCCGGCTCCCCATTTCCAGACGGTGACCTCTACCGCGAGTCTGCCAACCCACGCCCGTCCCGATATCGAATCCACCCTGATCCCCAATCCCGCCGCCAGCGCCCATGCCGTCACCCTCGCCCCGCTGGGGCCGGACCGCATCGCAGCGGCGTGGTTCGCCGGCAGTCGTGAAGGGGCGGAGGATGTTGCCATCGTCCTGTCCCGTTATGACGGCCGCCAATGGGAGGATCCGGTATCCATCATCACCCGGGAGCGGGTACAGCACGATACCCGGCGCCTGGTGCGCAAGCTGGGTAATCCGCTACTCTGGACCGCTCCCGACGGCGCGCTGCATCTGTGGTTCGTCAGCGTCTCCTATGGCGGCTGGGCCGGCAGCGCGCTGAACCACACGGTATCGCGGGATGAAGGACGCAACTGGTCAAGGATCACGCGCTGGATCACCTCTCCCTTCTGGAACCTGTCCACCCTGGTCCGCGCCCCCCCCGTACCGCTGGCAAACGGCGAACTGGGCTTGCCGGTCTATCACGAATTCATCGCCAAGCGTCCGGAGTGGCTGCGCCTGCAAGGAGCTGCCACCATTACGGACAAGCTGCGTCTGCCCGCCGCCAGCCAGAGCCTGCAACCGGCCATCGCCGCTCTGGACACCGACCATGCCATCGCCCTGTTGCGGGACGCCGGCCCGCAACAGCGGATCCGCATGAGCCACAGCGTGGATGGTGGCGCCCACTGGTCGTCCGCCGTCGCCACCGAACTACCCAACCCGAATGCCGGCATCGCCCTGCTGCGGCTCAACGATGGCCGGCTGCTGCTTGCCTACAACCCATCCACCTCGGGTCGCAGCAGCCTCGCGCTGGCACTTTCGGTGGATGCCGGCAACAGCTGGTCCGCGCCCCGTATCGTGGACCAGGGCGAGCCCCAGGATGAATTCTCCTACCCGGCGCTGCTCCAGGATGAAAGCGGTGTCATTCACCTGGCCTACACCTGGAAACGCGAGCGCATCAAGCACCTGCGCTTCTATCCCGACTGGCTGAAAGATCTGCGCTGATGCTGCTCGTCCAGGTTCTGCTCCTCGCATGGCTATTCACCCGCGTGCTGCCCCGGCGCTGGCATCTTGTCGCCGCCGCCCTGTCCCTGCTGTCGCTCGCGCCCTGGGGAGAGGTCTCTCCTGCCATGGCCCTGCGCGGCCTCTGGGGCGACCCCAGCATCACCACCGTGCAACTGCTGGTTCTGGCCCTGTTCGAGCGCACCCCGCAGGCAATCGCCCGGGGCTGGCGTGGCCCGGCCATCCTCACGCTGATCGCCCTGGTTTTCTATCCCCTGAGCCTGGGCATGAGTGACTGGGACCCCTATCGCCTCGGCTATCAGCCCGGGCTGCTGGTGGCGCTGCTCGCCGTCCCGGCGCTATGGGCCTGGTGGCGTGGCGAGGCCCTGTGGCTCTGGCTGCTGGCGGTAGACCTGGTGGCCTGGTCCGCTGGTATGCTCGAATCAGCCAATTTATGGGATACCCTGCTCGACCCCCTGCTGGCGGTGGCCCTGCTGATCCTCACACTGAAGAATGGCTGGCGCGCCTACAAGAACCGCACATGACCGACACCCACACCTACGCCTGCGACATCTCCATCGTCATCCCCATCTACAACGAGGCGGAGAATCTTCCCGATCTGGTGGCACGCGTCGATGAAGCCATGGCGCCTTCCGGTTTCAGTTTCGAGCTGATCTGCGTGGACGACGGCTCGCGTGACGACTCGGCGCGCATCCTGCGTGATCTCGCGCTGCGTACCCCCTGGCTCAAGCCGCGCTGGCTGATGCGCAACTATGGCCAGACCGCCGCCCTTCAGGCCGGGTTCGACGCGGTCGAAGGGCGCTACACGGTCACGCTCGATGGCGATCTGCAGAACGACCCGCTCGATATTCCCGAACTGGTCCGCACCCTGGAAGCGCGCAGCGATATCAACATGATTTCCGGCTGGCGCAAGGATCGCCAGGATGCGGCGATCAACCGCAAGATTCCCTCGCTGATCGCCAACCGCATCATCGCCCGGGTCACCGGCGTCAGGCTCCACGACTATGGCTGCGCCCTCAAGGCCTACCGCACCGAACTGGTCCGCCGTATCCGTCTCTATGGCGAACTGCACCGCTTCATTCCCGTGCTGGCCTTCGAGGCCGGTGCCAGAATCCTCGAAATACCGGTGCGCCACCACGCCCGCACCAAGGGTGTGAGCAAATACGGCATCGACCGCACGTTCCGCGTCGTGCTGGATCTGCTGCTGATGAAATTCATGCTGCGCTATCTGCACCGTCCCCTGCATTTCTTCGGCGGTGCCGGCCTGTGGATGGGTGTGCCGGGTTTTCTCGTCTGCGTCTATCTCACCGTGCTCAAGCTCTGTGGCGCATCCATCGGTGGTCGCCCCCTGCTGCTGCTGGGCATCATGCTGGTGCTGATGGGTGCGCAACTGGTGGGCCTCGGCCTGCTCGGAGAAATCCTGATCCGTGTCTATCACGAACCCGAAGGCCGTGCCCAGTACCGTCTGCGTCCCCCGCCCGAAGACGCCTGACCCCGCCAGGGTCACCGCCCCGGGCACGCCTGCTTCATCGCCAGACCGATGAACACGAAACTTCTCCGCCGGATCGCTATCAGTCTTGGCCTGATCGCCCTGACGCTCTGGCTGGCCGATCCCGTGGCGGTCGTCACCGCCCTGCGCCGGGCTGATCCGCGCTGGATCATCGCCGCGCTGACCGCTTCCACCAGCGCGGTCTTTTGCGGTGCACTGCGCTGGCGCCAGCTTTCCCTCTGGCTGGGCTTCACAGCGCCGGTCAGCCTGTTCCTCAAAGCCCAGTGGCGCGGCATGGCCGCCAACACGGTTCTGCCCGGCGCCGTCATCGGCGGGGATACCTTCCGTGCCCTGCACCTGCAACGGGCCGGCGCCCGCCTCGGCACCGCCGCCTCCAGCGTGGCCCTGGACCGTCTCAGCGGGCTCTGGGTGCTGGTCATCATCTCTCTCGGCCTGTCCACCCTCGCGATTGCCGGCAATCTCCTGCCGCGCACGGCCCTGCCCCTGCCCTGGCCCGTGCTGGCCCTTGCCGCCACAGCAGCCCTGCTGCTGCCACCCTGCCTGTGGCGCCTCTCGGTCGGCACCCGACATCTGCTACCGGAGAAACTGGCAACCCTCTTCGCATCGCTGCATGCCCGCCCCCATCCCTGGCGACAGTACGGCATCCAGTTGCTGGGCTCCGGCCTGGTGCAGACCTGCTTCATTCTCGCCTTCGGCTGCGGTGGTCGCGCCGTGGGTCTCGATCTGCCCTTGTGGCTGTTCTTCATCGCCGCCGGCCCGGTCTTCATCCTCGCGGCCCTGCCGGTCAGTGTCGGCGGTTGGGGAACCCGCGAGGCTGCCGCCGCCGTGACACTGGGCATCTTCGGTGCCCCGCGGGAACTCGCGGTCGCCACCTCCATCCTCTATGGCCTGTTCGCCGTCACCCAGGGCATCTTCGGCGCGCTCACCCTTCTGATTCCAAACGATACCCCGCCATCCATCTCCGGAGAAAACGATGCTTGACACACCAATTCCCGAATTCACTGCCAGCGCCACCGGTGGACAATCAATCGTGTCCAGCGCTCTTGAAGGCAGGAAACTCGTGCTCTACTTCTATCCGAAGGACAGTACTCCGGGCTGCACCACCGAAGCCCAGCAGTTCCGCGATCTCCACGGCGACTTCGTCAAGGCGGGCGCCATGGTTCTGGGTGTTTCCCGCGACAGCCTCAAATCCCACGAAAATTTCAAGGCCAAGCTGGGCCTGCCCTTCGATCTGGTTTCTGATCCGGATGAAACGCTGTGCACGCTGTTCGGCGTCATGAAGCTCAAGAACATGTACGGCAAACAGGTGCGTGGCATCGAGCGCAGCACCTTCGTCATTGATGCCAAAGGCATCCTCCGGCACGAATGGCGCGGGCTCAAGGCCGATGGCCACGCCGCCGCCGTCCTGGCTGTCGTGCGGGCGCTATAGCGTGCGGCACGCGGGACGATCCGGTCTGACATCCGCGTTGCCCGCCGGGCCGGTTTCTCCGTCCCCCCCCCCGCCGTCGGTGCGGGACCTTCCCCTCGTTCCACCAGGAGCCACGATGAACGCCAGACGCCACACCCGTCCCGCCATCGCTACCAGCAAGCTGTTCGTGCTCGACACCAATGTGCTGATGCATGATCCGAACAGCCTCTACCGCTTCGAGGAGCACGATATCTACGTGCCGATCATGACCCTGGAAGAGCTCGACAACAACAAGAAGGGCATGTCGGAAGTGGCACGCAACGCGCGCCAGGCCAGCCGCCTGCTGGACGAGATCGTCAGCGGTTCCGAGGAAGGCATCGCCAACGGCATCGGCCTGACCGGTCCTTCGCATGGCCTTGCCACCGGTCACCTGTTTCTCCAGGCCGAGGCCATCACCGCATCCCTGCCCACCAGCCTGCCGACCAGCAAGGGTGACAATCACATCCTGGCGGTGGTGATGTATCTGCATGAGAAGCATCCCAGGCGCCCTGTGATCCTGGTGTCGAAGGACATCAACATGCGCATCAAGGCCCGGGCACTCGGCCTTGATGCCCAGGACTACTTCAACGACAAGGTGCTGGAAGACACCGACCTGCTCTATACCGGCACCAAGCAGTTGCCCGCGGATTTCTGGGACCGCCACGGCCAGGGCATGAAGTCATGGAAACAGGACAGCAAGACCGTGTACCAGATCCAGGGGCCTCTCGGGCCCGATCTTCTGGTCAATGAATTCCTCTATCTCGACGATGCGGGTGAAAAACCCTTCACCGCCATCGTGCGCGAAGCCGCGGGCAAAACCGCGGTGCTCTCCACCCTGATCGATTATTCCCACGGCAAGAATGCCGTGTGGGGCATCACCGCCCGCAACCGGGAGCAGAATTTCGCCCTCAACCTGCTGATGGATCCGGAAATCGACTTCGTGACCCTGCTCGGCCAGGCCGGTACCGGCAAGACCCTGCTCACCCTGGCCTCGGCCCTGACCCAGACCCTGGAAACCAAACGCTATTCGGAGGTGATCATCACCCGTGTCACCGTGCCGGTGGGTGAGGATATCGGCTTCCTGCCCGGAACCGAGGAAGAAAAGATGACTCCGTGGATGGGGGCCATCGAGGACAATCTGGACGTGCTCAATCGCCCCCACGAAGAACCCGGACAACCCGCCCAGCCCGGCTATGGCGGCGACTGGGGCCGGGCTGCGACGATGGACCTGATCCGCAGCCGGATCAAGATCAAGTCACTCAACTTCATGCGCGGCCGCACCTTCATCAACAAGTTTCTGGTCATCGACGAAGCCCAGAATCTCACCCCCAAGCAGATGAAGACCCTGATCACCCGCGCCGGCCCAGGCACCAAAGTGGTCTGCCTGGGCAACATCGCCCAGATCGACACGCCCTACCTGACCGAGGGCAGTTCGGGCCTCACCTATGTGGTGGACCGTTTCAAGGGCTGGCCCCATTCCGGCCATGTCACCCTGCAACGTGGCGAACGCTCCCGCCTCGCCGATCACGCCGCCGAAGTACTGTAAGCCAGTGACTGACGTCGCACCCGACCGCTTTGCAACCGGCCGTGCCATGCGGATGGGCGGCCTGCGCCGGCACTATCAGGGGAGCGATGCCCTCGCGGGCATACCCGGCCAGTGGAGCGCATTCACAACCCTGCTGCCCTTCCCCGGACAGCAGGGTGATACCACCTACGGCATCATGTGCGGCGGCAACGCCGATGGATTTGAATACATGTGCGCCGTGGAAGTGGACAGCTTCGACACCCTGCCACCCGGTATCGGTCGCCTGCGTATCGAACCCCGGCACTACGCCGTGTTTCATCACGAAGGCCGCGTAGCCACCATTCGTCAGACCTGGGATGCGATTTACCACTGGCTGGAGCAAGGTGAGCATGTCAGCGCCCACAAACCCGATTTCGAGGTCTACGGTCCCGATTTCGATACAAAGCGGATGCAGGGTCTGGTGGAAATCTGGGTTGCCGTCGAGCGCCATGAAAGCTGAGTGCCACGTCCCTTGCATGACCCCCGGGGCTGGAAGAAGCGACCCGGATTCGCGATGCAGAGCGGATTGATCCAGTATGAGTTATTGGAACGGGAAACGCGGACAACGGTACGCTGGAAATCGTTTAAAATGCCCGGATCATCGCTTCCGTCTCCGGGATTCGACATGCACCTGAAAAAAACCGTTCTCGCCGTGGCTGCAACCCTGATTGCGGGTATCGCACAAGCCGGCAACGATATCGTCAACGGCAGCTTTGAAACCTCCAATGTCAGCCCGGGCGGTTACCTCTACGCCGGCGCCGTCGCCGCGCCTGGCTGGACATTTACCGGTGGCACCGGCATCGCCGCCGGTTCTGGCGGCTTCAATGCCCCCTGGGGCATCAGTGCCGCGGATGGACAAAACGTGGCGTTCATACAGAACGCATCTTCCTTCTCGCAAACCTTCGCGGATGCTGCGTCCCAGTACCTCATCAGCTTTTCACTCGCACAACGGACAAATTACGGGGATGTGGGCAGTCAGTCCGTCAGCGTGACATTCGATGGGCAGCTACTGTCGGGCGCCGCACTGAAACCACTGGCAGGGGCACTAGGGGCAGGGTGGACACCATACTCATTTACGGTAACCGGCTCCTTGTCCGGGACACATACGCTCAGCTTCGCGGGAATGTGGCAGGGATGGGATAGCACCGTTTTCGTAGACGGCGTGTCGGCGGCCGCAATCCAGTCACCAGTTCCCGAACCCGGGACCTACGCCATGATGATGGCGGGGCTTGGGCTGATTGGTTTCATCGGTCGCCGCAAGCTCAAAAGAGTCGCATAAACCGGTACAGCACGCAGCCGCCAAAATCTAGTTTTTACAGGGATTTTCCGGTGGCTCGGTGACCAGCAGGGTCATGGCCTCCAGGGCACGCGCCTGCTGCGTCTCCGAAAGCAGAAGGAAACGGTGCCTGCCCTGCGCATCGGTCGTAAAACTGGAACGTCCGCCTTCGTAGGCGGATACGATCCCTGGCCCGGAAAGCGTGAAATACGCGGCATCGGGCCGTACCGCATACAGCACCGAGGTCAGATCGTAGGTGGGGTGATCGTGCCCTCCGCTCTTGCGCCCCACAATACTGTTGTAGAACGAAGCCGCATAGCGATAGGTTTCGGCAACCGGATGACGGGCAACGTAATTGAAATACCGGTCGACGGATGCTTGCGTAATCCGCATGCGCGCACCGATTTCGCTACCGCTGAACACGATCGGCGTCGGCCATTGCGTGAATACCCTTTGTGCGGCGGCAACGTCCATCTCCAGATTGAATTCCGGAGAGCCTGCCGGGTATGTCACGCCACCACGTTCGATCGCCATGAAATTTCCCGCCATCGCGGACAGAAACTTCACCTTCCTGGCCACAAGGGAGCGGCCATCGAGCGGTATTTCGGCATCCGGACCACTCTCCAGCAAGTGCGCCAGATTCGAGTTGTATCCCACGCCGATGATGACGACACTGCCATCGGACTGCTGATAGAGCGTCTTCCTGATCAGCGCCACCGCATCCTCCGGCCGCAGGGAATCCGCGTGACGATGCGGGAAAACATCGCTGCCGTCCGAATGTTTCAGGCCCGCCACGTACTGCGTGTAGTTCACCCCGCCGGGGGAAGGAAGATAGCGGCCATAGCGCGAATTTTTCAGCGCCGCCTCTGTCACGCCACCATGAGTGATGCCGATGGGGATCGTGGGATGGCCGTAAAAAGTATTGATCAGATCGACATAGGGTGCGGCCCACGCAGTTTCGGTGCTGATGGTCACGGCAAGAAGTTCGGCCTCGCCCCGATCCTGCAGTGTATGGAGCATCGCCAACGCCAGCGCATCATCGATATCGCCATACATGTCGGTATCGAATATCACCTTGACGGGCCGGGCAGCCCCTTGCGGCAGACCGGATGCAGCCACGGGGAGGGTGAATGCGAAATACATGGCCAGAACAGCCAGCACGTATTTCAAATACGGCATGACCACCACCCTGCTGCTAGTAGGTTCCCGAAAACGCCGCATTGGCGAACTTGGTGTATTCGCCCAGGAAGCTGAGCCTCACCATGCCGGTCGGCCCGTTACGGTGCTTGCCGACAATCACTTCGGCCATGCCCTTTTCGTTGCTTTCCTTATTGTAGTACTCGTCGCGGTACATCATGATGATGATGTCCGCATCCTGCTCGATGGCGCCGGATTCGCGCAGATCGGACATCAGGGGGCGTTTGTCGTTGCGTTCCTCGACCTTGCGCGAAAGCTGCGAAAGGGCAATGATCGGCACATCCAGTTCCTTGGCCAGCGCCTTGATGGAACGGGAAATCTCCGACACCTCGGTCGCCCGGTTCTCTCCCTCACGCGATGAGTTCATGAGCTGGATGTAATCAATTACGATCAGGCCCAGCTTGCCGTACTGGCGGTGCAGGCGACGTGCGCGCGTGCGCAGATCGGTCGGGCTGATGGCGCCGGTATCGTCGATATAGATCGACGCATCGTGCAGCTTGCCCAGCGCCACGCTCATCTTGTCCCACTCCTCATCACCCAGCTTGCCGGTACGCAGCTTGTGCGCATCCAGCCGGCCCACCGAGGAAAGAAAGCGCATGGCCAGTTGCGGGCCGGACATTTCCAGGGAAAAAATGGCGACTGGCAATCGCGCCTCGATCCCCACATGTTCCGCGATGTTGAGAGCGAATGCGGTCTTACCCATCGAGGGCCGGCCCGCGACGACAATCATGTCACCCGGCTGCAGGCCCGAAGTCAGATTATCCAGATCGACAAAGCCCGTCGGAATGCCGGTGACGTCAGAACTGTCATGCCGTTCGTAAAGCTGCTGGATCTTGTCCACCACCACCCCCAGCACCTTGGGGATGGCAATGAAGCCGTGGCTGTCTCTGGCGCCCGCCTCGGCGATTTCGAATACCTTCTGCTCGGCTTCATCGAGCAGCTGCTTGGCCTCCCGACCTGCCGGATTGAGGGCGCTGGACGCAATTTCATCACCCACCGTCACCAGCTTGCGCAACACCGCACGCTCATGAACGATTTCGGCATAACGGCGAATGTTGGCGGCAGAAGGCGTATTGCTGGCAATTTCGGCCAGATAGGCCAGACCACCGGTCTGCTCCACCTCGTTGGATTTCTCGATCGATTCAAAAACGGTCACCACGTCGGCCGGACGGCTGGTTTCCACCAGCTTGCGAATATGCCCGAAGATACGACGATGGTCGTCCCGGTAGAAATCCCCCTCGCCGACCTTGTCCCCGATACGGTCCCATGCCGAATTGTCCAGCAGCAGGCCCCCGATCAGGGATTGCTCCGCCTCGATGGAATGGGGGGGCAGCTTGAGTGCCGCGAGTTGCGGATCCACCGATGAGGAACTGAAGGAGCGGACCTGGGCCATGGTGAATTCCTGAAACGATCGATGCGGGAGTCTACTCCGGGCACTCGTCACCGGCTGTGGATGAACCTGTGGAAATCCGGTGGGAAAGCGGTGGAAAATATGTGCGCCACCTGTGTAAAACCCATTGGTGGATTCAGTAGCAAGCAGTTGACAACATCACCTACCGCTTCCTGCAGGATCGTGGCCCCCGCCACCAAAGGCCCTCTGCTGCAGGCGGAACAGCTGGTCGCGGGCAGCCGCTGCCTCCTCGAACTCCAGATTGCGTGCATGTTCCTGCATGGCTTTTTCCAGACGCCGGATCTCGCGTGACAGTTCCTTTTCACTCATGGCCTCGAAGCGCGCCTGCTCCTCGGCAACCTTGAGTTCCTCACGACGCACTGCAGCCGAATCTGCGTCATAGACCCCGTCGATGATGTCCTTGATACGCTTCTGCACTCCCCGGGGTACCACTCCATGCTCGGTGTTGAAGCGAAGCTGCTTCTCGCGGCGGCGCTCGGTTTCGGTGATGGCGCGGCGCATGGAATCGGTGTGCCGGTCGGCGTAGAGAATGGCGGTACCGTTGAGATGACGCGCCGCCCGGCCAATGGTCTGGATCAGGCTGCGGGTGGAGCGCAAAAACCCTTCCTTGTCCGCATCGAGGATCGCAACCAGCGATACCTCGGGGATATCCAGCCCCTCACGCAGCAGATTGATACCCACCAGCACATCGAATTCTCCCAGGCGCAGATCACGGATGATTTCGACCCGCTCCACGGTATCGATATCGGAATGCAGATAGCGCACGCGGACCCCGTTATCTCCCAGATACTCGGTCAGCTGTTCCGCCAGGCGCTTGGTCAGTGTGGTGACCAGCACCCTTTCGGTCATTGCCACACGCTTCTTGATCTCGGTGAGGAGATCGTCCACCTGGGTGGTAGCCGGCCGCACCTCCACCACCGGGTCCACCAGACCGGTGGGACGCACCACCTGCTCCACCACCTGCCCCTGATGCTTTTCCTCGTAATCGGCCGGTGTCGCGGAAACGAAAATCGTCTGCGGCATCAACCCCTCGAACTCCTCGAATTTCAGGGGCCGGTTATCCAGTGCCGAGGGAAGGCGGAAGCCATAGTCAACCAGGTTTTCCTTGCGCGAACGATCCCCCTTGTACATCCCGCCTACCTGGCTGACGGTGACATGGGATTCATCGATGAACATCAGCGAATCCGGCGGCATGTAGTCGATCAGGGTGGGTGGTGGCTCGCCGGGCTGGCGCCCCGAGAGATGGCGTGAATAGTTTTCGATCCCCTTGCAGAAGCCGAGTTGATCCAGCATTTCGAGATCGAAGCGGGTGCGCTGCTCGATCCGCTGGCATTCCACCAGTTTCTGGCCCTTCTGGAAAAACTCGATACGATCCGCAAGCTCCAGCTTGATGGCATCGATGGCTCGCAGAACCGTGCTGCGTGGCGTCACATAATGGCTGGAAGGATAGACAGTGAAGCGCCCGAGTTTCTGCCGGGTGTGACCGGTCAGGGGATCGAACAGGGTGAGGGATTCCACCTCGTCGTCGAACAGCACCACTCGGATCGCGTGCTCGGCATTCTCGGCGGGAAAGATGTCGATCACATCCCCCCGCACGCGATAGACACCGCGCTTGAAGTCGGTTTCATTGCGCTCGTACTGCATTTCGGCGAGACGACGGATGATGTCGCGCTGGCCCAGCCTTTCGCCCTGACGCAGGTGCAGGATCATGCTGTGGTAATCCACCGGATCACCGATGCCATAGATGGCCGACACGGTGCACACGATCACGCAATCGCGCCGCTCCATCAGGCTCTTGGTGGCCGAGAGACGCATCTGCTCGATGTGCTCGTTGATGCTCGAATCCTTCTCGATAAACAGATCGCGCGCCGGCACATAGGCCTCGGGCTGGTAGTAATCGTAGTAGGAAACGAAATACTCGACGGCATTTTCGGGAAAAAACTCGCGGAACTCCGCATAAAGCTGCGCCGCGAGAGTCTTGTTGGGAGCCATGACGATGGCCGGCCGCCCGGTGCGGGCAATCACATTGGCCATGGTGTAGGTCTTGCCCGATCCAGTCACCCCGAGCAGGGTCTGGAAGGACAGGCCATCCTCCAGCCCTTCCACCAGTTTGTCGATCGCAGCGGGCTGATCGCCCGCAGGTGGGAACGGCTGGTGCAGGCGATAAACGCGGTGAGGAAAATCGATGATGTCGCCCATGCTCATGCCCGGAAGTCAGCCAGTCACCCCATGATAACTGTTAAGAAGCGACTGGCCGTCACCCGGCGCTGTTGCCCGGCAGCTATCTGACCCCATCGGCCCTGCACCCTTGAGCGAAGAAAAAGCCCGCCGGGGATGCCGGCGGGCTCAGGCTTACATCAGGTTTCCCCGCGCGGTGTAGTGCCGTGCGAGGTGCCCTGTATCGGTATTACTGATAGCGATAGATCAGATCAATGCCGTAGGTGCGCGGTGCGATCCAGGGCGAAGCAGCACCGATGAAAAGACTCACCGCCGGATCGATGACAAAACCCGGAGAGCGCTTGTCGCTGAGATTCTTGCCCCACAGCGCCACCGTCAGATCCCCCTTGTTGCCCGGACCCACCTGGATGCCGGACCAGGCAAGACGACCATTCAGGAGACCAAAGCCCGGTGTCAGCCGGTTGTTCATGTTGATAGTCTGCAACAGCGTGGCCACGCCGCCCGCGATCGTATAAACATCCGTGGCACCGGTCGAGTTCTCGCTGGTATAGGTGTAGTTCAGGTTGCCGTCCAGTTTGCCTGGACCCACCTTGCCGAAGGAATAGTCAGCCGACAGGGAGTAGCTGTTGCGGGAAGGCAGGATATGATAGAACCGGGTCACATCCGCCGTGGTGCCATCCAGCCCCTGATCGAGAACCTGGTCGTACTTGAAGGTCACGTGGGAAAGGTTGAACGACAGTTTCAGCGCATCAGTTACCGCCGCCATTACGTCGAACTCATAACCGGTATAAGTGGACTTGCCGGCATTGGTCACATCATAGGTCGAGGTGGAAATGTAGGTCTTGGCCACCGTGATCTGCTGGTTGTCGTACTTGCTCTGGAACAGGGCGAAGTTGGTGCGCAGGCGATGCTCGAAGAATTCCCCCTTGAAACCGAGTTCGGTGGAGGTAAGGGTTTCCGGTGCATACCCCCGGGTGAACAACGCTGCGGATGAGGCCGATGCATTGAAACCGCCGGAGCGATAACCCTTGACGATCTTGCCATAGATCATCTTGTCGTCATCCAGGTGATAGGTCAGGGTCAGGCTGGGCGAGGTCTTGGAGAAGGTCAGCGAACCGCTGGATGCTGCCACGATGGGAGCGCCGGGGATCACGATATACCCGGCGGGAACCGCCTGGGTGGCTCCAGGGAACAGCAAGCCGCTGACCGGTGCCGAAATGCCATTAGGCGCATAGAAAACCGTGGTCGACCCGTTGTTGGCCAGCGCCGCATCGCGGGTATCGCGCGTGTAGCGCAGGCCGGGGGTGATATCCAGCTTCTTGCTCAGAATATCCGGCGTCCAGGTGAATTGGCCGAAGAGCGCCCAGGAAGTATTGTGGGCTTTCGATGCGGTTCCATTGCCAAAGTTGATCAGCCCGATCGGTCCCTGACCAGGAATGGCGGCAAAGGGTGCGCCAAAATCCAGGGCCACTGTCTGCTCGGAGGGCGTGATCTGGTTGGTGCCTTTTTCGTCGAAGAAGTATGCTCCCGCGGTGTACTTGAAGGTATCCGAGGGATGGCCGATCAGGTCGAATTCCTGGGACAGGTACTTGTCATTGGTGATGACGTTCTGGGCGGGAACATTGAATCCCGCGACGGTAGTGGCGGGCACCAGCGGGCTATAGGCACGTGCTGCTGGAAACTGCGGCAAGGCGGGCAATACCGTGGTGAAACCGCCGATCACGTTACGGTTATCGGTATTGATGATCTGATGGATATTGTTCGACATCTGCCGGTAACCGGTCAGGGAGCGGAAAGTGAGCGTGGAACTGACCTCCCACTCCACCTTCAGCATGTGGCCGGTATTGTCCCAGTGGTTTTTGGGTGGCATGAAGAGGACGGGGCCATTAGGCATGGGCAGGGCCGACTGGTAGGTCGAGGTGCAACCCACATTGATGTAGCCCATACCAACCAGCGGTCCACCCGAACCATTGATCGGTTTAGCCTTGGATCCGGGATTCGACGACAGATTGCTCAGGCACTGGTTGGCCCAGGGAATGGCATCGGTCGTATTCCAGTCATAGCCATAATCGACCGTGACCCGGTCGGAAGGCTTCCAGCGGAAATCCAGGCGACCGGCGTCAGCCTTGCGATCGCCCCAATGCTGGCCGCTGCCATTGCTGTCGCCGACGAAGCCATCGCTTTGATCATGAACGTAGGCCAGTTTGGCTGCGAAATTGCTGGTCAGGGGAACATTCACCGAGGTTTTGGATACCAGACGGTTGTAGTTGCCGATCGTCAGCGCTTCCGAGAAGGAAAGGGCATCGGTGGAGGGGCGCTGCGTGGTGAAGTTCACCGCGCCCGAAATGGCATTCCGGCCATAGAGGGTGCCCTGCGGCCCCTTCAGCACTTCGACACCAGCCAGATCGGCCACGGTCATGTTGAGGCCGCTGTTACGGGCAATGTAGATGCCGTCGATGTTGATCGAGGTGGGCGGGTCATTGAAGATATTGATGTTGGTCACCGGCACGCCACGCATGGTGATCAGCAGATCCTCGGAAGCCACGGGGAAATTCTTGATCGAGACCGCAGGAGCGACGGTCTTGATGTCGAAGACCGAAGTCACACCCCCGGTTTCCAGCGCCTTGGCATCAAACGCCTGAATCGAAATGGGGACAGCCTGGAGGGATTCCGCCTGTTTCTGGGCGGTGACGATGACCTCTTCCAGAGCCTGGGCATGCGCAAGCGAGGCGCCCCCGGCGATGGTCAGGGAGAACAGGGCGGCCGCGACGGGCTTGACGGGAAAATGCTGGATTCTTCTGTGGTTCCGTTGTGACATAAGGATCTCCTCCGATTACAGGGTGGGGCACAGGACCGATGACAGGACAGCAAATCGACACTGGATGCTTTTTCTTCATTGCACATCTTTCAGCCCGGAATAGCCCATTGAGCCGCCCTCACTATACGGTGGCAATTTAAATTTCGACTATCGTTAATTTAAATATGTTGCAGGCTGCGTTGTGTATTCGCAACAACCTCGTCATCCAATACCTCAGCCCGGGAAATGGAGGTGATTCCAGCCTCAAATATCATTGCCACCAATTGTGGAATCGCCCCGGACCGGGCGATAATGAATCCTCCGAATGCCAGCACCGTTGCCGCCCGGAGCCTCTTTCCGCCCTGCCACCATGACCAGCTACCTGTTCGTTCTTCTCGGTGCCGTCCTCGTCAACAACGTGGTTTTGGTGCGAATTCTCGGCCTGTGCCCCTTCATGGGAGTTTCCAAGAAACTGGAAACGGCCATCGGCATGGGCGCCGCCACCACCTTTGTCCTCACCCTGGGCAGCGGCTCCAGCTATCTGCTGGACAAATGGATGCTCGAGCCTTTCGGGCTGGAATATCTGCGCACCCTTTCCTTCATCGTCACCATTGCTGCCATCGTCCAGTTCACCGAGCTGGTGGTGCAGAAGACCAGTCCGGCCCTGCACCAGGTACTGGGCATCTATCTGCCCCTGATTACGACCAACTGCGCGGTCCTCGGCGTGCCCCTGCTCAATGTCAGCCTGAAGCACGATTTTCTCCAGTCCCTGCTCTTCGGCTTTGGCAGTTCGGTCGGATTCACCCTGGTTCTGGTGCTGTTCGCCGGCATCCGCGAGCGCCTCGAAGGTGCCGACGTCCCCGCACATTTCCGTGGTGCCTCCATCGGCTTCATCACCGGTGGACTGATGAGCCTCGCCTTCATGGGCTTCGCCGGACTGGACAAGTTCAAATGACTGCGGGAAACGCGAATTACCGGGCCGCCATTGCCGCGACAGCACCCGCGGGTAGTGCCGGATGATTGCCGCCATCCTCGTCATGGCGCTCGGCGCCGTTGTTCTTGGCGCTGCCCTGGGTTATGCGGCTGTCAGGTTCAGGGTCGAAGGCGACCCCCTGGTCGAAAAGATCGACGCCATCCTGCCCCAGACCCAGTGTGGACAGTGTGGCTTTCCGGGCTGCAAGCCCTACGCGACGGCGATCGCCAAGGGAGAGGCGGAGATCAACCAGTGCCCGCCGGGCGGCGAAGAAGGCATCCGCAAACTGGCCGACCTGCTCGGCCGCGAAGCCAAGCCGCTCTCCGCCGAGCATGGCGTGGAAAAACCGAAGAGTGTCGCCGTCATCGACGAGAACCTGTGCATCGGCTGCACGCTCTGCATCCAGGCCTGCCCGGTAGATGCCATCGTCGGCGCAGCCAAGCAGATGCACACCGTGGTCGATAGCCTTTGTACCGGCTGCGAACTGTGCCTGCCACCCTGCCCCGTGGACTGCATTGCAATGGTTCCCATCGCCGAAACCGTGGAGACCTGGAAGTGGCGTTATCCGGTCATCCCCATCAAGCCCCGGCAGAAAGTCGCCTGATGCTGCGTCGCCTGTTCGCCTTCAACGGGGGGGTCAAGCCCCCGACCCACAAGTCCAGCTCCACCCGGGCCGCCATTGCTACCCTGCCCCTACCCCCAGAACTGGTAATTCCGCTGCACCAGAGCATCGGCGGTACGCCCCGGCCCCTGGTGCGGGCCGGTCAGCATGTGCTCAAGGGCCAGCTGATCGGTGCCGCCGACGGCAATATCTCCGCCGCCATCCATGCTTCCACGTCAGGCCGGGTGGTGGCGGTGGAAGCGCGGGTCATGGCCCATGCCTCCGGACTCTCCACCCTGTGCGTGGTGATCGCACCCGACGGCGAGGATGCCTGGGTCGAGTGCCGCCCCGTTCCCTGGCGCTCCCTGCCCGGCGACCAGGTGCGCGACCTGCTGCGTGACGCGGGCATCGTCGGGCTGGGAGGTGCCGTATTTCCTTCCCATCTCAAACTCAAGCCGGGCCCGGGCAGCCGCGGCAGTTCCAAAGGAGGCCTCAGGCATCTGGTGATTAACGGCGCCGAATGCGAACCCTTCATCACCTGCGACGACATGCAGATGCGCGAGCAGGCCAACGCAATTCTTGCCGGCGCCACCATCATGGGCGAACTGCTCGGAGCGGAGGAAATCCTGGTCGGCATCGAGGACAACAAGCCTGAAGCCGTAGCCGCCATGCAGGCTGCAAGCGGACGGCTGGGTGAACGGGGTGGCAGAATCCAGATCGTCGCCGTACCCACCCGTTATCCCGCAGGCGGCGCCAAGCAGCTGATCCGGGTCCTCACCGGGATCGAGGTGCCCCACGGTGAACGATCTACCGATTATGGCGTCCAGTGTTTCAACACCGGCACGGTGTTCGCGATCCACGAAGCCCTGGAAAAGGGTCGTCCCCTGCTTTCCCGCATTGTCACCGTTGCGGGCAATGTCGAACGTCCGGGCAACTACGAGGTGCTGTTCGGTACCCCGATGGATTACGTCGTCGCCCGGGCCGGTCCCAAACCCGATACCGACCGTTTCATCATGGGAGGCCCGATGATGGGTTATGCCATGCCCAGCCGTCAGGTACCGGTGGTCAAGGCCACCAACTGCATTCTGGTGGGCTCTCCGGCCCTGTTCCCGCCACCCGCGCCGGAAATGCCCTGCATCCGCTGCGGCGAGTGCGCCAAGGCCTGTCCTGCCGATCTCCAGCCTTTCGAAATGTACTGGCACTCCAGGGCGAAAAGCTTCGGAAAAGCTCAGGAATACCATCTCTTCGACTGCATCGAGTGCGGTTGCTGTACCTATGTCTGCCCTTCCCATATTCCCCTGGTCGACTACTTCCGTTTCGCCAAGAGTGAAATCTGGGCCCGGGAGCGGGAGAAGGATTCCGCCGATGCGGCACGGGACCGCTATGAATTCCGCCAGCACCGGGAAGAGCGGGAAAAAGAGGAACGTGCCGCACGCCTCGCCGCCAAAGCTGCCGCCACCAAGGCCAGAATCGGTATCGATCCTTCCGCCGGCGGCGCCGATACCGATGACCAGGCCCTGATCGCCGCCGCGATCCGGCGCACCCAGTCTGCCACCACAGATCTTCCGCCCGCCGGCGAATCCGGAACATGAACAACTCCCCCTTCGTTCTCCAGCCCGCCAGCGTGCGCAGCGTCATGGTGCGGGTTCTGGCCGCCCTGCTGCCGGGAGTTGCCGCCTACGTCCACTTTTTCGGCGCCTCGATCCTGATCCAGCTGGGCCTGGCCTCGGCCACGGCCCTGGGGACCGAAGCACTGGTGCTGTTCCTGCGCAGGAAACCCGTGTGGCTCTTCGTCTCCGACGGATCAGCCCTGGTCACCGCCTGGCTGATCGCCCTCACCTTCCCGCCCATCGGCCCCTGGTGGCTGATCGTGGTGGGTACCGCCTTTGCCATCGTGATCGTCAAGCACCTCTACGGCGGATTGGGGCAAAACCCCTTCAACCCCGCCATGGCGGCCTTTTGCCTGATGATTGTGGCCTATCCGCTGCTGATGTCCCAGTGGCCCGCGGGAGCCGCCGATTTCGCCACCCAGATGCGGCTCATCTTCGGCAACCGGGAACTCGATGGCCTCACCATGGCCACGCCGCTCGATGCCCTGCGCACCGCCCTGCATGGCAACGCCCGGACCACGGTGGAAGCCGTCACCGGCAGCGGACCCGTCTTCGGCTATCTGGGCGGCAAGGGCTGGGAGTGGATCGCGCTGGGTTATCTCGCCGGCGGACTCTGGCTGCTCCAGCAGCGACTCATCACCTGGCATCTGCCCACGGCCTTCCTCGCGGGGCTTGGCCTGTGCGCGGGGCTCGCCCATCTGGCCAACCCCGGACTCTATGCCTCACCCCTGTTCCATCTGTTCTCCGGCGGCACCCTGCTGGGCGCTTTTTTCATTGTCACCGACCCGGTTTCCGGTGCCACCACCCCGCGCGGCAAACTCATCTTCGGCGCCGCGATCGGCCTCCTGACCTGGGTGATCCGCACCTTCGGCGCCTATCCGGACGGCATAGCCTTCGCCGTGATGCTGATGAATATCGGCGTGCCCCTGATCGACATGTATACCCAGCCACCCGTCTTCGGCCACAAAATCAGGAACAAGGGCAAGGGGGGGCATCCGTGAGCCAGGAACCGATCCATCCGGCGGCTCCGCCTCCCGCCTCGATCCTGCGCATCTCCACCCGGACCGCATTTATCCTGGCGCTGTTCTGCATCGCCTTCACCGCAATCATGGCGGCGACCTACCAGGCAACCAAGCCGGCACTCGAAGCCAGTGCCCGGATGGAAAAGCTGGCCCTGATCAATGCCGTGATCCCCCGTGACGCCTATGACAACGAACTCCTGCAAGATGCCATCACCCTTCCCCCTGTCCCCGCCCTGGGGCTCACCGAACCCACCCTGCTCTACCGCGCCCGCAAGGACGGCGCACCCGTGGCGCTGGTGTTCGAGGCGGCGGCACCGGATGGCTATTCCGGCCGCATCGGCCTGCTGCTGGCAGTCAAGACTGACGGCACGCTCGCCGCGGTGCGGGTGACCGAGCACAAGGAAACCCCCGGCCTGGGCGATTACATCGACCCCAAGAAAGACCGCAACAAGGCCCACCCCTGGATCAGCCAGTTCAATGATGTCGGCTTCGCGCAGATTCCTGCCGAGGACTTCAAGGTACGCAAGGATGGCGGCCGCATCGATCAGATGGCCGGTGCCACCATTTCACCCCGCGCCGTCACCAATGCCACCCGTCGTGCGCTCGAATGGGTGCAGCCGCGCACGCAAACCCTGTTCGGCCTGAGCGACAATGCCACCTATCAGGAGGCCCGACCATGAGCACATTCCGCGAAATCACCCACAACGGCCTGTGGAAGCAGAACAGCATCCTGGCCCAGGTGCTGGGCCTGTGCCCCACGCTCGCCGTGACCAGCACCTTCACCAACTCCGTCAGTCTGGGTCTCGCCACGGCGGTGGTCATGGCCCTGTCGAATCTCTCGGTATCAGCCTTGCGCGCCTTCATTCCCTACGAAATCCGCATTCCGGTATTCATTCTGGTGATCGCCTCGCTGGTCACCATCGTCGATCTGGCCTTCGATGCCTGGCTGCACGATCTCTACCTGATCCTGGGCATTTTCATCCCCCTGATCGTCACCAACTGCATCGTGCTGGCGCGAGTGGAGGCCTTCGCCGCCAAGAACCCGGTCTGGCATTCGGCCTGGGACGGTTTCATGACCGGCTTCGGCCTCACCTGCGTTCTGGCCGTGCTCGGAGCGGCACGGGAATTCATCGGCCAGGGCACCCTGTTTTCGGGCATCGACCTGATCATTCCCGGTACCCATGTCATCCAGGTGCTGCCCGAGAACTACGGATTTCTCATTGCCATCCTGCCGCCCGGTGCCTTCATCATGCTGGGCATGCTGATTGCCGTGCGCAACTGGATCGATGCCCGCGCCCGGGCCAGACAGCCGCAGGTACCCATGCCGCAGGTCCAGCCGGCCTGAACGGCACTGACTGCGGCAAGACAACCATGAATGCTGCCAAACGGGCCGCCATCTTCGCCCGCCTGGCGGCAACGGATCCCCATCCCCGAACCGAACTCGAATACGCCACGCCCTACCAGTTGCTGGTTGCCGTGGTGCTCTCCGCACAGGCGACCGACAAGGGCGTGAACCGGGCGACCCGCCCATTGTTCCGGGAACATCCCACCCCCCGGGCCATTGCCGCCCTGGATGAGGAAAAGCTGGCCGGCTACCTCCAGACCATCGGCCTGTACCGGACCAAGACCCGGAACGTCCTCGCCCTCACCCGCATCCTGCTCGACCAGCATGAGGGCGAGGTTCCCCACGATCGTGCCGCCCTCGAAGCCCTGCCCGGCGTGGGCCGCAAGACAGCCAACGTGGTGCTCAACATCGTCTTCGGTGAGCCCACCATTGCCGTGGATACCCATATCTTCCGCATTTCCAACCGTACCGGACTCGCCCCCGGCAAGGATGTGCGCACGGTGGAAGAAAAACTGCTCCGGTTCACTCCGGCCGAATACCGCCTGCACGCCCATCACTGGCTGATTCTCCACGGCCGCTACACCTGCAAGGCACGCTCACCCGAATGCCCGCGCTGCACGATCCTGGATCTGTGCGAATACAAAAAAAAGAATCTATGAGCTTGTTCAACCCCACCCGCGACCAGGCGCGCCAGTTTCTCGTCGATGCCTGGCGCAAGCGTCAGGCAAAGTTGCCCGCCACCCCTCTGGAAATCATGGCCGCCGATGTGGTCGGCCTGCACCCCGAATACCATGCCCTGCTCCTGGGCGACGAGGACACCCTGTCACGAGACTGGACCCCGGACCAGGGCGAGACCAACCCCTTTCTTCACGTTTCACTTCACCTGGCGATCGAGGAACAGTTGCAGATCGACCAGCCCGCAGGCATCCGTGCCGCATTCGATGCCCTGCTGCATCACACCGGCGACCGCCATGCAACGCTGCATGTGGTCCTCGATTGCCTGGCCGAAACCCTCTGGCGCGCCCAGCGCGACCAGCAACCGCTCGACGGTGAAGCCTATCTGGAATTGTTACGACGCGAGGCAAGCCGTTAGAATCAACCCGAAATCCCCCTCTTTTCCCTGGAATCATCATGCGTTTTGAAGGCACCTCGAGCTACGTCACCACCCCTGACCTGATGCTGGCAGTCAACGCGGCCATCACCCTGCAACGCCCCCTGCTGATCAAGGGGGAACCCGGCACCGGCAAGACCATGCTGGCGGAGGAAGTCGCCGCAGGGCTCGGCCTGCCCCTGCTGCAATGGCATATCAAATCCACCACCAAGGCCCAGCAGGGCCTTTACGAATACGACGCAGTTTCCCGTCTGCGCGATTCGCAACTGGGCGAAGACAAGGTCAGGGACATCGGCAACTACATCGTGCAGGGCGTGCTGTGGCAGGCCCTGGCGGCGGACTCCCCGGCCGTGGTGCTGATCGACGAGATCGACAAGGCCGATATCGAATTCCCCAACGATCTCCTGCGCGAACTCGACCGCATGGAGTTCTACGTCTATGAAACACGCGAACTGATCAAGGCCCGGCACCGGCCCATTGTCATCATCACCTCCAACAACGAAAAGGAACTGCCAGACGCCTTCCTGCGCCGCTGCTTCTTCCACTACATCAAGTTTCCCGACAAGGAAACGATGGAAAAGATCGTCGGCGTGCATTTCCCCAACCTCAAGAAAGAGTTGCTGCGCGAAGCGATGGAAGTGTTCTTCGATCTGCGCCAGATCCCGGGCCTGAAAAAGAAGCCTTCCACTTCGGAGCTGATTGACTGGCTCAAGCTGCTGATGGCCGAGGACATTCCGCCCGAAGCCCTGCGCAGCAGGGAACACAAGGTCACGGTGCCACCCCTGCACGGTGCGCTGCTGAAGAACGAACAGGACGTGCATCTGTTCGAACGGCTGGTCTTCATGGCCAGACAGAACCGGTGAACCGGTACCTGATCACGATTCTGCTTTTACTCGTGCCGCTTTCCGCAGCGGCGCTGGACAAGGTTACCCTGCAACTCAAATGGAAGCATCAGTTCCAGTTCGCCGGCTACTACGCCGCCCTTGAAAAAGGCTACTACCGGGACGCCGGTATCGACGTCACTCTCGCCGAATCCACCGGCACCACATCTCCCGTCACCGAGGTGGTTTCCGGCCGCGCCGAATATGGCATCGGTACGGCCGAACTGGTAGCGGAGCGAGTCCGGGGACAGCCCATCGTGGCATTGGCCACCATCATCCAGCACTCCCCGCTGGTCCTGATCACCCGCGGAGATATCAATTCCCCCCAGGCCCTGGTCGGTCATTCCCTGATGCTGCTGCCTGAGGAAACCGAACTCTTTGCCTTTCTCAAGAGGGAAAACGCTGACATCCAGCACATCAATCTGCGTCCGCACAGCGCGAACTACCGGGACATGATCGCAGGCAAAGTGGATGCCATCTCCGGCTATTCCACCGATGAAGTCTTCGATCTGCGCCAGGCTTCCTTTCAGTTCAACCAGTTTTCGCCCCGATCTTCGGGCGTGGACTTCTATGGCGACACCCTGTTCACTTCCGAACGACATCTGAACGAACACCCGCGGCAGGTTGCTGCCTTTCGTGCCGCGAGCATCAAGGGCTGGGAATACGCGCTCTCCCATGTGGAGGAAATCACGGGCCTGATCCTGAGCAAATACTCCACCCGCCAGCCCCGCACCCATCTCCTGTTCGAGGCCCAGGAGATCAACCGTCTGATGCAGCCGGAACTGGTGCCGATTGGCACGATGAATCCCGGACGCTGGCGCCACATCGCCGATACCTATGCGGAAATGAACATGATTCCGCCCAATCCGGATCTGGCCGGCTTCATCTATGACCCACGACCCAAGCAGATGCCGGCCTGGGCACCCCGTGTGGCATTGGTCGCCCTGACCCTGCTGGCGGTCCTGACCGCATGGTTATGGCGTGGTGCGCAAATGGGTAAAGCCCTGCGCCAGACCATCCACGAGCGCGATGAAGCGCTGCGCGACCTGAAGGAAAGCCAGGCGCACTACCAGTTGATCGCCGACAACAGCAATGACGTGATCTGGATCCTCGATCTGGCCAGCCGGAAGTTCACCTATATGAGCCCCTCGGTGGAAATTCTGCGCGGCTTCAAGCCCGAGGAACTGGTCGGGGTCTCGATTGAAAATGCACTCCCTCCCGCGTCCGCCGCCAAAGCCAATCAGGCGATCCAGGATCAGGTTGCCCGCATTCGTGCCGGTGACAGGAGTGCCGTGCACACGACACTCGAACTCGAGCACTATCACCGGGATGGCCGGCTGCTCCATACCGAAGTTGCCGCCACCGCCCTGCTCGACGAAAACGGAACACCGACCCGCGCCCTGGGTATCAGCCGCGATGTCACCGAACGCCGCCGGCTGGAGCAGGCCCTGCGGCACAATGAAGAGCGCCTCAACTTCGCCCTTTCCAGCGCGGATGAAGGGCTATGGGAATACAACCTCGACAGCCGCATCATGCAATACACCGACCAGTTCTGGAGCCACATGGGATATGCCGGAGATGAGATCCCGAGCCGGGTCGACAGCGTCCTGAATGTAATTCACCCGGAGGATCGCGCCAATGTCACCACGAGTCTGAGAAACTATCTGTCCGGCCAAAGCCCCACTTTTCAGTGTGAATGCCGATTGCGTACCAGAAACGGGGATTGGCGCTGGGTTCTCGGTCGTGGCAGGCTGTGGCAGGATGAAGACGGGATACAACAACGGCGCATCATCGGCACCCAGACCGACATCACCGAACGCAAGCATGCGGAATTCGCGGTGGCCGAGGCCAATGCGCGCCTGCAGGCCAAGCTCGAGGAAATCGAGGCCTTGCAGGAGCAGCTTGCCGAACAGGCAGCAAGAGACGGACTGACCGGGCTCTACAACCGTCGCTATCTGGATCAAACCCTGGAGCGCGAGGTGGCCCGGGCACGACGCGAAGGACTTCCCCTTTCGATCGTGATGTTCGATCTGGATCACTTCAAGCAGCTCAACGATACCTATGGTCATCAGGCCGGCGATGCCGTCTTGAAGAATATTGCCGATCTGCTGCGTGCCGATACCCGCACTGAAGACATCGCCTGTCGCTACGGAGGGGAAGAATTTCTGATCCTTCTGCCCAACATGCCGCTCGACATCGCGCAGGCCCGCGCCGAAAGCTGGCGCCAGCGGATCGCTGGAACGTCGCTGGATTTTGGCCGGTTCTCCCTCTCCATCACGGCCTCCTTTGGTGTGGCCGGCTATCCGGACCACGGCAAATCGACCGACACGCTCACCCGTGCGGCAGATGATGCTCTCTACGTTGCCAAGCGGACCGGGCGCAACCGGGTGGAAACCTTCACCCCACCCGTGACCTACTGAATCGATATGCTCATCGACTTTTTTCTGCATCTGAAAGCCCGCAGGCTCCCGGTGTCCACCCGGGAGTACCTCACCCTGCTCGAAGCCATGCAGGCACGCCTCGCCGGCCACAGCCTCGACGATTTCTACTTCCTTGCCCGCGCCTGCCTGGTCAAGGATGAAAGCCACTACGACAAGTTCGACCAGGCCTTTGGCGAATACTTCAAGGGCATCGAAGCCCTGCCCGGCCTCGAAAGTGAAATCCCCGAGGACTGGCTCAAGGCACTGGCGAAAAAGCTGCTCACCCCCGAGGAAAAAGCCAAGCTGGAAAAGCTCGGCTGGGACAAGCTCATGGAGGAGCTGCAAAAACGCCTTGAGGAGCAGAAGGGGCGCCATGAAGGCGGCAGCAAATGGATCGGTACCGGCGGCAGCAGCCCTTTCGGCAACGGTGGCTACCATCCCGAGGGAATACGCATCGGTGGCGACTCGGCCGGCAACCGCACCGCGGTGAAGGTGTGGCAGCAGCGCGAATACAGGAATCTGGACGATTCCGTGGAACTGGGCACCCGCAACATCAAGGTCGCCCTGCGCCGCCTGCGCCGCTTCGCCCGCGAAGGTGCCGCCGAGGAACTCGATCTGGATGGCACGATCGCCGGCACCGCCCGCAATGCCGGCTGGCTCGATCTGAAGATGCGCCCCGAGCGGCACAACAGGATCAAGGTCCTGCTCTTTCTCGATATCGGCGGCTCGATGGACGATCACATCCGGATCTGCGCCGAGATGTTCTCCGCGTGCAAGACCGAATTCAAGCATCTGGAATATTTCTACTTTCACAACTGCGTCTATGACTGGGTCTGGCGCGACAACCATCGCCGTCACAGCGAGCGTTTCCCGCTCCTGGATGTCATGCACAAGTACGGCACGGATTACAAGCTGATCTTTGTTGGCGATGCCACCATGAGTCCCTACGAAATCCTGCAACCGGGTGGCTCGGTGGAGTACAACAATGCCGAACCGGGCGCGGTCTGGATCAAGCGTCTGCTCGATGCCTATCCATCCCACGCCTGGCTCAATCCCGAACCCGAGCGGCTGTGGGAATACCGCCAGTCGGTCCAGATCATGCGCGACATTCTGGGTAACCGGATGTTCCCCCTGACCCTGGAGGGTCTGGAACGCGCCATGCGTCAACTCAACAAATAGCGAGGCAGATATCCATGGACCGTCGCACCCTGCTCCAGATATTCGCTACCCTGGGACTGGCCAGGGTCGACACCAGCATGGCGGCGGGAATCGATCCGCGGCGCCAGGGGCTGGTCCGGATCAAGGGGGAGGTCCGGATCAACGGTACACCCGCCCGGACCGGCCAGGATGTGCACGCCGGTGACCGGATCATTACCGGTGCCGATGGCGAAGCGGTCTATGTGATCGGCCAGAACGCATTCCTGCAGCGCTCCGGCACGGAAATCCATTTCGATCTCGACCCCGCGACCTTCTTCCGTCTCGTCTCCGGCCGCCTGCTCTCGGTATTTGGCAAAGGCCCCCGGTATCTCGCCTTGCCCACCGCCACCATCGGCATTCGCGGCACCGCCTGTTACATCGAGACGACCGCAATGAAAACCTATTTCTGCCTCTGTTACGGCACCGCCGACGTGGTACCGACCATCGATCCGGCACAAAGGGAAACGATCCAGACCCACCATCACGACCACCCGATCTATATCAACGCCGATCCCTCCATGACTACCAGCATGGTGCCCGCCGAGGTGATGAATCACACCGATGCGGAGCTGGAAATGCTGGAAAACCTCGTCGGCCGCAAACCCCCGTTCGACATCAACCTGCCCGGCCATTACTGACGTTGATGACCGCAGCAGCGGCACCCGACCGGCTTTTCGCACACCCGCCTTTCCTGCTTTTCTGGCTGGCCCGCGTATTCACCGCCAGCGGCTACCAGATGCAGACCGTCGCGGTCGCCTGGCAGGTCTACGAACTAACCGGCAGCGCCCTCGATCTGGGGTTGGTGGGGCTGATCCAGTTCATTCCCCGGCTGCTGCTCACGCCGCTGGCGGGCAATACCGCCGACCGCCACGACCGGCGGCGGATCATGATCGCCGCCCAGCTGGTGCAGGCCAGCGCGCTGCTGACCCTGACCATCGCCAGCGCCGGCGGCTGGATCAGCCGGGAACTGATCTATCTGCTGGTCATGGTCACCGGCGGCGCCCGCACTTTTGAAATGCCCACCACCCAGGCCCTGCTCCCCACCCTGGTTCCCCCGTCCCTGCTGCCACGGGCGGTAGCCATGAGCGCCGCCGCCATGGAAGCCGCCGTGATCGTCTCTCCCGCCCTCGGCGGCTTTCTCTATATCCTCGGCCCGACACCGGTGTACGGCCTGACCACAGCTCTCTTCCTCCTTGCGGCCAGCATGGCCACGGGCATCCGTGTCCTCGTGCCCGGGCGCAACGCCGCAAGCCCGGCCATCATGGCCAACTTTCTCGAAGGCATACGCTTCATCCGTGCGCACCGGGCAATCCTCGGCGCCATCTCGCTCGATCTGTTCGCCGTCCTCCTCGGCGGCGCCACCGCCCTGCTCCCCATCGTTGCCGCGGAACTGCTCCACACAGGCTCCTGGGGACTGGGCCTGCTCCGTTCCGCACCTGCCGTGGGCGCGCTTTTGATGTCGCTGTGGCTGGCCCGCCATCCGCTGGGCGCGGGTGTCGGCAGGAAAATGTTCGCCGCGGTCGCCGTATTCGGCCTGGCCACCCTGGTCTTCGCGCTCTCTCGCTCGCTGGCGCTCTCCATGGCGGCGCTGGCGGTGCTGGGCGCCGCCGACATGGTCAGCGTGGTCATCCGCAATGCCTTCGTTCAGCTCAACACCCCCGATGCCATGCGCGGCCGGGTCAGCGCGGTCAATGCGGTTTTCATCGGCGCTTCCAACCAGCTTGGAGAATTTGAATCCGGCCTCACCGCGGCATGGTTCGGCACCGTGCCCGCCCTGTTGCTCGGCGGACTCGGTACATTGCTGGTGGTCGTGTTGTGGATGCGCTGGTTTCCCGAACTGCGCCAGGCCGAGCACCTGCATGGTGGGCACGAATGACCCCGCATATCGCGTTGCTCGATTCGCTGGCCGAGGCCGGCCCCGCCCTGCAGACGCTTGCTGCGCAAGGCAATCCCTTTCTCGACCCGGCGTTTCTCGCCGCGCTCGAACACCACGGCGCCGTATCGGAAGACATGGGCTGGCAGCCTCGGCACATCGCACTTTTCGACGGAGCAATCCTGGCCGGGTTGATGCCCCTGTATGCACGCAGCCACTCCTTCGGTGATTTTTCACGGGATTTCGGCTGGGCGCAGGCATGGCGGGAAGCCGGGTTGCGCTATTACCCCAAGTGGGTCAGCGCCATTCCCTACACACCAGCCAACGGCCCACGCTTTCTGCTGGCGCCTGGGTGCGACCGCACCGCCACGATGCAAGCCCTGCTGACCGCCGCTGTACAGGCAGCGGAATCGGCGGGAGTGGAACTGTGGCAATGTCTTTTTATCGATGACGAAGCGCTCTCCTGCTTCCACGCGGATGGCTTCCTGATCCGCCACAACGTCCAGTATCACTGGCGCAACGCCGGTTACGGCAGCTTCGATGACTTTCTTGCCACCCTCACCGCCAAGCGACGCAAGGAAATCCGCCGCGAACGACTCCTGGCCGCCTCCAGCGGATTCACCATCCAGGCGCTGCATGGCGATGAAATCACTCATGACCAGTGGGCCGCCATTCACCGACACTACCGTGACACCTTTCAGCGCCATGGCACACCCGCCGCATTCGGTCCCGGGTTTTTCCCCGATGTCGGACACAAACTGGGGCGGCGCATGGTGGTCTTCGCCGCGATGGACGGTGACCGCCCCGTCGCATCGGCCATCTGCTACCGTGGCGACAACGCCTTATACGGTCGTCACTGGGGCACGGATATCGATCACAGCGGGCTGCATTTCGAGCTGTGTTTCTACCAGGGCATTGAATACTGCCTGACCGAAGGTCTTGCGCTATTCGAGCCGGGAGCGGGCGGCGAGCACAAGATCGCGCGCGGATTCATGCCGGTCGCCACCCGGTCTGCCTACTGGGTGCGCAATCCCCGCATGCGGCGGATGGTGGCGGACTTCATTGCCCGCGAGGACCGGCTGATCGATGCCTACATCGAATCCGGCGTGTCGAATCCCTTCCGGAATCCGCACGCCGGATCCTGAATGCAGGCCGGCCCGCTCAGGCCGCGACCTTGAGGGAAATGCGGCCCCTTTCGAGATCCGCAGCAAGTTTTTCCTGGGCCTTGCGCGCCGCCTCGATCCCGGCATCCTTCACCGGGCCATAGCCACGGATCAGTTCCGGCGTTCTGGCCAGTTCCAGGGCAATTTCGGCATTGGACATGCTCAGCCCCTTGTCCAGAATCCTGCCGATCAAAGCCTCGTATTCGGTGATCAGCGTCCGCTCCAGCCGGCGTTCGGCCAGGTAGCCGAAAGGATCCATGAACGATCCACGCAGGCCGCGGAATTTCGCCAGCACTCCCAGGGCCTTGAGCATCCAGGGGCCGAATGCCCGCTTCTTCGGCCGGCCGGTGGCCGGGTCCAGCCGCGAGAGCAGCGGCGGCGCCATATGGAACTGGAGCTGGTAGTCGCCGGTGAACTGATCCTTGAGGGATGCCATGAATTCTTCCGACGAATACAGCCGCGCCACTTCATATTCATCCTTGTAGGCCATCAGCTTGTACAGGTTGCGGGCAACGGCCTCGGTGACCGGCAAAGTGGAAGATACCGGCGCCTCGGCCTTGCGTACCCGCTCCACCAGGGCACGGTAACGGGCGGCATAGGCGGCATTCTGGTAATCCTCCAGATCGGTACTCCTGCGGTCGATGAGTTCGTCGATCGACTGGGAAAGCCTGAGGCTGGCGCGCGGCACATGGCTGCCGGCAGCCAGGGCCTTGACCTTTTCGGGATCAGCGGCAAGCAGGCGGCCCAGCATGAATACCTTGGTGTTGTACGGCACCGCCACGCCATTCTCGGTGATCGCATCGAGCAAGGACGAGATCCGCACCGGCAGCCAGCCCTTTTGCGCCGCATAACCCAGCAGCATCATGTTGGCACCGATGGTATCCCCGGTCAGATCGCGGGAGAGCTCGGTGGAATCGTAGAAATGTGCCCGCCCGTCGCCACAGAAATCGGCAACCGCCGATTTCATCGAATCGATGGGCAAATGGAAATTCACATCACGGGTGAACGCCCCGGTCACCGTTTCGTGGGCATTCACGATGGCCTGGGTCACTCCCTGGCGCAGGCGGGAAAGGGATTCCTCGCTGGCAGCCACGACCAGATCGGCACCCACCAGCAGATGCGCCTTGCCCACCGAAAGACGGGTGGCATGCAGATCGTCGAGGCTATTGGAGATCTGCAGATGGCAATACACCGCACCGAATTTCTGCGCCATGCCGGTGAGATCGAGCGCCTGGGTGGACTTGCCTTCCTTCTGGGCCGCGGCGCCAATCAGGTTGGCGATGGTGACCACGCCGGTACCGCCGATGCCAGTGACGATCACGCCATAAACACCCTGTAGCTGGCAAGGCTCGGGGTCCGGGAGATCCTTGAAGAGGGCTTCCGAGGCATCGACGCCGCCACCCTTTTTCAGGGAGCCCCCCTCGATGGTGACGAAGCTGGGACAAAAACCCTTGAGGCAGCTGAAATCCTTGTTGCAGGCAGACTGGTCGATGACACGCTTGCGTCCGAATTCGGTTTCCAGGGGCTGGACCGAGAGACAGTTGGACTGCACCGAGCAGTCGCCACAGCCTTCGCACACCCGGTCGTTGATGAATACCCGGCGTGCGGGATCGGGCACCTGCTTTTTCCCGCGCCGCCGGCGCAATTCGGTGGCGCAGGTCTGTTCGTAGATGATCGCCGAAACGCCGGGGTATTCCCGCAGTTCCCGCTGCACCTGATCGAGATCGTCGCGATGGTGAAGCGTATATCCGGGGACCGCCGGAATGTGGCGATGGCGTTCAGGATCAACCGAAACCAGGGCGATGCGCTTGACCGACTCGCCCTCAAGCTGCTTCACCAGACTCTCCACGCTCAGGGGGCCGTCGACCGGCTGCCCGCCGGTCATGGCCACCGCATCGTTGTAGAGAATCTTGTAGGTGATCCGCACATTGGCCGCCACCGCCTGGCGCAGGGCCATGGAGCCGGAATGGAACCAGGTGCCGTCCCCCACGTTCACGAACATGTGTTCGGTATTGACGAAGGGCGAAGCGCCCACCCAGTTGATGCCCTCGCCCCCCATGTGAGGATAGGTCACCGTACCGCGCTCCATCAGCGTCGCCAGCCAGTGGCAGCCGATACCGGCCAGCTGATGGCTGCCCTCGGGCACCTTGGTCGAGGTGTTGTGGGGACAGCCCGAGCAGAAATAGGGGGTACGAACCGCCGTTTCGCGCGGTGCGACCAGCCGACCGTGGGTATCGTCAAGAAAGCGGACCCAGGTCTGCATCGCCTCGGTGCGATGGATATTCTCCAGCCAGTGATACAGCGCCCGGGCAATCAGTACCGGGGTGATCTCGCCGTGGGATGGCAGCCAGTCATGACCCTCGCGATCCCGTTTGCCGAAAATGCGCGGGCGCTGCCCTTCCGGCAGGGCGTAGAGGATGTCCTTGATCTGGGGTTCCAGAATGGGGCGGCATTCCTCCACCACCAGCACCTCATCCAGACCGCGGGTGTAGGCCAGCAGGGTTTCCGGCTCCAGGGGCCAGACCAGGCCGACCTTGAAGATCGAGAGGCCGATATCCGCCATCTGGGTTTCGTCAATGCCCAGGTCGCGCAAGGCTTCCAGCGTGTCCGACCAGCTCTTGCCCGTGGTGATGATGCCCAGGCGGCGCCCAGCAGGGTTATGCGTCACCCGGTTCAATGCATTGGCGCGGGCGAAGGCACGCACAGCAGGCAGGCGTACCCGGAGCATGCGCTCGTCCTGATCGACCGAACGGTCGGGCCAGCGGGTATGGACCTGGGCCTGGTTGAATTCGTAATCCTCGGGGAGGCGGGCGGTATTCCGCTCCACTGCCGTATCCACCGGATACCAGGATTCGTAAATGTCGGAAACCGACTTGATGCCGACCCAAACCCCCGCGTAGCGCGAAAGCTGCCAGCCGATCAGGCCGTAGTCATAGATATCCTGCACGTTCGCCGCGTTGAAGACTGGAATGCACAGCCCCGCCAGAGTGTGCTCGCTCTGCTGCTGGATGGAGGAGGAACGGCTCATGGGGTCATCCCCCACCGCCATGATCACCCCACCCTTCGGCGAAGTTCCCCACAGATTGGCGTGACGCAGGGCGTCCCCGCTGCGGTCCACTCCCGGCCCCTTGGAGTACCAGAGGCCGAAGACCCCATCGAACTTGCTGTCGAAGAATCCGGCCTCCTGGGAGCCCCACACGGCAGTGGCGGCGGTATCTTCGTTCACACCGGAGCGGAAGTGGATATTGCGCTCCAGAAGCATTTTTTCCACCCGCCACAGATCCTGATCCAGATGCCCCAGGGGTGATCCGCGATAGCCTGAAATGAAACCGCCGGTATTGAGACCGGCGAGTTTGTCGCGGCGGGAATGCTCGATTGGCAGGCGAACCAGCGCCTGATTTCCGGAGAGGAAAACTCTCCCTTCTTGCTGAAGATAATTCTGTTCGGGGGAAGCTTTGGCTGTCGACACGGTTTCAATCCTCCTGAGCCGATCATATACGAAGCCGGCAATGTCCCGGCAGTTTGATGAAACACAAATTCAAGGCAGTTCGGGCCGGCAGGACTCACCGCACATCATTGCAGGGCCGGCTGATAACCCCTATTCTGGAAAGGTATTACTCAATTTCTCGCCATTTTGTCGACCCCTCGCCCATGAACACCTCGATGCCTTCCGATCTGTCTGCGCACAACCCGCCGGATCTTGCCGAAGTGGTGCGGCGCGCCTGCCTTGAAGCCGCACTGGCCGCATGGGAGGATGCCGGTATCCGCGGCCTGTGCATGGAAGGCCGCTGGGAGGCAGCACTGAGCGCCATCGAACGGCTGAACCTGAAATCCATGTCACGGGAAGCCTGATGATCAGTCCCCCCATACCCCCACTCCATGATGCCCCGCAGCCGGTGCCCCGGACTGCCATACTGTGACTTCCCGCTGTCAAAATTTTTCGGTGTCATGGAGATAGCGCCATTGCCCCGGTGGCAGGTCGGCAAGGGGGATGCGGCCGATACGCACGCGCTTGAGTCCGGTCACCGCCAGACCCACCAGTTCGCACATGCGACGGATCTGGCGCTTCTTCCCCTCGCGCAGGACGAAGCGTAGCTGGTCCTCATTGGACCAGGACACCTTGGCCGGACGCAGGGCCTTGCCATCCAGACTCAGGCCATGGTTGAGCAGCCTGAGGCCTTCAGGAACCATCGTGCCACTGACCCGCACCAGATATTCCTTCTCGATATTCGAGTCATCCCCGATCAGCTGACGGGCGATGCGACCGTCCTGGGTCAGCACCAGCAGTCCCGTCGAATCGATGTCCAACCGTCCGGCGGGCGCCAGGCCGCGCAGATGGGCGGGCTGAAAACGCAGCGAAGCCTTGCCCTGCCTGCCCGGATACTGGTTTTCCGGACGGATCAGCACCGACGCAGGCTGATGCCCGTCCTCGGCCTGGCCGGAGACATAACCCACCGGCTTGTGCAGCAGGATCGTGACGCGCTGCGCCTGCCGTGCCGTCGCCGTGTTGTCCAGGCGAATCTCGTCATCGGACCGGGCGCGGGTACCCAGTTCCGTCACCTTGCGGCCATTGACGAAAACCAGACCCTGCTCGATATAACTGTCCGCCTCGCGACGCGAACACAGCCCGCGCTGCGCCAGCAGCTTGGAGACGCGCTCACCTTCCGGGCGCGCTGCCAAAGACGGCGCACCCTTCCCTCCGCCGGCCACCACGGCTGGCCGTGACGCCCGTACCACGCGCAGGGTACGGGGCTTGCCGTCATCCGGTGGCGATCCGCTCATCGGCCAGGTAATGTGGGCAAAGCCCCGCCTTCGCCGAAAATATCGACGATGGGGCGCAGGTTCATGTATTCGCGGGCACCCTCGGCTGCCAGCTTAGGATCAGGCTGGCCGGTCACGTGAACCGCAAAAAAATCCTTGCGGAAGGCCTCCAGGGCACCGTAGCGATCCAGCAAGGTGGCCAGCACATTGAGGTGATCCACGCGCTCGTCGTACTTGCCCGGCAGGACCCGGCCCCGGGGACCGACGAAGAGGGTAAGAATGCGATCGGTACCGTACTGGTAGCCGACGTTGGCCTTGGCCATCATCCGGGCCATGACCTTGTCCGTGGCACCCGCACCATTGGATGTGTCGCTGAACCCATCCTCATCGCACTGGATCACCAGCAGGCTGTTGTGCGCCTGCGCCCAACGTACATACGGCTCGATATGCTTTGCCAGCCACGCATCGGCGCTGGCGATGCTGCCGGTGTGGGCATTGTCATCATTGGTGGGCACCACGATGGCCAGCGTGGGCAGGGAAGCGAAGGATCGCGGCTTGCTCTCGGCATTCTCGGCAAAACCGGGATATTTGCTGCCATCGGGAGCGGTCGTGGCGCTGAAGCCCAGATTGGTATCCAGCGGCAGCAGGAAGCGGCGGCGCGCGGCAGGCACGGCGTGATCCGGCAGGTTGATCCAGTTGATGCCCGGATTGTGACGGCGGGCATAGCCATCGTGGGTACCCGGCGGATTATTCGTTGCGCCATCGAAGGCCGGGTAGGGCAAGGCCTCGGAAAAGGTTGCGTAGGTCCTGCCCGTCGCCAGGATCGCCGCACCCAGATTGGGTGTGGCGAACGGGCGTAGCGCGGGCGGTATGTGCCCGTTGGACAGGCCCTTGGGCACATTGGACAAAGCCTCGGGCAGGAGCTCGCCATACTGGTCGTGGGTGACCATGCCCTTGTAGGGCGAGCCGGGCTGCTCGAACCAGTCCGGACGCATGCCCTGATCATTGCCGGAGAAGAGATAGAGATAGTTCACCTGGCTGCCACGGCTGGGCAGCGGATGCTTGAATCCCGTGGGTGTGGCGGCATAGGGCGTCTCGGCGAAATAGGCCCGGGTCATCAGGGCGCCACGTGCCGCAAGCCGGTTCAGATAGGGCGCATCGGCATTGCCGATGAAATCCTGGAAGGATTTGTTTTCCAGAATCACCAGTACCGTGTGATCAGGCACCCAGGTGGCTGCCCGGGAAAGTGCGGGAACCAGGAACAGCCCGCCCATGAGCGCGAAGACACAGGCGTGACGGAGCTTTCGCAGCAGTTTCATGATCGCAAATATCCTTTGTGAAGACGATGTGCTTGTACCACTATGTACCACGATGGAACCGGCGAACCGGACGAAGCAACGGCACCGGGCGGGTGATAATAGCAACCCGCCGTCCACAACCCCGCGCCATGCTGAGTTACCGCCACGCCTTCCATGCCGGCAACCACGCCGATGTCATCAAGCATTTCGTGCTCGTGCAACTGCTGCGCCACTTCAACCTGAAGGAAAAACCCTACTGGGTGACGGACACCCATGCCGGCGCCGGGCTCTACCCCCTCGAAACGGGCTATGCCACGCGAAATGCCGAATTCGCCCAGGGCATCGCGCGACTCTGGGAACACACCGCATTGCCCCCGGCCCTGGCCGATTATGTCGATCAAATCCGCGCCTTCAACCCCGATGGCACCCTGCGCCGCTACCCCGGCTCCCCGGCCCTCGCCCTCAGCCTCATGCGCCCGGATGACCGGCTGCGTCTGTTCGAACTGCACAGCACCGATATCCGCCTGCTCGACCAGACCCTGGCCGGACATTTTCCCGGCCGGCAAAAGCACTATGCGCTGCGTCAGGCCGATGGTTTCGCAGAACTGAAATCAGTGCTGCCCCCGCCGCCCCGCCGCGGCCTGGTGCTGATCGATCCAGCCTACGAGGACAAGAACGATTATCGGCGCCTGGTGAGTACGGTCAAAGTCGGGCTGGAGCGCTTCGCCACCGGCACCTTCGCGATCTGGTATCCCCAGTTGCAGCGGGGTGACGCCCGCCAGCTACCGGAAAAACTCAAGCGTCTTCCCGCCCCAAGCTGGCTCCACGCCAGCCTCACGGTCCAGTCACCCGGTGCGGACGGCTTTGGCATGCATGGCAGCGGCATGTTCATCATCAACCCGCCCTGGACCCTGGCGCAGACCCTGCGTGACACCCTGCCGCATCTGACCAGGCTGCTCGCCCGTGATGACACGGCCCATTTCACTCTCGAACACGAGGAAGACCGGTCGCCGGCCGGCGGGACAATCCAGGTTCGTGTGCAATCGCACAAAGGAGAACCGTAATGCCAAGTGTCTTGATCGAAGTCAGAAGTCATTACACCCAAGAGCAAGAAATTGCGCTCATGGAAGCGGTTCACATGGCTCTTCGTGAAGCGTTCAAAATCATGCCTGGCGATAAGAATGTCCGGCTGGTTGTTCACGAGCCTCACCGCTTTGCCTATCCGCCCGCCATAAAGAATCCGGATTTCTACACTCACATCAGCATTGATGCATTTGCTGGGCGCTCTCTCGATGCAAAGCGAAATCTCTACAAAGCCATCGTTGCCAATCTGGAGTCGCTTGGCATTCCCAAGGACCACGTAAAAATCCTCCTGCGGGAAATCCCGAAAGAAAATTGGGGTATTCGGGGTGGTCAAGCCGGCTGCGATGTTGAGCTGGGTTTCACGGTGGAGGTGTAGTTGCTTTCCAATTCCGGAGGAATAACATTGGAGAGCGTTTTTTCCTCACAGGCTGTTGAAATTTGCCCGAATTCAGTGAAAGCGGGGGAATTTCAACAGCCTGCTCATCTTTCAAATATGGACTCCCCCCCCAAAAGCAATGAGAAAGATCGAAAGGTCTGAAGGCCGGGAAGCCCATCCACCCGACCGGAGGACACATGGCCCATATTGTTTCGAACGCGGAAATCCAGCGTGAAGGCCACCGCTTCGCCCGCCTGCTCGATCAGGCCGGAATCGGTGCCACGGACGCGGTGGCGCTGCTGCTGCCCAACCTGCCGGCCTTTCTCCACTGCTTTCGCGGCATCAGCTGGTCGGGGCGCACGGCGGTTCCCATCAACCGCAACCTGAAGCCGGAGGACGTGGCCTATGTGGTCGAAAACTCCGGTGCCCGGGCGCTGGTGGCCCATGTCGACTATGCCGAGGCCGCCCTTGTCGCAGGCGCGCATCTTCCCGCCGGGCACCGCTTCGCACTAGGGGGTGATATCCCGGGCTTTCGCCGCCTGGAAGAAATGGCGGCATTGAGCGACGCACCGCTGGCGCAGCCACGGGCCGGCGCGCTGATGCTCTACACCTCTGGCACCACGGGAAAACCCAAGGGGGTGATGAGCCAGGCCATCGAGGAGGTCTCTTCCGGACCCCCTTCCCTGGCCGGCCGCAGGAGCATGGAAATGCTCACCCTGTTTCTCGGCAGCGAACCCGTGGGCACCCATCTGGTGGCCGGCCCCCTCTACCACGCCGCGCCCCTGAGCTACTGTGAAGGCGCGACCCTGCTCGATGCACGTGCCGTCATCATGGAGCGCTGGGATGCCGAAGAATTCCTGCGGCTGGTGGAAGCGCATCGGGTGAAGACCACCTTTCTCGTACCCACCCATTTTGTCCGCCTGCTCAAGCTGCCCGAAGAGATCCGTCGTCGCCATGATCTGAGTTCGTTGCGGCTGATTTTCCATGGTGCCGCCCCGGTGGCGCCGGAGATCAAGCGCCAGATGATCGAATGGCTCGGCCCCGTGCTGTTCGAGTTCTACGGTGGCAGCGAGGGCGCCGGCTCCACCGCCATCGATTCCCGCGACTGGCTGGCGCATCCCGGCTCGGTGGGACGGGCCACGCCGGGATGCGAAATCCGTATTCTCGACGATGCCGGCCAGCCCTGCCCGCCGGGTACCGAAGGCAACATCTACTTCCATACCCGGCGCCAGCGCTTCGAATATCGTGGCGATCCGGAAAAAACCGCGGCCGCCTACCGGGGCGATCTATCCACGCTGGGGGATATCGGCTATCTGGATGCCGACGACTACCTCTTTCTGTGTGACCGGCGGGCCGATCTGGTCATCTCCGGTGGCGTCAATGTCTATCCGGCCCAGGTGGAGAGCGTGCTCCTCACCCATCCCCAGGTGCTTGACTGCTGCGTGGTCGGGCTCAGGGACGCCGAATGGGGTGAACGACTGCTGGCCATCGTGGTTCTCCGTGACGACGTGGAGGAAACGGAAGCATTGCGCAACGATCTGGTCCGCCATTGCGAAAGCCGGCTGGCCCGCCAGCAGATGCCCAGGGAATTCACCTTCGCCCGCTCCCTGCCGCGTACCGAAGCCGGCAAGCTGCTGCGGCGCGAAGTGCGCGACACCTACCGCCAGCGCTTTGATGCGACAGCCCGGGATACCGCAAAACCATGAACATGAATACCTCAGAATCGATCCTGCTCAATCATCGCCAGGGCATCGCCACCCTGACCCTGAACCGGCCCCAGGCCCGCAATGCGCTCGATGTGGCCATGCTCGAAAACCTGCCCCTGCTGTTGGAGCAGATTGCGGCCGACAGTACGGTGCGGGCCGTGGTGATCACCGGCGCGGGTACTCAGGCTTTTTGTGCAGGGGGCGACATCAGCGGCATGGATCAGGCCCACCCTCTGGCGGGCGATGCGCTGGCGGCACAGATTGCCCGCTGGGCGCGGGCGTCGGTCCTGCTCCACACCATGCCCAAGCCCACGCTGGCAGTGATCGATGGCGTTGCCGCCGGTGCCGGGATGTCTCTGGCGCTGGCATGCGATCTGCGCCTGGGCACGCCCCGCGCCCGCTTCATCACCGCCTTCGCCCGCATCGGCATGAGCGGGGATTTCGGCGGCAGCTATTTCCTCACCCGGCTGGTCGGGCCGGCCCGGGCCCGGGAACTCTATCTGCTGAGCGAAGCGGTCGGCGCCGATGCGGCGCTGGCGCTGGGACTGCTCAACCGGCTGGTACCCGAAGAAGACCTTGTCGGGGCCAGGGATGCCCTGCTGGAGCGGCTGCTGGCGGTACCCGCCGAAGCCATCGGCCACATCAAGGCCAATCTCAATCTGGCGCTGGAAGGCGACCTGGCCCGGGTCATCAGCGCCGAAGCAGCCGCCATGGCGCACCTGAGCAGCAGCCCCCACACGCTGGCCGCCTCACGTCAGGTGCTGGGCAAGACGCACAAACCCGCCCCCTGAGCGCGGGGCGCCACAGCCCGGCCACGGACTCCACACTCAGGGCAAAATGCCTTGTGAACGCACCGGCCCGCAGGGCGAACCGGTGCGACCTCGCGCCAATTCCAGCCCATGCAGCAACGCATTGCGCAGCTGGCGCGGATCGATCACGTCGTCATACCCCAGCAGATTGGCCACCTGATAGCCTCCTCCCGCCTGTTCGGCGGCGATGCGGGCCTCGGTGGCCGCATCCAGCTTGGCTGTCGCCGCTACGCTGGCCACCGGCATGGCGCCCAGCGTCACCGCCGGAAAAGCCAGCGACAGGGTCTGCCCGTCGAAAGGATTCATGGCCATGATGGAAGAGCCGAATCCGAAAGCCTTGCGCAGCGTGACATGGAGCTTGGGCACCCGCAGGCGGTGCTGGGCTGCGAACATGCGCGCCGCATGACGCAAGGTGCCCTGGCGTTCCGCCGCCGTGCCCCCCATGACACCCGGATTATCGGCAAGGAAGATCACCGGCAGGTGAAAGGCGCCGGCGACATCGAGAAAGTGGGTGACCTTGTCGGCGCCATCGGCATTGATGGTGCCCGCCATCACGCTCGGATCGTTGGCGACCAGGGCGACGCTGTGCCCGCCCAGGCGGGCCAGCGCCGTCACCACACAGGCGCCAAACCGGGGCTGCACCTCGAACAGGCTGCCGGCATCGACCAGCAGTTCGAGCACCGGGCGCATCCGGTAGGCCTTACGCGGATTGGGGTCGATCAGGTCGAGAATGCCGTCCAGATCGCGTGGCCCGGTATCCGGACCATGCATATGCGGTGCCTGCGACCAGGCATTGCCCGGAAAGTACGACAGATAGCGCCGCGCCATGAGGATCGCCTCCTCATCATCTGCCGCCAGATTGTGCGCGACGCCGGATTCGGCGACATGAATCTGGGGACCGCCCAGCGCCTCCTTGCTCACGTCCTCGCCGATCGCCGCCTTCACCAGCGGTGGCCCGGCGGCGAACAGCGCCGCCTGCGCGGTCATCACCACGAAATCCGACAAGGGGGCCGTCAGTGCGCCATGACCGGCCGAAGCGCCCATGACCAGACAAACCATGGGCACCTGACCGGAAAGCTCGGCCAGCCCCTGCAAATCATTGGGGCGCCGACCGGCATGGGTATTGGTGAGGCGATGCCCGGCGCCTTCCAGCATGAAGACCAGGGGCACCCGTTCCTGAGCGGCCAGCTGGGTCAGGCGATAGCGCTTGTCGGCGGCGCCATCGCCGATGGAGCCACCCAGCACCGTGAAATCCTCTGCCGCCGCCAGCACGGGCCGGCCCTCCACCTTGCCGAATCCGGCCACCAGACCGTCCGCCGGTGCGGGTGGGCTACCTTCGGGAGTCAGGGTGCCGACGAAACCACCAATTTCGTAAAAGGTGCCGGAGTCGAAAAAGCGATCCAGGCGCTGACGTGCATCCAGCTTTCCTGCCTGATGCTGCCGCGCCACTTTCTCCGCCCCTCCCATGATCCAGCTCTGTGTACGGCGGCGTTCAAGCTCGCCCAGAATCGCATCCCATCCATTTTTCCTGCTCATTGCCTCTCCTTTTTTCCGGTTGCTCGATAGGAATATAGAGCCCTTCTTCCCGATCCGGGTTCACTTCTGCGGCATACCGGATACCTCTTCGATCAATGCCCCTGCCAATAGCGCCGCCGGCGCTCGCGTTCCCGCACCACCGCCACTGCCGGATTGCCTGCATTGCCCAGATCGAAACTGACCGCGCCATCCCGGTCGCTACGATGCAGGGTGATGCCTGTGTAGCGCGCCAGAATATCGGCTCGGGGATGTCCGAAACGGTTTCGATAGCCCACGGTGAACACCGCATCGCGGGGGTGCACTGCTGCCAGAAAATCCGGCGTAGACGAGGTACGGCTGCCGTGGTGGGGCGCCACCAGGACATCCGCCGCCAGGGATGACCGGTCACGCGCCAGCAGGGACGCCTCGTCCACCGCCTCGATATCCGCGCTGATCAGGGCGCTGGCTCCGGTACTGGCGACACGCAGCACACAGCTCATGTCATTGGTCTTGCGCGGGCGGTTCGCGTAATCTCGGGCCATCGGATGCAGCATCTGGAAACGCACGCCATCCCACTCCCACGTCTGCCCGGCATGGCAGGAGAATTGCGGCAGTGTCGCCGCCCGCAGCGGATGATCGGCAGGCAGGGAACTGTATAACTCGTCCACCGGTATGCCGGCCAGCACCGACTCGGCACCGCCGGAATGATCCTTGTCCTGATGGCTCACCACCAGCGCATCGAGCCGTTCCACCCCGGCTGCGCGCAGATAGGGCAGGATCAGGCGGTTGCCGCTGTTGGCGTCGGGCGAGAACGCAGGCCCGGTATCGAACAACAGATCACGGGTAGCGGTCTGAACATGGACCGCCAGCCCCTGACCGACATCCAGCACCACCACCCGTACCGCACCGTACCCGGGCCGTTGCGGTGGAATGAAAAACAGGGGCAGGCATAGCACGGCGCCCATCCAGCGGGCGGGAAAGCCCCGTGGCAACAGCAGCCAGACGATCCCGGCCACCGCCACAAGCACCGCCCAGGCCGGTGGAGCGTGCTGCTGCCACGTGGCCAGCGGTGATGCGGCCAGCACGTCAACCAGCGCCATCAGCCACGCTGTGATCCCGTGCGCCGGCAACAGCAGGAATTCGAGCCCCGGTATCGCGCCGAGCAGCACCAGCGGGGTGATGACAAAACTCACCAGTGGAATCGCCACCGCGTTGGCCAGGGGCGAAACAAGGGAAAACTGCTGGAAAAGAGCCAGCAGCAAGGGCAGCAGGCCAATGCTCATCGCCCACTGGGCGCGCCCCCATTCACGCAGCCAGTGGGCTGGAGCGATGCGCCCGCTGCCGATCAGGAAAAGCAGTGAAACCGCACTGAAGGAAAGCCAGAATCCTGCCGAAATCATGGCCCAGGGATCAAACACCAGCACCACGAACAGGGCCGCCGCCAGCACCTTGCGCGCGGGCAGCTCGCGCCGCAGCCACAGGGCCGCCGCGGCCACGCTCAGCATATAGAGGGTACGCTGGGCCGGCACGGCGAAGCCGGCCAGAAGGCAATAACCCAGCGCCGTGAGCGCTCCCGCCAGCGCCGCCGCCTGCTGGGCGGGCAGACGCAGGGACAGGTGTCGGGAGCGGCGCCAGAGAAAATTGACCAGCCCGTAGCCCAGACCCGCCACCAGAGTGATGTGCAGGCCGGAAATACTCATCAGATGGGTCAGCCCGGTGCGGGAGAACACGCTCCAGAGGCGGTTGTCGATGGCCTGCTGATCCCCCACCGCGAGCGCAACGAGGATTCCCGCATAGGGTCGATCGCCCAGGCGGGCCAGGGCGCGGTCGCGGATGTTCTGCCGCAGGCGGGCGACGAAGGTGGCCACACCCGGCACGAACGTATCGAGGCGCTGGTTAGCGTCGCTGGACCGTACATAGCCGGTCGCCCGCACGCCACGCTCGAAGAGCCAGCCTTCGTAGTCGAACCCTTCCGGGTTGGCATTGCCATGCGGCTTCTTGATGCGTACCGTGAGGCGCCAGCGTTCCCCGGCCCGGATCGCGGGTGGCAGCGAGGTTGCGGGATCGTCCTGGACGCGAAAGCCGCGATACCAGGCCAGGGAGATCTTTTCCGGCAAGGGGGCCGGCGCCGATTCAGGATGAAAATCGAAGCGCCAGCCATTTTCGAAACGCTGCGGCAGATCGTCGATGACACCGACGATCTGAAGATCACGGCCCTCCAGCGCATCCGCAAGACCATCCTCGAGGCGCCACTGGGCCATCCATCCGGCCCAGGCAATGCCGAGCAGGAATGCCCCCACCAGAGCCACCCAGTACCCGCGCCGATACCACCAGCCTGCCTGGGTGACGATCCCCAGCACCGCGCATACGGCGAATGTCACCGGTGACGGTAGCTCGGCCTGCCATTGCACCCAGCCGGTAGCCAATGCGAAGAAAAGAATCCAGGGAACCATGGAAACGAAGAATGAAAATGTTGAGGGTTCCCCCGGTCATCCCCGACGGAAACCCCGAAAAACCTCGCCCGGTTCGAGCGTACCCGGAACGTGCCTTACACGTTCCGCATGTTGGTTTGTCAATGTCAGAAAGAACCGCAAGGATACCGAATGCGATCCGAGATCGCCTTGCCGGGCCGGTGCATTCGCCGAAGCATCACGAGATCGAAAAATTTCATTACCGCAGTGAAGGCATGCAACCCCACCGGGAAACGCTACACTGCACCGTACTCTTTCTTCCCGCGCATCCCTGAAAGGATTTCCATGCCCCGCCTTGATATTGCCGATACGGTCAGCGACTGGCTGACACTCAATCCCGAACTTGGCGCCGGCTACGCCGCATTCGGAAATGCCGTTTACACTCACAGCGGCCTGCCCATGCGCATTCTGGAAGCGGCCCGCATGCGCATCGCCCTGGCCAACGACTGCATCACCTGCCGCAATGCGCGCCAGTCGCGGGCGCAGGAATTTGGCGTGGATGATGCGCTCTACGAGCATCTCCTCGAATGGCGCAACTGGCCTGGCTACAGCGCACGGGAAAAGCTGGCCATCGAATACGCGGAACGCTTCGCCGTCAATCACCTGGGTCTGGTATCGGACGAAGACTTCTGGCAACGCATGCACCACGAATTCAGCGATACGGAAATCGCCAGCCTCGCCGTCTGCTGCGCACTATGGCTTGGTGGAGGCCGCACCGCGCGCGTGCTCGATGTCGGCCAGGCATGCCAGCTGACCCTGGACTCCATCACGCCCTATTGACAGATTGAAGGGAATTTCCAATGCCAATTTTTCTTTTTCCGGACAGGCGATTCCGGATATGCTTGGCATTCTCTCAGCGCCCGTCTGACCCTCGCCGGATTTCCGTGTCGTCTCTTTTCCTCGTGCGCCTGCTGTTGCCGCTCGCCGCCCTTCTCCTGCTGCTGCCCGCAGCCGGTCGCGCCGAGGATACTTCGCTGTACCAGCGACTGGGGGGTGAACCCGCGGTACGTGCGGTGATGGGCAAAACCCTCGCCACCGTGGCCGCGAACCCGGAGCTGAACCACACCTTCAAGAACGTCAACCTGTCCAGGCTGGCCGACCGGATCACTCTCTTCGTCTGCGCCCATACGGGAGGCGGCTGTGTTTACCAGGACGACTCCATCCGTGAAATCCACGCCGGGCTGGGCATTACCGGGCACGAGTTCGATGCCTTCGTGGCGATCCTGAAATCCAATCTCGATGCCGCCGGCGTCGGTACCCGTGAGAAGGGTGAATTACTGAGGCTGCTCGCACCCATGAAACAGGACATCGTTGCCCCATGATGCAATTTCTCTTCCGCCGGATCGCCACATTCGCCTGGTGTGCCGCCTCCGTATTGGCCTTGCCAGGCAGTGCTGCCACCCTCAATGTGGAACTCCGCGACAGCAACGGCGCTCCACTGGTCGATGGCGTGGTATATGCCCTGCCCCGGAGCGGGAAAGTACCCGCTTTTCAGGAAGCATCGGCCACGATCGACCAGATCCAGCGCCAGTTTGTCCCCCTCGTTTCGGTGATCCGTACCGGGACAGCGGTGCACTTTCCGAACAAGGACAACATCCGCCATCAGGTCTATTCCTTCTCGCCGGCCAAAACCTTCGAGCTCAAGCTCTATTCGGGCCGGCCGGCCAAGCCGGTGATCTTCGACAAAGCCGGGCTGGTCGTGCTCGGCTGCAACATCCACGACCAGATGATCGCCTATGTCCAGGTGGTGGATACCCCATGGTTCGGCAAGACCGATGCTAGCGGAATGGCACATCTGGAAAACTTGCCTGACGGCGAATACGAGGTTCATGCCTGGCATTACCGGCAGGCTGCCAAGGGCGACTTCGTACGCATCCTGCGCTCTGGCTCCCCTCTGCTCAAGATACGGCTCGACACCAAGCCCTGAATCGCCGTGATGCTCAAACTCAGGCCACTGGAAAACCACATCGTCCTTTTCTTCGTGTTTCTGCTGGCCGCGCTCGGTGTTGCCAACTGGATCACACTCGAAACCGTGGGCGCCAGCAGTGCGCGCCAGAATGTTGCGGATCAGCTGAAAATCGGCGACCGGATCTTCCATCATTCGGTAACGCAGAACGTGATCCAGCTCACCCAGGGTGCACGCGTACTTGCCGCCGACTTTGCCTTCCGCCAGGCGATCGCCACCGGAGACCGGGGCACCATCACTTCCGCGCTGACCAATCACGGCGCCCGGATCGATGCCCAACTGATGATGCTGGTCAACACCGAGCAGAAAATCATCGCCGACACCCTGCAGACCCGGCGGATCGATCTGCCGTTCTTTCTGCCGCACCTCCTGGGCGAAGCCGAGCGTCAGGGCCAGTCCTCCGCCATCGCCACACTGGATGGCAGGCTTTATCAGCTGGTAGTCGTGCCGGTACTCGCACCGATTCCGATCGCCTGGGTGGTGATGGGCTTCGCCATTGACGAAAAAACCGTGCAGGGCCTGAGCAGTCTCACCGGTCTCCAGGTCTCTTTTCTCAGCCGCCATGGAGAAGGATTGTGGAAGATGTGCGCGAGCAGTCTGCCGGCTTCCCACCAGCAGCCGCTCATCCAGGCCATCGGTAACGGTACTGCAATCCTTCCCTTCTCCCTGAAAAGTGGTGACGAAAGCGGGGACTACCTCACCCTGGTGGCCCGTCAGTCCACCCATAATGAAGAAGTCGTGATTGCCGTACTGCAGAAATCGGAACGGGAAGCGATCGCTCCCATTCACGATATGGTGCGTAACGCCCTGCTGTTATCCCTGCTGGGCATCGCCATCGCCATGATCGGCAGCGTGGCGATCGCCCGTACCATCGCCCGGCCCGTGGCGGATCTGGCCGGTGCGGCCCGACGCATCGAGGGTGGTGACTACGCCCCCATACCGATCACCCCCCGCAAGGACGAGATCGGAGATCTTGCCGTTGCGCTCGACCATATGCGGGAGGGTATTGCCAGCCGCGAAGCCAGGATCACCGAACTGGCCTACCGCGATTCACTCACCCACCTGCCCAACCGCCTTCTGTTCAATGACCGTCTGCAGCAGGCGATTGCCATTGCAAGCCGTCGTAACCAGACGCTCGCCATTCTGCTGCTCAACCTGGACCGGTTTCGCCTGGTCAATGACGCGCTGGGGCACGCCAATGGCGACATTCTGCTGCGTGAGGTCGCCTCCCGCCTGCAACGGACGATCCGCCGCAAGGCCGATACCGTGGCACGCCTGGGGGGTGACGAATTCGCCATGCTCCTCCCCGACGAAAGCGCCAACATCGCCTCGATGCTCGCCGGCCGCCTGCTGCAGGATCTGGAGCAGCCGTTCGCCATCGCCAACCAGCCGGTAGACGTGCGTGCCAGTATCGGGGTCGTCACCTATCCCCTTCATGGCGATACGCCAACCCTGCTGCTGCGCCATGCCGATATCGCGCTTTCCATGGCGAAGCGCAACAATACCGGTCACGCGGTATTCGATCCCCGCTTCGAGGAAAACAACATCGAACGACTGTCCCTGATGGGCGAGCTGCGTACCGCCGTGGAACAGGACCAACTGGTGATGCACTATCAACCCAAGATCGACATCACCGGCACCGGCTCCCTCCATGCCGAAGCCCTGGTGCGCTGGCAGCATCCGCAACGCGGCTTTGTCCCGCCCTTCGAGTTCATCCCCTTCGCCGAGCAGACCGGTTACATCAAGGCCATCACCCTCTGGGTGCTGGACCGGTGCCTGGCCCAATGTGGTCAATGGCGACAGGCGGGACGGATGGTAAGCCTGTCGGTCAATCTGTCCACCCGCGATCTGCTCAACCCGGAACTCGCCACACGCCTGAAGGGAATGCTGGAAACCCATCGCTGCCAGGCCGAATGGTTCACGCTGGAAATCACCGAAAGCGCGATCATCGACGATCCCCACCATGCACTGGCCAATCTGGACCAGCTGCACCAGATGGGTTTTCATCTCTCCATCGATGATTTCGGCACCGGCTACTCTTCCCTGTCCTACCTCAAACGACTTCCGGTCGACGAACTGAAAATCGACAAATCCTTTGTCATGGGCATGGTGCATCATGCCGATGACCATACCATCGTCCGCTCCACCATCGACCTTGCCCACAACATGGGACTCCGGGTTGTTGCCGAAGGAGTGGAAACCCGGGAAATTCTCGATGCATTGCGCAGCCTGGGCTGCGACGTTGCCCAGGGGTATCTGATCAGCAAACCTGTTTCCGACCAGGATTTCGAACGCTGGATGGAAGAATCCCCCTGGCGCACGCATACCGTCTGATTCTGCCTGAAACCATCTGAACCAACGGCGTCTGCCAGCATCAGCCACCCCACTCTGCCCGTTTCCAAGGAGAGCATGACAATGAAGTTCGCCTACCACGCCACCATGTGCAACCCCGCTTTTTATCCGGCGCTGGCAAAAGCCGCCGAGGCCGCGGGCTACGACACCTTCACCCTTCCCGACAGCATCCTCTACCCGCAGCATGCCGACAGCAAATATCCCTACAACGCCGATGGCTCGCGGGAATTTCTCGATGGCGTACCCTTCCTTGATCCCTTTTGCGCCATTCCCTGGATGGCGGCCGGAACCACCCGGCTGAAGTTCTCCACCTCGGTCATGAAACTGGCGATCCGCAATCCGGTACTCACGGCCAAAGCACTCACCAGCATCCAGGTGATGACCGGCAACCGTTTCATCTTTGGTGTCGGCATCAGCCCCTGGCGTGAGGATTTCGAAGCCTGTGACGTTCCCTGGGAGGGGCGCGGCAAGCGCATGGATGAAATGATCGCCATCCTGCGCGGACTCGAGACAGGCGAGTATTTTGGTTTCCAGGGCGAACACTTCCGCTTTGAGCCGGTGAAACTGTGCCCCGTCCCCACACAGCCCACCCGTATCCTGGTTGGCGGACACTCCGATGCCGCACTCAAACGCGCCGCCCGGCTCGGTGACGGATGGATCAGCGCCGGCAGCAGCCTGGAGCAGATCCGGGAAATGACGGCGAAGATGAAGGCATGGCGCAAGGAGTTCGGCCGTGATCATCTGCCCTTCGAAATCCAGGCAATGGGCCCCGATGCCTACACGCCCGAAGGCATCGAACGCCTCGCCGGTTCAGGGGTAAGCGAGGTGCTCGTCGCCTTCCGTGATGCCTATGCCGGTGGTGCCGACACGCGCACCCTGCCCGGCATGATCGCGGAAATGAACCAGTACGCCGAAAATGTGATCCACAAGGTGTGAGATTCACGCAGCCACGAAACGACCGCCCGTGGCCATGAAGCGCCGGTATTCAGACCTTGCCGATCTTCACGCGCCACTCACGCGGTCCGGATTCGAGATAGTCCCAGGTAAATTTGCCGTTGTGCTCGGCATCGAACTGGTAATACAGCGGCTTGGGATCATGATCGTTGATCAGCACAAAACTCTGCCCCGGGGCCAGATCCTGCCACTTGCCAAAGATCGTGCTGTGTCGCTGCATCGGCACCAGTTGCCGGACATCGAGGTTTTCACTGTTGCTCATCGCGCTACTCCTTTTCTATCGTGGTTGGGAAAACGGTATTGCCGCGCCGGCATCGGCCTGTAGCTGGTTGTTGCGGCGTTTCGGGTTGGTCAGATTGTGCATGGCACCGTTCAGGCGTTCGGCCTCGTGTGGATGATCGTGGCGCAGTAACGACCATCCTTGCGCTGCCAGGCGGCATGCAGCATCGATCTCGCCCGCATCGCCCATGCGCAGGAGCGCCTGAATGAAGAGGCGATTGAGGGATGTCACGTGGTCGGAAGTCTGCATCGGCATCAACCCCGGATTCCGAAATGTGCCTTGGCTTCCGGACTCATCGCCTGTGCGGTCCACTGCGGTTTCCAGACCAGATCAATGCTCACTTCATCGACGCCTTCCACATCCATCAGGCACTGTTCGACCCCCCCCTTGATCATGTCCGAAGCGGGACAGCCCGGCGTGGTCAGCGTCATCGTCACCGTGACCAGCGAGCCATCGATATCGATTGCGTACACCAGGCCCAGGTCGACGATGTTGTAGCCGAGTTCCGGATCGAACACCTCTTTCAGGCATTCACGCAGTTCGTCTACGCTGGGGGTACTCACGCCGCACCCTCCCCCGGAGTGGCGCGCCGTATACGCACCCGATATTCATTTGCGCCATACTTTTCGCAGTGATACCGATGCCCGCGCACATCAAGCTCCGGATACAGCAACAACGGATCCCGGTCGTAACAAGCTTCCACGACTTCTCCCGGTGCCATGTCCTCGACAGTTTCGAGGGTAAGGATCAAAGGTTCGGGCGGCATCATGCCGCGCAGATCGATTATTTGACCCGCTGCCGGCCAGTTGGCGGTATCGCTCACATCTGCTTTCTTTGGCACAGACACCGCGCTTTCCGGGGCCGCAGCGCCAAGCGGCAGAAAAATGATTTCCCAGTCGCCGCCCCCGATCTCCTTTTCCGTATGGGAGTACCCTTTGCCCTGCATGACCGAGAACAGCGGAACCGGTTTGAAAGTGGCCAGCAGGCGCAACCCCTGCCCATTTTCCAGCGTGGCCGCCGCCTTCATGATTTCTGCGAAGGGCTCGCCGCCTGCCTTGAGAATCGGCCGTACGTCGAGCGTATGGAGTGAATCGTTCATGTCGTTCTCCTTTACTTCGATGATGATCTTTCAATGCCGGGGGTGACACCTCGTGCGACGGCCATGCCGGCAGGCGGCTGGATCGGCTTTGGTTTGAGGTTCGGATCCGGGTGGCGGGATCGCCAGAATTCAATGACGATCAGAAGTGTCGCCACAAGCTGAACGGTGATAGCGATCCTGCACCACGTTACCTGCCCGAGTGCGAGACAGCCGGATGCAAGCGTCACCGCTGCGAAATACATCACGAACCACGGCATGGCCCGCCGTTCGTTCACGAGATCCTGAACCCGCAATACCGGCCCTTTTCCGAGCTTTGGCCCGAATTTTTCGAGCCAGGTGAGAAACGGGACGATCTTGTAAAGCTGGCTCAGACCGAGCCCCGTCATCCCGCCGAAAACCAGAAGGTAGGCGATCGCTCCGGCCAAAGGCTCGAATACGCCCGCGAGTGCGGCAATCACTCCAGCCATCAGCGCCAGGGCAAAAAGGCCCAGCGCCACTGCGGCCATGACACTATTCAATTCCAGTTGCCGGCGAATTCTTGTGCGGTAGAAACGCACAATATCGACGAAATAGCACGTGAGGCCAAGCGCGATGAGGATGCAACCTGCGGCGGCACCCATGCGCATGGCTGAATCAGACCAGATTCCAGCCAGGCCGATGCAGAGCAACAGCACCAGCCCCACGATCGTGCAGATGAGTGCAAGATAGGTGCTCCGATGCGGTTCGTCCGGGGCAAGCATGAACATCGTCAGCAACCGGTAGCTGACTCCCATCACGGTGAGCGAGAACCAGCCACCCAGCCCCGCCGCAAGGTGCAGTTCCAAACCCGCAGCAGTGAGTTTCGCGAGAAATGCCGGCGGTTGCGGCAGTGCAAATGTCAGTGTGAAACCCAGGCCAATCAGCCCGGTCAGCAACAGGAAGCCAAGGCTGAATACAACAAATACCGCAGCCAGCGGGAGCGGGCGCGCTTTCCACAGCGTGATCCACAGATCAATTGCACCCAAGGCAAAACCCGCCAGCACCAGCGCACCGCCGACCGGCAACCAGATCAGGGTGAATTCTGGCAGGCCCGTTCCTCCAAGCACCAGGAATCCGAACACCATCGCGCACAGGCCTGCCACAATCGCAAGCAGCGAAAACAACGGCAGGCGCTGGCTGTACAGCCGGGTATTGGTGATGACCGGGACGAACTGATACAGCGCCCCCAGCATCAGCAGGCTGAGCCAGCCGATAGTGGTGAGATGGACACCAATCAATGTCGCCGGCGCATACCGCCCGGATACCAGATCGGAAAATCCGGCAACGAAGAGAACTTCGGCAACAAGCAGCGCCGTGATGGATAGCCAGAAGTGCGCCAGCGTCCACTGCGAAACCCCCGATCTCGCCATCATCGGGAAGCTCCCTCTGTCTGACCACCACTCCGTGACACGACCCAATTTTGGGACAAGGACGCATCCGGTTCGAATGTTGGCAGGTTAAAAAACATGCATGACCTTTTAAGATGTATTTTCAATACATGTTTAGAATGTACATCAATCTCCTGTGCTGGACAAGCAGAAAAGTTGTGAACCGAAAAAGTTCGGATGTCCTGTGCTGTCACACGAACAACCATGCCGACTACAGCAATGTGCCGCAGGAGTCATGCTTCTGGTCGAGGCATCCAGGGACATGCACGTACGAATAGCCTCGATTCGATATGGAGCCAAAAATGAACCAGCTTGCCGGAATGCCCATTGATGTACGTGTCTTTGTCCCGATCGAACGGCACAGGATGTTGCTCAGGATGTTTGCCGAACTCCCCGTTGGGGAAAAATTCCGTTTCATCAACGATCACGATCCATTGCCACTTTGCTACGAGCTACGATCGATTCATGGCGACGTTGTTGGCTGGGAGTACATCAAACGGGATGGCATCGACTGGCAGGTCGAAGTGACACGGCTCGAGACATCGAAAGGCCGCGAATTCAGCGGTATCTCGACGTTGATGGACATGCGCCGGATCGCCCCGGAAGATCTGACACATGTCATCTTTCACCGCTATGGAATGATGGAGGAGCAAGGAACGATGGAGATCATCGCATCCACCGAACCAGTCGCGATACGCGATTCCTTCCGACAGAAATATGGCGAAAAGCATCTATGGTCGGTGCAACGCGACGAGCCCGGAAATTATGTGGCACATATCTTCAAGAAGGCGGGCCGGCCGACAGAAGAAAGGATCACGGTGGTGGCTCAACACGACGCACGCCCCTACGAACCTGCAATGCGCCATGAGATCTTCTTCACCGCTTTCAACTCCCTGCGTCCTGGCGAGGCCTTCGTGTTCATCAACGATCATGACCCAAAGCCACTCTATTACCAGATCGAAGCGGAGAGTACCGAACCCTTCAACTGGGAGTACCTGGAAAGAGGGCCCGAAGTCTGGACGGTCAGGGTCGGCAAGAAACCTCAATGAGCATCGTCGGGGGCTGCATCACAGAGACGGCCGTCTTGGCATCGATGAGTCAATCGATGCCGTGTCGTCCCCAAATATCGACACCCCGCCCGATCGTATCTGGCACTTGGATCAGACAGCCCAACGACTCAGACTTCCCGCAACCGCTCGCACAATCCCGAATACCGCACGATCCGGCGCTGGCAGGCATCGCGCAGAACCGTCTCCGCTCCCCATAGTGCCACCCGCTTTCGGGCGCGGGTCACGCCGGTATAGACCAGTTCGCATGTCACCAGAGGTGAGGGCTGATCCGGCAGCGCGAGCAACACGGCATCGAATTCGGAGCCCTGGCTCTTGTGCACGGTCAGCGCCCAGGCTGCTTCGAATGGTGGCAGGCTGTGCGGCGCGATCCCGCGCAGGCCGGCACGGGCTTCGCTCTCGAACCATATCCTGAGTTCGCCGTCGGTATCCGGTGCGGCGATTCCGATGTCGCCATTAAACAATCCAAGGGCATAGTCATTGGCTGTCACCATCACCGGGCGGCCGGCATACCAGGGTTGACGCGGGTCATGCCCGAGTTTCACGGCGAGCGAGCGTTCGATGGCGGCATTGAGACGGACCACGCCCCAGGACCCGCCGCGATGAGCGGCAAGCAGACGGAAACGGCCGAAACATTGATGCAGGGTGGCGGCATCGCTACCCGCACGAATGGAGTCAAGGTAGTCACCATAGCCCGCGAGGGCGGAAGAGATCAGACGTTCCGCATCGGGAACTGGATCCCATTGCAGATCCGCCTGCTCCGCACACAGCAGGGCAATAGTGGCATCGGCATCCCCCTCGCGCAGGGCGCGGGCAAGACGCCCGATACCAGCATCATCACCGAAGCGGAAGCTGTGACTCAACTGGCCATAGCCTGCCGCGAGCGCACCGCCTTCCGTTGCCGAGAGACACAGATCGGCAAATACCGCCCCCGCCTCCACCGAGGCCAGCTGGTCGCGATCGCCCAGCAACACCAGACGCGCTCTCGGTGGCAATGCTTCGAGCACCCTGGCCATCAAAGCCAGATCGACCATCGAAGCCTCATCCACCACCAGCAGGTCCACTGGCAGAGGATGATCGCGGCGATAGCGTGGCCGACCGGTCCCGGAACCGAACCCGAGAAGCCGGTGCAGGGTGCGCGCTTCGTCGGGAATCACGGCAGCCACATCTTCTGCCAGCGGCAGGCGCTTCCTTGCGTTGCGGATGGATTCCTGCATGCGTGCTGCCGCCTTTCCCGTGGGTGCGGCCAGCAGGATGCGCAGATCCGGCTGTTGCTCCAGGGCAAGCGCCAGCAGGGCCGCGAGCGTGGTTGTCTTGCCGGTGCCCGGACCGCCGGAGATCAGCGCCACCCGGCGACGGGCCGCGAGAGCGGTGGCCTGACGCTGGCCGGCGGTGGCCACATCGTCGGGATCGAAGAAGGTGTTCAGGGCAGCCTCGAGCCTCGCCTCATCGAGAGGCAGGGGCAAGGCGACGCGACGCGCCAGTTCGGCGGCGACGAAGCATTCATTCAGCCAATGGCGCGCCAGGTAAAGACGATGGCCATCCAGCACCAGCGGATGCGAAGGCGCATTTTCATTTTCGCCATCTGCGCAAAGCCCCGAGCCCAGCAATCCCTCGCGCCAACGCGCAAAGGAAGGAGCACTGCATTCGCCATCGAAAGCCAGGGGCTGTTCTGCCGCCACGGCCAGATCGGCACAGACATGCCCGGAACCCGCCAGATGACTGACCAGTACCGCAGCCGACAACACGTTGGCATCGACGCCATCATCGGCCCAACCCGCCAGTGCCCGGGCGAAATGCAGATCTACCGGCTCGATCGCGCCCGCCGCCGCCAGAGTGGAAAGCCGTGCAAGGAAAGATGCTGTGTTCATCCCCCGATCTCCTGTCCCTGCAGGCAGGCATCGACACGCTGCACCAGTGCTGCGTCGGGAAGCCAGCGGAACACGCCATCATCAGGAAGACCACGCAGGAAGAGGTAGAGCGCACCGCCCATATGGGTCTCGTAAGCGTACCCGGGCCGTCGCAGCGCACTCAGGCGATGCAGTGCCACGGTGTATAGCAGGGCCTGGAGATCATAGTTTTCTCCGGACATGGCGGCAGCGACACTCCCGGCTGCGTAGTCGGCAACATGGGAGCCGAGCCAGTTGGATTTGTAATCCAGCAGCCAGAGCCGGCCCTCATGCTCGAAGGCGAGATCGATGTAACCCTTGAGATAGCCCGCCACCCGGGCGGGTTGCAGGTGCACCACGCGCCGCGCCAGACTGCCGTCGGCGCCCTGCCCCGGGCCGATGGCGCGGGCCAGGGCCGATACATCGGGCCGGGCGATGGGAAAGAGGAATTCCAGTTCCCGCAACTGCCGCGCGCGGGGCACCTCGCACAGTCGCAGCCCCCCGCCCAGATCGGCCTTCAGCGCGGCCTGTACCAGAGAGGCGGCCTGAGGTGCCCAGTGTTCCTCAATACCAAACTGACGCAGGGTCGCCGGAATGGCCGTGGTATCGAAGGCAGCGAAATCACCAACCTCGAACAGATGATGCAGGGCCGAACCCACCGCGGCGCCCCGTGGAAAATCCAGCACCGGGGCGGACATCGCACTGCCTTCCGGGTGGGACATTGCGGCATCCACCACATTCGACAGCGATGCGGCAGCATCATGGTCGGGGCGCTCATGCACGAAGGCTGTATCGCCCGCCGCGAGCCAGGCGGTGAAACTGTGAGTCAGCCAGTGGGACGGTATGTTGCCTGCGAAACGGGCGGCATGCAGGGGCTGTGCTCCGGATATGGTGGCAGAGGAGGCCGGTTCCGGAGAGCCCTCGGGGAGGCCGGTAATCTCGATGTGCGGACACGCCCGCGCCAGTGCGGCGAGATCGTGCTGCAAATCGCAATCGCCGAGTTTGGGAAACTCCGTGGGGGTGACTCCATGCAGCAGCCAGGCCAGTGCGGAACGATCCGCATCCTTGATTCCTCCCCAGGCCACCACACAGCGATGCCTGGCCCGGGTCAAGGCGACGTAAGCCAGACGCAGGAGCTCCTGGCGCCGCTCCTCCTCGGCCACGATGCGGTGTTGTTCGATGTCGGCAGAACCAAAATCCAGCGCGGGACGATGCTCCTCGTCATGAAAGCGCAGCGGTCCGCCTTGGTCCTTGGGTTTGCCGCCATCCCAGAGGAAGGGGCAATACACCACCGGGTATTCCAGGCCCTTGGCGCTATGCACGGTGACGACCCTGACCAGACCCTCGTCACTTTCCAGGCGCAGCAGGGCGGTGTCCGCATCGAAACCCTCGTTGCTGCCGGACCTCGCCTCCGCCAATCGGGACGCCAGTGCCTCGGCCCCCAGGTTTTCCTCGTGGGCCAGAGACTGCAAAATCTCCCCAAGATGCTGCAGATTGGTCATGCGTCGTTCGCCATCGGGCCAGGCCATCATCCGCTCGGCAACGGACTCCTGCACGAGCAGATGGCGCCACATGACGACAAATCCGCGATCACGGCAAAGAGCATGCCATTCGGCGAAGCGATGCAACACGACTTCCCATGCTGCCGCATCCTGCTCCAGCGCGAACAGGGCGGCTCCATCCCGTCCGAGCAGATCGGTCGCCAGTGCCGCCCGCACCCGGCCCATGCGGGCGGGCTCGGCCACAGCCCGCAGCAGACGTTCCAGTTCCAGCGCCTCATGGCTTTTGAAAATGCTGTCCTGCCCGTAGAGCACGCTGCCCACACCATGCGCTTTCAATGCCGCATGAACCTTCCTCCCCTGATGATGGCTCTTCACCAGAATGGCGACATCCCCTCCCTGCAAAGGCTTGCCTTCGACACTGGCCTCGCGCCGGGCGCCCGCAGCCAGAAGGCTCGCGATATCCCTTGCGATCGCATCGGTAATGCGAGCTATCGCCGAGTCCTTGGTAATCAGCTTTTCATCTTCATTCCGGGGAAGAAAGCAGATGCTCAGCGGGGCGGGAGGCCGCCCTGAAACCTCAAGTGAGGCCGGCCGCTCCGCCTCGACGGGAATGAAATGCAGGCGGTCATCGAGAAAGGGCGGGGTGCGACGCATGAATATCGTATTCACCGCCGCCACCAGGGAGGGTGTAGAGCGCCAATTCTTGCGCAGGTTATGAATGCTGTCGGCCCGGGTGCGGGCAACGAGGTAGGTTTCCAGATCGGCACCACGAAAGCCATAAATGGCCTGCTTCGGATCACCGACGAAAAACAGGGGCAGCCCGCCACGACGAAACACCCGCTCGAAGATGTCGTACTGTACCGGATCCGTATCCTGGAATTCATCGATCAGCGCGGCGCGATATCGCGCTTGCAAACTGGCGGCCAGTACCTCACCACCTTCTCCCTGCAAGGCTGCGGCGAGATGGGTGAGCAGATCGTCGAAAGACTGCCGGTTCAGTCGCTGCTTACGCTCGGCGAGCAACGCCTCGCAACGCACCAGTGCTCGCTGCAACCATAGACCGAGACGATGCTTGCGCTGCCCGGCAGCGGACCGGACGGCATCGAGCAGGGTTTGCATGGCGGGAAACAGGGCATCCTCGGGCGTGAATGCATCCTTACCGCTCTTGGTGCCGTATTTCAACTTTGCCGGCGTGAAAAGCTCGATAGAGTTTTCGGGAGCATCGCCACCATTTGCAAACCAGGCCTCCATGGCAACAGCATGCTTGGTGATCGAGGCCTGCTTGTAAATATTCCGATTCAATGCGTCGGATTCGTCAAGCTTCGACAGGACAATGCCGCGGCGGGCTGCCCAGATCGTGGCCACCTCCGTCCGGCAAACTGCCAGCGTGTCTTCCGCCGCCGGATCCCAGGGTGGCGGGAGTATCCGATGCAGATAGGGTTTACCCAGATGGGGCCGCAGCAAATCCAGCAGGGCATCGGGGCCGGGTACTTTCTTCAGCAGCCAGCCGGCCCAGGCGGCATCGGCGCCTTCCAGTTCCAGGCGCCAGAAATCACGCACCACGGCGTGCAGCAGGGGAGCTTCGTCGGTGAGCAGTTCGGCGTCGAAGGGTTGCCCGCTCTCGAAAGCCCGTTCGGCCAGGGCGCGCTGGCAGAAGCCATGGATGGTGAACACAGCGGCCAGATCAAAGCTCTCGACGGCCAGGGTGAGCAGGGCAACTGCCCGCTCGGCCGTGACGGCGCCGGCGATGCCGGTCAGGACTTCATCTCCGCAGGTGGCAACGGTTCCATTCACGAAGACTTTGCGGGCTTCTACGAGACGCTCACGGATGCGACGCCGCAATTCGGCGGTGGCGCCCTTGGTGTAGGTAACGACGAGAATGCGCTCCACGGGCAGCTCCCGCTCCACCACCAGACGCAGATAGAGGGCGGCGATACTCCAGGTCTTGCCGGTGCCGGCGCTGGCCTCGATCGCCTGAAAGCCTTCCAGCGTCAGGGTGGCGGCGAGTGGGGCCGATACCGGGGCTGAGGTGGAGGGAGTCACGGCGTGGTCTCCATGGCGGCGATCAGGGGCACGAACACGGCCCCGGCGATTTCGTGGAAGCGCTCGTCAAAGAATTCCAACTTGCCGAAGGCGAGTCCGAAATACGGATTGCCGGATTCCCCCCGCTGTGGATCGTGATCGTCACGCCACGATTTTTGCCAGTTACGGCCCGCTGCGCAGGCCCCCGAGGTTTCCGGGAAGAAGGGCAACAGCTCCTGTTGTCCGCGGCGCCAGAGGGCAAGAAGCCGGGCCAGGATTTCCGGTGCATCCGGTACCGGGCCAAAGCGGGTTTCGCCGTCCAGGCAAAGCAGGCGGCTGATGCGGGGAACGCCTGCCGGCGCAACCAGATGCAGCACCAGATGATGCACCCAGAGCCCGAGCCGGTCTTTCATGCGTGTCTTGCCGGCCCGCCAGGTTGCGAAACCTTCACTACCCGCCCGGGTCAGCTGGCCGGTCAGAGTGGTGCCGCCATGCATCCATTCGACAGGCAAGGCATCACCATGGCCGGCCCGTGCCACGGCCACACGCCGGGCGAATTCATCCACGGCATTCCAGCGGGTACGGAACAGGATATCGCCAGCACAACCATGGGGCAGATCGCCCCGCGCCCGGGCCAGGGCGCGCACGGCAGCCTCACCCTGCTCGTGGTGATCCAGGATGAAATCATCGAGCCAGAACTGGTCGAGCTTGTCGAGAATGAAGGGTTCGGCATCGTCCTCCGGCCCTTCGTCGGCATCGAGATGGATGCCCAGGCGGTTACGCAGCAGCTGGCGGGCGGGGTTGTGAAGAAAGCCCACCAGTTCGTCGAGACTCACGTTCGCTGCAAGCCCGGGTTCGGATGGCAGCGGTGCAGCAAGAAAGGGGCTTGCCTCCCGAAAGCCCTGAATCGAACGATGACTCAGTGCCCGGCTCGCGGCGGCATATTCCTCGACATAGCTCACGGGCCCCGGAGTGCCATCGAAATAGTGATGACTGAAGGGCTGCAAGGGATGTTCCACGGTCAGAGCTCCGGGGGCGATATAACCGCGGGCCAGGCTATCTTTCAACTCGCCGAACAGGGTGGAGGATGGCAACACGGCATTGTCGCGGATACTGCGACCGCGGTAGCTCAGATACAGGCCGTCACGGGCAGACAGCAGCGCATCGAGAAAGGCATGGCGATCTTCGTCGCGTGCAGTGCGGTCGCCGGCACGGGGGTGGCCGACGAGCAGATCGAAACCGGGCAGCGCCGGATTACGCGGGAACTCGCCATCATCGAGCCCGAGCACACAGACGATCCGGGCCGGTACGGCGCGATGGGCACGCAGGGAGGCGAAGGTGACACCACCGCCAAGAAAGGCCCAGCCCGGGGCACGGCCTTCCAGCGCCTCATCGAGCGAGCGGCGCCACACGGTCAGGGGCACGGCTTCAGCGCAATCCGCGGCCCGCGCGGTATCCGCGATGGCATCGGCGGCGCTGCGTAACGCCTGGGCGGTGAGGACATCGGCAGAATCGTGCCCTTCGTCGAATAAAAGCTCCAGCATCCGCGGCAGCAGTGCGGCCCATTCCGCCAGGGTTTGCGTCTGTTCGAGATCACGATGGATACGAAACAGGGTTTCGCAAAAATCGATCAGTCGCCCCAGGAGGCGGGCCTCTGCCCCGGTGATGTCGGAGGCGGGCAGGCAGCCGGCAAAAAGCCGCGGGACATCGGTGGGCAGGGCCAGCCCGAGCAGCAGACGTTCGAATCCGTTACGCCAGCTGTGGCCAGACTGTGCCGGCAGCCCCCGGGCGCTGCGCCAGTCCGCGTCCACACCCCAGCGAATGCCGGCAGACCGGATCCAGTCACGCACACGCTCCACCTCACGCTCATCGAGGCCGAGACGGCGCGCCACGGGAGGTTGCCCGATAAAGGCCAGGACGGCCGTGGCTTCGAGACGTCCGCCAGCCAGATCGAGCAGTGCCGTGAAAGCCCGCTGCAGAGGCGCCTGGGTGGTGGGCGGACAATCAGCGATGGTGAAGGGAATGTACCGTGACGCCGGCTGTGTGGCGAACCAGGCTTCCACCAGCGGAGCATAGCGGGTGATGTCGGGAGCAAGCACCAGCACGTCGGCGGGGCGCAGCGTGGTATCGGCGGCGAAGCGCGCCAGGAGCTGGTCGTGGAGTACCTCCACCTCGCGCATGGCGCTGTGGCAGACATGGATCTGCAACGATCCATCCGGCGTGGCGGAAGGCGATTCCGGCTCGTGCAGATTCAGCAGGTCGGACTGGAGACGCTGCAGCAGGCTGGGGGCGCCCCGCTCCGCCGGATCGATAAATACTTCGCCGATCTCGGCGCTGTCGCTGGCCCGGTCGAAGAATTCCCGCGCCACCACACCGAGCGAACCCAGCAGGCTGTGCCCGGTATCCAGCACCAGGGCTGCCGCAGGGTCTTCGAGCGCGGCCCGCGCCTTGATGCGGCGCGCGACGATATCCCCCCAGTATTCACGACAGGGGTTGAGCAGATACAGCGTCACCTCGGTGTGATCGCCAAGACGGCGGAACACCTCGAAATGGGGCGGCGCCATGGTGCCAATGCCGAACAGGCTGATGCGCCGCGGCAGATGCTGGATCAGCGCCGGATCGGCATCCAGGGCATCGAGGAAGGCCTGGGCCGGATGGGCCTCGGGGAGTTCGCGCAGTTCCGCCAGCAACTCGCGCCAAAGGGCGGCCTGCCAGGCTTCGTGGGAACCCAGGCCACACAACCTGCCACCGCGCCAAGCCTCGATCCAGTCGGGCCGGTAGGCCAGATAAGTTTCGAAGGTTGCCGCCAGCTTTCGGGCAAGGCCGTCACGACGCAGGGCATCACTCTCCTGCAGGTAGTGCCGCAAGGGCGTCCAGAGCACGCCATCACGAGGCTGCGAAAGTAGTCGCAGAAAGCGCCAGTGCAGGGATTCCGCAGCGAGGGGCGACGATTTCGGTACGGCCGGAAGCACGCGGCCATACAGCGTCCACAGATAGCCTGCAGGAAAAGGAAATTCGATCTGGGCGGCAATGCCCAGCTCCTCGGCCAGGGTGAGGCGCAGCCAGCGCTCCATGGCACCGCTTTGCACCACGATCACCTCGGTCTCGAACAGGCCGGGCGGGCGGGTGCGCAGGGTGTGTGCCAGGCTGCGGGCCAGCGCTTCCTGGTGATTGCCGTGGATCAGGCGGAACATCGCCCCCCTCCCCTGCTCCCCTCAACCCGCATTGCGGATACCGCTCATAACATGACCGGTGGGACCGGCGCTGACGGCCGATTCGCAATGACCGGTCTGGTCGTCGAAAAAGAAATCCGGCTCGAAAGCACGCAGGAAAGGCCCCTTCTCCAGGCCGCCGAGGAACAGGGCTTCGTCCACCTCGATATTCCAGCCCATCAGGGTGCGGATGGCACGCTCGTGTGCCGGAGCGCTACGTGCCGTCACGAGAGCGGTACGGATACGCACCGGCATCTGTGCGCCGGCCATGCTGCGCAACCGGTACAGGGCTTCGAGCAGGGGCTTGAAGGGGCCGGCAGGCAGGGCACGTCGCGCATGGATGCGTTCATGGTGCTGAAAGCTGTCCAGCCCCCCGGCCTGGAATATCTGCTCGGCCTCGTCGGAAAACAGAACGGCATCGCCATCGAAGGCAATGCGCAATTCCTGCGGATGGCGCTCGGCATCGACAAAGGACTGGGGATAGACCCGTGCGGCAGGGTATCCGGCCGCCAGCGCCGCCTGCACATCTTCGGCATTGGCCGAAAGGAAAAGATGAGCACCCAGCGGCGCAAGATAAGGAAAGGGAGAGCGGCCGCGAGTGAACACTCCGCGTTCCAGCGACAGTCCCGCGCCCTCGGCGGAACGGAAGATGCGCATGCCGGAAACCGGGTCGTTGCGCGAAAGAATCACCACCTCGACCCGATGCCGGCCATCACCGTTGAAGGCCAGCAGCTTTTTCACCAGCGGAAAGGCGACGCCCGGCCGGGCGGGCTGATCCATGCGTTCCTGCTGCAAGACCATATAGGCGCTATCGTTGTTTTCATCGAAGACACGGTTCTCTTCCTCGAGATCGAAAAGTGCCCGGGAAGAGAGGGCCACGACCAGCTTGTTATCCAGGGTGACGGGCATGGAATGGAAACTCAGTGTTCTGAAATGTGTGTGCAGGACCAATGCTACAAGCCCAGCAAAACCATGGTGCACACGATGGTGACGATATAGAACACGGTGGCATCCACATCGCAAGGCAGGGAGAACGGGAAGGTTTGCATGGCAGCGCTCCAGAACATCGATCGGAACCGCCATGATGCGGTGGCCGGTGGCTCATGGCGTGAGCCTGCCCGACCACCTTACAGACAATCAGCCGCCGAAGCGCTCGACCAGCCGGTGGGTCAAGGCAATGGAGCCGATACCCAGACAGATCAGTACCACCTGCTGCACGGTGGCCTTGAGGGCCGTGCGCTTGTGCAGGCCGGGAATCAGATCGGCCACGGCCACATAGATCATGCTGGCGGCGGCCAGTGAAAGCATCACCGGCACCGCGCCCTGGGCCGCGGAAAGAGCGAAATAGGCCAGCAACCCCCCGATCAGGGTGGCAAGGCTGGAGAGCAGGTTGAAGGCGAAAGCCCGCGCCCTGGAATAGCCGGAGTGCAGCAGGATGACGAAGTCCCCGACTTCCTGCGGGATCTCGTGGGCGACGATGGCAATGGCGGTAATCAGACCCAGGCGCCAGTCCTCCATGAAAGCAGCTGCGATCAGCACACCATCGACAAAATTGTGAAAGGTATCCCCCACCAGGATCAGCAAACCGCTCCGGCCATGATCATGGCCATGACCGTGGTCGTGTGCGTGTTCGTGACCTTCGCAGTCCTCGATGTGGCAATGTCGCCAGAGCACCAGTTTTTCGAGGACGAAGAAAATCAGGATGCCGGCCAGGACCATCGCGGCGCTGCCCTGGGCATCGCCGCTGGCGGTCATGGCATGAGGCAGCACTTCGAGGAAGGAAGCACCCAGCAGCGCACCGATGGCATAACTGATGAGATGTGGCACCCAGGTGGAACGCGCCGAAAAAGCGAACGCGGCGGCGGCGATCACGCTCAGGGCGCCGCCCAGGAGGGACATGAAAACGATCCAGGCGAGGATGGACATGGGGTCTGATCAGGAAACAGCGGGCAGTCCCGCAGGGACCGGCATCGGGCAAACCGCGATCATCCGGGGGCAGGAATTATAAGGGCCGCAGCCAGATCAGGGATGCCATGCGCCCGGTCTGGCGGTCGCGACGGTGGGAAAAAAAGAGATCGGGATTGCCATGCGTGCAATGCTCGCCACCAGATATCCGCTCCACACCGAGACGTTTCAGGCGCAACCGGGCAAGCTGATAAAGATCGCACCACCACTTGCCCCCGACACCGCCATTGCGGGGACGGAAGGCGGCACGGGCAGCGGAATCGCCCCGGGTAAAAGCGTCATGCACATCTTCGCCCACCTCGAAGGCGGCAGGGCCGATCGCCGGCCCCAGCCAGGCCATGAGATTGGCACCGGGCCGCTCCATGGCGGCTACCGTGGATTCGATCACGCCTGCCGCAAGCCCGCGCCAGCCAGCATGAGCAGCGGCAACCACCGTACCCGTTTCATCGCACAGCAAGATCGGCAGACAGTCGGCGCTGAGGATGGCGCACACCTGAGCCGGATGGCGGGTAACGCAGGCATCGGCCTGGGTATCGGCGGTGATCGCTTCGGCATGTACGCAATGGTTGCCATGCACCTGGCGCAACCAGAGCGGCTCGGCAGGCAATTCGGGCAGCAATTGGTGCAGGTGCCGGCGATTGGCGGCAACGGCGGCGGGATCGTCACCCACGTGATCCCCCAGATTGAGATCGGCAAAAGGCGGCCGGCTGCATCCCCCCCGGCGCGTGGTAGCCACGGCGGCCACCCGTGCCGGAGCGGGCCAGTCGGGCAGGATCAGCGCACTCATGGAGTGCCTCCCCGCAACCGCTCCAGCAGGGCGGAATAGTCCGCGGGCAGCAGGCTTTCCCATTCCATCCCGATCCTCCGGGCGGGATGGATCAGGCCCAGACGCCAGGCATGAAGCGCCTGGCGGGGAAAGGCGTCGAGACGTTGGTCACCGCTCCTTCTGCGGTTGTAGGTACCGTCCCCAACCAGGGGATGGCCGATGGAAGCCATATGGACCCGGATCTGATGGGTGCGCCCCGTGTCGAGACTGCATTCGACCAGCGTCGATGCCGGCAGATGTTCGCGCACGACGTAATGAGTGCGCGCCTCGCGCGCGCCCTGCACGACAGCCATTTTCACCCGCTGCGTGGGATGGCGTCCGATCGGAGCGTCCACGGTGCCATTCTGAAGAACTCGCCCCAGTACCAGCGCCAGATACTGGCGCCTGACGCTGCGGGCCTGTAACTGACGCACCAGATCGGTCTGCGCGGCGAGGGTTCTGGCCACCACCAGAAGGCCGCTGGTGTCCTTGTCGAGGCGATGAACGATACCGGCCCGGGGCACAGCATCCAGAGTTGGAGCATGATGCAGCAAGGCATTGAGCAAGGTGCCATGGGCAATGCCGCTGCCGGGATGGACCACCAGCCCGGCCGGCTTGTCGATGACTAGGATGTGGTCGTCCTCGTACACGATGGAAAGCCCGATGTCCTCGGCCTGGTGATCACCCTCTCCCGGTTCGGGGGTGGCATCGAGCACCACATCCTCGCCGCCCCAGGCGCGACCCCTGGGGTCGGCGGGCTGGTCGGCCACGACAATGCGTCCGGCCTTCATCCATGCCTGGAGCCGACTCCGCGAAAAATCCGGAAAGGTGCGTGCCAAAGCCAGATCCAGCCTCATTCCCGCACATTCGGCGGGGATCCGGGCGTGCCGGAGGCAGCCGGCACTCGGGCTATAATCGTCGGGATTCGATACAGAGGCATTCATCATGCGTAGTTTAGCGGTTCTGCTGGCAGTGCTTTGCGCCCTCGCGGGTTGTTCCTCCACCGACAAACCCCGGGACGAAACGGCCAACTGGTCGGCTGCGAAGCTCTACAGCGAAGCCCGCGACGCCATGTCCGATGGCTCCTACGACAAGGCCATCAAACTGTTCGAGGCCCTCGAATCGCGCTATCCCTACGGCCGCTATGCCCAGCAGGCCCAACTGGAAATCGCCTATGCCTACTTCAAGAACTTCGATACCGCTTCGGCAATCTCGGCCTGCGACCGTTTCATCCGCCTGCATCCCAACCATCCCAATGTGGACTACGTCTATTACCTGAAGGGCATCATCAACTTCAACGACGATCTGGGCATCTTCGGCAATATCACCGACCAGGATTCGACCGAACGCGACCCCAAAGCTGCCCGTGAAGCCTTCGATTCCTTCAAGGAACTCACCACCAAATACCCCGAGAGCAAATACGCCGCCGATGCAACCGCACGCATGGCCTGGCTGCTCAATGCCCTGGCTTCCCACGAAATTCATGTGGCACGCTACTACCTGAAACGGGGCGCCTATCTGGCTGCCGTCAACCGCGCCCAGAATGCCCTGCGCAACTACCCGAACGCTCCGGCAAACGAACAGGGCCTCTTCATCATGATCAAGGCCTACGATGCACTGGGCATGAAAGATCTGCGCGACGATACCGAACGTGTCATGCGCCTCAATTTCCCCAAGAGTCACTATTTTGAAACCGGTCTGGCCGCAAAGAGCGAGCCCTGGTGGAGGCTCTGGTAGATCCCGGAAGGATTTTTGCCCAATCTACGGCAGCCTGCGGGCTGCCGTTTTTGTTCAGGGTGCCGGCGGCGGTGATATGCGCCTGTCGGCGCCCCGCTCAGATATCGTAAGACTCGCCGCCTTCCTTGCTGGCGGAGGTGACCACCGCGGCCGAGAGCTGGGGCGCCAGAAGCTCGATGAAGGCCAGCGCGAAACGCCTCGGCACCGCACCGCGACGCAATCCCACCCGGGTCATGTTGGGGCCGAAGATATGGCCTGTGTCGATCGCTTTCAGGCTGCCGTCACGCTGCGGATCGAGCGCCATGGCGGCGATGATGCCAACTCCCAGGCCCAGTGCAACATAGGTTTTGATCACATCCGAATCAACGGCAGTGAGCACCAGGTTGGGCACGATCCCGGCCTTGCGAAACGCATCATCGATGCGGGTGCGACCCGAGAATGCCGGATCGTAGGTAATCAGGGGGTATTGAGCCAGATGCTGGATGGAAAGGGGGTTCGAACCCGCCAGCGGATGATTTTCCGGAACAATGACGCAGTGGTGCCACGTATAGGCGGGAAGTGTCACCAGCCCGGCCGCCTGACCCAGAGCCTCGGTGGCGATGCCGAGATCGGCCTCGCCCCTTTGCAGGGTCTCCACCACGCGCCCCGGATCGCCTTCCCGGATCGCAAGTCGCACACGCGGATAGCGCCGGGTGAATTCCGCCACCACGCGAGGCAGCACATAGCGTGCCTGGGTATGCGTGGTGACGACGGTCAGTGTTCCCGCCGCCTCGTCACGGAATTCCTCGCCGATGCGCTTGAAATTTTCCGCCTCCAGCATCACGCGACGGGCAGCCTGGATCACCTGACGGCCCGCACTGGTCAGTCCGATAAAACGCTTGCCGGATCGCTCGAAAATCGTGACGCCGATCTCGTCTTCCAGCAGGCGGATCTGCTTGCTGACTCCGGGCTGGGACGTGAACAGCCGCTCGGCGGCGACCGTCACGTTCAGGCCGCTGTCGACCACCTCGATGAGATACCGGAGCTGCTGCAGCTTCATGGGGATCGATGGTAGCCCATGACAACAGACGCCCCCGCCTTATTTTTCCGCCAGCGCCTTGGTATTGATTTCCACCGGGTAGCGCTGACGCAGGGTTGCCAGCCAGGCAGCCACTTCCTCACCGGCAGTCACACGCTCGTACTGCTGCCGCAGCATTTTGGCGCGCGGATCATCCTCTTTCCCGTCCCAGGGCTTGATCAGGCTGATGCGGTAAAGCGCGTAGCCACCATCGGGCAGGGCTGTGCCGGCATAAGCCGGAAGCTTGCGGGCATCGACCCGGAAAATGGCGCGCAGAGCATCGGGTGCAAGATCGCGCACACCCATGCGTGGCACATTGCGGGCCTTGCCCCAGGCGAGGCTGATCGCATCTCCCTTGCTCAATCGGGCCAGTTGCTCTTCTCCGGCCTTGCGTGTCAGCTTGACCGCCTCATCGCGTGCAAGCTTCTGCTCGATGGCGGCCTTGACCTCATCGAAAGGCCGGATTGCCGCAGGCTTGTAATCCACAACCCGGGCCGCGACCTGGGTATCGTTGCCGATGTCGATCGCCGAAGTATTGCGGTGCTCCTTGATCGCATCGTCAGTAAAAATCGCCGCACGCAGTTTGGGGTTCGCCAACGGTCCGGGAGCTGCGCCCTGGGGAGCGATCCAGTCGCTACGCTCGATTTTCAGCTTGAATTTATCAGCCGCTGGCTGCAGGCTGTCCGCTTGTTCATAAACGGTATTACCGAAGCCCTCGGCCATTTCCGCGTACTTCTTCGCGGCAACCTGATCACGCAGTTCGGCAGCGATCTGGTCACGCACGGCTTCAAGAGGCTGTGTATGCGCAGGTTTGATGCCGGTCAGCAGAATGATGTGGAAACCGAAATCAGAGCGGACCAGGTTGCTGATCTCGCCTTCCTTGAGCGAAAAAACCGCATCCTCGAAAGGCTTGACCATCGCTCCGCGACGGAACCAGTCAAGGTCGCCGCCATGGGTGGCGGAGCCGGGATCCTGGGAATTCTGCCGGGCCAGTGCGGCAAATTCCTTGGGATTTTTCTTCAGCTCGGCCAACAATGCCTCAGCCTTGGTCTGGGCGGCCTTCACGGCTGCCTCCGGAGCGGATTTGTCCGCCTGTATCAGGATATGGCTGGCACGACGCTCTTCCGGAGCGGCATACTGATCGATGTGAGATTTGTACCAGGCGCTGATATCTTCCTCACTCACCTTGGCCTGCTCGCCAAGCGCGGCGCGGGACAGTACCAGATACTCCACCCTGGCCATCTGGGGTAATTCGAACTGCTTCCGATTGGTGTCGTAAAAGGTCTTCGCGGCATCAGTACCCAGCTTGACCTGGGCCAGGAACTGTTCCGGATGCAACACGAAATCGGTGACTTCGCGCTCCTCCAGTTCGGCGGCAACCCAGCGCCGTGCCGAATCGGTCGCCACAATCGGTAACGCGACCACGCCCATGGACTGTTGAAGCGTGAGATTCTGACGCAACTGGGCCTCGAAAGCAGGAATGCTCATATTCTGGGCAGCCACCACGGCTTCGTAGCGTTCCCGGGAAAACTTGCCGTCCTGTTGCAAGGCCGGGACAGAGGCAAGGAACTGGGCAAGCTGCTGTTCGGTGACCGACAGTTTCGATTTCGTTGCGTGCAGGCTGATCAAGTGCTGATCGATCAGACCATTGATGACTGCTTCCCGAAGTTCGGGTGCATCCAGCATTTCCTGAGGCACCGGCCGGCCGCCCATCGATGAACGCAGTCGCTCCTGTTGCGCCTGCAATGCCTGGAGGAATTCCTGGTGGGAAATCCGGCTGTCACCCACCCTGGCCACATCATCACCGCCCGAGGCATTGCGAACATAGGAATCCACTCCCCAGAAAGCAAAAGGCAGCGTGATGGCGACGAGAACAACCTGAACGATCCGGCGGTTGTTACGAACGAAATCAAACATGACCAACCTTCTATGTAAAAAAAGCGAACCGTTCCGGTTCGCCTTGCAAAAAACCGAGGGGTGGGGAAGACGGGCGTCTGCCCCGAACCCCCGGCGAGTCAGGCTGTCATTCTAACCAGCCGATCCTGTTCAAAAACCGCTTCTACAGGCCGCAAAAGACCCGGAAAGGGAAGTGGATTCTGCCGGGATTGCAGGGCATCGTCAATCTGAAAGTGGTAGTATTTTTGCCTCCCGAATTTCCCCTGAACGGAAGGCGACATGGAAACAGCCCAGTCCGTATTACCCGAAGGCCGATATGTCGATATCGGTAATGGCCTGAAGATCCACTATCTCGAAGAAGGCCAGGGGCCGGTGGTAGTTTTTCTCCATGGCAGCGCATCCGGCGCCAGCGCCTACAGCAACTTCAAGCTCAACTACCCCGAACTGGTTGCAGCCGGTTACAGGGTGGTGCTGCCCGATCTGGTCGGTTACGGCTTTTCCAGCAAACCCGAGAATGCCGAGTACACACTGGATTTCTTTGTCGACTGCCTTCACAAGACCCTCAAGACGATCGGTGTCACCCGTTATTCGCTGCTGGGCAACTCTCTCGGCGGTGCCGTGGCATTGCAATACACCCTCTCCTATCCGGAACACGTGGAAAAGTTGATCATTATGGCCCCCGGCGGCGTGGAGGATCAGCCCGACTACTTCAAGATGCCCGGCATGCAGGCCATGCGCGAGATCTTCGGGGCCGGTCCCATGACGCCCGACAAACTGCGGATGTTCATGGAGAACTACATGGTGTTCGACAAATCTGTCGTCACCGATCGCCTGATCGAAGAACGCATGGCCATCATGAAACTGATGAACCCCCAGGTCATCAAAACCATGAAGGTACCCAATCTGGAATCCCGCCTTGGCGAGATCAAGTGCCCTGTTCTCGCCTTCTGGGGTATGAACGAAAACATGATGCCCGAGACCGGAATCATGAAACTGGCGAAGAAGATCATCGATATCCGCATGGTGCTGATCTCGCGATGCGGCCATTGGGTAATGGCCGAGCACCGTGACATGTTCAATCGCACCTGCGTGGATTTTCTCAAGTACGGGAACAGTTAAATGCTCGATAAATCCCTCATCACCGCCTTTGGCGACGAACTCTACGCCGCCTTGCGCAGTCGCAAGACTATCTCCCCCTTCTCGTCCCGCCGTGACGACATCACGGTGGATGACGCCTACTACATTTCGCTGAGGTTTCTGGAGCGACGCCTGGCCGATGGTGAAAAGGTGGTTGGTAAAAAGATCGGCGTCACCAGCAAGCCGGTTCAGGACATGCTCAATGTGCATCAACCCGACTTCGGCTTCCTCACCAATGCCATGGAAGTGCCCAATGGCGCCACCGTGAGCATTGCCGGCAGCGGCATGATCCAGCCACGGGCCGAAGGCGAGATTGCCTTCATCCTGGCCGAAGATCTGAACGGCCCCGGTGTAACAGCGGAAGACGTGCTTGCCGCGACCGAATACGTGGCTCCCTGTTTCGAGATCGTCGATTCACGCATCCACAACTGGGAAATCAGGATCCAGGACACCGTCGCCGACAATGCCTCCTGTGGTATCTACGTGATCGGTGCGGAACGGGTCAAACCGGCCGGACTGGATCTGGCCAACGTGCGCATGGATATCATCAAGAACGGCCAGCCGGCCGGCTCCGGCCTGGGCTCCGCCGTACAGGGTCATCCGTGTACCGCTGTCGCATGGCTGGCCAACACCCTGGGCAAGTTCGGCATCCCCTTCAAGAAAGGCGAGGCAATTCTTTCCGGCTCCCTTGCCCCATTGATACCGATCACGGCGGGTGACCGTTTCTCCCTGACCCTGACGAATATCGGCTCGGCCTCGATTGGCTTCGAGGCCTGACCGAGAGATTGACCACAAAGGATTCATATGACCCGAAAAATCAAATGCGCAATGATCGGCCCCGGCAATATCGGCACCGACATGCTCTACAAACTCAAGCGCAGCCCGGTACTCGAACCGGTCTGGATGGTGGGTGTTGACCCCACTTCCGAAGGCCTCAAGCGCGCCCGGGAAATGGGATTGAAAGTTACCGTCGAGGGTGTTGATGGCCTGGTTCCACACATCAAGGCTGATGGAATACAGATTGTTTTCGATGCGACCAGCGCCTACGCTCACGCCGAAAATTCGCGCAAGGTGATCGAACAGGGTGCCATGATGATCGATCTGACACCTGCCGCGATCGGCCCCTACTGCATTCCTCCGGTGAACCTCAAGGAGCATCTGGGCAAGAATGTGATGAACGTGAACATGGTCACCTGCGGTGGCCAGGCCACCATTCCCATGGTTGCGGCCGTCTCCCGCGTGCAGCCGGTGGAATACGGCGAAATTGTGGCAACCGTGTCCTCAAAATCCGCAGGTCCCGGTACCCGCAAAAATATCGACGAATTCACCCGGACCACAGCTGGCGGTATCGAAAAGCTTGGTGGTGCAAAGCAGGGCAAGGCCATCATCGTCATCAATCCGGCCGAGCCGCCACTCATCATGCGCGACACCATCCACTGCCTGACTGAAACCGAGCCGGACCAGGAAAAAATCACGGCATCGATTCTCGACATGATCAAGGAAGTGCAACGGTATGTCCCGGGCTACAAGCTGGTGAACGGCCCCGTCTTCGATGGCAACCGGGTTTCCGTTTATATGGAGGTCGAGGGGCTGGGTGATTTCCTGCCCAAATATGCTGGCAATCTGGACATCATGACTGCTGCTGCCGTACGCACCGCCGAGATGTTCGCCGAAGACATGCTGGCTCGAAAAAGCCCTCTTGAACCCGTTGCCGCCTGAGGAGAGGACGATGAACCTGAAAGGCACCAAAATCACCGTCCACGACATGACCCTGCGTGACGGCATGCATCCGAAACGTCACCGGATCACACTGGATCAGATGAAAAATATCGCCGTCGGTCTCGATGAAGCGGGTATCCCGCTGATCGAGGTCACTCACGGAGATGGCCTCGGTGGATCTTCGGTGAACTACGGTTTTCCTGCCCATACCGACCGCGAATATCTGGAGGCCGTGATTCCACTGATGAAACGGGCTAAGGTTTCTGCCCTGTTGCTGCCCGGCATCGGTACCGTGGATCATCTGCAGATGGCCAAGGATCTTGGCGTCAACACCATCCGTGTCGCCACGCATTGCACCGAAGCCGATGTGTCCGAGCAACACATTGCCCTGGCACGCAAGCTGAACATGGATACCGTCGGCTTCCTCATGATGGCGCACATGAACAGTCCCGAAGGGCTGGTCGCCCAGGCAAAGCTGATGGAAAGCTATGGCGCCAACTGTATCTACATTACCGATTCCGCCGGCCACCTGCTGCCGGATGGCGTCAAGGAGCGGCTCGCCGCCGTTCGTGCTGCGTTGAAGCCGGAAACGGAACTGGGCTTCCACGGCCACCATAACCTGGCCATGGGAGTGGCGAACTCGATAGCCGCCATCGAAGTTGGCGCCACACGGATCGATGCCGCCGCCGCTGGACTGGGCGCCGGCGCCGGCAACACCCCGATGGAAGTTTTCATCGCCGTATGCAGCCTGATGGGAATCGAGACCGGAGTCGACGTCTCCAGCATCACCGACGTTGCCGAAGACCTGGTGGTGCCAATCATGGATTTCCCCATCCGTATCGATCGCGATGCCCTGACGCTGGGCTATGCGGGGGTGTATGGCTCCTTCCTGCTGTTTGCCAAGCGGGCCGAAGTGAAATACAAGATTCCCGCCCGGGATATCCTGATCGAACTTGGTCGCCGGGGCATGGTGGGTGGCCAGGAGGACATGATCGAGGATGCTGCCCTCACCATGGCCAGGGAACGCAGCCTGGCCTGAGTAACCACAGGCCAGAACCCGAAAAGGTGCCTGCGGGCACCTTTTTTGTTTTCTACGATAGTAAAAGTTACGCTGCCTTCCCGGTCTGCCAGCGCAGCCAGCGACGCAGCTTTCTGTGCCCCTCGTCTCCCAGATGGTCCGGCATCAACACCATGCGACGAGATCGCTGCCCGCCACGACGCAAATCGAGCACTACCATCCATGACCACACCACCGAGTCCGGACCGATCTGCCAGTTCTCGGTGATGCCGCTTCGAAAATGCAGTTCGATGCTTCCAGCCTCACCGGGCAGCAGGGCTACTGGAAAACGGTGGCCGATCAATCCGGCATCACGCCACAAGTGGAATATCAGTGCCAGTCCCAGCAGGAAGGCCAGCAGCAACTTATACGCATCTTTCCATGGCAATATCCATACACATCCGGTCCCGATCATCATGCCCAGACACAAAAAAGCCGCCAGAGATACTGACGGCCTCAATATCAGGTACAGGGATGGCGTACTCCCCTCATGCTTCAAAGTCGTTTGAAGACCAGAGTCCCGTTGGTGCCACCAAAGCCGAAGTTGTTCTTCACAGCCACATCGATCTTCATCTGTCGTGCGGTATTGGCACAGTAATCGAGATCACACTCCGGATCCTGCTCGAAGATATTGATGGTGGGCGGTGATAGCTGGTGATGCACCGCCAGGACGGTCAGTACCGACTCAAGGCCGCCGGCTCCACCCAGCAGATGACCGGTCATGGATTTGGTCGAATTCATGACAATGTTGCGGGCGGCATCTCCCAGCGCCAGCTTGACCGCCTGGGTTTCATTCTTGTCCCCGAGGGGAGTGGAAGTGCCGTGAGCATTGAGGTAATTGACCTGATCCGGATTCACTCCCGCATTCCTGAGGGCATTCACCATGCTGCGGCGGGGTCCGTCGGTATCCGGTGCGGTCATGTGAAAAGCATCGCCACTCATGCCGAACCCTGACAGTTCGGCATAGATTCGGGCGCCCCGTTTTCTGGCGTGTTCGTACTCTTCGAGCACCAGTACACCGGCACCCTCACCCAGGACGAAGCCGTCACGATCCTTGTCCCAGGGACGGCTGGCGGTTGCCGGATCGTCATTACGGGTGGATAGTGCCTTGGCCGAGCCGAAGCCGCCAATGGCCAACGGAGTCACGGTGGATTCGGAACCACCGCACACCATCACATCCGCATCACCGTATTCGATCATGCGAAAGCTGCTGCCGATGGCATGCAACCCGGTGGTGCAGGCAGTCACCACCGCCAGATTGGGCCCTTTCAATCCGAACATGATGGACAGGTTGCCCGAAATCATGTTGATGATGGTACTGGGGATAAAAAAGGGCGATATCTTGCGCGGCCCGCCACCGAGGAAGTCATTGTGCGTTTCCTCGATGATGGGCAGGCCACCGATCCCGGAGCCGATGTTAACGCCGATGCGATCAGCATTTTCATCGGTCACGACGATACCGGAATCCTGGATGGCCTGAATACCGGCCGCCATGCCGTAATGGATGAAGACATCCATGCGGCGGGCTTCCTTGGGCGACAGATAACTCGTCACGTCAAATCCCTTGACCTCGCCGGCGATCCTGACCGGAAAGCCGGAGGCATCGAAACGGGTGATCAGATCGATGCCGCTCTTGCCGGCAACAATGTTTGCCCAGGCTTCGGTAACGGTATTGCCAACCGGCGAGATGGCGCCAAGGCCGGTCACAACAACTCTACGACGAGACAAGGTGGGACTCCTCAGCGAAGAATCGTATATTTCACTTCTTGACGTGATTATTCACGTAATCGATGGCCTGCTGCACCGTGGTGATTTTTTCAGCCTCTTCGTCGGGGATCTCGCACTCGAACTCTTCTTCCAGTGCCATCACCAGTTCAACGGTGTCCAGCGAGTCGGCGCCCAGATCGTCCACGAAGGAAGATTCGTTCTTGATTTCGACTTCATTCACGCCCAGCTGTTCGGCGACGATCTTCTTGACGCGTTGTTCGATGTTATCCATTGCTTGCTCCTTCCCTGAATCAGGTGTGGTGTTTATAAAACCGGTGCATTTTACCAAATTAACCAATGCCGCCCGGCGGATCAACAGGGGTTTAAATCATGTACATCCCGCCGTTGACATGCAACTCGATACCCGTGATGTAGCCGGCCCTGGGGCCTGCCAGAAAAGCCACGGCTGCGGCGATCTCCTCGGCCTGACCAAGACGGTTGAGGGGGATTTTGCCCAGCAGCGCATCCTTCTGTGCGTCAGGCAGGGCCCGGGTCATGTCGGTATCAATGAATCCGGGCGCAACGCAATTCACGGTGATGTTGCGGCTACCCAGTTCCTGCGCCAGTGCCCGGGTCATGCCGGCGACGCCGGCTTTGGCGGCAGCGTAATTGGCCTGACCGGGATTCCCGGCCGCGCCGACAACGGAAGTAATGCTGATGATGCGACCATGACGAGCCTTCATCATGCCGCGCATCACCAGTTTGCACATGCGGAACACGGCTCCGAGGTTGGTATCGGCCACGGCATCCCACTCCTCGTCCTTCATGCGCATGGCGAGATTGTCGCGGGTAATGCCGGCGTTGTTCACCAGAATGGAAACAGCACCGTATTTTTTCTCGATCTCGCTCACCAGCATTTCGCTGGCAGCAGCAGCAGTCACATTGAGCACCGCCCCCCAACCGGTGATACCGGCGGAATCGAAGGCAGCTTGAATATCGATGGCCCCAGCCTCTGAAGTGGCGGTACCGATTACGGTGGCGCCCTGAGCGCCGAGTTCAAGGGCAATGGCACGGCCAATCCCGCGCGAAGCACCGGTCACCAGGGCAATCTGTCCTTGCAGCGTATCCATGTTCAGTCCCTCACGGTAATCAGGGCGGCTTCCAGTCCGGCCAGATCATTGATGGCAGCGCCGGCGAGCCCGTCCGCACAGCGTCTGGTCACTCCGGACAGCACCTTGCCCGGGCCACATTCGAATACATGGCTGATACCCGCCGCCTGCATGGCACGCATGATCTCCACCCAGCGCACGGGTGCGGCCGCCTGGCGCACCAGGGCATCCTTGATACGGGCAGATTCATGTTCCATCACCACATCCACGTTATTGAGCACGGGAATGATCGGGCCCCTGAGATCGAGTGCTGCCAGGCGCTGCTCAAGCTTGTCGGCCGCAGGTTGCATCAGGCTGCAATGGAAAGGTGCCGACACCGGCAGCAGCACGGCGCGCTTTGCCCCTTGTGCCTTGCAGGCATCGGCTGCCCGCTGTACCGCAGCAGCATGACCGGCAATCACAGTTTGTTCGGGCGCATTGAAATTGACTGCCTGCACTACCTGTCCCTGGGCTGCGTCGACACACACGGCCTTGATCGTTTCGACATCCATGCCAAGTATGGCCGCCATGGCGCCCTCTCCGGCCGGCACGGCCTCCTGCATGGCTCTGGCACGCAACTCCACGAGAGGTACGGCATCCTTGAGATCGACCACGCCAGCCGCAACCAGCGCGGAATACTCGCCAAGGCTATGACCGGCGACCATAGCCGGCATCGGTCCTCCTCGCTCCTGCCACAACCGCCACACAGCCACACCGGCAGTCAGCATCAGGGGCTGGGTATTCACGGTCTGGCTGAGCGCTTCCGCCGGTCCTTCAGCAGCCAGCTGCCACAAATCACGTCCCAGCGCGGCCGATGCCTCGTCGAACGTGGAACGAACTACCGCAGCATCACCATAGGCATGCATCATCCCTACCGACTGGGAACCCTGGCCAGGAAACACGAATGCAAATTTCATCATCTTCCTTCTGTGAGCATCGTTGTAGCCGGAAATCAAAGCTTGAGAAGCACCGCACCCCAGGTAAAGCCCCCCCCCACACCTTCGAGCAGAACCGTATCGCCACCGCGTATCTGCCCGCTGCGCACCGACTCATCCAGCGCTAGCGGTATGGAGGCTGCCGAAGTGTTGCCGTGATGATCCACCGTGACAATACATTTCTCTGCCGGGATACCCAGCTTCTTTCCGGTAGACTGGATGATACGGATATTGGCCTGGTGGGGAATCAGCCAGTCCACCTGTTCCACGGTAATACCAGCGGCTGTTACAACCTCCCTGCCCACTTCAGCCAGAACGCGAACTGCATATTTGAATACCGCCTGACCATCCATGCGCAGAAAAGGATCGCCGGTCGGCTGACCACCACAGATCTGGCCGGGAACGGAAAGAATGCCATGGTGAGAACCGTCGGCATGCAGCGCGGTGGCGAGGATTCCGGGCTCGTCGGAGCCTTCCAGAACAACAGCCCCGGCGCCATCGCCAAAGAGCACGCAGGTGCCACGGTCGGACCAATCCAGAATGCGGGAAAACACTTCCGCACCGACGACGAGCGCGCAACGGGTGGAGCCGGAACGGACGAATTTCTCGGCAATCGAAATGGCGTAGGCAAAGCCGGTGCAAACCGCCTGAACATCAAAAGCAGGAGAGCCGTTATCAATCCCCAGTTTTGCCTGTAGCAACGCTGCCGTGCTGGGAAAAATATAGTCGGGCGTTGATGTGGCGACAATGATCAGATCCACATCCCCGGGGGTGCGTCCGGCGGCCTCGAGCGCTTTCTGGCAGGCGACCAGCGCCAGATCGCTGGAGCACACCGAAGGCTCGGCCAGATGGCGCGCCTTGATGCCGGTACGCTCGATGATCCATTCGTCACTGGAATCCAGTCCACGTTCGGCAATCAGCCGGGTATTGCTGACCGGCTGTCCTGGCAGACAGCTGCCAGTGCCGGTGATTTTGGCGTAGGTCATTGGACGGTTTGGAGATGAGCCCCGGTCATGGTGGCCATGCGAGCAGCGATCTTCTCGGGCAGGCGGTTACGGGCTGCCTCCGCAGCACGCTCCAATGCACAGCGGAAAGCGAAAGCGTCGGCCGAACCATGGCTTTTGAAGACCGTGCCCTTGAGGCCCAGCAAACTGGCACCGTTGTAGGCACGATGATCAAAGCGGGTCTTGAATGCCTTCAATGCCGGCAAGGCCACCAGAGCGGCACACCGGGTATACCAGTGGCGTGCAAACTCCTCCTTGAGCCCACGCGCCACCATCGCGGCGAGCCCCTCGGAGGCCTTGAGCACCACGTTGCCGACAAAGCCGTCACACACGACTACATCCGTGGTGCCCTTGTAGATGTCATTCCCTTCGACATTGCCGAAGAAGTTGAGGCCGGATTCCTTGAGCAGTTCGCCCGCACGCTTGACCACCTCGTTGCCCTTGATATCTTCCTCGCCAATATTGAGCAGACCAACGCTGGGCCGGTCCCGATGCTCCAGTGCGGACACCAGCATCGATCCCATGATGCCAAACTGGAGCAGATGCTCCGGCGCGCAGTCCACATTGGCGCCCAGATCAAGGACATAGACCTGACCTCGTTCGGTTGGCATGATGGTGGCTATGGCCGGCCGGTCAATACCCGGCAGGGTTTTGAGCACAAAACGGGAAATCGCCATCAGGGCACCGGTATTACCCGCGGACACTGCCGCATCGGCCGCCCCTTCCTTGACAAGATCCACCATGACTCTCATGGAAGAATCTTTTTTACCGCGCAGGGCGATGGCCACCGGGTCATGCATTTCCACGATTTGACTGGCCGCATGAAGAATCAGGCGAGGACCGAATTCTCGTTCCAGTGCACCCGCATGAGGCCGGATGGATTCTTCCCCTCCGACCAGGATGATCGAGCAATCGGCATCACGCCGAAGATAGTCACCGGCAGCGGGTACAGTGATTGCGGGGCCATGATCGCCACCCATGCAATCCACCGCGATGGTGATCTCCATCGTAGGGTTCCGGGTCAAAGAAAAGGCCGGATGCGCACGGCACGCCCGGCCGATCCGATTCCGACAGGCAGGTTACTCGCCCTTGCCCTTGACGATTTTTTTGCCGCGATACACGCCGGACGGAGAAATGTGGTGACGCAAATGTACCTCACCGGTAGTGGCTTCGACCGCCAGAGGGGGATTGGTCAGAAAGTCATGGCTGCGATGCATGCCACGCTTGGACGGGGATTTTTTGTTCTGTTGAACGGCCATTTCAGACTCCTTGCTCCAAAATCTTGTTACTTCTTCAATTTTGCCAGCACCGCGAAGGGTGATGGCTCCTGTTCCTTGTCCGCCGGGGCCGGCGGGCTGCATCGTTCGTGGCGTGGTGCGATCGGCAGTGCCAGCAACACCTCTTCCTCGATCAGGGGGAGTAACGCCATCTCCCGCTCCGCATCAACGGCATCGGCACTATCGTCTTCCAGATCGTCTTCCGGCCAGGTCGCCCCCGGCTTGATCAGCCGCAGGGTGCTTACAACCTGTAGCTGAAAACGCAAGGCACCCAGGCATCGCTGGCAACGCAGTCCCAGATCGCCTTCCACGTTCAAGTGAAGCAGATGCTCCCCATCCCGGGTCCTTTCCCCTTGCAGGCACCACGCGAGTGCCCCGGAAAAATCCACCAACTGATCCGCAAGGCGCGCAAGATCCCTCACGGCCACCTGACCGGCCTGCCGCCGCCCCTCCCGGGCGAATTCGAGGCTATCAATGACGGCCCCGGCGAGATTCCTGTGTTCCTGGCTGGGCATAAAGGGCGCGAATGCTATCATGATCAGCACTTTTTAGTCAAAAAAACAAAAGCATGCCGCAGCTTGTCCTTGCCTCGACATCCCCTTTCCGCCGGGAACTCCTGGCGCGCTTCCGGATCCCCTTTGATACCGCCGCCCCGGACACCGACGAATCCCCCCTGCCGGACGAAACACCCGCAGCCACCGCCGAGCGGCTGGCCCGGCTCAAGGCTGCGGCAGTCGCGCACCGCCACCCGCATGCGCTGATCATCGGCAGCGACCAGGTGGCATTTTGTGGCGATCAGCGTTTCGGCAAGCCGGGAACGCGCAAGAATGCCTTTGAACAACTCCGGACCATGAGTGGAAAAGCAGTGGTTTTCCATACCGGTTTGTGCTTGCTCAATGCCGCCACCGGACGTGCACATCTGCAGGGCATTCCTACCGAAGTCAAGTTCCGGGAATTATCCGACTCCGAAATCGGGCGCTATCTGGACACGGAAGATGCCCTGAATTGCGCCGGCAGCGCAAAATCCGAAGGCCTGGGCATCACCCTCATGGAACACATGCGCGGCGATGACCCCAACGCACTGATTGGCCTGCCCCTGATTGCCCTGGCCGGGATGCTGCGGGCCGAAGGCATTTTGCTACCCTGATGCCGGGTGCCCTTTACCTGCTGCCCGTGGGGCTGGGTGATGGCGCCTGGGAAGCCTTCCTGCCAGCCAGGACCCGGGACATCGCCTGTAGCCTGCACCATTTTGTAGTCGAAAACGCCAAGACAGCCCGCATCGAACTCAAACGCATCAGTCACCCTGTGCCGCTGCATGATCTCAAGATCGAACAATTACCGGAACGAATCACCCCGGCCGACCTGGATCGCCTGCTCGCGCCCCTGGCAGCGGATCAGGACATGGGCCTGATGTCCGAAGCCGGATGCCCTGGCGTTGCCGACCCGGGTGCCCTGCTGGTGCGCCGGGCCCATGAAAAAGGCTGGACGGTACGCCCTCTCGTGGGCCCCTCCTCATTGCTGCTGGCCCTCATGGCCTCGGGGCTGGATGGCCAGCATTTTGCCTTCCATGGCTACCTCCCGGTACGGGAGCCGGAGCGTGGGCAGCGTATCAAAATGCTGGAAAAAGAATCCGCCCGCCTTGGTCAGACCCAGATGTTCATTGAAACCCCCTACCGGAACATGACCCTGTTTCAGGCCATACTTGCCGCCTGCCGGGAAAGTACCCGCCTGTGCGTGGCCACGGATCTGACCCGAACGACCGAAACCGTTGTCACCCGCCCGGTGGGGCAGTGGAAGAAATATGCACCCCCAGAGCTGGAACGCCGGCCAACCGTCTTTCTGCTACTGTCCTGACACATCCCTGATCCATGGAGAATCGCCATGACCACCCTGTCCGATGAACGCACCATTCTGAACGGCCTGGGCGATTTCGCCCGCATCCTCGACCGCAAGCAATGGGATCGGGTAGGCGAGGTCTTCGCCATCGACGTGTCCTTCAATTACGGGGATGGCAAAGAACAGCAAGGCATCGAAGCGATGCGCCAGCAGTTCCGCACTTTTCTCGATCGCTGTGGCCCCACCCAACACCTGCTGGGCAGCATCCAGATCGAATGGGAAGGAAACCAGGCCATCAGCCGCAGCTACGTCCAGGCACGGCATCAGGGCAAAGATACCCAAAGCCATCTGTACGTCGATACCAGCGGGGAGTACACCGACCGGTGGGAACGCCGAGCCGAAGGATGGCGCATCGTGCGCCGCGATGCCCGCTGGGACATTTTCAAGGGCGACCCGGCCGTGCTCTACGGTGCCTGATCCTTTGCCGGCGGTATTCGGGGCCGTCAGGCCCGGTTAGTGCAGTCTGACCTGGCTCAGGAATGACGCCACACCAGCGGCGGCATCCGCGCCGAAGCGCTGGGCGAATTTCTCGGCGAAATTCGGTTTCACCGTGTAGTCGCGGATGTCTTCAGCCTTGATCACTTCCCGGGCCACCGAATCCACCGTGCCATAAGCGTCACTCAGTCCGAGCTCGATACTCTTGGCACCGGTCCACATCAGGCCTGAAAATATGTCAGGGGTTTCCTTCAGCCGCGTACCACGTCCTTCTCGCACCACCTTGATGAATTGCTGGTGAATATCGCCCAGCATTTCCTGGGCATAGGTTTTCTGTTCCTTGCTTTCCGGCGAGAAAGGATCAAGAAACCCCTTGTTGCTGCCGGCGGTCAACAAGCGCCGTTCCACTCCCAGTTTCTGCATGGTGCCGGTAAAGCCGAATCCATCCATCAGCACACCGATGGAACCCACGATGCTGGCCTTGTCGACATAAATGCGATCGGCGGCCACGGCCACGTAGTAGCCACCAGACGCGCAGATATCCTCCACCACGGCATACAGCGGGATATCCGGATGCAAATGACGCTGACGACGGATTTCATCATTGATGATGCCCGCCTGCACCGGGCTGCCCCCCGGGCTGTTGATCAGCAGCACAACACCGGCGGTATTCTTGTCATTGAAGGCGGACTGCAACGCCGCCAACACGTTTTCCGCACTGGCATCGGATTTGGCCGAAATCACACCCTGCATCTGTACCAGTGCAGTATGGCGTCCCCCATCGGAAAACCGCTGCGCCTCACCCTTCCAGTCAATGAACACGGCGAGGATCACCCCCACATACAGGAATCCGATGGACCTGAAAAACACACCCCAGCGCCGCCGGCGGCGTTGCTCGGTCAGGGACTCCAGGGCAATCTTTTCCAGAAGCTTGCGTTCCCACTGGGAATCGTTCGGATCGGCCATTTATTGTTCGCCTTCGATAAGAAACACCTGCCCGTCATGTTCGGAAATCCGCAGCGGGGACAATCCCCTGCCGCCACATCGCCCGCCCAGGCAGGCGCCGGACTCGGGCGCATACAGTGCGCCGTGTGTGGCGCAGATCAAGTATAAGCCGCTGTGATCGAAGAACTTGCCTGGCTGCCAGTCAATTTCGACCGGCACATGGCTGCAGCGGTTCAGATACGCATAGACACGGCCATGATGACGAATCGCGAATGCCGGTTCCTTGCGCCCATGGCGCTCAATTTCGAAACGGAAGCCATCTCCGCCGTCGCAAAGACTGGCGCTGGCGCAGATCAGGCGTGCTTGCGCAGCCACGAACCCAGATCCTCGATGCTGTGTGCGCAATACAAGGGGTGATGCGTCAGCAGCGCTTCACGTGGATGGGCACCATGGCTGATGGCCACCGCTGCAACTCCTGCATTGCGGGCCATCTGCAGATCATGCGCGGTATCGCCGATCATCAAGGTGGCCTCGGGGACCACCCCGAATTCATCCATCAATTCCTCCAGCATCTGCGGATGAGGCTTTGAAAAACATTCATCGGCACAACGTGTGCCATGAAAAACCGCTCCCAGACCGCTGACCTCCAGCCCCCGCTCCAGTCCGGCCCGGCTCTTGCCCGTTGCCACGGCCAGCATGTGGCCGGCATCCGCCAGTGTCCGGATCAGTGTCTCGGTTCCCGCGAACAGCGCGAGTTGCCGGTCATGCGTGAGATAGTGGTGGCGATACCGTTCCGCCATCATGCCGTACCGGTCGGGAGTGAGTACGGGCAAGGCCCGGGCCAGTGCCTGCTCCAGACCCAGGCCGATCACTTCCCTTGCCGCAGCATCGGCGGGCGGCTCAAGCCCCAGGTCGTGTGCGGCAGCCTGAATCGACCGGACGATCAGTGCCGTGGAATCCATCAGGGTTCCATCCCAGTCGAATACGATCAGGTCAAAATTCCGGGCGCGACGCCCGCCATGCAACGGCAATTGCAAATCGTTCATCCGGTCAGGAAGAAGGCAGCGCATCATTGCGCAAGCCGGCCGCCCAGCCGCCATCGGCGAGAAACTCCGCACCCGTCGTATAGGACGCCTCGTCGGTCGCCAGGAACAGGGTCACATAGGCCACCTCGTGGGGCAGACCAACACGAGGGATGGGCATCGATCGATAAAACCCGTCCATGGAGCGAGGATCGCTGTTCTGCTCGGAACGCCCCCCCATATCGGTAAAAATGCCCCCGGGATGCACCGTATTGACGCGGATGTTGTAGGGGCCCAGCTCGATGGCCGCAGCCTTGGTCAGACCACGAACCGCCCATTTGCTGGAGGCGTAGGCCGCGAGACCGTTCTTGGCCTGAAAGCCGTCGATGGACGAGACATTGATGATGGAGCCCTTGCCCGCGGCCTTCATCGGCTCCAGCACGGAACGGATGCCGAGGAAGGTACCCAGTTGATTGACCCGGATCACGGCCATGTAGTCGTCCTCGCTCATATCCTTGATCGCCTTGGGATTGAGGATCGCCGCGTTGTTCACCAGCACATTGAGGGCGCCAAAGGCCTGGGCGCGGACCACGGCCTTGTCCCAATCGGCCTGTTTGCTGACATCCATGTGCACAAAGGCGGCGTTGGTGCCGAGTTCCCTGGCCAGGGCCTCGCCGGGACCGTCGAGCACATCGCCGATCACCACCTTGGCGCCGTTTTCGATGAACAGGCGAACCGTCGCCTCTCCCATCCCCCGGGCACCGCCCGTGACGATGGCAACCTTGCCTTGCAATCTAGCCATGATGTGTTTCCTCCGTTGGATTTTTGGCGTGTGGTCGACGCGCAACCGTCAGAGCGGCGGCTGGGCTGCTGTCGATTTCAATCGAAATTGTATTCACTCATGGGGCCGGTCACCATGCGAGTGTGATCGCAAAAGTGATGCAGATCCGCATACATGCGCTGCACCACCCCGGGTGATCCGAAATAGCGATTCTCGTCGGTGAAATCACGCAACTCGCGGAAATGCTCGGAAACGATGGCGCGGTAGGGCGGTGCCCCCGCTGTCAACGGCCGCGCCACGGCATGGCGGATATAGGACCAACGCAGGGGATGGAGCTCGAAGGAGATGGCCGAATGCTCCACCTGCCAGTGGTGATAGAAGTCCTCCTCGCTCACATCTTCCGGCTTGGCGTGGGCGGTGAACTGGTTCACCCCGGGCCGACGCGCACCCTCGGGCCAATCCCGCACATAGGGCTGGACCACGGATTCGGTCACCAGATAACTGTCCAGCCGACCCGCCACTGCTGCCAGCACAGGCTCCACGGCGCTGCGATGATCGACATTGTCCAGCCAGAACTGGGCCACACCGGCCAAATCGTCCCAGGGGCCGGCGATGCGGGCGGGACAAGCCTGTCGCACCGGCTCGTTCAGGTCCGCCAGCAGCAGATCGATGCGTTTCGCGCCGGCGGCGCGCAGGGCGGGAACAGCGGCCAGCATGGCCTGGCTGAATTCGACGGGAGTGGCAGCGGGCTTATGCCCCAGCAAGTACACCAGCTTTTCCATGGCGCTTTCTCCTGAATTCGGGCGAGTCTCACACCGACACGGGGCGCGGCCAATCGCCGGCCCGCTCCTCGTGCTGGTCCAGTTGTTCGAGGAAGGCCGCCAGTTCCGGCGGCAGGGGTGCAGCCAGGGATAGGTCCTCTCCTTGCAGGGGATGGGGCAAAGCCAGATGGGCGGCATGCAGGAACATGCGCTTCAAACCCGCTTTCTGCAGATTCTTGTTGAGCGCGAAGTCACCATACTTGTCGTCTCCGGCCAGAGGATATCCGGCGTGGCTCAAATGGACACGGATCTGATGGGTACGTCCGGTTTTCAGTTCCACTTCCACCAGGCTGAAGTTTTCCCAGCGAGCCAGCAGGCGCACGATCGAATGAGCCTCCTTGCCCTCGGCGGAAACGCGCACCCGTCGCTCCCCGTCTTCGGTCAGATATTTGTGCAGGGGATGACGGATGTGCTGCCGGGGATTCATCCAGCGCCCCCTGACCAGGGCCAGATAACGCTTGGAGATGCCTCCCTCGCGGAACTGGTCATGCAGCCTGGTCAGCGCCGAGCGCTTCTTGGCCACGATCAGCAGGCCGGAGGTTTCCCGATCCAGGCGATGGGCCAGTTCCAGCAACCGGGCCTGGGGCCGGGCCTGGCGCAGTTGCTCGATGATGCCGAAACTCACCCCGCTCCCCCCATGAACCGCCACCCCAGCCGGTTTATCGATGACAATCAGGGCATCATCCTCGTAGACAAGAGCAAATTCACGGGCTGGAACGGCCACAGGACGCTTTTCGGACAGGCGTATCGGGGGTACCCGAACCCGATCCCCGGCCCGGAGTCGATAATCAGGGCCGATCCTGCCTTTATTGACACGCACCTCCCCGCTGCGCAGGATGCGATAGATGTGGCTCTTGGGAGCGCCCTTTGCGATACGCAACAGGAAGTTATCGATGCGCTGACCCGCCTCCTCCTCTCCAACTTCAAGAAGGGTCGCGGAATCTTTACTTAAATCATTCATTCTGAAATACAATGTGCCCCGGTCTGCCGTTTCGCGACGGCGTGCCCGACGAACCGAAGTGACGTCGGTGGCGCCAGTCCCGGAATGTTGTCTTGCCCGCCGGCCCCGTTGGGGCCTCCGGATGTGACATTGGAACCCGGGTGGCGGATGCGACGCGAAGAATCGCCGCATCTCTGCCCTTGATCCAGCACCCCACAGGGTATTTCGCTCGCCCGGAGAAGCGATACTACTTGAAATTGCGCGCATCACAGGCACACAGACGCTACGCGCAGGCCCTTCCTTCGGGAACGCCGGCGCGCAACAACGACACACCTGATAACCCGTTTGCCCAAACATCGTTCAATGCTGTTTATCCATTCGCAAACTAGGATCACGCTGCCAGACAGATAACCCTGGCAGCGAGCGGTTTGTCGTGCCCTGCTGCGCGCGGGAGCACACATGAAACGCATGCTGTTCAATGCGACGCAGGCCGAGGAACTCCGCGTCGCGATCGTCGATGGTCAAAAACTGATTGACCTCGACATCGAGTCGGCCGCCAAGGAACAACGCAAGAGCAACATCTACAAGGCGGTGATCACCCGCATCGAGCCCAGTCTCGAAGCCGCCTTCGTCGATTACGGTGCCGAGCGCCACGGCTTCCTGCCATTCAAGGAAGTTGCCCGTGCCTATTTCCAGCCTAATCTGGAGCCCGGCAGGGCCAAGATCCAGGATGCGCTCCGGGTTGGCCAGGAACTCATCGTCCAGGTGGAAAAAGACGAGCGCGGCAACAAGGGCGCGGCGCTGACCACCTTTATCTCGCTGGCCGGCCGCTACCTGGTCCTGATGCCCAACAATCCCCGCGGCGGCGGCGTATCGCGCCGTGTCGAGGGCGAGGAACGCCAGGAACTGCGCGAAATCATGGACAAGCTCGATGTGCCGGGAGGCATGAGCCTGATCGCCCGTACCGCCGGCATCGGCCGCACCGCCGAAGAACTGCAATGGGATCTCAACTATCTCCTGCAACTGTGGCGTGCAATCGAGGGTGCTGCCCACGGCCAGACCGGCGCCTTCCTGATCTATCAGGAATCCAGCCTGGTCATTCGCGCCATCCGTGATTATTTCCATGCCGAAATCGGCGAGATCCTGATCGACACCGACGACATCTTCGAGCAGGCGCAGCAGTTCATGACCCATGTACTGCCGGGCAACGTCAACCGTGTGAAACGTTACCGGGATGATGTTCCCCTCTTCTCCCGCTTCCAGATCGAGCACCAGATCGAATCGGCCTATTCACGCCAGGTGAACCTGCCCTCGGGCGGTGCCATCGTCATCGACCATACCGAGGCCCTGGTCTCCGTGGACGTGAACTCCGGTCGCGCCACCAAGGGCAGCGATATCGAGGAAACCGCCTTCCGCACCAACTGCGAAGCCGCCGACGAAATTGCCCGGCAACTGCGCCTGCGCGATCTGGGCGGCCTGATCGTGATCGACTTCATCGACATGGAATCGGCGAGGAACCAGCGCGAGGTGGAAAACCGCTTGCGCGATGCCCTGCATCACGATCGCGCCCGCGTGCAGACCGGCAAGATCAGCCGCTTCGGCCTGCTCGAACTCTCCCGCCAGCGCCTGCGTCCCGCCCTGGCCGAAACCAGCTACATCACCTGCCCGCGCTGTACCGGCACCGGCCACATCCGCAGCACCGAATCGGCCGCGCTGCACATCCTGCGCATCCTCGAAGAGGAAGCGATGAAGGAAAACACCGGCGCCATCCACTGCCAGGTTCCGGTGGATGTCGGCACTTTCCTGCTCAACGAAAAACGGGTGGACATCGCCCGCATCGAAGTCCGCCACCGTGCCAATCTGGTGATCGTACCCAATCGCCACCTGGAAACACCGGCCCATGAAATCGTGCGCCTGCGCCACGACCAGCTCAATGCCGAAGGAGTGGCCGTCGCCAGCTACCAGATGGCAGAGCGCCCCGCCAGCGAGGAAAGCTACCAGCCGCCCTCGGCCCAGACCGAAGCCCGGCCTGCCAAACCCGAAGCCGCAGTCAAGGGCATCACCCCCGAGCAACCTGCTCCCGTCATCGAACCCCGACCTGTTGCAGCCAAGGCCGCTCCGGCTCGACCCGGCCTCTTCGCCCGCGTACTGACCTGGTTCACCGGCACCCCCGGCCAGCCCGAAGCACCCCGCGAAAAAGAAGGCAAACCCGGCCGTCGCGGCGATTCGCGTAACGATCGTGGCGGACGTAGCGAACGTAATGATCGCGGCGGCCGCAATGAACGGGGTGGCGACCGTAATCGCGGCAACCGCCAGGAACGTCAGGGTCGTGAAGGACGCGAGAACAGCGATGCCCGCGAAGGCCGCGAAGGCCGCAAAGAACGGAACGAGCGTAACGAACCCCGTCAGTCACAGCAAGGCAAGCGTGAAGAAGCCAACCCGCCGCCCCAACCCCAATCCGGCCAGGGGGTAGAAGGTCAGCCGCGCGAAGCCCGCCGTCAGCGTGGAGAACGTGGCGAACGCAACGAACGTCCAGCCCGCGAAGGCAACGAGCCACGCCAGCCCCGCCCGCCGCGTCAGGAGCAGGCCCGCACCGAACAAGCTGCGGCAACCCTGCCAGTGAATGAAGGCCAGCCCGCTGCCAGCCCCGCCGAGAACGAGGGACAGCCGGGCGAACGCCGCCGCCGCCGTGGCCGTGGCCGTGGCGAGCGTCGCCAGGACGAGAATGCCCAGGCAACAGGCGCCGGGGATCAGGCCGCCACGACCGTCGCCGAAGCCGTGGCAACCGCCGTGGTCACTGAAGAAATCTCCGCAGCAGCGCCGGCTCAGCCTGCCATGGAGCACATGGCCGCTGCACCCGCAGCGCCGGAGCATGAAACAGCTCCTTCCGTCATGACCGAAACCGTTGCCACCGTGACGGAAACCGGACCGGTGATGGAAGCCGAACTTCCGGCGCCTGTCGCTCCCGTCATGGCACCTGCTGCCGTAATCGAAGCTGCTCCGGTGGAGCCTGCAGCGGCGGAACCGTCTGCTCCTGTGATATCCGCCCCCATGGCACCCGCTCCGGAGATCAAGGCGCCCACGCTTCCCGCCTCTCCGGTTGTCGCAACGGCCGTGCCGACCGCCAACTTGCAGGAAGCCGGGCTGATCATGATCGAAACTTCATCCGCATCCGCAGCCCAGGCACCTGTCAGCAGCGTTCCCGCACAACCTCTGGGCCGCAAACCCAAGCCCGTGGCGATCGTTGCCGATGAACCGCTGCAGATGGTGGAAACCCAGAGGACTCCATAAAGCCTCGCACCCAAGGTGGCACACAAAAAAGCCGGCCCTCGTGGCCGGCTTTTTTGCATTCACCTCGTCGGAAAATGTCCCTGCTCCCTATGCTCCTTTTTTTGCCGACAACAGCGCCCCCAGCACTCCCCGCAACAGGTGGATTTCTTCGCGCTCCAGCGCTGCCCGGCCGAACAGCCTGCGCAAGCGCGGCATGAAACGCCTGGGCTGATCCGGATCCAGATAGCCGCTGATGATGGCCGCCCGCTCCAGATGGCCCAGCAGCCCCTCCACTTCGGCATGGGTTGCCGGCACACCCGCATCGGACACCACCGGTGGTGCGCCGGCCAGCAGCGCCTGGGTGCGGGCCTCGTAGCAGAATACCTGCACCGCCTGGGCCAGGTTGAGCGAGGAATATTCGGGATTCGCGGGAATGGAGGACCAGCGCTGGCATAGCGCCACTTCCTGATTGGAAAGGCCGAAGGTTTCGTTGCCGAACACCAGCGCCACCCGGGCACCTCCGGCAGCCTTGGCCACCAGTTCGGCAACGGCCTGATGCGCCCAGAGCGGCGCGGCGGCCAGCTCCCTTCGTCGTGCCGTCACCGCCGTGGCGAACACCGTATCCGCCAGCGCTTCTTCCAGCGTGGTGCAGACCCGCGCCGCGGCCAGAATATCCACGGCTCCCGAAGCCATCGCTTCCGCCTGCGGATCGGGAAATGCCTTCGGCACCACCAGCACCAGATCGGAAAGGCCCATGGTTTTCATGGCCCGCGCCGCCGAGCCGATATTGCCCGGATGGCTGGGACGGGAAAGGACGATGCGCAGGCGTGCCAGTGGCGAAGAATCGGCAGGATCAGTCATGGCGTGGGAAGAAGGGAAAGGGGAGAACCGGCGGGCCTGATAGAATCCGCGGCCCGTCAATGTGATCGATGCCGGGTCATTGCCACACCGTCATTGCCATACTCATGCACCCCACTCTGAATATCGCCATCAAGGCCGCGCGTCGCGCCGGACAGATCATCAACCGCGCCAGCCTGGATCTTGGCCGGATCAAGGTCAGCGCCAAACAGCAAAACGATTTTGTCACCGAGGTGGATCGCGCGGCGGAAAACGCCATCATCGAAGTCATCCGCGAAGCCTATCCGGACCACGCGATACTAGCAGAGGAGTCTGGCGCCTCCGGGAGCGCCAGCGGCTCGGAATACCAGTGGATCATCGATCCGCTCGACGGCACCACCAATTTCATCCACGGCTTCCCCCAGTATGCCGTTTCCATCGGCCTTGCACATCGCGGCACGATGGCCCATGCCGTGGTCTACGATCCTGGCCGCAACGAACTGTTCACCGCATCCAGGGGAGCAGGCGCCTTCCTCAACGACAAGCGCATCCGTGTTTCCCGGCAAACCAGACTGAATGAAGCCCTGCTTGGCACCGGCTTTCCTTACCGGGTTTTCGACCATATCGATACCTACCTCGCCATCTTCCGCGATCTGACCCAGAAAGCCTCCGGCATTCGCCGCCCGGGCGCCGCCTCGCTGGATCTGGCCTATGTCGCCTGCGGCCGCCTCGATGGCTTCTGGGAATTCGGCCTCTCTCCCTGGGACATGGCCGCCGGTGCCCTGCTCATCAGCGAAGCCGGCGGGTTGGTGGGTGATCTGAAGGGCGAACCCAACTATCTGACTACCGGCAACATACTGGCGGGCAACCCCAAAATCTTCGCTCAGCTGCTGCAGGTGGTGGACCTGCATCTCACCCCCGGACTGCGGGCCTGAGCTCTGGTATCGTCGATCAAGACGCCGGCGCCATGCCGGTTTCCAGCAGCACGGGCTGCGGCCCGATACGTACCGGGCCGTCGATCGGGCCGGTCCGACCATCAAGGGTCCGGTATTGCCTGAACGCAGTGGGTGGCGTGTAGGAAACGTCCGGGTCCAGATCCCATACGATCTGCGCCCGGTAGCCCCCCGGACGGCTCACTTCGCAGCGCCACAGACGATGGCCATTGCCGGCACAGGGCTGCTCGAATGCCGCCCCCACCAGCCATTGGTACATTTGCGCATACGCAGTGGCGGCCTGACGGGGGCCACCCGCATCCTTCAATGCGCCAAAACCGGTCTCGTGCCAGGCGTACCAGATGAAGCGATCCACACGATGCGATCGCTGCAGCAGGTAATAGCGGGCCAGATAGGCGGCCTGCGCTTCGGGATCCGGCAGATCCTTTTCCTCGCCCCAACTCGCCTCCGTATCCCACAGGGGCTTGTTGCCGATTTGATGTGCGCTCATGGTGCCGCGAATGGATTGCAGCAGCTTCAGAATCTGCTCGGGCGGCTTGCGGCGCAGATAGCCATGAAAGGCCACAATGTCGATGGCCGATCCAGCACCAGCCGCAAAATAGGCATCCAGCCAGGGCGTGATTTTCTCCTCGCCCACGGGTGATGCGCCGAGTATCCGGGCAGAGGGATCGATGGATTTGATGATGGCCGCGGCACGCCGCGTCATCTCCGCCAGTTCCGCCGGGCTGCCCTGAAAGAATCTCGGCAGGGTCGGCTCATTCCACATTTCCCAATACTGGATGCGCCCCGCGGCATGGGTGGCCAGCGCACGCACGAAATCGTCCCAGGCGCGCAAATCGGCTGGTGGCATGGCTTCATTGCCCTCCCGTGCGGCCCAGGGCGGCGTGTGGCCGAAGGTGTAGACCACATCCCAATGATTCCGGGCCGCCAGATCCAGCCAGTGATCGAGGACGCTGAAATCGTACTGGCCCGGCGCCGGATTCATTTTCTTCCAGGGGGTCCCCGCATCCCACAGGCGCAGCGTGCCAAAGGGGAAGGGCGCCGGATAGTCTCCCGGATGCAGAATGTGCATGCCAAAAGTGGAAGGCTCGACCGGCGCTTCAGCGGCCCTGAGGGGCGAGAGAAAGGCAAAGAGAACGAGCGACGCAAAAAGAGCAAAAAGACGATCCATCATCAAGCCTCGCTGAAATGATTGCGACCAAAAGCTACACAAAATCGGGGAATCATCCGCTGCATCATAGATGAGCAGGCCCTTCATTACCGATCGCAACAGACATCAGGTGCTGCCATCCCCTCAGCACGGGAACGGTAATATGCGGCTCCCCCGAATCGAATCACCACGTCCGCCATCCCGATGGCTCGGGTGACCGGTCTGGCACAGAAGCATCGCCCCCACCGGAAGATCAGGTTTCAGACAGGCTACGGACTTTGGAAACAGGTAAACAGGAGCGCAAGGAGTCACCGCACACGCCGATGATGCAGCAGTATCTGCGGCTCAAGGCGCAGCATCCGGACATGCTGTTGTTCTACCGGATGGGAGACTTCTACGAGATGTTCCTCGAGGATGCCGAAAAAGCGGCACGCCTGCTGGACATCACGCTGACCACCCGGGGGCAATCGGCAGGAAAGCCGATTGCCATGGCTGGCGTGCCGTTCCACGCGGTCGAGTCCTATCTCGCGCGGCTGGTGAAACTGGGTGAATCCGTCGCCATCTGCGAGCAGATCGGCGATCCGGCCACCAGCAAGGGGCCGGTGGATCGGGCCGTGGTGCGCATCGTCACCCCTGGTACGCTGACCGACGTCGCCCTGCTCGACGACCGCCGCGACAGCCTGCTGCTGGCCCTGACCGTGGAGCAGCAGCGTGCCGGCCTGGCCTGGCTCAACCTTGCCAATGGCGATCTGTGCCTGCTGGAAACCGGCGTGGACACCCTGCCTGCGCAGTTCGAGCGCCTGCGACCGGCGGAGCTGCTGCTGCCCGATGGCCTGCGCATTACCCTGCCCGAGCTACGCACCACCTCGCAAAAATGCCTGCCCGACTGGCATTTCGATACGACAACTGCTACCCGCCTGCTCACCGAACATTTCGGCACCCGCGATCTTTCCGGCTTCGGCATCGACCCGTCGCGGCAATATCCCGCTCTGGCCGCCGCGGGCGCCCTGTTCCAGTACGCCCGCGCCACCCAGATGCAACGACTGGGACACATCACGGGCCTCAACGTCGAGCAGGAAAGTGCCTATCTGCGCCTCGACCCGGCCACGCGCCGCAATCTCGAACTCACCGAAACCCTGCGCGGCGAACCTGCCCCCACGCTCCTGTCCCTGCTCGACAACTGCGCCACAACCATGGGCTCGCGCTGGCTGCGCCACTGCCTGCACCACCCCCTGGCGGATCGCAGCGCCGCCATCCGCCGCCACGAAGCCGTGGCCGGATTGATGGACCGGATCGACAACCTGCGTGCCACGTTCAAGGGCATGGCGGATGTGGAACGCATTACCGCCCGCATTGCCCTCAAGAATGCCCGCCCCCGGGATCTTTCCGCCCTGCGCGACACGCTCGCCCGCCTTGAAGCAGTGCACGGTGTGCTCGCAGGGGTGCCGGCGCCCTTGCTGCACACCGCCCGGGCCGATCTGGCCACGCCGGATGAATGCCTCGCACTGCTGGTCCGGGCCGTAGCCGTTGAACCCGCGGCCGCCCTGCGCGACGGGGGCGTCATCGCCCCCGGGTACAGTGCCGATCTGGACGAGTTGCGCGCCATCCAGGCCAACTGCGGCCAGTTCCTGCTTGAACTGGAAGCCCGCGAGCGGACGCGTAGTGGCATTGCCACCCTCAAGGTGGAATTCAACAAGGTGCATGGCTTTTACATCGAAGTCACCCACACCCACGCCGCCCGGGTGCCCGAGGACTACCGCCGCCGCCAGACCCTGAAGAATGCCGAGCGTTACATCACGCCGGAACTCAAGGCCTTCGAGGACAAGGCACTCTCCGCCAACGATCGCGCACTGGCCCTGGAAAAACAGCTCTACGAGGCGCTGATCGAATCTCTTGCGGATTCGATCCCCCGCCTCCAGACCATCGCCCGGGCCCTGGCGCAGACCGATGGCCTGGCCGCTTTCGCGGATGCGGCCCGGCGCTTCGATTACTGCGCACCCGAATTCCGCGATGAGCCCGGGCTCAGAATCGAAGGCGGCCGCCATCCCGTGGTCGAGGCCCAGGTCGTGCAGACCGGAGAACAGTTCATTGCCAACGACGCCACGCTCTCGGCCAGCCGCCGCCTGCTCCTGATCACCGGCCCGAACATGGGTGGCAAATCCACCTACATGCGGCAGACGGCGCTGATCGCCCTGCTCGCCCACTGCGGCAGTTTCGTCCCCGCACGGCGCTGTGTACTCGGCCCCCTCGATGCGATCTACACCCGTATCGGCGCTTCCGACGATCTGGCCTCCGGCCGCTCTACCTTCATGGTGGAGATGACGGAAGCGGCAGCAATCCTGCATGGCGCGACCGACCGTTCACTGGTGCTGATGGACGAGATCGGTCGTGGCACCTCCACGTTCGACGGCCTCGCCCTGGCTTTCGCCATCGCCCGTCACCTGATCGAAAAGAACCGCGCCCTCACACTGTTCTCGACCCATTACTTCGAGCTGACACGCCTGGCCCAGGATTACCCCGAATGTGCCAACGTGCATCTCGATGCGGTGGAACACGGCCAGCGCATTGTCTTCATGCATGCCGTCGAGGAGGGCCCCGCCTCGCAGAGCTATGGCATTCAGGTGGCCGCCCTGGCCGGCATTCCCGCCGCCGTGGTGCGGGAAGCACGCCGTCGTCTGGTGCAGCTCGAAAACGCACAGATCGGCGCAGGCCCCCAGGCCGATCTGTTTGCCCCCCTGGCTGAACTGGCGCTCGCAACGGCAACCCCCATGACAGCCGACCCCCTGCGTGAAGCCCTCGACACCCTCGATCCGGATGCACTGAGCCCGCGCGAAGCGCTGGACCAGATCTACCAGCTCAAGGCCCTCGCCGGCCGTTGAACACCGGTGCTCCGCTCCATGCCACTGCGTCTCCTGCCGTTCCTGTTGCTCTGCTGCCTCGCGGCCATGCAGGCCCGGGCCAACGATGCCGTGCGCTATCACATCAATCTGGAGATCCCCGCCGCCCAGCGAGCCCTGCTCGATCCGGCGCTGGATCTCTATCGCTGGCACGACAGCCCGCTGGTGGATGCCACCCAGCTGCGCGCCCTGGTCAGGCAGGCGCCCGCGCAGATCCGCGAGTTCCTCGCCACCGAGGGTTTCTACGCGCCCCGTATCGATGCCTCCCTGCATCAGAAAGGGGACGAATGGGAAGTTCAACTCAAGGTGGTTCCCGGCGATCCGGTTCATGTAGGGCAGGTTGACCTGGATGCGCAGGGCGCCTTCTCCACCGGCCCCGACGCCCAGACACGGCTTGCAGCCTGGCGCACCGCCTGGCCGATCAAGCCCGGCGCCGTGTTCCGCCATGCCGACTGGGAGGCCGCCAAGCGGGATGCCCTGCGTATATTGCTCATCGGTCGCTATCCCGCAGCCTCCATCGCCAGCAGCGAAGCCACCGTCGACCCGGAACAGGGCACCGTGCGCCTCCATGTACTGATCGACAGCGGCCCCGCCTTCACCTTCGGCCCCCTGGAGATTCACGGCCTGCAGCGTTATCCGGAAAGCGTCGTGCGCGACATCAATCCGATCCGGCCGGGAGATCCCTACGATCAGGCCAAGCTGCTGGATCTGCAAAGCCGTTTGCAGAACACCCCTTATTTCAGCAGCGTGCACGTCTCCACGGCCACCGACACAGCCCGGCCCGATGGAGAGCCGGTGAAGGTGGATCTGGTCGAATATCCGGCACGCCAGATCGGTCTCGGCCTGGGGATCAGCAGTGACAGCGGCCCGCGTGCGCAGGTGAATTACCGCGACATCAATATCCTCGACCGGGCCTGGCGACTGTCCAACACCCTGGCTCTGGATCGCACGCGCCAGACCCTGGGCGGAGACATACAGCTGCCGCTGGGTACAGAAGCCTATCGCGACAGCGTCAGCGCCCAGTACGAGCGTACCGATATCGAGGACGAGATCACGCGGAAAGTCACCCTGGGCGCAAAGCGCAGCTTTGTGCGCGGCAAAAGCGAAATCGTCTATGGCCTCAAGTTCGTGCGCGAACGGCAGAACGTGACAGGCAGCCCGGAGCAGGGCAGCAAGGCGCTGGTGCCTTCCTGGACCTGGACCTGGCGCGGAGTAGACAGCCTGATCAACCCCCGTAGCGGCTTCCTGCTCAATCTGCAGCTGGAGGGCGCCACACGGGCACTGGTTTCGGACCGCAGCTATCTGCGCAGCCTGCTGCGGGGCGCCTGGTACCTGCCCCTGGGCGCGCAGGACCAGCTGATCCTGCGTGGCGACATCGGTCGTGTGCTTGCCGGCACCAATGATGGCGTGCCGACCGACGCCCTGTTCCGCACCGGGGGCGATCAATCCGTGCGTGGTTACCGTTACCAGAGTCTGGGCATCCGCGAGGGCAATGCCATCGTCGGTGGCCGGGCGCTGGCCGTGGTGAGCATCGAGGGCGTGCACTGGATCGACGAGCACTGGGGCATCGCCACCTTTATCGATGCCGGCGATGCCGCCGACCGCTTCAGCGAAATGCATCTGGCCAGGGGTTATGGCGCCGGGCTGCGCTGGCGCAGCCCGGTGGGTCCGCTCTATCTCGATCTCGCGCATGGGCAGCGCAGCGGTGAAACCCGGCTGCACTTCTCGGTGGGGTTCAACTTTTGAAACGCCCGTCGCCGCGACTCCTCATCACCCTGCTCCTGCTGCTGGCGAGTGCGACAGGTGCCGCCCTGTTCTGGCTCACGGCCACCGAGGCGGGATTGCGCTGGGCACTCACCCGGGCGACTTCCCTTGCGGGCAAATCCCTGCGGATTGACGATATCCACGGCGCCTTGCTGCGCGATGGCCGGATCGACACGCTCGTGTTCGCTTCACCCGCCCGGCGCATCAGCGTCAGCGATCTGCAATGGTCCTGGTCACCCGGCGAGCTGCTGCAGGGCAGGCTGGTCATACGGCGGCTCGCTGCCGCCGGCATCGATATCGAGGAACTGGCACCAGACACAACGCCACTCCGGCTTCCCGACACCCTGGCCCTGCCACTGGAAATGGCGATCCAAGACATCACCGTTAACCGTCTGCGCTATCGCCCCGGTCCGCTCGTCTCCCAGGAAGCGGGGCCGCTACGAATGAGTCTGGCGCTTGCCGGCAATCGTTATCGCCTGCAACTGCAATCCCTGACAACTCCCTGGGGCAAACTCGCGGGAAGCGGCGATCTGGGCGCAAGCGCACCCTTCACGCTCAATGCCGATCTGCGTTTTACCGGCCAGCGGGAACCGGCGCTGATGCTCGCCGCAGGCATCTCGGGCTCACTCGAACACATCGGAGTAAAAGCCAGCTTCTCCGCCGCCGACAGTCATTTCGTCGGGTCGGCGCAGCTCACGCCATTTGCCTCAAAGCCGGTGGAAAGCGCGCAGGTTGACGCAACCGGGATCGACCCGGCACGCTGGTCCACCAGCCTGCCCCGCGCCGAACTGGCCGGCAGCGTGGAGTACACCGCGACGCAAGGCGGCACACTCCGGCTCCGCAACGCCCGCCCGGCGGCATGGGATCACAATGGCCTGCCCCTGCAACAGGCCGCACTCGCGTTCCAGGGGCAAGACACGCACTGGCGATTCCGCGAGATCGACATCGATCTTGGCGCGGGCGGCCGACTCCGTGGCGGCGGCACACTCGCCGGGAAAGTTCTTTCCCTCGATCTGGCGGTTGCGCGGCTCAACCCCGCTGCGCTCCATAGCCGTGTCATGCCCATGGCGCTTGACGGCAGCATCCGTCTGGAAGGCGATACGAAAATCCAGCATGCCAATGTCCGGCTGGCGGACAGGCGCTTCCGGCTCGCCCTGCAGGCCCGCCGCCAGGACGGCAAAATCACCCTCGACGAAGCCCGCCTGGGCGCCGCCGGCAGTACCCTGCAACTGCAAGGCGAGATGACGGAGGATGAGCCACACCGGCTGCGTCTCGAAGCGCAGTTTTCCGGCTTCGATCCCTCGGCCTTTGGCCGCTATCCTTCGGCTTTGCTCAATGGCAGGATCGACGCCACCGGCGTCCTCGCGCCAACGCCTGCCGGCACGATCGCGTTCTCCCTGCAGAAAAGCCGGTTTCGCGGCCAGCCCCTCACTCTCGATGGCCATCTGGGCTGGGACGGACAACACCTGACGGCGGATCAGATTGCCCTGCAGGTGGCGGAGAACCGCCTCACCCTCGCCGGCCGGCTCGGCCACCATAGCGACACGCTGCATTTCGCCATCGAGGCGCCCCGGCTGTCGGCGCTGGATGCAGAACTGCAAGGCCGGCTGAGCGCCAGAGGCGCGCTCACGGGACGCCTTGTCGCACCCTCCGGCGAGGTGACACTGGATGCGGCGCATCTGGCATGGGGCAAGGATTACCTCCTCACCGCACTGCACGCCCACACCCGTCTCGCCCCCGATCCGGCAGCACCGCTGGCGCTCGATGTCCGCGCCGAGGGCCTGACGCTACCGGGATTCGCGCTCGATCTCGTCACCCTTGCCGGACACGGCAGCCAGAATGACCATCACATCGAATTCCGCGCCACCAATCCGAAGCTCGACATGACCATGGCCCTGAGCGGCAGATTGCAGGAGCGCTTCGCCTGGCACGGTCGTCTGGAGCGGGCCGGGAACCGGGGCCCTTATGCCTTCGACCTGCAAGCACCGGCAACGATTGCACTCGCACCGGACCGGATCGATCTGCAACGCATGCAGATTGCCATCGCCGGAGGCCGGGTGACACTTGACAGCCTCAATTGGAGCCCTGACCAGTGGCGCACCCAGGGGCAGGCCGATGGTCTTGCCCTGAGCGCCCTGCTGGCCATGGCCGGTCGGGGCGATGCGCTGGAAACCGATCTGAAGCTGGGCGGACGCTGGCAGGTCAACGCCGGGAAATCGCTGGCAGGCAGCTTCACCTTGCAACGCCAGCAGGGCGATATCGTCCTGCCCTTCACGCGTGGCACCACGCTCGGCCTTACATCCCTCTCCGCCAGCCTCGAAGCCAGCGAAGACGCCCTGTCGGCCCGTATCGATGCACAGGGCAAGGTGCTCGGCAAGCTCCACGGCGAAGCCAGCACCCGTCTCGAGCGCCGTGACGGACGATGGGGCCTGTCTGCGGAGGCTCCCTTACGCCTGGCCGCCAATCTTGAAACCCAAACCCTGAGCTGGCTGGGGCCTCTGCTTGATCCCCGCGGCGGACTCAGCCTGGACGGGCGCATCGCCGGCATCCTGCGCGGTACGGGTACGCTCGGCCGCCCCGCCATCACCGGAAGCCTGCAAGGTAGCGATCTGGCGCTGCGGATTCCGGACCTCGGTGTGCGCTTTCAGGAAGGCGGCTTCCGGCTCAGCCTCGATGGCGAGCAGGCCATCCTCAGCGATCTGCGCCTGCGCAGCGGCAATGGCCAAGTGACCGGTGCGGGCAACATGACCTGGGGCGATCCGCAGCCGCCTGAAATGCACATCACCTTCAAGGCCGATCATTTCCAGGCGCTCTCCCGTCCTGATCGCCAGCTGGTGCTCAGTGGCGAAGGAAATGCGGTACTGGAGCGCAACCTGCTGAGTACCACCGCCACATTGCAGGCGGATCTCGGGCGCATCACACTGACGGACGAGAATGCTCCATCGAGTAGCGAGGACGTAATTCTCGCGGGCAGAAAAAACACACCCGCACCTCCCTCGAAATTCACCTTGAAAACCGACATCGGCATCGATCTGGGTGATGATTTCCGCCTCCGGGGCCAGGGCCTGGAAGCCCGCTTCGGCGGCAAGCTCCGGCTCACCGGCAGCGATCGCAATACGCTGCGTGCAAACGGCAGCATCGCGGTGCGTGAAGGCCGCTACCGGGCCTATGGCCAGGAGCTGGAAATCGAGCGGGGCGTGCTGAATTTTCAGGGCCCCTTGGACAATCCCGGGCTGGACATCCTCGCCATGCGCAAGAACCAGAAGGTGGAGGCCGGTGTGGCCATCTCCGGCACGGCGCACGCCCCTCGGGTGACGGTGGTATCGCGCCCCGAGGTTCCCAACAGCGAGAAGCTCTCCTGGCTGGTGCTCGGCTACGGGCTGGGAGATTCCAGCGGCAATGACGGCCGCACCCTCCAGGCCGCCGCGAGCGCCCTGCTGGCGGCGGGTGAATCGGTCACGCTGCAGCAGCAGATCGCCCAGGCCACCGGACTTGACGAAATTTCCCTGAAAGGCACCGGCACGGTGGAAAGTTCCGTGCTGACGCTGGGGAAACGGCTCTCCTCCAAGGCTTATCTCAGCTATGAACAGGGCCTGGCCGGAGCCACCAGCGTCGCCAACATCAGCTATCAGCTCAGCAAACGGCTGTCGCTGCGCGCCCGGGGCGGCACCAGCAACGCCCTCGATATTTTTTACACCATCCGCTTCGACTGAAGCCGGGGACAAGCCGCCATGTCATCCTCCCTGATCCGCCGCCTTGTTCTGCTGCTGTCCATCCTCTGCTGCCCCGGTGCGTGGGCCGGCGATGACTCGTTTGCCTTTGGCCTCTTCGGCGACACCCCCTACACGCCCTACGAGCGCCAGCAGCTTCCCTCGATGCTGGAAGCGATGGCGCAATCCGGACTCGCCTTCGCCATTCATGCGGGTGACATCAAGAGCGGAGCAGCCCGTTGCGACGACGAGGTCTATACCGGCATCCATACCCTGTTCCAGGCCGCCCCCCTGCCCATCGTTTATGTCCCTGGCGATAACGAATGGATGGATTGCTCACGCATCCTCGCCGGGCGCTTCGATCCGGTGGAACGTCTGGAGTATTTGCGCGGGGTTTTCTTTTCCACGCCCCAGAGTCTGGGCCATCATCCGGTCCCCCTCGAACGCCAGCCCCGTTATCCGGAAAATGCGCGCTGGGAACGCGGTGGCGTGCTCTTCGCCACGCTCAATATGCCCGGTCCGGACAACAACATTGGCAATGCCGAAGAATATCCCACGCGCAATGCCGCCAATCTGGCCTGGATGGGTGAAGCCTTCCGCATCGCACGGGAGAAGAACCTGCGCGGCCTGCTGCTGGATATTCAGGCCAATCCCTGGATCGAAGCCAATAATGAAGGCGTGACCAAACCCGGCTTCGTCGATTTCTTCAGACGCCTGCGCGAGGAACTCGCCCGCTTCCACGGGCAGGTGGTGCTGGCCCATGGAGACACCCATTCAATCCAGATCAACCAGCCTCTGCAGGATATCCATACGCGCCGGACCATCGCCAATTTCACGCGGGTGGAAACCTACGGCTCGCCTTTCATGGGCTGGGTGCGCGTGGTGGTCGACGCACAGAACCCGGAGGTGTTCCGCTTCGAGCGTCACCCCTGGGCGCCACACAGCCCCTTCTGATCCGCTTCAGGGCGTGATGACGAAAGACGTTCAGTGGTGCCGGTGATCCGGCGTGTGCACGTGGCCGTGTGACAGTTCCTCGGTGGTTGCCTTGCGCACATCGGTGATGGTGCAGGCGAACACCAGGGACATCCCCGCAAGGGGGTGATTGCCATCCACCACCACCTTATCATCGGCAATATCGGTGATGGTGAAAAGCTCGTCATCGTCGCCATCCTCGGTGCTGCGCTCGAACTGCATGCCAACCTCGATGTTGTCGGGGAAAAGCGAGCGGGACTCGATCATCACCAGCTCGGCGTCGTAATCGCCAAACGCATCTTCCGGCTGAAGCTTGACAGTCAGGGATTCGCCCACGCCTTTGGACTGAAGGCGCTCCTCCAGCAGGGGGAAAATGCCGTCATAGCCCCCATGAAGATAGACGAGCGGCTCGTTCCCTTCGTCAACCACGTTGCCATCGCTGTCGGTGACGCTGTAGTTCAGTGTGACGACGGTGTTCTTTTCGACTTGCATGTTCCCAGACCCTTGACCAGTTGAAAGACTTGCGCCGCATGCCCCTTCGGACTGACATCGTAGAAGGCATGGCGGATGATGCCGTTGAGGTCGATGATGAAGGTGGAGCGGACGACACACACCTTGCACGCGCCATTTTTCTCCAGCGTCCGGCAGACCTCGTACTGGCGGCACACATCCCCGTCTTCGTCGGAAAGCAGGCGCACCGACAGGCCATGGCGGTCCCGGAAATCGGCGTGACACAGGATGTCGTCCTGCGAAACACCGAGGATGGTGCAACCCAGGCGGTTGAACTGATCCTCGTGGTCACTGAAGTCGATCGCTTCCAGCGTACACAAGGGTGTCCCGTCCTTGGGGTAGAAGAACAGCACCGCATGCTGCCTGCCGCGCAGGGAACCGAAATCGAACATCTGCATGTCCGCATCGGGAAGTTGAAAACTGGGAGCAATCTGGCCGGCGTGCAGCATGTGTCCTCCGACAGCAGCAAGCGTGGCCGGATTCTAAACTAGGGTTTCCATGCTGTGTCCACTCCACCGTAACAGCGCGTACCGTCCGCGCACCTGACGTGTGGGATCACGCGCTGGCAGGGGGCTTTAGGGCTTCCGCCATCTCCTTGCGCATGACGAATTTCTGGATCTTCCCTGTCACGGTCATGGGAAATGTCTCGACGAACCGGATGTAACGCGGAATCTTGAAACGCGCGATCCGTTCCTGACAGTAGGCGCGAATCTCGGCTTCACTGACCACCCTGCCCTCGCGCAGCCTGATCCAGGCACACAGTTCCTCGCCCATCCGCTCATCCGGCACGCCGAAAACCGCCACCTGCTCCACGGCTTCGTGACCAAAAAGAAACTCCTCCACTTCCCGGGGAAAAATATTTTCGCCGCCACGAATGACCACATCCTTGATACGCCCGACCACACTGAGATAGCCGGTATCGTCCAGCACGCCGATGTCCCCGGTATGCATCCAGCCATCGGCGTCGATCGCCGTGGCGGTAGCCGCATCGTCACCCCAGTACCCCTTCATCACCAGATAGCCACGCACCAGCACCTCGCCCGGCGTTCCACGCGGCAGGGGGTGTCCTTCCGCATCCGCGATCCTGGCTTCGGCGTGAGGCAGCAAGGTGCCAACGGTGCTCACACGCCGGGCCAGCGAATCGTCTGCGGAGGTCTGAAAGCTGGCGGGGGATGTTTCGGTCATGCCGAAGGCGATTGTGATCTCGGGGATATGCATGTCCGTCATGACCCGTCGCATCACCGCCTCGGGACACGGCGCTCCCCCCATGATGCCGGTGCGCAGGGAAGCCAGATCAGTGCTGTCAAAATCGGGATGTTCCAGTGCGGCGATGAACATGGTCGGCACACCGTAGAAGGCGGTACAGGCCTCGGATCCGATCGCCGCCAGCGCCGTACCGGGATCGAAACTCTCGCCGGGGTAGACGATCCGGGCGCCATTGGCCAGCACCATCAGACTGCCCAACACCATCCCGAAACAGTGATAGAGCGGCAGCGCCAGACACAGGGTTTCGTCCGGCCCGAAACGGATCTGGCGACCAACGATCAATGCATTGTTGAGGATGTTGAAATGGCTCAGGGTTGCCCCCTTGGGCAGGCCGGTGGTACCGGAAGTGAACTGGATATTGATCGGATCGTCCGGCCTGCAACCCGCAGCAACCGTCTGCATGGCGGCCAGTTCCTCCGCGGCACACGGCTGCCGCAATTCCGCAAAGGGAATGCAACCGGTGGTATCGACCGATCCGGATGCATCATCGAGCGGGATCACCATCTGCAATCCGGGCAACCTTGCGGCACACAGCTGGCCCGGCCGGGAACCGGCCAGTTCCGGTGCCAGTTCGCGCACGATACCCAGGTAATCGCTGTTCTTGAAACGGGGCGCGCACACCAGTGCCCGGCAGCCAACCGAAACCAGCGCATGGGCCAGTTCGGCAGCACGATAGGCCGGATTGATATTCACCTGGATCAGCCCCACCTTGGCAGTGGCAAACTGGGTCAGTATCCATTCGAACCGGTTCGGCGACCAGATTCCGACCCGGTCACCCGGCCGCAGGCCAAGACGCAACAAACCGGCCGCAACCCGGTCCACCTCCTCACGTAGACGGGCATAGGTCCAGCGCACTCCCTGTGCCAAGAAGACGACGGCCTCCCGTCCGGCATGAAGCTCGGTCACCCGATCAAAACACTGTCCCAGGGTCTCGTCCTGGAGCGGTATATCCGAGGGGCTGTGAACATGGCTAAGAGATGTCATGAGTTTTCCTTGCGCGACGGGTACTTTTCTCCATCCTATCTATACCGGGATTTCCCGTACGGGTGATGGCCCGTTTGGGCCATGGATCGTGTTGAAAAGAAAAAACCCGCCGTGAAACACGGCGGGCGTCAGGGCTAGCATCAAGGTGCAAGCAGAGGAAAGCCTCAATAACGATACGTCAGGTCGATACCCACCGTGCGCGGATCGTTGAAGCGGGATGCGGAACCAACCGGCATGCCATAGTTGGAGAAATCCGAGGCGAAGATGGGGAAGCGGCGGTCGGTCAGATTCTTCACCCACAGGCCGACGGAAAGATCGCCGTGATTGCCCGGCCCCACCGGAATGCCGTTCATCGACACACGGGTGTTCCAGGTGTCCTGCGCCGGAGTCGTATTGTTGGCGGGGTCACGCCGGGCGATCAAAACGCCGGTTGCCGAGTTGTAGCTGTCCAGTGTCGACGTATAGCTCTTGTCGATATGGGAATAATCCAGGTGCCAGTTCAGCTTGCCCGGCCCGACCTTGCCAAAGGCGTAATCCATGGTCAGTGTGTAATTGTCCTTGGACGGCAGCAGATGGATGAAATCCGTCATATCGACACCGGTTACGGGATCGGTCACCTTGTTGTATTTGAAGTTGACGTGCGCCCAGTTAAAGCCGAGACGCAATGCATCTGTCACTGCCGCAGTCAGATCCAGTTCGAAGCCGTCGAAAGTGGACTTGCCGGCATTGTAGGCATCGTACTTTCCGGAGATGGTGGTCGGCACGACGACGATCTGGTCGGAATACTTGCTTTCAAACCAGGCAAAGTTCGCCCGCAGGCGACGGTCGAAGTACTCCCCCTTGATCCCCAGTTCGGTGGATGTCAGTGTTTCCGGCGCGAAACCTGCCGAGAAGCGGGACTGCGTGGAGGCCAGATCATTGAAGCCCCCCGAACGGTAACCCTTGACCACCTTGCCGTAGACCATCACATCGTCATTGATGTGATATTGCACGGTCAGTGCCGGCGAGGTGCGGGAAAAACTGTTGCTGCCGCTGGCGTTGATCACGGAAGCCGGATTGGGTGGCAGGTAGAGATAGGTTCCCGGCGGCATGGCTGCCATGGGCCCGGGAATATAGGTGGCGGTGCTGCCGACATTCAGTGTGGCATCGCGCCGGTCACGGGTGTAGCGGATGCCAGGAACGATATCGAGCTTGCGATCGAGGATGTCCGGAGTCCAGGTGAACTGTCCGAACAGGGCCCAGGAACTGTTATGTGCGGTCCCCATTTCTCCCATGGTGGGCAGAAGAATCGGACCGATGGTATTCCCCAGACCAGGAGGCTTCTGATAATTGCCCTTTTCGTCGAAGTAATACAGGCCTGCCGTGTAGCGGAAATATTCACTGGGGCGGCCAATGAAATCAACCTCCTGCGACAGATATTTGTCGTTGGTGTTCCAGACGCTGTAGGGGAAGTTGAGTGAGGTCTGCCCGGTTGGCAAATGTGTCACACCGCTGATGACAAAGCCTGGAATATTGACGGAAACAGCGTCGATCATGCCGACCACGGATTTGTTGACGGAACTGTCCTTCAACTCACGATAGCCGGTGATGGAGCGCACGGTCAGGGTGGAGCTCACATTCCATTCCACCCGCAACATATGGCCCGAATTTTCGGTGTGGCTCTTGCCGGGGCTGGTCCCCAGGCCGCTGCCGGAGCGCATCGGCAGGGAGGTCAGCACGCTGGTCGAGCACACATACGGTGCACCGTACAAGGCCCTGTTGGCAATGGGCAGGCCGGTCAGGCTGTTGGTCTGGTTGAGACACTGCGCATTGGTATCGATGAATTCGGATTTGCTCCAGTCGTAACCATAATCCACCGTCACCTGCCCGGAAGGACGCCAGCGCAGATCGACTCGACCGGCATCGGCCTTGCGATCCCCCCAGTTCGTACCACTACCGTTGCTGTCCTTGATGTAGCCGTCGTGCTCATCGTGGATATAGGCAATCTTGCCGGCCAGGGTATCGGTGATCGGCACGTTGACGGACGTCTTGCTGGTGAGCTTGCCGTAATTGCCGACGGTGATGTTCTGCATGAAGCCGAATTCCTGCGACGGGCGGATCGTATTCAGATTCAGCGCGCCGGCAACCGCATTCCGGCCGTAGAGCGTACCCTGTGGCCCCTTGAGCACCTCGACGGATTCGAGATCGGCCACGGTGAGATTGAGGCCGGTGGAACGGGCGATATACACGCCATCGATGCTGATCGCCACGGCCGGGTCGTTGTAGATGCTGATATTGCCGATCGGCACTCCGCGCATGGTGATGACCAGCGCCTCGGTGGTGGCCGGATAGGGCTTGAAGGAAACCGATGCCGTCAGGGAGCGCAGATCCGACATGCTGGAGATATTGGCGTTTTCCAGGGTCTTGGCATCAAAGGCCTGCATGGAGATCGGTACTTCCTGAAGCGACTGTGCCTGCTTTTGTGCCGTCACGATCACTTCTTCCAGACCCGTATCCGCGGCATGACCCGGCAGTGCTCCGAGAGCAATGACCGAAGCCACCGCGGCGGCCAGCGGATTCAGTTTGCGCATCTCGCATTTCGAGCGTTGCATCCGCCCTCCCAAAAACATCTGCTTCATTCGATACTCCTTTTCAAACGACGACGAGGACAAGACCCAACGAAATCCAGTGACCTGGAGCCATCGGCTCCCCGGGAGATGCTGAGCCGGAAGGTCGCTTTAAATAAATTGAAACAATGCAGACCCATCACGGTAACGTTGATACTATATACCGTATAGTATATGTATGAATTATTTTTTGGGAAATTTTTGCTTGCGATCCGATCACACTGCCGGACAGTGTGGTTTGGTAGTTACAGTGGCTCGCGCAACACCCCTCGTGTATTGATATTTCACTATTCATGACCACCCCAGGCTCCGCCCTCAAACGCCGCTCGGTTGGCAGACCGGCGAAGACCTCCCGCGATGAAATCATCGCGTGCGCAATCGCCATTCTCGAACGGGAACCCACTGCAGGTGTATCACTCAACCGTATCGCGCGGGATCTCGGCCTCACCCCGATGGCGCTGTACACCTACTTTTCCGACCGGGACGAGCTTTTGCAGGCGATTTCCGCCCGGTTGCTCGAAAATTTCAAACTCGTCCTCCCCCCCGGCGCGAATTGGGAAAAGCGCTTGCGCATCTGGTCGTGCGCCCTCCGCGAGATGTTGATCCGCTACCCTCACCTGGCGCAAACCCTGGGTTGGGAAGGGCATACCTCGGCAGCCTGGACCGAGCACATGGCCCTCGTATTCGATTGTCTTGCCGAAGCGGGGTTGCATGATCGCACCCTGAGCCAGAGCGCCCTGTGGGTGTTGAATACCACCATCGGCAACATCAACGCCGAACTCGCCCAGTACCAGCTGAATTTTGAACTGAGCGATACGGACATCTCTCACATCCCTGCTTCGTACACAGCCCACTTTCGCGGCCTGCAGCACTACTCCCGCGAAAAAACCTATCACGAAGCCGCTTTCCAGTTCCATCTCGACCGGCTCATCGCTGCCATTGCAAGTCTGGCAGCGGAAAGCACCGACTGACCCCCATTGCCCCCTTCCCGCAGAAAGGAAAGCCCGCTCATGAGACCTTTTCCATTCATCCGCACCCTTGCCCTGCTCACGACAGCCCTTGCACTGGGTGCCTGCCAGCACGCAAACTTTCGCAATGATCTCCCGGCCACCGCACCGAAACCCTGGAACAGCGAACACTTCAACACCGCCCCGGGAAATTTCCGCTTCGCCGTTTTCGGCGACCGCACCGGACTCGCCCGACCCGGCGTATTCGAGCGGGCGATGACGCGCATCAACCTGCTCCAGCCCGAATTTGCCATCAACTGTGGCGACATGATCGAAGGCTATACCGATGATCAGGGCGAACTGAAGCTGGAATGGGACGAGCAGGATGCCCGTATCGCGGCGCTGAAGATGCCCTTCTTCCGAGTGGTCGGGAACCACGACATGGGCAGCAACGTGATGCGGGAATTCTGGCGCGAGCGTTATGGCCCGGACTATTACAGCTTCGTCTACAAGGATGTGCTGTTCATCGCCCTCAATACCGAGGACCCGCCGATTCCCATGCCGGAAGAGATGCGCAAGCAATTCGAGATGGTCAAGAAACTGATGCGCACCGATCCGGAAAAAGGCAAGGCGGTAATCACCCAGGCCATGGCCGCGATGAGCGGAAAAGAACGCGATGCCATGCGTGAGCACGCTTCTCCGGCAAATTTTTCCGAAACCCAGATTGCCTGGGTGCAGGATGTGCTGAAGAAAAATCCCCAGGTGCGCTGGACCTTTCTTTTCATGCACAAACCGGCCTGGGAAATGGAGTCTCCCGGCTTCAAGCGCATCGAGGCCATGCTTCAGGGCCGCTCCTACACGGTTTTCGGCAGTCACGAGCACAACTACGAACACACCGTGCATAACGGCCACGACTACATCCGGCTGGGCACCGTGGGCGGAGCAATTCATCACGCCCCTCCCGGCAATCTCGATCATGTCACGGTGGTGAGCTTCATCGACGGCAAGCCCAGCATCGCGAACTTCCCCCTCGATGGTGTGCTGGACATCGACGAACCGCAGAAGCGCTGACCCAGTCCCTCCCGCCGCCCGGCCAACCTGACGGCGGATACCTCAGGCATCACACGCCCCCTGCCCGACATCCGGCAGGGGTACGCGCATCTCAGCGGAAGGCCATCATCACCTGTTCGTAGGCGGCCAGACGCGCGGCATGATCGGGCACGTTGATGGTCAGCATCACCTCGTCGGCACCACAGGCTGCCGCCCTGGCTTCGAGCTGCCGGCGCACCGAATCGGGCGTGCCCACCACGGTCATGGCCCGGCGCTGATCGGCAATCTGGCGCTCCTCCGCGGTATAGGGGTAGGAAAGCGCCTCTTCGGCACTGGGGAAGGGCAGAAACTCGCCCCGGGCAATGCGGACCCAGGCCAGGCCCAGGCTGGCTGCCTGACCCTCGGCGATCTCCTGAGTTGCGCCACACGCCACGGCCACACCGAGCACGGTATGCGGCCGGGGGAAATTTGCCGAAGGTTGGAAGGACTGGCGATAGGCCTCGAAAGCAGGCGCCGGATCGGTAGCCGAGAAATGGCTGGCGAAGCTGTACCCCATGCCCGCGGAGCCTGCCAGGCGGGCGCTGGCGCCGCTGGAGCCAAGAATCCAGATCGGCGGCAGGGCCGCATCGCGGGGGGTCGACTTGACCCGCCGCATCCAGTGCCCGTCGGGCCATTCCATCTGTCCCGTCAAGGCCAGCAACTCCCCCAGCAATTCGGGAAAGAGTCCGCCATCCACCGCCCGCAAGGCCCGCGATGCCAGTGGATCGGAACCGGGCGCCCGCCCCAGCCCCAGATCGATCCGCCCCGGGTGCAGCGCTTCCAGCGTGCAATAGGCCTCGGCAATCCGCAACGGCGCATGATTGGGCAGCATCACCCCTCCCGAGCCGACCCGCAGGGTGGTGGTGGCCGCCGCCACATGGGCGATCAGAACCTCGGTCGCCGCGCTGGCGATACTGCCCATGCCGTGATGCTCGGCAAACCAGTAACGGCGATAGCCCAGCTGCTCGGCCAGCCGGGCCAGTTCGACCGTGCGGCGCACCGCCTGGGATGGACTGTCGCTGGCGGTCACGGGGATCACATCGAGTACGGACAGTGCAAGCATGAAAATCAAAGGAGGAAAACCGGATGTAACGGAGTATAAGGCGCCACACATTCTCCCGGCCTTCACCTTCCGGGAACAAGTCGGCCGATAATGCCCCCTCCGGAAAATCACCCGATCCGATGACTGACTCCTCACTTCACCCATACGCCACCCTGGGACCCGATCGTGTACTCGATGCCATCGCCAGCGTGGGCTTCAACCCCGATGGCCGGCAACTGGCCCTCAACAGCTACGAAAACCGGGTGTACCAGATCGGGATCGAGGATGCCCAGCCCCTGATTGCGAAGTTCTACCGCCCGGGACGCTGGAGCGATGCGCAAATCCGGGAGGAACACGAGTTTGTTGCCGAACTGGCGGAAAGGGAGATTCCGGCGGTACCAGCCCTGAAGCTGAATGGCGCCACGCTGCACCACCACGATGGTTTCCGGTTTGCGCTCTTCCCCCGCCAGGGCGGGCGGGCGCCGGAAACAGGAGACCGCAAGGTTCTGGAATGGATGGGACGGTATATGGGCCGCATCCATGCCGTGGGTGCAATCCGGCCCTATGTGCATCGACCCGCACTGGATATGGAAACCTTTGGCATCGAATCACGCGACTGGCTGCTCGCGCATGGAGCCGTCCCGGTGGAACTCCGTGAGGCCTGGCACAGCACCGCAGATCTTGCGCTCTCCGGCGCGCGGCGCTGCTTCGACCGGGCCGGGGACTATCCACGACTGCGTCTTCACGCCGACTGCCATCCGGGCAACGTGCTGTGGACCGACCAGGGCGAGCACCCGGGGCCGCATTTTGTGGATTTTGACGACAGCCGCATGGGGCCCGCGATACAGGATCTCTGGATGCTTCTTTCCGGTACGCGGCAGGAAATGCAGGGGCAGTTGCTCGACTGCCTCGCGGGCTATGAAGATTTTGCTGATTTCGAACCACGCCAGTTGCACCTGATCGAAGCACTGCGTACCCTGCGTCTGCTTCATTTCTCGGCATGGCTGGCACGACGCTGGGATGACCCGGCCTTCCCCGTCGCCTTTCCCTGGTTTGCCTCGGTGCACTACTGGCAGGACCGCATCCTCGAATTGCGGGAACAGACCGCGCTGATGGACGAAGCGCCGATTGCCATCTGAAATCCTGCCGGCCTGACCCGCAGCAAGGGATTCCGGATACCGGTTTCCTGCAATATCCCTCCGAACACCCTGGAGCACTCCATGTCCCTGATCCACTGGAAACCCGAGTTTGAACTGGGCCTCGCCCCGATGGACGACACACATCGTGAATTCATCGACAGGCTCGACCGCCTCGATCAGTGCCCCGACGCGGATTTTCTTTCCGAACTGGATGCCTTCATCGAACACACGCGCCACCATTTCGAACAGGAATGGGACTGGATGCGCGGTTCCATGTTTCCACCCCTGAACTGCCACCACAGCGAGCACGACAACGTGCTCGACCTGATGCTGCAAGTGCGCGCCGATGTCGCCCGGGGCGATATTCCTCTGGGGCGCACACTCGTGAAGGAACTGCTGCCCTGGTTCGAGAACCATGCCGCCACCATGGATACGGCCCTCGCCAGCTGGATCGGGCAAACGGGCTATCCGGCCGAAGCCAGAAAAGTGGCCTGAGCGACCAGCCGGCTCATTCGCATACCGCCGCCATTTATGCGGTACGCTTCCCGGCTTTGCAGCCCTGGGCAAGACATCTCATGTACACCCTGATCATCGCCAACAAGAATTATTCGTCCTGGAGCATGCGGCCCTGGCTGCTGATGACCCAGTTTGGCATTCCCTTTCACGAAATGTTCATTCCATTGTTTCAGCCGGATACCCAGGCCCGACTCAGGGCACAGTCCCCTTCGGGACGGGTGCCCTGCCTGATCGATGGCGATCTTTCGGTCTGGGATTCCCTGGCCATCTGCGAATATCTGGCGGAACGCCATCCGGGCCTGTGGCCTGCCGATCCCGCGGACCGCGCGGTGGCCCGGGCGGTCTGCGCGGAAATGCATTCCGGCTTCACCGCCCTGCGCAGCCAGTACGGCATGAATATCCGTCGCCGTTCGCCACGGACAGTAACCGATCCGGCACTGGCAGCCGACATCGCACGCATTGAAGCCATCTGGAATACCTGCCGGACCCGCTCCGGTGCCGCCGGTCCATACCTCTTCGGCGCCTTCAGCATCGCCGATGCCTACTACGCCCCGGTGTGCTTCCGCTTTCAGACATACGGCGTCATCCCGCAGGGTGTGGCCGGAGAATATCTGTCCATGATGCTGCGGACATCGTCACTGCTGACGCTGACGGCACAGGCGGCAGCCGAACCGGAATCCATTGCCGAATACGACCGGCTTTGAACCGGGACCGGGCTACACCTGCCACCCGACATGCACAACCAATACCCTTCCCTGCTTCCAGCAGCCCCGCATCCGGTGGTTATCCAGAGGAGACGCTGTTGAACCAACATCTCATCACCGAAATACAAGATGGCGTGCTGCGTATGGAAATCAGCCGCCCCGAAAAAAAGAACGCATTCAACCGTGATCTGTACGCAGCGCTCGCCCAGGCCCTTGAATCCGGCCTGGCAGACCCTGCAGTCAGGGTCGTGCTGCTGCATGGCCAGCCGGAAATTTTTTCCGCGGGTAACGATATTGGCGAATTTGTCTCTTTCCCGCCCTCCGATCCCGATTCCCCCGCGGTACGTTTCCTGCGGCTTCTGGCGGACTGCCCGAAGCCGATGATCGCCGCGGTTTCCGGTGCAGCCATCGGCATCGGCACGACCCTGCTGCTGCATTTCGATGCCATCTATGCTTCCGACACGGCGCGCTTCTCGGTACCTTTCACGCATCTCGGGCTGACCCCCGAAGGTGGCTCCAGCCTGCTCATGCCCCTGATCCTCGGCTACCAGAAGGCGGCCGAAATGCTCCTTTTCGGCGATGCCATCGATGCCCGTGAAGCGTATCAGGCGGGGCTGGTCAACAAGGTGCTGCCGGTAGAGGAACTGCTGCCCTATGCGCGGGACCGTGCGGCGAATCTGGCCGCCCGATCGCCCTGGGCGGTGGCGCAAACCAAGAGCCTGCTCAGGCAGTCGCTCACCAACCGCCTGGGCCAGACAATGTCGGACGAATTCGCGGTATTTTCCCGGGCACTGGAAACCCCGGAAGCCCGGGCCGCGTTCGCTGCCTTTTTCAATCGCTGATTTTTTACAGGGAGACTAATAATGTCGTTACAGGAGTTTCATTTCCCCGCACTGGTCACACTCGGAATTTCCATCCTGCAGTTCGGAGTCATGGGCAATGTCGGCAAACAGCGCATGAAACACAAGATCATGCCTCCCGCCACCACCGGACATCCAGAATTCGAACGTGCCTTCCGGGTTCAGGCCAACACTGTCGAGGCCACACTGATCTTCCTGCCGCTGATGTGGCTTTTCGCCTGCTATCTCAGCCCGGTGGGTGCAGGCATCGTCGGCAGTGCCTGGCTGGTGGCGCGCATCTGGTATGCCGTCGGCTACATGCGTGAACCCGATGGGAGGCTGCGGGGTTTCTATCTCAACCTTCTGATCCTTGCAGTCACGGCCCTGGGCAGCCTGTGGGGAATCATTCGCAGCTTTTTATAAAGGTGCCTGCTTGAAACGGATATCCCCCGCGGAAATCGAGGCTCTCTCCGGAGCGGCCCGGCAATCGCCCCGCCGTCGCGCCAACCTGAATCTCCATCCCCGGCTTGACGATCCGGTGCAACGTCTCGCCATTGCGATGGAGCCGGATACGGTAGTGCAGGTTCATCGGCATCCACAGACTTTCGAACTGCTGCATGCCCTGCGTGGCCGCTTCGTCGTGCTCCATTTTGACGACAAGGGCAGGGTCACCGGCCGAACGGTGCTGGGAGAAGAATGCGCCATGGTGGAAAACCCCGCGGGGCAATGGCATGCCGTGCTTTCCCTCGACCCGGGTGGTGTCATCTTCGAGGTCAAACACGGTCCCTATGTCCCAGTGAGCATGGCCGATACGGCACCCTGGTCTGTGGTTACCGAGACGGAGACGCCCCGTCTCCTTGACTGGTATGCTGCAGCCAGAGTGGGGGATCGCTTTTCCATGCCCCCCCGGCAGGAGAGCTAGTTCGGGTCAGCCAGTTCCCTGGGCAGGGGAAAATTCACGCGTTCGGGAATGCCAGCCAGAACCCGGACCGATCCACGTCCCATTTTTTGCAGGACGGATACGACTTCTTCCACCAGCACCTCCGGAGCCGACGCCCCTGCGCTGACACCCACCCGGGTGGTGGTGCCGATCCACGCCGGATCGATCATCGATGCATCGTCCACCAGGTAGGAAGGGATGCCGTGGTTCTGGCCCACTTCGCGCAAACGATTGGAATTCGAACTGTTGCGCGAACCCACCACGATCAGCAGATCCACCTCTGCGGCCAGCTGCTTCACCGCATCCTGGCGGTTCTGCGTGGCGTAGCAGATATCATCCTTTTTCGGGCCGACGATCCCCGGAAAACGGCTGGCCAGCGCCTGGACGATCTGGGCCGCATCATCCACCGAAAGGGTGGTCTGGGTCACGTAGGCAAGACGGCCGGGATCGCGTACTTCCAGCCGGGCCACATCTTCGACCGTTTCCACCAGATACATGCCTCCCGCGGATTGTCCCATGGTGCCTTCCACTTCGGGATGGCCCTTGTGCCCGATCATGACGATCTCGCGGCCCTGCTCACGCATCTTGCCCACTTCGACATGCACTTTGGTAACCAGAGGACAGGTGGCATCGAAAACACGCAGGCCACGCCGTTCAGCTTCCTCGCGCACGGCCCGGGAAACCCCGTGTGCGCTGAAAATCAGCGTGGCCCCCGCGGGCACTTCATCCATTGATTCGATAAAAATCGCCCCTTTGGCCCGCAGACCCTCCACCACATGACGATTGTGCACCACTTCATGGCGTACATAGATCGGTGCGCCGAAGCGCTCCAGCGCCCGTTCGACGATGGCAATGGCGCGTTCGACGCCGGCGCAGAAACCACGAGGATTGGCGAGAAGAATCTGCATCACAGCACTCCGATGATGCGGGCTTCGAAACGCAGGCTCTTGCCCGAAAGGGGATGGTTGAAATCGATCAGGACGCCTTCAGCATCCGCCTCGCGCACCAGCCCCGAATACGGATGACCGTCATGGGACATGAAATCCACCTGGGCCATCGGCTCCACCAGTACGGTCGGCGGAATCTGGCTGCGGGAGACGCGCTGCACCAGATCGTCTTTGCGAACGCCAAACGCCTGGCTGGCCGGCAGATCGAAAACCCGATGATCTCCCTCGCCCATCTGCAGCAGGCATTGCTCCAGAGGCGGCGCCAGTTGCCCACTGCCCATCAATAACGTTGCCGGAGCCGCACCGAAGGTACTCACCATCTCGTTTCCATCGGCGCTCAAGCGGTAATGGAGGGTCAAAAAACTATCGGATTGCACTTGTGCGGCCATGGCCGGACTCCTTGAACTGGTGCAGCACCAGCAGGGCGACACCCAGGCTGATGGCCGAATCGGCAACATTGAAGGCAGGAAAATGCCAGCCGGCAAAATGGAAGTCGATGAAATCCACGACCGCGCCAAAGCGCAAACGGTCGACTACATTGCCCAGGGCACCACCCATGACCAGCGACAACGCTCCGGCTTCGAGCCGGGGCAGTTCCGGGCGGCGCAGGGCCGCTGCGATCCACACCGAAACGGCAAGCGCCAGCACGGTAAAAAGCCAGCGTTGCCAGCCGCCGGATGACGCGAGAAAACTGAAGGCCGCGCCCCGGTTATAGACCAGGACCAGATCCAGGAAGGAAGCCAGGCCCCTGCCCTCGCCCGGGCTGAACAGGGCCAGAATGGCGGCCTTGCTGGCCTGATCGGCAGCAAGCACCAGTGTGGCCAGTGCATACCCGGGCCAGAGCGTGCGCTGCGGGATGCTAGGCACAGTGACGCACCTCACCGCTGCCATGCAGATTGGCCACGCAACGCCCGCACAGCCCGGGCCGGGTCGTATCAGCGCCCACATCGGCGCGCCAGTGCCAGCAGCGAACACACTTGCCATGAGTGCTGGGCGCGGCGATCACCCCTTCCGCCGCAGCATCGGCCACCCTGACCAGCAGCGTTCCGGAACAGATCAGCACAAAGCGCAGATCATTATCCAGCGAAGCCAGCGCCTCGTAGCGGGCGCCGCTGGCGCGGATCTCCACTTCGGCCTGGAGGGAGGAGCCGATCCGGCCTTCGGTACGCAGGGTTTCCAGCACCTTGCTCACCTCGCCACGCACTTCGCGGATATGCTGCCAGCGATGCAGCAGGGCGTCTTCATCTCCCTGCTGCGGCAGGACATGCCAGGTGTGGAGCATGACGCTGTCCTCCGCACCGCCGCCGATCAGTTGCCAGATCTCCTCGGCGGTAAAGGCAAGGATCGGGGCCATCAGCTTCACCACGGTCTGGGTGATGTGCCACAGGGCCGTCTGGGCCGAACGCCGGGCGCGGGAATCCCCGGCACTGGTATAGAGCCGGTCCTTGAGGATATCGAGATAGAACCCGCCCAGGTCTTCCGAGCAGAACAGTTGCAGGGCCTGCACCACGCGATGGAATTCGTAACGGGCGTAGTCGGCCTCGCACTGTGCTGCCAGCCGGCGGGTGAGCGCCAGCGCATAGCGGTCGATATCCAGCCATTCGTTCACCGCCACGGCGTTCTTTTCGACATTGAAGTCGGCGGTGTTGGCAAGCAGGAAGCGCAGGGTGTTGCGCAGGCGGCGATAGACCTCCACCACCCGGTCCAGAATCTGCCCGGACAGAGCCAGTTCGCCGGAATAGTCGGTATTGGCCACCCACAGGCGCAGAATCTCGGCGCCCTGCTTCTGACTGATCTCTTCAGGCAGGATGGTATTGCCCAGGGATTTGCTCATCTTGCGGCCCTTCTCGTCCACGGTAAAACCGTGGGTGAGCAAAGCCTTGTAGGGTGCGTGGCCATCAATGGCGGCACCCGTGAGCAGGGAGGAATGGAACCAGCCCCGATGCTGATCGGAACCTTCCAGATACAGGTCGGCGCGCGGACCGCTGGCATGGCCGTCGCTGTGTGAGCCGCGCAGTACGTGCCAGTGGGTGGTGCCGGAATCAAACCACACGTCGAGCGTGTCGTGGATCTTTTCGTATTGAGCAGCCTCGTCGCCCAGCAGTTCGGCAGGATCCAGCTTGAACCAGGCTTCAATGCCGGCCTGCTCCACACGCCGGGCCACCGCCTCCATCAGATCCACGGTGCGGGGATGCAGCTCACCGCTTTCCTTGTGCAGGAAGAAGGGAATCGGCACGCCCCAGTTGCGCTGGCGGGAAATGCACCAGTCCGGACGGCCAGCGATCATGGCGTGCAGGCGGGGTTTGCCCCAGGCGGGATAGAAAGTGGTCTGATCGATGGCCTGAAGCGCATGTTCGCGCAGGGTGGCGCCATCCCTGGCCTTCACATCCATGCCGACAAACCACTGCGCGGTAGCGCGATAGATGACCGGCGTCTTGTGTCGCCAGCAATGCATGTAGCTGTGGGAGATGGTCTCGTGCCTGAGCAGCGCGCCGGCTTCCTTCAGCTTCTCGACGATCGCCGGATTGGCTTTCCAGATGAACTGGCCACCGAAAAATTCCAGGCCGGGAGCATAGACACCGTTGCCCTGGACGGGGTTGAGAATCTCGTCGAAATGGCGGCCGTTGGCGCGCCAGGTGACGAAGTCGTCGGCGCCGTAGGCAGGGGCGCAATGAACGATGCCGGTACCTGCGTCCACACCCACATACTCGGCCAGATACACGGGCGAACGGCGATCATAAAAGGGATGCTGGAACTCAAGGCCGGCGAAGGCCTGGCCCGGAGCCCTGGCAAGGATGGTGCCTTCACGGCCATAGCGCGCAAGGCAGCCTTCCACCAGATCGGCAGCCAGCACCAGCAACCGGTCCCCCACATCCACCAGGGCGTAGTCCACCTCGGGATGAAGATTCAATGCCTGGTTGGCGGGAATGGTCCAGGGCGTGGTGGTCCAGATCACCGCATAGGCGGTTTTGGGCAGGGCGGAAAGGCCAAAAACGGAGGCCAGGCGAGCCTCGTTGTCGAGGCAGATACGGAAGGCCACATCGATGGCGTCGGACTTCTTGTCCTCGTACTCCACCTCGGCCTCGGCCAGGGCGGAACCGCAGTCGAAGCACCAGTTCACGGGCTTCAGGCCCTTGAACACATAACCGCCCCTGACCATCTCGGCCAGGGCACGAATCTCGCCGGCTTCGTTGGCGAAACTCATGGTCAGATAGGGATTGTCCCAATCCCCCAGGATACCCAGGCGGATGAAGCCGGCCTTCTGGATTTCAACCTGCTCCGCAGCATAGGCGCGGCACAACTCGCGCACGCGGTCGGCGGAAAGGTTCTTGCCATGGGTCACTTCCACCTTGTGCTCGATGGGCAGGCCATGGCAATCCCAGCCCGGCACATAGGGCGCATCGAAACCGGACAAGGTCTTGAAGCGGACGATGATGTCCTTGAGCACCTTGTTCAGGGCATGGCCCAGATGCAGGCTGCCGTTGGCATAGGGTGGACCGTCATGAAGAATGAACTTGGGCCGTCCGGCGGAAGCCTTGCGGATCTTCTGATAGAGCCGCTGGTCCTGCCACTGCCTGATCCAGCCCGGTTCGCGCTTCGCTAGATCACCCCGCATGGGAAACGGGGTATCGGGCATATTGAGGGTCTTGCGGTAGAAGTTGTCGGCGTCAGCCATGATGGGTGCCTGAAAAATAATCCCGGGTTGCCGCCACATCCCGTTCGATCTGGGCTGTCAGCGCTGCCAGCGAGTCGAATTTCTCTTCGTTGCGCAGCTTCTTGAGGAAATGCACGCTGATGTGGGCGCCATAGATATCGCGGTCAAAATCCAGCAGATGCACTTCCAGGGTTGGCCGCAGCCCGTCGCGGACGGTTGGCCGCACCCCCAGGCTTGCCGCACCGGGCAGGTGACGCTTGTCGATGCCCGTGACTGTCACCGCATAGATGCCAGTCAACGGAAGACGACGGCGTTTGAGCTGAACATTGGCCGTGGGAAAGCCCAGGGTACGACCGATCTTGTCGCCATGACAGATACGCCCAGAGATTGCGTAGGGCCGGCCCAAAAGCCGGGCGGCCAGATCAAGCTCGCCTCCCGCCAGCGCCTCGCGTACCGCAGAGCTGGAAACCCGCGTCCCGTCCATATCCACTGTCGGCATGGCTTCGATTCCAAAGCCCTGTTGCACACCCATGTGCTGCAGCAATGCGTAATCGCCACCACGGTTTTTTCCGAAACGGAAATCATCACCCACGATCACATGGCGGGTGGACAGCTGTTCCACCAGCACGCGCCGGACAAAATCCGCAGCCTCGAAGCCGGCGACCTGGCGGGTGAAATGGCAGACGTAGGCGTTATTCACACCGAGGCTTTCCAGCAGCTGGAGTTTCTCGCGCAGGCTGGTCAGCCGTACCGGTGCCCGATCCGGGGTGAAAAGTTCGCGCGGATGAGGCTCGAAGGTCATCACCGTGGAAGGCAGACCCTGCTCCCGGGAACACGCCTGCAGGCGTTCCAGGACCGCCACATGGCCAAGATGCACGCCATCGAAATTGCCGATGGTCAGCACCGTAGGGGGCAAGGCTGCGCCCGTGAGGCCAACAGAAACATGCATGGGAAAAACTGCCGGGAAAAAGGGCTGATTATAGCAAGGCGAGACACCTTCCCTCCCCGGACCGGGGCCGCTCATCCACAGGCGGGCAAGATCGCCAGAAACAATGCCGGCAGGTGGTCAGTCGGCCAGCGCCAGCCTGGATTTCGCCAGGGGAGGATTCTGGGAAAAATAGCGCTGGATACCGCGCAACAGGGCATCCGCCATCTGGTTCTGGTAAGCCTCGTCGGTCAGGCGGGCTTCTTCCTCGGGGTTTGAAATGAAGGCGGTCTCCACCAGGATGGAGGGAATGTCGGGCGCCTTGAGCACCGCGAATCCGGCCTGTTCCACCTGCCCCTTGTGCAGGGTATTGATGCGGCCCAGTTCCCCCAGAACATCCTTGCCCAGGCGCAGGCTGTCGTGGTTGGTGGCTGTCTGCGAAAGATCCAGCAGGGTCCGGGCAAGGAAGGGGTCTTTCACATCCAGGTTCACACCGCCGATCAGATCAGCTTCATTTTCCTTTTTCGCCATCCAGCGTGCGGCAGCGGAGGATGCGCCGTGCTCGGACAGGACAAAAACGCTGGAACCACGCGCTTCGGGTTTGAGAAACGCATCCGCATGGATGGAAACAAAGAGGTCGGCCTGCAGGCGCCGGGCCTTGTTCACCCGCTGCTGCAGGGGGATGAAGTAATCGCCATCACGGGTCAGGGCGGATCGCATGTTCTGCTCGCCATCGATACGTGCCTGCAAGCGCCGGGCGATGGAGAGCACCACGGTTTTCTCATGATTGCCACGCTGACCGATGGCTCCCGGGTCCTCGCCACCATGGCCCGGATCGAGCATGATGGTGACCAGGCGGGAGACTTCCGGCCGGGCCTGATTACGCTCTTCCTTGCCCTTGGCTCGGGGCTGTGGATTCGACTCGTCCGGTACCTTGACCGCAGGTGCATCGGCATCAGACTGCGGCCCCGGCGGCTGTCCGGATTTCTGCGCCGGCGCTGCATCGGCCTTCTGCAGCAGGGCGAGCAAAGGATCGACAGGTTCCGCTGCGGGGTACAGATCCAGCACCAGGCGATATCCATATTCGCCAACCGGCTTGAGGGTGAATATCTGCGGCTTGATCTCGGTCTTGAGTTCGATCACCAGACGCACCACGCCCGGCTTGTTGCGGCCGGCGCGGATCAGCTTGATATAAGGATCGTTTGCCGAAATCTTGCCGGGCAGGCTTTGCAACACCGCATTGAATTCCACGTCCTCCAGATCCACTACCAGGCGGTCGGGATTTTTCACCAGCATCTGGGTGGAACGGATGGGGCGGCCATACTCGATGGTGATGCGGGTGTAATCCGGCGCCGGCCAGACGCGCACTCCCATGGCCGACGGAACCGCGCCGCGTCCCGGCGTGGTCACCAGCAGGGTCAGGCTGGCGGCGGCAAAACGGAGGATGTCTCGTCGGGAGAAGCCAAGTTCGTCAACCCGGCGACGCAGGTCAGCCATTGCCGCCCCTTCGCACTGCCGGCGCGCAGATGGGCGTGGCGCCCGGAACCTGCCGGTTCGAGGCAGATTCGCATGTCCGCCGGCGGCAGGTACGGCGCCGCCTTGTCCGGCCATTCGACCAGGCAGACGTTCCCATCGGAGAAGTATTCGTCGAGCCCTGCATCGAGATATTCTTCAGGCTGATTGAACCGATAGAAATCAAAGTGATACAAGTATAATCCAGAAACCACATGAGGTTCAACCAGCGTATAGGTCGGGCTTTTGACCCTGCCGGCATAACCCAGGGACCGCAGGATGCCGCGTACCAGGGTGGTTTTCCCCACCCCCAGATCCCCTTCCAGGTAGAGCACCGCCCCCGGACCCAGCACGGAACCCAGGCGTGCCCCCAGCGCCAGCGTGGCCGCTTCATCGGGCAGGTCCACTACGAAGGATTTATCATCATCGGCATGCATGAGGCGGAAGATCTGAAGGCGAAGATCAGGGATTGGGGCAAGGCCCTCGGCCTTGACGGGGTGGCATTCGCGGGAATCGACCTGGGAGGCGCCGAACCGGGCTTCGCAGCCTGGCTTGCCGCCGGATTCCACGGCGAGATGGATTATATGGCGGCCCACGGCAGCAAGCGCTGGCGTCCCGCCGAACTGGTTCCCGGTACGGTTTCGGTCATCAGCACCCGCATGAACTACCTGCCTGAAGCAGCGGATGCCGCAGCCAATCTCGCCGATGGTTCCCGCGCCTACCTCTCCCGCTATGCCCTGGGCCGCGACTATCACAAGGTCCTGCGTCAACGCCTGCAAAAGCTGGCGGACCGGATCAGCAAGGAAACCGGCCCTTTCGGCTACCGGGTGTTCACCGATTCGGCACCGGTTCAGGAGGTGGAACTGGCGACTCGATCGGGCCTGGGCTGGCGTGGCAAGCACACCCTGCTGCTCTCACGTCAGGCGGGTTCCCACTTCTTTCTCGGTGAAATCTATACCGATCTGGCGCTGCCACCCGACGAGCCCGAATCCGATCATTGCGGGACCTGCCGGGCCTGTATCGATGCCTGCCCCACCGCGGCCATCGTCGCGCCCTATCGGGTGGATGCGCGACGCTGCATTTCCTACCTGACGATCGAACTCAAGGGGTCGATTCCCGAGGAGCTGCGGCCACTGATCGGCAACCGGGTTTATGGTTGCGACGACTGCCAGCTGTGCTGTCCATGGAACCGTTTCGCGCACCCAAGCCCGGAGCCCGATTTCGTCGTGCGCCACGGACTGGATGCCGTCCGGCTGGTGGAACTGTTCCGGTGGAGTGAAACGGAATTCGAACAGCGCATGGCCGGCTCACCCATCCGCCGCATCGGTTACGAACGCTGGCTGCGCAATCTGGCAGTGGGACTCGGCAATGCACCCGCCTCACCCGAAGTACTCTCGGCCCTGGAGTCCCGCACCAGCCACCCTTCAACGCTGGTGCAGGAGCACGTGGCCTGGGCGCTGGCGCGACATCGCGCCGCGATCAGGCATTGATCCAGTTCCGCGCCTCCGTCTCGTCATCGAAGACTTCCACGTCGGCATCGACGAAAAGCTGATTGATCCAGGCGCTCCATGCCAACCACTGGCTCCCGGTCAGCACTCCGATACGTTCGAAATCCCCACTGTGGGCGCGGGAGAACCGGATTTCCTCCCAGGCCATATCCACCGTAAAGCTGGCCATCTCGCGCAGATCCAGCAACAGGTTCACCGGCCCCTGAAAGCGGATCTTGTAACGCGCAAGTTCCTCGAATTCCCTGAAATCACCCAGCGTGAACTCGCCCAGTACGGTCACGGAAACCAGATTGTCCTGATGGTCAATGGTAATCATGATGCATTGTTCCTCGTGTCTTCATCTTGAATTGTAGGCCGGTTCCGGGAAAGCACGCTGGCCGCGATACCGCTGGCGACGATCAGCGCCATGCCGGACCACGCCGTGACCGGCAGGGTTTCATTCCAGAACCAGATCCCGAACAGTGTCGAGAAGACAACCGCGCTATATGCGAGATTGGCAGTCACCAGTGTGCGTCCACGCCGGTAGGCTGCGGTCAGGCATACCTGACCCACCGCGCCAAAACCACCGATCCCGAGCAATAACAGCGCCCCCTGCCTATCGACCGGACTGAACCCGCCATCCAGCAGGGTCCATCCCAGGCCGGTGAGCGAGGCACAAAGAAGAAAATAGAAAACGGTACGATATTCGGGTTCGCCCAGACGCCCCAGGCGGTGCAGATTGAAGAACGCACCTCCGGCTCCAATGCCGGAGCCCAGCCCGAGCAGCGCCCCCAGCCACTGTTCCCGCGCCAGGGCGGGCTGCAGCAGCAACATGACACCGGCAAAGCCGGCCAGCAGGGTGAACCACAAGGACAGCCGGATCGGTTCCCTGGCCCAGAGCCCGAGCATCAGGGCCAGAAAAAGAGGCGAGGTGTAGTTCAGCGTCATCGCCGTACCGAGTGGCAGGCGCGCGATGGCCTCGAACAGCATCAGCATCGAGATCACACCCACAATGCCCCGCCAGAGATGGGCGCCTGCATGCTCGGTGGCCAGCGTAGCACCACGCAGGCGGACGAAGGACCAGACCAGAATCACCGCGATGGCACTGCGATAGAACACCATTTCCGGTGCCGAAAAACGTGTCGCGCCAAACTTGATGCAGACACTCATGCAGGCAAACGCAAGGCTCGCCCCGATCATCCAGAAAGAATGCAAAGCAGCCATGGCGGCGACATTCCGGGTGCGGCCCGGGATCAAAGGGATGCCACGCTCCCGAGGAGAATGGGCACCAGGGAAGATTGGCGCGAGACACCGGTTTTGGCGAAAATGGAACGTAACTGGGCACGGACGGTATTTTTGCTCAGGCCGAGATCGACAGCGGCTTCGTCCAGCGAAAATCCTTCGGCCAGAAGTTGCGCCAGAGCAGCTTCGGCGCGGGTGAGGCTGAATACGCGGCGCAACATCTCGTAGGAAGGTACGGTTCGTCGCTCGGGGTCGCGGATGAACACCACCACCGCTGCGCGTTTCTGGCCCTTGAGTTTCTCGCCAAGCGCTATGGTGCGGATTAGCACGCCAAGCCTGGGCTTGCCCGCTGAGCGGGAAACGGAGAGCGCTTCGATCACCACCGGGGAGCGCGGTGCGGTACCGCCAAGCGCATCGCCAATCAACTGCTGCAGCTGCTGATTTTCGTTACGCACCATCGCCTGGATACGTCCACCCGTATTGCGCAGGCCATCGCCTTCGGCCAGCAGATCCTCGGCCACACGGTTAAGGCTCTGCACATTGCCCTGTTCGTCGAGGATCACCGTACCCACCTGCATCCGGGTCAGCGTGGTTGCATACAGCTTGCGCTCGGTTTCGAGAACCTCAAGCCGGTTATGGACACGAAGGGCATGTTCGAAATGCACCAACAGCATCCGCACCAGTTCACGGTCCCCCTCTGTGAAAGCGCCATCCTGACGGGTGCGGCAGGCGCGAAACCGGCCCCGGTGGCCCGGCGCAGCCTGAAAATCCGCCCCCAGGATGAAACGGACATCGGCAGGCTGGATGAACTCCCGGAAAAAAGCACCCCCAAACCATGCGTCCTCGCCAATCAGCTCCTCCGGGGTCACCACGGTGTCCGGTGGCAGATCGATAAAAGGGTCACGGGCGAAGTAGTGATAGCCGACTTCGTTTGCCTGCGCCACCGATACTCCATCGGGAGAGATGGAGACCATGATGGGCGGCTCGTCCGTATCACGGGCATCCAGCATCACACTGATCCAGCGGGTATTCATGATCGTCTGCAGCCGGATCAGCAGGGTCTCCCACAGCGTCTCCTCGATCACACCCTGATAGACAAAGCCCACCAGATCCGTCAATGAACGAGCATCCATGATCGCCGCAGCGTCAACCGGCGACTGATTTTGCGCACTCTGTCCGATCTTTTTTCTCATCGCGCCCGGCTACCCTTCGATTCCGGCACCCTGCGAAGCCCTCCTCCGCGGATTCTGTCGCCCATGTTACCGGGAGTTCTCTGGCGAAGACCGGCTCACAAGTGGATGCCGGTATCGATGATATTGGTTATGCTTCGCGATCCAACATGCGGAGACCCATGCCATGAACGCCAAACTGATCCTGATCCCCGTCACCGATCTGGGTGAGGCCATCGACTTCTACGTCGGGCAACTCGGATTGAAGCTCAAGTTCCGCGATGGCGAGCGCTACGCGGCCCTCGATGCGGCCCCGCTTTCGATTGGTCTGGTGGCAAACGAGGAGCGGATCGTGACCCAGCCGGCCGTGGTATTTCCCGTCATGGATGTGGACAGCGAAATCACGCGACTGACCGGCACCGGTGCCCGTGTGCTGCTTCCGGCGGAATCGGGCCCACACGAGCGGCGTGCGGTTCTGGCCGGCCCCGATGGCCAGCCCTTCGTCATCTCGGCAAAAATCGCTCAGCCCGGATAGGGCAGATACTGCACCACTTCAAGGCCAAAGCCCGTCACCGCCTTTTGCGGTACCGGGTGGCTCAGGTGCAGCATCTTCCCCACACCCGTATCACGCAATATCTGGGCACCGATCCCCAGCGAGCGCTGTGCCGCTACGGAAGGCCCGGTCTGGGGAGAACGCACCAGACCGTCGATATCCTCCAGCATCGCATCCCTCGGCTGCGGATCGGAAATCAGCACCATCACCGCACATTCCTGCCGCGCCAGAAATGCCAGCGCCCGATCCGCATTCCATGCGCCCGGATCGGACGGATGCGTGTAATGGAGTACATCGCGCAGGATTTCGAGGGTTTGTACCCGGCAATGCACCGGCACATCGGCCCTGGGTTTGCCTCGTACCAGCGCAAGGTGCACCGCGCCGACCGGAACGTCTTCGTAGGCAATCAGATCAAAGCGTCCATAGGGTGTTTCCACCGGCGTTTCGCGTACCCGCCGGATGGGTTTTTCCACCAGCATGCGATGATGGATCAGTTCCCCGATCGAGCATAAAGGCAGGCCATGGCGGCGGGCAAATGCCTCCAGCGCAGGACCACGGGCGACCTCCCCCGCATCATCAAGGATTTCAACCATCGCCGCCGCCGGTGCGCGTCCGGCCAGGGTGGCCAGATCCACCCCCGCCTCCTCGAAGCCGCCCCGTCGCAGCACACCGTCGGGCTGGGCTACGAGAGGGAAAATGTGGCCAGGCTGAACCAGGTCATCGGGCTGTGTATCGCCTGCCACCAGGACTCCGATCGTCAGGGCGCGGTCGGCCGCGGAGATCCCCGTGCTGACCCCCTGCGCAGCCTCCACCGACACAGTGTAGCGGTTGCCGCGCCGGGTATCCTTCGCCATCAGGGGCAGATTCAGCCGCCGCCGCCGCTCCTCGCTGATGGCGACGCAGACCAGGCCGCGGGCTTCCTTCACCATGAAGTTCACCGCAGCCTCATCCACCGCATCGGCCGCCATGACCAGGCATCCGGCACCGTTCCCGGTGGCTTCGTCCACCACCACGACCATGCGCCGGGCCCGCAGGGCCTCGACCAGATCGCCCACACTGTCGAGTTGCATCAAAGCCCCGTCACCATCCGTGCATTATCGATGCGCAACTCGATCCCATTGATGAAACGGGATTCCTCTGAAGCCAGAAACAGCACCAGGTTGGCGATGTCGGAAGGGTAGGCCATGCGTGTCGACGGGTCGTTTTCATAACGCATCGCCTCGATGTCACTCTCCTTGAGGCCGGCGGCACTCAGGGTATCGACCATCATCGACGTGAGTATCCCGTCAGGATGAATGGAGTTGCAGCGGATACGGTATTTCTGTTCCTTGCAATGCACCGCCACATTGCGGGTCAGGGCCGTCACCGCGCCTTTGGACCCCGTGTAAGCGCACCAGCCCGGCAGGCCGACCAGAGCCGCCATGGAGGCCATGTTGACGATGGAACCGCCCTGACCATGCTTCTTCATGGAGGCAATGGCGTACTTGCAGCCAAGGAAATAGCCTTCGGCATTGACCTGCTGCGTCTTGCGCCACTGTTCCAGTGTCGCCTCCTCGATGGTGCCCAGGGGGCAGATGGCGGCATTGTTCACCAGCACGTCCAGGCGTCCGAATTTTGCCTCGGCGGCTGCCATGACGGACTGCCACGAGGCTTCGGAAGTCACATCGTGCTCCACGAAAAGGGCCGCATCACCGATGGCGCGGGCCGTCTTTTCCCCGGCATCCCGGGCCAGATCGGTCAGTACGACACGGGCGCCCTCGGACGCCAGTCGCTGAGCCACTTCCTGCCCCAAACCACCTGCCGCACCCGTCACCAGGGCGACCTTGCCTTTGACTCGATCCATGCACATTCTCCTCAAAAAATTCGCCACCCGCTTGTTGTTGAAATCCGGCGGGTCATCGGTATCGCCGGCACGTCATATTGGCCATCCGGGACCGGAGAAACAATACCCAAATACATTAAATACCGGAAACCGAAATAAAAAAACCCGCCGGAAATCGGCGGGTTTTCAAATACCCCGTAAGGGGCGGGCGCAATCAATAGCGGTAGATCACATCGAGACCATAGGTGCGAGGTTCGCTCCAGGTGGTCACCATATCCGCATTGGTATTGGTAAGGTTGAAGTTCATGTAGTTCTTGTTGGTCAGGTTCTTGCCCCACAACGCCACCGTCAGGTCGCCATTGCTGCCAGGTCCGACTTGAATCTGGGAAAGTGCCAGACGGCCATTGACCACGTTGTATCCCGGTGTCGTGATGTGCTGTGTCATCCCCGGGATGCTCGTATCAATGGGTGTGGACATCGCTCCCTTGTGGGAAAAATTCAGATTGCCATCCAGCTTGCCGGGCAAACCGAAATCAGGGAAGCGGTAATCCAGGTTCAATGTGTACGCATTGGGCACCACCAGCTTACGTTTGTAGGCAATATCCTGGCCATAGGTCGGGCTGGTCGCATTGGTATCGATCCACTTGGCGTACTTGTGCGTCAACCAGGAGGCACTCAATGACACCTTGAAGCGCTCGGTCACCAGTCCGGTCACGTCCATTTCGATACCGCTGTATTTCGAGGTACCAACGTTCTCGATTGCCCAGACGTTGTTGGGGCCGGCAGTGGTTTTCTGCTCGTTTTCGTACTGGCTCCAGAAAGCGGCACCATTCACACGCAGACGGCGATTGAGAAATTCACCCTTCATACCGATTTCATACGAAGTGATGGTCTCGGGTTTGAAGCCTTTGGAGAAGCCGGCAACGGTACCCTGCTGATCATCGAACCCGCCCGTCACATAGCCCTTGGCCAGCTTGAAGTAGGTCATCAGGCTGTCGTCCCAGTGGTAATTGAACGAGATCGTGGGCGAGGTATTGGAGAAGGTGTTGTCACCGCTGGCACTCTTATAGCCCCAGGTAGGATCAGCAAACGCACCGACGTAGTTGTAAACCCCCAGCGTCGGGGTGGGCGTAACGAAGAACATGTTGTTACGCTGGTTATACGCGGTTGCCTGACGGTGATCGCGCGTATAGCGGATACCCGGAACGATTTCCAGCTTGCGGTTCAGGATGTCGGGACGCCAGGAGAACTGGCCAAACAATGCCCAGCTGCTGTTGCGGGCAGTCATCCCACGCTGGTCGAGATTGATGATGTCCGAACCACCGGGGCCGAAATCGAGCACCGTATAGAAAGGTTGCGGGCCCTGAGCCTGATGGCCCTTCTCGGACGACCAGTAGAAACCCGTGGTGTATTTGAAGTTTTCGCTGACATCACCCAACAACTGGAATTCCTGGGACAGGGACTCGTTGTACACGGTCCAGGGATGGTACTGGCCATCGAAGGGAGTCACACCGCCCAGCACCGTGACCGGCATGCTGTCGCTGCGGAAGGCGTAGGGACCAGCGGCGGCTGTGTAATACACGTTGTTGCTGGTGTCCACCTTGCGGTAGCCGGTAATGGAGCGGAAGGTCAGCTTGGGATCAACTTCCCAGGTCACCGTCAGGTTATGACCTTCGGCAATATTGCGGCTCTTGGGCATGGCCCAGGGTACGTAGAGCGAATTCAGCTTGTTCATGCTGCAGCCCGCAACCGCGGCAGCAACACGAGGATCACCCATCAAGAACGGCACCATGGTCGTCGATCCGAACGGCACCAGACACTGATTGGGCAGATCGATCGAGTCCGTCTGGGAATGATCGTAACCGTAGTCGACCGTCACAGTATTGGCAGGCTTCCAGCGCACATCCAGACGCCAGGCATCCGTGGATTTCTGCCCCAGGGTCGGGCCGCCCGGTGCAGAGTTGGAAACGCCCAGGTTGTCCCGTGCGCTATGCAGATACGATACCTTGGCAGCAAGGGCTTCCGTCAGGGGGACATTCACCACGGTCTTGGACATCCACTGGCCTCGTTGCGCCAAGGTGACCTGCTGGGTAAAGGCAAAATTATGCAGATCCGGCTTGACGGTCACAATGTTGATTGCGCCACCGGTGGAGTTGCGACCGGAGAGTACGCCTTGGGGACCCTTCAGCACTTCAATCCGCTCCAGATCGGCGCCGGCCAGATTAAGGCCCGCGATCTGGGTCAGCGCCACGCCATCGAGGTGGATCGCCATGGGGATCGGTACGCCCACCTGGATCGAGTTCGGTACGATGCCGCGGATCGAGGGGTAGAGCATTTCGCTGCTGCCCGGATAGGTATCGATGACCAGACCGGGGACCGAACCCTTGATGTCGGAAAGACTGACGATGCCACCCTTCTCAAGAGCCTTGGAATCCAGGGCCTGAATGGAGATAGGCACATCCTGCAAATTCTCGGACCGTTTCTGGGCCGTGATGACGACCTCTTCAAGGCCCGTCGCGTCATCTGCCAGGGCGACGTTCACGCCCCCTGCCAGGGTGGAGGCCACCAGGACGCTCAGGGTTCGGATGGTAAATGGATTGTTACGCACGGGGATTTCTCCTTCGCCGATATGATGTGGTTGGCTTGCGGCGCCGGCATCCCGATCCCAATCTAAAGGGCTGCATAGGGTTCCGACTCCATCTTGCGTCGGGAACGTTACCTTACAATTCGTTTAGATCGGACATATTTGATTGCCCTTAATCCAAACAGGTGTTGTATCCGCACACCACCGCTTCGCAGTGGATGCGGTCTGCGCGTGGATCACGTATGAATCGTTGGCTGGATGATTTACGGACTGTATTCTTTAGCTCAAATGAAGGTTGCACCCGACAGGGTTTTGCCGCTTACTGCATGATTTACTGTATTCCATGTCTGATCACTTCCCCGAAATGCCGAAAACAAGGCCTGCCGGGATACCGGTGACCGTCAGAACTTCCCGCTAAACAAGGAGATGTCAATAATGAAATCTAACCAATGGGGACTCTGGCTCCTGGGAGCCGTGCTGGCACTGATCGGTCTCGCACTTGGTCTGGGCGGGGTCAAACTGCTCGGCCTGGGTGGCTCGCCCTACTACCTTCTCGCCGGACTGGCGTGCTTCTTTGCCGGCATCCTGATCGGCAGGGGCAAACCGGCAGGGCTCACGCTCTACTTCGCGTTTTTCCTGCTGACGACCGTTTGGGCACTCTGGGAAGCCGGACTCGACTTCTGGCAACTGGTGCCACGTCTGGCCGTCTTCCTGGCGCTGGCCGTCTATATGCTTGCTCCCTGGGTGCAGGGTGCCATCCAGGCGGAAGGCCGCAAAAAAGCACCGGTATTGCAGGTTGTCATCGCCGCCATCGGCATCCTGGCGCTGGGTGCCGCCGCAATGACATCCAATGGCACACATCTGGCCAACGCAACGGACACACCGGCGGGAGTACCGGACAAATCCGCTACCGACTGGCGCGAATTCGGCCAAACCTCGTATGGCGACCGATATTCGCCATCGAACCAGATCACCCCGCAGAACGTCGCACAGCTCAAACCCGCCTGGATTTACCACACCGGGGACACGATGGCCAACTATCCGAACACCAAATCGGCCTTCATGTTCGAAGTCACTCCGATCAAGGTGGATGAAACGCTTTATCTGTGCACCCCGCACAACATCATCATCGCGCTCGACGCGGCGACTGGCAAGGAACGCTGGCGCCACGACCCCAAGGTGAATGACAGCGGGGTGGCGATGATGGTCTGCCGCGGCGTTTCCTATTACGAAACCCGTGACAAGACACTCGACTGTCCGAAACGGATACTCGAAGCCACCATCGATGGCCGCATGATCGCGGTGGATGCCGCAACCGGCGCGCGCTGCCAGAGCTTTGGCAACCATGGCGAGGTGAATCTGCGCGAAGGCATGGGGCAGTTCGAGCCCGGCTTCCAATACACCACTTCGCCACCTTCCATCGTCGGTGATGTTGCCGTGGTCGGCGGCTTTGTACTCGATGGCGAAAACGTGCACGAGCCATCGGGCGTGATTCGCGGCTTCGATGCCCGTAACGGGAAACTGGTCTGGGCCTGGGACATGGGGCGCCCCGACACCGGCCCGCTCAAGCCGGGGGAGACCTACACCCAAAGCACTCCCAATGCGTGGACGCCGTTCAGTGCCGATCCGGCGCTGGGCCTGGTATATGCCCCCACCGGCAACCGCACGCCCGACTACTGGGGTGTCGACCGCACCGCGGCGGACGACATGTATTCCAGTTCCGTCGTCGCACTCGATGCGGCCACCGGCAAGGTCCGCTGGCATTTCCAGACGGTGCACCATGACCTGTGGGACTACGATGTGGGCTCCCAGCCGGTGCTGGTGGATTTCCCCGTCGCCGGCGGCACCCGGCCTGCACTCATCCAGCCGACCAAACATGGCGAGATCTACGTGCTCGACCGGGCGACCGGCGCGCCGCTGACACCGGTCGAGGAAAGGCCCTCGCCCAAGGGGGATGTGCCGGGTGAACGCTATTCACCTACCCAGCCCTGGTCGGTCGGCATGCCCAGCTTCACGCCGCCGCCGCTGCGTGAACGGGACATGTGGGGCACGACCCCGTTCGACCAGATGCTGTGCCGCATCCAGTTCAAGTCCCTGCGCTACGATGGCAAATTCACCCTGCCCTCGACCACGCCCACGCTGGAGTATCCGGGTACTTTCGGCATCATCGACTGGGGCAGCGTCGCCGTCGATACCGGACGCGACATCATGGTGGTGAATACCTCCGGCATGCCGTTCAGCATTCAACTGGTGCCTCGCGCCGAATTTGATGCGCGCAAGGCCGGCAAGGCACCCAAGTCCGGCCACTGGGGCAGCGCACCCCAGTATGGCGCGCCCTATGCGGTGGACTTCGGTCCGCTCATGTCGAAGCTCGGCTTCCCCTGTGCGCCGCCGCCCTGGGGCATGCTGTACGGGGTCGACCTGAAAACCCGCAAGATCGTCTGGTCCAACACACTGGGCACGACGCAGGACATCGCACCCTTCGGCATCAGTGTCTCGGGTGGCTACAACATTGGCGGCGCCGCGGTCACTCGTGGCGGGGTGACCTTCATCGGCGCCACCATCGACAACTATCTGCGCGCCTTCGATACCCGGACCGGCAAGGAACTGTGGAAAGGCCGCCTGCCCGCAGGGCCACAGGCCGGAGCCATGACCTACACCGACGGTAAAACAGGCAAGCAGTACGTTGTGATTGCCGCAGGAGGGCACCCGTTCATGCAGACCAAGCATGGTGATGCCATCGTGGCCTTCGCCCTCCCTGACTGAAGCAAGGAAGACTCGACCATGGATCTCACCCCCCGACTCGGCGCACCCCAGACCGGCGTCATCATCACCGGCGGCGCCTCCGGCCTGGGCAGGGCTTCCGCCGAGGCCCTGGCCGCGGTTGGCCGCCCGGTCGCCCTCTGGGATATCCATGCCGACAATGTCGTCAGGGTGGCCGAAGAAATCAGGGCACGCCACGGTGTGGCCACCATCGGCCTCACCGTAGACGTGACAGACCCCACGCGCTATGCCGCCGCGATCGACCAGTCCCGTGATGTGATGGGTACGATCGGTGGCTTCGTGCACTCGGCCGGGGTGGTCGATACCGGCTCACTCGAGGGCATCACACCCGAGGGCTGGGACCGTGGCATCAATATCCACCTGCGGCCCGTTGCCCTGCTGGCGCAGGCGCTGCTGCCCGACCTGAAGAAAAACCCGGGAAGCGCCATCGTCGCCTTCGCATCCATCAACGCCACCCTGGGTAATGCCCTCAACCCCATCTACAGCGCCGGCAAGGGCGGGGTGCTGTCCCTGGTCCGTTCCCTGGCCGATCGCCTGGGGTCAGAAGGCATCCGCATCAACTCGCTATCTCCCGGCCAGATACTGACTCCCATGCTCCAGCCGTCGGTGGACCATCTGCCGGCGGGCACCTTCGAACGCCGCATTCTCCTGGGCCGGGTGGGTGATCCCGCCGAAGTCGGTCGCGTGGTGCGTTTCCTGCTGTCCGATGAGGCCAGCTACATCACGGCTTCCGAAATCGTGGTGGACGGAGGCAATATCTCATCGCAGCGGAGTTGATTGCGCCACCACCGGATACCCGAACAAAAAGGCCCGCATGTGTGCGGGCCTTTTTATTTAACGCCATACAACCCGGGAACCTCAATCCACGCGCTCGATCATCGGCATCCGGTAGCTGCCATCGATCAGTGATGACGTGGGTCCGTAGAAACGGGGGGCCAGACGGAACACACCGGTCTTCGGCGTCGGCAGCCAGTTGCGGGCCTGCTCGATATCCGTGGGACGTTCGCTCTGCAAATAGAAGGTGAGCTTGCCATCGTGCACGGCATAGGCACCCACCTTGTAGAGGTAGCTCGTAACGCTGTAGCGATCAATCGGGTTGTCCACAAAATAGCCGTATTCGTCATAGAGCGGCATTTCCCAGAACTCGGTCACCGGTGGCAGATGATCGACATCGAAGGTCAGGGTATAGCGATGGCGGCCATCCAGAACCCGCCCCGCCGAATCCACCAGACCGAATCCGATGGTGTGGGATTCGAACGGCACCGGGCTGCCCCAGGCGATTTCCGCCGCACCGGCACGAACCCTGTAGTCGTTATCGTCGTAGAAAAGGCTGGTCTGCAACTTCCAGCCATTCATGTCCAGCAGCGATTTTTCGAGAGCCGCCTTGGCTTCGCGCCGGGCCGCGAAAAACCCGGCCTCGATCGCCTTGGCCTGCACCGGAGTCACTCCCGCCGGATCGAAATGAAAGCCCTCCCGCAAACCCAGGGCGGAGAGACGCTTCAGGGTGGCGATTTCTTTGGCGGAATCGGTGCGCTTGGTCATCGCTGCATCATTGATCACCAGGCTCACCAGTTGCAGATAGTCAAGGGGCGTCATGCTGCGGGTCAGATCACTGATCCTGTCCATGCGCGGGAAGGTGGCGTAGTCGGCCCTGACGATCGGCTGCTGATCGAGAGGCACGGGCCGGTTGCCATTCTTTTCCCACAAACTGAAGGGCAGGATCGCCACCGATTTGACCAGCCGGCCGGCCTCGTCCATTTCGGCCGCGCTGCGGGAATCAATCACCCCAAGGCGCAAAGTGATGGTCACCGCATTGGATGTCGCCCGGACAATCTGCGGACCTTTAAATCCGGGAGGCAAACGTCCCTTCCAGTCCGGGCCGACGATCAGATAACGCTGCGGCGCATTGCCTGTGAAGGGGCTGCCGATAAAGAAAAACCAGTGCGCATACTGGTCCGCGGCCTGCACGCTCCAGTACCGGCCCTCGGGCATCTGCGGCGTTTCAACGATGATGCTTTCATGACGCAGATCGAACTGCCCTCCCGAATACAGGGTGGATGCGTTGGGTGTGGTTGCGAACCGCTCCTTGGCCGTGAACAATCGTGTGTTGGCCATCACGCGATTGATGCCCCGATAGGCGGGTGCGCTTTCCATCTGGGTAAACACATGGCGCAGTTCGTAGAAACCCGCCTGCTGCATGCCCCAGAAAAATGCTTCCTTCGTTCGTTCCTCGATCTGGGCAGGAGTGAGCCCGGGGTCGATAGGGGAAGGAACCGCCGCCTGTCCCCCGCCGGCAAGCCCGATCATCAGTCCGCATGTCAGGTATCGAACCAGTCGGTACCACAATGTAGATCCCATCTTTGCCTCCTCCAGAAATGTAATCAGGCGGTATCAGACCTCGAGGGGGGTGCTGCTCGGCGATCGATCGGGCAGCACCCTGTCGGACTCATCAGAACAGACCTGTTCCCCGGATATTCACAACAGCCGCACCACCACCCGCTCCACCCTGCCCTGGAAGGGAGCGGGTCCCTGGTAATCGCTGCTCACAGGAGATCCCAGGTCACGCCCCACGTCGAAGGTTTCGGTGCTGGTGGTGTGACCGAACCCCCCGAAATGCGTGTAGTGCATCTCGCCGGCCGGCTGGCCGTTGATGAACAGGCGGCCGGTGCCCGGACGGGTCTGATACTTGAGGAAAGCCTGGGCCGGTGGCGGGCCATCGGGGGTGTATTCAAAGGCCACATCCACCTTGCCAACGGGCAGTACCGTGCTCGATACCAGACGGCTGTGTTCGATACCCGCCGCATTGAGTTCGTGCACCAGATGCCCATCCTTGACATACAGAACGATGCCGCCTTCACTCCCGCCAAAGGCCAGCACCACGCCCGAAGCGCCCTGCGCCGGGATCTCCAGCTGCGCCTCGATGCGATGGGCACGTCCCAGGATGGGTGGCGCGAAGGGTGGCGGCACACGCACCACATCCCCGTCATAAACGAATTCCTTGCGTCCCGCGATCGGGCTCGGCATGCCACCGCTGTAGAAGGAATCGAGCGGTGAATCCGCCAGAGGCAGCACCTGGTTGCGCCGGGCTTCCACCATGAACAGCTGTTTCATCTCGGCCAGCTTTTCAGGATATCTGGCAGCCAGATCCTGGGTCTGGCTGTAATCCTTGTCCAGGTTGTAGAGCGTCCAGGTGTCCTGATCAAGGCGACGCGGATGCGCCACCAGGTTCATGAGATCCCAGGTTTCATAATGGGTGGCACCAGCGAACCAGCCGTCCTGATAGATGCCGCGGTTGCCCATCACTTCGAAATACTGCACATGATGCGGGCTGGGCGCCTTGGCATCGGCGAAGGAATACACCATGCTCTTGCCCTCGATGGGGATCTGGTCGACACCATTCACCCGCTCGGGCGCGGTGATGCCCACGGCCTCATAGATGGTGGGCACGATGTCGATCACATGATGAAACTGGCTGCGTATCTGATGCCCGTGTGTGATCCGGGAAGGCCAGGCAATGACCAGCGGATCGCGGATCGCCCCCAGTGTGGACGCCATCTGTTTCGCACCCGGGAAAGGGGTCGACGTAGCCTGGCCCCAGGCCGCCGCATAATTCGGCTCGCCGGCATCGGAACCCAGCTGGTCCATCTGGGCGATCTGCGCATCGATCGGATCGGTCAGGCCAAATACGGTGGCGAAGTGGTGGCGGCTGCCGTTCAGGCCGCCTTCCGGCGAGGGGCCGTTGTCGCCCACCACATAGATAACCAGCGTGTTGTCGCCCCCCGGCTCGCGGCGTACCTCGTCCAGAAAGCGCCCTACCTCGTGATCGGTATAGGAAAGGTAGCCGGCGAATACCTCCATCTCCCGGGCCAGCAGCGGTTTCAGTTTGGGATCGACGCTGTTCCATGCGGGCAGGCTGGCAGGCCGCGGAGCCAGTTTGGCATCGGCAGGGATCACGCCCAGCTTCTTCTGCCGGGCGAAGGTTTCCTCCCGGTATTTGTCCCAGCCCTGATCGAACTTGCCCCGGTATTTTTCGATCCACTCCCTGGGCGCGTGGTGGGGCGCATGGGTGGCGCCAGTCGCCATATAGATGAAGTAAGGCTTGCCGGGCGCTTCGGCTCGCTGCTGATGCAGCCAGTGGATGGCGTCATTCACCATGTCGGTGGTGAAACTGTATTGCGGCGGACGGGCATCCGGTTCCACCGCCACCGTGTTGCGGAAAAGCTTCGGCTCCCACTGGCTGTCCTCCGCCGCCATGAAGCCATAGAAATACTCGAAACCCAGGCCCGTGGGCCAGCGATCGAAAGGTCCGCTACTGCTCACCTCCCATTGCGGCGTGTTGTGCCATTTGCCAAAGGCGGCGGTGTTGTAGCCGTTCTGGCGCAACACCTCGGCCACCGAGGCCGCGCTGCGCGGCCAGGTCATGTTGTAGCCGGGATAGCCGGAAGGGTTGTCGGTCACCGTGCCAAAACCGAGCTGATGATGATTGCGCCCGCTCAACAGGGCCGCACGGGTGGGAGAGCAGATGCCCACGACATGGAACCGGTTATAGGTCAGCCCCTGATCGGCGAGCTTGTCCAGCCCCGGCGTCGCCGCACCGCCACCGAATGTTGAAGGCGCACCGAAGCCCACATCATCGAGCAGAACCACGACCACGTTCGGTGCACCCTTGGGCGCAGCCGGAGAAGCCGGCCAGGCCGGCTTTGAAGCTTCGGTCGTGGTGCCGATCACACCCGGGAACGCTCCCTCGGGGCGCGGCAGCACTTCACCCGCCAGGGCGGTACTGACACAGACGGGAAGAAGCGTCACCAAACCGAGCAAACGGCTGAGAAGATGAGAGGACATCATGGAATCCTTGCGAAGAGTCAAAGACAAAAGGACGGGTGCTCCGTCGCAACGGAACACCCGTCCTTCGCCCGGTTTACTGCAGGTCCAGCGCGACTTCGGAGAAACGACCGGTGAAGCGGTAATTCGGCCGGTAATTCCCAACCGGAGAACCCGAATCGGTACCCACGTCGAAAGGCTCGTCGATGGAGAAGAAGATCGGTGCGGTACGCGCGAGACGCCCGGAGGCCACCGCTTTTCCACCCACCATCAGGGTCACCTTCGCACCCTTGCCGAAACCGCCGCCGTCATAGGCGAAATCGAATCCCACCTTTACCGGCCCGGCCGGTAAAGGTGCATTGCCCTTGAGGGCAAGGTGCTCGACACCGAACAGGTTGTAAAAATAGTTGGGTACGCCATCGTGATCCACATACAGCGTCCAGCCGCCACTGTCTCCGCCCACCGCCGCGATCACGCCTTCACCCCCGCTCGCCGGCATGATCACGTCGGCACTGATGCGGTAGGAACGTCCGGCGAGGCGCGGCATGGCATTTTCCATCACCCCCTGGAAGCCTTCATGAAAGGTGAAATGGGTACGCTTGCCATAGGTATCGCCCGAATCGGTGATGCTCTCGCTGAGCAACGGCAGCACCTTGTTGCGTGCCGCTTCCGCCCAGAACATATCCTTCATGGCACGCAGCTTCGCCGGGTCGGACTTGGCCAGGTCATGCGCCTGGCTGAAGTCCCGGTCGAGGTTGTACAGCTCCCAGTTGTCTTCATCGAAACTCCGTCGCTTCGCTCCCAAGAGCGCCCAGGGCGGGCGGCCATGGAAAGCCGAGGCCATCCAGCCATCGTGGTAGATGGAACGATTGCCGTACACCTCGAAATACTGGGTTGGATGATGTGTCGGTGCCTTGGCATCATCAAAGCTGTAGATCAGGCTGGCGCCGTCAATCGGCTGCTGGGCCACACCATTGACGATGGCCGGCGCCTCGATATGGGCCGCTTCCAGAATCGTGGGCATGATGTCCGAAATATGGCTGAACTGGCTGCGCAAGCCCCCCTGATCCTTGATCCGGTCCGGCCAGCTGATGACCATAGGATTGCGGATGCCGCCCAGATGCGATGCCACCTGCTTGGTCCACTGGAAGGGCGCATCCATCGCCCAGGCCCATCCGGCAGGGTAATGCGGGTAGGTTCGCGTGGAGCCGATATCGTCAATGCGCGCCAGATCCTGCTCGACACTTTCACTGACGCCTTGCAGGTTGCCCATCACGTTGAGTGTGCCGAAGAGTCCTCCTTCGGCGCTGGCGCCGTTATCACCCACGATGTAGATGAACATCGTGTTGTCCAGCTGGTGCATGTCGCGCAGGGTTTCCACCAGACGACCGATCTGGGCATCGGTGTGGGCCAGGAAGCCGGCATAGGTCTCCATCAGGCGTGATGCGACGCGGCGGCGATCCGGACTCAGGCTGCTCCAGGCCGGCAACTGCGCCGGACGGGGCGTAAGCGCGGTATCGGCGGGAATGACGCCGAGCTTTTTCTGTCGCGCCAGGGTCTCTTCCCGTTCCTTGTCCCATCCCTGATCGAACTGGCCATGGAAGCGATCGATCCACTCCTTGGGCACATGCAGGGGCGCATGGGTGGCACCGGTGGCGAGGTAGACGAAGAAGGGTTTTTCAGGCGCCAGATCCTTGCTCTGATGCATCCAGGCAATCGTATGGTCGACCAGATCCTCGGTCAGATGGTAATTCGGGCGGTCAGGCCGCGTCACCGGGGTGGTGCCATCGATCAGGACGGGTTCGTACTGATGGGACTCGCCATCGAGGAAGCCATAAAACCGCTCGAAACCCTGCCGCGTCGGCCAGCGATCAAAGGGGCCCTTCGGCGTTTCCTCGCTCGCGGGCGTCAGATGCCATTTGCCGAAAAGGGCCGTCGCATATCCATTCTGGCGCAGCACTTCGGCCACCGTCGCCGCGCTGGGCAACAGGAAACCGTTGCGGCCCGGATAGGGCGCGGGGGTATTCATCACATTCCCCACCCCCACCGCGTGCGAATTGCGCCCGGTCAGCAGGGATGCGCGCGTCGGCGTGCAGATGCCGGTGGTGTGAAACGTGTTGTAGCGCAGGCCGGAGTGGGCCAGGGCATCGAGCGTGGGAGTCGGTACCGGTCCGCCGAAAGTACCGGCGGCGCCAAAACCCACGTCGTCGAGCATGACCACCACGACGTTGGGCGCACCGGCAGGCGCCCTGGATGCGGCCATGGACGGGAAAGGGGGTGGCACATCCTGGGTCAGGGCAACGGGCTGCGGCTTGCCCAGATCGGGTACTGGCAGGGTGGGCGCCGCCCAAGCCTGCACTGCAAATCCCAGGGTGCACAACAAGGCACGGACCCACCGTCCGTGACAGGGATAACGCAGAATCGTGCGGTGTGTCATGTCAGCTCCTTTTCATGCATCACACCCGATAGGGCGGGATACTCTCCATTGTGCAAAAAAACGGGGCCCGTGGACCCCTGAAGCGCAAAGAAAAACCCTTTTTTGCAACTTACCACTTGTAGTTGACAGAAAGTCCGTATGTACGTGGTGGCGTCCAGGTGGCGTTCTGAAAATAGCCGAAGTCGATCAGGTTGGACAGTTTCTTCGAATCGAACAGGTTTTTCGCCCACAAGGAGATGGTGGCCGTACCCGGCCCACCCAGCGGCACGTCGGTCAGCATCAGGCGGCCATTGACGATGCCATTGGCCGGCATTTTGTTGATCCCGGCCAGGGTTCCGGCGCCGGCATTGGCCGCCGTGAGAGAGATGTTGCTGGGATAGGCATAGAACTCCGCAGTGTAGGTGTAGTCCATGATCCCGCGCAAGGTACCCCAAGAGGTCTTGGCGAGGCGGCCATCCACACTCAGGTTCAGGGTGTGCTTGGGTGCATAGGGCATGACCCGGTTGCCGGCGGTGTTGATCAGTGTTGTTGTGGTCACGCCTGCCAGCGCGGCAGTCGCCGCGTTGTAGGGATAGTCCATGTACTCGTCGAACTTGCCATGCAGGTAGCCATAGCTGGCCTGGAGCTTCCAGCCATCGGCCACCAGGAAAACACCTTCCAGTTCAATCCCCTCCATGGTGGCCTTGCCCGCATTCAAAAGAATCGAACTGGTGGTGCCTGCCGGCAGGCGAGAAAGCTGCATGTCGGTGATCTTATTCACGAACAGGGCGCCGTTCAGCTGGGCACGGCCATCGGCAAATACCGATTTGAAGCCGACTTCGTAGGTAGTCGCCTTTTCCGGATCCACAGGGGTAGTTACCAGTACCGGATTCGGCGACTCGGCAGAATATCCACCCGCGCGGAAGCCGCGTGCCATGCGGGCATAGACCGTCAAGCCCTCGTTGAACTTGTAGGTAGCCGCGATGGTGGGCGTGGTTGCACTCCAGCTCTTGCTGGCACTGGTCCACGGCAGGATAGTGGTGGTGATCGGACCACGATAGCCGGTGCTGGCGAACTGGGCCGATGCGTTGCCACGCTCTTCCGAAGTACGACGTGCACCAACCGTCAGGGTCAGGGCATCCGTCGCCTTGTAATCGATCTGGCCATACAACGCCTTGGCATTGTCCGTAGTACGGTAATTCACATACTTGGCGTTGGCTGGAGGAGGGCTCAGGGCGATGAGCTGACCGCCGAGGGTGGTGCCATCATCACGATAGAAATACAGCCCAGCAGCGTAATTGAGCCGCTCGGTATTGCCGACCCACTGGAATTCGTTGGAGTAGGAACTCAGTTTGGTATTGCGCCCGGTAGAAATCAGCTGCACCGGCGTTCCGTCAAGGTCGAGTCGGTCGCTGTAGTTCATGTTCCGGTAGGAGCCGATGTATTTGAGCGTGTTGTGATCATTCACCGCATAGGACACCGTCAGGGCATTGCCGTTGATGCGCAGGCGCTGGTAGTTTTCAGCCGTTGGATCGATCGCGATCGAGTCCGGCCGGCTCTGACTGACATAGGGTGCCATCTGGGGAGCTGCGGCGATCAGGAAATTCCCCGCATTCTGGAAAGCCGGGAATGGAACGCCCTTGAGAATGTTGCCAAGCGTCGTCAGGCTGCCATTGCTGCCGCTGAGACTATAGAGCGTAGTCGGGCTCATGGTCTCGTTGATATTGGAATAGTCATAGCTGTAATCGACCTTCAGTGCCGGGCTGATGTCGAGATTTACGGCTAGCCGGAAGGATTGGCGGTCGACGCCACCCTCGGCCTTACCGTTGGCATTGCCAAGCCAACCATCGGCCTGCTCGTTGCGAATGCCCATGCCGATACTGGCGATCCCGATTTTGGGCAGATCGAGAGACACCCGCTCGACATTACGGCCATAGTTACCCACATCGACGGCCACCGAGCCACTCCAAGTGCCGGAAGGCTTGCGGGTAACGAAGTTGACCGCACCACCCAAGGTATTGCGTCCGAACAGGGTCCCCTGGGGACCACGTAGTACCTCGACCCGCTCCAGATCAAGCAGATCGAACATATTTCCCTGTGCCTTGGCGATATACACGCCATCCACATACATACCAACCGACGGATCCACGTAGATCGCCACCTGGCCGGTCACACTGCCACGGATCGAGGTCTGCGAAATCAGACTGCTGCCGGGCGAGGCATTGACCTGAAGATTGGGAGCCAGGCCCGTGAGCGAGGCATTGCCTTCGATACCACGGTTTTCCAGCTGGGCACCCGAGATGGCGGTGATCGAAATCGGCACATCCTGCAGCTTCTGCTCCCGCTTTTGAGCGGTGACAACGACCTCTTCCAACACTTCTGCCGCAGCCGCTCCGCCGGCATACGCCGCGGCGATCAAAACCGGAAGTACTCGCAGCACCTGCTTGCTGTTGATACGATGTTTCATAAGCTTCCTCTTGATTTGATTACTCGAACCCAACCTCACACATCACGGAGTCCGGCAAAACCTGCTCAATGTCAGAGCAAGTTAATTCAAACAAATGTACTTATCACTTGATAAGTATTGAAATTTAACTCAATGTAAGGTTTCGTGTCAACAAAAAACCAAAGCTGTTTCGTTATTGGTTAAATAGCACCTTTCATCCGTGAAAGAGAAGCAGGTGACAGGAGCCGTCGCAAGAAGGGGAGAAGGCCGGGAGCGCATCCTGGCGGTGGCCACGGAGATGATCGCCGCTCATGGCGTGGATGGTGTCTCGATCCGGAGCATCAATGCCGCTGCAGGCGTCAGCCCGGCGACCCTGCACTATCACTTCGGCTCTCTGGACAATTTGGTGGAGGCCATTCTGGAAACCGAAATGACGCCGCTGATGGAGCGGAGAATGGAAATGCTGGAAACGGCCCGGAATTCGGGGATATCGCTGACAGCGCGCGTCATCTGCGAAATTCTGACCCTGCCGCTGGCCAATCGCATCATCGAGGACGAGATCAATGGCCTGCGTTATGTCCGCTTTCTTGCCCGGCTGTACAACGACGACCACCCGAGCCTCTATACCATTGGCAACCGCTATTTTTCCGGGCGCCAGCAACCTCTGGAGGAACTGGTCTATCGTGCCCTGCCCCATCTGCCCCGGGATGTTGTGGGACTGCGCATGACCTCGCTCACCTACGCCATGGTCAACACACTGGCAGATCTGAAAAAAGGCCCCCGGCCCCCTTATGCCGGCAAACACCCGGCAAACGGGGTAAGCCGGAAACTGCTCTGGCAACGGGTCCGGACCCTGATCGATTTCCTGACCGGCGCCCTGGAGGCTCCGGTCAGCCCCCCTGCCTTCGAATGTCCGGAGCAAACACCGGACCGGACCCGGAGATCACGAGCCCCTTAACCCATATGGGTATTGCCTGATTTCCCGCCAAACGATTTACTGATCGTTTGCCGCAAACAGACAATCTCACAACCACAGGAGACGACATCATGACCACCCCCATCCAGTATCAGGGCAACACCGCCGTGATCACCGGTGCCGCCAGCGGCATCGGTACGGGTCTAGCACGCCAGGCCGCGAAACTGGGCATGCGCCTTGTGCTGGCTGATGTGAATGCGGATGCACTCCATGCATTCGCCGCCACCCTCGACGCCGAAACCCTGGCCGTCCCCACCGACGTGACCCAGCCCGAATCCGTTCAGGCCCTGGCCGACAAGGCATGGGATCGCTTCGGTGGCGTCACCTTGCTGTTCAACAATGCCGGCCTGATGGCCACCGGATTTTCCTGGGAAATCACCCCGGAGCGCTATGACCGCTGTATGGGCGTCAATTTCGGTGGAGTGCTCAACGGCATCCGCAGCTTCGTGCCGCGCATGCTCAAGGACGGCAAGCCGGGGCGCATCGTCAATACCGCCTCCATTGGCGGCTTTCTTCCCAGCCCACTGATGTCGCCCTACTCCGCCAGCAAGTTCGCGGTGGTGGCCCTGTCCGAATCCCTGTGGGGCGAACTGCGGATGCTGCAATCCACGATCGGTGTGCACCTGCTGGCGCCCGGACCGGTCCAGAGCGGCATCTTCAACGATCCATTCGGCGATGCCGGAAACAATCCGGCAACCCAGCAGTTCGTCCAGCTGATGCGCGATACGCTGACCCAGAACGGGATGACCCCGGACGAAATGGCCCGACGTGCCTTTGCCGGTATCGATGCCGGCAGCTACTGGCTTTTCCCCCATCCCGAGCATCTTTTCCCCGCGCTCGAAAAACGGGTTGCCGCCATCCTGAACGAGCAGGATCCCCCCAGTTTCCCCTGAGCGCGGGAACGCGGAAACAAAAAAGTTCTGGTGTCAAGTCCTTCGTGCAAATCACGTAGGGCTTGAAACCGTATATGGGACAGTAGGTTAGCTCGTTTTCAGGCCACTTTGCAGAAGTGCGGCCTCGTGGGCTAGGAGCCACATAGGAGCGTCGGGAGGGAAAGCCGGATCGCGCTGGAGCGTGCGGGATTGCCGAGGAACGGCGGGCCTGTCGCTCCATGATAGCCGAAGAGGCTTCGCAACATCCAGAACGAAGAACGCGCAGCCTGGGGCTGCGCGTTCGACGGATGCCATTGGTACGCGACGCCATCATGTCGGCTTCGTTGGCGCGCTCCGTGTCGCCGTGCCCTTCCTGAATCCCCGATCCCCCGCCATGAACGCCTCCAGCATGTGCGGGATCAACGTCGTCGCATCGACCTCTTCGCCATAGGCTTGGGCATGCAGCGCCGCATAGCGATCCAGATTGGCCTTCAAGCTGACCGGGCACGAGAACGTGAGCTTCGTGCTCTCCGTCTTGGGCAGAGGCCCGAGCCGCAGCTTCTTGGTCGTGCTCATTGCATGGCCCCCCGCTGAAAGAACATCGGCTGGTACGGCCGCAACACCAGATCGCGGTTGACGATGATGCGCACCGGCAGGCCCGGCCGCTCGGTCAGCGTCGGCTGGATGTTCATGTTGCGCCGGGTCATCTCCTGGCCGACCTGATTGATGCTGTCCTGTGCGCTATCGCGCCCGGCAATCACGATGCGGTTGCCGTTCTGCCGGTTCTCCGGCGCG
>JAFEDH010000022.1 GCA_018241695.1 Pseudomonadota bacterium | reverse complement strand
ATCCGCCGTTTCATACGGGAACAGCATGAGGAATTGGGCCATATCCGTCTTCAGACAGTTGTCTACATTTCGGCTATCCTATGTTCTCACGCTAGTGGCATGTGCCACGAGAACAGGGAGGATAAGCATGAGGCTGGTACTGTTTGTCGCTGCCGTAGCAGGGGTTCTTACCGCCGGATGCTCTCAACTAGCAGGTGTGCCCAACGCCGAGCCGTTTCCTGATGCAACGCTTCGGAAAGCGAAGTCGGCCGAGCATTGGAACATCATCGCCGGTGACGTGGCGACGCAGACGGCGGGGTTACGAGATCGTCCAGAGATTCAGGGGAAGCCGCTGTATGTCCTCCCCTCGCCTGACAACAGCGATTTCTCGCGCGGCTTCCAGACCATGCTGACGTCCAAGCTGGTCAATAGCGGGCTGCCAGTCGCCACCAAGCCGGCCGGTGCTGTGTCGGTCAAGTACGAGGCACAGGTCGTACGACATCTCGCCGGACAAGGCGACTACCAGCCCGGAACGGTGGCGGCGCTAGCGGGTGGAATTCTCGTGGCTCGACAGATCGCGGTTAGTGGCGCGTCGCCCACAGGCAAGGCGGTTGGGGCGGCGGCGGTCGTTGCCGGAGCCGATCTGCTGGGAGCCTACGCCAAGCTACACAGCGCGACGAATACGGAAGTCATCATCACAACCTCGTTGATCGACAACGACCGCTTCCTCATGCGGAAGACCGATGTCTATTACGTCGAAGATGCCGAAGGCGTAATGTTCGAGGCTCCATTCCGCCCACTGACCAAGAGCATTGGAGTGACCGCGCAATGAAAACCATCGTTGCCCTCTTCTGCGCCCTCGCCCTAGCCGCCTGCGCTGGCCCGAGCTACCAAGGTGCGCAGAACAGCGAATTCACGTCCGCCAACTACGCAGCAGTCGATAAGCTGGTTTCGGCTACGGCCGTGCCTATCGACAAGAACACGCCGCTGCTGGTCGCCACGGTGGTCAACATCGACAGCCTGAATAAGTCATCGCGCTTTGGGCGGCTCATCTCGGAGCAAATCGCATCGCGCCTGACCCAACAGGGCTTCAACGTAGTGGAGATGAAGCTGCGCAGCGACATCTACATCAAAGAGGGGACGGGCGAACTGCTGCTGTCGCGGGATGTGCGTGACCTGTCGAAGAACTACAACGCACAAGTGGTGGTGGTCGGCAACTATGCTGTGGCCTCCGGCTACGTCTATCTGACCTTGAAAGCCGTTACCGTTGTCGACAACCGAGTCATCGCGGCCGTCAATTACCTGCTGCCACTATCGGAGAATAACCAAGCCCTCTTGGCGCAGCCACGGGAATAGCTGGGATTGAGAACTGAAGCCATTAGCACAGTCCAGACGCGTACATTTTGCCAGAAAATAGACATAACTCACTGTTTTACAATTAAATTATTGACATACCAACAGCATTGGGTGATAATGATTTTGTTGAAAATATAGACGGTTAGTCATTACGGCGAGGACATGGGTTTTCCTTCCAAGCGAGGTTCCAACAGCCAGCTTATTGAAGGAAAACGTGTTGTCCGAAGAGGTTCCAAAACTCTCGCCCGCGAGTTGGACGCACTTAGCTATACCCGAATTTCGCCCAATTTTCTGCTCCGCGAGTTGTTGTACTCTACGGAATCGGCAGCGATGGGTCTGCCGAACATGCCGGAAGACCCCGGAATGGTAATCCGTTCTGGCAAGGCGCTCGCCGAAAGGGTTCTTGAACCCGTCCTAGAGCGTTGGGGCCGCTTCTGGATTACCTTCGGCTATCAGTGCCGCGCAGCTATCGAGGCCGACATGAGCGCGGCCCAGAGGGCGGCCAATCCACGCGGCAGTAACCCCCACATGTGGGATCGACTCACGCATGGGGAAGCCGTGTACGCACGTGTCGATCTGTGGCCAAAAGCCGTAGAGGACGGTTTGGTGTCCAAGTATGACTTCGGACGTTGGATGATGGCGACGCTTGATATTGACTTGCTGATGATATGGCGGAGGTCGAATGTCTTCTGCGTAACCATCAGCGATTACAGCCCCCGCCGAGTCTGGCTGGAATGGTGCCCGCATGGAGAGGGCGACAACGACAGCAACAAGATCGAGCACATGGGGCGCACCTACTGGCGCGACATCTACCCCACGTTACCGGAACACGAGCGCCCCAAGTTCGGCCCTTCCTGCACCGGCGGCAGCATGCAATGGCGGCACACGCGATGAGCGATTTGACTAACGAGAACGTTGAGTTATCGCTAACAAAAAACGCGGCCTTTCCGGCTGCCAAAGACAGCCAGTCCGTGCAATCAATTGCACGACTCGCCCCAGCCGTCGCCCACTACATCAGCGTTGCCACTGCCGACAACACACGGCGGGCATACCAGCAGGACTTACGGGACTTCGCGCGGTGGGGCGGGTCGGTTCCCGCCACGCCAGAGGTAATTGCCGCGTATATCGCCGACCGGGCGGAAACACTGTCGCCTCATACGCTGTCCCGGCGCATTGTCGGCATCAGCCGTGCTCACGTCAGCCAAGGGATGGTCGACCCGTCGAAGAACGATCTCGTTAGGACTCTGCTACGCGGCATCCGACGAACTCACGGGCGGCCGCAGCGTCAAGTCGAGCCGCTGCTTAAGCAAGACCTGTTGGCAATCTTGCCACTGATGACTGGCACCAAGGGGCTAAGGGATCGGACGTTACTGCTGCTCGGCTTCGCGGCGGCGCTGCGCCGATCTGAACTGGTAGCGCTCGACGTGCCCGACATCGAGTTCGTGAAGGAAGGGCTGGTTCTGCATCAGCGCCGTAGCAAAGTCGATCAGATGGGCATGGGGCGCAAGATCGGCGTGCCGTGGGGACGAACGGCCGCCTGTCCTGTCAAGGCCGTTCATGCTTGGATTGAGCATGCACAGATCAGCGATGGCGCAATGTTCCGGCCGATCACGAAAGCCGGCACCATCGGTAGCGAGCGGCTCACCGCGCAGAGCGTGGCGCTGATCGTAAAAGAGTACGCACGGGCGGCGGGCCTCTCTGCCGATGCGTTCTCCGGGCATAGCCTGCGTGCCGGGCTGGTAACGAGCGCCGCACAGGCTGGTGTCGCTGTCCATAAGATCATGGCGCAAACCGGCCATCGCTCGGTGGAGATGGTCAATACCTACATTCGGGATGCCAGTCTCTTCGAGCACAACGCCGCGGGGATGGTGCTGTGAGCGCCCTCATGTCGTGCAATCAATTGCAATCATCCTATGGGGCAATCGCCGCAACGGCTCGGGGCAAGTCTTTCCACGCATCATCAGGCTTCCACCACAAAACTTGCAGACTATCGAGCATTTGCAAGTACTTCTTCCGAATGTTCATGGGGCGCTTTGCCAACGCGCTGGGCGCACCGTCAGTCAAACAGTCCTTGATGAACATCTGCCAGTCTGTTTCCGAACCGGCCGATATAGCCAGTTGGAGGTCGGCAATCATCAGGGGCTTGAACGGATTCTTCTCAATCTCGACAATCTTCGCTGGAGGAATGCCCAAGCGCCGCATGACAACTTCTATCCGAGTATGCGGAAGCCCTTTGGCAACAACCGGCTTTCCAGTATCCGTGAGTTGCTTGAACTTGTCGTACACGCGGAATCGCAGGCTGCTGGTAACGCTACCAATGTACGTTGACCCAAGGTGGCCACTCTTCTCCTTGAAGATACTCGACTGCGTGCAGTACTTGCGATAAGGCAGGAAGCCGTGATGCTTGTGCGTATGCGAGTCGACCGCGAGT
>JAFEDH010000021.1 GCA_018241695.1 Pseudomonadota bacterium | reverse complement strand
TTCCACTGCGGCAGCACATCCAGTTCCCACTCCGGTTCGCCGCCTTCGGCATCGTGCCAGAACCAGACGGCGCCCATGGCTTCGGCCAGCCGGTAGGACTTGACGCAGGCGCTGGGCGGGGGCGGCTCGGGGGAGTAGGGAATGTCGTCGACCTTGCCCTCGGCATTGATGCGCCAGCCGTGATAGGGGCAGCGGATCGAATCGCCCTCGATATTGGTGCCGCCATTGTCGATCACCACATAGGACGTGGTGTTCTTCGCCAGATGGGTCTTCATGTGGGGGCAGTAGGCATCGAGCATGACCACCCGCCCGCTCTTGCCGCGATAGAGGGCGAAATCCTTGCCGAAGAAGCGGACGCCCTGCGGCTTGTCCTGGAGTTCAGAGGATTCGGCAATCATGAACCAGCCGCGGGGAAAGGTGTATTCCCCGATCTTGTAGTCAGCGGTAGTAGCCATTGTGCGCTCCTGAGTTGAGTACGGTTGCTGTGATGTCCGGAGGCTGTACCGGATAGGGCTTGCCAGCCCCCGGACGGCCTTCTTCAATATGGAAACCTGAAAGGTAGGGTTCCATTGTATGCAAGAAACCTTTTCTTTGCACCCCGGGGTCAGCCGGCGCGGATGCCGGATCGGGCTGCGTCGGGAATTTTCCAGCGGAGAGGCGTGCCGGAGGGATTATTCTGCGAAGCGGTTCTTATGAGATTACGGGGCGTGAAATGAAGACACATGACCATCCGCTGCTGCCGGAATGGCAGGTCTCGCAGTGGTTCAACAACCATGAGGGTGATCTGCAGCTTTCGCAATTGCGCGGGCAGGTGGTCCTGATCCATGCCTTCCAGATGCTCTGCCCCGGCTGCGTGAGTCACGGCTTGCCCCTGACAAGCCGGGTACACGAAGTCTTTGGCGCCGCAGGTGTCACCGTGGTCGGCCTGCATTGTGTATTCGAGCATCACGCCGCCATGCAGCCCCATGCGTTGCAGGCGTTTATTCACGAGTATCGCCTGCGCTTTCCAATTGGTGTCGATATGCCTGCAACCGATGGCCCGACGCCCCTCACCATGGCGCACTGGGGCTTGCGCGGTACGCCCAGTACCCTGTTCTCGACCGTGAAGGCCGATTGCGCCTGCATCATTTTGGCGCGACCGATGAGCTGCAGCTTGGCGCATGGATCGGAAGGCTGATGACCGAGTCGCTCCCTGCAGCCCTGGACACAGCAGGCAATGCAGGCAAAAGTGGCAATGGTGGCAATGGTGGCAACGCCGCGAACTGCGACGACAACGCCTGCGCGGCGCCGGGGCAGGAGTAGCGCATGCAGGCGCGCATCCACTCGGTGCAGATCGGCCCGGTGCGACCGCTGGGCGCCACGCAGAGCGGTATCGTCAAAGCGCCCGTGAGCGGGCCGCAGCGGGTCGGGCGGCTGGGCCTGGACGGCGACCAGCAGGCCGACATGCGGGTGCACGGTGGTGAAGACAAGGCGGTGCTTTGCTACGCGCGGGCGCACCATGATTACTGGCGTGAAGCCTTGCCCGGCCATCCCCTGCTGGAGGTGCCGGGAGCCTTCGGTGAAAACCTGAGCATCGATGATCTGGACGAAAACACCGTGTGCATCGGCGATCGCTGGCGCATCGGTGGTGTGCTTTTCTCGGTGACGCAGGGCCGCCTGCCCTGTTACAAGCTCAATCTGCGCTTTGGCGTGCCCGATATGGCGGCCCGGGTTCAGGCCAGCGTGCGTACCGGATGGTATCTGCGTGTACTCGAACCCGGAAGTCTGCAGGAGGGAGATCGCTGCGACCTGCTGGATCGCCCCCATCCGGATGCCACAGTCGCCACCCTGCTCACCCTGATTCGCGATCGTGAAACCCGGCACGAAAGACTGGAACCGATTCTTGCCCTGCCACTGCCGCCCAGCTGGCGACGCCTCTTCGAGAAGCGCATGCAGACCCGTGAGGCGGAGGACTGGAAACCGCGCCTGCATGGCAAGGGCGAGTGAGTGCGAACGGCATCCGGCCAGGGATTCCGGATGGCATGGTGGAGCAGAGGATGGCGGACAGTACAATCAAGTTGCTGCCCGAAATACCGGATCATCTCCGGTTAACCCGACAGGGAGAAAATCTTGGCAAGGATGCTGCTGGTTCATGGGGGTCTGCATGGCGCGTGGTGCTGGTCGAAACTGGTTCCACTGCTGCAGGCCCGGGGGCACGAGATCAGCGCCATCGATTTGCCGGGCCTCGGTAACGACTCCACCCCGGCCGAAACCACCACCCTCGACGATTATGGTGATGCAGTTGTAAAAGGTGCGCGATCCATGGGCGGCAACGTGATCGTGATCGCCCACTCGCTTGGCGGGATGGCCATCAGCAATGGCGTGGAGAAGGCTCCGGAGCTCTTTGCGAAGCTGGTCTATCTGGCCGCGATCCTGCTGGCGGATGGGGAAAGAATATCCGCAGCCGGTGTGGATATCGATTCGCTACCCGACGTTCCGGTTTCGCCCGTCTTGCCGCGCGAGTTGTGTGAGCAGATGTTCTACAACGGCTGCGAAAAATCCGATATCGACGAAGCGATGCGGCGCCTCCGGCCCCAGGCCATGGCGCCGATGACCGCCACCATGCACGTTACGGCGGAACGCTGGGGCCGCCTCCCGCGCTACTACATCGCCTGCGAACGCGACCAGGCGCTGGCCATCGGTCGCCAGCGGGAAATGATTGCGCGGTTGCCGGTGAAAAAAGCCATTACCCTGGATTCGGGACACTCGCCCTTCTTCTCCATTCCGCAGAGCCTTGCAACGGTGCTCGACGAAATCGCTGCGGATTGAGTGTGCTCTGGTAGCCATCCGGGTCGTACCTGGCCGTAGAAAAAAATATTCCCCCGGGGGAGGGCTGCCTGCAATTTTGGTGGTGGTAGGCAGACGCCGGCTCAATTCCGGCTCTGTCGCTTGAAGAGCAATGCAGCGTGCGTGAGCAGTAATGGGTGGCAGGGCCGTCACATTCCAAGCCTCAGGTCGGTATTTCTCCGACCGACAGGAAGTCCCCGTGGTCGTCCTCGCTCAAGCTGATGTATTCCAACCGCCACTGATCCACGCGCCGGAGGTCGGCCAGCGTAATGGAGGTATCGGCGATCGCCTCGCAGGCATCGAGCGCGATTTGCCACCATCCTCGACGCCCTCGACCGCAAGATCGCCCTGCTGCAATCCATCGCACGCGTGAACCGGCCGTATGTGGATGCCAACAGCGTGCAGAAGCGCGTGGGACTGGTGGTGGATTTCGTCGGCGTGCTGCGCGAACTGAAGAAGGCGCTGCAATTCGATTCCAGCGACGTGGGTGGCGTGATCGAGGATCTGGACGTGCTCTTGCAGGACTTTTTGCAACGCATTGCGCAGGCCAGGCAGGAGTACCTCGATGCCAACGTGGACGGCGCGCTGGACGAGCGGTTGGAAAAACTGGTGTTCGGGCGCTTCCTTGAACCCGATGCGCGCAAGACCTTCTTCGAGCAATACAAGGAAATCGAGGCGCTGTGGGAAATCCTCTCGCCTTCGCCCGAATTGCGCGACCACATCGCCAGCTACAAGTCTTTGAGCCAGTTGTACGCGGCGGTGCGCAACGCCTACGCAGAGAAAGTCGGCTTCGTTGCCGATCTGGCCTACAAGACGCGGCGGCTGATCGAGGAAAGTGCCGAGCAACAAGGCTTGGGGCGGCTCACCAAGAGCGTGACCTTTGATGTCGCCACGCTGCAATCCCTGCGCGGCGACAAGGGCAGCGACGAGGGCAAGGTGTTCAACCTCGTGCGCGGCCTGCAGCGCGAAATCGACGCCGACCCCAATGCCGCGCCGGTCTTGCAGCCACTGAAAGACCGCGCCGAACGCATCCTGAAAGACCTGGAGGAGCGCAAGACCACGGGCCTGGCCGCGATGGATCAGTTGGCGGCGCTGGCGGCCGAAAAGGAAGCGGCAATGAAGGCCGCGCGCGACAGCGGCCTCTCGACGCGTGCCTTCGGCATGTTCTGGGTGCTGCGCGAGGATGCGGCGGTGAAGGCGGCGGGCCTGGATGCGATGGTGCTGGCGCAGGACATCGAAGAACTGCTGGGCCGTTTTCCCAATGCCCAGGTCAATCCCGACGAGCAGCGGCGCTTGCGCGCGGCGATCTACAAGCCCTTGCTTGGCCTGCTGCCTGAAGAACGTGCCCGCGCCGTCGATCTGGTGCTGAAGTTGCTGCTGGCCGAAGGCGAAGAATGAAGCCCTCGCTCTATCCCGTTCAAGACCTGCATCGCCGCGCGCTGGCCTGGGCGCTGAAGCTCAAGGTCAATCCGCGCACGGTGCGCGTGCAGGCGATGCGCCACAAATGGGGTTCGTGCTCCTCAGCCGGAACCGTCACGCTGGCCAGCGACCTGCTCGATCAGGACGTGCGGTTTCAGGATTACGTCATCGTCCACGAACTGCTGCACCTGCGCTACGCCACCCACGGGCGCGTGTTCAAGGCGCTGATGAGCGCCCATGTGCCGGGGTGGCAGGCGATGGAGGCGCAGTACCGATACGCAGCCTCCGGGTAGTTTTTTTGTGTCTTTCGCGGTCTCGGCTGCGCCAGCCAGAACAAGCGAAAAAACAAACCCATAGCCTGCAAACCCACGCCGGCACTGGGGGAGCGGGTAAGAAAAAACCCAACCGGCATGGGTTGGGTTTTGGAATTGGTGGTGATGGGGGGACTTGAACCCTCGACCTACGGATTATGAATCCGTCGCTCTAACCAGCTGAGCTACATCACCCGGAAGGGGGCCGGATTATCCTTTCTCCGGCCTTGCCTTGTCAAGGCAAGGCCCGGTCGGCGACAATGCGGGGATGGACTTCGACGTCGTTATCGTGGGTGGCGGGCTGGCCGGGTTGTCGCTGGCGGCGGCGCTGCGCAATACTCCCTTGCGCATCGCGCTGATCGAGGGGCGGCCACCGCGTCGCCCCGAGGGCTGGGATGCGCGGGTGTATGCCGTGAGTCCGGCCAATGTCCGGTTTCTTGAGGCGATCGGGGTCTGGGAGCATGTGCGTCCGGCGCGCTTGTGCCAGGTCGAGGCCATGGAGGTGTATGGCGATGGCCAGGGCCGTCTCGATCTTTCCGCATACGATGCCGGGGTGCCGGAGCTGGCCTGGATTGTCGAAAGTGCCGAACTGGTCGGCGAGTTGTGGGAAACGGTCCGGCGTCAGGGCAATCTGACCTTGCTGTGTCCCGCAAAGCCCCAGGCATTGAACTTCGACACCGCCGCAGCGGCCCTGACGCTGGAGGATGGCCGGCAGATCGGGGCGAAACTGGTGGTGGCGGCCGACGGGGCCGATTCTTGGACGCGCACCGCGGCCGGGATCATTGCCAGCTTCAAGTCCTATCACCAGCGTGGTGTGGTGGCCAATTTCCATTGCGAGGCACCACACCACAACCAGGCTTTCCAGTGGTTCCGGAGTGATGGAGTCCTGGCCTACCTGCCATTGCCGGAGAACGGCATGTCCATGGTCTGGTCCACACCCGAAGAGCATGCCCGGTCGCTGCTGGAGATGGCGCCGGACCTGCTGTGTGTGGCCGTGGCGCAGGCGGGCGGGCACCGGCTGGGGCGGCTGAAGCCGATCACGCCGCCGGCAGCATTTCCGCTGCGTCTGATGCGTGCTCCGCAAACCGTGAGGCCCCGCCTGGCACTGATTGGCGATGCCGCGCATACCATTCACCCGCTTTCGGGCCATGGCATCAATCTCGGGTTTCAGGATGCCCAGGTGCTATCAGTGCTTCTGGCCGCCCGGCCGGGCCATGTGGACTGCGGCGATCTGGCTTTTTTGCGCGGCTACGAGCGTTCCCGCAAGGAAGAGGTGGTGGTTCTGCAGGGCATGACGGATGCCTTGCATCGGCTGTTTGCGCCCGCCTGGCGCCCGCTTTCCCATTTGCGCAATTTTGGCCTGAACATTACCAACCATCTGCCGGTCGTAAAGAACCAGCTCATCCGTTACGCGCTGGAATCCTGACCCATCCTATTGTCCTTGCTTACCGGAGTTGCACCATGAAACGTCTGTCCCTGCTTTTTTCCGCTGTTCTCGCCACCGTGGCGATCTCTTCCTTTGCCGCCGGTGGAGAGGATGCGGTACGCAAAGTCTTCACGGACAAGCTCAAGTCGCGCGCCGACCAGGTGACCCGCACCCCGCTGCCCGGCATCTACGAGGTGTTGTCGGAAGGGCAGAGCATCTACATCGATGAAAAGGGCGGCTATGCCATCGTCGGCAGTCTGATCGACCTCAAATCGATGCGCAATCTTTCCAATGAAAGCCGCGCCGCATGGGTGCAGAAGCAGTTCGCCTCCCTGCCGCTGGATCAGGCGGTGAAGATCGTGCGCGGTAACGGCAAGCGCATCATGGTGACCTTCGAAGACCCCAACTGCGGTTATTGCAAGAAGCTGGCCCATGAGCTGACCCAGGTCAAGGATGTCACCATCTATACCTTCCTCTACCCCATCCTCTCCGAGGATTCCGCCACCAAGTCGCGTGCGATCTGGTGTGCTTCCGACCGTGCCAAGGCCTGGACCGACTGGATGGTCAATGGCGTGGCGCCCGTGGCGCAGGGCGGCAAGTGCGATGCGGATGCCACCTTGCAGCGGAACACGGATCTCGGTCGCCGCCTGGGCATTCAGGGCACACCCTTCATCATGTTCGCCAACGGGGAAAGCACCCCGGGCTACATGCCGGCTCCCGAGCTGGACAAGCGCCTGGGCAAGCCCGGCGTCTGAGCGGCCAGGGGGGCGTTCGTCACCAGTAGTTTTCGGTAGCGAACTGGCCAGGCTCGCGGCTGCGGTCGGAGCGCAGCCCGAGATCATTCAGGGCGTCCCGCACGTCGTCGAGCATTGCCGGGTTGCCGCAGACCAGCAGCCGGCTGCGTGCCACATCGAGCGGCAATCCGGCGGCCCTTTCCAGTTCGCCGTTGCGGAGCAGCACCGGCAGGCGCTCACCGAGCGTGTCGGGCAATTTTTCACGGGTCACGATCGGTACCAGCCGCAAGGTGGACCGGCCGTCGCCGAGCAGCGGGTCGGCCGCCAGGGCGTGAATTTCGTCGAGATAGGCCAGTTCGCGTGCCTCGCGCACGCTGTAGGCGAGGATACGGTTCTGGTACTGTTGCCAGACCGCCGGATCGCGCAGGATGGACAGGAAGGGTGCAACACCGGTGCCACTGGCCAGCAGCCACAGATCGCTGCCACCGGTAAAGCGCGCCGTGGTGAGAAAACCGTAGGCCTGCTTTTCGACATAGAGGGTATCGCCGATCGCGGCACGGGTCAGGCGGCTGGTGAATGCGCCATCCGGCACCACGATGGAAAAAAACTCCAGATGATCGTCATGGTCGGCGGAAACTATCGAATACGGCCGCCAGATCACTCCCCCGGGCAAGTCGCCGCCGCTGGGGATGCCGAGGCGCACCCATTGCCCGGGGACGAAACGGAATCCGGGTGCGCGCGTCACCCGCAGCGAGAAGAGTTTTTCGGTCCAGCGCCGGATATCGATAATGCGTTCGGCACTGGCCTTGGCCAGCGGGTCCGGTGCAACACCGCGGCGGAAAGTGGGCGCGGTACGCATCACGCTTCCTGCCGGAGCAGCCGATGCAGGCGCCGCGGCTGCGCCACCAGATCGGCCAGCGTGTAGGCGTCCAGCGCCTTGTACAGCGCCTCGAAACCTTCTTCGAGAATTCCGGCCAGGCGGCAGGCGGGGGCGATGCGGCAGGGTGGCGAGACTTCCTGATCCAGGCACTCGACGATGGCCATCCCGCCTTCGCAGATCCGTACCACGCTGCCCAGCCGGATGTCTTCGGGCGCCTGCGCCAGCCGTATTCCCCCGGATTTTCCACGCAGGGTCTCGATGGCGCCGGACTGTCCGAGGCGATGCGCGACCTTGGTCAGATGGTGTTCGGAAATGCCGTAAGCCGCGGCAATTTCCGCGATGGTGCTGCGCCGTGTCGGCTCCAGCGCGAGATACATCAGCACGCGCAGGGTGTAATCGGTGAAGACGGTCAGACGCATATTCTTGATCCAGGATAATTGCGCGGAAGAAGGTCTGATGATAAGCTGGCAATAAGATGTAGAAATGATACAGCTTTAACCGGGCGCCCTGCTCCCCCTGCCTCTCTTTCTTCATCCTCCCCCTTCCCGATACGGTCAGCACCTGAATCGACCACGAAGCCACCATGAACACCACGACAACCCCTGCACCGGAAATCGAGGCATTGCGCGGGGCATTGCGTACCGTGATCGACCCCGAGGTCGGCGTGAATATCGTCGATCTCGGCCTGGTGTACGAGATCGAGGTCGATGGCCGGCAGGTCAGGATCATCATGACCTTGAGCTCGCCGGCCTGCCCGATGGGGGACATGATCCGGGAAGATATCCATGCCGCCCTGCGGGCCGTTTTGCCGCCGGGTTTCGAATCCGTTATCGACGTGGTCTGGGAACCGGCCTGGGGGCCTCACATGATGAGTGCCGCCGCCCGCATCCAGTTCGGCTGGTGAATCCGGACTTCACCCTGCCGCCCGCGGCGCGCCTGCCGCTGCTGCTGCTCGGACTGGTGGTACTCGTCGGTGGTGTGCTGGCGGGGTTCGCCCGGCTCGGCGTGATCGTCCCGATGATGGCGGTACAGGCAGCGGGCAGCCACGGTGCCCTGCTGGCCGCAATTTTCTTCGGGGTGGTGATCGGCCTCGAGCGGGCCGTCGCGCTCGGATCGGCTTTCTGGTATCTGGCCCCGCTGGGCAGTGGTGCTGCCGGTGTTCTGGTGCTGACGGGCTACTCCGATGCGGGAGCGATCCTGTCCACGGCGGGGGCAACGATATTCTTCGCGGCCAGCGTGCGTGCCCTGCAAAAGTTGCCGGCGCTGTTTACCGTCACGCTGGCCGCGGGTGCGCTGGCCGCCGCGCTGGGCAGTTTCCTCTGGTGGCATAGCGGTGTGGCAGCAACCGCGGTGCCATTGTGGCTTGCATTTTTGCTGCTGACGATTGCCGGCGAACGGCTCGAGCTGACCCGTCTGCTGCCGCCACGCCCCGCCGCCAGAAAGTTTTTTGTCGGGCTTCTCTTGGCGCTGGTGATTGCCGTGTGCTGGGCGCTAGCGGGCGAAACGCGACCTCTGTCCGGCGTGATGCTCGCACTGGCAGCCTGGCTGCTGTACTACGACATTGCCCGGCACAATGCCGCCCGCAACGGCTTGCCGCGATTTGTCGCCATCAGCCTGCTGAGTGGTTACGTGATGCTGGCCCTGGGGGCCTCCATCGGTTTGACGGGGGCTTTTGCACCGGGGCATCCCTGGCGTGATGCAGCACTGCATTCGATCTTCCTTGGTTTTGTTTTCGCGATGGTGATCGGTCATGCGCCGCTGGTTTTTCCGGCAGTGATGCGGGTGCGGATTCCTTACCACCCCGTGTTCTATCTGCCTTTATTGCTGCTGCAAGGCTCGGTTGTGTTGCGGGTGGCGGGCAGCCTGCGGGCTGATGGAACACTGCTCCGTGCGGGCGCGGAGGGCAGCGCGGCAGCGCTCGCGGTATTGATCGTGGTGCTGCTCGCACGTGTGGCGGCAGGAAGCCGCAAGGTGGCGTTATGAAGCGTCGCCCACGCCTGCAGGGCCTCGCCCGTGAACACCATGGTGCTCTGGTGCTGGCAAGGCAGCTGATGACAGCAGAGATGGTCGCATGGCCGGAATGGAGCGGGCGCATCGCAACGATCTTCGCGACCGATTTCGAACCGCATTTTTGCGCCGAGGAGCACGATTTGCTGCCACTGCTCGCCGCAACCGATGCCGCCGCACTTGCCCTGCGCACCCGTGCCGAACATGACCGGCTGCGTGACCTTGCTACCGCCGCTGCATCCGATCCGGGGATGCTGGCCGAATTCGGCAGGCTGCTACGAGACCATGTGCGTTTCGAGGATCGCGAACTGTTTCCGGCGGCCGAGCAGGTGCTGCCCGATGCCTGGCTGGATACGGTCGTATCCGGTTGATTTTTTCCACCACCTCCTGAGGAGTGTTTCATGTCGTCCTGTGCCAATCACCACATCGTTCCCGATGCGATTTACCCCTTCGATGCCCGTGGCATCGCCAAGCGTTTTCGTCACGCGGCCATTTTCGGTGCGCTGGATGCGCTGCAGCCGGGCGAAACCATGCGCTTTTGCAATGACCACGATCCGTTGCCTCTGCTGGCGCAATTGCAGCAGCGCTATGGCGCCGCCGTGGCGATTGAGTACCAGCAGCGCGAACCGGGCGCCATCGTGATCGATTTCGCCAAGGTGTCCGCATGAGCCAGGCCGACAATCGCTGGCCCGCATTTTTTGCCGAGGTGCCGGCAGTGCGGCTGCGTGATCCGCTGGCAGCGCTGCTGGGGGCTTGTGAGGGCGGCCTGATCGAGTACCATTATGCAGATGCCGTGAAGCTGGCCGGGCATTCCTGCCCCACCGTGGCCGGTGCTTACGGACTGACCCGGCGTGCGCTGGCCACCCTGTACCCCGCCGAGGTGCCGGAGCGGGGCGGGGTGCGTGTCACGTTCGCGGCGGATCAGGCCAGCGGCGTGACCGGCGTCGTGGCGAATGTGGTCAGCCTGCTGACCGGAGCTGCCGGCAGCGGTGGCTTCAAGGGGCTGGGCGGACGTTATGTGCGGCGCGATCTGCTGGACTTCGCGCACGAGCAGCCGATGGAAATACGCTTCGAGCGCCGCGACACCGGCGCTGCGGTGGATGCGGCCTTTCACCCGGCATCGGTTCCCGCCGCGCCACAGATGGCCGCCTTGCTGCAGGCATGTGTGCTGGATACGGCCGATGCGGCGCAACGCGCCGAATTCGGCCGGTTGTGGCAGGATCGGGTACGGCGTCTGCTGGTGGACCATGCCGCGGATGTTGGGGTGTACGATGTGAGGCCCACAGCGCGTAAATCCTGAAAACCGCGCGACGGATTCTGCCGGGACGGGAGAGGAGAAAACGATGGCGGTGGTGATCAGGCGGGATTTGTCGGGCACGATGCGCCATGTCGTGCATGTTGGCGAACACGAGTTCAATATTGACGAGCCGCCTGCGGTCGGCGGCGAGGATAGCGGGCCGACACCGCACGATCTCTATGATGCGGCAGTGGGCGCCTGCAAGGCCATGACCATGGTCTGGTATGCGCGGCGCAAGGCAATCCCGCTGGAAGATGTCGAAGTGACCGTGGTCCGGGATGACTCCGCCGAGCGATCGGGCACCTATCGCCTGCGTGCCAGCATTCGGCTGGGTGGCCCCATCACTTCCGCGCAGCGTGATCAGTTGCTCGATGTGGCCTCCCGTTGTCCGGTGCACAAGCTGATGACGCAGAGCACGACCGAAATCGAAACGGTTCTGGAGTGAGTGCCCGGACCACTTTCCCTGGTCAGGCGGACAGGATGAAAACAATGTCGCGGGCGGTCCGGCGATTCTCGATGACCGTGTTGCTGCTGGTCGCGGCGGGATGTTCCAGTCTGCCGGGCAGCCACACGGCGGACGTTACGATTCCCCAGAGCGGCCGGCCTTTCCTGGAAGACCCGGCGGAATTCCATTTCGCCATGGTGGGGGACCGGACAGGCGGTCATCGTGCCGGTGTGTTCGAGAAGGCCATGACGCAGCTCAACCTGCTGCGGCCGGCATTCGTCATCAATGTGGGTGATCTGATCGAAGGCTACAGCGAGGATCAGGCCACGATCGATGCCCAGTGGGACGAGGTGCAGTCCTTCACCGCACGGCTGGGGATGAAGTTTTTCTATGTGCCGGGCAACCACGACATCAGCAACGATCTGCAGCGCAAGGAGTGGAACCGCCGTTTTGGCCAGGAGTACTATCATTTCGTGTACAAGGGGGTGCTGTTCATCGTTCTCGACACCGAAGACCCGCCCCCGCCCAGATCCGACAAACGTTCCCTGGCGGCGGAGTACGGCATGGAGGCCATGGGCAAGGTGATGCAGGCCCTGCAGGCGAATCCCGAAGCCGATTTCTCCACCGATCCCAAGCTGGCGGAACTGGCAGCCAGGTTGCGCGGCTCGGATGCAGTGAATATCAGCTCCCGGCAGGTGGAGGCCGTCCGTCAGGCCCTGGTGCAGAGCCCGGGGGTGCGCTGGACGGTATTCCTCATGCACCGCCCGGGCTGGCGCTACCAGTCCAAAGAATTTGCCCGGATCGAGCAAATGGTGGCCGATCGTCCCTACACGATGTTCGCCGGGCATTTCCACAAGTACGCTTACGAACAGCGTCATGGCCGCGACTACATCACCCTGGGTACCACGGGGGGCATCCAGCCCGCCGGCGGTGCGGATCATCTGATGTGGATCACCATGACCGCGAATGGCCCGGAGATTGCCAACATCCTGCAAAGCGGCCTTTCTGACCGCAAGGCACTGGCGGACGAGAGCCCCCGGCCCGCCAAGGCCTTGCCTGATCCACACTGATCAGTGTCCGTGCAGCGTCTGCCGTCGGAACAGAAGTGCGGGCATGTCCTCGCGCCAGTCCTTCATGGACGGGCCGGCAGAAAACAGGTATCCTTCGCCGCCTCGCGCCCGTAGCTCAGCTGGATAGAGTACTGCCCTCCGAAGGCAGGGGTCGTGCGTTCGAATCGCGCCGGGCGCGCCACAAACCCTTTGAGTTTGCGTTTCAGGATTTTCCCGGACGGAAATCTCTTGCAAAAAGCCGCCCATCCCGGCGGCTTTTTGCATTCATGGGCCACCTCTCCATCGGCCTCCTGCCGCAGGAGCGTGCCGTATACGTATTGCGCTGATCAGCCGCTTCTCCTCCTTATACCCTCCGGCCTTCGCTCTGGAAGAGGAGTCTTCCGCACATCCAGACGATCACCAGCCCGAAGGCCAGTGTGACGGCGGTGGCGGCTGCTCCCAGCCAGGGTGATGCACCTGAATTCATGGCGACATATACAGGCGCCGCAACCCCCGTGTGAATTCCCACTCCGAGAACGGGCACGATCAGGATCAGCGGCCAGCGTTTCCATCCGGCGAGTCCGCGCGTTGCCAGAACCGCGAGCGAAGCGGAGCCGATCATGGCCGTCGGATTGGCGACATACCACCACAGTGGCATGCCCCAGATACGCAGGGGCTGTTCGCCGTAATAGAGCCAGAGCCCGTCATGAACCGGCGAGAGCTCGAATACAAATGAAACCAGGATGGTCGCAAGAACCAGTATCCAGAATTTCCTGACCGGGATACGGCGTGCGTCCAGATGCGCCATCAACCAGGTGAAGCCGGCAAAAAAACAGGGGAACACCAGCACGATATGCCAGGGAATCTTCCGGTCCATTGCCGTAAAGGCGGCGATCTGGCCAATTTCCGGGTGATAGGCCAGCCCCAGGACGTTGCAGATTGGTTCGAGGAGGGTCATCCCGAGTCCGCCAAGAACGCAGAAAAGTACCAGCGGATCACGGTGTTTGATCAGTTTCCAGATGGCGATGGCGGTGAAAACAGCGAAGATCAGCATGCCAATTTCCAGGTTCACGGCCTGAAGATCGGTCGGCATGACGGCCTGCCGTGGAGGTAAGACAGGAAATATCTGGGTCAAGGCGGAGGACTCCCGGGGTTGGTTTTCAAATCGGCGGACTGTATGTTCCGCTGGGGCTCAGTCCAGCCAGGCCTTGTCCGTCCAGGCCCAGGCGTCTGGCGCAGGGCAGCGCTCAATGCCGAGCTCACGGCGGATATCGGCGATGGGCCAGTCGTAATACTGCTCCCAGTCCACAAGCACGAACGGACGCACGAGGGTTTGCCCCATGGTTGTTCCGATCCCGACCGCATCGAAGAAGGTGGGCATCAATTCCGGATAGTGCAGATTGATCCGCATCATCCAGGTACTCATGAGATATGAGAAGGAAAAGCACATGACGCTGGAGAGCTCGGGAGAAAAATAGCGGACATGGCTGCACATGTCCGCATACATCAGGCCGATTTCACCAATCGGATCTGATCCGAAACCGCTGATGACGTGCTCGATATCGTGGATCAGCGCACGTTGTTTGCTGAAGCGCTCCCAGTCGTTTTCGGGTTCGAGTTCCCGATAGGCAATCTGCTGCTCAAAACCGGTGGTCATCAGAAAGCCGGACAATTCGGAGCCCAGTGTGCCCGGCTTGAATCGGCCGACACAAGACAGGTCCAGCGGGGCAATGCCGCGCCCGTCAAGCCATTTGGCAAAGTCAGGATTGCGGGCCCGCTCTTGTTGCATCAGGCGATCGATCTCCGCCGCACCAAGCACCCGATGAAACTCGTTCATGACCTCGGGCAGGAGCTGCAGGACCCCGACATCCTTGCCGTTGCGCCGCAAGGCTTCCTGGGCGATCGTGTCTCTCAGCACCGGGCTGTTGAGCCACTTCGAGCTGCTGCGCAGCAGGCTGTTGGCTTCCACTGCATGGGTGTGCCCACCCTTGAAGTACGAGCCTTCCGTGGTTGAGATTGCTAATGTGTCCATGGCGTCACTGCTCCTCTACAGGTGGCGAACCAAAAGCCCGGGTGTACTAGTATGCGATCGTAGTCGGGGCGGGAGGAGAGCCTGGACGGTCAAGCAGGAGGGCGCTGGCGGTCAGGAGGTGAAGAGGATGAAGAAAAAGGGAGCCAGCCCGGAAGGCGCACAATATTCCGTGGAAGGAATCACGGCCCTGCTGGAAGGCGCCTTGCAGGCGACGACGCACGATACCTCCCGGCCGGTGGAGCAGCAGATCACGGCATCGCACAGGAAGGCTGTCATCCGGCTCAATGCCGAGCTCTCGGCCAGGGAGGGCTATCAACCCATCACAACGCAGGACATGGAACTGATGGTTCGCGCAACGGTGACAGCGCAGACCCTCCAGCATGCCATCCAGTACATGGTCGCCTTTGCACAGGCAGTTTTTCCCCGGATCGGTACCCTGGTGCTGGAACGTGAAGGGGATATCGCGATCCTGCAGCTCGATACCCGCCGGCGGCGTCCCTCCGCCGGATCCTGCCTGCTCGATACCATTGGCCTGCTGCAGTATTCCCAGCTTCTGCAATGGCTGCTCGGAGAGCGTCTTCCGCTGATCTTCATTTCACTGGGGTATACCGATTTTTCTTTGGCCCAGCCGATTCTTCCGTTGTTCGGCTGCCCGCGCGTGAATGTGGCGACCCGCTATGCGCTTGCCTTCAAGGCCAGCACGCTGGCCCGCCCGGTCATCCGTGGCGCGAATGACGTGGACAGCTACACCCGGACGCTGCCGGTGCAACTCGTCGGACATTCACAGAGTGCGCCCTTGCTTCGTCATCAGGTCACGACCTGCCTGGAGTCCTCGTTCGATCGCGGCATGCCCGTTCCACGGCCGCCGGAACTGGCCGCCATGCTTGCAATGAGCGAATCCACCCTGCGCAGAAGATTGCATCGGGAAGGAGAAACCTACAGCACCCTTCTGGAAGATGTTCGCCGCAGCCACGCACAACGCTATCTCGACCGTACCGAGCTGCCGGTCGAGACAATTGCCTGGCGTCTGGGTTTCAGTGATGCGAGCGCCTTGCGCCGTGCATTTCGCCGCTGGACCGGCCTGCCGCTTTCAAGCGTTCGCAAGGGCGATACCTTGCCGTCCTCCTGATTCACGATGCCGGAGTCACTCCGGGTTGTGTCGAGGACTGGCGGTTTTTACCTTTCTGATAAAATTTGTCCCGATAGTGCAGAGAGTGCGGAGCATCTTCCTCGTCAGGCGGATACGGAACGTCCGGGGTATATCGGGTACCTCTGCCCTTGTTTCATCACGGTTGCCGCATGGGGTATTCATGCGGGCACCGTCGCCAGCCCTCGTAGCTCAGTGGATAGAGCAACTTCCTCCTAAGAAGTGGGTCGCACGTTCGATTCGTGTCGAGGGCGCCATTCATCGCGGGCCGGTCATTGCACAGCAGTCCGGCGATGCCGGGCCACGCCGATCAGCAACAACCCGACCGGCCCCGCCCGTAACGCGCCTGCTGGCGGTTGACGAAGAATGCCTCGTAGCTCATGGGTTCGAGCTCCGGATGGGTGCGGCGCATGTGTTCCAGATATTGTCCGTAGTCGGGCACACCCACCATCATGCGTGCAATCCGTGCCAGCTGATGCGCTTGTGAGCGTATGGCGCGGCTGATGTGCGCGAGAGAAAAAAGTCGCATGATCAGTGCCCTCCCGCCGCCGACAGTGCCGTGGACGGCAATGCCTCGTAAGGAGTCTCGCGTACGCTTGGACGTTGTTGCGTGCGGGCCTGGAGCACCGCCTTGATGCCGAACACCGCGCCGGTCACCACCACCAGCATGAACAGCGCGCAGAGCGTCGCGTCGAGGTAATTGTTGAAGACCACCTGCTGCATCTGTGCCAGCGATTTTGCCGGCGCCAGCAGGGTGCCTCTGGTATCGAGATGCTGGGCCAATGCCGTCTGGTGTTGCGTGATCGCCTCGTTGAAACGGCGTGCAGTTGCGAGGAAGCTGACCGCGGGCCGGCTGTCGAAAAGCTTTTGCCAGCCGGCCGTCAGGGTGCATGCCAGAAGCCACAGTGTGGGCAATATGGTTACCCACGCGTAGCGGTCCTTCTTCATGCGGAACAGCACGACGGTGCCAAGCGTCAGCGCCAGTGCCGCCAGCATCTGGTTGGCGATGCCAAACAGCGGCCATAGCGTGTTGATGCCGCCCAGCGGATCCGCCACGCCCTGGTGCAGGAAATAGCCCCACGCACCGACACACAGGCAGGTGGCGATGACATTGGCCGGCAGCGATTCGGTCCGCTTGAGTGCCGGCACGAACGTGCCCAGCAAGTCCTGCAGCATGAAGCGGCCGGCACGTGTGCCGGCATCGACCGCGGTCAGGATGAACAGTGCCTCGAACAGAATGGCAAAGTGATACCAGAAGGCCATCATGTCCTTGCCGCCAAACATCTGGTGCAGGATGTGCGCCATGCCGACGGCCAGTGTCGGCGCACCACCGGCGCGCGAGAGAATGGTCGATTCGCCGACTTCCCTGGCGGTGGCGATCAGCACGTCGGGGGTGATTGCAAAACCCCAGGAAGAAACTACCTGCGCCACCGCATCGGGCGTGGTGCCGATCAGCGCGGCCGGGCTGTTCATGGCGAAGTAGACGCCGGGGTCGATCACGCAGGCGGCGATCATCGCCATCGCGGCCACGGCTGATTCCATCAGCATGCCACCGTAGCCGATGAAGCGTGCCTGGCTTTCGTTTTCCAGCAACTTGGGGGTGGTGCCTGATGCGATCAGCGCGTGAAAGCCCGAAACCGCACCACAGGCGATGGTGATGAACAGGAACGGAAACAGGTTGCCCGACCAGACCGGGCCGGTGCCGTCGATATAGCGCGTGATCGCCGGCATGTGCATCTGCGGTGCGACGAACACAATGCCGCCCGTCAGCACCAAGATGAAACCGATCTTGAGGAATGTGGAGAGATAGTCGCGCGGCGCCAGCAGCAGCCAGACCGGCAGCATGGCGGCGATGGCGCCGTAGATGATCAGGATCCAGGTCAGGCCCGCGCCATCGTAGTCGAACCACGGCGCCAGTGCCGGGCTGGCCGCCACGTTCTGCCCGTAAACGATGGCGAGCATCAGCAGCACGAAACCGATGAGCGAGACTTCCCCGATCCGCCCCGGACGGAGGTAATGCAGGTAAAGACCCATGAAGAGCGCGATGGGTACGGTGGCAAATACCGTGAAAACTCCCCAGGGCGAATGCACCAGTGCCTTGACCACGATCATGGCCAGCACCGCCAGGATGATGATCATGATCATGAAGGCGCCAAAGAGCGCAACCACACCAGCGGTAGCCCCCAGCTCGGTCTTGATCAGATCGCCCAGCGAGCGTCCGTCACGCCGGGTGGAGATGAACAGCACGACGAAATCCTGCACCGCACCGGCGAACACCACCCCCGCCAGAATCCACAGCATTCCCGGCAGATAGCCCATCTGCGCCGCCAGCACCGGCCCCACCAGCGGCCCGGCACCGGCAATGGCGGCGAAGTGGTGGCCGAACAGCACGTACTTGTTGGTCGGAACATAATCCAGTCCGTCGTTGTGGCGCCACGCCGGTGTCATTCGCCCTGGATCGAGCTCCAATACCTTTTCTGCAATGAACTTGCTGTAGAAGCGGTAACCGATCAGATACACACACACGGCCGCCACCACCAGCCAGATCGCGTTCACCGGTTCGCCACGCTGTAGTGCGATCACACCGAGAGCCCAGGCGCCGGCGATCGCGATCACTCCCCAGATCAGGAATGTCGACAGTGGTGCTGTGCGTTCCGATTCGGCAGCAGACATGAGGTGCCTCCTAAAACCATTGCCGTGGCAGGGTACTGGCAGGTCGTCGTACCCTGCCACGGCGTGATGCTACGTCCATTCTCTGCTTTTCTTTCGTTGCTGCGGGATTCGCCGTTTGTTTCGATGATGGTTTTGGGAATTCTTCACGCCGCATATGGTGATCATCTCCCTCCGAGTTCGCCGTGCGGAGGATGATCGTCGCAGCAAGCTTTCCACAGGGCGGAACAAAAAACCCAACCGTTACCGGTTGGGTTTTTGATACTGGTGGCGGACGGATGTTGGTTCAATGCCGTCTCTGTCGCTTGAATAGCAATGCAGCGGGCGTGAGCGGTAATGTGCGGTTCAAAGCACCGCTTCCAGCCCTTTGCGCTCAAGAATGTCCAGGAGTTTCTGCGACGGCCCGCTGGGGCGCTTGTCACCGACCTCCCACTTACGGACGGTGGACGTGCTGGTGTTCAGCACACTGGCCAGTACGGCCTGACTTAGATGCAGCCGCTCGCGCAGCGCCTTGACCTTCACGGCGTCGTAGTCCTGCACCGGCTCCAGGCACAGCGCGTCGTACTTCTGCATCTTGCGCTTGTCGATGAATCCCAGGCGATGCAGATCACTGGCTGATTCGTGAACGGCTTCGAGGATGCGGCTCTTAGCTTTGGTCTTGGTGGTCATTGGCAAATCTCCTTCAAGGTGCCGTCGGCAACGGCTTCGTCCAGTTGCGGGCCTGTTCGAGCCAGCAGGTCGGCGGCTATGGTCTGCAAGCCTTCGAGCTCCTCGTCGCTGACGTTCGCCCGCTCGTTCTTCTCGAAGCCGAACACGAAAAACCAGCGGTTGCCCTTGTTGGTGGCGACCAGGGTGCGCACACCACCACGCTTGCCGCGCCCCGCCAACCCGACGCGCTTCTTCACTACGCTGCCACCGAGGTCGGCGTCGATCAGGCCAGCGGCCATCTCCAGGGCGGCCTTGCACAGAGCGGCATCAGTGAGCTCCGTCTTGCGCATCTATCGCTGGAAGTGGCGGGTTTTGAATACTCGCGTCATTGACTTACTATGCCACCAAGTGGCACAGTAAGTCTACCCCTGTTCTCCGGTGTCCTGCCGTCAGCCAACATCACCACACAAAGAGCTCTGCTGTTGCAAGCAGCATCACATTCCGCGTCTTCTGGAATACTCGCGCAGCCGCAAATACGAACGGTCTTTTGATTTGGGTGAGAACGGTGCAAAGTATTTTTGCGTTGGGCAGTGAGATACCGCTTCCCGACTGAATCCGGTCCCCTTGAGGCTACGCTTTAGCTACGCCCAAATAAAAAAGGACTTGGCCTTTCGACCAAGTCCTTGATTTTTGGTGGGCCCGCTGGGACTCGAACCCAGGACCAAAGGATTATGAGTCCTCTGCTCTAACCGACTGAGCTACAGGCCCGCACATACCGCACCTCGTGCGGTATGTGTGATGAAGGGTTTCAGGTTTCCGAGTCGAGGAAGCTGCGCAGTTTCTCCGAACGGCTGGGGTGACGCAGCTTGCGCAGTGCCTTGGCCTCGATCTGGCGGATGCGTTCGCGGGTAACGTCGAACTGCTTGCCGACTTCTTCCAGCGTGTGATCGGTGTTCATCTCGATGCCAAAGCGCATGCGCAGAACCTTGGCCTCGCGCGGGGTAAGGCTGTCCAGGATTTCCTTGGTGACATTGCGCAGGCTGGCGAAGAGCGCGGCATCGGCGGGGGCCAGGGTGGTCGAGTCCTCGATGAAATCGCCCAGATGGGAGTCGTCGTCGTCACCGATGGGGGTCTCCATGGAGATCGGCTCCTTGGAGATCTTGAGAATCTTGCGGATCTTGTCCTCGGGCATCTCCATCTTGATCGCCAGGGTGGCGGGATCGGGCTCGGCGCCGGTTTCCTGCAGGATCTGGCGACTGATGCGGTTCATCTTGTTGATGGTCTCGATCATGTGCACCGGAATGCGGATGGTGCGTGCCTGATCCGCGATGGAGCGGGTGATGGCCTGGCGGATCCACCAGGTGGCGTAGGTGGAGAATTTGTAGCCACGACGGTATTCGAACTTGTCCACCGCCTTCATCAGGCCGATGTTGCCCTCCTGGATCAGATCGAGAAACTGCAGGCCGCGGTTGGTGTACTTCTTGGCGATGGAGATCACCAGACGCAGGTTGGCCTCGGTCATCTCGCGCTTGGCGCGCCGTGCCTTGGCCTCACCGGTGGACATCTGCTTGTTGATGTCCTTGAGTTCGCGCAGCGGGATGCCGATGCGGTTTTGCAGGTCGATCAGCTTTTGCTGCTCTTCAAGGATGGCGGGCGCAGCGCGCATCAGCTGGGCGGCATAGGGCTTGCCCGACTGGACTTCGTTCTTCAGCCATTCCATGTTCGTTTCGTTGCCGGGGAAGACCTTGATGAAGTGCGGGCGGGGCATCTGGGCCTTGTCCACGCAGAGGTGCAGAATCTTGCGCTCGTGGTTGCGCGCGGCTTCGACCATGCCGCGCACCGAATCGCACAGGCGCTCGATGGTCTTGGCGGTGAAGCGGATGTTCATCAGCTCGTCGCTGATCTGCTTCTGGGCCTTGAGGTAGCCCTTGTCCTGGGAGCCTTTCTTGCTGAGTGCGGACATGAGCCGGCCATAGCAGCCGTGGATCACGGTGAAGCGTTCGAGCGCATCGCTTTTGAGCTGAAGCAGGAATGCCGAGGTTGCGGCTTCGGCATCCTCTTCATCGCCATCCTCGTCGTCGATTTCCTCGTCGGCGCCCATGGCTTCGAGCTCTTCCCCGGGCTGGGCATCGAGATCGATCAGGCCATCCACCACTTCATCGATGCGGATTTCGTCGCGGGCAACCCTGTCGGCCAGTTCGAGAATTTCGGTAATCGTGGTGGGGCAGGCGGAAATCGCCATCACCATGTGTTTGAGGCCATCCTCGATGCGTTTGGCGATTTCGATTTCGCCTTCCCGCGTCAATAGCTCGACGGAACCCATTTCCCGCATGTACATGCGTACCGGATCGGTGGTGCGGCCGAATTCGGAGTCGACGGTGGCCAATGCCTGTTCCGCTTCCTCTTCCACCTCTTCGGCGTCGACCGGTGCCGGCGCGCCTTCGTTGAGCAGCAGATCCTCGGTGGCGGGCGCCTCGTCGAAGACCCGGATCGCCATGTCATTGAAGGTGGAGATGATCGATTCGATCTGCTCCGCATCCACCATGTCGTCGGGCAGGTGGTCGTTGATCTCGGCGTAGGTCAGATAGCCGCGCTCCTTGCCCAGGGCGATCAGGTTCTTGAGCCGGGTGCGCTTTGCCTCGACATCCAGTGGCTGGGGCGCGGCGGGCGCGATCTGGGCGATTTTGCCTTTCTTGCCCCGGGGTTCCGGCTTGGCCGCGGGCTTCGTGGCAGGGGTTGCCTTGGATATCACGGGTGTTGCGGCGGGAGCGGGCTCCACCGCTTTGGGGGCAGGCTTTGCCTTGGCTGCAGCCGGTTTGCCGGCAGGCTTCGCTGCCGCCTTGACGGGTGCGGCTTTGGTTGGCGCGGTAGCCTTGCCCTTGGCGGGGGGTGCGGATTTTTTCTCCGCAGCCTTCGCGGGCGTTGCCCGGGCTGTGGATGTTGCGGGTTTTGCAGCCTTTTTCACGGTCGCCTTGGCGGCGACGGACTTGATCTGCTTCGCGGTTTCCTTGGGCATGGCAATCCTCGGTTCAGGCGCTGCGGCGCTACTGGGTAAAGCGCGGGGAAAACCCGCGATTATACATTAGTCAAAATATCGGACTTTTGCCCGTTTTTGCCTGCGGCTATGCCGGATCGCCCCTGTGGGCACTTTCCCGCGCCGCCCGGGTGGCGAGGAGTTCCACCCAGCGCCGCTTTTCTGCGGGGTCGAGCAGGTGCAGACGGGCGTTGAGCCGGTCGAATTCTTCTTTTTCGGACCGGCGCCGCATCTGCTCCAGGGTTTCATCGAACTCCGTTTCCTCGCCGTCTTCCTCCGCATTGTCCAGGGTCGCGGGAGCGGCATATTCACCGATCAGGGCTTCGTGGGGGCTACCGCGGAAAAACTCCATCAGCAGTCCGACCGAGGGGATGGAGAGTTCGCCATGTTCCAGGGCTTCGGCAATGGCGTGCAGGGTTGCCCCGACCGGATCGTCCCCATCGATCAGATGCAGGGGCAGCCGCGCGGCCCGCACCGGGCGCTTCACGACATGCCGCAGCAGTGTCCGCAGCGGGGATACGGCGACATGACGCGTGCCGGCGGAGGGTGGCGGCCGCCAGGAGCGGGCCAGGGGCTTGAGTCCGCACCGGGCTTCCAGTTCGGCCTGGGAAAGCCGGGCCAGCCCGGCGATGGTCTGGGTGATCTGCACGCGCAGTACGGGTGCGGCGGCTGAAATCTTCTGCAGCAGGGGATGGGCTTCCTGCACCAGCAGGGCGCGACCTTCGGCCGTGCCGAGGTTGGCGGACTTCCTGACCTGGCGCACCAGGAATTCGGAGAGCTGCGTGGCGCTGCCCAGCAGGCGCCGAAAGGCTTCGGCACCGTGTTCGCGGATGAATTCATCCGGATCCTGGTTGCCGGGCATTTGCAGGATTTCCACGCGCTTGCCATCGGCCAGATGCTCCAGGCTGGCTTCCATGGCGCGACGGGCTGCATTGTCGCCCGCCCGGTCCCGGTCGAAGCAGAAGATCACCCGGCTGGCCTGGCGGAGCAGCTTCTGCACATGGACGCCGGTGGTCGCGGTTCCCAGGGAGGCCACCACATTCTCGATCCCGAGCTGGGCCAGCCCCACTACGTCCATATAGCCTTCCACGATGATCACCGTATCGTCCTGATGGATGGCCTTGCGCGCCTGTACGAGACCGTAGAGCTCGCGTCCCTTCTCGAAAACCGGAGTTTCCGGACTGTTCAGGTATTTGGGCTCGCCCTCGCCGATGACCCGGCCGCCGAAGCCGATCACGTTGCCCTTCTGGTCGAGAATGGGAAACATGATGCGGTCGCGAAAACGGTCGTAGCGCCGGTTCTGGTCGTTGACAATCACCAGGCCGCATTCCAGCAGGGCGGCATCGTGATAATCGGTGAAGACCTGCTCCAGTCCCTGCCATGCATCGGGTGCGTAGCCCAGTCCGAAGCGGGCGGCAATCGCGCCGGTCAGGCCGCGACGCTTGAGGTAATCGATCGCCTTGGGAGAGGCTTTGAGCTGTTCCTGGTAGAACCGCGCGGCGCGGGCCAGGAGCTCGGTGAGAGGGGCCTTGCGGGCGGTTGCGGCCGCCCGCTGTACGCCATGCTCCCGCGGTACGGCGAGGCCGATGTGGGAAGCCAGATCCTCTACCGCCTCGACAAAGCCGAGCCCCGAATACTGCATGACAAAGCCGATGGCGCTGCCGTGGGCGCCGCAGCCGAAGCAGTGGTAGAACTGCTTGGCGGGACTGACGGTGAAGGAAGGCGTCTTTTCCGAGTGAAACGGGCAGCAGGCGGAGTAATTGGCCCCGGCCTTGCGCAGGGGCACGTGGCGTTCCACCACGTCGACGATGTCGACCCGGCCGAGCAGTTCCTGGATGAAAGATTCAGGGATCACGGCGCGATTATGCGCCGCTCAGTTGCCCGGGCCGCCGGCAAGCCGGGTCTTGATCAGGCGCGAAACTTCGCCCATGTCGGCGCGGCCGGCCACCCTGGGCTTCACTTGTGCCATCACCTTGCCCATGTCGGCAGGGCCGGCGGCACCGGTGGAGGTCAGGACCTCGGTTACGATGGCGTCGATTTCGGCGGCGGAAAGCCCGGCCGGCATGTAGGCCGTGAGGATGGAAACCTCGGATTTCTCGGCATCGGCCAGATCCTGGCGGCCTGCGCTTTCATACTGGGTGATGGAATCGCGGCGCTGCTTGAGCATTTTCTCGATCACGGTGACCACGTCGCCATCATCGAGCTCGATACGTTCATCCACCTCGCGCTGCTTGATGGCCGCGAGGAGCAGGCGGATCGCGGCCAGGCGTCCGGTTTCCCGGGCCTTCATGGCGCTCTTCATGTCGTCGGTGATACGGGATTTCAAGGACATTTCCAGTCTCCTCAAACGCCAAAACCGCCCGGAGGCGGTTGCGGTGTCCCATCACGGGGTAATACCAAACCCCGTGGGGGTGTTTAATACATCTTCGGGGGCAGCATCTGGCTGCGGATGCGCTTGTGATGGCGCTTGACCGCGGCAGCCAGCTTGCGCTTGCGCTCGGTGGTGGGTTTCTCGTAGAACTCGCGGGAGCGCAGTTCGGTCAGCAGACCGGTTTTTTCGATGGCGCGCTTGAAGCGGCGGATGGCGACCTCGAACGGTTCGTTTTCCTTGACGCGGATGCCAGGCATTGAAAAATTCCTGATTGGAAAGGCGGAAAAGGCCGGCATTGTATCCATTTCCCGGCCAATGTCAAAGGTAAAATCATTGGCATGTTGGTTTTGGGCATCGAATCTTCCTGCGATGAAACCGGTGTCGCCCTGTACGACACCGGCGCCGGCCTGCTCGCGCATGCCGTGCATTCCCAGGTGGACATGCACGAAGCCTATGGTGGCGTGGTGCCGGAACTGGCCTCCCGCGACCATATCCGCCGTCTCGTGCCCCTGCTCGAAACCGTACTGGCCGAGGCCAGCAGGACCCGGCAGGATATCGACGCCATTGCTTATACGGCCGGACCGGGGCTGGCTGGCGCTCTCCTCGTCGGTGCCGGATTTGCCGAGGCGCTGGCGCTGGCGCTGGAGGTGCCGGTGCTGCCCGTACATCATCTGGAAGGGCATCTGCTGTCCCCCCTGCTGGCGCCTGACGCGCCGGACTTCCCCTTTGTCGCGCTCCTGGTTTCGGGGGGGCATACCCAACTGATGCGGGTGCAGAAGGTCGGCAGCTATGAGTTGTTGGGGGAATCCCTGGATGATGCCGCGGGTGAGGCCTTCGACAAAACCGCCAAACTTCTTGGCCTGGGTTATCCGGGTGGCCCGGCCCTGGCGGCGCTGGCCGCGCAGGGTACGCCGGGGCGCTTCCGGCTGCCGCGCCCCATGCTGAATTCGGGGGATTTCGATTTCAGTTTTTCCGGCCTCAAGACCGCGGTACTGACCGTAGCGCGTGACCATGCGCTTTCGGACCAGGACCGGGCCGATCTGGCGGCGGAGTTTCAGGAAGCGGTGACCGGGGTGCTGGCCGCGAAAGCGCTGTCCGCCCTCGAACACTGCGGACTCGGAACTTTGGTGGTGGCGGGCGGCGTGGGCGCCAACCGGCGCCTGCGCCAGCGCCTCGATCAGGGGGTTGCCCGCATGGGCGGGCGGGTCTGCTATCCCGCGCTGGAATTGTGTACCGACAATGGTGCGATGATCGCTTTTTGTGGTGCGCGGCGGTTTCTGGCCGGGATTCCGGGCCGGGAGGCCGGCGCCTTTGGCGTTCGGCCGCGCTGGCCCTTGCAGGATCTCAGCTAGATTTTTTCTGCCCCAGCCGGCTTTCGGTACCGGTGCGCAGGCGCCTGATATTTTCCCGGTGGCGCCAGACCAAGAGCAGCGACATGGCCGTGATGATGCTGGTGGCATCGTAGGGGAGCTGCTGGGATTCGGCCACGAAGGGCGCAACCACGGCGGCGGCGATGGCCGCCAGGGACGAGTAGCGGAACAGCCGCGCCATCAGCAGCCACAGGGCTGCACAGGCGATGGCAACCAGGGGGTCGAAGCCGATCAGCACGCCCAGGGCGGTGGCCACGCCCTTGCCGCCGCGAAAGCGCAGGAATAGCGGGTAGAGGTGGCCGATGAAGGCGCTGATGCCGGCGATGGCGACCGCGGTACTGCCCGCATCCAGGTGACGGGCGATTTCCATGGCGGCCCACCCCTTGAGGGTGTCGCCAAGCAGGGTCAGGGCTGCCGCCACCCGGTTGCCCGCGCGCAGCACATTGGTGGCACCCGGATTGCCGGAGCCGAAAGTGCGCGGGTCGGCGAGGCCGAAAATGCGGGAAACGATGACGGCAAAGGGGATGGAGCCGAGCAGGTAGCCGATCAGGGCATAGGGCACGAGATGCATGAGGTTTCCTTAGAATGGCGGTGATTCTAATCGAGCCTTTCCCTATGGATTTCATCTTCATCGACGAACTGCGGGTGGATGCCAAGATCGGCATCTATGCGCGCGAACTCTGCGTGACCCAGCCTCTGGAACTGTGTTTGCGCATCGGCCTGCCCGAGGGCGCGGGTGCGGACGACGATATTTCCCGCACCATCGACTACGCTGCCGTGGTGGCGCGCATCCGCAGCGAACTGGGAGAGCGTCGCTTCAAGCTGCTCGAGACACTGGGCGAGTTCGTGCTGACCCTGCTGCTGGACGAATTCGGTGCTTCCACGGCGCGCATTTCGATTGCCAAGCTGGGGATTCTGCCCGGCGTGCGGCGGATAGGGCTGGAAATGGAACGGTCACGCTGACCGTTTTCCCAGCCTTCTCATCCCAGGGTTGCCACGCTGTTGAGCAGCAGGCGTACCAGGGCCGACTGCCGGTCGGCACCGGTCTTGGCAAAAATCGAGCGCAGGTGCACCCGTACCGTATTGAGTTGGACACCCAGGGTATCGGCGATTTCCTCCAGGCTCAGGCCGTCGGCCAGATGTACCGCAATCGCGGTTTCCGCACGGGTGAGGTCATAGAGCTGGCGGATCAGGTCTGCCGAGGCGTGCGCCCTGCCGGTGCCATCGCGCAGGAAGACAGCCACTTCCGGTAGCGGGCCGGGCCCGATTTCTTCCGGCGCGGCCACCGGCCGGATCAGCACGCTCAGGGCCGGGTGCCGGCCACCACCGATGGAGAGCGCCTCCACCACCGAAGGGCCCGCCGATCTGCCATGATCGAGTGCCCTGCGTATCCGCGCCTGGATCGCAGCGTCCTCTGCCGGCTTGCCCGCCTTGAGCCGGCCGTCCCGCACATGCAGGCCATGGTCGCCTGCCAGCAGCCTCAGGGCCACTTCGTTCATCCAGAGGATGCGACCTTCACGATCCAGCATCACCGAACCGACGGAGAGCTTTTCCACGGCACCCACCAGCAGGCCACGCTCCGATTCCAGGCTGTGCAGCCGTGCCTGAAGGCCCACGGCGAGGGTCATGTGGGGCACCAGCAGGGCCAGGGTATCCCGGTCGGTACGGGAAAAATCCCCCGTTCGTGCCGTGCGGCTGATGCGCAAGCGGCAGGCCGCGCCGCTGTCGTGGCGGATTTCCGCGGCCAGGACATGCTCGATGCCGAGCGGCTGGACATATTCGCGGTAGAACTCGCTGTGCCGCCACGCTTCGGGCGTCACCAGATCGCTGATGGCGACCACCTGCCCTGGGCGCAAGCCTTCGAAAGGGTCCATGGCGTAGAACTGGGTGGCATAGGAGCGCTCCGCTTCCAGCAGATGCCGGTCGGCGGAAAAAATCACTGCGCCGGTATCTTCGCGTGAGGGAAAACGCAGCAAAAGGGTGACATCGTGCGCATGGAAGAGGGGGCGCAGATGATCGAGAAAGGCACGCCAGGGCCGGCCCAGCAGGCCGCCGTAGAGCGCCGTGGTCAGGGTGTTCAGGGTTTCGGTGGTGCAGGATGGCGGGGCTTCGACGGCAGGACTGGAAGGCGGCTGGGGCAAGGCAGGTTCTCCATGAAATCCGTGGCACCGGTCCTGGCTCCGGGTACCGGCGGAGCGGAGCAGGTTTTCCCGTTCACGCTATCATTCAAGCCTAAACTGCAAGGAAGGCGTGCCTGTTCCGGATCGGCTTGAAAATCGGCACGGCGCCCGCCCGCGAACTTCCCTGCCGGAATTTCCGCAGGGATTCTCTGCAACGCATCGGGAAAAGCAGCAATGGACTTCGTTCTCAACGACGACCAGGAAATCATACGCGCCTCCGCCGTCTCCTTCCTGGCAGACAACAGCGATTCACCCCGGGTTCGTGCTGCCCAGGCGCTCCCCGACGGCTTCGACCCCGCGCTCTGGAATCAGGCCGCTGCCGAGCTGGGCTGGTGCGCCACCGACATTCCCGAGGATCAGGGCGGGCTGGGCCTGTCCCTGGTGGAAGTGGTCCTGCTCACCGAGCAGATGGGCTATCGCATGGCCTGCCTGCCCTATTTCGCCACCTCGGCCCTGGCCGCCGCCGCACTGCGCGAGGCGGGCGATCCCGAGCGCTGCGCCGATGTGCTGGGCCGTATCGCCGGTGGTGAGCTGATCGTCGCCGCGGCCTTTTCTCCCGACGATATCGCCTGGCGCGCGGGCAGCGTTGCCGCCACGGCCAAAGCCGCGGGGGACGCGTGGGTGCTCGATGGCGAAGCGCGTTGCGTGCTCCATGGTGGAGCCGCCGAAATGTTCGTTGTGGCCGCCCGTAAGGACGATGGTGCCACCGGCCTGTTCCTGGTTCAGGCTGGCGATGCCGGGGTCGGTGTTACCCGGCGCAAGACCATCGACGAAACCCGCCCCTACGCCATCCTCAAGCTCTCCGGCGTGAAGATTTCCAGCGAACGTGACGTGGGGCGTGCCCGGGGGCTGGAAGCCGGCCTGGAGAAAGCCACTGCCCAGGCCATGGTGGCTCTGGCTGCCGAGCAGGTGGGCGCCGCCCAGGCCTGCCTTGACCTTACCGTCGCCTATGTGGCCGAGCGCAAGCAGTTCGGCCGCGTGGTGGGATCCTTCCAGGCGATCAAGCATCGCTGTGCCGAGATGATGGTGCGCATCGAGTCCTCCCGTTCTCTGGCCTACGGTGCCGCCTGCCGGCTGGCCGCCGTGGCGGGCGAGCTTTCTGCCGAGGATGTCGCCGAGGCCGAGGCCGCCAAGAGCTTTGCCACCGATGCCCTGTTCTTCTGTGCCCAGGAGGCCATTCAGTTGCATGGCGGTGTCGGCTTTACCTGGGAGTACGATCCCCAGCTGTATTTCAAGCGCGCCCAGGCCACTGCGGCCTGGTTCGGCAGCAGCGCCACCCTGCGCGAACGGCTGTTGAGCCGTGTGTTCGGTTAATCGCGGAGCAAGCACAACATGAAACTGGAACTCAATCCCGCCGATGAAGCTTTCCGCCGCGAAGTGGCGGACTGGATGCAGGCCAACCTGACGGGCGAATTCGAGGTGCTGCGTTTTCGCGGCGGTCCCGGCGACGAGGAGGCCTTTCCCGAACTGCGCAAGAAGTGGGAACGCAAATTGGCTGAAGGTGGCTGGGCCTGCGTGAACTGGCCCGAGGAACACGGTGGCCGGGGCCTTTCCCTCGCCCATCAGGTGATCTTTCACGAGGAATACGCCCGTGTCGGCGGTCCGGGCCGTCTTTCCCATCTGGGCGAAGGCCTGATCGGCCCCACCATACTGGCGCTGGGCACCGAGGACCAGAAGCAGCGCTTCCTGCCTGGCATCCGTGAAGGCCGTGACTACTGGTGCCAGGGCTATTCCGAGCCCAGCGCCGGCTCCGATCTGGCCAACGTGCAGACCAAGGCCGTGCTCGAGGATGGCAAGTGGAAGGTTACCGGCCAGAAGGTGTGGACATCGCTGGCCCACGAATGCAACTGGATTTTCGTGCTCGCCCGCAGCGAGGCCGGTTCCAAGGGGCACAAGGGCCTGATCTTCCTGCTCATGCCGCTCGACCAGCCCGGCATCGAGGTGCGCCCCATCCGGCAGCTCACCGGTACTGCGGAATTCAACGAGGTCTTCTTCGATGAAGCGGTCGCGCTGCCGGAGAACGTGATCGGCCAGCCCGGCGACGGCTGGAAGGTGGCCATGGCCCTGCTCGGCTTCGAGCGCGGTACCTCCACCCTGGGCCAGCAGATGCACTTCATCCATGAGCTGCAGACCATCGTGGATGTGGCCAGGACGAATGGCGCGTATCACGACCCGGCGATCCGCCAGCGCATCGCCCTGTCCTGGGCCGGCCTGCGTGCCATGCGCTACAGCGCCCTGCGCATGCTTTCCGGCACCGAGGATGGCAGCCTGCCGCGCGAGGGCATGATGTACAAGTATTACTGGTCCAACTGGCATCGCGATCTGGGCAAGCTGGCCATGGACGTGCTCGGCAACGAGTCCATGGTGGCGGGAGAGGACGACCTGACCCGGCAGAAGCTGCAGGGGCTGTTCATGTTCACCCGTTCCGATACCATCTACGCCGGCACCAACGAGATCCAGCTCAATATCATTTCCGAGCGAGCCCTGGGCCTGCCCCGGGAACCGCGCTGATCCTGTCCATCCGTATGGACAGATGGATGGCGGCGTGGTGGGAACTCGTGATCCGGGGGACTGTCTGCATCGCGGCCTGATTTTGATCTGCTGCCACACGCACATGATCCAAGCCGCCCTGCCACGGAGCCCGGCGACGCAGCCTGACGCAAGTGGTGGTACGCTTTGACCGACTGCGATTGCCCGCTCCGGCGTTCCTGATCTCCACATCTTCCGTCCGGGATGCCGGGCTGCATTCCCAACCTTGCCCGGCCGCTTCCGGTTCATGCTCCGGGGTGGTTGCATGGCTTCTGTTTAAAAGGAAACTCCAATGAAAAAACAGCACGCGATGATCATTCCCCAGATGAGCGAACTCGATCTTGCCCGTCTGCAACGTCTGCTTGACCAGAACGACGGTGACGACCGTGCCTATCTGGACGCCCTGCGGGAACGCCTGGCCCAGGCCCAGGGGGTGGAGCCGCGGGAAATCCCCGCCGATGTGGTGACCATGAATTCCCGCGTGGTGTATCAGGACGATGACGCGTCGATGACGCTGACCCTGGTGTATCCGGAACAGGCCGATGCGGCGGCGGGCCGGGTTTCGGTGCTCTCCCCCATCGGCAGCGCCCTGCTTGGCGCGCACACGGGACAGAGTGTGACTTGCCGTTTTCCCGATGGTCGGGAGAAGATGCTCAAGGTACGAACCATCGAGTTTCAACCTGAAGCCTCCGGCCAGTTTTCGCTTTGAGGCTGCGATCAGGCTTTTCAGTCTTGTGGTCGCTGCAGGGCCTTGCGGACGATCCCGATATGGCCACGCAGGGTGTAGAGCATGTCGCTGAAGGCGAGGGGTGTGGGAATCCGCGCCACATCCCGTTCGATGATGTCGAGGCGTTGCAGCAGTGATTGGCGCCGCGCCGCATCGTGGTTGGCCTGTGCCTCCGCCTCGATGAACTTGAGTTCACCATAACGCTGGAAGATGCGCGACCGGATGCGCCAGCCGTAAAGCCCCGGCGCAAACCTGGCAATGGGAAACAGCACGGCAAGCAGGGGAATCAGCAGGACCAGCAGGCGGTCGAGCAGATTCGCCAGCGAGAAGGGCAGGTAGCGCTGCAGGAAGGGCTTGCCGGACTGGTAATAGCGTGCTGCCCGTGGCGATAGCGGGAAATCCACCGCCTTGGCCTGGGGAAATTCTCCCGCGTCCTGGAACAGTCCATGGCCGCCATGGACTGCCGCCGCAGCCTGAATCAGCAGATCGACCAGTGCCGGATGTGTATCGCTTCGCACCGCCAGGGTGACGGCCGGTGCCAGCATCCGGATGTTGTGGTCGGGGATGTTGTGCACCAGATCGATGCTGCCGCGGGGCAGCAGCAGGGGTTTGAGATTGCCGAACTGGCGGGCATAGGCGGCGGTTTCGGCGATATCCATGATCTTCACCCCCGGGGTGTAGAGCAGGGTCCAGATCGCCGCCGTACGTTCCGGGCCGGTCAGGATCACCGCATCGGCCTTGCCTGCCTGCAGCAGTGAGGCCGCCGCCATCTCGCCCGCATCCAGCAGGACGGCATCGTTCGCACCGATGCCGTTGCTGGCCAGAAGCTCCAGGGCCAGATGGCGGGTGCCACTGCCTTCCTCGCCGATGGCGAGGCGCTTCCCGCGCAGCTGGTCCAGACCCTGCGGCGCCAGCGCAAAGCGGTCATTGCGGTAAAAGATCCAGATGGGTGTCCGATAGAGCGTGCCGAGGGAGAACAGATCGCCATCCTCCTCGGCCACACTGACACCGCCCTGTATGAATGCGGCATCGACCGGGTGCCGGGGGTCGCGCAACAGCGCCAGGTTTTCGATCGTTCCGGAAGTGGGGCGTGCGACCAGATCGAATCCTTCCGCCGCCAGCAGGGGTTTGTATGCGGCGGCGTAATGCTGATAGCCGCTGCCTGCCGGGCCGGTGGCGAGGACCAGGTGCCGCGGTGGTGCCGGCTGTACAAACTGGGCGGTAATCCAGAAAGCGGCACCTACGAGCACCAGCGCGGGCAAGCCGATCAGCAGCAGGTCGCGCAGTGACGCATGGCGTATCCGCAGCAAAAGGCGGCGCTTGCGTGCGCCGGGAGTGCTAATGGGCGGTGTGTCGGACATGCGGATGCGCCGTACGCGGGGCGGCCATCCTCAGCGCGGATTGGCGGGCATGATGCCGCGGGGCTTGCCCGCAAGCATGCCGCCATCGACGGCGTAATCGCCACCGGTGCAGAAGGAGGCGCGATCCGAGGCGAGGAACAGCACCATCTCGGCGATCTCGTCGGCGGATGCCATACGCCCCAGTGGGTAGTTGCCGTAGGCGGCATCGTAGTCGGCATCGGTCCAGTGGGGCCGTGCCGTCATGGGGGTGCGGGTAGGGCCGGGCAGCACGGCGTTGACGCGGATGCCATGGGCACCGAGTTCGATGGCCGCGGTCTTGGTCAGGGCGCGGATGCCGAACTTGGAGGCGGAATAGGCCATCAGGCCTTCACGGCCCTCCATGCCCTGCACCGAGGAGAAATTGACGATGGCCCCGCCGCCGGCCCGTTTCATGGCGGGTACGGCAGCCTTCATGCCGAGGAAGGTGCCGGTCAGATTCACCTCCACCACCTTGCGGAAGGTATCGGCATCAAGCTGCTCGAAGGGGATGTTGCGGATGATGCCGGCGTTGTTTACCAGGAGGTGAAGCGCGCCGAAGGCGGCTTCGGCCGCAGCCACGGCGGCGGCCCAGCCGGCTTCGTCAGCCACGTCGAGAGAGCAGTAGCGCGCCACATCCCCATGCCGGGTGTTCAGTGCATCCACCAATGCCTGGCCTTCGTCATCCCGACGATCGGTGACCAATACCCGGGCGCCCTCGGCCGCGAAGCGCCGGGCGCAGGCGGCACCGATGCCTCGCGCCGCGCCCGTGATCAGGGCCGACCTGCCTTGAAGCTCCACGCTCAACCCCGGGCAAAACCTTCGAGCACACCGTTGGCCTGGGTGACGATGTTCCGCACCAGTTCCTCGCAGCTTTCCACCTTGTCGATCAGGCCCATGACCTGGCCGCCGGGCATGATGCCGAACTCGGTCTTTCCCTCCACCATGGTGGTGCGCAGCAGGACCGGGGTGTTGGCGGCCATCACCACCTGCAGCCAGCCGTAACCATGATCCTTTTTCATCGACCAGCCCTGTTTGAGCATGTCGGTGAAGGGGATGCCGGTGAGGCTCTTGAGCTTGAGGGCATTGGCGACCGCCAGCGGCAGGTTTTTCCAGGCCGGGGTGGTGAGCAGTTTGTCCACGAAGCTGTTGCGGATCATGCGGTGCTGGTGGCCATCCACCTGGTCGGTGGCCACGGTGTCACCCACGCCGGCCTTGAGATAGGCGGTCTTGACATTGTCGGGTACGGGAGACTCGCGGGTCAGCAGGAAGCGGGTACCCATGGCCACGCCCTGGGCGCCGTAGGCCAGGGCTGCCACCAGGCCGCGGCCATCGAAGAAGCCGCCGGCGGCGATCACGGGGATATCCACCGCGTCCACGATCTGGGGCAGCAGGATGGTGGTGGCGATGGAGCCGGTATGGCCGCCGCCCTCGCCGCCCTGCACGATCAGCGCATCCGCACCCCAGGAAGCCACTTTCTCGGCGTGACGTTTGGCGCCGATGGAGGGAATGCAGACGATGCCCGCATCCTTCAGGGTCTTGATCAGCTTTTCCTTGGGCGCCAGGGCAAAGCCGGCGAACTTGACGCCGCTCTTGATCATCAGTTGTACCCGCTCGTTGGCATCCGGGGCGTCGGAGCGCATGTTGACGCCGAAGGGCTTGTCGGTGTGATCCTTGACCCAGGCAATTTCCTCGGCCAGCTGCTGCAGGTCCATGGTGGCGGAACCGATGAAGCCCATGGCGCCGGCGTTGGCGGTGGCGGCGCAGAGCGGACCGGTGGCCACCCAGCCCATGGCGGACTGGATGATGGGGTACTGACAACCCGTCATCCGGGTGAGCTTGGTGTTGAGGGCGGAGTGGGGAGCAACGTGGGACATGGCTGACCTCCAGGTGGGGAAAGCCGCGTGAATCCGCAGCCTTAACGGTTTGATTGGCAAAGGCGAATGATACCTTTCCAGGGGCGGGGGATGTACAGAGCCGAGGCTCCGCCCCGGTATAATGGACGGAATTCGCAGTCGTAGTCGCGCAGTCGTTGTGTCCGGTGACACCCGGCTTTGCATTTCCCCATTTCATCGCCTTGCGTCATCCGATGTCCAACGATCCCAAGTCCCACCTTGCCGGGCTTTTGCAGCATGCCCTGACCCGGCTTGCTCCCGATGTCAGCGCCGATATCCAGCTTGAACGCCCCAGACAGGCCAGTCATGGCGATTTCGCCACCAATCTGGCCATGCAGCTGGCCCGGGTCCTGAAGGACAACCCGCGCCAGATCGCCGAGCGTTTGATCTCCCTCCTGCCCGCCTCGGAATGGCTCGCCGGTGCGGAAATCGCGGGCGCCGGCTTCATCAATTTCACGCTCACCACCGCCGCCAAAACCCGCGTGGTGGCGGACATTCTCGCCGCCGGCACGGCCTGGGGCCGGGGCAGCGCAAAGCCGGGACGGGTACAGGTCGAGTTTGTTTCCGCCAATCCCACGGGTCCGCTCCATGTCGGCCATGGCCGCGGCGCGGCGGTAGGCGACTGCCTCTGCCGGCTGCTCGAGGTTGCGGGCTGGGACGTGACCCGCGAGTTCTATTACAACGACGCCGGGGCGCAGATCGACAATCTCACGCGCTCGGTGCAGTTGCGTGCCCGGGGCGTCACGCCGGACGATCCGGCCTGGCCGGAAGACGGCTATCGTGGTGATTACATCATCGATGTGGCGCGCGCTTTCCTGGCGCGGGAAACGGTGGCTGCCGACGACCAGCATGTCACCGCCAATGGCGATCCCGCCGACACCGAGGCGATCCGTCATTTCGCTGTCGCCTATCTGCGCCGCGAGCAGGATCAGGATCTCAAGGCCTTCGGCGTGAAGTTCGATGTTTTTTCCCTGGAATCCGCGCTTTATGCCGATGGCAGGGTCGAGGCCGCCGTGCGGGCGCTGGTGGACAAGGGGCATACCTACGAACAGGACGGCGCCCTCTGGCTGCGCACCACCGCATTCGGTGACGACAAGGACCGGGTGATGCGCAAGCAGGATGGCGGGTACACCTACTTCGTCCCCGATGTGGCCTATCACCTCGACAAGTGGCGGCGCGGCTTCACCCGCGTCATCAACGAGCAGGGCGCCGATCACCACAGCACCGTGACCCGCGTGCGCGCCGGCCTGCAGGCGCTCGATGCGGGGATTCCCGTCGGCTGGCCCGAGTATGTGCTGCACCAGATGGTGATGGTGGTGCGGAACGGAGAGGAGGTGAAGATCTCCAAGCGCGCCGGCAGCTATGTCACCCTGCGCGACCTGATCGAGGAAGTGGGCCGCGATGCCACCCGCTATTTCCTCGTTGCCCGCAGCCCCGATTCGCAGCTGGTATTCGATATCGATCTGGCGCTATCGCGCAGTAACGAGAATCCGGTGTATTACATCCAGTACGCCCACGCGCGCATCTCTTCGGTGCTGCAGCAGTGTCCGGACGATGGTGACGCCGGTGGGGTGGATCTTGCTCCGTTGGGGAGTGAAAAAGAGCTGGCCCTGTGCGCCCGACTGGGCGAATATCCGGCGCTGGTGGAGAATGCCGCCAGTGAGCATGCACCGCATCTGGTGGCCGGCTATCTGAAGGATCTGGCTGCCGACTTCCATGCCTGGTACAACGCCGACCGTCTGCTGGAGGACGATGCGGCGCTCAGGACCGCCCGCCTGGCGCTCGCCCGGGCGGTGCGCCAGACGCTTGTCAACGGATTGGACATATTGGGCGTTTCCGCCCCGGAGACCATGTGAAATGAGCCGCGACCACAAACCCCGCCCCGTTCATTCCGCCCCGAGAAACAGTGGCGGCACCCTGCTTGGCGTGTTCATCGGCCTCGTGATCGGTGTGGTGATTGCTTTTGGCCTGGTCTGGTATCTGAACAAGGCGCCGCTGCCCTTTCAGGACAAGGTTTCGCATAACGACAGTGCCCTGCCGACCGAGGCCACACCGGGTCAGCCACCCCAGAGCCTGCCCCCCAAGCCCGGGGACAAGGTGCAGGACAAGCCGCGCTTCGAGTTCTACAAGATTCTGCCGGATGGCCAGGATGCCGCCTCCGCGTCTCCCGCGCCGGCACCAGGTGAACCCGCCAAAACCGCCCCGCCCGTGGAAGCGCTCTACCTGCAGGTGGGGGCATTCCAGAAATCCTCCGATGCCGACAATCTCAAGGCCAAGCTGGCCCTGATGGGGGTCGAGGCCAATGTGCAGGAAGTCAGCAATGCCGAAAAGGGCACCCTCAACCGGGTGCGCGTAGGTCCCTTCAAGACCCCGGAAGAAATGAACCGGGTCCGCAATCAGCTGTCCCAGAACGACATTCCCGCCACCGTGTCCAGGGCGGCCATCCCGGCCCCGGACGCGAAGGTGGAACCCAAGGCCGCCGACAAGACGGCCAAACCCGCCAAACCCTGAGGAGCCTTCTCCATGCGTGTATTCCGATGCCTGGCCGTCCTGTCCGCCTTCCTGCTGTCCTCCGCCGCGCTGGCGCTCACGCCGGTGGAAGGGCAGGACTACACGGTGCTTAATCCGGCCCAGCCCACCGACGCACCACCGGGCAAGGTGGAAATCACCGAGTTCTTCTGGTACGGCTGTCCCCACTGCTTCCACCTGGAGCCGGCGCTGAACCAGCTGCTGGCCAATCTGCCGAAGGATGTGTCCTTCCGCCGTGTACCCGGTATGGCGCGTCCCTGGACCCCCGGCGCCAAGCTGTTCTACGCCCTCGATGCGATGGGTGTCGAGGAACGGCTGCGTGGCGAAATCTTTAACGCCATCCATGTCAGCCAGTCCCTGTCGCCCATGGATGAAGCCGCTTTTCCCGAATGGCTGGGCAAGAAAGGGGTAGACGCCAAGAAATTTTCCGACATCTACAAATCCTTTTCCGTGCAGACCAAGCTGCAGCGTGCGGCCCAGCTCAACACCGGCTTCGGTATCGATGCTGTACCCGCCGTGGTGGTGAATGGCCGCTACAAGCTGGTGGATCCCGCCTCCATGCCTCCCGAGCGCTTCCTTGGTGTGGTCGATGCCCTGGTGGCCCGCGCCCGACTCGAAAACGGCAAGAAATAAGGCATGGACCAGCGCCGGGTCTGGATCACCGGCGCTTCATCCGGCATCGGCAGCGCACTGGCCCGGCACTATGCCGGACAGGGCGCCACACTGGCCCTGGTGGCGCGCCGCGCCGACGCACTGCAGGCACTGGCGCGCACGCTGCCCGGCGATCATCACTGTTATGCGCTCGATGTCACCGATGCCGCCGCGATCCGGCAGGCGGCCAGCGAGTTCACCACCAAGAGCGGCCTGCCCGATACGGTGATCGCCAATGCCGGCATTTCAGCCGGCACCCTGACCGAGGAAGCCGATGATCTTGCCGCCTTTGCCCGCATTTTTGCGGTGAACGTGCAGGGCATGGTGAATACCTTCCAGCCCTTTGTCGCTCCCATGCGCAGTCGCGGTAGTGGCCGGCTGGCCGGCATTGCTTCCGTGGCCGGTATCCGGGGACTGCCTGGTGCCGGTGCCTATTCGGCATCCAAGGCCGCCGTCATCGCTTATCTGGAAAGCCTGCGGGTGGAGCTGCATGGCAGCGGCGTGAAGGTGGTGACGGTGGCGCCGGGGTATATCGCGACGCCGATGACGGCGGTCAACCGCTATCCCATGCCCTTTCTGCTGGCCGCGGATACGGCGGCGCCGCGCATGGCCCGCGCCATCGATCGAGGCACGAGCTATGCCGTGGTGCCCTGGCAGATGGGCGTTGCCGCGAAGTTGCTGCGACTGTTGCCCAACGCTCTTTTCGATACGATCTTTTTCCGCGCAGGGCGCAAGCCACGCGGGCTGGATCTTTGACGCGGCAGGAACCCGCGAATCCGCTCAGGGCAGGCCCAGCTCGGGCCAGCTGCCCGAAACCCAGGTCTGGCAATTGCCCCAGCCGGTGGCGCCGGTTTCCGGATCGGACATACGGATCAGGCAGTCGCGGAACTGGTTGAGCCGCGCCACCGCTTCCGGGGTCGAGCAGTCGGCGAAATACTCGCCTTCCACATGCAGCCTGCCGCGCCATTCGCCGTGATGCTTGCCGTCAAAGCCGTGGTACAGCCCCCCACCGAGATGGAAGCCGGTATCGCTGATGACCTCAGCCTTCAGCGTGCGTTGCCGGCCGTCGGCCAGGGTGATGAGGAATTCGCCACCGAGGAGCCGCTTGTTGACCGGATTGAACCGGACGCGCGGTTCGGCGCCGATGATGATCTCTTCCCGGCCGTCGGGATATTCAAACCGGCCCTGTACGAGTTCGTGGCGGAAGCCGGGGCCAGCGTAGAGCAATGAATACTGGTGGAAGGCATGGCAGGAGCCGTCGGGGCGCTGGAAGAAAACCGGGTTCCACACCGCCAGCACGCGCATCTGATCGGAATCCATCGGCTCGGGCGCGATGTCGACAGGCGGCTTGCCCACATTGGGCCGCACGCCCCAGGAATGGTCCCGCGTCATGATCCAGGTCTCCGGCGTGACCTCGGTGCGCTGGCCATCCACTTCCACCCAGCCCCGGGCGGTACCGGTCTGGTGGTAGCGGATCTGGTCGGCGGTGCGGCGGTAACCCGTCACCGTGCGCCGGTCTTCCCGCTCCTCGACAAAACACGGCACGATGCCTTCCAGCAGCAGATCGAAAGCGATCGGCTGGGCTTCGTTCTTTTCGAGAATGACGCGGATTTTCCGCAGCGGCTCGATGATCTCGTAACGGATCGGTCCTGCATCAACACGGTTGGGGTCGCTGTCCAGCGCGCGGCTGGCGCGTACATTCCACTGTTCGACACCGCGCGAGACGCCGCTGTAGGCATCCACCACGTTGCGGTTCACATACTTGCCGAAACCGAAATCGACCTGCAGCGATCCATCGCGCGCCGCGGCCATGCCGCAGACCTTTTCCGCCCAGTTGTAGTCGGTCTGCTGCACTGTGGCGTGGGTTTCCACGATCTGGTGGCTGAAAAATTCGTCCGCGTGGAGCAGGGGGCCGATGCTGCCGCCTTTGGCCATGATGGGCTTCCTTTCGATCAGGTATTGGAGTTGCGATCCACCGCGCCATCGAGAAAGGCGGTGAATCCGGAGGGCTGGTGGGCGCCCAGGGTGAAGGTTTCCAGGGTGCCGTAGCCGACCTGCCCATTCGCTGTGGCACGCACCATCTGGTGCACATGAACGTAGCGATGATCGAGGGCGGGCAGGGTATCCACTTCCAGGGTTTCGCCGGCGATAACGAGTTCGCCCTTCCATACGCCGTGGCCCCATTCGGGATGATGGTAGCCGACGCCCATCACGTGAAAACGCAGCAGCGGCTCCAGTTCGATTGACAGGAGCCGGCCGGCCGTATCGGTCAAATCGATGTGTGCGGTCCGGGCGAAGCGGGTGCCGGGAGCCCAGTCGATGCGATGGCGGGCGATCGGCATGGCCTCGATGCCCCCGGCCGGCAGCGCGTCGACATCATCGCCCGCGGGCATCCGGCAGGCACCCAGCTGGCTGGCGCTGCCATCGGCATTCTCGAAGGTATTGAACTGGGTGGCGAAGTGGCCGAAATCGAGCGGTGCCCAGATCCAGTAAACCCGTGGCACCTGCAGTTCGCGGGAGGGCGCGCCGCCTTCGGGTTCACCTACCGGACGGATGCCCCAGGACTTGTCGCGCGCACCCAGGGTGTGTGCCACATCCACCTCGATGCGCCGGCCGTGGAGGACAATATGGCCCTGCCAGCGTCCCAGCTGGGTGAAGCGGGTGGTATTCATCATCAGCCGGCCATCGTCATAGAGCATGCTTCGAGGTTCTTCTTCGGGATGGGTACGGGCGCTGAAGTGCAGATCGCAGGCGATGCCGGTGTCGTTGGGGGCGATGACCAGGCGGAAGCTGCGCAGGGGCTCCAGAATTTGCAGGGATAGCGGCCCCACGACCAGCTCACTGCGATCTTCGGGAGCGCGGCGCGAGCCATGAAAACAGTGCTGAACGCCATCGATCAGTACCCCGAAATGGGCGTCCATGACCCGGCGGTTGGGATAGAGGCCGAAGGCCAGCTCGAACATGAAGCCGCCGCCGGTATCGAAGCCGCTGGCCCAGTAGCGATCGTAGAAATTGCGGTCGCTGCTGGCAGGCTGGGCAATCGGCTCGCAGGTCTGGTGGATGCAGAAATCGTCGAAGCGCGTGATCATGGCCCGACCCCCGGTGTGATGCCAAGATCGAGGCCGATGCGCCGGGAATAGATTTCCAGAGCCGCCGTTCCCGTGTTGCGGATGTCCATCGTGGTGTCTTCCGGCAGCAGCCCCTTGCGGATGAAAGTCCAGGTGATGGAGGCCATGATGGTGGCGAACTTCATGGCCGAGAAAAATTCGTAATACTCCAGATCCCTGGCGGAAAAGCCGCTTTGCGCCTCCCAGCGGGCGCGGGTTTGCGCGCGATCCGGGAAGCCCGGCAGGCGCGGGATGCCGATGGCCTCCGAGAGAGCGAAGTCGAGCATCAGCATCCAGCCCAGGTCGGAAACCGGATTGCCCAGATGGGCGCTTTCCCAATCCAGCGCGGCGGTGCAGTGGCTGCCCTCGAACATCAGGTTGCCCAGCTTGGCATCGCCCCAGCACAGGGTTACCGGTTCGTCGGCGGGTGGATGGGCCTCGACCCAGTCCAGCGCCTGGTGAAGGAAGGGATAGGGGCGGCGCCTGCGCTCCACCCAGACCAGATAGCTGCGGTACTGGGCGATCATTTGGGCCAGCGGTGTGGCGCCCAGGGCGGGCCGGTCAAGCTCGGTGAAACCGAGCGCCCGCCAGTCCAGCCGGGCCACCGCGGCGAGGATGTCCACGCCCTGTTCCCAGATCTTGCGCTGGTCCTCGGGGAAGGAGTCCTTGAGCCAGCCCTCCAGGGCATAGGGCGGGTTTTCCGCAGGCGCCCGGCCGGGAATCTGCTCCATCAGATAAAAGGGAGCGCCCATCAGGTGGCTGTCGGCGCAGAAACCGAACAGCCGCGGTACAGGGATGCCGCTGCCGGCGAGCCGCTCCATGCAGCGGTACTGGAAGGCTAGATCGTATTCGGGGAAGGTGCCGGCTTCCGTGGGTTGTAGGCGGAACACCAGGGGCAGCCGGCTGGGGTGGCCCTTGCGTGTCCATACGAGATCGAACAGCCAGGTTTCGTTGGAATAGCCGCCGCCGGGGCTGCGCAGATTGTCCAGAGAGATGGCGGTGGCCTCCGGATACTGTCCGGCTATCCAGCCCGGCAGGCGGTTGGCGACGGTTTGTGCGTCCATGGTGAAAGCTCCCGGGGCTCCTGAAAAGGGTTGTCGAATCCGTGAAGGTTACATTACCTGTGCGGCGTGGTTCTGCTGGTGCGTGACGGATACCCTGCACGGGGGATAACCATGGGCGATGGTATCCCGATGCTGGCAGGGGCAGTTGTGTGTGAAAGGAGTGTGGCGGAGGATTGGCGGAGGGAGGCGGTTCAGCCGCAGTGTGCCTGCAGTTCCGCCAGGGCCACATCCGGCGTGATGATGCGGAACAGGTGCTGCATTTTCTGGCGCCGGGCCAGCTTGAGCAACAGTTTGTCGCCCGTGACCAAACAATGCGCCTGGCCATCGCGAGCAACTTCGAGAAATTTCTGATCGTCGCGATCCTGGCAACGGGGCAGGGGCGGGGCGTCGACCGCCGCCGTAACGCAAATCGACGCGGCGGCGTAATCGGCCCAAAGTGCTTCCTGGCGGGCATCGGACAGCCGGAAACGGGGATAGCCCAGAACCCGGCGGAACTCCGCCAGACAGTCGGTCCGCGTCAGGGCCGTCCAGCGCCCCGCTTCGACTTCACCGCGCAGGGGTGCGTACCGGCTGTCGGCAAAGGCCCAGAGGGAGAGCAGCACGTTGGTGTCGAACACCACGCGCTGCGTCACCATCGGAGTCAAGCAGGTTTGTCGAGGCGGTTCTTGACGAAACTGCCCGGGGCATCTTCCAGTGCCTTGAGCTTGCCCTTGGCCGGATCGCGTGCCGGGACCATTTCACCGCCATTGAGAGTTTCGATCCACTGGGTCCAGTCGTTCCACCAGGAGCCTTCGTGGTGTTTGGCATCGTGATGCCATTCCTCTGGGGTGGCCGGCAGGGTCTTGGCCTTCGCGTTGGTCCAGTAGCCGTATTTGTTGGCCGAGGGTGGATTGACGATGCCGGCGATATGGCCGGAGCCGCCGAGGACGAAACGCACCGGGCTGCCCAGGGCGGTGGCGCCCAGATAGGTGCCCTTCCAGGGGGCGATGTGATCTTCCACCGTGGAGATGAAGTAGGAAGGCGCCTTCACCAGAGAGAGATCGATCGGCACACCGTCGAGAGTGATGGCGCCGGGAACCCGCAGCAGGTTCTTCAGATACATGTTGCGCAGGTAGAAGCTGTGCATCTTGAAGGGCATGCGGGTGGAATCGGAATTCCAGTAGAGCAGGTCGAACGGGAAGGGCTCCTTGCCCATCAGGTAGTTGTTCACCACGAAGGACCAGACCAGATCATTGGAACGCAGCATGTTGAAGGTGGTCCCCATTTCCGAACCTTCGAGGAAGCCACGCTCCTGCATGCGTTTTTCCAGGCTGGTGATCTGCTCCTCGTCGATGAAAACGCCCAGATCGCCGGGGACGGAGAAATCGAGCAGGCAGACGAAATAGGTGGCGGAAGCAACGCGCTTGTCTTTCTTCGCTGCCATATAGGCCTGGGTTGCCGCCAGCAGGGTGCCGCCCAGGCAGTAGCCGATGGTATTGATTTCCTTTTCGCCGGTCTGCCGGCATACGGCGTCGATGGCGGCGAGGGCACCCTCGGTGAGGTAGTCATCGAAGCTCTTTTGCGCCAGTCTGGCATCGGGGTTCACCCACGAAATGCAGAACACCGTGTGGCCCTGGTCGGTGGCGTACTTGATGAAGGAATTTTTCTCGCGCAGATCGAGGATGTAGTACTTGTTGATCCAGGGCGGCATGATCAGGAGGGGCCGCTTGTGCTGTTCCTTGGTGCTTGGATTGAACTGCAGCAGCTGGATCAGATCGTTCTGGAACACCACCTTGCCCTGGGAGGTGGCGACATTCTTGCCCAGCTCGAAGGCTTCGTAATCGGTCATCTTGACCCGCAACTGGCCATTGCCGGCTTCCAGGTCGCGCAGCAGGTTATTGAGGCCCTTGAGCAGGTTCTCACCCTTGGTGCTGACGATTTCGCGCAGCACCAGGGGGTTGGTCAGCGCGAAGTTGGTGGGGGCCAGCGCATCGGTGAACTGGCGGGTGAAGAAGTCCACCTTCTTGCGGGAGTTGGTATCCAGTCCTTCGACTTCGCCCACCGCATCGTTGATGCGGCGGGAGGCGATCAGGTAGGACTGCTTGATGAAATCGAAAAGGAAATTTTCCTGCCACTGGGCATCCTTGAACCGGTTGTCGCTGCGCGCCGGTTCGGCGACCGGCGGCGCGTGCATGCCAGCCATGCGCAGCATGGAGTGTTGCCACAGCTGCATGTAGTCCCACACCAGTTCCATCTGGGTCTGGGCCAGCTTGTAGGGATTGGCCAGCATCTTGGCGGCCATTTCCATGAAGGCATGGGCGATGCCGAGTTCATCGGAGGGTGCATGCAGGCCCTGGGACAGCTGTTGCTTCATCTGGTCCTTGAGGAGCTTCGCGGCCCGTTCCGAAACCTGGGCGTAGATACTGGCAATTTCCTTGGGGTCGGAAAGTTGCGGCTTGGCTTCCGGTGCAGACATGGGCATCACTCCTGACAGGGCGGGTAGGACTGACATTGTATAGGAATAAAATTAAAATGGTGCAGTGCACAAACAATATTCTTCCTTTCCGGGGCAGTGATCCTTGCCGGGGCTGGACAGCCGGGGCCAAGTGAGCAACCATGTTTCCCTCATCGCCTGTTCCCTGCCGCCATGCCCAGCCCCATCGAGTTCTATTTTGATTTTTCCTCGCCCTACGCCTATCTGGCCAGCGAGTGCATCGATGCGATGGCCGAGCGTCATGGCCGCGTGGTGGTCTGGAAACCCATTCTGCTGGGTATCGTGTTTCGTGCCACCGGTTCGCGCCCGCTGGTGGATCAGCCGCTCAAGGGCGATTACGCAAAAATCGATGTTTTCCGCACGGCCCGCTTCCTGGACGTGCCGTTTCACTGGCCGACACCGTTCCCGGTGGCGACGCAGGCGGCGGCACGCGCTTACTACTGGCTGGAGCAACAGGACCCGGTGGCGGCCCGGTGCCTGGCGCAGGGCCTGTTCCGTGCCTTTTTTGTCCACAGCCGAAATATTGGTGATCCCGAGGTGGTGCTGGCCGTGGCCGGGGAGCAGGGGCATGCGGCGACGGCGGCGGCAGCAGCCCTGGAAGATCCGGCCCTGAAGGAACGCTTGCGCCAGGAAACGGATACGGCAGTGGCGCGCGGAGTCTATGGCGCACCCTTCATATTCGTGGATGGCGAACCCTTCTTCGGCACGGACCGCTTCGCGCAAATCGAGAGATGGCTGCAGCAGGGCGGCTTTTGATGCCGCAGGTTACATCCCCCTGTTGCGGAATCTGCGAGCTCGACCCGGACAGTGGCCTGTGCACCGGCTGCTATCGGACGCTGGATGAAATCGCCTGCTGGTGCATGGCGGACGAAGCAGTGCGCCGGGCAATCCGCGAGGCTGCGGACCAGCGCCGGCAGACTGCCGGGGATGCGGCGCGATGAGCGAATACGAATGCATCGGCGTGTGTGCTCCGGACGGGTTCGGTTACTGTGAAGGTTGTGGCCGCCCCTGGCCGGTCGAGGAAGAGACGGCCGGGACCGTTACCTCCGGGAGCGGGGAGGCGGTGTCGCCCCTGCCACAGACTCCACCTTCACCCACACGGTTACCCGATGCCGGGCAGCAGGAGCCGGACGCTCCGGGCCAGGCCGGGGTGTGGTCCTGGCCGCGATCATGACGTCCGATGCCGCAGTCACACCCATGCTTGCCCCCGATCCCGGGGTGGCGCTGGAAGATGTGGTGATCCTCGATGCGATGGCGGGGGTGGATCAATGGAACGAAGCCCGTGTGGCTCTGCTGACCGCCGATGTGGTGGGGTTCGATACCGAATCCCGCCCCACCTTCCGCAAGGGGGAAGCGTCCACCGGTCCTCATCTGGTGCAGCTGGCGGCTGCACGGCGCGTGTATCTCTTTCCGCTGCGGCCGGGGAGTGAAACCGTTCTGTTGCGGTCGGTCCTTGAAGCTCCCGGCATCGTGAAGGCGGGATTCGGCCTCGACAATGATCGTCATGCGCTGCATGCGCGCTGGAATATCGACCTGCATTCCGTTCTGGACCTGGGCGAGGTGTTGCGCGGCGCCTGGCATCGTGGCACGGTCGGTGCGAAGACCGCTGTCGCGTGGTACTTCGGCCAGCGCATGAGCAAATCGAAAAAGATCGGCACCAGTAACTGGGCCAGCAGTCGTCTGAGCGAAGCGCAGATACGCTATGCGGCCAATGATGCCCGGGTGGCACTGGCGGTCTATCGCGCCTGGTGCGAGGCCGGCCGGCGGCCGCCGCCACAGGTGGAGGCATTGGTGGCATTGGCGCATTCGACCGGGTCAATGGCTGCGCCCTCGATGCCGGGAGAAGGAATCCATGGCCAATCGTGAAGTTCGTTCCTTCTGCCGGCTGTGCATGTCCCACTGCGGGGTGGTGCTGACGGTGAATGAGGCCGACCGGCTGGTGGCGGTGCGTGGCGACCGGGACGATACGCAGAATCTGGGTTACGCCTGCTTCAAGGGCCTGCAGGCGCCGCAAACCCACGACTCTCCCCATCGCCTGCTGCATCCCCTGAAGCGCCAGCCGGACGGCAGTTTCGTCCGTATCGATCTGGAGCAGGCGCTCGACGAAGTGGCGGAAAAGGTGAGCGCGATTGTCGCGCGCGATGGCGCCGAGGCCGTGGCGGGGTACCGCGGTTCGCAGGGTGTGATCAACTCGGCGGCCTCGATCATGCTGCCGGCCTGGCTCCGGGCGCTGGGCTCCCCCAAGTTCTTCACCTCGGCTACCATCGACCAGACCGCCAAGGGGATCGCCATCGGGCGCATCGGGCTCTGGCCACCGGGGCGCGTGCCCTTCGCCCAGGCGGACGTATTCATGGTGGTTGGCGGCAATCCGCTGCTTTCCATCGCCGGCAACGGCATCGACATCCGCAACCCCAGCAAGCGGCTGCGCGATGCGCGTGCACGCGGCATGAAGGTGATCGTCATCGATCCGCGCGAAACGGAAACCGCCCGTCATGCCGATCTTTTCCTCCAGCCCCGCCCCGGCGAGGATGTGGCCGTGATAGGCGGTATTCTAAAAATCATTCTTGACGAAGGCTGGGAAGACAAGACGTTCTGCGCCCGGCATGCAAGCCAGGTCGAAGCACTCGGGGCGGCGCTTGCCTTCTGTACTCCCGAATATGTCCGGGCCCGCGCCGATGTCGCACCGGAACAGTTGCGCGCCGCTGCCCGCCTGTTCGCGGTGGAATGCAGGCGTGGCCCGGTATCTAGCGGTACCGGCGCCAATATGGGTCCGCATTCCAATCTGGTCGAGCACCTGATCGAATGCATCAACGTGGTTTGTGGCCGGTTCTTGCGGGAGGGGGAGCGCATACCCAATCCGGGCGTGCTGATGCCACGCTGGCCGCGCCATGCCCAGGTGATTCCGGCGCCGCGCTGGTGGGATCATGGCTACAAAAGCCGCATTGGTGATTACGGCCTGCTTGACGGCGAGATGATGACTGGCATCCTGCCCGATGAAATTCTCGAACCAGGGCCGGGCCGGGTGCGCGCCCTGTTCAATCATGGAGGCAGCATCGCCAGCTCGGTACCGGGCCAGCGCCGCGTCGTCGCGGCTCTCAAGGATCTGGAGCTGCTGGTCAGCATCGAACCCTTCATGACCGCCACCGCCCAGCTTTCCCACTACATCTTTCCGCCGCGGATGCAGTACGAGCGGGCCGATCTGCCGATGTTCGTGTACGAGAACTTCATCTATCCGGAACCCTTCACCCGCTATGCCGAGCCGGTGGCGGCGGTGCCGGCGGATTCCGAGCTGGTGGACGACTGGTATGTGTTCTGGTCCATCGCCGAGCGCATGGGCACCCGTATCGAATACGATGGCGTGCCGCTCGCCACCCGGCCCACCACGGAAGGGCTGCTGGAAATCGTCGCCCGCCGCTCCCCCGCTTCCCTGGCGGAAATTCGCAGTCATCCGCTGGGCATGGCCTTCCCCGGTCTGGAGGCGTACGCGCTGCCCCCGCAGCCAGGCCATACAGGCCGTTTCACCCTGCTGCCGGACGATGTGGCCGGCGAGTTGCGTGCATATGCCGCCGAGCCGGTGGATCACTGCGACATCCTTGCCGATGGCAGCCGCGCCAGCCATCGCCTGATCGTGCGGCGTACCCGTGACATGTACAACTCCGCCGGCCAGTTCGTGCCCAGCATTCGCGCCCGCCATCCCTACAATCCGGCCAGCCTGCATCCGGACGATCTGGCCGCGCTGGGCGTGGTGGCCGGAGAGCGCATCGAGATCCGCGGCAACCATGGCCGCCTGATCGCGGTGGCCGCGGCGGATGACACCCTGCGCCGTGGCGTGGTGTCCATCAGCCACGCCTTCGGCGGTCTGCCCGATGACGAAAAGACCGTTTCGGCGGGCGTGAACAGCAATCTGCTCACCTCGATCGAGGCCGGGCGCCAGACCATCAACGCCATGCCGCGCATGACGGCGGTCCCGGTCAATATACGCCGCGCATCCTGACGTCCCGGCTCTGGGATAATGGCGGTTTCTCTGCCCTCGCGACACCTCCATGCCCATCCAATGGTTCCCCGGCCACATGACGTCGGCGCGCAAGAAAGCGGCCGAGACCATGGAGCGCATCGATGTGGTGATCGAGGTGCTCGATGCCCGTTTGCCCGAAGCCAGCAGCAACCCCATGATCCGCGCGTTGCGCCTGCAGCGGCAGCGACCCTGCCTCAAGGTGCTGAACAAGGCCGATGTGGCCGATCCGGCCGTGACCCGGGCCTGGCTGGACCAATACAACCGTCAGCCGGGGGTGAAGGCGATCGCCATTTCCAGCAAGAAACCCGGTGATGTGAACCGGGTGACCGCCCAGTGCCAGATGCTTGCACCGCATCGCAATGACACCCTCAAACCCCTGCGCATGATGATCATGGGCATCCCCAACGTGGGCAAGTCCACGCTGATGAATGCCCTTTTGAAACGCAAGGTTGCCGCCGTGGGCGACATGCCGGCGGTGACCAAGAGCCAGCAGCGGCTGGATCTCAACAGCCGCATGACCCTGACCGATACCCCGGGCATGCTCTGGCCCAAAATCGAGCATGACAGCGATGGCTACATGCTGGCCGCCAGCCATGCAGTGGGGACCAACGCGGTGATCGAGGAAGAAGTCGGCACCTTTCTCGCGGGCATTCTGCTGGAGCGCTATCCCGTCGTCCTCAAGACCCGCTACCGGCTCGATCCGGAGCAGCTGGACGCGGCGGGCGTGCTGGAGGCCATCGGTCGCCAGCGCGGCTGCGTGATCCGCAATGGCCGCCATGCGGGCGAACCCGATCTGGACAAGGCGGCGATCATCCTGCTCACTGACTATCGCCAGGGTGCCCTGGGTCCGCTCAGTCTGGAATCACCGCAAACCCGGGCCGCCATGCTGGCCGCCGATGCCGCGTCCATCGATACCGCGCCTGGAGCCGCCGCCTCCGCTGCCGGTGACGGCGCGGAAGGGACGGAATGACCCCGGGGTGGAATGACGTTCAACCCTGTCCGGTGTATTTCTCCGGCCAGTGGATGCGCACCGACTCTCCCCCGCTGCGGAAGGAAAAACAGGTATTCACGATGCCCGACGAACCTTCCGGGTGGCGTGCCTCGATGAAGTCCCACATGGCCTGATAGGCGGTGGTGGCCATGGGGCCGGTGAGTTCGGAAAGATGGGTGCAGCCGCCCACGCCGCGAAACAGGTCCTTCACCACGCGGGTGAACCCCGGCCCGATGGAGACGCCCACCAGCTTCTGGTAGGCCGGCTGGATCTGGTGGCAATCGCCGCCCGGAAAGTGCAGGGACTCCGTACGCACGGCACGGATCACCAGCTTCTCGTCCAGGCTCAGGATCAGCCGCATGTGATGTACCGGCTCGCCGGCCTTGACGTCCTTGTTGCCGTAGGTATGGATGTCGTGGGTCTTGGTGTCGATCATTTCACCCTCGATATCCCACAGCCCGTCATCGCGGCGATAGGCGCGGCAGTGCACCTGCCGTGAATGGATCAGTTCCCGGGCCGGGGAGGTGGTGTGTTCTGCGGACATGGTGTCGGAGGCGCCCCGGGGCGGGGCGGTCATGTTGTGTTGGGAATCCGCGAGTATCGCAGAGCGGGGTCAGGATGGGCCTCGTCTTATCGGGTGAGGTGATGACGCGGCGACAGATGTGCGGGTACCCGCTGCACCGTGTTTTTTTACAACAGTCCTGCCTTCGGCTGGCTGAAACAATTCTTTACATTGGAAATGTTCATGGTAATTTTCCCGCACTCTGGTGTGCTCCCCCCTCCCGAAGCCGGGTACTGGCGGGTTCTCGCAGTGTGCAGGGATGCAATATCAACACAAACAATCGTAGAGGGAATGAACATGCAAAAACAATCCAAGTGCAAGCCCTTGCCCCGTCTTGGCTTCCTGGTGAAGCCCGCTGCCCTGGCGGTGATGGCGCTGGCCGGAAGCGGTGCATTGGCGGACAGTGGAGGTCTGGAGGAGGTGATCGTCACCGCCCAGAAGCAGGCCGAATCCATGCAGAACGTGCCGATCTCGATCCAGGCGTTCGACACCAAGGCGCTGGAAACCGGGGGTGTTACCTCGGTGCAGGATCTGCGAGCACTGGCGCCGGCCCTGAACATCAAGACCTATCCGGTGGCCGACCAGGATCTGCTGGTCACCATGCGCGGTGTGACCGTGGCGGGTTCCAGTATTTATAACGACACTCCCGCCGCGGTGAATATCGACGGTGTGTACATTGCACGGAATTCGGGCCTCAATCTGGCGGTGGCAGATATCGCCAGCGTGGAAGTGCTCAAGGGTCCGCAGGGTACCCTGTATGGCCGGAACACGATTGCCGGTGCCCTCAACATCACAACAGCCCGTCCGAGCCTTGATGCATTCGCCTTCAGTGAAGCGCTCACGATCGGCAATTACGGCCGTCTTACTTCCAAGACCTCGGTCAATGTGCCGCTCACGTCCACGCTGGCGGCCAAGCTTGCCTACATCTCCGATCATAACGACGGTTTTGTGAAGGACAGTAACGGCAGCGGCCGCAACTGGGGTGATCAGGACACCAGTGCCGGCCGGCTCGACGTACGCTGGAAGCCTGCCGACAAGGTTACGGTGGATTACGGCTACGACTGGAACCAGGTGGATTATGTTCAGAACGTCAATCAGTGCCTGACCCAGAAATCCTCCAATCCGGCATCGAAGGCTGCCCCGACCTATGGTTCTGGCGGACCGCTGGTGGCCCTGGCCTATTCCTTCCCCAGCAGCATGTGTTCCTGGGACCGCATCGATTCCATCCCCATGCCCAATGGTCCCTACCTGTCCATGCCACCCAAGAACCATACGGTGAACACGGGCCATACCCTGCGTGTGGAGTGGGAAGCCAGCAGCACGCTCACCGTGCGTTCCATCACCTCCTTCCGGCAACTGGATACTGCGATCTACCAGGTCATCAACAGCGACAATAACTCCGTGATCGGTGGTTTCAACATCAACTATCCGGTACTGCCGGTGTATCCGGTCACCCGCGCCTACAGCCCTCTGGTGCCCCCGGTATTCGTCAGTGGCCTGGTTTCCGGCGGTTCGACCAATGCCACCAAGGACAAATACCTGTCCCAGGAGTTCAACTTCATCGGCAAGCCGAGCGAGACATTCCGGTACACCACCGGGATTTACTACTTCGACGAAAAGGGGACCAACTCGGCTTCCCCCGGCGAATCGCTGGCCGTCAACTCGTTCGGTGCACCTTTTGCCGCCATCCCCGGCCAGGGGCCCATCGGTCTGATCAGTTTCGGCAACGGCAACGGCGGCAGGGCCCACAATACCTCCTGGGCGCTGTTCGGCCAGTTCACCTGGACGCCGGATATTCTCGATCGCAAGCTCGAAGTGACAGCCGGGATGCGGTACACCCGTGACACCCGGGAGGCCGCCATCTTCAACAACGCCGCGACCACCTACTTCTTCTTCCCCAACGGGCTTACCGCCGCCGCCGCGGGCGGGCTGTTCGCCGGCGCCACGCAGGCGATTCCGGCCGGGTATATCCGTATTCCGGCAGGCGCACCCATCCTTCCCAACGTCTCGGGATCGGCAACCTTCTCCCAGAGTTCGCCCAGCCTGATGCTGAGCTATCACGTCAACCCAGATCTCATGGTCTACGGCAAGGTCGTCAAGGGGTATCGTTCCGGCGGCTTCAATAACGCGGCTTCCTCGCCGGCGATGTTCGCCAAGGGTTACGCCCCGGAGAACCTGACCTCGACCGAAGTGGGCTTCAAGGGTGAGTTCTTCGACCACCATCTGCGTACCAACTTTGCCCTGTTCCAGAGCAAGTACGACAACATGCAGATCAATGTCGACCGGACCTATATCTCGACCTCGACCCGGGATCTGGTCAATGCCGGCAAGGCTACCTACAACGGCTGGGAAGCCGATATCACCGCTGCGGTCACCGATGCCCTGCGTATCGGGTTCAGTTATAGCTATGTCAAGTTCCAGTACGACCGGGTGACGGACCAGGGTCAGGATGGTACATATGCCGATGTCACCCAGTATTTCCACCTCCTGCCCTCCAAGCAGTCGTACGGGGTCAACATGGATTACAGCTTCGGCAGGGTCGGTCCGGGAAAACTCGACTGGAATGTGAACTACGCCTACCAGTCCGAGAACTCGACCAATGGTCAGGACATCTACAAGATCGCAGGCGGTGTGGTGACCCTGCTGCAGCGCCTGGACATGGCCAACCGCACCACGCCCGGCTATGGCGTGATGAACACCCGGCTGGCCATGAGCGGCATCGATCTTTCCTCGATCGGGCACGGCGATCTGACCGTGGCGCTGTGGATCAAGAACCTGGCGGACAAGAAAGCTCCCGGCTTCGTGATCGATCCGGCAGTGGGCACGATGGTGGGCTCTACTTCTCCCTTCATCCGTCCCCGTACCTACGGTGTGGATCTGATCTACCGCTATTGATCCGGTCTCCATGCAGGCAAATGCCCGCCCTTCGTGGCGGGCATTTTTTTGCGTAACGAATATCCGTCCGATCCCGGTCATAATCCGGCCCGCGATCATGAGAGGGGCACAACCCCGTTGCCCTGGCGCTGGGCCGCTGCTGCACAGACGGCGGCGCCCGCCACCCTTTCTGGAATGAACCGGATGAATGCTTTCGTACTTCCCGCGATCCCCGCTCTTGACCATGTTCTGGATGCTGCCCTGCAAGCCAGGATTGACCACAAAACCAAGCCCCCCGGCGCGCTGGGCATGCTGGAAACCCTGGCGCTGCAAATCGGTTCGATCCAGCAGACCCTGACGCCGGCCCTGCGCGCGCCTCATATGCTGGTGTGCGCGGGCGACCACGGCGCGGCGAAGGCTGGCGTTTCCGCCTATCCGCAGGACGTGACCTGGCAGATGGTGGAGAATTTTCTCGCCGGGGGCGCGGCCATCAATGTGCTGGCCCGGCAGGCCGGCATGACGCTGGTGGTGGCCGATGCCGGCGTCAACCATGATTTCGGCATCCGCCCCGGTTTGCTGGATGCCAAGGTGGCACCCGGTACCGCCAGTTATCTCGACGCTGCGGCAATGACCCGTGACCAGTGCGAAACCGCGCTGCAACGAGGGCGTGAGGCGGTGTCCGCTATCGCCGGAACGGGCTGCAATGTCATCGGCTTTGGCGAAATGGGCATTGGCAATACCGCCGCCGCCGCACTACTCACCCATTGCTACACGGGGATTCCGCTGGCCGATTGTGTGGGCCGCGGCACCGGCCTGGACGATGCCGGGCTCGCCCGCAAGCGGGTGCTGTTGCAGCAGGCGCTCGACCAGTGGCCCATGCGCAATACTGATCCGGCCGACATCCTCGCCCGCTTCGGCGGTTTTGAAATCGCCATGCTCGCCGGTGCGATGATCGAGGCCGCTTCCCGTCGCATGGTGCTGCTCATCGATGGTTTCATCGTTACCGCCGCCTTGCTGGCCGCGCTGCGGCTGGCGCCTGCGGTGCGGGAATATTGTGTTTTCGCCCATTGCTCCGAAGAGCGTGGCCATGCCGCGCAACTGGCGCATCTGGCGGCGCGGCCCCTGCTGAATCTGGACCTGCGTCTGGGGGAAGGCACCGGTGCCGCGCTGGCATATCCGCTTCTCGCTGCGGCCTGTGCCTTTCTGGCCGAAATGGCGAGCTTCGAATCCGCCGGAGTGAGCGGGAGACAGGTGTCCGATGCGGCGGGTGGCTGAATGATGGTCCCCATTCCACTCTGGAGGCCGCGATGAAAGAGCTGGAAAGCTTTTTCGCCGCGCTGCGTTTTTTCACCCGCCTGCCGGTGCCGGCCTGGGTGGGACATTCCCAGGATCAGCTGGATCGGGCTGCGCGCTACTTCCCCTGGGTCGGCGTGCTGATTGGCACGATCGGCGCCGGGGTGACGGAAGCGGCGGCCTGGGTGCTGCCGGTCTCGATCGCGGTGCTGCTGGGCATGGTGGCGACCCTGCTGGCGACCGGCGCCTTTCATGAAGACGGTCTGGCGGACAGCATCGATGGCTTCGGCGGCGGCTGGGACAGGACGCAGGTCCTCGCGATCATGAAGGATTCTCGCATCGGCAGTTATGGCGCGATCGGCATCGGCCTGACCCTGCTCGCCAAATTCCAGGCCCTGCTGGAAATCGATGCGGCCCATGCGCCACCCTTTCTGGTGTTTGCCCTGATCGCGGGCCATGCCCTGTCACGTCTGGCCGCCACCACCCTGATCCATGCGCTGGAATATGTGCGCGAGGATGCTCTATCAAAATCAAAGCCGCTGGCCGTGCGCCTGTCCTGGCCCGGACTGGCCGTTGCGGCCGTGGGGGGATTGCTCCCCTGCCTGACGCTGGGAAGTGCGGTGCTGCCCGCCATCGGGCTGGCCACACTGACGACAATGGGGCTGGCGCGGTATTTCCGGCGCCGTCTCGGTGGCTATACTGGCGATTGTCTGGGCGCGACCCAGCAATTATCCGAACTGGCGTTCTATCTGGGGTTGTTGTGGAGTTTTACCTGATCCGTCATCCGCTGCCCGCCGTGGCGCCGGGTACCTGCTATGGCCGCACCGACCTCGATGTGGCCGAAGACGTGGCGGCTGTGGCGGCGCGTATCGCACCGGCGCTGCCTGAGAATGTGGTGCTCTATACCAGCCCGTTGCAACGCTGCAGAAAACTGGCCCAGGCCCTGCATCCCTCTCCCCGGGCCGATGCACGCTTGCAGGAAATGGATTTCGGCCAGTGGGAAATGCGGCCCTGGGATGCCATCGGACGTACCACGATCAATGCCTGGGTGGCCGATCGTCTCGGTTACCGCCCGCCTGGCGGCGAGACCGTGGGCGAATTGCAGGCACGGGTCCTGATGTTTCTCGACGAATGTTCCGCTTCCGGCCATCCGGCCGTGGCGCTGGTGACCCATGCCGGAGTGATCAAGGTGCTGTCCGGCGCCTTGCGGGGGCTGGCGCCGGCCGCGTGGTTTTCGCTCGAGTTCGAATACGGGAGTGTCACCCGGCTGAAGTGGTGAACCATTCGTGGGCAAAATAGATCCCCGCACAGATCAGGGCGAACGTCACGATATTCCAGAAGGGGTGTTGCCGGCCCACCACCAGCCGGCCACTGAGGCAGGCCCAGCCCAGCCATAAGGCGCCGAGAATCACGGGGGTTGCCATCAGCGGACTGGTCAGTTCCGCATCGACCACCTTGTCCGCCAATCTTTCGAACAGGCCGTCCTTCTTCAGGATATGAAAGATCAGGCCGGTGATACCGATCAGCATCATCGCCAGAGCAAAGAAACTCCACAGTTCTTCCAGCAGTTTGCGCATCGGGTCAATCCCTTCGTGGTTGCTGCACGAGAGCTACTATGCACCCTGAACGGGCGTCAGGGCAAGGCTCTGGCAGAATACGGCCATGCTCACCGATGCGATTCCCCGTGATGATCTGTGCCGGGCACTGATCATCAAACTGCGCCATCACGGCGATGTTTTGCTGGCCTCCCCGGTTCTTTCCACACTCAAGGCAGCGGCCCCCCGCTGCGAGGTGGATGCCCTGGTGTATGCCGATACCGCCCCGATGGTGTCCGGGCATCCGGCATTGAGCCAGCTTCATACCATCGACCGGCGCTGGAAGACCCTCGGTCCCGCGGCCCAGGCCCGGGCCGAATGGCATCTGCTGTCGACCCTGCGGAAACGGCGCTACGACCTGGTCGTGCATCTGACCGAGCATCGCCGCGGGGCCTGGCTGACGCGCCTCATCGCGCCCCGCTGGAGTGTGGCGCCCCGTCTGCGCGATGGCGACCGTTTCTGGAACGGGAGCTTTACTCACCTCTACGCCCAGCCGGGCCATGCGCTGCGCCATACCGTGGAGAAGAATCTGGATGCCCTGCGCCGTCTGGGTATCGATCCCGAGCCCGTGCAGCGGCGTCTGCTGCTGGTGCCCGGCGCGGCGGCCGAGGCGAGAGTGGAAGCCCTGTTGCGGGAACAGGGCCTTGCCCCGCGCGGCTTCCTCCATCTTCATCCCGGCTCGCGCTGGCATTTCAAGTGCTGGCCGGTGGACCGTGTCGCCATGCTGGCGGAACTGCTCAACATCGAGCATTGGCCCCTGGTGCTGACCGCGGCGCCCGACGATGCGGAGATGGAGATGATCGCCGCCCTCAAGGCACGCACCGACGTGCCTTTCATCGACATTGCCGGTCAGATATCCCTGAAGGAACTCGCGGCGCTGACGGCGCGGGCGCGCCTCTTCATTGGCGTGGACTCGGCGCCCATGCACATCGCCGCCGCCATGGGCACGCCGACCGTTGCCCTGTTCGGCCCTTCCGGGGACCGGGAGTGGGGGCCCTGGCAGGTGCCCCATCGCGTGGTTGCCAGTGACGAGCATCCCTGCCGTCCCTGTGGCCTCGATGGCTGTGGCGGCAGCAAGGTGAGTGATTGCCTGACCCGGTTGCCGGTGCGCCGGGTGTATGCCGCCTGCAGGGAACTGCTGGCATCGTGAAGCTTGCGCTGGTCCGGCAAAAATACAATCCCTTCGGCGGCGCGGAGCGCTTCGTCGAGCGTGCACTGGAAGCCCTGCGCGGGCGCGGGGTCGAGGTCTCCCTGATTACCCGGCGCTGGAAGGCAGAGGACGGCTTGCCGGTGCGTCTGTGCAATCCTTTCCATCTCGGCCGGCTCTGGCGCGATGCGGGTTTCTGCCGTGGCGTGCAGCGCATTGTCGCTGGTGGAGAATTCGATCTGGTGCAAAGCCACGAGCGCATTCCCGGCTGCCACATCTACCGGGCGGGCGATGGCGTGCACGCCACCTGGCTGGAGTATCGGGCACGCACCGAATCGCCTCTGGCGCGCTGGTTCACCCGCCTGCATCCCTGGCACCGCTACACCCTGCGCGCCGAGACGGCGCTCTTTCGCCACCCCGCGCTGCGGGCGGTGATCTGCAATTCATCGATGGTGCGCGACGACATCCTGCGGCGCTTCGATGTCGCGGCGGAAAAGCTCCACGTGATCCACAACGGCGTGGACCTGGAACGTTTCCACCCCGGCTTGCGCGCCCGGCACCGCACCACCGTGCGGGCCGCGCTCGACATTCCGCAAGGCGCGCCGCTGGTGCTGTACGTCGGCTCGGGCTTCGTGCGCAAGGGGGTGCCGGCGCTGCTGCAGGCCCTGGCGCACATGCCCGAACACACCCATCTGCTGGTGGTGGGCAAGGACAAGGGCGCGGCGGCGATGGCCACACTGGCGCAGCGCCTTGGGCTTGCGTCACAGGTGCGCTTCATCGGCGGCCAGACGGATGTGACGCCCTATTACGGCGCCGCGGATGTCTTCGCCCTGCCCACCATCTACGATCCTTTCCCCAATGCCGTGCTGGAAGCCCTGGCCTGCGGCCTGCCGGTATTGACGACGCCCGGCAGCGGTGCGGCCGAGCTGCTCACGGCCGAATGCGGCGCAGTGGCCGATGCTCTCGATGCCGCCGCCATCGCGGCGGAACTGTCCACGCTCCTGACGCTGCCTGCCGCCGCGACAGCCCGCGCCGCGCGGCGCATGGCGGAAACCTGCTCCTCGGCCGACATGGGCGCCCGCCTGCTGGCGCTCTACGAAGGGTTGATGAAGGGCTGAGGGGGGTGCGGGCGGCACACACTCCCGCACTGCGCGATACAACCATCCGGCAGGGTGGTGACGCCATGTTGCGGCGGCGGTGGCACTGCCCCCGCCGGTATAATCCGCGTCTTTCCTGACAGGGCGAAGACATGACGATTTCCGCGCCGCAAGGGCGGGTGCTGTACCGGCGTCTGCTGGGCTACGTCCGGCCCCACTGGCGCATCGTCGCGTTTTCCCTGCTGGCCATGGCCGCCGCCGCGGCCACCGAGCCGCTTTTCCCGGCCCTGATGAAACCGCTGCTGGACCGTGGCTTCAGTGCCGGAGGCGGAGATCATCTGTACCGCTATCCCGTGGCCATCATCGCCATCTTCCTATTTCGTGGCTTGCTCGGTTACGTGGCGTCGTATTCCATGAACTGGGTTTCGAACCGGGTCGTATGCGACATCCGCGGCGAAATGTTCCAGCGCATGATCCGGCTGCCGCTGGGCTATCTGCACGAAAATTCATCGAACCGCCTGATTACCCGCATCGCCACCGACGTCAATGCCGTGGCGGCGGCGTCCACCTCGGTCGTCACCACCTTCCTGCGGGACTCCCTGGTCGTCGTCGGCCTGCTCGCCTGGCTGCTCTATCTCAACTGGACCCTGACCCTGCTGCTGACCATCATCGTACCCAGCATCGCGCTCTCCATCCGCATCGTCAGCAAGCGCCTGCACCGGATGACCCGGGCGACCCAGGAAACCAACGCCACCATCATCCAGGTGCTGCGCGAATCCATCGAGGGCAGCAAGGTGGTCAAGGTGTATCGTGGCGAGGCGCTCGAGATCGCCCGTTTCCGCCGCGCCAACAACGACCTGCGCCGCTTTGCCGTGCGCCAGAACATTGCTGCCGCCGCCACCACGCCGATCGTCCAGTTCTTCGCTTCCATCGCCGTGGCCCTGGTGGTTTATATCGCGCTGATGCAGTCTTCCGGCGGGGAGCACACCACCGTGGGCGGTTTTGTCTCCTTCATCACCGCGATGCTCATGCTGCTTGCGCCGATCAAGAGCCTGACCGATGTGAATGCGCCCCTGCAGCAGGGCCTGGCGGCGGCGGAAAGTGTATTCACCCTGCTCGATGCGCTGCCCGAGAATGACCAGGGCTCGCTGCAGATCGAGCGGGCGCGGGGTGCCCTGCGCTGCGAAGGCGTGCACTTCCGTTACCCCAATGCCGAGCGGGAGGCGCTGTCGGGCATCGACCTCGCCATCGAGCCGGGCCAGACCGTGGCCCTGGTCGGGCCGTCCGGCAGTGGCAAGACCACCCTGGCGAATCTGCTGCCCCGCTTCCATTCGCCCGACCAGGGGCGCATCCTGCTCGACGGCCATCCGCTGGAATCCCTGACCCTGGACAGCCTGCGCGCGAATCTGGCCCTGGTCAGCCAGGATGTGGTGCTGTTCGACGATACCGTCGCCGCCAACATCGCCTACGGCGGCCTGCGCGGCGCATCGCGCTCCGACATCGAGGCGGCGGCCCGCGCCGCCTTCGCCCACGATTTCATCATGACCATGCCGCAGGGCTACGACACCCCCATCGGAGAAAACGGCGTGCGCCTCTCCGGCGGCCAGCGCCAGCGCCTCGCCATCGCGCGGGCGCTGCTCAAGAACGCACCCCTGCTGATTCTCGATGAGGCGACCTCGGCGCTGGATTCCGAATCCGAACGCCAGGTCCAGGCGGCGCTCGACCGGCTGATGAAGGACCGCACCACCGTGGTCATCGCCCATCGCCTGTCCACCATCGAGCGGGCCGACCGGATCGTGGTCATGGAGCACGGCCGCATCATCGAGCAGGGCCGTCACGACGAACTGCTATCCCGCGACGGCCTCTACGCCAGGCTCTACCGCATGCAGTACGCGCTGGAGAACACCGCGTGAAACCCTTGCACATCGTCCATACCGAAGCCTCCTGCGGCTGGGGCGGCCAGGAACTGCGCATCCTCTCCGAAGCCTCGGGCATGATCGCCCGCGGCCATCGTGTCACCCTGCTCTGCCCGCCCGAGGCCCGCATCCATAGCGAGGCACCAGGTTTTGGCGTGCCGGTGGAAGCCCTGCCCATCGGCCGCAAGAAGCTGCGGGGCGCCCGCGCCCTGCGCGCCTGGCTCAGGCATCACCGCCCCGATGTGGTCAATACCCACAGTTCCACCGACGCCTGGCTGGTGGCACTGGCCGGCCTGGGCCGGGACGATGCGCCGCCCATGGTGCGCACCCGCCATATCTCCGCACCCACGCCGACCAATGACCTGACCCGCTGGCTCTACACCCGCGCTACCGACTTCATTGTCACCACCGGCGAGAAACTGCGCGAAGAACTCATCACCCGCAACGGCTATCCGCCCGGCATGATCGAGTCGGTGCCCACCGGGATCGACATCGCCCGCTTTCACCCCGGCGATCCGGCCGAGTCACGCAAGCGGCTCGGGCTTGCGGAGGCGGGCCGCGTGCTTGGCATCGTGGCCACCCTGCGTGACTGGAAAGGCCATCTGTATCTGTTCGAGGCCTGTGCCCGGCTGCAGCAGGAAGACTGGCGCCTGCTGGTGGTGGGCGATGGCCCCATGGCCACGGTGCTCGCGGCGCGCGCCGAGGAGCTCGGTATCGCCGACCGTGTTGTTTTTGTCGGCCATCGCGAGGATCCGGAAAACTGGCTGCGTGCCCTGGATATTTTCTGCCTCCCCTCCTATGCCAACGAAGGGGTGCCACAGGCGCTGGTGCAGGCCATGCTCACCGCGCTGCCCATTATCACCACGCCGGTGGGCAGTATCACCGAGGCGGTGGAGCCGGACCATTCTGCCCTGGTGGTCGAGTCCCGCTCCGGCCCCGCGCTGGAAAGCGCCTTGCGCCGCCTGTTCGGCGACCCCGCCCTGGCCGCCCGGCTTGGTGCCGCGGCGCGGGAACGCGCCCTCTCCCGGTTCACCCGGGAAGCGATGCTCGACCGGATGGAGCGGATCTTCGCTGCCACCGTGTCCGGCCACGCCGCGCGGCGCTAGGGAATCCGCGCCATGTGTGGCATTGCCGGCTTTCTGGGAGACATTGCCGACGCGGAGGGTGTGCTGCGCCGGATGACCGGCGCCATCGCCCATCGCGGGCCCGATGCCGAGGGGATGTATCACCAGGGAGAAATCCATCTGGGGCATCGCCGCCTTGCGGTGATCGATCTCGATGCGGGCCGCCAGCCGCTGTTCAACGAGGATGGCTCGGTCGCCGTGGTGTTCAACGGCGAGATCTACAACTTCGCCGAGCTGCGCGAAGAGTTGCAGGCCAGGGGGCACCGCTTCACCACCCGTACCGATACCGAAGTGCTGGTTCATGGCTACGAGGAATACGGTGACGGACTGCTCGACCGGCTCCAGGGCATGTTTGCCTTCGCACTCTGGGACGAGCGTCGCCGCCGCTTGCTGCTGGCGCGCGACCATGTGGGGGTGAAGCCGCTCTACTACCAGTGGCGAAACGGCCAACTGGCCTTCGCTTCCGAACTCAAGGCCCTGCTCCATCATCCCGGAGTGAGCAACACCCCCGATCTGGAATCCATTGGCCTGTTTCTCGAATGCCAGTACGTGCCGACTCCGCGCAGCATCTATCACCACGTGGCCAAGCTGCCGCCGGGACAGGCGCTGGTGGTGGAGAACGGTACGATGCGCATCTTTTCCTACTGGCTGCCGACCTATCGTCCCAAGCTGGTGCTGTCCGAGGCCGAGGCGACCGACCAGGTCGAGGCTGAGCTGCGGGCATCGGTGCAGCGCATGATGGTGTCCGACGTGCCCATCGGCGCCTTCGTCAGCGGCGGCATCGACTCCAGCCTGATCGCCGCCCTGCTCGCACAGCAAAGCAGCACACCGCCTGACACCTTCAATCTGGGCTTTTCCGGGAAGGTGGCCGGCAGTGAGCACGAGTACGCCAAGCGTGTCGCCGCCCATGTGGGCAGCCGGCACCACACCCTGATGCTGGAACCGCGCGATGTGCTGGAGGCGTTCTCGGGCTGGATCGACATCTTCGATGAGCCTTTCGCCGATCAGGCCGCGCTGCCCACCCTGCTGCTGTCGCGTTTCGCCCGCCGCCAGGTGACGGTGGCGCTCACCGGCGAAGGTGCCGACGAAATCTTCGCCGGCTATGGCAATTACTGGAAACGGCTCAAGGAGGAGCGCGTTTCCTCCCTCCTTGGCCATCGTCTTTCGCCGCTGCCGCCACTTTTGCGCCGCCTGCCCGGGCTGGTGATGAAGGAGCGCCTGCTGCGCGCCATCGCCAGCCCCATCGAGCGGCGCTATTCAAGTATTCCCAACGTCTTCGACGCGGCCCTGCGGCCGCGTTTGTATACCCCGGCTTTCCTCTCCGCCCATCGGGAATCGATTACCGACTTCGCCGCCCGCTGCTATGCGGAGTGCGATTCGCCGGCGTATCTGGATCACCTGCTGCACATCGATCTGCGGCTCTGGCTGCCCGACGACCTGCTGACCAAGGTGGACCGGGCCACCATGACCCATGCGCTGGAAGCGCGGGTGCCCTTTCTCGACCACCGCTTCATCGAGCTGTGCGCCCGCCTGGAGCCCGATCTGAAATGCCGCGGCACCACCGGCAAGTACCTTTTGAAAAAAATCGCCGAGCGCCATTTGCCGCACGACATCGTGCACCGGAGCAAGCAGGGGTTCGTCATGCCGCTTTCGGAGTGGCTGGCGGGCGAGCTGCGCCCGCTGGTGCATGACTGCCTGGGCGAGGGCGGACTGCGCCGGCGCGGCATCTTCCGCCCCGAAGCCCTGCGCCGCATCGAGGAAGAACATTACTCGGGTCGCCGCAACCGGGCCGGTCGCATCTGGACGATGCTGGTGCTGGAGCAGTGGTTCCGCCGTTTCGCGCCGGATTTTTCAGTCTGAGGTTCGTGCTTCCGTTACATGCAGGAGCGTGGTGGTCGCCTCGGCCACCGCGTTTACGGTGATGCCGGCAACATCCTGAGTGCTTGCGAACACCAGACGATGTGGCACCTGCCACGGGTACCAGTGGTGCTTCTTGTGCCCGATGTTCTCGAACAGGGCGACGACCGGCAGACCGGTGGCAGCGGCCAGATGCATGGCGCCGCCATCGGCCCCGATGAAAAGATTGCAGCAGCCGAGGGCTGCCGTGAGTTCGGGCAGGGTGGCGGTCGGAAAGGGCACGACACAACGCCCGCCACACGCGGCCAGAATCGTGCCGGCCTTGCCGTCATCGCCGGGATGGGTTCTGTGCTCCTCCGCACCCGGAGACCAGAACAGGGCGATGCCGGTCGTACTGTTTTCGAGCTGTTCGATGAGCGCGGTGAATTTTTCTGCCGGCCAGCGCCGGCCGGATTCGCGGGCGCTGATGTGCAGGGCGATCCAGCGCCGGTTTGCGCCCGCGACGGTGAGGCGGGCACGGGCCGCGGCCTGGAGGTCCGGATCAGGGTAGACCTGCAAGGGGCCGGCGCGCGTGTCGACACCCAGCGGTTGCAACAAACCGGCGATGGCTTCCACTTCGTGCAGCCGTTCGTTATCCGGCGGTGGCAGGGGATCGGTGAGTCCCGGCGCGGCATGCGCTGCGGCGAAGCCAACGATGCGCCGGGCGCCGGCCAGACGGGCCATGCGCAGTCCATGCCGGTCGAAGCCGGATTTGGCCAGGATGGCCCAGTCGAAACCGCTGCGGCGCAAGCGCAGGATCAGCCCGATGCGCACCGCCAGAGCGTGAAGACGTGCGCGCCAGCCGGGCTGGTGCTTGCCCTTGCCATAGACATACACCGCATCCACGTCCGGATTGCCGTCGAGAATCGAGGCGTTGTAGCTGTTCGCCAGCACGCCGATGAAGGCATCCGGAAACGATTCGCGCAGGCAGTGCAGCAGGGGCGTGGTGCACACCAGGTCGCCGATGTTGTCGCGCCGGACGACGAGGATGCGCGGGTGCATGGGGCTGGAAGGTGGCATGAAAAGCGTGGAGTGGGAAGAATCCGCTGGCGTGCGGACTATAACCGCTCTTGCCGCCGCCCGGCGCCATGGGCGGAATGGCGTTGTGGCATGGCCTGGCGTGACAGGGGTGCCCCCGGCGGCATCGCTATAATCGCCCGGCCGCGACGTTGACGCGGTCTTCTTCCCGCTTTCCGGAAACTCTTTCATGTGCGGCATTGCAGGATTTTTTGGCAGGCACACCCGATCCGCGACGACCGCCGACGCCATGCTGTCCGCCCTGCTCAAGCGCGGACCCGACGCCCGTCATGCCGTGTTCTGGGACGCGGCGCTGAAGCGCTCCGCCGGCGCCGGCGCGCATGCGCTGCTGCATGCGCGGCTGTCCATCATCGACACACGCCCGGAAGCCGATCAGCCGATGAGCAATGCCGACGGCAGCGTCTGGATCTGCTACAACGGCGAGGTGTATGGCTGGGCCGACGAGGCCCGTGCCCTGGCCCGGCAGGGCACGGACTTTCGCACCCGCTGCGATACCGAATTCATTCTGCGCGGCTATGAAGCCTGGGGCATGGAGGCCCTGCTGCCCAGGCTGCGCGGCATGTTCGCCTTCGCCATTCTCGATCTGCGCCGGCGCAAGGTATTGCTGGCGCGCGACCGGATGGGCGAGAAACCCCTGGTCTATGCCCATCGCCAGGGCGAACTGGCTTTCGGTTCCCTGGTGCGCGCGGTGCTGCCCTGGCTGCCGCGTGCCGAACGGGTATTCGATGCGGAGGCCATCGATGCCTATCTGGCGCATCGCTACATCCCCGCACCGCGCACCGTTTTCCAGGGCGTGCAGCGCCTGGAAAATGGTCACTGGCTCGAATACGACCTCGACAGCGGCGAACTGGTCAAACATTGCTACTGGCAGGCCCGCCCTCTGCCGGCACCGGACTGGATGGCGAGCCTGGATGAAGCGGTGGCGCTGCGCACCGTGGCCGACCGGCCGCTGGGGCTGTTTCTCAGCAGCGGCGTGGATTCGAGCCTGATCGCCTGCCGCCTGGCCGCGCTGAACCATCCGGTGCAGACCTTTTCCGCCGGATTCCCCGGCTCGCCCATGGATGAAAGCGCGGATGCCGCCCGCATCGCCGCCCGCCTCGGGCATCCGCACCGGATCGTGGCGGTCGCGCCGGCCATCGCCGGGGACTTCGCCACCGTGGTGGCCGATCTGGACGAACCCTTCGCCGATCCTTCCGCCTTCCCCACCTGGGCGCTGTCGCGGGAGACCGCACGGGAAGTGAAGGTGGTGCTGGGCGGCGACGGCGGCGACGAACTTTTCGCCGGCTACAAGCGCCATGCCCAGCATCTGCGCGGGCGTGGGCGCGGCTCCCTGCGCCTGCCGCTGCCGACCCTGCCCGATGCGGAAAAACGCGGCTGGCGCAAGACCCTGAGCGAGCTGTCCATGTCCTGGACGGATGCCTACAACCTGCGGTTTTCCGGCTTTACGCCCAACCAGCGGCGCCTGCTCCAGCCCGGGATGAATCAGGCGCGCCCCCATTACTGGCGCATGCCGGAAATGACGGACGCGGATGCCGCGCCACTGCACACCCTGCTGGCGATCGACATGGCCAACTTCCTGCCCGAATACGTCTTTCGCAAGATCGATCTGTGCACCATGGCGCACGGGCTGGAGGCCCGCGCGCCCCTGGTCGACCATGTCTGGTACCAGCACCTGCTGGCCCTGCCGGATGCGCAGCGTTTTACCCGTCCGCCCAAGTCCATGCTGCGGCCGGCACTGGCGCCATTACAGGACGAGGATGTCCTGGGGCGCAAGAAAAAGGGCTTCAACCCGCCCGTGGCCGACTGGTTGCGCGCCGATCTGGCGGCACACCTGCCGGGCCTGGGCGCGCGTCTGGAAGCACTGACCGCGGGCCGCATTGCCGGCGCTGCCGCAGAGGCCTTCGTCGATCGCTTCACGATCCGTGGCGAAGGGGCCGAGCAGGTATTGCAGCTGCTGGTGCTGGCGGAGAGCCTGCGCCAGCTGGCGCAGCTATCCGCCGAACTGAACTAGCGTTTTTCCACCAGCCGCTGCCAGCCCGCCAGCGCGGTTTCCACGCGGATGGCGTCCACCCGTTTCGACGCGTCCTGAAGTACTTCGCAGGGCACGCCCCAGGGGTGCCATTCGGCCACGTGGCTGTCGCCGAAGAAGCAAAGAATGGGCAGATGCAGGGCGGCAGCCACATGCATGGCGCCGCCATCGCTGCACACCATGCAGTCGGCCAGGCTCATGGCTGCGACCAGTTCCGCCACCCGCGTCGTGGGGCAGGGATGGACCGGCAGTCCTTGCAGCGCATCGAGCAGCGCCGCCGCCTTGCGGTCGTCGCCCGGATGCATGGGATCGTCTTCGGCGCCGGGAGACCAGTAGAGCAGGAACTGGCGCGTACCCTGGTCGTGGAGGGCGCGGATCAGTGCGGCGAAGTGTTCGATCGGCCAGCGCTGCGTGTCGCGGCGGGTGCTGATATGGATGCCCGTTGCGGGAATGCGCGGGTCGAACCCGGCCGTCTCCAGCCGTGCGCGGATGGCGGCCACCCGCGCCGGCTGAGGGATCAGGGTCAGCGGGCCGTCGGCACGGGGGACGCCGATGGCGCGGCCGATCAGCTCCAGCTTGCGGACTTCGTGGACGCTCGTGCTGTCGGGAACCGGCACCACCACATCGGGCTGATCGTCCGGGCCGTTGTCCCGCTCGATGAACCCGATCACACGCCGGCCGCCCAGATGACGGCCATAGCGCCAGCCGCCATTGGCCAGAATGATCACATCGAAGCGGCGCGCATGCAGTGCACGGCGCAGGCGCCAGCGTTGCCACAGGGTGGAAAACAGGCGGTTGCCCTGCTGCTGGCGCTTGGGGAAAACGTAGACGGCGTCGATGTCCGGATTGCCTTCCACCACGTCCCGGTTATAGCTGCTGACCAGCACGGCGAGAAAGGCCACGGGATAGCGGGCGCGCAGCGCGCTCAGCAGTGGCGTGGTGCACAGCAGGTCGCCGATGTTGTCGCGCCGGACCACCAGAATGCTGGCGGGTTCTGCGCCATATTGCGCCGGGAGGGTGGATGCCGGCCGGAGATCGTCGGTGGAGGCCATGGGGCGGGGCGGTTGAGAATAGAATGACGCGCTTCGAGCATCGGGATTCTAACTGCCCGGGTCTTCCGCGCCAGCGTGCGGTCGCCGGTTTCTCCAGCCTAACAGATGACGACCCCGACCGTTATTCCGGATCATGCGCTGCCACAGGGATGCGCGGCGGCAGTGGCCGCCGCCCGTTCCATCCTCTTCATCACGGTCTCCCGCATCGGCGATACCCTTTTCGCCACACCGGCCATCCGCGCCGTGGCCGCGGCTTGCCCGGCCGCCCGCATCACCGTGCTGGGCCATCCCAAACGGGCCGAGGTGTTCCGCAATCTTCCCTTCATCGCCGGGGTGGGCGCCATCACCAAAAAGACCGCGCCATGGCGCGGGCGCCTGGGCGGAAAGCGCCATGACCTGGCTTTCGTCTACAACTTCGACGCACCGCTGGTGGCCTATGCCCTGCGTGTTGCCGGCAAGGTGGTGGCTTTCCGGCAGCGTGACGAGGCGCTGAACCGGCGCCTGTTCGCCTGCGTGGAGCCGCCCGCCTTTCAAAGCGAACATGCCGTGCCCCAGCTGTTGCGCCTGCCCGCGGCGCTGGGCATCGCGGCTGACGGGATGCGTCTGGCGTACCGTGCCGATGCTGCCGAAATGGCCGCGGCCCGGGCGCGCCTCGTGGCGGCGGGATGCGCGCAGGCCATGCCGCTGATCGGCTTGCAGGTGGCGAGCTTTCCCACCAAGGCGTACCGGGACTGGCCGGTCGAGCACTTCGCCGCGTTGTGCGAACGGATCGTGGCGCGCTGGCCCGCCGCGCACTTTCTGATTTTTGGTGGTGCCGAGGAAAAGCGCCGCACCGGGTGGCTGAAGTCGACCCTGGGCAATCGCGCCACCCTTTGCGCGGGGAAACTGAGTCTGCGCGAAACGGCGGCGATGATGGGGCTGACTGATTGCTATGTGGGCATCGACACTGGCCCCACCCATCTCATGAGCACCTGGGACATTCCCATGGTGGCGATGTATCACTGCCTTTCCGCCGCCGCGCACACCGGCCCTCTCGATCATCCCCTGGCGCATGTGCTCGATCATCCTGCCACGGGCAGCCCGCGCTGCGGCGAAACCTCCGCCATGGCCGAGATTTCCGTGGATGCGGTGTTCGCCACGGTGGAGCAGGCGCTGGCGGCGCGGATGGCCGGGCCGGCTGGCGCACGATGAGATTCGCCTTCGTGCTCACCAACCTGGCCGGCGGCGGCGCGGAAAAGGCGGTGGCAAAGCTGGCCGCCGCCCTCGTCGGATGCGGCCATGAAGCCCGCCTGGTGCTGCTGGAGGATCGCATCGACCATGCGCTGCCGGCAGGCGTGCCGGTTGAGGCGCTGGGCGGCATCGCCTCCAAGGGCTGGCTGGGCAAGCGCCGGCTGGCGGCGAAGCTGCGTGCCCGCGTGCAGGCGCTGGGGCCGCAGGACCTGATCGTGTCGTCCCTGCCCTTCGCCGACGAGGTGAGCGTTCTGGCGTGCTTGCCGCGACACGTCTGCCGCATCGCCGACACGCTTTCCGTCGATCTCGACCGTCTGCCGCCGCGCCGTGCCGCGCGGCGTCTGGGCCGCTACCGCGCGATGTACGGCAGCCGCCCGCTGGTGGCGGTTTCGGCCGGCGTGGCCGATGATCTGCACCGCCGGCTGGGGCTGGGCGGACCGGTCACGACCATTCCCAATCTGTTCGATGCCGGGGCGATCCGTGCCGCGGCCACCGCTTCGGCGGCGCTGCCCGCGCAACCCTATGTGATCCATGTCGGCCGCCTCGCCCGCCAGAAGCGCCACGATCTGCTGCTGGATGCCTGGTCGCGTATCGACAGCGGTCATCTGCTGGTATTGCTGACGCCGCCCTGCGCGGCGCTGCAGGCCATGATCGACGCGCGGAGTCTGGCGCGGCGCGTGGTGGTGGCGGGCTTTCAGGCCAATCCCTATCCCTGGATCGCGGGCGCGGACCTGCTGGTGCTGTGCTCCGATCACGAGGGTCTGCCGAATGTTCTGATCGAGGCCTTGCTGTGCGGTACGCCGGCGGTGTCGACCGACTGCCCTTCCGGCCCGCGCGAAATTCTTGCCGCCTATCCCGAATGCCTGGTGCCCTGTGGTGATGCCCCGGCCCTGGCGGCGGCGATCGGGCGCTGCCTGGCGGCGCCACCCGATCCGGCCCGCGCCGATCTCGCGGCCTATCGACCGGAGGCCGTGGTGGCGGCCTACGCGCGTCTGGCGGAGACGGTCTGAGATGTGCGGCGTACTCGGCTTTGTCGGCACGCGCTGGCGCGCCCACGCCGCGGCGGGTCTCGCCGCCCTGCGCAGTCGCGGCCCCGACGAGCAGATCGTACTTGATCTGGGCGAGGCGGTGCTGGCCCACACGCGGCTGGCCGTCATCGACCTGGCCGGCGGCCATCAGCCGATGGCCGCCGCCGATGGCCGCTACACCATCGTTTTCAACGGCGAGATCTACAACTTCGCCGAGCTGCGCACGGAACTGGAAGCTCGCGGCTGCCGCTTTGCCACCCGCTCCGATACCGAGGTGCTGCTGCACGGCTACCGGACCTGGGGCGAGGCACTTCTGCCGCGTCTGGACGGCATGTTCGCCTTCGTGGTCTGGGACAGTTTCGAGCGCCGGCTCTTCGCCGCCCGCGACCGTCTGGGCATCAAGCCCTTCATGTATGGCGCCGTGGATGGCGGCCTCGTCTTCGCCTCCACGCTGGCGCCCTTTCTCGCCCTGCCCGGCTTTCCGCGCCGTCTCGAACCCCGCGCCCTGCGCGACTATCTCGCCTTCCAGACAACGCTTGCGCCGCAGACCTTTCTCGCCACAGTAAAGCAGTTGCCGCCGGCCCATTGCTTGCGCTTCGATGCCGCATCAAACTGTCTGGAAACCGCACGCTGGTGGTCGATCCCGCGCGCGCAGGAATGCCGCGATGACCGGGAAACCCTGCTCGCCCGCACCGACGCCGCGATCCGCGAAAGCGTGCGGCGCCAGCGCGTGGCCGACGTACCACTCGGGGCCTTTCTTTCCGGCGGCATCGATTCCAGCCTGCTCGTGCGCTATCTCGCGGAGGCGGGCGGATCGCCGCTGAAAACCTTCAGCCTGCGTTTCGCCTCCGCTGAATTCGACGAAAGCCGGCATGCGCTGGCCGTGGCGGAGGCCTTCGGCTGCGAGCACCGCGTGCTCGATGCACCGGACATCGACACCGAAGCCTTCGCGGCCACCATCCGCGATCTCGACCAGCCCCTGGCCGACCCGGCCTATGTGATGACCCATGCACTCTCACGTCTGACCCGCGAGCATGTGACCGTGGCCATCAGCGGTGATGGTGGCGATGAGGTGTTCGGCGGCTACCCCCGCTTTCTCGATACCGAGGTGCGTTATCCGCAAAAGCCGGGGCAGGCATTGCTGCGCCGTGCGGTCGAAGCTGGTCTGTTGCCCGGCGGCCTGCTGCGGCGTGGATTGTGGGGCCAGGACATGCTGCTTTATCGCCAGGGTGAGCTGGGTCCCTGGGCGGCGGGACGCAAGAACATGATGGCCTATCTCGCGCCGGAAATTCGGGCCGCCGCCGATGTGCCGCGTACCCTCGGGCTGTGGCGCGATCTGATCGCCGAACTGGGTGGCCGGATGGATACGGCGACCCTGATGCGCGCCGACCTGTGGACCTATCTCTCGGAAAACTGCCTGACCAAGACCGACCGGGCCAGCATGGCGCACGGCCTCGAGGTGCGTGTACCCCTGCTGGGGCAGCCGGTGCTGGATGCAACCCTCAGCCTGCCGGCGGCGGCGCATTTCGCCGGGGGCAGCAAGTCGCTGCTGACCGGGCTGGCGCGCCGCCATCTGCCGGAAACGGTGTGGAACCGGCCCAAACATGGCTTTGCCGTACCGCTGTCCGACCTGTTCCGCACCGCCTGGCGTCCACGCTGCGAAGCCGTGCTGGCGGATGTGGAGAAACTCGCGCCGTTTCTGGATGCCGCCGCGGTCCGCCGTGCCTGGACACAAGCCCTACAGCATCGCGGTTCGCGCCGGCTGGCCTATACGCTGGTGGTATTGCTGCTGTGGCTGGAAAAAAATCCCCTCACGCTGTAGCGCGGCGGCCTTGAGCCGGGCATGGAGCGCCAGTTCCGGCGCCAGGATGGCGCGCAGCCGTGCGATCTGCTGCGGCGTGACCGTCGCCGTGGCCGGCGAACGGTTGGCGCACAGCTTCGGCAGGGAGAGACCCATGTGCTGCGACAGCAGGGGCAGGATATGGTCGAGTTCCTCGGTGAAAAACCACAGATCACAGGCCGTGATGCGGGAGAAGGCTTCGTCCGGATCGAAACTTGCCGAGAAGGTGTGGAGCTGTCCCAGCAGATGCTCGGCGGGGATGCGTTCCAGGAAATCGTCAAAGCCCGCGCCTAGCCAGTGGCCCTCGTTGCGATAGGCCTGGCCGTTCGTCGCCCGCTGGGAAACCAGCATGCTGTAGTGGGACAGCACCCGTCGTACCGGGTCGCGTAGGCAGGTGATGGCGAAGGTGTCGGGTGGCAGTGCAATTTCGTATGCAGGCAGGTGGGATGCGGCAAAGTAGTAGAAGCCTTCCTCGATCAGGGCGCGGTTGCCGGCGACGAACACCTTGCCATTGATGGCCAGACGGTGGCGATGCGCGCCCCACAGTTCGCCCCAGAGCCGGTTACCGTCATTCGCCTGTACCCCGGCGGCGGCCACCAGGGCGCTCTGGCACAGCGAGGTGCCCGCCGTTTTGCGCACATGGTGGAAATAGACGCGGCGCTTGCCACCCGGCAGACGGTAGTGGGCAATGTGGCGGTAGAGGAGGCGGTCCCGCAGGTCCCGAAGCTTTCTCATGGGTTCAGCATAAGCGCTGAAAGGCAGGCGCAAGGTAACCGGAACCAGCCCGATTGTTGCAGCAGGTAAGCGGTGTTACATCAATGTATGGAAACCGGTCCGGGGATGCGAAAATCGGGGCTGGATCAAGGGATGGATGCTTGTGGATATTGTTGCGTTTGTCATCAATCTGGCGGCGGCTTCCGGGCGACGGCGGCTGATGGAGGCCCAGCTGTCGCTGCCGGGCCTGCCCGCCTTCGAGATCGTCTCCGGCGTCGACGGCCGGGCCCTGAGCGGGCCGGAAATGGATGCGGTCTACGATGTCCGCCTCGCATCACGAAAGCTCACGATGGGCGAGATCGGCTGCGCCCTGGGGCATTGCGCTGTTTTCGAACGTATCGTGGCGCGCGATGTGCCTGTCGCGCTGGTGCTTGAAGACGATGCCCTGATCGGCCACAAGCTCCCATCCTTGCTGGAAAAGCTGCGCCCACAAATGGACCCCGCACGTCCACAGATTGTCCTGCTGTCCCATGTCGAGCGTTACAGCGCCTGGGGCATGCGCCGGGCCGGGCGGAAGCACCGTCTGGCGCGGCCCTACGAGGCAGCCGGAGGGCATGCCTATCTGCTCACCCGTGCCGCTGCTGCTGCGCTGCTGGCCGCCCAGCGCCCGGTACGGAATCCGCCGGATGCCTGGTGCGCCTTCATGGATCAGGGCATCGTGGACGTGCGCTGCGTGGTGCCCTATGCCGTGGGTACCGCCCCGGCCGCGAATGCTTCCCAGATTGGTGACGAACGTCTGGCATATACCGACGGTACGGGTATCGGCCCCTGGCTGCGTAAATATCTTTACCAGAAGCTGCTGTTCCAGATCCTGGTCAAGCCCGTGCTGCGGTTGAAACGGCAGGTTTCCTCATGGTGAAACAGAAGACTTCCGGAGGTATGGGGGGAGAGATCGCCCCGACCCTGGGTGTGGTGGCCATGACGCTGTATCTGATGGTGTTGCCCATGGGACACGTGGCTGCGCTGCGGTCCGTGCTGCTTGCGGTTGCCCTGGTGGTGGCGGCGTGGATGTGGGCAGGCGCCCGCACTTCTCTCCGACCCGGGCTCATGGCGGGAATGTTCGCGGGGTGGCTGGCCGTGGCGCTGGGTTCCGTGCTGTGGGCCGGTCGTCCTGTCTATACCCTGGATTCGGCGCTGGCCGATGTGCCCCGTGCGGCGCTGGGTTTCTGGGCCGGCATGATCCTGGCCCGGGCAGGTGCGGGCTGGCGCATGGCGGCGGTCGCGGGAGTGCTGTTTTTCTGCGTGTCGGCACCGATGGCGATCATGGCACCGCGTAACGGGCTGATCTGGCAGCCGGGCTGGCTGCCGGCAATCGGTGACTATTCGACGGACAGTCTGGTGTTTTTCCCGGTGGTGGTGGCGGCGCTCTGGTGCGACTGGCGCAACCGCTCACGACTCTGGCAGGGATTTCTGATGACCGGCCTGATCGCTGGTCTGGTCGGCAGCGCCCTGTCCATATCACGCACCTTCTGGCTGGTACTGGTGCTGCAACTGGTGCTGGCGGCAATCTTTGTCCTGAACCGCCCGGATACGCCCCGTCGTGACCGGATGCGCTGGCTGCTGGTGCTGGCAGCGGTTGCCACAGCCTGTGTGGCGGTGGCTGCCTGGATCGCGCATAGCCGGGGCATGCCCCTGACCTACTTCAGCGACCGTGCCGAGATTTACCCGCGTGTGGTCGACAAGCTGCTGCACGGCCCCTGGCTCGGTCATGGCTACGGCAAGGAATCGGATTACTTGTGGTACCTGCAGGCATTCCCCGATTTTCATGGCATCTTTCACCCCCATGACCTGCTGCTCAGTTTCATCGATCAGTTGGGAGTGCTGGGCATTCCCCTGCTGCTTGCCCTGCTGGGGGTGCCGGCATGGCTGTTCTGGCGCGGCTATGGGCGGGGCGCGATGGAGGACCGGGTGGTGGCGGTCGCGGGCATGGCGATCATGCTCGGGGTGGTGGCGAAAAACAGCACCGATCTGTTCTTCTACAAGAGCCATCTCTGGCTGCTCTATGGCGTGCTGGGGCTGCTGCTCGGCCACCTCGCGCGGGATGAGGCGCGGCGCAAAGGCATCCGGCCGGCCTGATTCACCGTAGCGTCACCACCGTCCTGGTTCCGCGTCCCGGCGCTCCGCTAGCGGAGTGGCCACGTGTTTGCGGTTTCAGTGCGCCTCGTCCCAGTTCCGGCCGGTACCGACTTCGGCGATCAGTGGCACCCTGAGATTTGCTACCTGCGCCATCAGGCGCGGCAGTTCGGCCTGCATGGCCGGTAGTTCGGCAGCGGGAACTTCCAGTACCAGTTCGTCGTGCACCTGGAGGATCAGCTTCGATGCCAGACGCTTCTCGTCGAGCCAGTGCTGGACAGCGATCATGGCTTTCTTGATCAGGTCGGCGGCGGTGCCCTGCATGGGGGCGTTGATGGCCGCCCGTTCGGCGCCCTGACGCCGACCCGCGTTGCTGGAGCGGATCTCCGGCAGCCACAGACGGCGGCCGAAGACGGTTTCCACGTACCCCTTTTCCCGCACCGCCTGACGGGTTTCCTCCATGTAGCGGGCGATGCCCGGATAGCGCGCGAAATAGCGTTCCATATAGGCTGCCGCCGCAGCGCGCTCGATGCCCAGCCCGCGCGCCAGGCCGAAGGCGCTCATGCCGTAGATGAGCCCGAAATTGATGGCCTTGGCGGCCCGCCGCTGATCGGCGCCGACTTCCGCGGGGGCGATGCCGAAGATTTCGGCGGCGGTGGCGCGATGCACATCCTCACCCTGGGCAAAGGCCTGCAGCAGGCGTTCGTCGCCGGAGAGATGGGCCATGATGCGCAACTCGATCTGCGAATAGTCGGCGGAAACCAGAACATGCTCGGGCGGCACGATGAAGGCGGAACGGATGCGGCGACCCTCGGCGGTGCGGATCGGGATGTTCTGCAGGTTCGGGTCGCTGGAAGCGAGCCGCCCGGTCGCGGCCACGGCCTGGGAAAAGCTGGTATGCACCCGGCCGGTGGCGGGGTTCACCATTCTGGGCAGCTTGTCGGTGTAGGTGCCCTTGAGCTTGTTGAGGCTGCGGTGTTCCAGCAGCAGCCTGGGCAGCGGGTAGTCCTCGGCGAGCCGGGTCAGCACTTCCTCGTCGGTGGAGGGGATGCCGGAAGGCGTTTTCTTCACCACCGGCAGCCCCTGCCGGGTGAACAGGATTTCCGCCAGCTGCTTCGGTGATGCCAGGTTGAAGGGCTGGCCGGCCAGGGTGTGGGCCTCCTGCTCCAGGTCCAGCAGGCGGCGCCCCAGTTCGTCGCTCTGGCGGGCCAGGGCCGCGCTGTCGATCAGCACGCCGTTGCGTTCCATGCGATACAGCACTTCGGCGGTGGGGAGCTCGATCTCCCGGTAGAGGGCGGCCAGCGCGGGTTCGGCAGCGAGCAGGGGCTCGAAATGGCGATGCACCCGCAACGTCAGATCGGAATCCTCGGCCGAATACTCGGCACCAGTTTCCACCGCCACCTGGGCGAAGGAAATGCGGTTGGCGCCCTTGCCGGTGATGGCATCGTAGGAAATGGTGGACAGCCCGAGGTGGCGCGCCGCCAGCGCGCCCAGGTCGTGCGGCTTGTCACTCTCCAGCACGTAGGATGCGAGCAGGGTGTCATCGGCGATGCCACGCAGTTCGATGCCGTAATTGGCGAAGACGTGACGGTCGTATTTCAGATGCTGGCCGAGCTTGGCGTGAGCGGTGGATTCCAGCCAGGGCCTGAGAGCGGCGAGGGCCTCGTCCATGGGCAGTTGTTCCGGCGCACCGGCATAGAGGTGGCCGAGGGGCAGGTAGGCCGCGGCGATGCGGCCGGCTTCCTCCACCGCGAATGAGATGCCGACCAGCCGCGCCTGCAGGGGATCGAGATCGGTGGTTTCCGTATCGAGGGCGGTGAGGGTCGCGCCGCGGATTTTTTCCAGCCATCGATCCAGGTCGGCGCGGGTGAACAAGGTCTCGTAGCCCTCGCGCAGATGCTCCACCAGGGGCGTTTGTGTAGTGGCGGATACGCGTGGCACGGGAGTCGCGCTGCGCGGCGCGGCAGGCGCGGATCGCTCCTGCAGGCCGCCGGCCTGCACTTCCTTGAGCCAGGCCTTGAATTCGAGACGCGAAAACAGTTCGGTCAGGCGCGCGTTGTCGTGGGCCTGCGGCGCCAGATCCGCCAGGCCACGGGGCAGCATGGGCAGCGCCACATCGCAGGCGACGGTGACCAGGCGGCGCCCCAGCGGCAGGAAATCCAGATGCCGGCGCAGGTTTTCCCCCACCGCACCTTTGATCTCGGCCGCGTGGGTGACGATGCCGTCGAGAGAGCCGTATTGATCCAGCCATTTGACAGCCGTCTTGGGGCCCACCTTTTCCACGCCGGGCACGTTGTCCACCGCATCGCCCACCAGCGTGAGGTAATCGACGATGCGCGCGGGCGGTACGCCGAACTTGGCCAGCACGCCGGCCTCGTCCAGCACTTCGTTGGTCATGGTGTTCACCAGCGTGACACGGGCATCCACCAGCTGGGCCAGATCCTTGTCGCCGGTGGACACGACGCAATCCATGCCCTGCGCAGCGGCCTGACGGGCCAGCGTACCGATCACGTCATCGGCCTCCACCCCTTCGACCACGAGGATGGGCCAGCCCAGGGCGGCGACGCAGGCGTGCAGCGGCTCGATCTGGGTGCGCAGGTCGTCGGGCATGGGCGGACGATGCGCCTTGTATTGCGGATACCAGTCATCGCGGAAGGTCTTGCCCTTGGCATCGAACACTACCGCCCGGTACTCCGCGCTATGATCGGCTTCAAGGCGGCGCAGCATGTTGATCACGCCATAGACCGCCCCCGTGGGTTCCCCCGCCTGGTTGCGCAGGTCCGGCAGGGCGTGGAAGGCGCGGTAGAGATAGGAAGAGCCGTCGACCAGAAGGAGCTTGGACATATCGCGATGCGGATGGGATGGGGTTTCTCGCCCGGGCAGCGCACGCTCCGGATTCAATCGCAGAGGTGGCAATGAACGCACAAGACAAGCTGTCAAAGGTTGCCGCGGCTTCGCATGAGGCGCCGTCAACCACGGCCCGCGAGGCCTGGCGGGTGTTCGGGATTATGTCAGAGTTCGTCGAGGCGACCGAACGCCTGGCCGAGGTGCGCCCGGCGGTCTCCATTTTCGGCAGCGCCCGGGTGGCACCGGGGAGCGCGTATTACACGCTGACCGAGGCCATCGCCCGCCGGCTTTCGGATGCCGGATTCTCGGTGGTTTCCGGCGGCGGACCGGGCCTCATGGAGGCCGCCAACAAGGGAGCTTTCCATGGCAAGGGCCTGAGCATCGGCCTCAATATCCAGTTACCCCACGAGCAGAAGGCCAACCAGTACCAGGACATTTCCCAGACCTTCCGCCATTTCTTCGCCCGCAAGTACATGTTCGTCAAGGTGGCTGCAGCCTATGTGGTGATGCCCGGCGGTTTCGGCACACTGGACGAGCTGCTCGAGGCCCTGACCCTGATCCAGACCGCAAAGTCGCCGCAGATTCCGGTGATCCTCGTCGGCAGCGCGTTCTGGTCCGGTTTGCTGGCGTGGTTCCGCGAACGTCTGGTGGCGGAGGCCATGATCAATCCGGAGGACATGAACCTGCTCCAGATCATCGACGACCCCGAAGAGGTGGTGAACGCCATCTTCCAGCACTATGAAACCCGTGGTTTCGGCCGTCGTGCCGGCGAGCACGAACTGTTGCTGAATCTGTAGTCGATGCAGGCCGCTTTCCCGCCGGATGGCCGGCCGCCCCTGCTAGAATCCGCCGCTTCCTGAAAGGATTCCCTCATGCGCCTGTCGCGCCTCCTCCCGGTTCTTGCCGCCCTGGCCACCCTGCCTGCCCTGGCCGCCGACCGCCCCGCCGGACTGATTCCCGTGCCCGATGTGCCGCCACCGCCGGCCGCGACCAATCTGGATCAGGGGGGCGACCTCGAACCGCAGGTCACCATCACCCAGCGCGAGGGCGACAAGGTGGAGGAATACCGGGTCAACGGCCAGCTCTACATGATCAAGGTGACGCCGCCCAATGGTATTCCCTACTATCTGATGGATGACGATGGCAAGGGTGACTGGATCCGCCGCGATTCCCTCGGCACCCACCTCAAGCCCCCCATGTGGGTCATTCACCGCTTCTGATCGCAGCGCGATCCGCTGCAACTGCCGATGAATCCAGCATCACCGAACGAAATCCGCACCCTGCCCGCGGAGCGGGGAACCGCCTGGCTGTCCGAGGGCTGGGCGCTGTTCCGGGCCGAGCCGGGGCTGTGGATCGGCATGACCGTCCTGTTCCTGCTGATCCAGATCCTGCTGGGCATGGTGCCCTTCCTGGGTTCATTCGCCACGGCCCTGCTCACCCCGGTGCTGATTGGCGGGTTGATGGCGGGCTGCGCCGCCCAGTCATCTGGCACACCCCTGCGCTTCGATACGCTTTTCGCCGGTTTCCGTCAGCGCACGGGCGATCTGCTGATGCTGGGCCTGCTGCAACTTGCGGCGGTAGGTGCCATCCTTGTCCTGGCCGCCGTTGTGGTGTTTGCCACCGGCAGCGGCGCCATCCTCAGCCATGGCGCGCTCATGCGGGAAGGCATGGGCATGCTGTTCGCATTGGCCGGGGTCCTGTTCGCGGGGCTTGTCGTGCTGCTGCTGTTCATCCCCCTGACCATGGCCATGTGGTTCGCGGCGCCGCTGGTGATTCTCGGCGGTCGCACTCCGGTGGCCGCCTTCAGGCAGAGTTTCGATGCCTGCCTCGTGAACTGGCTACCTTTCCTGATCTACGGCCTGGTGGTCTTCGTCCTGGTGCTGATCGCCGCGATTCCCTTCGGGCTGGGCTTTCTGGTCTTGCTGCCGGTCCTGCTCACTTCCACCTACGCGGCTTACCGCGACATCTTTTCCGCGTAAGGCATGCAGGCGCGTCATCTTCCGGCCCGTAACGGCTTTCTCTGGCTGGTCGCGGCTTTTCGTCTGTATCGCCGCAATCCGTTTACCCTCACCGGGCTGACCCTGTCCTATCTGCTGGTGCTGCTGATCTTTGCCGGCATTCCCTTGCTGGGCGTGGGGCTGGCTTCCCTGGCGCGTCCTTTTCTCCTGCTCATGGTGGCCAATGGCTGTCGCAGCATCGACACGGGGGAGTCCGGCCTGGCGATGCCCGACATCCTGCTGCAGGGTCTGCGCGAGCAACGCAGCCCGCTGCTGAAACTCGGCGGACTGTATTTCCTCGGCTCGCTCCTGGCACTCATGGTCAGCATTCTGCTGGGCGGCGCGATGCCCGAGGGGGATGCCGCCACCCAGGCCGATGTGGCGCTCGCCCTGCTCAAGATGAGTGCTGTCGCCCTGCTGCTGGTGGAGCTGCCATTCTGGTTTGCTCCGCTCCTCACCGGCTGGGGCCGGGTGCCGGCGGTCAAATCCCTGTTTTTCAGCTTTGTCTCGGTGTTCCGTAACTGGCGGGCTTTTGTCGTCTATGGCTTCAGCCTGAGCCTGATTCTCGCTGCCGGAGGCGCCCTGCTGAGCCTGCTGCTGGCGCTTTTCGGTGGCTGGCTACCCGCTGCCGGAACCCTGCTGGTCCTGATTCTGGGACTCTTCATTTCCTTCGTGCTGACGCCGGTGCTGATGGCCAGCGTTTATCTCAGCTATCGCGACGTTTTCGCCGAACATGCCTGAAGTCGGCGGCCCGGTCGGCATCCTGGGCGGCACTTTCGACCCGATCCACCACGGCCATCTGCGGCTGGCGCAGGAGGCTCGCGATCATCTGCAACTGAATGGCGTGCGGCTGATTCCCTCCGGGCAGCCACCCCACCGGGGTGTGCCCGGGGCGACGCCTGCCCACCGGCTCGCGATGACGCGTCTGGCCTGCGCGGACAATCCCGCTTTCGTCGTGGATGACGCCGAGATCCTGGCGACCGGACCAAGCTATACGGTGACGACCCTGGAGCGGTTGCGCGCCCTGTATGGCCCGCAGCGACCCCTGGTCCTGCTGCTGGGGGCCGATGCCTTTCTTGGTCTCGAGGCATGGCACCGCTGGGAGACCGTGTTCGATCTCGCCCATGTGGCTGTGGCCACGCGACCATCACACCGGCTGGCACCAGAGCACATGACACCGGCCCTGGCTGGATGTTGCCGCAGCCGTACCCACCATGATCCGGCGCTGCTGCGGCAGGCTCCGGCCGGTACCGTGCTGCCCTTTGCAATCACCGCCCTCGATGTTTCCGCCACCGCCATCCGCACGGCCCTGCAGACCGGCGGCAACCCCCGCTATTTGCTGCCCGGTGCGGTTCTCGACTATATTGCCCAACACCGTCTTTATTCCGCTACCTGATGGATATCCGCAAGCTCCAGAAGATTGTCGTCAACGCCCTCGAGGACATCAAGGGGGATGACATCGTGGTTCTCAATACCACCAAGCTCACCTCGCTGTTCGACCGCATTGTGGTCGCCAGCGGCAATTCCAACCGTCAGGTGAACGCCCTGGCCCGCAATGTCCAGGACAAGGTCAGGGAAGCCGGCGGAAAAATTTTCGGCAGCGAAGGTGAGGATGCCGGTGAATGGGTCCTGGTCGATCTGGGCGACATCGTGGTGCATGTGATGCAGCCTGCGGTACGCGTCCATTACAACCTGGAAGAGCTGTGGACCGTATCTCCCGCGGCGACCCGCAAGGCGCAGGCCGCCGTGACGGAAACCCCGGAACCCCGGGCGCCGGCACCGCGTCGCCGTGCCACCCGGTCCGTCTAGTACGGTACCGGTGAGGCTTCTGCTCGTGGCGGTGGGTACCCGCATGCCGGCCTGGGTGACGGAGGGTTTCCAGGAATTCGCACGGCGCATGCCCCGCGAGCTTCCCCTCGAACTGATCGAGGTCCGTGCCGAGCCACGGGCCGAGGGCAAGCCGCTCCCGGCCCTGATGGCGGCAGAGGCCCGGCGCCTGCGTGCCGCCCTGCCTGCCCGCTGCCGCCGCATTGCGCTCGATGAGCGGGGCGATGAAATCACCACCCGTACCCTGGCCGCGCGCATCGAATCCTGGATGACGCAGGGCGACGATGTGGCGTTCCTGGTCGGTGGAGCTGACGGCCTCGATCCTGCCTTCCGGGACGAGGCACAGGAAAGGATACGGATTTCCGGCCTGACCCTGCCCCACGCCCTGGTCCGCGTGATCCTGGCGGAAGCGCTCTATCGTGCCACCAGCCTGTTGCGTGGCCACCCTTACCATCGCGAGTGATCCACGTGACTCCACTTGAACCCCGCATCTATCTTGCATCGCGCAGCCCGCGCCGGCGCGAGTTGCTGACCCAGATCGGCGTGCGCTTCGACCTGCTCCTGTTCCGGTCCGACCAGCGCATCGATGCCGAGGTGGATGAAGCCGTGCTGCAGGACGAGTCCCCTGCCGATTATGTGGCGCGCGTGGCCCGCGCCAAGGCCGGGCACGGGCTGCGTCTGCGGCAGATGCGCCACCTGCCCGTGCGCCCCGTGCTGTCGGCGGATACCACGCTGGAAGTGGAGGGCCGGATCATCGGCAAGCCGCGCGACGAAGCGGATGCACGGGCGATCCTGATGCAGCTTTCCGGGCGCAGTCATCGTGTGCTGACTGCTGTCGCGGTGACTGATGAGCAACGGATGGAAATGGCGCTCTCGGTCAGTGAAGTCCGCTTTCGGGATCTGGACGAGGCGGAGGTCCGGCGTTATGTGGCGACCGGCGAACCGATGGACAAGGCAGGCGCCTATGGCATCCAGGGGCGGGCGGCCATGTTCGTGCGCGAAATTCAGGGCTCCCATTCCGGCATCGTCGGCCTGCCCCTGTGCGAGACGGCAGAACTTCTCAAGCGCTTCGGTTTCATCCCATGAACGAATACTTCCTGCTCAACTTCACACCCCAGGAAACCCGGGTTGCCCTGATGCTCAATGGCGTGGTCCAGGAAATCCATATCGAGCGCACCGGCAGCCGCGGCATCGTCGGCAATATCTACCAGGGCCGGGTGGCACGCATCCTTCCCGGCATGCAGTCCGCCTTCGTCGATGTCGGCCTGGAGCGTACCGCCTTCCTGCATGTGGCCGACATCTGGGGCCACCGCCAGAACGGCCATGGCGAGGAACGGCCGATCGAGCGTATTCTCAGTGAAGGCCAGTCGATTACCGTGCAGGTGCTGAAGGACCCGATCGGCACCAAGGGTGCGCGGCTCACCACCCAGATTTCCCTGGCCGGCCGGATGCTGGTTTTCCTGCCGCAGGACCGGCATATCGGTATTTCCCAGCGGATTGGCGACGAAGGAGCGCGCGATGCCTTGCGTCAGCGCATCCATGCCTTGGTGAAGCCGGATGAAGACGGCGGGTTCATCGTCCGCACCATGGCGGAAAACGCCTGCGATCAGGAACTGGCGGCCGACATCGCCTACCTGCGCCGGCTCTGGACCGAGATCCGCAACCGGGTACAGACCGCGACACCGCCCTTCCTGCTCCACGAAGACCTCGATCTCGGGCTGCGGGTGTTGCGCGATCTGGTGACCCGGGACACGATGCATGTCCTGGTCGATTCCCGGGAAAACTTTCAGCGCATGACCGCCTTTGCCCGGGAATACATGCCCCAGGTGGAGTCTTTGATCACCCATTACACCGGTGACCGCCCGATCTTCGATATTCACGCGGTGGAGGACGAGATCGAGAAAGCCCTGGCCCGGCGCGTGGATCTCAAGTCCGGAGGCTATCTGATCATCGACCAGACCGAGGCGATGACCACCATCGACGTGAATACCGGCGGTTTCGTCGGGGTGCGCAACTTCGACGACACCATTTTCAAGACCAATCTCGAAGCGGCCCAGACCATCGCCCGTCAATTGCGGTTGCGCAACCTGGGTGGAATCATCATCGTGGATTTCATCGACATGGAATCCGCCGAACACCGCTCCGCGGTGCTCGATGAGCTGAACAAGGCCCTCTCCCGGGACCATACCCGCATCACCGTCAACGGCTTCACCACCCTCGGCCTGGTGGAGCTCACCCGCAAGCGGACCCGCGAGTCCCTCGCCCATATCCTGTGCGAACCCTGCCCGACCTGTGAGGGGCGTGGCGAGATCAAGACCGCTCAGACCATGGGTTACCAGATCCTGCGCGAGCTGCTGCGCGAGGCGCGTCAGTTCAATGCCCGTGAATATCGCCTGCTGGCATCCCCGGCCGTGGTGGACCTGTTTCTGGAGGAAGAATCCGGCGCCCTGGCCATGCTGTCCGATTTCATTGGCAAACCGATTTCCCTGCACGCCGAGTCCAGCTATACGCAGGAACAGTTCGACATCGTTCTTCTATAGACACTTTATGTCAAAATCATTGAAAATCCGCTGGCCGGCTCTTGCCTTCCGGCGGCGACTTGTTTACGCTGCCAGACAAGTGTTTGTCAGCAACAGGATTTTCCCGGAGATCACCGGATCGCAGGGGAAATGCCCGGTATCCGGAGAGACGAACTGGGAGGTTCGGCATGGAGAGGCTCCAATGATCGAGAAAAGGTTGGCCGGCGCACTGCTGGCAGCATTGTTCCTGTCGCTGGATGTGGCGTCCCCGGCATGGGCCGAGGACGAAAAGTTCGATATCCAGCGGTATTCCGTCGAGGGCAATACGTTGCTGACCCCGGCCGAGATGGAGGCGCTTGTCGGCCCCTATACCGGCCAGGGCCGTGTATATGGCGATGTGCAGAAAGCCCTGACCGCCCTGGAAGATGCGTACCGGTCGCGTGGCTATGGTGCGGTGCAGGTATTCGTTCCGGAACAGGAGCTCGGCAGCGGTGTGATCCGTCTCCAGGTGATCGAGGCATCCCTGGGCAAGGTGGTGGTGACCGGCAACAGCCATTTCTCCACAGAGAACATCCGCGCCAGCCTGCCACAATTGCAGGAAGGTACCTCGCCCAATCTTCGCCAGATTTCCGAAAACGTCCAGCTGGCCAATGAAAATCCGGCCAAGAAGGTCGAAGTGACGCTGGGTACCAGCGAGCAGGAAGGCCAGGTGGATGCGAAAGTGGCCGTTGTCGACGATAACCCGCGCCAATTCGTGCTCAGCCTCGACAATACCGGTGATACCCGCACCGGGCAGTACCGGCTCGGTGCCGCCTACCGTGATTCCAATCTCTTCGGCCATGATGAAACCCTGACGCTGGGCTATACCACGGCCCCCGGCCTCAGCAATGTCGGCCCGCCCAGCGGCGTGGATGTGGATGTGCTCAGCGCCGGCCTGCGCATCCCCTTTTACCGGCTGGGCGACAGCCTGGATGTGGTGTGGGGCCGCAGCAGCGTCAACATGCCGGCCAGCGTGGTGGCGCCGGGCGGTGCCCTGGCGCTGAACGGTAAAGGCGAGATCATCGCGCTGCGCTGGAACCATCTCCTGCCGCGCGCGGGCGAATACAGTTCGCGCTGGATCTTCGGCTTCGATCAGAAGGATCTGAAAAATCCCTGCAATGGCGGCCTGGTCAATGCGGGCTGCGTGGCCCTGCTGGAGCGCATCGTCTCCGCCACCTACACCGGGAACTGGCAGAAACCCGGCATGTATGCCGATTTCAATGCCGGCCTGTTCTACAACACCGGCCTGGGCGAAAAGCAGGATGACTGGCGTTACGATTACGCCGCCAATGCGCGGTCGACCAACAAGAATTTCTGGATTCTCAAGGGTGGTGGCAGCTATCTGCAGGTGCTGCCGGGTGACTGGCAGGTGCGCGGTGTCCTCAATGCCCAGTATGCCGACTCTCCACTCCCCGCTTCCGAGCAGCTGTCGCTGACCGGCTATTCCGCGGTCCGCGGCTTCAGCGAACGGATCCTGACGGCGGACAGCGGTTTCGTCGCCAATCTGGAGGCCTACACCCCGGATCTGATCCCGGCGTTCAATCTGTCGCCTGAATGGGGATCGTTGCGTGCCCTGGTTTTCTACGATTTCGCCTATGGCTGGAGCCGGCCGCAGGATAGCGTGACCTGGTATGACGGTTACAACCGGATTACCGTGCCTGCGGGGCTCAGACCCCTGAACGAGCGCACCAACATCGCCAGCCTGGGCCTGGGCCTGCGCTATACCCTGGCCAAGAATCTTACTGCCCGCTTTGACTGGGCCTGTATCCAGCAGAGTGCGCCGGCCAGCCGGCTGACACCCAATGTGCCGGTCGATTCCGACTGGCGTGTGCATTTCGGCATCAGTTACGCATTTTGAACGGCTCGCTTTTTGCGTTGCAGCGTGAAAAGCAGGCCCGAATGGTCTAGTTGAAGGGGAAGGTGGCGGCCCGCTCCGGGCTGATCGCGCTCTCCGTACCGGGAGGTCATCATGGCCCGCAAGTCGAATCTACGTTTTACCTCCGCGGCCCGCGTCATGGCGGTTGCCGTATCCGCCTGTTTCGCCGCGCCCCTCGCCCATGCCCTGCCGGTCGCGCCGAACGTGGTCGCCGGCAGCGCGAGTTTCAATCAGGCGGGCAATACGCTCACGGTCACCAACTCCAACGGCGCGATCATCAACTGGGCCGGGTTTTCCATCGGCAGCGGCGAAACCACACATTTCCTCCAGCCTTCGGCCTCCAGCAGTGTGCTGAACCGGGTGCTGGGTGCCGACCCCTCCCTGATCTACGGCACGCTTTCCTCCAATGGCCGGGTATGGCTCATCAATCCGGCGGGCATCATGATCGGTCCGGGTGCGCTGGTGAATACCGCCGGTTTCGTCGCATCCACCCTGAATATCTCCAACGCCAGTTTCCTTGCCGGCAAGCTGCTGTTCGACGCAACGCCCGGTGCGGGCGCGGTGGTCAATCGTGGAGCGATCACCACCCCCAGTGGCGGCAGTGTCTATCTGGTTGGCCCCTCGGTTGAAAATGGCGGCATCATCACCACCCCCGGGGGAGAAACCCTGCTGGCCGCCGGGCAGACGGTGCAGTTGATCGATACCGGCACTCCGGGGGTCAAGGTCGAGATCACCGGCGCTGCAGGCAATGCCACCAACCTGGGCCAGATCGTCGCCGAGGCGGGCCAGATCGGCATCGCCGGCGTGCTGGTGAAAAATTCCGGCACGTTGAACGCCTCCTCCGTGGTGAACGAGGGCGGGCGGGTCTTCCTCCGTGCCAGCCGTGATGCCTATGTGGATGGTGCCGGACGCATCGTCACCACGGGTACCCGGGGCGGTTCGGTGGAGGTGCTGGGCAATCGTGTCGCGGTGATGGATGATGCCAGCATCGACGCCAGCGGAACCAACGCTGGCGGCAGCGTGCTCGTCGGCGGTGATTTCCAGGGCAAAAACCCTGCGGTGGAGAATGCCTGGGTCACCTATTTCGGTCCGGATGCCCGGATCCAGGCCGATGCCACGGCGCAGGGCAAGGGTGGTAAGGTCGTGATCTGGTCCGACGATACCACCCGGGCCTACGGCACCATCAGCGCGAAGGGCGTAGGCCAGCATGAAGGCGGACAGATCGAAACTTCCGGTCACCGCCATCTCGATGCCGCCGGTATCCGTGTGACGGCGGGCGAGGGCGGGGAATGGCTGCTGGATCCGGCGGATATCGTGATTTTCCCCGGCCCCGCAGGCTCTGGCAGCATTTATGGTGTGTACGGTGGTGTTTTTGATGTCTCGGATGGCCCCAACGGATCAATTGCCGACGCCGATATCAGCAATACGCTGAATAGCGGCACCAGCGTCATCGTGCGCACCGATATCGGAATGGGCGGAACCGGCTCGATCACCCTGAATCCCACCACCAACATCGTCTCCACCAACGCCAGCGCCTCGCTCAGCCTGCTTGCGTATGGTGGTGCGGGGGCGACCGGGATTCTGGGCGTCACCAGTTCCACCATCAATATCGCAGGTGGCGTGAACCTGGTGGCCGGATGGGACGGAGTGAGCACCAGCGCCCCCGCCACGGTTGCCGGCAGCGGAAATCTGAACATCATCGATTCCACCATCCAGAGCGGCGGGAGCATGTCCTTGCTGGCGGGAAACAACATCAGCCTGACCGCTACGAACGCCAGGACATTTGTCGGTTCGGTGGGGATGCAAACGGTGAGTGCGGGCGGCACCCTGCTGCTGCAGGCGGCCGACAGCGGGCATGACCGTAACGTGGCCCTGGCCTCGACGGGGGGGCAAATCATCTCGGCCCACAACATCACCCTCAACGGGGGCAATGGCGCCGGGGTGTACAACAACTATGCCGTGATCGGCAATATTTCGGATAACAGCCAGAGCATCGCCATCTATGGCGGCGGCGCCATCGCCCTGAATGCGGGCAATGGCAACGGCGCAGATCCGGTGTACGGCGGCAGCTTCAATTTTGCGGATATTGCCCACAATGGCGTCAGCAATCCGGCATCCCAGCAGTACATCAATTTTGTTACTGGCGGCTCCCTGACCCTGAACGCCGGGTCCGACGGTACCGATAACTGGGCGAGTATCCAGATCAAGGCCTACAACAATGGCAGCATCACCTCGCTGGGCAACCAGTATGTGGGCAGCAGTGCGGGGGTGGGGTATTACCCCACCATCACGCTCTATGGTGGTACGGGAGGAAGTTCCCTTGGGCATTCGAACGATGCCACCATCAGCCTGGGCGAGCACAATATGGGGGGTAATCAATCCGTCGAGGCGAGTTCGCTTCAGATCACCGCGGGGTCCGCAGCCTACAGCGTGGCCGGCATTGGCGGCGGATCATCGAGCACCCAGGTCATTCAGGTGAGCGGCGCCCTGGGTATGCAGGGAGGAAGTTCCAGCAGCGTCGACGCGGATGGCGCGCCTGGCGGCGTGGCCTTCATCGGCAGCAAGTCCGCTACGAACATCAACCTGGCTGTCGGCGGCGCATTTTTTGCCGGGGGTGGATCGGGGACCCAGGGCACGGTACTCATCGGCTCCCTGCAGGGGGGCTCGATGGTAACAATCTCTGCCCATAGTGTAGAACTGGAGGCAGGCGTTGGTGGGGTGATGATCGGCTCGGCTTCCACCACGAACCAGTCCGGTACCGTGAATATTTATGTTGGTACCTATGCCTCGCCGGGCAGTTTCACGGTCAATGGCGATCCTGGTGACAACTATGGCAATACCGGAACGGTACTGATCGGCGCCCGGAGCGGCCAGGCGAATGTCACCATTTACACTCAGTATGGTGGTGGCATCAGCCTGGGCGGTGGTGGTGGAGGGTTACGGGTCGGTACCGGTTCCACGGTGTACGGCGCTACCATAAATTTATATTCCGGTCCCGCCGACCTCGTGATCGATGACAGTACCGCGCCGGTTGCCATTGGCAGCATGGCAGATGGTTCCGTGGCATCCACCACTGTCAACCTGTACGGAGGCGGCAATCTTGTACTCGGCGCCCCCGCAGGAGGGCAGGGTCTGACGATCGGTAATCTGGGGATGGGTGCCGGCAGTGTCGGAGCCCTGGCGGGAGTCCGCCTTCCCGGATACCCCTCCTACTGCCCTGAAGCCTTCTGTGCGAGCACGTTGGGCGGCAATCTCTCGCTCGGCAGTTCCGTCACGATCAATTCCGGCATGATCGAACTCGGTGCCAGCGCGGGGATGTCGAACAATCCCGCAAAAGGCAATATCACCGTGGCGGCGGGAAGTACGATCACCGATCCCGCCTACCCCGGTCCGACGGGCATCACCATCATCGGGGACAGCTCCGTGACCGTCAATGGCTCGCTGACCAGTGTTGGCAAGACCGTCCTTGCCGCCGGCACGCTGGCTTTTTACGGCGGCGGCCCGGCTTTGGGATATTTCAACGACAACTCCTCTTTTGCCCAAACCTTCGCCGGTGGCAATCTCGACCTGAGCGGCGCCAGTATCTCGACCGATACGCTTGACGCCCGGGCGTTGCGCGGTATCGCCTTGGGCGGCGCCGGCAACGTTACGCAAAACACCGGCACGCTGCTGGTGACGGGGGGGATGGCGAATCTCTTTGGCATGGGCAGCGTGACCCTGAATGGCGTCACCACGATGACATCTCCCGGCGCTACATTTACCGCCGGCGCCGGCATGGGAGTAACCGGCACCGGTGCCCCCGTGTACTCCGGCATGAACCTGACCGTCGGCACCATCAATGCGGCGGGTTCCACCGTGAGCCTGGAGGCCGGCGGCGCGATTATGGACGGCAACGGCAGCGCACCCAATGTGACCGCCGGCAGCCTTACCCTGATCAGCCAGTTCGGCGGCTCGGGTGGCGGGCCGGCCATCAGCCTGGATACCGCGGCGAGCTCTCTGATCAACGCGTCGGTGGCATCGGGGGCTGCTACCAATGGCGGCATCTCGGTACGCAACCTGGGCGCCCAGCCCTCGATGGGCGTCTATCTTGCGGATAATTCTTCCGCCGGGGGGGGCATCACCTTCACCAACAGCGGTGACCTTTTCACCCAGTACCTGAATCTGGTTGAAAACGGCGCCAGTGGTGGGGTGACGGTCATCACGGGCGGCAATCTCACCGTGAATGGTGGCAACTTCTCCACCTCACCGTCCGGCGGCCTGATCAGCTTTGGTGCGGCCGGCTATCTGAATGCCACATCCTCTCCGACACTCTCCGCCGGTGAAGGTGGTCCAGTGTTGCCGTACGATCTGATGTTGCAGTCGGGCGGGGCGCTGAACTTTGTCGGTGCGAGCATGAGCGGTAACAACATTACCGTCAATGCGGGTGGCAGTGCCAGCTTCAACAATGCAAGCCTGAACGCGGCCAACAAGCTGTCGGTGGTGACCACCGGCGCGCTGACCGCGACCAACTCCAGCCTGGGCGGAAGCAACTCCGTGTCCATGACCGCCGCCGGGCCGATGGCATTCGTCTACACCGAGGTGTACACGTCGAACAGCGCCAATCCGGCGGGAGGCGCCGCCAATATGGTGCTCGCCAGCGGAGGCGGCTTCAGCATGGATACCAACAGCCAGGTGCTGGGCAGCAGCGGTGTGGCCATCGTGGCCGGCAATGTGAGCCTGGATGACGCCAGTTCGATCGTGACCGGAAACGGTGTCGCGGCGCCCATGGTGAGCCTGGTGGTCAGCGGCGGCAACATCACGCTGAACAATGGCTCCTACATTCAGTCGGGTGACGATGTGAGCATGACGCTCACCGGCGCGAATGCCCAGGTGGTGCTCAATTCCGCCAAGGGCCTGACACCTTCCTTTATCAAGACGGATGTGCTGACGCAGGATGGGCACACCGCGACGCTCAACTTCACCTCCCTGAGTTCCGGCGGCGTCACCATCGACGGAGCGTCAACCCTGACCACGGTTGCGGGCGGTAGCGGCTTCTTCGTCGTGAATCCGTCGGCCGCCACCGTGCCCGCCACGCCCGGGAATGGCCTGGTGATCAACTACTACGGTGCTGTCGTGCCTGTGCCCGGGAATACGAATACGGATAACACCACCGGTCCGACCGCGACACGGGTCATCGACCAGGTAGTGAATGGCCTGGCAGCCAGCCGCAAGTCCGAAGATGACAAGGACAACAAGCGCAAGGATCAATCCGAAGGGAAGAGAAATGATCAAGATAAACAGGATGCCAAGAATACCTGCACCTAGGGCGGGCGCTGTCCGGCTCGCGGCGGGTGTCGCGCTGTCCCTGCTCGCGGCCTGTGCATGGTCGTCGCAGGCGGGCCAGATCACCCATCTCTCCGGGACTCTTTCGGTCAAGCGCGCCGACGGGTCGACCCGCCTGCTGGCGGTGAAGTCCGAGATTCAGGGCGGCGATACACTGACCACCCAGTCCGATACTTATGCCCGCGTCAAATTTGTCGATGGCGGTGAGGTGGTGATGCGCCCCAACAGCCAGGTCAAGGTGGAGGCGTTCAGCTACGATCAGGCCAAACCGGAATCTGACAGCGCCATCATCGGCCTGCTCAAGGGCAGCCTGCGCGCGATCACCGGCCTGATCGGCAAGCGCAACCGGGAAAAAGTCTCCTTCAGCACACCGACGGCGACGATCGGTATTCGCGGCACGAACCTTGGCCTCTGCGAGGATGGCTGCGGCGGCGCGCCGGGATTGCATGTGGATGTGACCGAGGGTGCCGTGGTGGTCCACAACACGGCGGGCGAGGTGATCGTCAATGCCGGGCAGTTCGCCTTCGTCAAGGCTGTGGATCAGCCGCCAGTGCTGATCGTGGGTGGGCAGAAGGTGGATATTCCCAAGGCCATCGGTGGCGGGATCGGCAAGGACAACCAGAGCACCTGCAAGTTCTGAGCACCACACTCCGCCCGGGAAATCACCCCATGAAAAATGCCGGCCCTGTGCCGGCATTTTTCATGGGAGCGAAGTACGAGGAAACTATTTTTTCTGCCCGCTCCGGGAAGGGAACATCACCGTTGCCTCACCCTCCACCACGGGTTTGCCGCGCACCGAGCAGACCGTTTCGAGCACGACGCGCTTTTTTTCTGTCAGGACATCCTTGACGGTGACCCGCGCCGTGACCGTGTCACCGATTCTGACCGGCGCCACGAAGCGCATGGTCTGGCTCATGTAAATCGCCCCCGGCCCGGGCAGCTTGTTGGCCAGCACGGCGGAAATGATGCTGGCGGACAGCATGCCATGGGCGATGCGGCCCCCAAAGATGGTTTGTGCCGCGAATTCCTCGTCCAGATGCACGGGATTGATGTCGGTGGAAACCGCTGCAAACAGGACGATGTCGGCTTCGGTAATGGTTTTGGCAATGGCGGCCGTCATGCCCGTTGCCAGATCCTCGATAAAACGTTCCTGGGTGGTGCTCATGCCTGATCCTCCACACAAAATGGGTGAAGGCATCTTAGTCCAGGGCTTTTATTTTTTGTTTAAATATTTTTGTTTCTATTGCAATTCGAATGGTTCTGCCCTCTCGCAAGGATCAAGGAGAGTGGCCATGCGGTGTCAGAGCGCATGCAGGCGGTCACCCCGGGCAAAGCCTCGCAATGGCCTGTCGATACCTTTGCCGAAAGCGATCACCTTGAACAGTTCCCCCATTTCATTGGGCGAGAGCAGCATTTTCACAGCCGCCGCGGCACGCACTGCGGCCGCGGGATCGCTGGCTGCCTGTCGCGCCAGGAGCAGATCGCCAATGTCACAGTTCATCAGAAAACCGGTCTGGGTGATGTAGCCCAGCACGTCGAGGCCGGCGGCATGCCCCGCCTCGGCGAGAGCGGTGAAATCGACATGGGTGGTGATGTCGGACAACCCGGGCCACCAGAACGGGTTGTCGTGCGCGCGATGCCGGTAGTGGCAGCGGAGGGTGCCGCCATTGCGCTGGGGCAGGTAATACTCCTGCTGCGCAAGACCGTAATCGATCAGCAAAAGCCCGCCCCGGAGCAGCCGTTCACCCCATGCGGCCACCCAGGCCCGGGCCGCCAGCCCCACTTCACCGAGGTAGGGAATCTCGGGCGCCAGTCCGGCGGCCAGCGTGCGCAGGTGATCGGGCGCGGGGGTTTCCGCCCAGTCCAGGCCATCGGCATGGAGCGTCACGCCGCGCTCGAACAGGCCTTCCGCACGCCAGGCCAGGGCATGGACGGGCATGGCGTCGAGCAGCTCGTTGCCGATGATGCATCCGGAGAAATGGTCGGGAAGACGATCCAGCCATTCAACGCGGTCGAGAAATTCGGGTGCGTGGGTGGCGAGGGTTTCGCGCTGTCGCACGCGCAGCTCTCCGGAGAGTTCAAGAATGAAATAGCGTTCGGGCATGGTGCCCAGCGTGGCTAGCGCGGGCAACAGATCGGCGGCAAGGCGCCCGCTGCCCGCACCTGCTTCCAGCACTGCGCCGCCGGGTACCTGCATCAGGATGTCCGCAATCTGGCGCGCCAGCGCCTGGCCGAAAAGGGGTGAAATCTCGGGGGCGGTGACGAAATCTCCCGCGCTGCCAAACTTGGGCGATCCCCCCGCGTAATAGCCCAGGCCGGGGGTGTAGAGCACGAGTTCCATGTAGCGGGCGAAACTGATCCAGCCGCCAGCGGCCTCGATCTTTGCGGCGATGTGATCCACCAGGGCGCGGCTGGCCTCCTGCGCATCGGCAGAAGGTTCGGGGAGGCGGGATTCCATGGGCTGCGACGGGGGACTGGGGGACGGGCGAGCATCTTACAATGCGGGCCATGAACGATCCTGACCTGAGGGGTGAGACGCCCGATCTCCAGCGCCGTTTCGGCGGCATTGCCCGGCTGTACGGCGCGGTGCGGGCGCAACGCATTGCCGCCGCCCATGTGTGCATCGTCGGTATTGGAGGAGTCGGCTCCTGGGCGGCCGAAGCCCTGGCCCGTAGCGGCGTGGGGCTCCTGACCCTGATCGATCTGGATCATGTGGCCGAGTCCAACGTCAATCGACAGATCCACGCGCTGTCGGACACGCTGGGGCAGGCCAAGGTGCTGGCCATGGCCCGTCGCATCGGCGCGATTCATCCGGGATGTGTGGTGACGATGGTGGAGGAGTTCGTCGATGCGGAAAACGTGGCGCGCCTGATCCCTACCTGCGATGGTGTCATCGATGCGATTGATCAGGTGCGCGCCAAGGCGGCCCTGATCGCGCACTGCCGTCGGGCGGGAATCCCGGTAGTGACGACCGGGGGCGCCGGGGGGCGTACCGATCCCGCCCGCCTGGTGGTGGATGATCTGTCGCGCACGACACAGGATCCACTGGCTTCCCGGGTACGGGCACGGCTGCGCAAGGAATACGGCTTCCCGCGGGAGCCGAAAAAGAAATTCGGTGTCGATTGCGTGTATTCCCCCGAACCGGTCGTGCGGCCCGGTGGCGGGGAGTGCGAGATGCCCGAAGGCGGGCCGCAGGGCCTCAATTGCGCGGGGTATGGCTCGTCAGTGATGGTGACCGCCAGCTTCGGTTTTGCCGCAGCCGCGCGTCTGCTCGACCGGCTGCCGGCGGCATAGCCCTGACGCTTCATGACGGGGCGGTAAAATGCACAACAGAGCAAATCCTGCCATGCCATGACGCCCCTCGATCAAGCCCCTGTCATCCTCGTTACCGGTGCCGCCCGTCGCATCGGTGCGGAGATCGCCCGCATTCTCCATGCCGCTGGCGCCCGAGTGGTGATCCACCATCGTAGTTCGGGTGAAGCGGCGCGCACGCTGGGGAGTGAATTGAATGCGCTACGCGTTGGCACAGCCGCCCTGGTGCAAGGTGATCTCGCCGATCCCGCAGGGCCGGCCATCGTGGCGCAAGCGGCCCTGTCGGCCTTCAGCAGGATCGATGGTGTGGTCAATAATGCTTCCAGTTTTTTCCGCACACCGCTGGGCAGCATCGATGGCGCGGCGTGGGAAACCCTTGCCGGCAGCAATCTGCGCGGTCCCCTGCTGCTCTCGCAGGCACTGGCCCCGGCCTTGCGGGCTGGAAGCGGCGCCATTGTGAACATCACCGACATCCATGCCGAGCGGCCGCTCCGGGGCTATCCCCTGTATACCGCAGCCAAGGCGGGCCTGATGGGTCTCACGCGCGCCCTGGCCGTCGAACTGGCACCCGAGGTACGGGTGAATGCCGTGGCGCCAGGCGCCATCATCTGGCCGGATGCCGGCGATGATTTTCCGCAGGAGGAACAGGACGAGATCCTGCGCCTGACCCCGCTCAAAAGGATCGGCTCCCCGGCGGATATCGCGAATACCGTAAAATTCCTGCTTTTTGATGCCCCCTTCATCACCGGGCAGGTGATCAACGTGGACGGGGGCAGGACCGCCCAGCTATGACCACACTCCAGGCCACCACCACCGCTACCATTGCTCCCACCGCCCGTCAGGCCGAGCGGACACGCATCGAGGGCAACAAGCTGGCCAAACGCCTGCGGCGCGACGTGGGCCAGGCGGTCGCCGACTTCAACATGATCGGCGACGGCGACAGGGTCATGGTCTGCCTTTCCGGCGGCAAGGATTCTTATGCCCTGCTCGATATCCTGCGCTATCTGCAGGCCCATGCGCCGATCCGCTTTTCAATCGTGGCGGTGAATCTCGACCAGAAGCAGCCGGGTTTCCCCGAGCATGTGCTGCCTGGCTATCTGCGTTCCATCGGCGTGGACTTTCATATCGAGGAGCAGGATACCTATTCCATCGTCAAGCGCGTGGTGCCCGAGGGCAAGACCACCTGCAGCCTGTGCTCGCGCCTGCGCCGCGGCATCCTGTATCGCGTGGCCGACGAACTTGGCGCCACCCGGATTGCGCTGGGCCACCATCGTGACGACATTCTGGAAACCCTTTTCCTCAACATGTTCTTCGGCAGCAAGATCAAGGCGATGCCGCCCAAGCTGGTGTCGGACGATGGCCGCCATATCGTGATCCGCCCGCTCGCCTACTGCCGCGAATCTGATCTCGCGGCCTGGGCGGAACTGCAGCAGTTCCCCATCATCCCCTGCAATCTGTGCGGCAGCCAGGAGAACATGCAGCGGCAGAACGTGAAGGCGATGCTGCAGGACTGGGACAAGCGTTTCCCGGGCCGGATCAAGAACCTGTTCCGCAGTCTGAGCCGGGTGGTTCCTTCCCATCTGATGGATCGTGATCTGCATGATTTTCACCATCTCGAAGCGACGGGCGTGCCGAACCCCGAGGGTGACAAGGCCTTCGATCCCGAAACCTTCACCGATCCCGCGATATTCCCGCTCATCACGGAGGATGGATGTACGGCCTCTGAGCCGGGCTGATCTGAATCCGGGCGCCCTGGGTTCGTAGTCCGACGGTTGCCGCGGGTGCCGGCGCTGACCGCGCCGCCGCGTCATGCCGGTCGATCAGCGCAGCGGCCGGGTTCCGATGATTTTCTCCTGACGCAGCTTTTCAATTTCATCGGTGTCGAGACCGAGCAGCCCGCCCAGTACTTCCTCATTGTGCTGACCGAGCGTGGGCGCGGGCATGCGCTGCTCGCAACGGGCATCGGAAAAATGCAGCGGAAAATCCGGGTAGCGATGCTCGCCGACAAATTCCCGCGCCAGCTTCCGGTGCATTTCGCGTGCTTCCATTTGCGGATCGTCGAGAAGATCGCGGGGCTTGAGTACGGCGCCGCAGGAGATGCCGGATTGCTGCAGCCGGGTCATCACGTTGCGCTTGTCCTGCCCCCGGGTCCACCCGGCCAGCCGGACGTCGATCTCGCTTTCATGTTTCTTGCGTGCAAGCACGGTGCCGTATCGCTCGTCAGCCGTCCATTCGGGGCTGCCCATGGCTTCGACGAGCGCAGCCCACTGTGCGTCGGACTGGATCGAGATGGTCACCCACTCGTCATCTCCCTGACAGGGAAAGGTGTTGTGCGGGGCAAAGGTCGGGTGGTGGTTGCCCATGCGTGAACGCATTTCCCCGGTGACCTGATAGTCGATGATCTGCGGGCCGAGCAGGAAGGCCAGTGCTTCAACCTGGGACATGTCGATGAACTGTCCCCGCCCGGTGCGGCGCCGCTCCGCCAGAGCAAGCAGGATGGCATAGACCGCGGTAATGCCGGCGGTGACGTCCGAAGCCGCCATCATGTGTGTGGGCGGCCCTCCTTCGTAGCCCGATGCGGCGGCGGCTCCGCTGCATTGGTCGAACACGTAGCCGAAGCCGACGAAATCGCGCCAGGGGCCGGTCTGCCCGAAACATGACATCGACACCACGATGATGTCCGGGTTCACTTCCTTCAGCTTTTCGTACCCGAGGCCGAGCGATCCCATGACACGGGCCGAAAAATTGTCGATCACGACATCGCTCTGCTTCACCAACTCCAGGAACAGCTCCTTGCCACGCGGCGTTTGCAGATCCAGCGTGATGCCACGCTTGTTGGTGTTGGCGGCATTGAAATACGACCCCATTTCATAAAAATCGGGATTCTTCGGGTCCAGCGTATTGTAGAGGCGGAAGCCATCGACACGCTGGATGGATTCGATCTTGATCACGTCGGCGCCCAAGCCGCCCAGCAGGGAGGTTCCGGTGGGGCCCGAGCGGTAGTGGGTCAGATCGGCAATCCGGATATCGGAGAGGAGATTTTTCCGGGACATGTTTTCGCTCCTAGATCACGCCGGCACTGCGTAACCGGCGCAGGTCGGCCGTATCGAGCCCGATGTCTTGCAGAATCGCCGCATTGTTCTGGCCAAGATCCGGTGCGGGCTGGGGCTCTGTCCGCAGCGAGGGGGAAACGAAGGGTGCACGCGGCTGCATGAACTTTCCCAGCCCCGGCTGTTCGTTCTGTACGAAGAAGCCGCGTGCATTCAGCTGATCCGAGGCCAGGACTTCCTCTGCGGAATAGGGAATGCCGGCGGGAACCTGCAATGCCTGGGCTTCGTAGAAAGCCTCGATCCGGGTCTTGTCCTTTGCCCATTCGGTTGCGGCAGCCATGAATTCGGGCACGATCGCACGCTTTTTCTGCATGTCGTAGAGCAGCGTCGGGTCCTCGGCCAGGTGGAATGCGCCGACGAGTGCGCAGAGGTTTTCCCACTGTGCGGCGGAAAGGTGGTTGAGCGCCATCCAGCCGTCCCGTGCGGGCACATAGAAGGTCTGCATCGCTCCATTGATGTCGCGGCGCAGCGGCGGGCAGTTGAATTGCTCCAGCACCTGCGGATAGGACTGCATGTTGAGACAGGCTTCCTGTGCGGAGATGTCGATGAACTGTCCCTTGCCGTCCTGCTCCCGGCCATGCAGTGCAGCCAGGACGCCGATCGCACCGTAAATTCCGGTCATGGCATACATGATCGGAAAGCCAACCTGCAGCGGCTCACGATCGGATTCACCGAATGTCCATGACCACCCGCCCAGTGCCGAGATCGCCAGATGATCACCCTGGTAGTCGCGGTAGGGGCCGTTCTGCCCAAAGCTGGTGATGGCGGCAACGATAATCCCGGGCCGGATGGCTTCGAGATTCGCATAGTCCAGTTCCAATGCCGCGAGGGTGCCGGGGGAAAAGGATTCGATTACCACGTCTGCCCGGGCGACCAGTTTCCGGAAGATGTCGCATCCGCTCGGGTTGGTGATATCCAGAGACAGTCCCTGCTTGCCCTGATTGAGAAACGTGTACAGCGCACTGGTGTGGCTGTCGCCGGCCTGCCCGATATGGCCGTCTTCCCTGCGGGTGGGGTCACCGCCGGCAGGATGTTCGACCTTGATCACTTCGGCACCGGCATCCGCCAGCAGCCGGGCACAGAACGGGCCGGCGAATCCGCTGCCAAGATCAAGAATTCTGAGACCTTCCAGACCTGCCATCAATTTTCTCCCTGATTGTTCCGTCAGCCCGGCATCGGGCCGGCCCGTCTGCATCATCCCTATCCGCGGCCATCTCCGGGATCGACTCCTGCGGCCGGCGGCAACTTTGCAACGGGTGGAACCGGGTGGTACTCAAATAAAAAAGCCGTGGTCTGCCACGGCTTTTCTCGCAAGACCGGACGGATTATTTCCCCCCGGCCTTGGCATCCGCTTCGCATTTTTTGACGAAGCTGGCCTGGGCGGCTCCAGCCAGTTTTTTCTCCTTGGCCTGATCGGCACAGCCGGGAGCCTTGGCTTCTGCCGGCTTGGCTGCGCTGGTGGCGCCGGAGAGGCAGCCTTTCATGAAAGTCTTGCGTTCCGCGCCCTTGAGTGTTTTGGATTTGGCTTCCGCATTGCAGGACTTCATTTTTTCCTGCTGGGCTTTCTGGGCCTCGGAAGCCGCCTGGGCACCGAGAGCGAACAGAGAGGCAAAGGCGAGAACGAGCAGTTTCTTCATTGCATGAACTCCTTGGTTGATGGCAGGGCGGGAAGGGCACGAGATGCCTGCATACCCGTTTCTCATACTACGCCGAGTTCGTGACGCGCGGTTCGCGGAGCAGGCTCAGATATTTCCCTCGCCTGTTTCCATGGCCTGTTGCTGGCGTGCGAGGAATTCCTGCATGCAATCGATGCCACGCAGCAGGAGGATGGTGGAGCGTACCGCGGTTTCCACCAGTACGGCGAGATTGCGCCCGGCCGCAACGGGAATGGTGACCCGGCGCACGGGTACGCCGAGGATGTTTTCATTCTGGGCATCCAGGGGCAGGCGCGCGGCCTGGGGGACTCCCGCCTGGGGCTTTTGCAGGTGACAGATCAGGCGCAGGCGCATTTTCCGGCGGCAGGCGGTTTCACCGAATACGGTACGGATATTGAGCAGGCCCAGGCCACGTACCTCGATGAAATCCTTGAGCAGCTCGGGACATTTTCCTTCGAGGGCCTCGGGGGAAATCCGGGATACCTCCACCACGTCGTCGGCAACCAGGCCATGGCCACGGGTCAGCAGTTCCAGCGCCAGTTCGCTCTTGCCCACGCCGGAATCGCCGGTGAGCAGCACGCCGACACCAAGCACGTCCATGAACACGCCATGAAGCGCGATGGTTTCGGCGAACTGGCGCGAGAGATACAGGCGCAGGGCATCAATCACCGAGGCTGCCGGTTGTGGTGTCGTGAAGCAGGGCATATTGCCGTTGATACACTCTTCACGCACCACTTCCGGAATGAGGCAGCCATCGGCAACGATGATGCCCGGCGATCCGCCATGGATGAACTCATGCATCTGCAGACGCAATTTGTCCGGCGTCTGCTTTTCGGCCCATGCCACCTCGGGCATGCCGAACACCTGCAGCCGCTCCGGGTGGATGACGTTTACGTGGCCGACCAGATCGGCAGGGGAAATATCGTCCCGGGCCGCGGAAATGGAGCGGGTGAGATCACCGCAGATCCACGTCAGGGCGAGGTGCCCGCGCTTGGTATCGTAGAGCTCGGCTGCGGTCAGTTTGCGGGCCATTGTTGAAAATATCCGTGAATGGCCGCCGCGTCCGGTGCGGTGGAAATCGCGTCGCGAAAACCGCGGTCAGAAAACATCTGTGCCAGTTCGGAAAGCAGCTGCAGATGTTTTTCCGTTGCCGATTCCGGCACCAGCAACACAAACAGCAGGCCGACGGGCTGGCTGTCGGGGGATTCGAAGGGCACCGGAACGCCAAGCCGGATGAAGGCACCCCGGGCATCCTTGAGCCCCTTGATGCGGCCGTGGGGAATCGCCACCCCCTGCCCAAGACCGGTGGAGCCGAGCTTTTCCCGGGCGAACAGGGCATCGTATACCGTGGCACGGGCCAGGCCATAGCGGTTTTCAAACAGCAGTCCGGCCTGCTCGAAAACCCGCTTCTTGCTGCCGGCATCCAGGCCCACCAGGATGTTCTCAATGGGGAGAATGGGAAATATCTGGTTCATGGTGGCATGAAAGATATGGATGAACCGTAACGACAAGGCAGGGCAGGCCCTCCTTGCCGCACGGCATCACAGGGTTGTCTATTCGATTGCCTGACGCTTTTCGTGGGCGTGGTCGGTGATCTTTTCCTTGTGCTTCACCACCTGGCGATCCAGTTTGTCGATGACCGCATCGATGGCGGCGTAGAGGTCGTCTTCGGTGGCGTCGGCATGGATGTCACGGCCTTTGACGTGCAGCGTGATTTCGGATTTCTGCCTGAGCTTTTCCACGGAGAGAATGACTTGCACACTGGTGACATGATCGAAGTGGCGGATGACGCGGTCAAGCTTGCCGGTCACGTAATCGTTGATGGAGGGGGTGACTTCCACATGATGACCAGTGATTTTCAGATTCATGATGTCTCCTTTCAGAGCGTCTTTCTCAGGTTGACCGGCGGAATGTTCACGGATTCACGGTATTTCGCGACGGTGCGTCGCGCCACCACGATACCCTGATCGCCGAGGATTTCCGCAATCCTGCTGTCCGACAGCGGTTTTTTGCCGTCCTCGGCACTGATCAACTGTCTGATCAAGGCCCGGATCGCGGTGCTGGAGGCCGCGCCGCCACTATCGGTGGCGACATGACTGCCAAAGAAGTATTTGAGTTCGTGGATGCCCCGTGGACTCGCCAGGTATTTCTGGGTGGTGACGCGGGAGATGGTGGATTCATGCAGATCAAGGGTGTCGGCGATTTCGCGCAGCGTCAGTGGTCGCATGGCCACTTCGCCGTGATCGAAGAAGGCGATCTGCCGGTCCACGATCGCCTGGGATACGCGCTGAATGGTATCGAAGCGCTGCTGCACGTTCTTGATCAGCCATTTGGCTTCCTGTAGCTGGCTGGTGAGGCCGCTGCCCCGATTCTGACGCAAAATCTGTGCATAGAGGCGATTGATCCGCAGTCGCGGCATGGCTTCGCCATTGAGCGAAACAGTCCAGGTACCGCGCAGCTTGCGCACCATGACATCGGGCACGACATAGCGGGTATCCGGCGCCGCAAAAATGGCTCCGGGACGGGGATTCAGGGAGCGGATCAGTGCATGGGCATCGCGCAGTTCGGTGTCGCTGCAGTTCAGTGATTTTTTGATGCGGGCAAAATCGCGGGTGGCCAGGTGGTCGAGATGGTCACGGACGATCAGGAGCGCAAGACCGTGTTCCGGTCCGGGCACCAGATTGCATAGCTGCAGATCCAGACATTCACGCGGATTCCGGGCGCCGACTCCGGGAGGATCAAGACTTTGCAGATGACGCAGGGCGATTTGCAATTCTTCCAGCTTCTCTTCATCGCTGTCGCCGCATTCTTGCGGGAGCAGGTCGAGCAGATCGTCGAGCGCCTGCGCCAGATAACCATCCTCGTCGAGTGCCTCGATCAGGAAACACACCAGAGCGCGGTCGCGGCTGGCCAGCTGGGTCAGCGCCAGCTGATGAAGGAGATGGTCGCGCAGGCTGGTGGTTGCGGCCTGGATGGTTCCGGCATCGCTGTCGTCATCCGGATCGCGGTTGCCATTGCCATAGGGAATGGCATCTTCCCAGACCGGGTCGGCCTCATGCGTCGTGAAGGGTTCCGGGATAGTTTCGGGATCTGGCGTTGTGGTTTGATGTTCCTGGGTCGGAACGAAGGTTGCGCCATCGTCGCCTTGCTCCTCACGCTCCAGCAAGGGGTTGTCATGCAGAAATTGCTCGATTTCCTGATTCAGTTCCAAGGTGGAGAGCTGCAGGAGCCGGATCGACTGCTGCAGTTGCGGCGTCAGGGCCAGATGCGGGGAGAGCTTGATCTGTAACGTCTGTTTCATGGCTGGCCGCGCGGCCTACATCCGGAAGTTCTCGCCCAGGTAAACCTTGCGCACACTTTCATTATGGACGATTTCCTCAGGACGGCCAGAGGCGAGAACCTGCCCCTCGTTGATGATGGTGGCACGGTCGCAGATACCGAGGGTTTCGCGCACATTGTGGTCGGTGATGAGGACACCGATGCCGCGTTCCTTGAGAAAACGGATGATCTTCTGGATTTCGATCACCGCAATGGGGTCCACTCCGGCAAAGGGTTCGTCCAGCAGCACGAAACGGGGTTCGGTGGCCAGTGCCCGTGCGATCTCCACCCGCCTGCGTTCCCCTCCGGAAAGCGCGATGGCCGGACTGTTCTGGATATGGGTGATGTGAAGTTCCTGCAGCAGGTTGTCGAGGCGGCCCTCCACCTGCTGGTCATCCAGCCCCTGCAATTCGAGTACGGCACGAATGTTGTCCGAGACGGTGAGGCGCCGGAAGATCGAGTTCTCCTGGGGCAGATAGGAAAGCCCCAGGCGGGCCCGTTTGTGGATCGGCATGTGGGTCAGTTCCTGCTCGCCCAGATGGATTTTCCCGCCATCGGAGGCGACGAGGCCGACGATCATGTAGAAGCAGGTCGTCTTGCCGGCGCCGTTGGGGCCGAGCAATCCCACGACCTCACCGCCGTCGACATCGAAGGACACGTCCTTCACCACGGCGCGGGACTGGAACTTCTTGCGCAGGGAGGTGGCGCTCAGCTTGGTCATCGGATCAGCCTTCCACAGGGTCTTTCAGCAGCCGCCGGATCAGCTCCGGGGCAAAGCCGCGGGACTGGAGGAAGCGTGCCTGGCGTGCCCAGGAACGGGCATCGGCGGGAGGTGTGCCGAATTTGCGTTGCCAGAGATCCCGTGCGCGGGTGAGTTCATCGGGCAGGTCGGCATGGGCCAGCCGTGCTTCCACCAGATCCGCCTCCACGCCGCGGGTGTACAGCGAGTGACGCAGCTTCGCGGCGCCAAAGCGAGCGCCATGGCTGCGGATATAGACATCGGCAAAACGCTCGTCGGACAGGAGCCCGGCGCTTTCCATCTGGGCGAGTACCGTTGCCACTTCTTCATGACTGCCATGAGGGGAAAGTTTGCGGGCGAGTTCGCTGCGGGAATGTTCGCGCCGCGCGAGGAGCTTGACCGCACGGGCCTTCAGTCCGCTCACTCGGTGCCGGCGTCCGCCAGGGGAGTGATACCGAGTGCTGCGCGTACCTTGTTTTCGATTTCCTGGGCGATCTCGGGATGCTCCTTGAGGTATTCGCGGGCGTTGTCCTTGCCCTGGCCGATTTTCTCGCCACCATAGGCATACCAGGCACCGGATTTCTCGACAATCTTGTTTTCCACCCCCAGCTCGATGACTTCTCCCTCGCGGGAGATGCCCTCGCCGTAGAGGATATCGAAGTGGGCCTCGCGGAAAGGGGGGGCAACCTTGTTCTTCACCACCTTGACGCGGGTCTCGTTGCCAATGATCTCTTCACCCTTCTTGATGGCACCGGTGCGGCGGATGTCCATGCGCACCGAGGCGTAGAACTTGAGCGCGTTGCCGCCGGTGGTGGTTTCGGGGTTACCGAACATGACGCCGATCTTCATGCGGATCTGGTTGATGAAGATCACCAGAGTATTGGTGCGCTTGATGTTGGCGGTAAGCTTGCGCAATGCCTGCGACATCAGGCGGGCCTGGAGGCCGGGCAGCTGGTCACCCATTTCGCCTTCGATTTCGGCCTTGGGGGTGAGTGCCGCCACCGAGTCGATCACGATCAGGTCGACGCCGCCGGAGCGGACCAGCATATCCGCAATTTCCAGGCCCTGTTCGCCGGTATCGGGCTGGGAAATCAGCAGGTCGGGAACATTCACGCCGAGTTTTCCGGCATAGACCGGATCCAGTGCGTTTTCCGCATCGATATAGGCGGCGGTGCCCCCCAGTTTCTGGACTTCGGCCACGACCTGAAGGCAGAGCGTAGTCTTGCCGGAGGATTCCGGGCCATAGATTTCGACGACCCGGCCACGCGGCAGGCCGCCGATGCCCAGGGCAATGTCCAGACCGAGAGAACCGGTGGAAACCATCTGCAGATCATTTTCGATCTGCCCTTCGCCCATCTTCATGATGGAGCCCTTGCCGAACTGCTTTTCGATCTGGGCCAGCGCGGCCTGCAATGCTTTTGCCTTGTTGTCGTCCATGAGGTTCCTTTCGAGATGTTTGATTATGGCACAGTTCTTGCGGAGACCCGTTCCACCAGGGTTTCCAGCGCATGGATTACCGCCTGGCGACGGACCGACTCGCGGTCACCGGCAAAATGGCGGCAGGATGACAGCGGGGCTTCCTGGTCCAGGCACCAGGCAAAGCATACGGTGCCTACTGGCTTATCCGGTGAGCCACCCGCAGGGCCGGCAATTCCAGTAATCGATAATGAAATCAGTGCATTGGAGTTTTTCAGTGCACCCACGGCCATGGCCTCGGCCGTGGCCAGGCTCACTGCGCCATGATTCTCAAGAATTTCGGTGGCGACTCCCAGCTGGCCTGTCTTGGCGGCATTGGAATAGGTAACGAAGCCACGGTCGAACCAGGCGGAGCTTCCCGCCGTGTGAGTAACCACCTGGGCTACCCAGCCACCGGTGCAGGATTCGGCCGTGGCCAGCACCAGTCCCCTGGCCTGCAACACCGTGCCGACGCTGGTGGAGAGCTTGACGAGATCGGCATCCATGATCAGAAAAGCCGGGCGATGGCCTGTTGCGCCAGCGCCAGGGCCAGGACCGTATAACCGGCGGCCACCACGTCGTCCATCATCACGCCGAAGCCGTTCTTGACCTGGGTGTCGAACCAGCGCGCCGGAGGGGGTTTGACGATATCGAAAAAACGGAAAGCCAGAAAGGCGAGGAGCTGCCACCACAGGCCGGCCGGACAAAATACCAACACCGCCCAGAATGGCACGATTTCGTCCCAGACGATGGCGCCATGATCCACCACGCCCAGATCGCGCCCGGTACGGTGACAGGCCGCCACCCCGAACACGAAGGCAATGACCAGTGCCACGAGGAAGCTGGCGTCACTGGCGAACAGGGGGCGCAAAAATGGAAAGGTGATCCATGCGAAGAGGGTGCCGGCGGTGCCGGGCGCGAAGGGCGAAAGGCCGCTGCCGCAGCCGCAGGCGAAAAAATGCGCCGGATGGGTGAAGAGAAAGCAGAGAGGCGGAGGCGGGAGTCTGGCCATGATTTAAGCGAAATGATCGTATCCGTACCGACCCGGTGTCATGGGCCGGCCCTGTGGGTCTTCCAGGAGAATGTGCCCCGGATTTCCGTCGGTCAGAGTGCCGATGCAGGAAAGTTCCAATCCAAGAGAGGGTGTCAGCGTCGCGATGTCGTCGCGGAGGGCGGGTGGCGCGGTGAACACCAGTTCGTAATCGTCGCCGCCGCCGAGCAGACATTCCCGGGCCAGATCGGAGTTCGCGGTGGCTTCGAGCGCGGCCCGGGGCAGGTGTTGCCAATGCAACCGCGCGGCGAGTCCGGAGGCGACAAGAATATGTCCCAGATCGGCCAGCAGACCATCGGATACATCGATGGCGGCATGAGCCCGGTCACGCAGGGCGAGTCCGAGGGCGATGCGTGGATGCGGACGGTGCAAGGCGCTCAGACATGGTTCGCGGCTGGCTTCGGGTAATACCACTCGCCCCAGCAGGTGGGCGAGGCCGAGGGCCGCAAGTCCGGGTTGCCCGGAGACCCAGATATCGTCGCCGCACCGGGCGCCGTCCCGGCGCAGGGCCTGGCCTGCGGGGATTTCGCCGAAAATCGTGACACAGAAGGCCAGGGGGCCGCGTGTGGTGTCACCCCCGATCAGTTCCACGCCGAAGGTCCGGGCGCAATCGAAAAACCCCCGGGAGAAGGCGGCAATCCAGGGTTCGTCGGCCTGTGGCAGGGCCAGGGCGAGCGTGGCCCAGCGCGGTGTGGCGGCCATGGCGGCCAGATCGGAAAGATTGACAGCCAGCACCTTCCAGCCCAGATCGGCCGGATCGGTGTTCGCGAGGAAGTGGGTGCCGGCCAGCAGCAGGTCGGTGGATACGGCGAGCTCATGGCCCGGGGTGGGACGCAACAGGGCGCAGTCATCCCCTACGCCGAGCACGGCTCCGGGCGCGGGACGCTTGAAGTAACGCTCGATCAGTGCGAATTCGGAGGGCATGCCGCCGTTTCCGGGGGGTTTATTTGCCAGCCTCGGCAGGTCGCAGTGTAGGGGCCAGTTTGTCCAGCACGCCGTTGATGAAGCGGTGGCCATCAGTACCGCCGAAGGTCTTGGCCAGTTCGATGGCTTCGTTGAGCACAACCCGGTAGGGAGTTTCGAGATGGTTTTTCAGCTCGTCTGCCGCCAGCAGCAGGATGCTGCGTTCGATGGGCGATACGTCGTCCCAGCTGCGGGTGATGAAGGGCTCGATGGCAGCACGCAGATCGCCGATCTGGTCCAGGGTTTCGCCGAGCAGGGTTTTGAAGAGATCGGCATCGGCCTTGTCGTAGCCCGCCACAGCTTCGGTCTGGGCAATGATCGCGGCTTCATCCTGGCCACCCACCTGCCATTGGTAGAGTCCCTGAATGGTAAATTCGCGCGCCCGGTGGCGGGCAGAACGGCTGGTGCTCATGCGCGCAGGGCCTTCAGCAGACGGGCCATCTCGACGGCACACTGGGCGGCCTCGCGGCCCTTCTGGTCCATGCGTACACGGGCCTGGTCGTCGTTCTCGGTGGTCAGCACGGCATTGGCGACCGGGATGCCGGTGGCCAGCTGGACATCGGTGATGCCGCGCGCGGATTCGTTGGAAACGATCTCGAAATGGTAGGTTTCACCGCGAATCACGCAACCCAGGGCGATCAGGGCATCGTAACGCCCCGTCCGGGCCATGGTCTCCAGGGTTAGCGGAATCTCCAGGGCGCCGGGTACGGTGGCCAGCGTCACGTCTTCATCGCGGGCGCCCAGCTTGCGCAGTTCTTCACTGGTGCCGGACAGCAGGCCTTCGCCGATCTCGGTGTTGAAGCGGGCCATGACGATGCCGAAGCGCAGCCCGGCGGCGGTGTGTTGTGGGTCCAGTTCGCGGAATGGTTTGTGGGCCATGGGGGTCTCGGAATTACGGTTTCACATCTTCGGGCACCAGATGGCCGACCACCTGCAGGTCGAAGCCTTCCATGCTGGGAATGCGTTGCGGGCGGGCCATCAGGCGCAGCCTGCCGACCCCCAGATCACGCAGAATCTGGGCGCCGGTGCCGTTGGCGCGCGGATCCCACTTGAACTTGGGGGGTGGGGCATCCTTGGCACGCCCCAGGGCGACGCCAAGGTTTTCCACCACTTCCTTGCGATGGAGCAGGACGAGAACACCGCTGCCATTTTTGGCGATGATTTCCAGAGCACGGTCGATGCTGTAGAGGTGGCGCGCCGTCCTGCTTTCCAGAAAGTCGAGCATGGAACCGGGCGCATGGACGCGCACCAGGGTTTCCCGGTCGGGGTGGATTTCGCCATGCACCAGGGCCATGTGCACCTCGCTGCTGGTTTTGTCGACGTAGGCATGGGCACGGAAGGTGCCATGGATGGTTTCCACTTCACGCCGGGCCACGCATTCGATGAGCTTTTCATTGGCGCTGCGGTAGTGGATCAGATCGCGGATGGTGCCGATCCTGAGGCCATGCTCCTGTGCGAACTCCAGAAGATCCGGCAGGCGGGCCATGGTGCCGTCGTCCTTGAGGATCTCGCAGATCACGGATGCCGGCTCCAGACCCGCCAGGGCGGCGAAATCACAGCCGGCCTCGGTATGCCCGGCGCGTACCAGCACACCACCGGAACGGGCCATGAGGGGGAAGATGTGACCGGGCTGGACAATGTCAGAGGTTTTGGCATTGCGCGCCACCGCCGATCTGACCGTGAGCGCCCGGTCGTGCGCCGAGATGCCGGTGGTGACGCCTTCCGCCGCCTCGATGGACACCGTGAAGGCCGTACCGTGGGGGGTGCGGTTGTCGCTGACCATCAGGTGCAGGCCGAGCTGGTCGCAGCGTTGTTCGGTGAGTGTGAGGCAGATCAGGCCACGACCGTAGCGGGCCATGAAGTTGATCGCTTCGGGAGTGACGAATTCGGCCGCCATGACCAGATCGCCTTCATTCTCCCGATCCTCCTCGTCCACGAGAATGACCATTTTTCCGGCACGGATGTCGGCAATGATGTCTTCGGTGGGGCTGATCGTCATGTTTGCGGAACGGGGTGGAAAGGCGCGCATTTTACGCCCGAATCCGGAGTCATTCCGGTATCGGAACCTAGTCCGTTACGCCGATTCGGGCAGGTTTCAGGTGCGATTACCCGGCGCTGCGATCACATTTTCGGCATCGGGCGCGAAGCGATCCAGCAGGTGGCGGGTCATGGGTTTTTCCGATGCGGTCTTGGGGATTTCAGCCACCACCTGGAGGTAGCCGGGAACGAAATTGGCTTCGAGCCCCCGCCGGCAAGCGGCAAAAACTAACGTGGCGTCGAAGCGGTCGGCATCGACAGGGACGATGGCGGCCACCACGTCGCACTCGCCGGGAGCGCCAGACGAGGAGGGGACGCCATAGACGAAAACGTCGCTGACCCCGGGGCATTCGGCGATCACCTTTTCGACAAAGCTGGGATTGATGAAATCGCCATTGCGGCGAATCCCGCCACCGCGCCGGTAGTCGAAATAGAGCCAGCCCTCGGTATCCGTGTGGCCCATGTCGCCGCTGCGGTTCCAGCCCTGGCGGACCTTGGCCCGGGTTGCCTCGGGGTTGCCCAGATATTCCACATCCACCGATTGCGTGCCGCCCGTGGCGGGACGGCAACAGATTTCGCCGGTGACACCCGGCGGGCATTCGTTGTCCGCATCGTCAAAAACCCGGATCTCGAAACCGGGCGCGGCCTTGCCGCAGGAACCGATCGGGCCGACCCCGGGCGGCTTGAAGGCCATGCCACCCCCGTCGCTGGCGCCATAGAACTCGAAGATGCGAACCTTGAACCGCTCTTCGAAGGCGGACCAGATGGCGGGCGGGGTTCCCGCGCTGACTACCAGGCGTACCGGATTGTCGCCATCGTTGGCACGGGGCGGTTCGCTGTAGATCGCGGTGGCGATGCCGCCGAGCAGGGAAAAGGTGGTGCAGCCGTAATGGCGGCAGACATCCCACAGCTTCGATTTGGTGAACCTGCGGCTCAGTACCGCCGGATAGGCGAAATAGAGCGCGGTCGCCATCGCGGTGGTCTGGGCATTGCTGTGCGTGAGCGAAAGTCCCGTGTAGGGCCGTTCATCGGGCTGGTAACCGAACATCTGGGCGAAAAACGCGGCGCCCCCGAAGCGGGCATTGCTGCAGACGATGCCTTTCGGATCGCCGGTGGTGCCGGAGGTGTACATGATCTGGATGGGGTCGCCGGGCGTCAGGGGCAGTGCGTCCACCGTTGCTGCGGGGGCGCCCAGCAGCGCTTCGAGCGATTCGGTCCCGCGGCGCAGGGCGGAGATGTCGTCCTCGCTCGAGTCCAGCACCAGCACCCATTCCAGACCCGGACACTGGTGGCGTATGGCCTGCACTTCGGCCAGGCAATAGTCGGCGCAGATCATGCCGCGGCTGCCCGAGTGGTTGATCATGTAGGCCAGTTTTTCACCGCGGGTGCGCGGGTCGATGGGAACGAAAATGCTGCCGGTCATCGAGGCGGCGACCATGGCCTCGACGAATTCGGGATGGTTGCGCAGCATGATGGCGAAACGGTCACCTCTGGCGATCTGCCTTGAAAACAGATAGGCGGCAAGGCGCTGGCCGTGCGTGTGGAGATCGGCGTAGGTACGCACCTCGTCCGCCGTGGCGCCACCATCCAGGCTCAGATGCTCGAAGGTCAGGACCGGGAAGTCGGGCTTCTGTTCGGCACGCAGGGCGATGAGGTCGGCAAGGATCAGTTCGTTCCGGGCTCGCAAGGGTTTTCTCCGGGAATTTTCCAGAATGAAATCGGTCGGGACCACTGCTGCTCCCGACCGACCGTGCCCGATTATGCCGCGCTTTCGTGCTTACCCGAGCACCGCGCCATCCCGCTGGATGACCTTGCGCGCCATGGCTTCCCAGAGAAAGGGAAAACCGTTCTGGTCGGTGAGCCCGCCGACACTCTGTTCAGCCTCCGGCGTCAGGGGTACGCCGCCACCCAGGGCTTCGACACGCCAGGCGAGGCGGCAGCGCCATTCCAGGGTCAGGGCGCGCAGATGCGCCTGGCGGATGTCGCGCGCGGCGAGCAGCACACCGTGATTGGCCAGGATGGCCCATTTGTTGTCGCCGAAAGCGGCGATCGGATCGCCGGCACCCGCGGCTTCCTTGTTGATGGTGCCCTGGTAGTCGCTGTAGAGGGCGGGGGCCGGAGCCACCATGGCCGCAGTCTGGTCGTAGGCCGGTGGTACGCGATGCACACCGGCCCAGACCGAGCCCCATTCGGGATGATTGTGGATCACCACGTTCACATCCGGACGGGCGGCGTAGATGCCGACATGCAGGTTGATGGCCGGCGTGATGTTCCACTCGCCCTCGATGATGTTGCCCTTGGCGTCGAGGTGGAGGATGTCGGCTGCGGTCACTTCGTCCCAGCGCAGTTCCCAGGGATTGGCGTAGAAGCTGCCATCGGGCTGGCGGAAGCTGATGTGGCCGGCGATGTGGTCGTTGTAGCCCTCGTCGTACAGCACGCGGCAGAGCAGGGCTACCTGTTGCGGAGGTGTCAGTCTGGGCAGCAGGGGATAGCGGCCGGGGCGCTTGAGGAACTTGCGCAGCATCTCGCCGTTGAGGGAGGGGTCATCCTTCATTTCGTCGTACATGGTGTGATCTCTGTGTGGTCCGTGCGTAGCGGTGGTTCGTTCCACTCAGGGGCGAACGATGGCGGGCAGCGGATGGTTGTAGAGGCGGGCGGCGTTGCCGTGGGTGATCAGGCGGATCTCTTCGGCAGGCAGAGCGCCGAGAACCTTTTCCAGCACCTGTTGTGTGTCGGGCCAGGTGCCATCGCCATGGGGGTAGTCCGATTCGCAGAGAATGTTTTCCACACCGATGCGGTAACGCGTGCAGATGGTGGAGGCGTCGTCGATCATGGCGAACCAGAAATTGCGCTTCAGCACTTCGGTCGGGGAGTTGTGCGGGTCCGGCCATCCGCTGCCATACCCGGAGCGGGCCATGATGTTGTCCAGCCGGTCCATGAGCATGGCGGGCCAGCCGATGCCGCCTTCGGACATGGCGATCTTCAGTTCCGGATAGCGCGCCGGGTAACCGCTCCACAGCCATTCGGCGGCGCTGCTGATGGCCATGGGGCCGAACAGGGTGGCACCCAGTTCCAGGATCGGCGCACCGGCAGGCATGTCGGCAAAGCCGGCCGAGCCGACGTGAAGATTGAGCACCGTACCGGTCTCGGCGCAGGCGCGGACGATGGGTTCCCAATGGGGGCTGAAGACGGAAGGCAGGCCGATGCGATGTGGCTGTTCCGGAATGGTGACGGCCTTGAAGCCACGCCGGGCGTTACGGTAGATCTCTTCGGCGCCGGCCTTTGCATCGGTGAGATAGGTGATGCCGAGAGGAATGATGCGATCCGGATGCTTGCCATACCACTCCTCGTGCAGCCAGTCGTTCCACGCGCGGACACAGGCGAGGCCGAATTCCGGATCGTCGAACTTGGAAAACAGGTGGCCGCCAAAACCAGTGACGCCGGAGGGAAAGTGTACGGAAGCGTAGACGCCGCCAATATCCATGTCCCGGATGCGCGCATCGACGTCGTAGCAACCGGCGCGGATCTCGTCGAAGCGGGCAGGCTCCAGGCGCTGGTCTTCGCGGGGACGGCCGGCGACGCACATGAAGCCCACCTGAAAGTAGGGCTGGCCGTCGATGGCCCAGACCTGGTGGCCTTCTTCGGTTTCCACCACACGCGGCGTGCGGTCCCTGAACCTGGCCGGCAGGCGTCCTTCGAAGGTGTGGGGTGGCTCCATCAGGTGGTCGTCCACAGAAATCAGGGTGTATTTCACCTCGCGGGGCGCGGGGTCGGGCAGCAGGGGCTTGTTGCGGGCGGAACGCCTGATGCCGAGCTTGATGACGTCAACCATGATCTTCTCCAGAACAAAGCAGGTACGAGGATGCAGGCCTTTTGCTTACGCTTGCCCGCAGGAATCATATGGAGTTTTATAGCACCCCGGAATTTCCGCCAGGGGCTCGCATTCCTGCTGCGGCGCACAGCGAAAAAAAGGCCTGCGGTATTCAGGCTGTCGGGTTTCCGGAAGCCTCTCTCGCATTTGCCGTGACTCCGGCAATGGCATAGGCAAGGGTGGTGAGCAGGGGATGCAGGCCTGGAGAATTCGTCAGCTCGGGGCGCTCGCTGACGAGGGTCTTGAGCAGCATGGGCAAGCCGCGGGTGAGCAGAAATACCGAGAGTGCGGGATCGGCCGGATTCGATTCGTCGCCATGTTCGGTCAGTATTCTGGCCATCATGGTTTCCATGGTGGCCGTATCGAGGGGGCGGGATTCGCGCCGGTTGATGGTTTCCAGATATTGGGCGTAACGGCGGTGGAAATCGCCCCCCAGCGAGAGCATGTGTTTTTCCACCTCGACGATACGCGCCATCACCAGGGGGAAGAATTCCGTCAATGGCCGTTCGCGCACACTGGTGAAAAAAATCTGGGCCTCGTTGGAAACGCGTTCGATTTCCTCATCCATGAGTCGGGCGAGGATCGCATCCCGGTTGGGAAAATACTGATAGAGGGAGCCGATGCTGACGCCGGTGCGCAGGGCCACGGCACGGGCGGTGACGCCATCGGCACCGCGCTCCGACAAAAGCTGGCGGGCCGCTTCGAGGATGCTGTCCACCAGCATCCGGCTGCGCTGCTGGCGCGGGACCTTGCGGGCTTCGGGAATGGGGGAGGGTCTTCTGTCCATGGCGACTCTAACGATAGCTCGTATAAAGACGCGAGAACCGTCCGATGCTCCAAAAACGAAAAGAGGAGCCGCAGCTCCTCTTTTCGCAAGACAAGACGCCGCGGGGATCAGCCCAGGGCTTTCTCCAGTTCGGGAACCAGCTGGAACAGGTCGCCCACCAGGCCGTAGTCGGCCACGGAGAAGATGGGGGCATCCGGATCCTTGTTGATCGCCACGATTACCTTGGAATCCTTCATGCCGGCAAGGTGCTGGATCGCGCCGGAGATGCCGACGGCGATGTAGAGCTCGGGTGCGACGATCTTGCCGGTCTGGCCCACCTGGTAGTCATTGGGGACGAAGCCCGCATCGACGGCGGCGCGCGAGGCTCCCACGGCGGCGCCCAGCTTGTCGGCGACGGCTTCGAGCAGCTTGAAGTTCTCGCCGTTCTGCATGCCGCGACCACCGGAGATGATGACGCGGGCGGCGGTCAGCTCGGGGCGTTCGGACTTGGAGATTTCCTGGCCGACGTATTTCGCATTGCCGGCCGCGGCGGGTGCCTCGATGGCCTCGACGGCGGCGCTGCCGCCTTCGGCAGCGGCGGCGGAGAAGGCGGCGCCACGCACGGTGATGACCTTGACCGCATCCTTGGACTGGACCGTGGCCAGGGCGTTACCGGCATAGATGGGGCGCACGAAGGTGTCGGAGGAGACGACCTGCACGATGTCGGAGATCTGCGCCACATCGAGCAGCGCGGCCACGCGGGGCATGAAATTCTTGCCCGTGGTGGTGGCGGCGGCCAGCACGTGGCCATAGCTCCTGGCCAGACCAACGACCAGGGTGGACAGGTTCTCGGCCAGGGGATGCTCCAGCGACGGGCTGTCGGCCAGCAGTACCTTGGTGACTCCATGCACCTTGGCAGCGGCATCGGCGGCACCACGGACATTGCTGCCGGTGACCAGGACGTGAACGTCGCCACCGATGGCGGTGGCGGCGGCGATGGCCTTCAGGCTGTCGGGCTTGATGGCGTTGTTAGCGTGTTCCGCAAAGACCAGGATAGCCATTTAGATGACCCTCGCTTCGTTCTTGAGTTTTTCGACCAGTTCCGCCACATCGGCAACCTTCTTGCCGCCCTGGCGCTTGGCGGGCTCTTCCACCTTGACGGTGATCAGGCGGGGAGCGATGTCCACGCCCAGGGCTTCGGGGGTGAGGGCGTCGATGGGCTTCTTCTTCGCCTTCATGATGTTGGGCAGGGAAGCGTAGCGCGGCTCGTTCAGGCGCAGGTCGGTAGTGACCACGGCGGGAAGCTTGAGGCTCACGGTTTCCAGGCCGCCGTCCACTTCGCGGGTGACGTTCATCTCGCCACCGTTGATCTCGACCTTCGAGGCGAAGGTGCCCTGGGCCCAGCCAGCCAGGGCAGCCAGCATCTGGCCGGTCTGGCTGCAGTCATCGTCGATGGCCTGCTTGCCGACGATCACCAGCTGGGGCTGTTCCTTGTCGCAGATGGCCTTGAGCAGCTTGGCCACGGCCAGGGGCTGCAGTTCGGCATCGGTCTGCACATGGATGCCGCGATCGGCACCCATGGCCAGGGCGGTGCGGATGGTTTCCTGACACTGGGCCACACCCAGGGAAACGGCCACGACTTCGGTGGCACCCCCCTTTTCCTTGAGACGCACGGCTTCTTCCACGGCGATCTCATCGAAAGGGTTCATGGAAAACTTGACGTCGGCGGTCTCAACGCCCGTTTTGTCCGACTTGACGCGAACCTTGACGTTGTAGTCGACCACCCGCTTTACGGCGACGAGGACTTTCATTGAATGGCTCTCCGGAGAATTCCCACGCATGGCGCGTGGCGATCAGGCACTGCGAGGGACGCGATTATACCGTAATGGTTCGGTGAGGTTGCCAGCGGTTTCCTCAGTGATTCAGCATGTTGAGTACGCCATCACGCCCCCCCTGGGTTGCGCGTGTGATCAGGGTTTCCATTCCCTTGTCACGGTAGGTCAGCGCTCGCAGCAGCATGGGCAGGTTGACGCCGGCCAGACCTTCGATGCGACCGGGCTCCAGCAGCTTCATGGCGATGTTGGCGGGCGTGGCGCCGTAGACGTCGGTCATGACCAGTACACCCTCACCGGAATCCGCCAGGGCCAGCAGCTGGCGTGCGTAGGGCTGCAGATCGAGCGGGTCGTCCTGAATCGCGACACCGAGTTGCACCAGCTGGGGAGGCCGCCGGTTGAGAACGTGGCAGGCGCACTGGATCAGGGATTCTCCGTAGGTGGTGTGGGTGATGAGCAGCAGGCCGATCATGAAGGCGTCCCGTGCGGTGTCGATGTGGTGTGCATGCTCTCTTTCATGGCAGTTCGCTGATCCGGAGGTTGGGCGTCTCGAATGTCAGGCGCCGCCTGAGCGCCGCCGTGACCTGGACCCTGCCCTGTGCATCCACCCGCAGGGCCTGGTTGACTCCCATATTCTGCGCTTCCTTCGGCCATCCGTCGGCGGCGATGAACAAGGGCTTGCTGGCGGCATCGGAAAGAGCGCCAGCATGCGGGCCGGGCGGAATCAGAATGGTGACGGACTGGGTACCGCTGGCGGGTTCCCCGCTGCGGGGATCGATGAGATGGCAGTAGCGACGTCCGTTCAGTTCGAAATAGCGCTGGTAATCGCCGGAAGTACCGATGGCTTCACCATCACGCAGATCCAGCGAGGCCATCGGGCCGCTGTTGCGCGGGTGCTGGATGCCGATGCGCCAGGGATGGCCGTCCTTGTCGCCCAGGGCCAGGATGTTGCCGCCGATGTTGATCAGCGCATGGGTGATGCCCCGTTCCTTGAGCAGGGTTGCGGCATGGTCCAGCGCCACCCCCTTGAGATAGCCGCCGAAGTCCAGGGCCACGCTGCGATTCGTGCTGATGGCGCAGATGCCCGGCCCGTCGGCGCACGTCGCAAGATGCACGTCCTGCACCGAGGGGTGATTGTCCAGGAGTGTTTGCAACCGTGCCGGATCGGGCAGGCGGGCATCGAAATGGTCGGAATGAAAGCCCCACAGGGCCACCAGCCGGCCGATCCCGGGATCGAACAGGCCATCCCCCTGTCGGCCCAGCACCTGCGCAGTGCGGATCAGGTCGGCCAGTTCCGCCGATACCGGTGCCGCACGGCCTGCCGCAAAAGCGTCATTTACCGTGGTAAGCGGCGAGGGTTGCCAGGCATGGTAGGTCTGGTGCAGGCGGTCGAATTCGGCCAGCACCGCATCGGCGCCAGCGGCAGCCCGTGGTCCGGGTACGCCGGTGATGAGAATCTGTACCCGGGTGCCGAAAACATAGGCTTCACGGCTGAATACCGGATCCCGGCCACAACCGGCCAGGGCCAGGGCGGCGAACAGGGCAATACCTGTCATGTGCAACACGCAGTGTCTCGCGGCGGCAAAGACATGGAGCAGACTGGCGAAGGTGAACAGCGGTCCGGTCTGCCCGATCTGCCGTACTGTCATGCCGCCGTGTCCCGCACGTTTTCGCCCCCCTTGCCCGGGCGGTTCAGTTTTCCGGTGCGCTGCGTTCGAGCTCCAGCGCGGCGGCGAGCAGGGCCAATCGAGCGACCACACCATAGGCATAAAAACGGTTGGGTGGTGCGTCCGGTTCTCGGCTGGCATCGGGCAGGGAGCAGCCGGTGTCGAAGGCGAGGGGCTTGAAATGCATGCCCGGCGCATTGAGATTCTCGTCGATGCCACGGGCCGGATTCACGCGATAGAACCCGCCCACCACATATCTGTCGACCATGTACACCACGGGTTCGGCATTGCCTTCATCCACGGTTTCCACCGTGGGTACCCCTTCCTGGATGATGACTTCGGTGATGTGCAGCCCTTCCTTGCCGACAGCCATCTTGTTGCGCTGGCGACGGTTGAGGCCCTTCACTTCACTGGCGTCGCGCACGGTCATGATGCCCATGCCGTAGGTGCCGGCATCGGCCTTGACGATCACGAAAGGCGTGCTGTCGATGCCATGTTCCCTGTACTTGGCGCGGATGCGGGTGAGCAGCGCATCCACATTGGCGGCCAGGCATTCCTCGCCGGTGCGTTCATGGAAATTGACTTCGCCGCAAACGCCGAATTCGGGATTGATGAGCCAGGGATCGATCCCCAGCATGCGGGCGAAGGATTCGGCCACTTCGCGATAGGCGCTGAAGTGGCGTGATTTGCGCCGTGTGTGCCAGCCGGCGTGAAGGGGCGGGATCAGCCACTGCTCGTGAATGTTTTCCAGGAGCGGCGGCACGCCGGCGGAGAGGTCGTTGTTGAGCAGGATCGCGCAGGGGTCGAAACCTTCCACACCCAGGCGCCGGCCATCGGCACCGAGGCGCCTGACCGGTTCGAGCAGCAGCGGACGTCCATCGGCCAGCGTGATGGTAGTGGGGGCCGTGATCTCGGGCAGCAGGGAGCCAATGCGGACATGGAGTCCGGTGAGCTTGAGAATGGTGGCCAGTTGCGCCACGTTCTGCAGATAGAACGGATTGCGGGTGTGGTTCTCGGGCACCAGCAACAGGTTACGGGCTTCGGGGCAGAGCTTTTCCACCGCGGCCATGGCTGCCTGGACAGCCAGGGGATGGAAGGCCGGGTTCAGGTTGTTGAAACCACCGGGAAAGAGGTTGGTGTCTACCGGCGCCAGCTTGAAGCCGGCGTTGCGCAGGTCGACAGAAGCATAGAAGGGGGGCGAGTGCTCCAGCCATTGGCCGCGCAACCAGTGTTCGATGGCAGGGGTGTTATCGAGAAAGCATTTTTCCAGACCCAGCAGGGGGCCGGTCAGCGCGGTGGTCAGATGAGGAACCATGAAGTCTCCGAATTTCAGGTAATTGAACCAACGGCATCCCGGGCGGCGAGGCGCGGATCGATATCTGCGGCCTGCATGCGTTCCACATAGCGGGCGATCAGATCCACCTCAAGGTTTACCCTGCACCCCGGTTTGAGGTGCCTGAGCGTGGTGACGGCTACGGTATGGGGGATCAGGTTGATGGAGAAATCGGGGCCGTCCACCCGGTTGGTGGTCAGGGAAACACCATTGATCGCGATGGAGCCCTTGCGCGCGATATAGCGGGCAAGCCCGGCCGGGGCGCGGATCACCAGTTCGTGGGACTCGCCAATCGGCTCGAATTTCACCACTTCGCCCACACCGTCCACATGGCCGGAAACCAGGTGGCCGCCGAGACGGTCCGCCAGGCGCAGGGCCTTTTCCAGGTTGATTTCGCCAGGCTCATCCAGGCCCACGGTGCAATCCAGGGTTTCGCGTGAGACATCCACATCGAAGGTGGAGCCCGCCAGCGCCACCACGGTGAGGCAGACACCATTGTGGGCGATCGAGTCCCCCAGGACGACATCGGAAAGATCGAGGTCGGGCGCGGTGACGGTGAGGCGCAGGCCCTTTTCCAGGGGGCGCAATGCGCTGATGCGACCGACGGCGGCGACGATACCGGTGAACATGGAGGAATTCCAGCAATGAAACGCCTCATTATCGGCTATCTGCCCGATTGTGACGGGGGCATCGCAGCGCGGGAGTCCGCCGTACATCCGTAGTATTCTTGCCGGCCGTTCTGCAAGGAGCCTCTCATGAGCAAAACCACCGTGCCGGCCATCGCGGGCTGGTACACCATGGATGCCGGCAACCCCCATCTGATCGGCACCCGCTGCAAGGAATGCGGCAGCTATTTTTTTCCCAAGCTCACGACATACTGTCGCAACCCTGCCTGCGATAGCGACGAGTTCGAGGAAGTGCAGCTTTCCAATCGTGGCCACGTCTGGTCTTACACCAACGCCAGCTACAAGCCCCCCGAGCCTTTCATCGCGGCGGATCCCTTCGTGCCTTACGCCATCGCCGCGGTACGGCTCGACCACGAAAAAATGATCGTCCTGGGTCAGGTGGTGGAAGGCATTGGTGTCGAGAATCTCAAGGTCGGTCAGGAAATGCGCCTGGTACTGGAAACCCTCCATGAGGATGGTGACCAGACCAAGGTGATCTGGAAATGGAAACCGGTATGAGGAGCAGCAGATGAGCCAAGATATCGCCATTCTCGGGGTCGGCATGCACCCCTGGGGCAAGTGGGGCCGCAACTTTGTCGAATACGGTGTTGCCGCCGCCCGCGTTGCTCTGAAAGATGCCGGTGTGGCCTGGAAGGACATCCAGTTCGTTTCCGGCGCCGCGACCATGCGTTGCGGCTACCCCGGTTATGTGGCTGGGGCCACATTCGCCCAGGCCCTGGGCTGGAATGGCTGCGAGGTCAACACCTCGTATGCCGCCTGTGCTTCAGGTTCCCAGGCGCTGGCCGCCGCCCGCACCAAGATTCTCTCCGGCCAGTGCGACGTCGCGCTGGTGATCGGCGCCGACACCACGCCCAAGGGCTTCCTCGCTCCGGCCAAGGGCTACCGTCCCGAAGACCCGGACTGGGTACGCTTCTACATCGGGATCACCAATCCCACCTACTTCGCGCTCTATGCCCGGCGCCGCATCGACGTCTACGGCGACACGCTGGAAGATTTCGCGGCGGTGAAACTGAAGAATGCGGAGCATGGCAGCCATAACCCCAACGCCCGTTACCGCAAACTGTTCACCCGCGAGGACGTGGCCGCATCACCCATGGTGGCCGACCCGCTGCGTCTGATGGATATCTGCGCCACTTCCGATGGCGGCGCCGCCATCATCGTCTCCAGTCTGGAGTATGCGAAAAAGATCGGCAAGGGCAATGCTCCGCGCATCGCCGCCATTTCCACCGTGACCCCGGCCTTCGCCAACGAACTGGTGGAAATGCCCGACATCGCCACCGATTCCGCGGCCGTGGTCGATGCCCGCAGTTTCCGCGCCGCCGTACCTGCCAAGGCGTATGAGGAAGCCGGCGTCAGCCCCAGGGACATCAGCCTGGCCGAGGTGTACGACCTCTCCACCGCGCTGGAACTGGACTGGATCGAGGATCTGCAGCTGGCGCCACGTGGCGAGGCGGCGAAGCTGCTGCGTGCCGGCGATACCCGGGTCGGCGGCCGCATCCCGGTCAACGCCTCCGGCGGTCTGGCCTGCTTCGGCGAAGCGGTTCCCGCCCAGGCGCTGGCCCAGGTGTGCGAACTGACCTGGCAGTTGCGCGGCCAGGCCGAAGGGCGTCAGGTTGCGCATGCCAAAGTCGGCATTACCGCCAACCAGGGGCTTTTCGGCCATGGCTCATCGGTGATCGTGAAGAAGTAGGCGGGTGGTTCGCATCAAGGTAAAAAGCCGGCCTTCGCGCCGGCTTTTTACCTTGATGCTCCGGATGCGCCGGGAAGCCCTGTCGACGCATATGGCAAGTTTCCCTATCATCGCCAGTTGTCACTCCATGCATGGGAGGAATGTGATGAAACCCCGTATGTCTCGCCCGTTTCTTGTCTGTGGGCTCGTCCCGGTTCTTGCTGCTGCTCTGGTGTCATACGCGGCATCGGTGATGGCCGAGCCTGCGGCCGTGGTGGCACCCGAATCCCATGATGTCTCGCAATTGCCGGATGACGAATATGGACGCATGGTGCGCTATGGCAAGGAACTCACCGACCGGACCTTCGCCTATATCGGGCCGGAGGTGAAAAAACCAGGGATGCGTTTTGCCGGCAACAATCTGGCCTGTGCTTCCTGCCACGAGGCTTCGGCCACCAAGAAATATGCCATCCCCTGGGTGGGGGTGAATGCCATCTTTCCGCAATACCGTGCCCGTGAAAATGAAATCAGCACCCTGGAGGACCGCATCAACGGCTGCATGGAACGGAGCATGGCGGGTAAAGCCCTGCCGCTGGACGGCCGGGAAATGAAGGCGTTCGTCACCTATATGCATTTTTTGTCGCGTGGCATACCGATTGGCAGCAAGGTGGCGGGACAGGGTGCGATACCCTTCACACCACCCAATCGTCGCGCCGATCTGGTGGCGGGAGCGAAGATCTATGGCACCCGGTGTGCGTCCTGTCATGGCGCCAACGGCGCGGGGGTGCGGGCCGGCGCTGCGGGCAGCGCCACCGGATATGCGTTCCCACCGCTCTGGGGCAGGGACAGCTTCAACCATGGCGCGGGGATGAATCGCCTGCTCACGGCGGCGGCCTTCATCCGGGCCAACATGCCCTTCGGTACCAGCCATGAGCAGCCGCAACTGTCGGAAGACGAGGCATACGATGTGGCCGCCTTTGTCCTGAGTCACGACCGGCCCCTGAAGAAAAATACCGAGCGTGACTTCCCCGCCCGCTGGAACAAGCCCGTGGATAGCCCTTTCCCACCCTATGTCGATGGCGCTTCCGCCGATCAGCACCGTTATGGCCCCTATCCCCCCCTGCAGGCGAAAATGAAGCAGATCAGGGCGCAGGTACAGGCACGGGTGCAGGCAGACAAGGCGCAGGAGCCTCCACAGGAGGAAGCTCTGCCGCAGTGATGCCGCCACGGATCACACAGTGCTGCTGCGATCCGGATTGCGGAGCAACGCGGACATGGAGGGTTTTCCATGCCGGCATGCTGGCCGTGCATTGCTAGGGGTTTCTTGTCATGCGCGTCCGCAGATGTAATCTACTGGGTCGGGTGGATGGTTTTGTACCATCATTGCAGGATACGAATACAAAACGAGGAGACAACCATGGATTTGGCCATCAGGAATGCAACCATCGTCGACGGCAGCGGCAGGCCGGGTTATCGGGGTGATGTCGGCGTGAGCGGCGGCCGCATCGTCGCCCTGGGCCGGGTGGAGGGCCGCGCGACGCACGAGGTGGATGCCGCCGGTGCCGTCGTGGCGCCGGGATTCATCGACGTGCATACGCACTACGACGCGCAGATTTTCTGGGATCCCCAGCTCACGCCTTCGGTCAATCATGGTGTGACGACTGCCGTGGCGGGCAATTGTGGCTTCACCCTGGCACCGCTTTCCGGTCGTGCCGAGGATGCGGATTACCTGCTGCGCATGCTTTCCCGGGTGGAAGGCATGCCCCTGGCCACGCTCAAGGCTGCACTGAAGCCGACCTGGAAATCCTTTGCGCAGTACCTCGATGCGGTCGACGGCACCACCTCGATCAATATCGGTTTCATGGTGGGCCATACCGCCTTGCGCCGCGCGGTGATGGGAGAGCGGGCCGTCGGGCAACCCGCCACGCCCGCCGACCTGGAAGCCATGTGCGAGCTGCTGGATGAATCCCTCGCTGCCGGTGGCCTGGGGCTTTCCTCCACCCTGTCGATGACCCACAGTGACATGGAAGGCAATCCGGTGCCGTCCCGTGCCGCCAGCCAGGAGGAACTGGTGGCGCTGGCGGCAGTGGCGCGCCGCCATCCGGGCACCTGGCTGGAGATGATTCCCGGTGTGGGCACCTTTGGCGAAAAAGAATACCGGGTCATGACCGAGATGTCGCTCGCCGCCCAGCGGCCCATCAACTGGAACATGCTGGCGCCCACCCACTTCAACACCGCCATGACCGATAGCCAGCTGGCCGCCAGCGATTACGCCAGGGACCGGGGCGCCATGATCCTGGCCCTGGTCAGTGCGGTGCCGCCCAAAAACCGCCTCAACTTCATCAGCGGCTTCCTGCTTGATACGCTGCCGGGCTGGACCGATGCCATCCTCACCCTGCCGCACGAGGAAAAGAAAAAGGCGCTCAAGGATCCGGAGGTGCGCGCCCGGCTGCTGAAGGGCGTGAATGAACTGGGCAACCATCCTCTGGCGATGATGTTCCAGAACTGGGAGCAATGGCTGCTGGACGAAACCTTCCTTCCGCATAACAAGACCTGGCAGGGCAGGCATCTGGGCGAATATGCGCAATCCGTGGGCAAGCCGCCCATCGAGGCGCTGTTCGATCTTGCCGTGGAAGAAGATCTGAAGACCACTTTCTCGCCCCCGGCATTTGGCGATGACGATGCTTCCTGGGCGCTTCGTGGCCAGGCCTGGAAGGATGCCCGCTGCATCGTCGGCGCTTCCGATGCGGGCGCCCATCTGGACATGATCGATACCTTTGCCTTTTCCACCCAGTTGCTCGGTGAAGGCCGTCGCCGCAAACTGCTTACCACCGAAGAGGCGGTGCGGCTCCTGACCAGCGTTCCCGCCGAGAAATTCGGCCTGAAGGATCGCGGCAATCTGGCGGTCGGCGCCATTGCCGATCTGGTGGTGTTCGATCCCGATACGGTGGCCTGCGGCCCGGTGGTGACCCGGGGCGATCTGCCCGGCCAGGAGAACCGCCTCTATGCCGATGCGGTGGGGGTGCACCACGTCTTTGTCGGCGGCAAGGCGGTAGTGAGTGAAGGCCGGATTACAGGCGTCGCGGCGGGGAAAATCCTGCGCTCGGGCCAGGATACGGCTACGGTGCCCCTGCACTGAAGCGGGCCGGGTGGTGGTCGGGGCTTTCCTGACCATCCGCCCGTGTTTCGATGCGAAGGAGAGATTGGTGCGTGTCATTCTGAAACGGGCCTATGAATCGCCGGATTCTGCCGATGGTCTGCGGGTGCTTGTGGACCGCCTCTGGCCGCGCGGGCTGACCAAGGAAAAGGCCGCAATCGATCTCTGGCTCAAGGATGTCGCGCCTTCCACCGGCTTGCGCCAGTGGTTTGGCCACGACCCCGACAAATGGGTTGAATTCAAAACGCGCTATCGCGCCGAACTGAAAGACAACCTAGCCCTGGACGAGCTACGCCGGCTGGCTCATGCGGGGGACATTGCCCTGGTGTTCGCAAGCAAGGATCAGGAGCACAACGAGGCGGTGGTGCTCAAGCAGATTCTGGATCGCCACGCGGAGAGATAGCCATGCACCCATGTCCGGCCCATACCCTGCTCGATCTGGATGTCTTTGCGCGGGGAACGCCGCGGGATACCATCGACCGGCTGCGTGAGCAGCACCGGATTCTCTGGGAGCCGGATGGCTTTGCAACCGGAGGGCACTGGCTGCTGTTCCGGCAGGAAGACATCGATCATGTGCTCAAGACGCCGGAACTGTTTTCCAGCGGCTTCGGTCCGCTGCTGGATGACTTCCCACCCGAGTTACTGGTCGAGCAGCAAAAAAGCATGACGTTCATGGATCCGCCCCTGCACCGCAAATACCGCGGCCTGGTGGACCACGCTTTCCGGCTCAAGAGTCTCGAGGCGCGGGAGGGCGGGATGCGCCGGATCGCGACCGGGATCGTGGATACGGTGATTGACAAGGGGCGATGCGAATTCATCAGCGAGGTGGCCACGCAGTTGCCCATGCGGGTGATGTACGATCTGCTGGGTGTGGAAGTCGCGGATTACCGTTATGTGGCGGATCTCACCAATACCCTGGCGCTGGCCGATGATCCGGATTTTGCCGAGAACCGGGCCGCGGGCTTTCACGCATCGCTGGCGCTGATCGAGTTTGGTACCCGCCTGGCCGCCGACCACCGCAGGAACGCCCGCGACAGCCTGACCATGGAGGTGCTGGGCGCGGAAATCGACGGAGAGCGCATTACCGATCGTGAATTCGGCTGCATGTTCAACAATCTCATCGTGGGCGGCATGGAAACCACCCGCAATACCCTGGCCCTCGGCATCCATCAGTTCATTCTCCAGCCCGATCAATACCGTCTGCTGGAGCAGGACCCTGAACTGGTTCCTGCTGCGGTGGAGGAGATTCTGCGCTACCGCAACACGGTGATCTATCTGCGCCGCACCGCGACGAAGGATCTGGAGCTCGCTGGTGAACAGATCCGTAAGGGCGACAAACTGGTTTGCATCCTCGGCGCTCCCAACCGGGATCCGGACTTCTTCGAGGAGCCGGACCGTTTTGATATCCGTCGCCCGCTGCAGAATACCCGCAAGCATTACCGCACTTTCGGCCAGGGCGGCCACTATTGTGTCGGTGTGCATCAGGCGCGGCTGAATCTGAAAGTGATGCTGGAAGAAATCATCCGGCGCATGACGAATTTCCGCCTTTTGGCCGAGCCCCGTTATGCGCGCTCGATTTTCATGGATGGCTTCAAGGAAATGCATGTCGCCTTCGACAAGCGCTGATGCCTCCTGCCGTGATTCCGGTGCTCCCCGGCCGGAACGATGAAAGCCGGATATCGATTTCTGAATGCACACGGAACCCAGCACCGATCAACTTTTCAGCGAGATCTCACTCATGCCCACTCCGGAACAACGTCTGCAACTCATCGAGGACCGTTTCGCCATTCTTGATCTGGAGGCCCGCTATGCCGAAGCCTGGGATCTGGGCGAGCCGGCCGACTGGGCCGCGGTATTCACGCCCGACGGCATTTTTGAAATGCTGTCGGTGGGCCACACGCCCGCCACCCGGATCGCTGGCAGCGAGGCCCTGACCGGGTTTTGCGCCCACATCCGGCAGGAGTGGAGCGGCCTGCATTTCATGCATCCGCCACGGCTCACGCTGAAGGGTGACGAGGCGGAATCGGTGATCTTCTTCGAGTTCCGCCATGTCATGAAGGCGGGTGCAGCCCATACCCGCCAGGGCGTGACCGGTGGCCATTACCATACCCGCTATGTGCGTACCGCAGCCGGCTGGCGCATGCAGCACCGGGTGGAAAAGGCTGTCTTCGAGAATCTCGCGACGTACTACGCCAACTAGCGCAGGTAGCGGTTCCGGTATTGCGCGAACATCCGCGCCAGTTCCTCTTCATCGAGGCCGAATTCCGCCGCCGCGTACTGGTGGGCCGCCCGGCTCTCGCGACCATTGCGGGCCATCCATGCCCGCAGGTCGTCATGATCCTGCGCATCGCAGGGCAGGCCGATGGCGGCGAGGATGTGCTCTGTGGTGCCGACGGGATCGCGGGTCAGATCCGTGTAGCTCACGTCGACGAAATGGTCCGGCCCCAGGCGATCCCGTGCCGCCATGAAGCCGTCGAGATTGCGCTTCAGGCGCTGGCTCCAGTAGCGGCCGATACGGTGCAGATCCAGATGATCGGTATTGGGCGCCGATAACGCCGCCACCAGGCTGCACCAGGAAACCACGGTCTTGACCGGATCCCGGTGCGGCATGACGATCTTCGCTTCGGGAAAGGTGTCCACCACCGCGCCCAGCGCCGTGAGGTGATGGGGTGTTTTCAAGATCCAGTGTTGCCGCGCCCGCTCCGGCACCTGCCAGGTGAGCAGTTGCAGCACTTCGCGCAGCTCCCGGTAAGCGGGGCGCTGATCGGTCCGCTCCAGCCAGGCGCCGTAACCGGGGACATTGAGAAAGGTTTCGGCGGCGGAACTGACGAAGGACTGTTCCAGCAGCATCACTTCCTCGTCCGCAGCGAAGGGATCCATGGGATGCATGGAAAGCAGGTCGGGCGCGGCGGCAATCATGGCATCCACTGCCTGCCGGCCCAGGGCGCGGCGTTCCGTGGGCTGGCCACGCACTTCACCCGGCAGGGGCACGGGGAGATTCGATTCCCACCACTGGATCGCGGTGCAGCGCCGCGGTTCGGCCAGCAGCCGCTGCAGCAGGGTGGAGCCGGAGCGGCCCAGGCCGACGATGACGGCACCCACCCGCACCGGCTGTTCGTGCACTTCGGGATGGGCCTTGATGAAATCGCGGATACGCAGACGGTTGACCAGCCCGCCCAGCAAACGCTCGCCGTAAATCGTCCGCCCCGTGTCGTTGAGCGCGGCTTCCCCGGTGATGGAGCGCAGCAGCACCTGCAGGGGTTCGAGGAACCAGGGGTCGCCGAAATCCGCAAACCCGGTACGGCGGCATGCCGTATCCAGCAGGGCGTCGGTTTCGAGGGTCGTGCTCATCGCGCCGCGTCCTTCTCCCGGCGCGCCCTGGCGATGTCGAATCCCGTCGCTTCGCGGGCGCGTGCCGCGGTCATGGTGGCGGTCGTGGTCTCGCAGGACCGCACCCGTGTCCGACCCAGCAGGATGACGCCTGCCGGGGGCATTGAAATATCGGGGGACGTATCTCCGGTCAGGTCGAACCAGAGCACCGCTGCGTAGGGAAAAGTCGTGCCGGGATAGGGGGCGAGAATGTCCACGCTGGCCCGCCGCACCGCGCCGTGCGCTCCTGCAGCGGCCTGCTGCGCCCAGGGCGTGATCCGTTGCAGCAGGGCCGTGTCGTCCAGGCTTTCATCCCGACCCAGGAGCAGGGCGAGACGGGTGGTGGGCGTGGCTTCCTCGTTGCGCGGCGGCCCCCAGAGCCCGTGTTCGGCGGTGGGAGCCGAGCGGATCTTGTCGCGATCCATGAAGCGCAGTTCATCTTCCCTCATGATGCGGCCCACGTCCCCGGCCATGAGCGTGCCGATGGCGGTGAAATTCTCGCTCCAGAATTCGGACAGGGTGTCGAAATCCAGTTGCGGCAGATCCTGCAGATGATTGCGCACGTATTTGGCGAAGGGAAAAAAATGGATCGCCAGGGGCGCGTGATCACTCTCGTAATAGGCCTGGAAATGCGCACGGTCGCGGTCGGGCCGGTGAGTCATGATGCCGATGCTCTTGTACATCGTAAGTCTCCTGGAGTCGTGTGGGCGGTGGTATCAGGGTTGCAAGTGGATGCGGGCCACCAGGGTGTCGGCGGCGGAATAGGGATCGATGCGCCGGCTGCGCACGGCTTCCACCAGCGCCGCGATTTCCGGCTGGTCCAGGGCCTGCTCCATCAGGCGGCGGGCAGCGCCATCGCGCAGCAGGCCGAGAAACAGATGGTGGCTGCGGCTGCCGAGGCGGGCTTCGAAACCGCCGCTGTCGTGCAGATGGCTGGCGTGGTGGTCGAGCGCGTCGACCAGTGCGGCGATGCCTTCGCCCCGGGTGGAGACCACCGCCAGCAGCGGCGGCTGCCAGTCGTCCCCGGACGGGTGCCGGGTGCGCAGATGGAGCATGAGTTCGAGCTGGCGCAGGGTCTGGTCCGCACCGTCACGGTCGGCCTTGTTCACCACGAAGATGTCGCCGGCCTCCATCAGTCCGGCCTTGATGGCCTGGATCTCGTCGCCCAACCCCGGCACATTCACGATCACCGTGCTGTGGGCGAGGCCGACGATGTCCAGCTCGTCCTGGCCAACACCCATGGTCTCGACGATCACGCGGTCATAACCCATGGCGTCGAGGACCAGTACGGCATCGAAGGTGGCGCGGGAGAGACCGCCCAGTTGACCGCGACTGCCCATGGAGCGGATGAAAACGCCCTCGTCGGCCGCGTGGCGCTGCATGCGCAGCCGGTCGCCGAGAATCGCGCCACCACTGAAGGGGCTGGACGGGTCCACGGCGATGACGCCAACCCGTCGCCCGCGCTGGCGCTCCTCCGCCACCAGGGCATCCACCAGGGTGGACTTGCCGGCACCCGGCGGGCCGGTGATGCCGATCAGATGAGCCCGGCCGGTGTGGGGATAGAGATCGCGCAGGGCGGCGCGGCCACGCGGGTCGCCATCCTCCAGCCAGCGGATCAGGCGCGCACCGGCCGCAACCTTGCCGGCGATCGCCTCCGCCGCCAGGGGCTGCATCGCCCCGCTCATGGAGCGGTAGTTTCCTGGCGGGCGTGCCAGTCCTGGATGAAGGTGATGATCTCGCGGGTGTCGGCCCCCATGGTGAAGATGTGCGCATAACCCGCGGCGCGGATCGCCGGGGCATCCTGTTCGGGGATCACGCCACCGGCGACCAGCAGCTTGTCACCTCCTCCCTTTTCCTGCAGCAGCTTGGCCAGGCGCGGCAGATTGCGCATGTGGCCGGCGGAAAGGGAACTCACGCCCACCACATCGACGTCTTCCTGGATGGCGGTGTTGGCCACCATTTCGGGGGTCTGCTTGAGCCCGGTGAAGATCACCTCCATGCCCGCATCGCGCAGCGCGTGGGCAATGACGGTGACGCCGACGGTATGGGTATCCAGCCCCAGCTTGGCGAGAAGGACGCGGATCGGTCGTTGCGGCATGGGCTCAGACTCCGGAGGTCTGCGAGTCGGGATGGTGCACGCCGAATACATCGCGCATGGCGTCGCAGAGTTCGCCATGGGTGGCATACACTTTCACCGCGGCAAGACAGGCCGGCACCAGGTTCGCGCCGCTGCGGGCCGCTTCGCGCACCTGCTCCAGCGCATGGGCGACGGCGGCATTGTCGCGCCGGGCCTTGAGCTCCCGGACCTTTCGCACCTGCCGGTCTTCCATGTCGTCGTCGAGGCGCCAGATTTCGATTTCCTTTTTTTCTTCCGCCAGCACCAGATGGTTGACGCCCACCAGCTTGCGCTCCCCGGTTTCCAGCGCACGATTGCGTGCGTACTGCTCATGGCCCAGGGCACGCTGGAAATAACCGTTCTCGATCGCCTTGAGGGCGCCGCCCATGGCGATGATGCGGTCGATTTCCACCATGGCTTCGTCCTCCATGTGTCTGGTCAGGGTCTCGACGTAGTAGGAGCCGGCCAGGGGGTCCACCGTGTCCGCCACGCCGGTTTCGTGGGCGACGATGTGCTGGATCGCCGCACCGACGCGGATCGCCTCGTCCGCCGGCAGGGCGTGGGCTTCGTCGTGGAGCGGCGTGGTCATGGTTTCACCGGCGCCGCCCAGCGCGCAGGCGGTGGCCATGATGGCGAGGCGACCGATATTGTTGAGCGGTTGCTGCAGGGTCAGGGAGGTGGTGCTGGGGGATGACATGTAACGCAGCTTCATGGCTTCCGGCCTGCTTGCGCCGTAGCGTTCCTTCATCAGCCGCGCCCAGACCTTGCGGAATGCCCGCAGTTTGCAGATGCCCTCGAAGAAATCCATGTCCACGTTGATGACGTAGTGGAAATAGGGCGCGATGGTGTCCACATCGAAACCCCGTGCCAGCATCGCATCGAGATAGGCCAGGGCAATGGTGGTGGAGAATGCGATCTCCTGCACCGGGTTGGCCCGGGCAGGCTGGAGCTGGGCGGCGATGATGGAGATCGGCTGCCAGTTCGGGTGATGGCGGACGATGTATTCGAAACAGTCGGTGGCAATGCGCAGGCCGTGGGCCGGCGGATAGATGTAGCGCCCGACACAGGTGTATTCGATGAGGATGCCATTGACGATGTGCAATACAAACTGCCCCGGATCCACCCCTTTCTTTTCCAGCGCGGCGATGATCATCGCCAGGTTCACCGGCTGCGGCGCGTTGCACACCGACATGAGGTACTTGAGCTTGTCGAAGGGCAGGTCGAAGGCGTGTTCCAGATCTTCCAGCGAATCCAGGGCCATGCCGGCGCGGCCCACTTCGCCGGCGATCAGCGGGTTGTCGGAATCGTAGCCGTTGGTGGTGGGCAGGTCATGTTCGAGGATCAGCCCTTGCAGCCCCTGATCGAGCATGTAGCGGGCACGTTTGGACCATTCCTCGCCGCGGCCGAAGCCCGTTACCTGGGCCATGGTCCACAGCGTGGCCCGGTTGCCGTTGGGCGAGATGCCGCGGGTGTAGGGAAACTCCCCCGGAAAGCCGACATCGCGCAGATAGTCGAAGCCTGTCGCCGCCAGGTCGACCGGCGTATAGAGCGCCTTGACGGGCCAGTGCATGGCCTGTGTGGTGAAGGTTTTCCACTCGCCGCGTGCGGCGATGTGCGGTGCGTGCAGTTGCTGCGTCCAGGCGGCCTGAGCGGTCTGGATCCGCTCAATCTCCGGGGCGGCGGGTGGCTGGGGCTTTTCCGGTTTGTTCATGATGACTGCCTCGGCAAGGTTTTGTGAGGTGATTTATCGGGTGGCTTCGAGTCCGACCGCATCCAGGGAGAAGGACCACAGCCGGTCGGCACGGGCCGGGTCCAGGGCATAGGGTTTCACACCCAGCAGGGGGTGGGCGGAGGTCCAGGGAACGGCTTCCTGGCAGTCTTCCAGATAACGCCCGCCCTGTCCTTCGAGTTCGCGTCCGACGGCCGCCCAGAGACTGGTGGCGGCTCCCTGGGCCGGAGTCTTCCAGATCATGTCGGGCACGCTCCCATCCTCCCGCACCCAGCCCATCTCCCGGCTCAGTTCGGGAGTGACATGGCGCCCGAGGTTGGTTACCACGGCACCCGGCATCACGGCATTGGTAGTGATGCCCCGGGCGGCATGACGGGCGTTATAGCCCACCGCGAAAAGGCTGTTGGCCGTCTTGGATTGCCCGTAGGCGACAAACGGATGGTAGGCGCGCTGGCGGAAATGGGGATCGTCGAAATCCATATCCGCGATCTGATGGCCTGCCGAGGACACCTGAATCACCCGCGCCGGCGCCGCCTGCAGCAGGGCGGGGGTCAGCAGCAGGGTGAGCAGGAAATGCCCCAGATGGTTGATACCGAGCTGGGTTTCGAAGCCATCGGTGGTGTAGCCCTGTGGGGTGGCCATCACCCCGGCGTTGTTGATCAGCAGGTGCAGGGGGCGCCGGCTCTGGCGGGCGGCGAAGGCGCGCACCGAGTCGAGCCGGGCCAGATCGAGGAATTCGACACTCGTGTCGCCACCGATGGAGCGGGCCACGGCCTCGCCGGCGGTTGTATCACGCACGGCGAGCACCACGCGCGCGCCGGCATCGGCCAGCGCACGGACGGTTTCGATTCCGATTCCGGACGATGCGCCGGTGACGATGGCATTGCGGCCGGCGAGATCATGTCCGGAGACGATATCTGCGGCAGTACTCCGCGCGGAAAATGGTGAGCATATGCGCGATTCGGTCTTGGCCATTCGAAGTATCCGGATGCAATGGAATCAGGAGCAATTATGGCCCAGTGGTGGATATTGCGTTACGGTGCCGGTGTCAGGCCGTGTGCTATCTTCAACCCCCCGCCGTGCTGTCATGGTCACGATGCCTTCCCATTTTCCGCCCCTGATCCGCTCCGAACCCCGTGGTGCCGGCAAGGTCGGTATTTCATTGAAAAAATTCAGCGAGCTGACCCAGGCCATCGCCGACGGCGCTTTCGAGTCCCCGCCCCTGGGCAGTGCGTTGCCCCTGATGCGGGATGCCTTGCAGGTGACGGTGGTGTCGCTGACCATCCGCTCCCCCCTGATCGAGCGCCGCGCACTGATGATCAAGATCACGCCACGCGGGGTCGAGGTGATCGAGGATGCGTATACCGATTACTGGGGGTTCTACATGGACCCTTTTGTCGGCATGCCGGCCGACCAGGTGGTGACGATGGAGGAACTGGTGGGTGAATCCCGCTGGCTGACCAGCGACTATTACCGCCAGTTTCTCGAACCTTATGGTGCCCGCTATGTGCTGGGGGCGGAATTCCGCACTCCGGAGGGCGTCGAGGGACGCTTCCGCCTGGTGCGCCTGAAGGATGCCAAACCCTTCAGCGCCAGTGACAAGGCGCTGTGTGCCATGCTGCTGCCCCACCTGCGCTGTGCGGTTCGCGTGCTGTCGAGGCTGGATCTGATCGAGTCGGAGCGCAAGCTCTACGCCCATGCCATCGACCGGCTGCACATCGGCACCCTGCTGCTGGATGAAACCGGCGCCGTGGTGAAGATGAACGAAGTCGCCCAGGAAATCGTGGCCCGCAAGGATGGCCTGGGCCTGAGCAATGGCGCGCTGCGGGCCGCTTATGAAAACGAATCGCGGGAATTGCAAAGAATGGTGCACCTTGCCATTACCGGCGTGGCGGAATCTGCGCCGGGAGTGGCTTCCGCCATGTCGCTGACCCGTCCTTCGGGCGCCACCCGCCTGGGGGTCGTGGTGCGCACCATACCGATCAGCGAATGGACCGAGGGCAAGCACCGGCCCGTGGTCGCGGTGATGGTGCGGGATGCCGATCGCAAGGCCCAGGCTGCGAAGGAAACCATGCGCCAGCTGTTCGGTTTCACTCCCATGGAAAGCGCCCTGGCCCTGCAGGTGGCCGATGGCCTGACCCTGGAGGAGGCCGCCGACCGACTGCACGTGAGCAAGAACACGGTGCGTGCACATCTGCGCTCCATCTTCACCAAGACGGGCGTCACACGCCAGACCGCCCTGGTGCATCTGCTGCTCAGCAGCGTTTTTCAGCTCGGCTGACCGCTGGAAAACCAGCCCGTCGCGGGCTCGGGATCGGCTAAGTTTTCTCCCGTAGCTTCTCCACCGTGCAAATCCCTGCACTCTTCAGGAGAAACATCATGTACCGCTACACCAGACTTTTCCTGCTGGCCATCGCCATCGCCGTAACCGGCGTGGCTGCTTACGCCGCCAAGGGCGCTGGGGAGAACGATGCCCTGGCGATCAGGCAGGCCAGGATTCCGCTCACCCAGGCCGTGGCCGTTGCCGAGCAGCATGCCCAGGGCAAGGCGTCACGTGCCGAGTACGAGCACTCGAAACAGGGCTGGGTCTATGACGTGGAGGTCGTCAGCGGGACCAGGGTCTTCGATGTCCGGATCGATGCCGAGAAGGGCACGGTCATCTCGTCCGCCGAGGACAAGGCGGATCACGATGACGACCACGACAGGCGGGACTGACCTCTCCCGCTGGCTGAAATCCTCTGGTACACCACAAGGGAAAAACCGAGCAACAAGGATTACTCATGAAAATATCCACTGAACACGCTCTGGCCAAGGTACCCGAAGTCACGCTGGGCTTCTGGCTCATCAAGATTGCCGCAACCACACTTGGCGAAACCGGCGGTGATGCGGTTTCGATGTCCATGAATCTGGGCTACCTGGTCGGCACGGGCATTTTTGCGGCGATCTTTCTGGCCGCCGTCTTCGCACAGGTCAGGGCCAAAGCTTTTCATCCCTTCCTGTACTGGACGACCATCATCGCCACCACCACAGTGGGTACGACATTGGCCGATTTTGCGGATCGCTCGCTCGGCATCGGATACGCGGGCGGTTCGAGCCTGCTGCTGGCCTTGCTGCTCGGCTCGCTCTTCGTCTGGCATCGCACCCTCGGCTCCGTGTCGATAAGCACCGTCAGTTCGCCCAGGGCGGAAGCCTTCTACTGGGTGACGATCATGTTCTCCCAGACGCTGGGTACCGCGTTGGGCGACTGGACGGCGGATACGGCGGGGCTGGGCTACACCGGCGCGGCCGTCGTGTTCGGCGGGTTGCTCGCGCTGATCGTGGTGGCCTACTACTGGACAAGTGTGTCCCGCACCCTGCTGTTCTGGGCCGCGTTCATCCTGACCCGTCCGCTGGGTGCCGTGGTCGGGGATTTTCTGGATAAGCCGGTGAGTGCGGGAGGTCTCGCGCTGAGCCGTTATTCGGCATCGGCCGCATTGCTGGCCTTCATGCTGGTGGCTATTCTGCTGTTCAGGCAGCAGGCGGCCAGGGCGGCGCATTGAACAACGATTGGCAGGAGCGGGAATGCGGGTATTGCTGATCGAAGACGATCCCATGATCGGCGAGGTGATCCAGGGGGCATTGAAAGATGCATCCTATGCCGCTGACTGGGTGAAGGACGGGACAGCCGCCCTCATAACACTGGGCTGTCAGCATTATGACCTGGCGCTGCTCGACCTGGGCCTCCCCGGCAAGGATGGGCTTGAGATATTGGCCAGCATTCGTGCCAAGGACAATCCGGTCCCCCTGCTCATCATCACGGCCCGTGACGGCCTGGATGACCGTTTGCGTGGTCTGGACAGCGGTGCCGACGACTATGTATCCAAGCCCTTTCATATGGCGGAACTGCTGGCCCGAATGCGTGCTGTCCTGCGGCGCAAAGGCGGCAGCGCCGCACCCGTGCTCGGTAACGGCGTGGTGATGCTCGACCCGGCCACCAAAGAGGCCTGCGTCAGTGGCGGCTCCCAGGTGTTACTGTCGAACCGCGAATTCTCGCTGCTGCAAGCCTTGCTGGTTCGGCCTGGCGCCATCTTGTCCCGTAGCGAGCTGGAGGATCGCATTTATGGCTGGGGCGAGGAGGTCGAAAGCAATGCCGTCGAATATCTGATCCACGCGTTGCGGCGCAAGCTCGGCAGCGAGATCATCAGGAACGTCAGGGGGGTCGGATGGATGGTCTCAAAAACCGATTGAACGAATCGGTTCAACTCAAGCTGTCCTTCACCCTGTCGCTGGCCATCCTCGTGGTGGCTGTCGTCGCCGGGGTGTTCTCGTTCCTTTCCGCGTTCGACGAGGCTCACGAGCTGCAGGACGACGTATTGCGCCAGGTGGCGCAGATCATGGATCGTCAGCGCCTGTCGCCAGACGCCCCGACTACCGATACTCGTCCCAAGGATGCCGATGAAGAATCGCGCGTGATCGTTCAGCGCCTGGGCGAGGCCAATCCGACCGCGACAAGCGTGGATGCCGGGGGCGTGCTCCCGCTCCCGGCGACATTGGCGGATGGATTGCACACGCTGGATGTCGGTGGAGAAACCTTCCGCGTGCTGGTCAAGACCATGGCTGACGGGGAGCGCATCGCCGTGGCGCAGGAATCCGGTTTCCGCAATGAAATTGCCCGTGACGGGGCGCTGCGCACGGTGATGCCTTTCCTGATTCTCGTTCCGGTCCTGCTGTTGATCGTTGCTGATCTGGTGCGCAAGATGTTCCGGCCCATCGCGGCCCTCTCCAGGGAAATCGACCAGCGCACCGATCAGGATCTGCACTCCGTCGAAGATCATCACCTTCCGGTCGAGGTGCGCCCGTTCGCTGTGGCGATCAACCGCCTGCTTGCCCGTGTCAGCCAATCCATGGAATCCCAGCGCCGCTTTGTGGCGGATGCCGCGCACGAACTGCGCTCGCCGTTGACCGCCATGTCGCTGCAGGCGGAACGGCTGGCCGATGCCGAAATGTCCGGCGTGGCACGCGAACGGCTGACCGTGTTGCGTCAAGGGATCGAACGCAGCCGGAGCCTTCTGGATCAGCTTCTGACTTTGGCCAGGGCGCAGTCGACCGCCGAATCGCCACCGTCGCCGGTATCGGTCCAGAGCGTCTATCGCCGCGTCCTGGAAGATCTCATGCCGCTGGCCGAGGCCAGGCACATCGACATCGGTGTCGAAGGCACGCAGGACCCCGAAGTGTGGGTGAGCGAGCCGGACATGATCGCCATCATCAGGAATCTGGTCGATAACGCCATCCGCTACACGCCGGTGGGAGGACGTGTCGATCTTTCCGTGAGCATATCGGGCGGGAAGGCGGCGCTGCGAATTCAGGACAGCGGACCGGGCATTCCGCCGGATGAACGGGACCGGGTTTTTGATCCCTTCTACCGCACGCTGGGCAATGGGCAGATGGGTTCGGGTCTGGGGCTCTCCATCGTGCAAACGATTGCCCGCCGCATCGGTGCGGAAATCCGTCTTGGCTTTACCGATGAGATCCGGCAAACAGGCTTAAGTGTTACCGTTATCGTTCCCTTGCAGAAACATCTGCATGACCCGGAGTGAAGCAGGCACCTTCTTGAAATGTCGATAACAGGGATACGTGCTATCCGAGAATCCGGCGCAAGTGCGCCAGGAAGGGTTCGGCGGCGAGAAAGCCGGTGATCCGGGTGTCGGCAATTTCCTGTCCGGCGCTGTCGAAGAAGACGATGCCGGGAGGGCCGTAGTAGCCGAAGCGGGCCAGCAGGGCGCGGTCCGCCTCGTTGTTGGCGGTAACGTCGGCCTGTAGCAGCAGCATGCGGTCCATCACGGCCACCACCTGCGGATTGCGGAAGGTGTCGCGCTCCATTTCCTTGCAGCTTGTGCACCAGTCGGCATAGAAATCCAGCATCACCGGCCTGCCGGCGTCGCGCAGGCGGGCTTCCAGCTCCGCCACCGCGCGCACCGGCTCGAAACGCGGACTGTGATCGTTTGCGGAAAGTTCACCGTGAATGAAACTCAGTGGCCGTAGCGGATCACGCGAGCCGCCCATCACGCCGATGATCAGGGTCGCGCCAGCCAGCAGCATGGCGACCCCCACTCCTTTCCAGAAGCGGACCCAGCCGCGGGCCTGGGATGGCAGCGGATCGAGGGCATGCAGATAGATGGCCGGCACGATCAGCAGCGCGGCCCAGCCCAGCATCCCCAGCCATGCCGGCAGCACCGGCGACACCAGCCAGAGGGCCGTGGCAAGCAGGACCACACCGAAGAATTTTTTCACCGCATCCATCCACGGCCCGGTTTTCGGCAGCAAGGAGCGGGAGAAAAGACCCACGGCCAGGAGCGGCGCACCCATACCCAGCGCCAGGGTGAACAGGGCCATGCCGCCGAGCGGCGCATTGCCGGTCTGGGCAATGTAGAGTAGCGCGCCGGCGAGCGGCGCGGCGACGCAGGGGCCGACGATCAGGGCCGAGAGCGCGCCCATCAGGAACAGGGCGGGCAGCGAGCCGCCGCGCCGGTTGGCGCTGTCGGAGACACGGCTTTGCAGGGCGGTGGGGAGTTGCAGTTCGTAGAACCCGAACATCGACAGCGCAAGGGCCACGAAGACCAGGGCGAAGCCACCCAGTACCCAGGCGTTCTGCAATGCGCTGGAGAGCAGTGCGCCACTGTAGCCGGCGGCCACGCCGGCGGCGGCGTAGGTGAGCGCCATGCCCAGCACGTAGGCCAGGGAGAGCAGAAAGGCGCGCGCATGGCTGACCGCATGGCCGTGGTTCACGATGATGCCGGAGAGGATGGGCACCATCGGCAGCACGCAGGGCGTGAAACAAAGCAGCAGGCCGAAGCCGAAGAAGCTGGTGAGCACCAGCCAGAGGCTGCCCTGACGCAGCAGGCGGGCGATGCCCTTGCTGTCATCGGAAGCCGGGGGCGCCACATCGGCGACGGCGCCGCCCGGCGCTGCCATATCCGTCGTGGCACCGGCCAGCACCAGTTGCGCCTCCGCGCGCTGGGGCGGATAACAGATGCCCATGTCGGCGCAACCCTGTGATTGAACCTTGAGCGTGATCGCACCCGTGCCGCCGGTGAACGGCAGGCGCACGGCGACATCACGATGAAACACCTGCACCTGGCCAAAATTGGGATCATCCTTGGTGTCGGCCGGAGGAAACCCGGGCGGACCGAGGGTGGTCCCCGCCGGCTCGACGGCGAATTTGAACTTGTCCTGATAGAGGTAGTAGCCCGGGGCGATCTGCCAGCGGGCCTCGATCACGCCGGGTGCGGCGACGCGGGCGGAAAACCGGAATGCCTGCTCCGGCGCAAGCGGGGTCTGCGCATGCAGCCCGAGGCTGGCACAGAACAGGAAGAAGGCAAGCAAGAAACGTTGGCAGCGCATCAGGTGATCCGTGTCGGCAGGTCGGCGGGCCGGGTTTCGGCCATCACCCAGCCCAGATAGGCGGGCAGCCCCTGAGTGACAGGGACCGCGACGATTTCGGGAAGTTCGTAGGGATGACGTTCAAGGATCGCCGCCTCCACAGCCGGGTAGCGGTCGGCGGCAGTCTTGATCAGCAGGGGCACTTCCTCGGCATCCTCCACCCGCTCCTCCCATCGATACACGGAGCGGCAGGGGGCGAGGAGGCTCGCGCAGGCGGCCAGCCGCATCTCGACCAGATGGGCGGCCAGTGCCCGCGCCGAGGGGGCGTCGGGCAGGGTGGTGATGACCAGAAGGGTTTCCATGCGCCCCATTTTACGGGGGCCTTGCGTTGATCCGGAAGCTGCGGGCATAATCGGCCGACGTTCTCCCTCACCCCGCCCGCCGCCGTGACTGCCATCAAGACCACCGCTCACCCGATTCGCCAGCGCCTTCAGGCGCAGTCGGATGCGTGCGTCCTGTCCGTAGTCGTCGTACTGGTCGTAGCCACCGCGTCGGCAGGGGTTCGCTGAACTGAATTCTCAACCCCCGCCGGCGCATCGCCGGCGGGGGGTTTTTATTGCCCCTCCGGTAGTGGCCGGCACCTGCACTCAGGAGCCCACCATGAACAAACCCGAGCATTTTCCCGCCAGTATCGACGGCGCCCTTTCCCATACCGGCGCCGAACTGCTGGTGCGCCTGCTCGCCCGTCAGGGCGTGACCACCGTGGCCGGGATTCCCGGTGGCGCCATCCTGCCGGTGTATGACGCCCTGGCACGCTTCCCCACAATCCGCCATGTGCTGGCGCGCCATGAGCAGGGCGCCGGCTTCATCGCCCAGGGCTGGGCACGCGCCACGGGGGAGGTGGGGGTGTGCCTGTCGTCTTCCGGCCCGGGCGCGAGCAATCTGGTGACGGCCCTGGCCGATGCCATGCTCGATTCCATTCCCGTCGTGGCCATCACCGGGCAGGTGCCACGCGCCATGATAGGGACCGACGCCTTTCAGGAGCTGGATATCTGCGCCGTGGCCCGGCCCGTCGTCAAGCGGGCCTTCCTGGTCGGCAGCGCCGCCGAGCTGCGTGACGTGGTGCCCGAGGCATTCCGTCTGGCCCGCTCGGGCCGTCCCGGGCCGGTGTTGATCGACATTCCCAAGGACGTGCAGATGGAGGCCGTGCCGCTGGCCGACTGGCCCGCACCGGGGCTTCCCGCACCGGCCCTGGCGCCGGAGGCTGCGGCGATCGGGCGTGCTGCCGCGCTGATAGCCGCAGCGCGAAAACCCATTCTCTACCTCGGCGGCGGCGCGATCCATGCCGATGCCAGTGCCGCGGCCCGGGCACTGGCGGAAAAAGCCCACCTGCCCACGGTGATGACCCTGATGGCCCTGGGGGCCTTGCCGGTGGATCATCCCCTGTCCTTGGGCATGCTGGGCATGCATGCGGCGCCTTATACCAATCTGGCCCTGGAGGAATGCGATCTGCTCATTGCCGTGGGGGCGCGCTTCGATGACCGGGCAACCGGCAGGCTGGCCGAGTTTTGCCCCGCGGCACGGGTGATCCATATCGACATCGATGCCGGCGAACTGGGCAAGTTGCGGGTACCGGATCTGGCGATTCGCGCCGACGCACGCAGCGCGCTCGAAGCGCTGCTGCCCGGTGTCGCTCCGCGCTGCTACGGCGCATGGAACGCAAGAGTGGATCAGCTCAAGGCCGATCATCCGCTGGCCCTGGAAGAGGTGGACGACCCCCGCAGCCACTACGGCCTGATCCGCGCCGTGGCCGGATGCCTGGACGATACCGCGATCATCAGTACCGACGTGGGCCAGCACCAGATGTGGGCTGCCCAGTCCTATCCACTGCGCCGGCCGCGCCAGTGGCTGACCTCGGGTGGTCTGGGCAGCATGGGATTCGGCCTGCCCGCCGCCATCGGCGCCGCCCTGGCCTGCCCGGAACGGACCGTGGTGTGCTTTTCCGGCGATGGCAGCCTGATGATGAACCTGCAGGAGCTGGTGACGGCCGCCGAGGAAGGCGTCAACGTCAAGGTGGTGTTGATGGACAACGCCTCGCTGGGACTGGTGAACCAGCAGCAGACCCTTTTTTACGACCGCCGCATTTATGCCAGCCGTTTTCGCCACGGCCCCGATTTCTGCGCCCTGGCGCGCAGTCTGGGGGTGGCGGCGGTGGAACTGGATGATGCGCCGGATCCATGTCGCGCCTTGCGCGCAGCCCTGACAATGCCGGGTCCGGTGCTGATCCATGCCGGCATCGATGTGGAGCGCCATGTTTTCCCCATGGTGCCGCCCGGCGCGGCCAACCGGGACATGATGGTCCGCGCGCCGGCGGGATGACCGCGGCGGTGGTCAGCGTAGCAGGCGGCGGCGCGCCAGATGGAGCGCCAGCCATAGCCCGGCGAGGGCGGTGGCGCCGAGTACGGCCAGATGCAGGGCAATGTCGGCCGGCCAGACACCAAGCACGAGCGGGCGCACCAGGGCCACGCCATGGGTCAGCGGCAGCAGCCAGGCGAGCGTCTGAACGGCTGGCGGGAGCTGGTCGAGCGGGAAAAACACGCCGGAGAGCATCGTCATCGGGGTGACGAACAGGGTGAAGTAGTACATGAAGAAATCGAAGGAGGGCGCCAGGGTGGTGACGATGAGTCCCAGGGCGGCGAAGGTCAGTCCGACGATGAAGAGGATGGGCAGCGACCATAACACCAGCGGGGAGTGCACCAGATTCATGATCGTGAGCACGATCAGGATCGCCGCGCCGGCGACCAGCGCCTTGCTGGCGGCCCAGACCCATTCTCCGATGACGACATCCTCGAGGGAAACCGGGGCGTTGAGGATCGCATCCCAGGTGCGCTGCACCTGCATGCGTGAAAAGGCCGAATACAGGGCTTCGAATGTGGCGCCATTCATGGTGCTGGCGCAGACCGAGCCCGAGGCGAGGAAAAGCAGGTAGGGCATGCCATCCACTTTCGACAGCAGGCTGCCCAGGCCGTAACCCAGGCCGAACAGGTAGATCAGCGGATCGGCCAGGTTGCCCAGCACGGAGGTGAATGCCAGCTTGCGCCAGACCAGCAGGTTGCGTCGCCAGACCGCGATCCAGCGTAACGAGAAGAGGGCCATCATCAGTCGCGCAGCTCCCGTCCCGTGAGCTTGAGAAAAACATCTTCCAGGTTCGCCGGCCGGTGCAGGGTGCGCAGTCCGGGCTGGCGCGCAAGATGTTCCAGCAGGGTTTCGGCATCGGCGAGATAGCAAAAGGCGGTCTCGCCGCTGATCTCGACGCGCGGCGAGAATGCTCCGGCCTCGGCCGCCGCCCATGCCGGCGCATTCTCGCCATAGACCTCCACGACCTGGGGTTCGATCAGTGTGTCGATGAGCTGGCGCGGCGAGCCCTGGCCGATGATGCGGCCGCCATCGATGACGGCGATCCGGTCGCACAGCCGCTCGGCCTCGTCCATGAAATGGGTGGTGAGCAGAATGGTCTTGCCGCGGGCCAGGAGCTGCTTGAGCCGGTCCCAGATCAGGTGCCGGGCCTGGGGATCGAGGCCGGTGGTGGGTTCGTCGAGGATCAGCAGTTCGGGATCGTTCACCAGGGCGCGGGCCAGGGAAAGGCGCCGGCGCATGCCGCCGGAGAGTGTCTTGATGTCGGCGCGCTCGCGACCGGCCAGCCCGGCGAAATCCATCAGTTCGGGAATCCGGGCGCGGATGGCGGCGTCCTCGAGACCGAAATAGCGACCGTAGATCACCAGATTCTCGGCGCAGGTGAAGTCGGGGTCGAGGTTGTCGAACTGGGGCACGATGCCGACCCGCATCCGGGCCTCGCGGGCTCGCGCCGGCACCGGTTCGCCGGTCAGGGTGATGGTGCCGCTTTCGGCACGGATCAGGCCCAGGCAGCAGCGCAGGGTGGTGGTCTTGCCGGCACCGTTGGGGCCGAGCAGGCCGAAGCATTCGCCCGCCCGGAGCGCGAAGGATAGGCCGGCGACAACCTCATGGTCGCCGTAGGACTTGCGCAGGTCGCTGACCGAGAGGGGGGGGGTCATGGGCGGGGAGCGGATGGGGGAAGGCCGGCCTCATTCATCGCGCCAGGCTCGCTGAATGATGTCGCGCAGGATATGCAGGCGACGGTGAAAAAAGTGATCCGCACCCGGCACCACCACCACCGGCAGATTCATCGGCTCGGCCCAGGCCAGCACGTTCGCGAGCGGTACGGTGGTGTCGGCGGCGCCGTGGATCACCACGGTATCGGCAGCAACCGCTTCGGTCTGGTAGCTGCGCGCGCCTTCGATGAAGCCCGCCGCGGTACCCACCAGCACCAGCCGCCGCGCCGGTGTACCCTCATCCTGCAGACGCCGCGCCAGGCGAGTGACGACGTAGGCGCCGAAGGAAAAGCCGCCCAGATAGACCGGCAATGTGTGGCCGAAACGTTCACGTCCCCAGGCGAGCACGGCATGGAGATCGTCGGTTTCGGCAATGCCGTGATCGTGGTGGCCTTCCGATCCACCCACGCCGCGAAAGCTGGGACGCAGGGTCGCATGGCCCAGCTCGCGGAAGGTGCGTGCGAGCGTGGTCACCACCTTGTTGTCGGCGGTACCGCCAAACAGCGGATGGGGATGCCCGATCAGCGCGATGCCACGCGCAGCGGGCGTGGGTTCGACGAAGACCTCGATGTGGCCGGCAGAGCCGTTGATGAAAACGCGTTCGTGCTGCATGGGCTCAGATTTTCAGGCGCTCGACGATGCGGCCATTGATGAGATGGCTGTCGATGATTTCGTCGATATCCTCCTTGTCGACATAGGTGTACCAGATGGCTTCGGGATAGATCACCAGCACCGGGCCCAGCTCGCAGCGGTCGAGGCAGCCGGCCTTGTTGATGCGAATGCCGGGCAGCCCCAGCGCCTTGGTTTTTCCTTTGGCATAGTCGCGCAGGGCATCGGCGCCATGGGGTGCGCAGCAGGCTTCGCCGTTGTCGCGCTGGTTGCAGCAGAAGAAGACGTGGTGTTTGAAGTAGCTGTCCATGGGTGGCTTTCGCAATGGGTGCAAGGATATCTCAGCGGGATGTCGTGAGCCATGACGGGCTGTCATCGACTTTGCATGGCGGGGTTCAGGGAACGGGGTACTTGCGTGCATTCTTGACCATCTTGTCGCGTGCCGCGGCAATCAGGTCGATGCCCAGTACATCGGCCAGTTCCACCAGATAGATGAAGGTATCGGCGACCTCGTCGCGCACCTGCGCCAGCTTTTCCGGTGTCAGGGCCAGGCTTTCCTCGGCTGTGGCCCATTGGAAATGCTCCACCAGTTCAGCGGCTTCGACGATCAGGGCCATGACCAGATTCTTCGGGGTGTGATACTGCGGCCAGTCGCGGACGGCGGAGAAATGACGCAGCGCCTCGCGCAGATCGGTCAGGGTTTCGATGTCTGCCATGTCTTTTCCTTGAGCATCAGCCAGCACAGGGCGAGAAAGGGCCAGAGGACGGAGGCCAGCCGGGTGAGGCCGTTGAAATTGAGAAAGTGCCCCTGTCGCCAGACCTGGGTGGCCTGCTTCAGGTAGGGATTTTCCGGTGCCAGATTCACCACCACCGTGGCGAACAGCAAGGCCATTGCCGCCAGTACACGGCGCAGGACGGGAGGCAGCCAGAGGCAGGGCAGCAGCAATGCCAGCCCGAGCGCAAGCCCCAGTTCGTTGCCGGGAGTGATCCAGTGAAACGCCTCGGCGGGGCTGACGAGGAGCGCATAGGCAAGGGCACGGATGCTGAGCGCGGCGAAGAACAGGGTCAGGATCGTGGCCGGCCGGCGCTGCCGCAGGACCGCGGACATGACCAGCCCGGTCGCGAGCCCGTTGACGCCGGCCACGACCGTCTCGATGCGGCGAAAATGTTCCGCATCGAAATTCATGGCCTGTTCGAGGCCGAGCAGATGCCGCAGATCTCCGCTGCCCAGCAGCAGGGTTTCCGGATTGAGCTGGGTCAGCAGCCAGAGAGCGAGCAGCACCAGCCCCGTATCGCCGCTGCGGCCCGGAATGATCCACGTATTGCGTAACTGGTGCAGCCGTCCGCCGGAGAGCAGGGCGCGCCCCCAGATCACGCCGGCAATGGACCCCAGCAGGGTGCCCAGGGTATTGCAGCCGAGGTCCACATTCGAGGAAACGCGGCTGGGCAGATAGTTCTGGATCGTTTCCATGCCCAGGCTCAGCAGCATGCCGAGGCACAGGGTGAGAACCAGTGCCACGGCCCGGGGCAGGCGTGCCTGAAAGGTGGCAGCCCAGAGGAAGCCCAGCGGCAGGTAGCCCACCACGTTCGACGCCAGGTCGAAGCCGGTGTAATAGCGCGGCCAGGCCGCATCCAGATAGGCAAAGGGGGGAACCCCCAGATCGCGCCAGCCGGAAAAGGGATGCAGGCTGGCGTAGATCACCAGCAGGGTATAGGCGATGGCGATGCGGCGTGGCAGGCTGCTTTCGCGGTAGGGGCCGGTCATGTCATGGCCTGCACCGGATGCGATGAAGCGGCATGCGTTCAGTGATGGTGATGGACCGGTTCCGCAACATGATGGGTGACTGCCGCCGCATGATGACCTGAGCGCAACTGGTCGTGTACGTGCGGGTCATGATGCACCACCTGGGGCAGCAGGGAGCCCGCGATCATGCCGATGATCGCGGCGATCAGGCCGGCGAACTGGGCAGGAATGAAGGGGTCTCCGGGGCTGGCGGCAAGGATCGAAAGCCAGGTGGTCACGCCGAAGAAAATCGCCACCAGCGCGCCCTGATTGGTGGCGCGGCGCCAGTACAGGCCGCAGACCAGGGGCACAAAGGCGGTAACCAGGGTGATCTGGTAGGCGTTTTCCACCATTTTGAAAATCGAGTATTTGGAGTTGAGGGCGTAGAGGGTCACCAGCAGGGTGAAGACCAGGGTGACGATGCGCATGTACAGCAGCAGCCGGCGGTCACTCATGGTGCGGCCCGGCCCGCTCAACATGGGCTTGAGCAGGTTCTCGGTGAAGGTGACCGAGGGTGCGAGCAGGGTGGCGGAGGCACAGCTCTTGATGGCGGAGAGCAGGGCGCCGAAAAACATCACCTGGGCGATCAGGGGCGCTTTTTCCATCACCAGCCGTGGCAGGATCATCTGCGGATCGGTATCGATCAGCCGCCCCACCATGTCCGCATCGATCAGGGTGGCGGAATAGGCCAGGAACATGGGCACGAAGGCGAACAGGAAATAGAGGCTGCCGCCCAGCACCGATCCCCAGATGGCGATCTTCTCGGTACGCGATGACTGCACCCGCTGGAACACGTCCTGCTGCGGAATGGAACCGAACATCATGGTGATCCAGGCGGCGGTGAAGCCGATGATTTCCCTGGCGTCGGGTGCGGGCCAGAAGTTGAAGGCGCCGTTGCGCGCGGCGTGATCGACCACCACGCCGACACCGCCGGCCATGCCGCTGACCTCGCCGCCGATCCAGAGCATGCCGATGACGATGACGATCATCTGCAGCAGGTCGGTGATGGCCACGGCCCACATGCCGCCAAACAGCGTGTAGATGAGGATGGTGGAAGAGCCGATCCACATGCCCGCCTGCTTGCTGATGGCGCCGTCGGAGACAACGTTGAAGACCAGGCCCAGGGCGGTGATCTGGGCGCCCACCCAGCCCAGATAGGAAATCACGATGGCGATGGTGGTCATCACCTCGGCGCCGCGACCAAAGCGTTTCTTGTAGAAATCGCCGATGGTCAGAAGGTTCATGCGGTAGAGCGGAGCGGCGAAGAACAGGCCTACCAGGATCAGGCACAGGGAGGAGCCGAAGGGATCAGCCACCACGCCATGCAGCCCTTCCTTGAGGAAGGTGGCGGGAATGCCAAGCACGGTTTCGGAACCGAACCAGGTGGCGAACACCGTGGCGGTCACCATGTAGAAGGGCAGGTGGCGACCGGCGACCGCAAAATCCTTGGCGGTGTGAACGCGGGTCGCGGCATAGAGGCCGATGCCAACAGAGACGATCCAGTAGGCGATGACGAACCAGAGCAGCATCGTGTCGAGTGTCAGTAGAGTGTTCGGGCAGGCGGGGAGATGCTGTCGCGATCAGCAACAAGGCAAGTGCCGCATTATACCGGCGCAGCCGTTCCTGCCATACGAATCAGGGGAATAGCGAGGGTGGAGGAGCGTTACCCGGCATCGCGGGCGCTCCTGGTTCCCGCCTGTTTATGGGCAGGGCCTCAGCGCAGGAAGAGGAGCGCTCCAGCCAGCGCAAGGAGGGCGGCAATGACGGCGAGCCAGCGGTTTTGCGCTTCCTGGGCGCGGCGCAGGGCGGTGATCTCCGCGGCCAGTTGTGGCGGGAACGGATTTGCCAGCGCCTGATGCGTCAGCCGGGGCAGGGCCGGCAGCAGGGAGGCCCACTGGGGCGCTTCCTGCCGCAGATGCTTGATCAGGCCGCGCCAGCCGACCTGCTCGCTCATCCAGCGTTCCAGAAAGGGTTTGGCGGTGTCCCACAGATCCAGATCGGGATCGAGCTGGCGTCCCAGGCCCTCGATATTGAGCAGGGTCTTTTGCAGGAGCACCAGTTGCGGCTGCACTTCCACATTGAAACGACGCGAGGTCTGGAACAGGCGTAGCAGCACGCGGCCGAAGGAGATGTCTTTCAGCGGCCGGTCGAAAATCGGCTCGCAGACGGCGCGGATGGCTGCTTCGAATTCATCGATCCGCGTATCGGGCGGCGCCCAGCCCGATTCGACGTGGGCTTCGGCCACGCGCTTGTAATCGCGGCGGAAGAAGGCGAGGAAGTTCTGCGCCAGATAACGCTTGTCGGTTTCGTTGAGGGTACCGACGATGCCGAAATCGAGCGCGATGTACTTGCCCCGGTCATCGCCTTCGGTGGCGACCTGGATGTTGCCCGGGTGCATGTCGGCGTGAAAGAAGCCGTCGCGGAATACCTGGGTGAAAAAGATTTCCACGCCGGCGCGGGCCAGCGCCGGGATGTCCACGCCCTTCTCGCGCAGGGTGTCGATCCGGGAGATGGGCGTGCCCTTCATGCGCTCCATCACCATCACCGATTCGCTGCACCAGTCCCAGTACACTTCCGGCACCTTGAGCAGCCGGGCGGCGGCATCGGTGCCGCTGAAGTTGCGCCGCAACTGGGAGCAGTTGGCGGCTTCGCGCATCAGATCCAGTTCGTCGTGCAGATATTTGTCGAACTCGGCGACCACTTCCCGTGGCTTGAGGCGCCTGCCATCCGACCAGAGTTTTTCCAGCAGCATGGCGCCCGCATCGAGCAGGGCCAGATCGTGCTCGATCACGGGGGCGATGCCGGGGCGCAGGATCTTCACCGCCACCTCGCGGCCATCGGGCAGTACCGCGAAGTGCACCTGGGCCACGGAAGCAGAAGCCACCGGCATGCGCTCGAAGCTGGCGAAAACCGCATCGAGGGGCTGGCCGAAGTTGCGCTCCAGCAGGGCAACCGCCTCGGCCGAGGAAAAGGGCGGCACGCGATCCTGCAGGCGGGCCAGTTCATCGGCAATGTCGGCCGGCAGCAGATCACGCCGGGTGGACAGCATCTGGCCGAACTTGACGAAGATCGGCCCCAGCGCTTCGAGCGCCTGGCGCAGGCGCACCGCACGGGGCGCGGAGAGGTCGCGCCAGAACAGGATGCGCCGTGCCAGCGCCATGAGGCGGCCACTGGGCTCGTGTTCGAGGATCAGCTGGTCCAGACCGTGGGCCAGGCCGACGCGGACGATCTTGATGAGGCGGAAAATGCGCACAGCGGCAGAGGAGGGGACGAAGCCCCGCACTCTACCATTCCCGCCGCTGTGGATCAGGCCATGAACTGCCCGCCGTTGGCGTCCAGTGTGGCGCCGGTGACGGCGCTGGCGTAGTCCGAGACGAGGAACAGCGCGGCACGGGCGCATTCGTCGTCGGTGGGCATGCGACCGAGCGCGATCTGGGCCTTGATCGGTGCGGTGAATTCCTCGATCGTCTGACCCGCGGATTCGGCCAGCCGTACCAGCGCCTGCTGTACCGGCACGCCCCACATCCAGCCCATGCGGATGTTGTTCACCCGGATGTTGTATGCGCCCAGCTCCCGGGCCAGATAGCGTGCGGCGGTGGTCAGCCCGCCCTTGGAGGTGGCGTAGCAGCCTTCTCCCAGCGTGGTGACGACGGAGGATTGCGTGTTGATCATCACCACGGCGCCGCCACCGGATTTCTTCATGTGCGGCACCACGGCCTGGGTGAGGCGCAGGCCGCCGAGAATGTTGGTTTCCAGCGCCACCTTCCAGCCATCCAGATTGGTGGTTTCGAAAGGGCCGTACTCGCCGTAGGCAAAGCCGCTGTTGATCAGGGCATCGATGCGGCCGAAGCGCGATGCGGCCTGGTCGGCCAGGCGTTTGCACTGCGCGTCATCGGTGATGTCGGTGGTGACCTTGAGCACCTGGCAGCCGGGCGCGACTTCGCCGATGCGGCGTTCGGCATCCTCCAGCTTTTCTGCCGTTCGGGCGCCGATGACCAGCGCCCGCGCCCCTTCACGGGCGGCTTCCACCGCCAGTTTGACACCCAGGCCGGGGCCGATGCCCGACACGATGATCACTTTGTCCTTGAGCAACATGGTGTTTTCCTCCTTGTGAAATTCAGGCTGTGACCAGCCAGTCCGGATGGTGCGTCCGCACCATCCGGCGCAGGCCTTCCTTCCAGCCCACCTGCATGGGGCCGGCCAGGGCGATGAGCTGTGATACGTCGGCGGCGGCGCTTTCGATGGTCTGGTCGGTGTAGTTGAATTTGGGGACGAGGCCGGTGAGCTCGCCCAGATAGGCGCACCATTCCTCGACACTCACCGTGTCCTGATGCCCCCAGTTGACGATGCGCGCCGGCACCGTGGCGGCGCCGAGCAGGGCGGGGATGGTGCGGGCGATGTCCTCTTCATGAATCATGGTGTAGAGGCCGGGCTTGTTCGGATGCACGGGGATCGCCATGCCGTGCTTCATCATCGTCAGGTGAGCCAGGGGCCAGCCGCCGTTGTCGCCATAGGGCACATTGAGCCGGCCAATGATGGCAGGCAGTCCCAGATGGCGGGCCATGGTGCGTACCACGGCTTCGGTGGCGATCTTGGTGATGCTGTAGGTCTTGAGCATGACTTTGTGGTGATCGCCCAGATCGTCGGTTTCCTTCAGCCGTTTTTGCCCCTGGGGGTTGTACACGCCGGTGGTGGAGCAGTGCAGGAAAGCGCGAGCCTTGCGGCAATGGGCCATGAGCAGTCCGGCGGCTTCGGCATTGGCGGTGATGTCCTCATCGAAACTGCCGGCCTCGCCACGGTAGACGGCGAAATTGAGCACGTAGTCAAAATCGGTCGGCACTGCGGAAAAATCGCCGCGCACCAGATCGGCCGCCACGCAGCGGATGCCGGCCTGCTCCAGTTCGAGTTTTTTGGACGGGTCGGAAAAGCGCGCCAAGCCCCAGATTTCGTTCTGCCGGGCCAGAATCTTCGCTACCGGCTTGCCAACCTGTCCCGTCAGACCGGTCACCAGAATTTTTTTCCCCTGCATATTTGCTCCTCTCTTCGTCAATGTGTGGCGATGTATTGTGGTTGTACGCCGGGCGCAAAAGCATAGCAATAAACAGGACACCTGTCCTGTAAAGATTCGGCCGGCACCAAGGAGAAAGGAAAAGCCGCCTTTCCTCAAGCAAATCGTGTCCGGGCTCTCGCGTTTAATCGGCACTCATGGAAAACAAAGACATTCAGCGTCGCCTCGCCGCGGCGATCGAGGCGCATGCCGCACAGGACTGGGCACGGGCCGAAGCCGGTTACCGGGCGATTCTGGCTGATTCTCCCGGCGAGGAAGATGCGAGCCACTACCTGGGAGTCCTGCTGGCCCAGCGCGGCCAGATGGATGCGGGGCTGGATCTGATCATGCCGGTGATCGAGGCCCATCCGTCTGCCCTGCGACTCAATGATCTGGGCAATCTGCTCCATGCCGCGGGCCGCCATGCGGCGGCGGCGGATGCATTTCTGATCGCACTGGAACTGACCCCGGCAGACCCGGATCTGTGGAACAACCTGGGTGCCGCGCTCAATGCCGCACAAAAGCCGGTCGAAGCCGAGACGGCCCTGCGTCAGGCATTGCGGCTGGCTCCCGGGTCCGGTGTGGCCTATGGCAATCTGGCGCAAGCGTTGCAGGCGCAGGGACGCGAGGGCGATGCCGCCCTGGCTGCCAGCGAAGGCTGCATCCATGCCGCGCCAGGGGAAGTGTCCGCAGAGATCCTGGGGGTCGCTTACAGCATGCTGGGGCGCATCGAGGAAGCGGCCCGAACCTACCGGCAGTGGCTGGAACGTGAACCCGAAAATCCCAAGGCACGCCATTTCCTCGCTGCCTGCACCGGCCAGGATGTCCCGCCACGAGCGGGGGATGCGTACGTGGAGCAGTTTTTTGACAGCTACGCCGATACTTTCGATGACAAGCTGCAGGGCCGGCTGGATTATCAGGGGCCACGGCTGGTGGCGGCGGCGCTTGAACGCATCGTTCCCGCCGGTGCCATGCTGCGTGTGCTGGATGGCGGTTGTGGTACCGGGTTGTGCGGGCCGGTGCTGCGGCCCCATGCCAGCGAGCTGACCGGGGTCGACCTGTCGGCAAAGATGCTGGCCCAGGCCGCCCGCCGTGGTACCTATCATCATCTGCGGAAAGCGGAACTGACTGCCTATCTCGCCTCCTGCCACCAGGCATTCGATCTGGCGGTATTCGCCGACACGCTGATCTATTTTGGCGATCTCTCCGCCCTGTTCGCCGCACTTGCCTGCGCCCTGACGCCCGGTGGATGGGTGGTTGCCACGCTGGAAACCACCACGCAACCGAACTACCAGCTCAAGCCCTCGGGGCGCTATGGCCACGCCGCGGACCATGTCGAGGAGTTGCTGGCCCGGAATGGCTTTCAGCTCATCGACCAGTCCGGATGCGTGTTGCGTCGTGAACTCATGCAGCCCGTACCGGGGCGGATCTATACCGCCCGCCGGGGCGGTTGATCGGCCGGTCGGGCCATACGGGCTGTGGGCACCATGGCGGAACTTATCCTGGGAGGTGCCCGTTCGGGCAAAAGCGCTCTCGCCGAACGCCGCGCCATCGAATCCGGCCTTGCGGTTCACTACATCGCCACCGGCAGTGCGGGGGATGCCGAGATGGCGGCGCGCATCCGGCATCATCGCGCCCGTCGTCCGGCGCACTGGCAGCTGGCAGAGGTGCCGCTGCATCTGGCGGTGGCATTGCGCGAGCGGGCGGCGCCGGATCGCTGCCTGCTCGTGGATTGTCTTACGCTGTGGTTGTCCAACCTATTGCACCACGGGCGTGGCGGCACGCAGGCCGAAGCAGGCGAGCCTCTGGATTGCCCCTTGTTCAACGCTGAAACCACCGCGCTGCTCACCGCCTTGTCCACGCTGCCGGGGCGGGTGATTCTGGTCAGCAACGAGGTCGGTCTGGGCATCGTGCCCCTGGGTGCGCTGACCCGTTGCTATGTGGATGCGGCGGGACGCCTCAACCAGCAGGTCGCCGCCGCATGCGGGCGTGTAACCTTCGTCGCGGCCGGCTTGTCGCTGGAACTCAAATCTCCCTGAATGGAAAGGAATGCCATGAACCGCACATTGCCCACCGCCACACTCATGACCCTGCGCCTTGCCGGCGCGTTGACGCTGGTACTGGGGGCGCTGTTCTGGCTGGGCCGGATGCAGTCCCTCATTCATGTCCACATGGGGATGGGCCTGCTGGTGGTCCTGTGCCTGTGGCTGATGGCGTTTCTGGCACGGCGCGCGGCGCCCGTGCTGGCGCTGGTCGCCGCGCTCTGGGGCGTGCTGGTTCCCGTTGCGGGGGTGGCGCAACTGGTGCTCGGTCTGGGTGACCTGCAATGGCTGCTCCAGGTGCTGCACCTTGTCCTCGGACTGGGTGCGCTGGCCCAGGGCGAGCGGCTGGGAAAAGTGCTCAGGCGCGCTGCCTGAACATTGACGAGCACCGTTTGCCCAAGGGTGTTGCCACCATGATGGCCAACCGTGGCGGCAGCCATCGCGGCGTGAAGGATTGCGTGAGGTTTTGTGTTTGTATCCTGCTGGGGGTGATGTCGAGTGTGCCGGTCCATGCCGGGGTGACGGTGACCGACGACCGTGGACAGGTACTGCGCCTGGCACATCCCGCCCGGCGTATCGTCAGCCTGGCACCGAATGTGGCGGAGACCCTTTTCGCCATTGGTGCGGGCAGTCGTCTGGTAGGGGCGGTGGACTACACCGACTACCCCGCCGCGGCAAAAAAAATTCCACGGGTCGGCAGCTATTCGCATCTCGACCTTGAGGCCATCGTGGCGCTCAAACCCGATCTGGTGATCGCCTGGGAAACGGGCAACCCGCCGGCCCAGGTGGACCGGCTGCGCGCCCTGGGACTGCCGGTGTATGTTACCGAGCCCGGTCATATCGACGACGTGGCGCGGGACATGGAGCGCTATGGGGTTCTCGCAGGCCTTGCAGATTCCGGCCGGCAGGCCGCCACCACGTTTCGCAACCGGCTGGCCGATCTGCGCCATCGCTATGGCGGGCGTCCGCCGGTGCGCACCTTCTATCAAATCTGGAAGGATCCGCTGATGACGGTAGGCGGACCGCAGATCATCACCGATGCACTGAAGATCTGTGGTGGCGAGAATATTTTTGGCGCGCTGCGGCAGATGGCGCCGACCGTCACGGTGGAGTCCGTGCTGGCCGCCAATCCCGAGGTGATCGTGGCCAGCGGCGATAGCGAGGCCCGTCCCCGCTGGCTGGATGAATGGCGACGCTGGCCACGGTTGACCGCGGTGAAACGGGATAATCTCTACGCCATTCCTCCGGACCTGATCCAGCGCCATACCCCGCGCATCCTGGACGGAACCGGACGCCTGTGTGATGCGCTGGAAAACGCGCGCAGCAAACGCGACCGGTTCCGCTGAGCGGGGAGGGCGGAGTTTTCAGTCCCAGCGTAGCGCGCCGCCGGTCTGGTATTCGGTGACCCGGGTTTCGAAAAAGTTTTTCTCCTTGCGCAGATTGGCCTGCTCGTCCAGCCAGGGCAGAACATTCTCGGCGCCCGGGAAAGGCTCCGCGAGACCGAGCTGACGCGAGCGGCGATTGGCGATGAAACGGAACTGCCCCAGATGCTGGGTGGTGGAGTAGCCAAGGATGGGGGCCGGCAGCAGGTACTCCACATAGGCGGTTTCGGCGGCCTCGGCTTCGGCCCACAATAAGGCGACGGCGGCAGGATCGAGCGACAGATTTTCCTCACGCAGCAGTTCGCGTACCACACGCGTGCCGAAGGCACAGTGCAGCACCTCGTCACGCATGATGTACTGTAACTGCTCGGCCGTGCCTTTCATCAACCCCCGCCGTTGCAGGGCGAAGATGGGGGAGAAGCCGTTGTAGAACCAGCAGCCCTCGAAAATGATGGCGAAGAAAAAGTAGGACAGGGCAAATTCGTGCAGGTTGTCCCGCTGTGAAAGATCGAAGCCGGAATGCAGCACTCTTTCCAGACGCCGGTTGGCGAGGGCGATCTTGCCATGGATCTGCGGCACCACGCGGTAGCGGTTGTAAATCTCCTCCTGATCGAGCCCGATGCTCTCGATGCAATGCTGATAGGTCCAGGTATGCAGGGCCTCTTCATAGACCTGGCGGGCCTGATAGATCTGTAATTCCGGCGCTCCCATCTTCTCCATCACCGCCAGACCGATGTTGCGCATGGCGAGAATGTCCGAGGTGGTGAGATAGGCCAGGACATTTTCGAACACGTGGCGCTCGGCGGGCGTGAGCTTGTGGTGGTAATCGTGCACATCCTGGGCCATGCCGATTTCCAGGGGCGTCCAGTGATTGCGATTGCCCTTGAGAAAGAAATCCCAGGCCCAGGGATATTTGAAAGGGGCCAGCTGGTTGATATCCGCCGTGCCGCCGACGATACGCTTGTCGGCCGCGCGTGCCACACCGGGTACGGACGTTGGTGTGACCGTGCTGGTTGCAGGGGTGCCCGGAGTCGCCGTGCTGTCCCAGTCGTCGAGCCGGGCATTCATTGGCAGGCCTCGCATTCGGGATTGTCGATGGCGCAGAACTTTGCTTCCGCAGCGGCCATGGTGGCAGGGTCGGCAGCGTCGGTACTGCCTGCTTTCTCCATCTGGCTTGCGCCCAGGGTACGCAGGTAATAGGTGGTCTTGAGTCCCCGTCGCCAGGCCAGGGTGTAGATCTCGTCGAGTTTCTTGCCCGATGGTGTGGCGAGATAGAGATTGAGTGACTGGGCCTGGTCAATCCATTTCTGGCGTCGTGCCGCAGCTTCCACCAGCCATGTCGGGTCGATCTCGAAGGCAGTGGCGTAACGGGCCTTGATCTCCTCGGGGATGCGTTCGATACGCGCCAGGGATCCATCGAAGTACTTGAGGTCGGAGACCATGACGGCATCCCATAAATCCAGCGCCTTGAGTTCATGTACCAGGGCTTCGTTGACTTCGGTGAATTCGCCGGACAGGTTGGATTTCACATAGAGGTTCTGATAGGGCGGCTCGATGCTGGCAGAAACACCGACAATGTTGGAAATGGTCGCTGTGGGCGCGATGGCGACGCAGTTTGAATTGCGCATGCCATACCGGGCGATTCTTTCTTTCAGGGCGCACCAGTCCAGCGTGCTGCTGCGGTCCACCTCGACCGGAACCCCGCGTCCCGCGGCCAGCAGATCGATCGAATCGGGAGGCAGAATGCCCCGCTCCCACAAACTTCCGTGAAAACTGGAATAGGCGCCACGCTCACGTGCAAGTTCCGTGCTGGCCCAGTAGGCCTGGTGGCATACGGCTTCCATGGACTGGTCGGCAAACGCTACGGCACCTTCGCTGGCGTAGGGCAGGCCAAGCGCATGCAGGCAGTCGGAGAAACCCATGATGCCCAGCCCCACAGGGCGATGGCGCAGGTTGGCATTACGTGCTTTTGGCGTGGCATAGAAGTTGATGTCGATCACGTTGTCCAGCATGCGCATGGCCGTGCCGATGGTACGTGCCAGCTTTTCGGTATCGAGCCGGCCATCCCGCAGGTGTGCGGGGAGATTGACCGAGCCCAGATTGCAGACTGCGGTTTCCGATGAGGAAGTGTTCAGGGTGATTTCGGTGCACAGGTTGGAGCTATGAACCACACCGGCGTGCTGCTGGGGGGAACGCAGGTTGCAGGCATCCTTGAAGGTGATCCAGGGATGGCCGGTCTCGAACAGCATGGTCAGCATCCGGCGCCACAGCTGTAGCGCGGACACTTTTTTGTGCAGCCGGATCTCGCCCCGTTCCGCCCGCGCTTCGCAGGTGATATAGGCAGTGGTGAATTCGGCACCGAATTTTTCATGCAGATCGGGGACGTCAACGGGCGAGAACAGGGTCCATGAGCCGTTTTCCTGCACCCGCTGCATGAAGAGATCGGGAACCCAGTGAGCGGTGTTCATGTCATGGGCCCGGCGTCGCTCATCTCCGGTGTTCTTGCGCAGATCGAGGAATTCCTCGATATCCAGATGCCACGTTTCAAGATAGGCGCAGACCGCACCCTTGCGCTTGCCACCCTGGTTCACCGCCACTGCGGTGTCGTTGACCACCTTGAGAAAGGGGATCACGCCCTGGCTCTGTCCGTTGGTACCGCGGATCAGACTGCCCAGGGCACGCACCGGGGTCCAGTCATTGCCCAGGCCACCGGCATATTTTTGCAGCAGCGCGTTTTCCTTGATGCCTTGATAAATATCTTCCAGATCGTCCGCCACGGTGGTGAGATAGCAGGAGGAGAGCTGCGGATGCAGGGTGCCACTGTTGAACAGGGTCGGTGTCGAGCACATGAAATCAAAGCAGGAAATCAGATCGTAGAACTCGATGGCGCGAGCCTCCCGGTCGATTTCGTTGATCGCCAGCCCCATGGCCACCCGCATGAAAAATATCTGCGGCAGCTCGATGCGGCGTCCGTTCTTGTGCAGGAAGTAGCGGTCGTAAAGGGTCTGCAGGCCGAGATAACCGAACTGGTGATCCCGTTCCGGCTTGAGGGCGTCACCGATGCGGACGAGATCGAACTGCAGCAGGCGAGGATCGAGCAGCCCGGCCTGGATGCCCTGGTCGACGAACTCGGGCAGATATCGCACGTACTCGGCAGCGGTCGGCGGCCGGTCGAGCACTTCGTGGCCCAGCGCATCGAGCAGCAGGCGGGCGGTTGCGTAGTTGTAGCCTGGTTCCTGTTCGATCAGGGTGCGGGCGGAGAGAATCAGGGCCTGACGCACATCCTTCATCTCGATACCGTCATACAGGCTTTCCAGGGCACGTTCGAGAATGACCCCGGGCGATACATTTTCGATACCGGTACAGGCGGCCTCGCAGATGTGGAGCAATGCCCGGGTATCCAGCGCCTGGCGCACACCGTGGTTCACCACATGCAGATCCGACTCCCGGGCCGGGGTCACGGCTGCGCGCTCTGTGGTGCGGCGTTCCCGGTAGAGCACATAGGCACGGGCCACATCGTGCTCACCTGCACGCATCAGGGCGAGCTCGACCTGATCCTGGATGTCCTCGATATGCACGGTACCGCCATCGGGCATGCGTCGGGTGAGGGAGCGCGTGACGGTATCGGTGAGGCGCGGCACGATTTCCCTTACCCGGGAGGACAGGGTGCTTTGCTGGCCTTCCACGGCGAGAAACGCCTTGCCCAGTGCGATGGCGATTTTTTCACCCTGAAAGGGCATCAGGACACCATTGCGACGAATGACCTGCAAGGCCGACAGGGAGGCATCGAGCTGAATTTGATCCATGGCTTACTCCGTAAAAGGGGAATGCGGGAGAGGACAGGAATGGCCATCAAAGTCGATGGCCACGGAAACCAGAGGGGTCTGGGCGTGCGGGCGCCTTTGCGTTGCGTGCACGGGGGGAGAAAAAATCGGAGGGGGACGGATGGGCTGCTGCATGGGAACTCCCGGTGTGGCAGCCGTCTGTCGTGTGTGGTGCCCTGCGGATCACGGATCCGGACGGCAGCACCCACCTGCATCCCCGCAGACGGTTGCATTATCAAAAGGCCCGCCGTGGCGGACCCGCTTTCATTCAGGCCGGTCTCCGGGCTTGCGAGGAATCACCCGTCGCCTTCCCGCGCCTTGCGGCGCAGTGGCTTTCTTCCGCCCTTGCGGCGAAAGAAACGACGGGCAGGCACTCGCCTACCGTTGCGGGGGCAGCCGGGGCCTGGCGCAGCCTGTGCCGCGCGTACCCCGTTCCCGTTTCATCCGGTCCGCCTGTCAGGCAAACCGGACACCTGAATGTCCTGTTGTGCGTCCACCATATCGGTGGACGCAGTGTCGAAAGATTGTCAATCCCTGGCCTGGGTCGTTGCTGTCTCCTGTTGGAAAGTACCGGTGTCTTTCAGGGCGCCGGAATTCATGCGGGAATGAAGACCGTCCGCCCGTCGGCGTCGATGCGCGTCAGGGGATGGCCGTAGAGCCGGGACAGCCGGTTTGCATCCAGCATGGTCGCGGCCGGACCGGTTTCACTGTCGCCATTGCCATGGAGCAGCAGGACCTGATCGCAGTAGCGTGCGGCAAGCGCCGGATCGTGCAGCACCAGGGCGAGGGCAATGTTCTCGGTGCGGGCCTTGGTGGAGAACAGTTCCAGCACCGCGATCTGGTGATTGAGGTCGAGATGCGCCAGTGGCTCGTCCAGCAGATAGAGCTGCGGTGCCTGGGTGAGCAGGGTGGCGATCGCAACCCGCTGCCGCTCGCCGCCGGACAGCCGGCTCAGGTGGCGCGAACCGAATCCGGACAGGCCGACGGCGGCGAGGGCGCGATGGGCAATGGCGAGATCCTCCGGCCCCTCCCAGTCCCAGCGCCCCAGATGGGGATGACGTCCGGTCAGCACCGTTTCCAGCACACTGGAAGCAAAAGGATCGCCGATCTGCTGGCCAAGCCAGCCGCGGATTTTGGCAAGCTCGTGCGGTGTCTGCCGCGCGAGTGCGATCCCGCGCAAATGAATCCTTCCGGCCAGGGGCGGGCGCAGGCCGGCGAGTACGGAGAGCAGGGTGGATTTACCGGCGCCGTTGCGACCCAGGATGGCAAGCCGCTGTCCGGCTTCCAGCGTCAGGGAAAGATCGCGGCAGACGCAGGTATCCCCGATGGCAACGTGAAGGTTGCGAACGTCGAGCAGGGGGCTCATGCGGGTCTGCGATGCAGCAGGAACAGAAACAGCGGGACACCGAGCAGCGCGGTGAGCACGCCGACGGGCAACTGCTGCGGTGCCGCCACGGTGCGTGCCAGCGTGTCGGCACACACCAGGAGGCTCCCGCCGACCAGGGTGGCGGCAGGCAGCAGCAGGCGCTGGTCGTTGCCCAGGGCGAGCCTGGTCAGGTGAGGCACCAGCAGGCCAACAAAACCGATCGACCCGGCGCAGGTAACGGCCACGGCGGTGGCCAGGGAGGCCAGGAAATAGATCGCCAAACGCAGGGAGCCCACCGCGACACCGAGTGCCTGGGCCGTTTCCATGCCGCCGGCCATGAGATTGAGTTCGCGGGCGAAGGGCAGGGTGGCGGCCAGCACCACCACCAGTGCGATCAGGTCGGGAGCGGGCGGCAGGGCCTGGGAGAGATCGCCCATGAGCCAGAACAGCATGCCGGGCAGTTGCCGTTCGGGTGCGAGCGCAAGAATCAGGGTGATGGCGGCGCCGCAGCCGGCGGCGACGATGATGCCGGTGAGCAGCAGGCGTGGCTGGGTCCAGCTGCCCGCGCCACGGGCCAGGCCGAATACCAGCATCATGGCGAGGAATGCGCCGCAAAAGGCGGTGCCGCTGGTGAGCAGCGCGGAGGCGCCGAGCAGCATGGCCAGCAGGGCGCCCACTCCGGCACCGCCGGAAATGCCGAGAATGTAGGGATCGGCCAGCGGATTGCGCAGCAGCACCTGCATCAGGGCGCCGGCCAGCGCCAGAAGGCCGCCGCAGGCGAAGCCTGCGAGCGCGCGCGGCAGGCGCAGGCCGCGCACCACCTCGCCCGCCAGACTGTCGTCGTGGCCGAGCAGGGCGGACAGCGCTTCTCCGGGACCAAGCGCAAGGCTGCCCGCCATCAGCGCCGCGCCCAGACTCGCCAGGGCCAGCAGGACCAGGCAGAGCAGGGCGAAGAGGGCGCGACGGCGGGCAGGCATGCTCAGGACATTACTTCATCTGGTAGCGCAGGCCGACGAAGATACTCTGGCCCAGGGAGGCGAAGGTCGTGTCCGAGCTGCGCGCCAGCACATAGTGCTCGTCGAGCAGATTGTCGATGCGAGCGAAGGCCGACCATGCGGAGGTCAGCGCGTAGCTGCCATACACATTGACCAGGGTGTAGCTGTCGAGCCGGCGGGTATTGGCGGAGTCGTCGTAGCGGTTGCCGGAGAACTGCAACTCGGCACCCACACGCCACGGGCCGGCGTCGTGATCCAGGCCCAGGGTGCCGAATTGCGCTGCGCGGCGGGCAAGCCGCTTGCCGCTGGCCTTGTCCCGCGGATCCTGTTCGTTCCAGGCCGCCTGCAGGCGCCATCCGCTGGCAATGGCCCACTGATAGTTCAGCGACCAGCCGTCGATGCGTGCGCTGCCGATATTTTTCGGCATGTAGAACCAGGAGCCGGGCGGGGTCTCCTCCCAGCTGATCAGGTTGCGGATGTCGTTGCGAAAGGCGGTAAGGCTGGCCTTGTGGGCGCCTTCGGCGTAATGCAGGGAGATTTCCCGGTTGCGTGAGGATTCCGGCTGGAGCGCGGGATTGCCGACTCCGGCGAAAGGCGTCAGGGGGTAGTAAAGATCGTTGAACGAAGGTGCCTTGAAGGCCGTGCCCGCATTTGCCGCCACACGCCAGGCCGGTGCGATCTGGTAGCCGTAGCCGAGGGTGTAGGTGTTCTTCACTCCGTATTGGGAATTGCTGTCGCGGCGGGTGTTGACCTGCCAGTAGTGTGCGCCGGCATTGCCGTTCCAGCCCAGGGAGAGGGAGTTCACATCGCGCCGGGTGAGGGTGAATACGCTGGATGCGACGACCTTTTCCTCCAGACGTTCCAGCAAGACCAGCGCCCGGCCCAGCGGCAGGTCCACGTCGTTTTGCCAGGTGATCTGGGTGCGTTCGGTACGGAAATTGTCGCTCGCCTGGCCCGGGTTGGCGGAGGGGAAGCTGCGGTTGTCGTCCACGCTGCTGCCCAGACGCAGCGTGGAATCCCATCCTTTGACGGGCTGCAGGCGCGCATAGGCGCTGATGCTGCTGACGCGGTTGCGGGTGCGCCAGTCCAGGGTTGGGCTGGGCCACGATGAGTTGAATTTGCTCTGGTTTTCGTTGGCGAAATACTGGGCACCGATCTCGATCCGGGGCGAAATCCTGTAATTCACGCCGGCGGAAAGATTGCGCGACCAGTAGCCATGATTCCCCGGGTTGTAGGCGGGGCTGCTGGCGTTGGTCACCGCCGCCTGGCCATCTCCGCCGCTCAGACCGGCTCGCAGCTGGTAGTGCAGATCTCCCTGGGTGCCGGCCGTGGCCGCACTGGCGGCATAGGCGCCACGACTGCCCAGGCCGGCTTCACCGGAAAGCGCGGGTCCGCCCTCTTCGCGGGTGATGATGTTGATCACGCCGCCGATGGCGTCGCTGCCATACAGGGCCGAGGCGGAGCCGCGGATGACTTCGACCCGCTCGATCTGGTCGCTCGGGATATTGGCCAGATCGGTCGCCCCCAGGGTGGCCGAACCGATGCGCATGCCATCGACCAGAACCAGGACATGGCCGGCGTTGGTGCCGCGCAGGAACACGGCTTCGGGCGCACCACGACCTCCCTGCCGCGAGAATTCGATGCCGGGCAGGCGTGCGAGCATCTCGCCCAGCGTGGCGCCGGGGCCTGCCTGTTCGATGTCGGCCCGGTCGAGGACGCTGATATCGCCGAGTAACTGGTTCGCCGGCGTCGGCTGGCGGGTGGCGGTGACGACGATGGTGCCGTCATCGACCGATGTCGTGGCAAAGGCCGGTGAGGAAAGGGCGGCAAGCAGAATGGTGGTCAGGGTGGCCGAGCGCAGCGCTTGCGCGGATCGGCGGGATGGATGAAACATGGCGGACTCCCGTTTTCCCGGCAAGCGTCCCCGCAAGCCGGTGGTGGCATGACAAACAAACGCACGGGAGAGAAGGCCTGATGTCTCAGTCCACTGCTTCCCCGCAGCGTTTCCGATGAATTTGTCCGTGGCCGGTCTCCGGGCTCGGAAGTCTTGAACCGTCGCCTTCCCGGATGAACATCCAGTGGCTGATGTGACGGTTCCACACTTCCTTACCGTTGCGGGGGCAGCACAGGCATCGCACCTGTTTCCCGTTTCACCCCTGAGCCGGAATGGCTGCGGGGCACCGCGAACAAGGGGACAATTCTAGCAAATCCGGAGGCGGGAACGCACGCACCCGGTTCGCGCCATTACTGCGGGTTCACCTTCAAAGCAGAGTCTTATTACTTGACGTGGAAGGGTTTTTCCGGGAAACTCCGGGCTCCATGAGCGTTCCACTCGATTCCCTGGAAAAAAAGGTGAACCTGGTCCTGGCCCTGTGCGGGCGTCTGGACGCGGAGAATCGCGAGCTGCGTCATCGGGCCGATGACCTGGAACGCCGCAATCAGGATCTGAGCGGTCGCATCGAGGCGGCCCGGATGCGGCTCGAAAGCCTGCTCCCCAACCTGCCCGAAGAAGCATGAGCGCCAACGGCAATCCTTCGAATAATTCGATGTCGATGTCGCTCGACATCACCCTGCTGGGGAAGGACTATCGGGTGGCCTGCGCGCCCGAGGAACGGGAAGCGCTGCTCGCCGCGGTGGATATGCTTGACGCGAGAATCCGCGACATTGGCGCGCGAACCAGAAGCTCGGGCGAACGTCTGGCGGTGATGACCGCGCTCAATCTGGCCCACGAACTGCTGGCCCTGCGCGAACCCGGAACCTATCCCCCCCCTGCCCCCCTGCCACCCATTGACGACGAGAGTTCCAGGCGTAGAATCGAAGCCATCGAAGCCCGCCTCGATCAGGTGCTCGCCGGACACAAACAGGACGACCTGTTCTGAGCATTCCGGGGCGGCTTCCCCGGTTTCCCCTGCGGTGTTCGACAAGGTTGCAATTTCCTTGAACCAATGTCCACGCGACAAGGCTGCCGACCATCACGCCGCTGTTGTGACCGCCCCTCGCCGGGCGGACCTGAAGCGGCAGGAACGCGGCCTCCCTGAACCCAGGTTCAGGATAGCGGCCCAAACGGCACAGGCGGGGGATCTCATCCAGAAGCGCTGACCCGGTCAGCGCTTTTTTCTTGGAAGCTCACCAATATGCGTTACTGGCTGATGAAGAGCGAGCCTTCCGTGGTCGGCATCGACGATGTGCTGGCCATGCCGGGGCAGAAGGTGGACTGGTGGGGCGTGCGCAACTATCAGGCACGCAATTTCATGCGTGACCAGATGACGGTGGGTGACAAGGTTTTCTTTTATCACTCTTCCTGCCCCGAGCCGGGTATCGCCGGCCTGGCCGAGGTGGCGAGCAAGCCCTATCCGGACCGTACCCAGTTCGAACCGGACAGCCCCTACTTCGATCCCAAATCCAGCGCCGGGAATCCGCGCTGGATCAATGTCGATGTGCGCGCCGTGAAGAAGACCCGTCTGGTGGGGCTCGATGAATTACGTGCTCACCCGGAGCTGGCCAACATGCGCATCCTGCAGCGGGGCAACCGTCTTTCCATCACGCCGGTGGACCCCGCGGAATGGAAATTCATCGTCGGGAAACTGATCGGATGATGATCTCCTGGCTTCCCGTCTTTCTGGCGCTGGGCGCTTTGGCCGGTTTTTGCGCCGGTCTGCTGGGAATCGGTGGCGGTGGCATCCTGGTGCCCCTGCTGACCATGATCTTCGTCGCCCAGGGGCTGCCTTACGAGCACATCGTGCATCTGGCGCTGGGCACCTCGATGGCGATCATCACCTTCACCTCCATATCCAGCCTGCGTGCCCATCATGCCCATGGCGCGGTGCTCTGGCCGGTGGTGCGTGCCATCGCGCCCGGTGTGGTGCTGGGCACCCTGCTCGGTGCCCAGCTGGCCGGGCATCTGCGGACCAGTCAGCTGGCGATTTTTTTCTGCGTGTTCATGAGCTATGTCGCGCTGCAGATGGTGCTCAACGTCAGGCCCAAACCTTCCCGCGCCCTGCCCGGCACCGCCGGCATGTTCGGCGTGGGGGCGGGTATCGGCGGATTTTCCGCCCTGGTGGCAATCGGTGGTGGTTCCCTCTCGGTGCCCTTCATGACCTGGTGCAATGTGAAGGTGCATCACGCCATTGGCACCTCGGCCGCCATCGGCTTTCCCATTGCCGCGGCGGGCGCAGCGGGCTATGTGATCAGTGGCTGGGGCACCACCGGCCTGCCGGTCGGCAGCGTTGGCTTTGTCTATTTGCCCGCCCTGGCCGCCACAGCGGTGGCCAGCGTGGTGACAGCGCCCTATGGCGCCAGCCTGACGCACCGTCTGCCGGTGGCCGCGCTCAAGAAGATCTTCGCTGCCCTGCTTTTCATTCTGGCGCTGAATATGTTGCGCACCCTCTTTTTCTAGCGCTGCTTCCGCGCCGCGAGAAAGGCGATGAAGCCGAGGCCGACGAAGGCTCCCATGGTCGCCGCCAAGGTCAGCGTGCTGCTCCAGACCAGGGGTGCCACCACGCCCGCGGTCAGGGCATTGGTGCCTGTCTGCAACAGCCCTTGACAGCTGGAGGCCATGCCACGCCGGTCGGGAAAGAGATCCAGGGCGAGAATCTGCAGGCTGGCCATGGCCAGCGCCATTCCCACGTCGTACAGCCCGATCGGAAGCACCGCCTGGAGCAGCCCCGGGGTGTGGTGCAGATTGAGCGCAATGTTGACCGCTGCCGCCAGCGCCATCAGGCAGAAGCCGGCGAGAATGGTCTGGTGCGGCGTGAAACGGCCGGCAGCGCGTGCGGAAAGGATGTTCCCCAGCATCATCCCCGCCACGGCGGGAACGTACAGCCAGGCGAAAGATTGAGGCGTGAGATGCAGGTGTTCGATCAGGAACACCGGTGCCGACAGCACGTAAATGAAAAGGCCGTTGAAGTTCAGCGCCAGGGCAAAGGAAAGCCCGAGAAAGGGGGCGGAGCGCAACACGCTGGAATAGCCGTGCCAGAGGGCGACAGGATGCAGATTCTGACGCATGTCCGCCGCCAGGGTTTCCGGTAGCGCACGCCAGCAGGCGAACCACAGGCCGGCGCCGAACAGGGTGAGAAAAGCGAAGATGCCCTGCCAGCCGAAGAAGGTATACACCCAGCCGCCAATCACCGGCGCGATTGCGGGAGCCACGGCGAAGATGACGCCGACCCGGGCCATCAGCCGCTGGGCGGCGGCGCCGTCGAACAGGTCGCGCACCATGGCCCGGCCCACCACCATGCCGACACCGGCGGAGAGGCCCTGCAGCACACGTCCCAGCCAGAGCAGTTCGATGCGGGTGGCGAAGAGACAGAACAGGGATGCCAGGGTGTAGCAGGCGAGTCCGGCGAGGATCACCCGGCGCCGGCCCAGGGCATCGGCCAGCGCGCCGTGCCAGAGGGTCATGAAGGCGAAGGACAGCAGGTAGGCCGTCAGTGTCTGCTGCACCTCGATCTGGCTGGCGCCGAGGGATCGGGCGATGGAAGGGAAGGCCGGCAGATAGGTATCGATGGAAAACGGGCCGATGGCCGACAGGGTGGCCAGCAGGATGGCGATGCCGCGTGGCGCAGCTTCATTGCGCATGGAGGTGGCGCCGGTACTGGATGGCCTCGGCCACATGCGCGCCAAGGATCGGGGTGCTGCCGGCCAGATCGGCGATGGAGCGCGCCACCTTGAGGATGCGGTGATAAGCCCGGGCGGAAAAACCCAGGCGTTCGATGGCCTGGCGCAACAGGGCGGCGCCGTTTGCATCGGGAGTGCAATGGCTGTCGATTTCGGCGCTCTCCAGCCGGGCATTGGGTTTGCCCTGACGTGCCATCTGCCGCGTCCGTGCCGCGATCACCCGCTCGCGTACCGTAATCGAGGATTCGCCGCCGCTGCGGGCCTGCAATTCGGTGTCGGCCAGGGCGGGCACCTCGATGGCCAGATCGATGCGGTCCAGCAATGGACCGGAAAGCCTGCCGCGGTAACGGGCCACCTGATCCGGTGTGCAGCGGCATTTGCCGCCGGGATGGCCCTGATAGCCGCAGGGACAGGGATTCATCGCCGCTACCAGCTGGAAGCGCGCGGGGAAGTCGGTGCGCCGCGCCGCGCGAGAAACGCAGATGTGGCCGGTTTCCAGCGGTTCGCGCAGGGCTTCGAGCACGCGGCGGTCGAATTCGGGCAGCTCGTCGAGAAACAGCACGCCTTCATGGGCCAGGGAAATTTCACCGGGCCGGGGTACGCCGCCGCCACCCACCAATGCCGGAGCCGAGGCCGAGTGATGGGGCGCCCTGAAGGGACGGCGGCCCCAGTGTTCGCTGCGGAACTCACCCGCCAGCGACTGCACGGTGGCGCAGGCCAGGGCCTCGTCTTCGGTCATGGGCGGCAGCAGACCGGGAAAGCGGGCCGCCAGCATCGATTTGCCGGTCCCCGGCGGGCCGCTCATGAGCAGGGAGTGGCCGCCGGCGGCGGCGATCTCCAATGCCCGCTTGGCGCCTGTTTGTCCTTTCACATCGGCCAGATCGGGATAGCCGGACTGGCCGGAAACAGGTTCGGGCAGGGTTTCCGGCAGTGGCGTGTGGCCAGTCAGATGGGCGCAGACATCGAGCAGGCTATGTGCTCCCAGCACGCTGCCCCCTGTGCGGGCCGCTTCGGCCGCATTGGCTGCCGGCAGTAAAAAGCATCGTCCCGATTGTCGGGCACCGAGGGCCATCGCCAGTGCGCCACGAATGGAACGCAGTTCGCCGGAAAGGGAAAGTTCGCCGACGAATTCATGGCGATCCAGATCGGTGGCGCGGATCTGATCCGAAGCGAGCAGGATGCCCAGGGCGATGGGCAGGTCATAGCGGCCGGATTCCTTGGGCAGATCCGCCGGCGCGAGATTGACGGTGATGCGGCGGGCGGGAAACTCGAAGCGGCAGTTCTGGATGGCCGCCCGGACCCGATCCCGGGATTCCTTGACTTCGGTTTCCGGCAGTCCCACCAGGGTGAAGGAGGGCAATCCCGAGGCGAGGTGAACTTCCACGCTGACTTCGGCGGCCGTCATGCCGGCCAGGGCGCGGCTCCTGAGGACAGCGAGACTCATCGGCCCGTGGCGATGGCAAGGAGGCGCCACGACCGGTGACGGCGCGTCCCGTTTACCCCGGTCATGATCTAGCCCCGGCGCTGTTCCAGTTCGGTGATGCGGGCTTCCAGGGCACGTAACTGGGCCTGGGCCTTGGCCAGCAGTTCACGCTGGATATCGAAGTCCTCACGGGTCACCAGGTCAAGTCGGGCCAGCCAGCCGGCCACCAGCGCCCGGAAGTTTTTTTCGATATCGGCCGCGGGGCTGGCCGCCAGCATCCGGGAGGCGCGCTGGGCGAATTCATCGAGCAGCTGCTTGTTGGGAATCATGCGGATGTCCGGTTCTGGATGGGGTGAGGCGAGTCTAGCATGGGGGTTTCGGGCACTTTGCACAGGTTTGGTGCGACATGGACAGTTCACCGGTTCATGCCGGTGCATGCGGAAGCGGCTTTCGGTCTCTGGCATGGGTTTCGCAGCTGTTGACGGGGGTGGCACGGTCCGTGCGTAAGGAAGATCGGTGCTTATGTTCTTCAATCCAACGGGAGTTCCGATCTCATGAAAATACCCCTCATTACCGCTGCCATCATCGGCATGATCGCCACGCCCGCTTTTGCGGACGATGCTCCTGCGTCTCCGCTGTCCTTCAATGTCGGGGTGGTGACGGACTATCTGTTCCGCGGCGTATCCCAGACCCACGGTGACGGCGCACTGCAGGCCGGTGTGGACTACGCCTTCAGCAATGGCTTCTATGTCGGCGCATGGGCATCTTCCATCTCCTGGGTGAAGGACTACACCGGCAAGGGCACCACCGAGGTCGATATCTACGGCGGTTATCGCAATGCCTTCGCTGGCGGCGACTGGAACTACGACGTGGGCCTGATCACCTACAACTACCCCGGCCATGGCGCGGCCAACGCCTTCGGCGCCAACCCCAATACCACCGAGGTATATGGCGCCCTGGGCTACAAGGAATTCAGCGTCAAGTATTCCCATGCCGTTTCCAGCCACTTTATTGGCTGGTATTCGAGCACCGGCGGCGGCACCCGTGGATCGGGCTATCTGGAAGGCAACTGGGCCCACGACCTGGGCGACGGCTGGGGTGTTTCCGCACATATCGGCCACCAGCGCGTGCGTGATCTGAGCATTGCCGACTACACCGACTGGAACGTGGGTGTGACCAAGGACGTGGGTTTCGGTGTGATCGGCCTGACCTATTCCGATACCAACACCTCCGGCTCGTGCGATTCCTCCGCGGGGGGCACCAATGCCTACTGCTGGGGCAATAACGGCTTTATGCCCGGCATCGGCGCCACCTCCGGTTTCAGGAACGTGAGCAAGGGTACCGCGCTGCTCACGTTCAAGAAAACCTTCTGACCCACCCCGGCGCGACGCGCCGATTCTTAACCGTGAGGAAAACATCATGAAACTGGTTACCGCCATCATCAAGCCGTTCAAGCTTGACGAGGTGCGCGAAGCGCTTGCCACCGTTGGTGTGCAAGGCATCACCGTCACCGAGGTCAAGGGATTCGGCCGCCAGAAAGGGCACACCGAGTTGTACCGGGGCGCCGAATATGTCGTCGACTTCCTGCCCAAGATCAAGATCGATGCCGCAGTCGGCGAAGAAATTCTGGAACAGGTCATCGAGGCGATCGAAAAATCCGCCAGCACGGGCAAGATCGGTGATGGCAAGATATTTGTGTTCGAACTCGAACACGTCATTCGCATCCGCACCGGCGAAACCGGTGAGGATGCCCTTTGAGGAGCGTGAAGATGAAAAAGCTGATGGCCGTCCTCCTTGCGGCGGCAACGCTCGGTTTCGGTTTTGGCGCCCGGGCCGAGGACAAGCCCGCCGATACGGCGCCGGCGGCAGCCGTGGTGGCGCCTGTCACCACGGCACAGGGGGCGGCCCCCGCAGCGCTGCCCATGGCCACCGCCACTCCCGCCGCGGCGGCGGCACCGGCGGCCCCGGTACCCAACAAGGGCGACACGGCCTGGCTGATCGTGGCCACCGCCCTGGTCATCCTGATGTCGATACCGGGACTGGCGCTGTTCTATGGTGGCCTGGTCCGCAGCAAGAACATGCTGTCGGTGCTGATGCAGGTGTTTGTCGTGTTTTCCCTGATCAGCGTGCTGTGGGCCCTGTATGGCTACAGCGTTGCATTTACCGAGGGCAACGCGTTCTTCGGGAGTCTCGACAAGATCCTGCTCAAAGGCATCACGCCGGACAGCATTGCCGCCACGTTCAGCAAGGGGGTGGCGCTACCGGAGCTCATCTATGTGGCCTTCCAGGGAGCTTTCGCGGCCATCACCTGCGGCCTGATCGTTGGCGCCTTCGCAGAGCGGGTGCGCTTTTCCGCCGTGCTGGCCTTCGTAGTGATCTGGTTTACCTTCAGCTATCTGCCCATGGCGCACATGGTCTGGTACTGGGCCGGCCCGGATGGCTACACCACGGCGGATGCCGCGGACAAGCTCAACGCCACGGCCGGCTGGCTCTTCCAGAAGGGCGCGCTCGACTTTGCCGGAGGCACCGTGGTGCATATCAACGCCGCCATGGCCGGGCTGGTGGGGGCCTATGTGATCGGCAAGCGCGTTGGCTTCGGCAGGGATTCGATGGCGCCGCACAGCCTGACCATGACCATGATCGGCGCATCCCTGCTCTGGTTCGGCTGGTTCGGTTTCAATGCCGGTTCCGCCCTGGAGGCTAATGGCGCAGCCGCCCTGGCCTTCGTGAACACCTGGCTGGCTACCGCTGCCGCGGCGCTTTCCTGGATGTCGGCCGAATGGGCGCTCAAGGGCCGGCCTTCCATGCTGGGTGCGGCTTCCGGTGCTGTCGCTGGTCTGGTCGCCATCACGCCTGCCTGCGGTTATGTGGGTGTCGGCGGTGCATTGGTGATCGGTCTGCTCGCGGGAGTCGTCTGCCTCTGGGGGGTCAATGGCCTCAAGAAACTGCTGGGCGCCGATGACTCGCTGGATGTGTTCGGCGTGCATGGGGTGGGAGGCATCCTGGGTTCCATCCTGACCGGGGTGTTCGCTGCTCCTGCGCTGGGCGGCACGGGGATCTATGACTATGTCGCGAACAAGACCGCCGAGAACTACTCCATCGTTGATCAGGTGATCGTGCAGGCGACCGGTGTGGGGGTGACCGTGGTGCTTTCCGGCACGGTGGCTTTCATCGCCTTCAAGCTGGTGGATGCCGTCATCGGTCTGCGTGTTCCCGAGGATGAGGAACGCCAGGGGCTGGACATCACCTCTCACGGCGAATCCGCCTATCACTATTGACCGGTTGTTCCGGCAGATGGCCGCAGCGCTCCCCGGGAGTTCGGGGGCAGCTGCGGCTTCAACACAGATAACGCATGTAGCCGATGCCGGCCAGCCCGACCACCAGCATGGCCCCCGCCGGCAGGGCAACCTGACGGGGGCGGGTCGGCAGATGTGACCGTCTGCGGTCGAGCAGCTGCATCATCTCACCGATGGCCATGGCGCCCAGAAGAACCAGGGCGATGGCATCAAGCACCAGCAGGATGGCGGCGAAATCGTCGAGAGGCCGGCAAAGGCGGGGGCGCCAGATGGAGAACGATCCGCTCAGGTCATTGAGCCGGTCGAACCCCATGCCGGTGACGAACCATTCCACCAGCATCAGCAGGACGGCAATGATCAGCCCGAGCGTGACCCAGCCCTCGGTGCGTTGCAAGGATTTGCCGAAATTGCGCAGATCCGCCAGATATTCCCTGGCTTCCCGCGCCAGCCGCTTCTTGAATGGCTCCCGGTTCACCGGAACACCACGGTCTTGTTGCCGTGGGTCAGCACGCGGTCTTCGAGGTGGTAGCGCAGGCCACGGGCAAGGACCGCCTTTTCGATATCCTTGCCGTAGCGGACCATGTCGTCCACCGAGTCGGAATGGTCGATGCGGATCACGTCCTGCTCGATGATCGGCCCCTGGTCGAGATCAGCGGTGACGTAGTGGCAGGTGGCGCCGATCAGCTTGACGCCACGCTGGTAGGCCTGGTGGTAGGGCTTGGCGCCGACGAAGCTGGGCAGGAAGCTGTGATGGATGTTGAGGATCTGTCCTGGATAGGCCGCGCAGAGTTCGGGCGGGAGAATCTGCATGTAGCGCGCAAGAACCATGGTGTCTGCATGGGCCGCATCGAACAATTCTGTCACCGTGCGATACGCTGCAACCTTGTTGTCGGGCGTTACGGGGACGTGATGAAAAGGAATTCCGTGCCACTCGACAAAACCGCGAAAGGTTTCATGGTTGGAGATGACGCAGGGAATTTCGATATCGAGCTCCCGGCTCTGCCAGCGGGCGAGCAGATCGTAGAGGCAGTGCTCCTGCTTGCTCACCAGCACCACGACCCGTTTCTTCTGTGTGCTGTCGGTCAGCTTCCAGTGCATGGCCAGGGACTCGGCCACGGGTGCAAACTTCTGGCGCAACACGTCGATACCAAAGGGGAGGGAGTCGGCCCTGACCTCGATGCGCATGAAATAGCGCCCGGCTTCGCCATCCGAGTGAAAGCTGGATTCAAGTATCCAGCCGCGGTGCTCGGCAAAGAATCCGGTGATGCGGGCGATGATGCCCACCTGATCGGGGCAGGACGCGGCAAGGGTATAGAAACGTTCGCGGTGCATGAGCGGTGGCAGGTCAGATACGGGCAGAGGCCTTGAGAATTTCCGCCTTCAGTTCCGCGTAGCTTTTCGTCACCGGAAACTGGGGGAATTCGTCGATCACGTTTTGCGGTGGATGGAACAGGATGCCGGCGTGGGCTTCGCCCAGCATCGCGGTGTCGTTATACGAATCACCGGCGGCGATGACCTTGAAGTTGAGTTCCTTGAAACGCTGTACGGCTTCCTTCTTCTGATTCGGCATGCGCAGATGGTAATTCACCAGAATGCCCCGTGCATCCGCTTCCAGCTTGTGGCAGAACAGGGTGGGCATGCCCAGCGGCTTCATCAGCGGCATGGCGAATTCGTAGAAGGTGTCGGAAAGGATGATGACCTGGAACTGCTGGCGCAGTCCGTCGAGAAATTCCCTGGCGCCGGCCATGGGGCCCATGCCGGTGATCACATCCTGGATGTCGGGCAGGCCCAGCTTCCTTTCCGCCAGGATATCGAGCCGGTACCGCATGAGCTTGTCGTAGTCGGGTTCGTCGCGGGTGGTGCGGCGCAGTTCGGGGATGCCGGTTCGCTCGGCGAATTCAATCCAAATCTCGGGGACGAGCACGCCCTCGAGATCGAGGCAGACGAGTTGCACGGAAAAGCTCCTGGAAAAGAATGGGATGACGGTGCCAGGGGCCGGATTCTACGCGACGGGGGCGGTTTCCTTTTCCAGGCGCGTCAGCCAGATCAGGGCCTCGGTGCGGGATTCGCCGCACATCTCGATTGTGGGCCGTAGCCCCCCGCACACCGCGGGCCGTTCGGGGTGACCGAAGAGCCGGCAGCGCAGCTCGTCGTCCAGATGTCGGCAGGGGACGCCCGCCGGTTTGTCCAGGCTGGAGATGGAGGGGGCGATACAGCAGGCGCCGCAGCCGGAGCGGCAGGCGCGGTTTTCTATCACTTGCGGCCGTATCGGGCGGTGAAGCTGGCCTTGGCCAGCGTGTTGAAATGAAGATTGAACCCCACCATCGCCGCGGTGGCATCGGCGGGAACGTCGAGCCGGTCCACCTTCAGGGCGTGGATCGTGAAGATGTAGCGATGGTCGCCATGGCCGACAGGCGGGCAGGGACCGCCATAGCCGGGGGTACCGAAATCGGTGCGGAACTGCACCGTGCCCTGGGGCAGCCTGCTGCCATCGGCGCTGCCGGCGCCCCGGGGCAGTGATGTGGTGGTGGCGGGCAGGTTGGTCACCACCCAGTGCCAGAAACCGCTGCCGGTGGGCGCGTCGGGGTCATAAACGGTGAGGGCGAAGCTCCGGGTCCCGGCAGGCGCGTTTTGCCACGCCAGTGCCGGGGAAAGATTGTCGCCCTCGCAGCCGAAGCCCCTGAAGACGAAGGTGTTGGCGATGGGGGCGCCAGGGCCCACGTCGGGGCTTTCCAGGGTAAAGGTGGCGGCCTGGGTCGTCAGGGGCAGGGCGATGGCAAGGGTGCCAAGAGTACCGAGAGTGCCGAAAAGTGTGGTCAGTTCCATGAATTTCTCCTGTCGATCCGGGAATCAGGCCTTGCGATAGATCTGCGCGCCATCCTTGACGAACTCGACGGCCTTGGTCTCCATGCCCTTGTGCAGCGCCTCCTGCGCCGAAACGCCCTGTGCGGCGGCGAAGTCGCGCACGTCCTGGGTGATCTTCATGGAGCAGAAATGGGGACCGCACATGGAACAGAAGTGGGCCACCTTGGCACCCTCCTGAGGCAGGGTCTCGTCGTGGAATTCGCGCGCCTTGTCCGGGTCCAGGCCGAGATTGAACTGGTCTTCCCAGCGGAACTCGAAGCGCGCCTTGGATAGCGCGTTGTCGCGGATCTGCGCACCCGGATGGCCCTTGGCCAGGTCGGCGGCGTGCGCAGCCAGCTTGTAGGTGATGATGCCTTCCTTCACGTCCTGCTTGTTGGGCAGGCCCAGATGCTCCTTGGGGGTCACGTAGCAGAGCATGGCGGTGCCGTACCAGCCGATCTGCGCCGCGCCGATGGCGCTGGTGATGTGGTCGTAGCCGGGTGCGATGTCGGTGGTGAGCGGACCCAGGGTGTAGAAGGGCGCTTCATCGCACCATTCCAGCTCCTTGTCCATGTTTTCCTTGATGAGTTGCATGGGCACGTGGCCGGGACCTTCGATCATCACCTGCACATCGTGCTTCCAGGCGATTTGCGTGAGCTCGCCCAGGGTCCTGAGCTCGCCCAGCTGGGCTTCATCGTTGGCGTCGTAGATGGAACCGGGGCGCAGGCCATCCCCCAGGGAGAAGGCCACATCGTAGGCCTTCATGATGTCGCAGATTTCCTCGAAGCGGGTGTAGAGGAAGTTTTCCTTGTGGTGCGCCAGGCACCACTTGGCCATGATGGAGCCGCCGCGGCTGACGATGCCGGTCATGCGCTCGGCGGTCATCGGGATGTAGCGCAGCAGCACGCCGGCGTGGATGGTGAAGTAGTCCACACCCTGCTCGGCCTGCTCGATCAGCGTGTCGCGGAACATCTCCCAGGTCAGTTCCTCGGCGCGGCCGTCCACTTTTTCCAGTGCCTGGTAGATGGGCACGGTGCCGATGGGAACGGGCGAGTTGCGGATGATCCATTCGCGGGTTTCGTGGATGTTCTTGCCGGTGGACAGGTCCATCACGGTATCTCCGCCCCAGCGGGTGGACCAGGTCATCTTGTCCACTTCCTCGCCGATGGAGGAGGTGACGGCGGAGTTGCCGATATTCGCGTTGATCTTCACCAGAAAGTTGCGGCCGATGATCATCGGCTCCGATTCCGGATGGTTGATGTTGTTGGGGATGATGGCGCGGCCACGGGCCACTTCGTCGCGCACGAACCCGGGCGTGATCTCCTCGGGGATCGCCGCGCCAAAGCGCTGGCCGGCATGCTGGCGGCCCATCAGCCGGGCCAGCTTCTCGCCCTGTGGCCCCGAAGCGCGCAGGCTTTCGAGATATTCCTGGCGGCGCAGGCTTTCGCGGATGGCGACAAATTCCATCTCCGGGGTGATGATTCCGCAGCGGGCGTAATGCATCTGCGTGACGTTGCCACTGAGGTTCATGCCGGTCCTGGCGCGCCGGGGCTGGCGGTGCAGGCCGGGGAAACGCAGGTGGGCGGTAGCCGGGTCGGCCGCGCGTTCCCGGCCATAGGAGGAAGTCAGGCCGCTCAGCAGTTCGGTATCGTTACGCTCCTCGATCCATTTCTGGCGCAGCGCGGGCAGGCCCTGGCGGATGTCGATCCGGGCCTCCGGATCGGTATAGGGGCCGGAGCAGTCGTAGACAAAGATTGGGGGATTGGGCTCGGCGCCCTGCAGGCCATGGGTGTCGGCCTGGCTGATTTCCCGCATGGGAACCCGCAGGTCCGCGCGCGAGCCGGTGACGTGAATTTTTCTGGAGTTGGGGAGGGGCTGGACCGCCGCGTTGTCCACACGGGCCTGGGCGGCGATAAATTTATCGTTGGCATTCATGGAGATATTCCTGACGGCCGGATCGTATGCCGGCTGGAGGGGCCAAGCTACCGGAAAGGCCACGGCAATGCAACCGCCTGCCGCCGGAAGAGCGGATTAAAGTCCGCAGCACGCCTGCCGTAAACCCTGAAACCTCCGCAAAGAAGGGGAAACCCCATGCGTCCCGCACGCTGCCTGACCATTTTTCTGTTCCTGCTGGCCACCCTCGGTGGCAGCCCTGTGCACGCTGCCGACTGGCGGGTCGTGATCAAGGGCAAACAGGAACATCTGGACATGGACCTGAGCCGTCTGCGGCGCCTGGGGGGTGGATCGATTCAGGCCTGGAGCCGGCTGGTGCTGGCCAAACCGGTGAATGATCCGGCCGGCGGTGTTTATGACACGCTGGAAGCCCTCAATCGTTATGACTGCGCCAGCGGCCGGTTTGCCACACTGAAGCGGTTGTACCTGCAGGGTGATACCCTGTTGCGGGTCGAGCCGGTGCTGGCCCCGAAGGATCTGCCGGCGAGTGCCGGGGACAGTGATGGCGCCCTGCTGGCGGCAGTGTGCAAAACCGTCGGCGCTTCTGTGGCCACCCGGCCCGCCGCGCCTGCGGCCGCCACGGCAGCGAAATTCGGCGTCATGCACGCCGAAATGGTGAGTGATGCCGGCAGCACTGGTCCGGCCAGAACCCTTACCGTTGCCGATGGTGCGCCCGTCAGCACCGATGCCAAACCCGTCGACAAGGCCGCGAGCAAGGGCACGGCCAAAATCACCGGGCAGGATGTCGACAAGGCGGGCGCTGCCAAAGGTGAGGCACCTCGCCGTCTGCTGGAACTGCCCGGGATCGACAAATCCCGCGTGGAGCATCCCGTCGACACTTCGAATCCCGCGGCAGCGGCAGCGGCAGCGAAGGAGAAGGACAGCCAGCCCCGGACGGAACGTAGCGAACGCCGCGCCCTGGAGCGGGCTTTCGCCACTTCGGGGCCGCGCCGCATGCTGTCGCGTAAAAAAGCGGCTGAAGCGGATACCGCGAAAGAGCCGCCCAGGCTGCCCGTGCACTGGAGTTACGAAGGCGAGGGCGGGCCGGCTAACTGGGCCCGGCTGCGGCCCGACTATGCCACCTGTGACAGCGGCAAGCGGCAGTCGCCGATCGACATCCGCGACACCATCCGGGTCGATCAGGAGCCATTGCGTTTCGATTACAAGCCCACCCGCTTCAGTATCGTGAATAACGGCCACACGATCCAGATCGGGGTTGGCGAGGGCAATACGGTATCGGTGATGGGGCGCACCTACGAACTCAAGCAGTTTCACTTTCACAAGCCGTCGGAAGAAAAGATCAACGGTCGCGGCACCGACATGGTGATCCATCTGGTGCATCAGGATGATGAAGGCCATCTGGCGGTGGTCGCCGTTTTGCTGGAAAAGGGCACCGACAATCCGCTGATCCAGACCCTGTGGAACAACCTGCCGCTGGAAGAGAATCAGCCTCTGACACCCGCACCCGCCATCGATCTCACCCGCCTGCTGCCCCAGGAGCGCGGCTACTACAGCTACATGGGCTCCCTGACCACGCCGCCCTGTACCGAGGAGGTGCTCTGGCTGGTATTCAAGCAGCCGATGCAGCTCTCGGCGGATCAGGTATCGATCTTTTCCCGCCTGTATCCGCGCAATGCGCGCCCGGTTCAGCCGGCCAACGACCGCCTGATCAAGGAATCGCGCTGATCCGGTCGTGATCCGGCATGCCGGACCCGCTGCCGGTATGATGCCTTCCAGGCCCGGGCAGAATCCGGGTGGAAGGAAATGTTCATGCAGCTCATCCTCATCAGCGGCCTCTCCGGTTCCGGCAAGAGCGTGGCGCTCCATGTGCTGGAGGATTCCGGTTACTATTGCGTGGACAATCTGCCTGCTCCACTGCTGCCATCCCTGGTGAACCAGCTCGAACAGGAGGGATACGGCCATGTCGCCGTCGCGGTGGACACCCGGGCCGGGCCGGGTATCGCCGCCTTGCCGGCACTGATGCGCGAGATCGGAACCACCCCCGGCCGGGAAATCCGCTTTCTGTTTCTCGATGCACGGGACGACATCCTGATCCAGCGTTTTTCCGAAACCCGTCGTCGCCATCCTCTGGCGGATCGCACCACCACCCTGGCCGAAGCCATCATCCGCGAGCGGCAGATGCTGGAAACCCTGGCCGGCCTCGGGCACCGCATCGATACCAGCGATCTGCGCCCCAACGCCCTGCGTGGTTTCGTGCGCGACCTGGCGGCGGCCAAGGCCGGCGAAGGGCTGACGCTCCTGTTCGAGTCTTTCGGCTACAAGCATGGCCTGCCGCTCGATGCCGATCTGGTGTTCGATGTGCGCTGCCTGCCCAATCCTCATTACGATCCGGAACTGCGTCCCCTGACCGGACTCGACAAACCGGTGGTGCAATTCCTCGCCTCCCAGCCCGAAGTCGGTCGCATGGCCGAGGATATCCGCCGCTTTGTCGCCGACTGGCTGCCCAGCTATATCCGCGACAACCGCTCCTACCTGACCGTGGCCATCGGCTGCACGGGAGGCCAGCATCGTTCGGTGTATCTGGCGGAATGGCTGCGCGCCCGGTTCAGTGATGCATCCCGGGTGCTGGTCCGCCACCGCTCCCTGGCCGGATGAACCCAAGTGTGAGCCTGTGGCTATCCCTGATGCGGCCCGGCGACTGGATCGTTACCGCGCTGGGCCTGATGCTGGCCGGGGTTTCCTATCCGCTGCTGTGGCATGGCGGTGCGGCCGATCGCGCCGTGGTGCGGCGGGACGGCGCCGTGGTGGCGGAACTGCCGCTGAATGCCGCCCGGCGCCTGTCGGTACCGGGGCCGATCGGCGCGACGGTGATCGAAACCGCGCCCGGCCGCGCCCGGGTCGCCTCCGACCCGGGGCCGCGCCAGTATTGCGTGAAGCAGGGCTGGTTGAGCCAGGCCGGAGCCATCGCCATCTGCGCGCCCAACCACATCAGCCTCAGTCTGGCGGGATCGGGGAGTCATGACTCGATCGCCTATTGACGGGGCGTCCGTCCTCACACTGGCGGTCACCCCCGACGATCATCGCATCGCCCGCTATGCCGCGGCGGCCATTGCCCTGACCGTGGCCGAGGCGGCGATTCCCTCGCCCCTGCCGGGCGTCAAGCCGGGGCTGGCGAATATCGTCGTGCTCATGGTGCTGGAGCGCCACGGCTGGCGCGATGCCGCATGGGTCTCGCTGCTGCGGGTGGTGGCCGGCAGCCTGCTGGTGGGGCAGTTCCTCGCGCCGGGGTTTTTTCTCAGCCTGTGTGGCGCGCTGTGCAGCCTGCTGGTGCTGGGTGTCGCCCAGGGCCTGCCACGCCGGTTCTTCGGCCCGGTATCGTGCAGCATCCTGGCGGCCTTTGCCCATATCGGCGGACAGCTTCTGGTGGCCCGGCTGTGGCTGGTGCCCCATGACGGCGTGTTCTACCTGGTGCCCCTGTTCGCCACGGCGGCGCTGATCTTCGGTATCGTCAACGGTCTCGTCGCTGCCCGGCTGCTGCGACAACTCGATTCCAAACCCGATGCCGAAGGGGTCATTGCTTGAATCGCAAAACCGTCGCCCTTGCCTTCACCGGCGCTTCCGGCATGCCTTATGGCGTGCGTCTGCTCGAATGCCTGCTGCAGGCCGGCGTGCGGGTCTGGCTGGTGTATTCGCAGGCGGCCCAGGTCGTCGCACGACAGGAGATGGATCTGGTGCTGCCCAGCCAGCCACGGGAGGCGGAGCGGTTTTTCAGCGCTCGCTTTGGCGCCGCCGAGGGCCAGCTTTCCGTCTTCGGCCGCGAGGACTGGAATGCGCCTCTGGCTTCCGGATCGAATCCGCCCGATGCCTACGTGATCTGCCCCTGCACCATGGGCACCCTGGCCGAAGTGGCCGCAGGCATGGCCTCCGATCTCACCACCCGCGCCGCAGATGTGGTGCTCAAGGAAGGCCGCAAGCTGATCCTGGTGCCGCGGGAAACCCCCCTCTCCGCCATCCAGCTGGAGAACATGCTGCGCCTGTCGCGGGCGGGCGCGGTGATCCTGCCGCCCAATCCGGGCTTCTACCATCATCCCGAAAATATCCAGGGCGTGGTGGACTTCGTCGTCGCCCGCATCCTCGATCAGTTGGGCGTGGCTCACCGCCTGATCGCCCCCTGGGGTGGCGAGTGAGAATGTGATGGGTGAGGAAAGGGAGATCCCCCTTTTCCCCCTGGGCACGGTGCTGTTTCCCGGCGGACGCCTGCCGCTGCGGATTTTCGAAACCCGCTACATGGACATGGCCAAGGCCAGCCTGCGCGATAAATCACCCTTCGGCATCTGCCTGATCGCCGAAGGCGCCGAGGTGGGCCTGCCGGCGGTGCCGCATGAAACCGGCACCCTGGCCCGCATCGTGCAATGGGACATGCCCCAGTTCGGCGTGCTGGAAGTGATGGTCGAAGGGGGGCAGTGCTTCGATATCGTCGACCGCCGGGTGGAGCCCTCCCGCCTGCAAAGAGCCAGGGTGACTGTGCGTCCGGCACCCGCAGCGGAACCCGTGCCGGAGCGTTATGCGCGCTTGACCGACATGCTGCGGGCCATTGCCGGGGAATCGGGCGGTCATCTGCCACCACCCCATGATTTCGACAACCTGCACTGGGTGGCCTACCGTCTTTCCGAACGGATGCCCCTGCCCATGCTGGTGCGCCAGCAATTGCTGGAATTGCGCGAGAGCGCTTCCCGCATCGAGATGGTGTACCGCCTGCTGCAACAGCAGGGGGTACGCGGGCTTTAAGCAGCCAGCAGACGGCGTATCGGCGCCGGCAATGGCATGGCTGTCAGTGCCTCCTTCGCGACCCAGCGCAGGCCGTCTTCACGCACGCCAGGTCGTGGCTTCGCCCGGGTTCGCAAGGGGGTGAGATGGAGCCGGAAGTGGGTGAAGGCATGCACCAGCCCCGGCAACTCTTCCCAGTCGCCGGAATCGCAGCCCAGCGTCCGTTGCGCATGTTCGCCGGCATCGGTACCTGCGGGGAGCTCGGGCAGGGACAGCAGGCCGCCCCAGATACCGCTGGGGGGGCGCTGCTCCAGCAATATCCGGCCTCGATGCTCCAGTACCAGAATGATGGCCTCCCGCTCGGGCATTGCCTTGCGTGGCCTGGGGAATGGCAGTTCGGCCTGGCGGCCATCGCGACGGGCGATGCAGGCAGCGGCGACCGGGCAGGCGTCACAACCGGGCTTGCCACGGGTACAGATCGTGGCGCCCAGATCCATCTGGGCCTGGATGTAGGCATCGCCATGCCGTGCCGGCATGAGGGTGTCGGCCAGGGCCCACATTTCTCTTTCCACCGCTGGCGCGCCGGGAAAGCCCTCGATGCCGAAACAGCGGGCGAACACGCGCTTCACGTTGCCGTCGACAATGGGTGCACGGGCGCCGAAGCAGAAGGTGGCGATGGCATTCGCGGTGGAGCGGCCAATGCCCGGCAAGCCGGCGATCACGGTAGGGTCGCGGGGAAAAACACCACCATGGCGCGCCATCACCGCCCGTGCGCAGGCGTGGAGGTTGCGCGCCCGGGCGTAATAGCCCAGGCCGCTCCAGAGCACCATCACTTCCTCATCCTCCGCGCGGGCCAGGGCATCGAGTGCGGGAAAGCGTTCGAGAAAGCGCAGGTAATAAGGGATCACCGTCGCTACCCGGGTCTGCTGCAACATGATCTCGGACAGCCATACACGATAGGGGTCGCGGCTCTGCTGCCAGGGCAGATCATGACGGCCATGGCGCCGGTGCCATGCGATCAGGGCAGCGGCGAACTCCGTCATGCTTTCACTGGCCGCACGCTGGATGCCACCCGCCTGGCGCGGGCGCGCGCTTCCCCGGTGTTGTCGGCGTTGGCGACCGCCACGCCCATGCGACGCTTGAGGAAACTCTCGGGTTTGCCGAACAGGCGCAGATCCGATTCGGGGACCCGCAGGGCCTCGGCCACACCTTCGAAGGCGACGCCCTTTCCCTCCATGCCGCCATAGATCACCGCCGAGGCGCCGGGCCGGCGCAGCGCCGTATCCACCGGCAGGCCGAGGATGGCGCGGGCATGAAGCTCGAATTCGGAAAAGCGCTGGGAGCATAGCGTCACCAGGCCGGTGTCGTGGGGGCGCGGGCTGACCTCGGAGAACCAGGCATCTTCACCCTTGATGAAGAGTTCCACGCCGAAGATGCCGCGTCCGCCCAGGCTGTCGGTCACCGCCTTGGCGATGGCGCGGGATTTCTCCAGTGCCACCGGATGCATCGCCATCGGCTGCCAGGACTCGATGTAGTCCCCGGCCTTTTGCAGATGGCCGATGGGTTCGCAGAAAAACGTCTCCACCTCACCGCCCGTGCCTTGCGCGCGCACCGTGAGTAAGGTGATTTCGTAGTCGAAGTCGATAAAGCCCTCGACAATCACACGACCGGCGCCGGTGCGTCCGCCGTGCTGGGCGTAATCCCAGGCCGCCTTCAACTCTTGCGCCGACTTCACCAGGGACTGCCCCTTGCCCGACGAGGACATCACCGGTTTGAGCAGACAGGGATAGCCGATGGCATCGGCCGCCGTCTGCGTTTCCACGAAACTGTCGGCGAAACGATAGGACGATGTGGGCAACCCCAGCGTCTCCGCTGCCAGACGGCGGATACCTTCCCGGTGCATGGTCAGCCGTGCGGCTCGGGCGGTGGGAATGATTTCGGGGAAATGCCCGGCCACGCCTGTGGCCTCGATCTCGACCAGCAGATCCGTGGCGATGGCTTCGAGTTCCGGCACCACCAGATGGGGACGCTCCGCGGCGATGATCGCTCGCAGGGCCGCCGCATCGGTCATGGTGACGATGTGGCTGCGATGGGCTACCTGCATGGCTGGGGCATGGGCATAGCGGTCCACCGCGATCACTTCGCAACCGAGGCGTTGCAGGGCGATCGCCACCTCCTTACCCAGTTCGCCGCTGCCCAGCAGCATGACTCGGATCGCGGAAGGGGAGAGCGGCGTGCCGAAACGTAAGGGAGTGTCGCGCATGGAGTGCCTCAAATGCAAAGCGGCCCCGCAGGGCCGCCGGACAGAATGCCGTGGCAGCGATCAGTCCCGGTCGCCGCTGAAAGCCAGCAGCAGTTGCAGCAGGTTGACGAAGATGTTGTACACATCCAGGTACACCGACAGCGTGGCGGTAATGTAGTTGGTCTCGCCGCCCTGGACGATGCGCTGGATGTCGAACAGGATCATCGCCGAGAAAATGAATATCGCACCCACCGAAAGCGCCAGCGAAAGAGCAGGCAGGTGCAGGAACATGTTGGCGATGCCGGCGACCACCAGCAGGATCAGGCCGGCGAAGAGAAAACCGCCAAGCTTGCTGAAATCGCGCTTGCTGGTGGTGGCGATGCTGGCGAGGGTGACGAACATGACGCCGGTACCTCCGGCCGCCACGGCGATCAGGCTGCCGCCATTCGAAAAGCCCAGGGCGTAGTGCAGCAGGGGGCCGAGCATCAGGCCCATGAAGAAGGTGAAGGCAAGCAGCAGGACAACGCCCATGCCGCTGTCCTTGGTACGCTGGATGCCGTACATGAGGCCGAAGGTCACGCCAAAAAAGATCAGCATGCTCATCACCGGGCTGCCCACCATGAGGGAGACTCCCAGCGTGGTGCCCAGCAGGGCGCCGATCACCGTCGGAATCATGGACAGGGCCAGCAGGGCATAGGTGTTGCGCAGCACCCGGTGCTGCGGGTCTGCCGTGGCGGAGGGAAGCGAGGAAACGGTCTGGTTGTAGTCCATAGTGGTGCCTGATCAGGTTGGGTAACGGTGCTAAGACTAGCCGGGAGCGGAATAAGTTTCAACCACGTCGCGACGGGTCAGCCGGGCAGGGCGAATTCGAACAGATGATCCGAGAAAGAGAATTCGACCGGCGACCAGTTCATGCGCCAGAGCAGCCTTTTCCACGCCAGCCGCCAGCCGGACAGGGGTTTGTTGAGATGGTAGGCGATCATTTTCAGACCTGAACGGCGGGCAAGCTCATAGGCCATGGTGGGCGTGAACCAGGCGACGTGATCGAGGTTGACGACAATGATGCCTTCCCGCCTGAAGCTGCGATAGAACGCCCGGCTGTAGGGATTGGGGGTGGCAACCAGCAGGCGTCCGTCCGGTTGCAGGTGGCGCGCGGCAAAACCCAGTAACGCGCCGGGATTGGCGACATGCTCGATCACATCACCGATGAAGACAACGTCGAAGCGTTCGCCCAGATCGGCATCCGAGGTGGCATCGATGCATCGCACATTGAATCCGCGTCCATTGAGCTCATCCACCAGGGGAGCGATGATGTCGATGCCGACGCAATAATCCGCCGCACGGTGGATGCGGCCATGGCGCCAGCCGGGAGACTCGAAGTAATGGGCCGCGTGCGATACCACGCCGATATCGAGCACCCGCCTGCCGCGTACCTCCCGCACCACATAATCGGTCACATCGCCGTCGGTATGCACCCGCCGCAATTCGGGCAGCAGGCGACGCATGGCGGCTTTCGCCCGCGGGTCGTTAGGGTCGTCCGAAATCGTTGTCCAGTCGAAATCCATCCGGTGCCGCCGTTCGATCACGTTTGATTACGAGATGCCTGCAGAAGCAGGTACGGGCAAATGTGCGCGGGACGCCGCCCGCAGGTGGCTTGAATCCGGCCCGATTCTGTTTTCAGGCCATTGGGAAATCTGGTGGGTTGTGAGGGATTCGAACCTTCGACCTACGGATTAAGAGTCCGCTGCTCTACCAACTGAGCTAACAACCCGATGAAGCGATCCGGCATGACCGGAACACCTTGCTACGTGCGCTGCTTCGTGCCGCCGGACAGTATCTCACATTCTGACTGCAGGACTTTTTCTGGTGGGTCGGGCGAGACTCGAACTCGCGACCAACGGATTAAAAGTCCGCTGCTCTACCGACTGAGCTACCGACCCGCGGCGCAAAAAGAGCGCGGATTATAGGGAGCACCTCCCGGGCTGTCAAACGGCCTTGCCGGGTGATCTGGCGGGTTGCGCGCGGGCATTTTCAGCCGCGCGGATGGTGGCGCTGGTGCAGCTGTTTGAGACGTTCGCGCGCTACGTGGGTATAGACCTGGGTGGTGGAAATATCGGCATGGCCCAGCAGCAGCTGCACGACCCGCAGATCGGCGCCATGGTTGAGCAGATGGGTGGCGAACGCGTGGCGCAGTACATGGGGGGAGATGCGGTCCGGGTGGATGCCGGCGCGCAGGGCGTGTTTTTTGATCAGGGTCCAGGCCATCTGCCGCGTCATGCCGGTGCCGCGCCGGGTGACGAATACCTCGTCGCAAGGGCGGGCCTTGAGCAGCGCGGGGCGGGCCTCGTCAAGGTAGCGCTGCATCCAGCCGATGGCGACTTCCCCCATGGGGACGAGGCGTTCCTTGTTGCCCTTGCCCAGCGCTCGCGCCACGCCGGCGCGCAGGTCGAGCGCGAATATCTTCAGTTCCACCAGCTCCGACACCCGCATGCCCGTGGCGTAGAGCAGTTCCAGCAGCGCCCGGTCGCGCAGACCCAGAGGCGTATTTGTCTCCGGCGCGGCGAGCAGATGCTCCACCATGTTTTCCGACAGGGTCTTGGGAAAGCGCGTGCCCGCCATCGGCGCCTGTATGTTGAGCAGGGGATCGGCGTGGATGCGTCCCTGGTCGATCAGCCAGCGGTAGAAGCGTTTCAGGGTGGTACACAGGCGGCGCTGGCTGCTGGCCTTCGGCGGTGCCGGCTGGGCGTGCAGATGGGCGAGATAGGCATTCACCTCGGCCGGACCGACCTTCGGGAGGGTGATCAGGCGGGGCGAGAGCCATGCGGCGAAAAGGGCCAGATCGCTGCGGTAGCTGGCCAGCGTGTTTTTCGCCAGGCCATCCTGCAGCCAGAGCGTATCGATGAATTCGTCGAGGAGCGCCGTATCAGCGGGATTCATGCGCCAGGAGCCAGCGCTTGATGTCGAGCAGGAAACCGCCACGCTCGTTGGCAAAGCCTCCCAGCCCGCCATTGGCCGCGACCACGCGGTGGCAGGGAATCACCACCGGGTAGGGGTTGGCGCCGCAGGCACCGCCCACCGCACGTGGCGCACTCTTGATCCGGGTCGCAAGATCGCCGTAGCTGCGTGTCCTGCCCGCAGGAATGGCCGAAATCTGCTGCCAGACGCGACGCTGGTGCACCGTTCCTGCCGGCGCCAGCGGCAGGGTGAATTCATGTTGCGGGTTCTTGAGATAGGAGCGCAGTTGCCGCACCGCCTCTTTCGCCAGGGGCGATCGGGGGGGGATTTCATCGCGGGGCTCCAGAAAATCGATCGCGGTGATTTCGTCGTCGTTGCAGCGGATACCGAGGCTGAATCCCGGCGCGCTGACGATTGCCTGATATCCATCCATCGCTTGTGCTCCTTAACTGCGGATTTCACCATCCCCCAGCACGATCCACTTCTGGCTGGTGAGGCCTTCGAGGCCCACCGGGCCACGGGCGTGGAACTTGTCGGTGGAAATGCCGATCTCCGCGCCCAGGCCGTACTCGAAGCCATCGGCAAAGCGGGTCGAGGCATTCACCATCACCGAACTGGAATCCACTTCGCGCAAAAAGCGCATGGCATGAGTGTAATTCTCGGTGACGATGGTATCGGTGTGGCTGGAAGAATATTTGTTGATGTGGGCGATGGCTTCGTCCAGCCCGGCCACCACCTTGACCGAAATGATGGCGGCGAGATATTCGGTGTAGTAATCGTCTTCCGTGGCCGGCACGGCCTGCGGCAGCAGGCGGCAGGTTTCCTCGCAGCCGCGCAGTTCGATGCCGTGATCCGTCAGCATCCGCGCGATGGCGGGCAGCTGGGTTGCGGCAACGTTGCGGGCCACCAGCAGGGATTCGGCGGTGTTGCAGGTGCCCAGGCGCTGGGTCTTGGCGTTCTCCACGATCCTGAGCGCCTTGGCGGGGTCGGCGGCATCGTCCACATACACATGGCAATTGCCGTCCAGATGCTTGATCACGGGCACTTTCGCGCCTTGCGAGATACGCTCGATCAGGCTCTTGCCGCCGCGCGGCACGATCACGTCGATATATTCGGGCAGCGCGATCATCCGCCCCACCACCTCGCGGTCGGTGGTGGTGATGACCTGCACGGCGGTTTCGGGCAGACCGGCAGCCCTGAGGCCTTCGCGCACGCAGGCGGCGATGGCCTGGTTGGCACGCAGCGCCTCCTTGCCGCCGCGCAGCACGGCAGCATTGCCGGATTTGAGACAGAGGGCGGCGGCGTCGGCGGTGACGTTGGGGCGGGCCTCGTAGATGATGCCCACCACGCCCAGGGGCACGCGCATCTTGCCCACCTGGATGCCGCTCGGGCGGCGTTTCATGTCGCTGATCTCGCCCACGGGGTCGGGCAGGGTGGCCACCTGTTCCAGCCCCTGGGCCATGGCTTCCACGCTTTTGGCGGTGAGGGTGAGGCGATCGAGCATGGCGGCATCCAGCCCGGCGGCACGGGCTGCGGCCAGGTCATCGGCATTGGCGGCGAGAAGTTCCGGCGCACGGGTGCGGATGGCCTGTGCCATGGCCAGCAGCGCCGTATTCTTGGCGGCGGTGGAGGCGCGGGCGGTCTCGGTGGCGGCGGCGCGGGCGGCCTGACCCACCTGGGTCATGTAAGCGGTGATGTCCATCGTGTTATCCAGATTTCATTCCTGCAAAAGCTACGGGGGCGATCAGGCGGTGCGCCGCCGCCGGGGCCGGGTGATTCTCAGGACCCATTGCAGCAGTTCATCCCACACATCACCCTTGCCCAGACCCTTGATCATGCGGTCTATTCGCGCTGCGTGCAACAGGGCGGTGCGGGCAGCGGCAGGGTCGATACGCTGTGCGGCCGTTTTCACCGCGGCCTGACGCGGGCCGAAGACGCGGGCTTCCCGGAGTGCCGTATCGGTCGACATACCCTGATCCAGCGCGCTGCGTACCTGGATCAGGGTACGAATCTCCGTGCTCAGTGCCCACAGGATCAGGGGTGGGGCGACATCTTCGGTGCGCAACCCTTCCAGCAGGCGGACACAGCGGGAAGTATCGCCTTCCAGCAAGGCGGCGCGCAGCTTGTCGACATCGAAGCGGGCGACATCCATCACCGCATCCTCCACCTGTTTCAGGCTGAGGATGCCCTCGGGGTAGATCAGGCCCAGTTTCTGGATTTCCTGATGCGCGGCCAGCAAATTGCCTTCGACATGGGCGGCGATGAACTCCAGCGCCGCAGGCTCCGTCTGCTGCTGCTGCCGTGCCAGCCGTGCGGCAATCCAGTCTGGCAGGCGGGGCAGGGGTGGAGCAAGGCATTCAAGCATCACGCCGGCCCTGTCAAGGCGGACGAACCAGGCTGTTTTTTTTGCTTGCCAGTCCAGAGGAGGCAGGGTGATCAGCGTGACGATCCCCGGCCCCAGGGTCTCGCAATAGCGCTGCAGGGCCTCGCCGCCATCCCGGCCGGGTTTGCCGTTGGGGATGCGCAGATCGATCAGCTTGGATTCGCCGAACAGCGACATGTTGCCCGCAGACATGAAAAGATCGTCCCAGCGGAAGCTTGGGCCAGCGGTCAGCACTTCCCGTTCGGCGAAGCCCTGTTTGCGGGCGGTGGCCCGGATCGCATCGGCTGCCTCGATGGCCAGCAGGTCGTCCCCATGTACCACGTAGAGCGGCGCCAGGGGTTTTTGCAAATGGCTATCGAGCTGTTCGGGGCGCAGTTGCATGGCTGCCCGATTCCACGTCCGGTCAGTGCGCGGCCGTCGTTGCCGGCGCGGTGGGATGGATGGTCGCCAGGCGGCGCAGCAGCTGCTGCACCAGATCGTTTTGCATGTCGCGACGCAGGAGCACTTCCTCGGCTTCCTTGGAGAGGATCTGGTCGTCGCTGTAACTCATGTCGCGTCGTATGACGATGTCGCTCTGGGGCAGGAAGGTTCCTCCCTTGCCGTTATCCACGTGAAAGCTGAAGGTCTGCACCAGTTCATATTCGCGCACACGACCGGCGCTGTTGAGGGACAGGATGTTCTTCACCAGCGTGTTGCTGGTCACGGTGAGGATGGCCTGGGACTCCTGGGGTGTCCTGACGATACGGGTCTTGCTCGAGGCTTCGATGGTGCGTGCGATCTGCGCGCGCAGATCGGAGCTTTCCGGCAGGCCGATGTAGAGCGTGTCGAAAGGCAGGTCGCTGGAACCGCGCAGATGGAATCCACAGGCGGCGAGCAGCAGCAAGGACAGCAGGGCGGCAATGGCTTTCATGGATGGGGGACCTTTTTCACGGATGAGGTTTTCCTGGAGACTTTTTTCGCGGGCTTGACGCCATGCCCATTACCCGGCTTTCCGTGGCGGGCGTGATGATGTTTTGTGTGCGCCTGCCCGGCTCTGGAGGACTTGGCGGACTTTGCCGATTGCCCCCGCGCGTGCCGGGTCTTGTGCGTTTTGCCCTTGACGGCGCGGGCAGCAGCATGGACATGGGTGCTCAGGGTAACGGTTTCCGCATCCTCGACACAATGGCCGGGGGATGTGCAGCGTTCTCCGTTCAAAGCGCAGTGGACCTTGCCATTGCCATCGAAGACGGGAGACCGGGAAGCGGTCGATTCATCCGCTCGTGCCAGCAGACGCGAGTCGATACGATCCACCACCCGGCCCTGGAGTGTGTCCACATTCACGCAGCCCAGCTGCATGCGGCCGTCACGGTGCGTCAGGGTGATGTAGGCGAGGCGGTCACCATCGAGCACGGGGCGGCTTTGAACCGGATGGAATGCCGGCAGCAACAACTGTTTCTCGCTGCCGGTGGTCTTGTCACGCAGTGTCCATTGGCCGATTCCGGCAGGCACCAGCTCGTGGTTGGCATCGATGGTGACGGTCGCGTCGGGGACGGGAACTTCGGTCGGGATGTCCGCAGAACTGACGGCAGCGGCGGGGCTGGCGAGCGGTGATTCGGCCTGCGCCTGTGCGGCTGCCGGAAGCAGTAATCCGGACAGGGAGAGCAAGGCGAGCAGGTTGCAGGCGCTGCGCATCATGCAACGATGTTGACCAGACGGCCGGGCACCACCACCACTTTCCTTGCGGGCCGTCCTTCCATGAAGCGGAGGGCTTCTTCGGTGGCGAGGGCGGCGGCTTCGATGGCGGCCCTGTCGGCGCTGGCGGGCACGCGGATCGCGCCGCGCAGCTTGCCGTTGACCTGCAACACGAGCTCCACCTCATCCTGCACCAGGGCCGACTCCTCGGCTTCGGGCCAGGTTGCGTCGAGAATATCGTTGCCATAACCCAGTTCCCGCCACAGGGCGTGGGTGATGTGGGGCGTGATGGGGGAGAGCAGGCGCAGCAGGATGGAGAAGCCTTCACCGATGACGGTATCGCGACCTTCCGCATCGGCGCCGATTTCCTTCTGGGCCTTTTCCAGTGCGTTGAGCATCTTCATGCCCGCCGAGGCCACGGTGTTGAACTGATGCCTGGACAGATCGTAGTTGGCCTGCCTGAGCGCCAGATGAATCTCGCGACGCAGTACGGCGAGGGGTGCGGCGGATGCGGCTGGCGTAGCCGGTAGGGCGGTATCGGCCACCTGCCCCAGGGCAGCGCCGAAAGCCCAGAGGCGCCTGAGGAAGCGATGGGCGCCTTCGACGCCCGAATCGGCCCATTCCAGGGTCTGTTCCGGCGGTGAGGCGAACATCATGAAGAAGCGGGCAGTGTCGGCACCGTATTCATCGATCAGCGATTGCGGGTCCACGCCATTGCGCTTGGATTTGGACATGGTGCCGATGCCCTGATAGTCCACCGTGCCACCATCCCCGATCCGCCTGGCGCCGGTGATCTTGCCAGCCTCGTCGCGCAACAGTTCCACTTCCTCGGGAGCGAAGTATTCGACACCGCCCTTTTCGGTGCGGCACGAGAAGATATGGTTGAGCACCATGCCCTGGGTCAGCAGGTTGGCAAAGGGCTCGCCGCCGTTCCGGTCCATGCCCGGCAGGCCCAGGTCGCGCATCACCTTGGTCCAGAAACGGGAATAGAGCAGGTGCAGGATGGCGTGCTCGATGCCGCCGATGTACTGATCCACCGGCATCCAGTAGGCGGTGCGCTCGTCCACCATCGCTGCGTCGTTGTCCGCGGCGCAGAAACGGGCGTAGTACCAGGACGAATCGATGAAGGTGTCCATCGTGTCGGTCTCGCGCCGGGCCGGTTTGCCGCAGCGGGGACAGGCGCAGGTGAGGAAATCCTCGCGCTTGTTGAGCGGGTTGCCGGAGCCGTCGGGCACGCAGTCCTCGGGCAGCACCACGGGGAGCTGGTCGTCGGGCACGGGCACCGAGCCGCATGTTTCGCAATGAATGATGGGGATGGGGCAGCCCCAGTAGCGCTGGCGCGAGATGCCCCAGTCGCGCAGGCGGTACTGGGTCTGCTTGCCACCCAGTTCTTTAGCCTCCACATCGGCGGCCACCGCATCGACCGCATCCTGGTAGCCAAGACCGTCGTATCGGCCACTGTTCACGCAGACACCTTCCTTGGTGGCGTACCACTCCTGCCAGGCATCCGTGGAATAGGTTGCGTCACCCTGGGCAATCACCTGCTCGATGGGTAGACCGTATTTTTTTGCAAAGGCGAAATCCCGCTCGTCATGGGCCGGCACAGCCATCACGGCGCCCTCGCCATAGCCCATCAGCACGTAGTTGCCGACCCAGACCTCGACCTGCCGCCCGGTCAGCGGATGCTCGACGAAGATGCCCGTGGGTAGCCCCTTCTTTTCCATGGTGGCGATGTCCGCCTCCATGACCGAGCCGCGCTTGCATTCCTCGATGAAGGCCGCCAGCGCGGGATTGTTCTGTGCTGCAAGGGTGGCCAGTGGGTGCTCGGCGGCGACGGCGACGAAGGTGACGCCCATGAGGGTGTCGGCGCGCGTGGTGTAGACCCAGAGCTTCTCTGCCTTGCCGTCCAGCGTGTAGGGGAAGGCGAAGCGCACGCCCTGGCTCCTGCCGATCCAGTTGGCCTGCATGGTGCGTACCCGTTCGGGCCAGCCAGGCAGGGTGTCGAGGGCCGCCAGCAGCTCGTCGGCGAATTTGGTGATGCCCAGGTAGTAGCCGGGAATCTCGCGCTTTTCCACCAGGGCGCCGGTGCGCCAGCCCCGGCCATCGATCACCTGCTCGTTGGCGAGCACGGTCTGGTCTACCGGATCCCAGTTCACCACCTGGGTCTTCTTGTAGGCGATACCCTTTTCCAGCATGCGCAGGAACAGCCACTGGTTCCACTTGTAGTAGCGGGGCGTGCAGGTGGCCAGCTCCCTTTCCCAGTCGATCGCCAGTCCCAGCGACTGGAGCTGCTGTTTCATGTAGGCGATGTTGTCGTAGGTCCACTTCGCCGGGGGCACGCCGTTCTGCATGGCGGCGTTTTCGGCGGGCAGGCCGAAGGCGTCCCAGCCCATGGGCTGAAGCACGTTGTAGCCACGCATCCTGTGCCAGCGAGTGAGGACATCGCCAATGGTGTAGTTGCGCACGTGCCCCATGTGCAGCTTGCCCGAGGGGTAGGGAAACATGGACAGGCAGTAGTACTTGGGTTTGCCGTGCCGCTCTGCCGGATCCTCGACGGCGCGGAAGGCCCGGGTCTGGTTCCAGTGCGCCTGGGCGGCGGCCTCGATGGACTGGGGATGGTATTTTTCCTGCATGGGCCGGGCCCTGAACGGGTGGGTCTGTAAAACGTGGGATTATAACGCCCGCCCCCATTCCGCCCTGAGCACAGGAGACCGAGCATGGAAACATCCGCCCCCTTCCTTTTCCGCTGCCTGGCAGGGCTTTCGATCTGGATCGCGCTGGCCTGGATGTCCCTGGCAGTGGCGGCGCCACCCGCCATGGTCGATCAGGTGCAGGCACCGGCATGGCTGGAACGGGGCGGCGGTATCCGTCCCCTCGCACCGGGAGACCCCGTCGTCGCGGGCGATGCGGTCCGCACCGGTCCGGGCGGGCGGGTGTATCTGGCGCTGGCGGAAGGTAGTCTGGTCCGGCTGGGAGCTTCCGCGCACATGGACTTCCCCCGTATCGAGGCCACGCCTTCCCTGTTTCGCGGCGTGTTCGAGGTGGCGGCGGGCGCCTTCCGCTTCACCACCGGGCTGGTGAGCAAGGCCCGGCCGCGCGAGGTGGCCATTCGCGTCGGCACCGCCACCGTCGGCATTCGCGGCACCGATGTATGGGGCAAGCGGGATGCCGCGGGGGATTTCGTGGTGCTGATCGAAGGCCACATCGAGATGACCCCGGTCACGGGCCAGCCGTTCGCCATGGCTCGTCCCATGGAAGCCTATTCCGCCCCGGTGGCGGGCAATCCGGCGCTGGTCCCCGTGACGGCGGAAGAGCTGCAGCGCCGCGCGCAGGAAACCGATGTGGTGCCGGGCGTACCCACGCTGATCCGCAACGGACCTTGGGCACTCGGATTTGGGGAATTCGGCACCGAGGCTGAAGCCCTCGCGGCGTACGATAAGGTCCAGCATGCGGGGTATCCGGCCCGGTTGCGGATCGGGGGGGATGCGTTGGCGCGCCGCTACACTCTGGTGCTGCCTGGTTTTGCCAGCGAGGCGGATGCCCGGGCGGTGGCGGGCGCGCTCAAAGGTATCACCGGCCTGGAGGGTGTTCCGCTGCGCGCTGCTGCGGCGCGCTGATCCCTTCAGCGGAACCGCACCGAAACCGAGGGCGTGCCCGGCAGGCCAGGATAGCGCACCCGCACCGCCTGGCCCGGCACGGGGGTTTGCAGGGGCGTGAAGGAACCCAGGCTGACCAGGTCGCCGGCTTCGAGTCGCCCGCCGGCGGCGGCGAGATCACGCGCCAGCCAGACCAGCGCGTTGAGTGGGTGGCCCAGATTGTCCGCACCCTTGCCACGGGAGATTTCCCTGCCGCTTTGCGCATCCTCCAGCACCACCTCCATGCTGCCAAGGGGTACCAGCAGGGCCGCCGTGGCGGGCAGCGGCGCGCCCATCACACCGAGTCGCGCACCGACGTTGATGGCGGTCAGCACCTGCCCGTTCATGGGTGCCGTGGAGGCGAGGGTCAGGTCGGGCAGTTCGATGAAGGGCCGGATCGATTTCACGTGAGCCAGCGCTTCGGCGGCATCGCGCGCGGTGTTGATGCCGGCATCGGCCACCTCGGCGATCAGGTCGGCCTCGTACACCGGGCGGGCACCGAAATCGGCCGGTACTTCCGCGCCATCGGCCAGCAGCATGGATCGCAGCAACACCCCGCGCACCGGTCCGTGATGATGAAAGCGCTGCTGCATGGCCGGCGTGGTGAGGCCCACCTTGTAGCCGACAGCGGGCCCCTGGCTGGGGATCAGCCGCGCCAGCAGACCGGCCTGGGCACACAGGGCGGCATTTCCATCGAGATCCGCCGGCAGCGCCGCCGCGGGACGGTGGGCAAGCCAGTCCGCCGCGAGCTGATCAAGCGTTACGGCATCCGGGCAGGCGGCACGGACCGGGGGGGCGAACAGCGCGATCAGCAGCAGGGTGACAAGGAAGGGTAGGTGGCGTGACGAAGTGAACATCGGTAACTCCCGGGCCGGACGGGGGCGGTCCCTGCCCTGACTATAATCCGTGTCTTATCCGCAGGCCGCCCCGATGACGCTCCATCTCGATACCCTCAACCCCGAACAGCACGCGGCGGTCACTCTGCCGCCCGTGCATGCCCTGATCCTCGCGGGCGCCGGCTCGGGCAAGACACGGGTGCTGACCACCCGCATCGCCTGGCTCATCTCCACTCATCAGGTGACGCCGCAAGGGGTGCTGGCCGTGACCTTCACCAACAAGGCCGCCAGGGAGATGCTGACCCGGCTTTCAGCCATGTTGCCGATCAATACCCGGGGCATGTGGATCGGTACTTTCCACGGTCTGTGCAATCGCCTGCTGCGGGCGCACCATCGCGATGCGGGCCTGCCCCAGCTGTTCCAGATTCTCGATTCCGCCGACCAGCAGGCCGCCATCAAGCGCATGCTCAAGGCGCTCAACGTCGACGATGAAAAATTTCCGCCCCGGGATCTGCAGCATTTCATCAATGCGCAGAAGGAACAGGGGCTGCGTCCCCCCGCCGTGGAAGCCTGGGACGATCACACCCGGAAACGCGTCGATCTCTACGCCGCCTACGATGCCCAGTGCCAGCGCGAAGGCGTGGTGGACTTCGCCGAGCTGCTGCTGCGCTGCTACGAGCTGCTGCTGCGCAACGAGCCTCTGCGCCGTCATTACCAGTTGCGCTTCCGCCATATCCTCGTCGACGAATTTCAGGACACGAATGTCCTGCAGTACAAATGGTTGCAGTTGCTGGCGGGCCATGGGCGCAGTGAGCCGGTGGGCATCCCTCCGCGAGAGGGAGATGCAGGGGGCGGGGTGATATTCGCCGTGGGGGACGACGACCAAAGCATCTATGCTTTCCGCGGCGCCGAGGTCGGCAATATGCGCGACTTCGAGCGGGAATTCCAGGTCAGGAACGTGATCCGCCTGGAGCAGAACTACCGCTCCCACGGCAACATCCTCGATGCCGCCAACGCCATCATCCGCAACAATGACAAGCGTCTGGGCAAGAATCTGTGGACCGATGCCGGTGCCGGTGAACCGGTCCGTGTTTTCGAGGCCATGTCCGACGGCGAGGAGGCGCGCTGGATCGTCGAGGAGGTACGCGCCCTGATCCGCGATGGCCATGTCCGCCGCGAGATGGCCCTGCTCTACCGCAGCAACGCGCAGTCGCGGGTACTGGAGCATGCGCTGTTTTCCGCCGGCATCCCCTACAAGGTGTATGGCGGCCTGCGCTTTTTCGAGCGTCAGGAGATCAAGCACGCGCTGGCCTATCTGCGGCTGATCGCCAACCCCGATGACGACACCGCCTTTGCCCGCGTGGTGAATTTTCCTGTCCGCGGCATCGGCGCCCGCAGCCTCGAGCAATTGCAGGACGCGGCCCGGTCCACCGGCTGCAGCCTGCATGCGGCCATCACCAGGGTGCCCGGCAAGGCTGGCGCTTCCCTGACGGGCTTCGCGGAACTGCTGGGCCGCATGCGTGAGGCCATCGACCTGCCCCTGCAGGAGCTGGTGGAACATGTACTGGAACTGTCCTCCCTGCGCAGTCACTATCTGGGCGAGAAGGAAGGCCAGGACCGCATCGCCAACCTGGATGAGCTGGTCAATGCCGCCGCCAGCTTCGTTGCCGAGGAAGGCCGTCTTTCCGATGTGCTGGATGAAAACGGCCAGCCCACCGGCGAACTGAGCGCCGATCTCGCCGCCTTTCTCACCCATGCCGCGCTGGAAGCCGGCGAGCATCAGGCTGGCGAGGGTGACGATGCCCTGCAGTTGATGACCGTGCATGCCGCCAAGGGACTGGAGTTCGATGTGGTGTTCCTCGGTGGCCTCGAAGAAGGGCTCTTTCCCCACGAGAATTCCCTGATCGAGACCCCCTCCGGCAAGGGTGGCCTCGACGAGGAGCGGCGCCTGATGTATGTGGCCGTGACCCGTGCGCGGCAGCGGCTTTATCTTTCCTTCGCGCAGACCCGCATGCTCCACGGCCAGACCCGCTACAACCTGCCTTCGCGCTTCATCGAGGAAATTCCCGAGGGGTTGCAGAAGTGGCTCACCCCCCGCGCCGGCCATGGCACCACCCGCAGCGCCTCCACCAGCGGCCGCTGGGCGGCGGAGCCTTCCGCGACCTACGGCTCCGGCGCCGCTCGCGGTGCCGCAGAGGGTGGCTGGCGCATCGGCCAGAGCGTCCTGCACGCCCGCTTCGGGCTGGGGGTGATCGTCAATGCCGAAGGGGGCGGCAACGATGCCCGGGTGCAGGTCAATTTCGGCCATGCCGGGATGAAATGGCTGGCATTGTCGATTGCAAAACTCACCCCGGCCGGATGAGGTGTCCATGCAAACCGTTCATGCCAATCAGCTTGATTTTCGTGTCGATATCCAGGGCCGCGGGCCCTGGCTGACGCTATCCCATTCCCTGGCCTGCAATCTGGAAATGTGGGAGCCGCAGATGGCCGCCCTGACACCCTATTTCACCGTGCTGCGGTATGACAGCCGCGGCCATGGCGGCAGCGGCGTGAGTGCGGGGCCCTATGATTTCGGGCTCATGGCGCGCGATGTGGTGGCGCTGTGGGATGCCCTGGGGATCGGGGAAAGCCACTTCTGCGGCCTTTCCATGGGCGGCATGATCGGCCAGCATCTGGCGCTGGATCATGGCAGCCGCCTCGATCGCCTGATCCTGTGCAGCACCAGCGCCGGCTATGGCGAAGGGGCGCCCGCCCTGGCCCGGCTGTGGGAACAGCGTATCGCCCAGGTACGCGCAGGGGGGATGGCCACGGTGGTGGAGGCGACCCTGGACCGCTGGTTTACCGAGCCTTTCCGGTACAGCGCGGAGGATGAGATGGCACGCATTGCCGCGCAGATTCGCGCCACGCCGGTAGAGGGCTATGCCGCCTGCGGCTGCATGATCCCGACTCTGGATACCCTGCCGCGACTGGGCGGGATCGGGGCGCCGACCCTGGTGCTGGTGGGCGAGGAGGATGGCGGCACGCCGCCCGCCATGGCGCGGGTGATCGCGGAAAAAATCCGCGGCGCGCGGCTGGAAATGCTGCCCGGGTGCTCCCACCTGCTCAACATCGAGCAGGCGGAACTTTTCAATGCGCTTTTGCTGGCTTTCCTGCGCGCCGGAATGAATCAGGCGTAACCGCCGCCCCGCGGTTACCGCTTGCTCCCGCCTACCCCCGCTTGCCTCTTTTGCCGGCTCCGGCGGACAGTTCGTCGTAGAGCGCCTCGAATTCCCGCGTCAGCTTGTGGCTGCGGTCGAGGTGGATCATGGGCCGCGCTTCCTGGTGCGATTCCTTGATCTTCACCGAGGCGGAAAGGTGGGATTCGAGTACGGGCAGGCCTTCGGCGCGCAGTTCGGCGACCACGCGCGCGGGCAGGCTGGCGCGGGGCTGGAACTGGTTGACCACGATGCCTTCGATACGCAGCGCCTCATTGTGGTCGGCGCGGATTTCGGCCACGTTGTCGAGCAGGCTGTAGAGCGCCCTGCGCGCGAATTCATCGCAATCGAAGGGGATCAGGCAGGCATCGGCGGCGATCAGCGCCGAGCGGGTGTAGAAGTGCAGGGCGGGGGGAGTATCGATCCAGATCTGGTCGTAATCCCCGAGGGCATCCAGGGCTTCGCGCAGCTTGTAGATCTTGTAGCGTGACTCCAGCTTGGCCTGGAGTTCTTCCAGCGCCGCATCGGCAGGCAGCACGTCAAGTCCGGGGAAAGGGGTGGGCACGATGAACGCCTGGGTTGGCAGGGCGCTCAGCTTGAAGTTCAGGGCCTGGTCGAAGAAGCCGGTGGCGGTATGTTCGACCTCGTCCAGCGCGGCGCCCAGCAGATAGCGGCTGGAGTTGGCCTGGGGATCGAGGTCCACCACCAGGGTGCGCTGCCCGCGGGCCGCCGCGACCGCGGCGAGATTGCAGGTGATGGTGCTCTTGCCGACTCCGCCCTTCTGGTTGAAAACAACCCGCCTCATGATGATTTTCTCCAAGTCTTCCGCGATGCGCGGAGCAACCGTGTATTTTCGCGGGATTGGTGCCGCATTGCAATGACGGCACGCTGTCACGTCATTCCGGGGCGGCGGCAATGCTGGACGCGCCTGCGCCGAAATCATAGGATTCCGTCTTCATGCGTGCGGCCCGCGGCCCGCGGCGTACCGTATCCGGGAGAAAGCCATGCCTCATGCCATCAGGATTCATCGCACCGGCGGACCGGAGGTCATGTGCTGGGAAGACGTGAATCTGCCACTCCCCGGACCGGGCGAGGTGCGGCTGCGTCAGATCGCGGTGGGCCTGAACTACATCGATACTTACCACCGTAGCGGCCTCTATCCGCTGCCTTTGCCTTCCGGCCTCGGTCCCGAGGGCGCCGGCGAGGTGATCGCCCTGGGCGCCGGAGTTTCCGATCTGCGACCCGGTGACCGGGTGGCCTATCCCGGCGGGCCGCTGGCGCCCGTGGGCGCCTATGCCGAGGAACGCAACATCGCTGCGGCCCAGGTGGTGAAGATTCCGGAAGGGATTTCCTGTGAAACGGCGGCAGCCATGATGCTCCGGGGGTGCACCGTCCAGTATCTGCTGCGCCGGACCTACCGCGTGCGACCCGGCGACACGGTGCTGATCCATGCGGCGGCGGGTGGCGTCGGTTTGATCGCCTGCCAGTGGGCCAAGGCGCTGGGGGCGACGGTGATCGGCACCGTCGGTTCCGATGCCAAGGCCGCCCTCGCGCAGGCGCACGGCTGCGATCACGCCATCGTCTATACCCGGGAGGATTTCGTCGCGCGGGTACGCGAGATCACCGGTGGCCAGGGGGTGCCGGTCGTGTATGACGCCGTGGGCCGCGACACGTTCACCGGATCCCTCGACTGCCTGCAACCCCTGGGACTCATGGTGAGTTTCGGCAATGCATCGGGGCCGGTGCCGCCCGTTGATCTGCTGGATCTGTCGCGGCGCGGATCCCTTTTCATCACCCGCCCGACCCTGTTCACCCATATCGCCCGGCACGAGGATCTGCTGGCCAGCGCCGGGGAACTGTTCGACATGGTGCTGTCGGGAAAGGTGAGCATCGAGGTGGGACAGCGTTATCCTCTGCGCGAAGCGGCGCGCGCCCATGCGGACATCGAGGCGCGGCGCACGGTGGGCTCCACCCTCCTGCTGCCCTGACGCCCCGCGCGCTGGATCGAAGAGTGCCCATCCGGAGACCTCCGATGAAATGTTTTCTGATCGCGAACCCCAAGGGCGGCGTGGGCAAGAGCACGCTGGCCACCAATCTGGCCGGCCTTTTTGCGCATCAGGGCCACCGGGTGATGCTGGGGGATGTCGACCGCCAGCAATCGTCCTGCGCGTGGCTGCGTCTGCGTTCGCCCCTGCTGCCCCATATCGGCACCTGGTCGCTGGCTCCGGATCATCCGGCACGACCGCCGGAGGGCACCACGCATGTGGTGCTGGACACCCCGGCGGGGCTGCATGGCAAGAAACTCTCCCAGGTGCTGAAACTGGCGGACCGGATCATCGTGCCGCTGCAGCCCTCGATCTTCGATATCCTGGCGACCCGGCAGTTTCTCGATCTCCTGCGGGCGGAGAAAGAGGTGCGGCGCCACCCGGATCTGATCGCCGTGGTGGGGATGCGGGTCGATCCGCGAACACGCGCCGCGGCGGAACTGGAGCGCTTTCTCTCCGGCCAGGATCTGCCGGTGCTGACCTGCCTGCGCGACACCCAGACCTATGTGCAGGCCGCGGCGCACGGCATGACGATCTTCGATCTGTCCCCATCTCGCGGCGGACAGGATCGCGCCCAGTGGCAACCTATGATCGAATGGGCGGATGCGGCAGGGTAAGACGCTTCGTCGAACCGATCGACTCAGGAGAAGATGGCCATGAGGATCGGAAGGAATGCGGTCGCACTGTTCATTGCGGGTGTGGTTGTTGCGGAAGCTGCAATGGGGATGCAACCCGAAATCGTTCGCGCCGACGATCTCGAATTACCCCTGGCGTGGACGCGCTGCCTGGGGGATGAACAATGCGTGCGGATCGCGCATGGCTGCAAGGAAATATCGGTGAATGCGGGCCATGCAAAGGCCGCCAGGGCCCTGTCGTTGCGCGTTGCGGGGGACCCCGCTTTACTGCGCTGCGCGCCGCGGGACACAAAAACGTGGTCCGCGGCCTTGTGTCTGGAGAACACCTGTGTCCTGGTGCGGGCGCCGCAGCTCCCGTAAGGCTTCGAATTTCCGTGACCGGGTCAGGCAAATCTGACGGTTTAGACGCCACCGAATTCGGATACACTTTCTCCGGTATTCCCGACTCATGGATCGACAGGACAGGAAACCACAATGATTCAGTTGCGTAAAGCCGGTGACCGGGGCCACTTCGATCACGGCTGGCTGAAAACCTGGCACAGCTTTTCCTTCGCCGACTATCACGATCCCGAGCAGATGAACTGGGGACCCCTGCGGGTGATCAACGAGGACATCATTGCGCCGGGTGAGGGGTTCGGCACGCACGGCCATCGTGACATGGAGATCATCACCTACATGCTCTCCGGCACCCTGCGTCACGGCGACAGCATGGAGAACAGCGAACTCTTAGCCCGGCCGGAAATCCAGCGCATGAGCGCCGGGCGCGGTGTGCGGCACAGCGAGGTCAATGCATCCGCTCACGAGGCGGCGCATCTGCTGCAGGTCTGGATCCAGCCCGATGTGCGCGGCATCGCGCCCGAATACGAGCAAAAAATCTTTGCCGATGGCGACAAGCAGGACCGCCTGCTGCTGCTGGTTTCGCCCGATGGCCGGGAGGGCAGTCTGCCGATCCACCAGGATGCGCTGCTCCACGCGACCATTCTGACGCCGGGGCATACCATCACCTACGCGCTCGCGGCGGGTCGTCGCGCCTATGTGCAGGTGGCGCGGGGCGCGCTGACGGTCAATGGCCAGCCCCTGATGCAGGGCGACGGGGCGCGGATCGCCGACGAGCCACGGCTGACCTTGAGGGTTTCTGCGGAAGCGGATGGCCCGGCCGAGGTGCTGCTGTTCGATCTGCCCTGAATGAATGGAGAAAGCGACGATGCGTTATACCGGTACCGCCATTACTCTGCACTGGCTGATTGCACTGGGCATCGCCGGGGCCTTCAGCGTTGGCCTTTATATGCACGAACTGCCCCTTTCGCCCTGGAAGCTCAAGATTTATTCCTGGCACAAATGGGCCGGGGTCACGATTTTTCTGCTGGCCGTACTGCGGGTTCTGTGGCGCCTGACCCACCGCCCCCCGGTACCGGTCCCCATGCCGCGCTGGCAGCATCTGGTGGCGGAAGGGACGCATCGCCTGCTCTATGTGCTGATCCTTGCCGTGCCGCTGACAGGCTGGCTGATGAGCTCGGCGAAGGGCATTCAGACCGTGTATTTCGGTGTCCTGCCCATCCCCGACCTGCTGGCGAAGAATACCGATCTTGGGGATCAGCTCAAGGAAGTGCACGAAACCCTCAACTGGGTCATGGCCTTTCTCGTCGGCGGCCATGTACTGGCGGCCCTCAAGCATCATCTGATCGATCGCGACGACACCTTGCGGCGCATGCTGCCCCGCTTCTAGTCCGGATTTTCTGCCGCTCCCGGAATCGCCCCGAAGCGAAAAAACAGGAAAAATGACCATGAAAAAATTTGTCGCCATTCTGCTGTTGGGTACCTTGTCCCTGATGCAGGTCCCGGTGCGGGCGGCGGAGTTCAATACCGTCCAGATCGACAAGAGCCGCCTCGATTTCGCCTATCGCCAGATGGGTGTGCCGATGAATGGAAATTTCCGCAAATTCAGCCTGCAGATGGGTTTCGACCCGGCCAAGCCCCAGGCAGCCAGTGCCGTAATGGAGGTCGATCTGTCCAGCATCGATACCGGTTCGGCCGAAGCCGATGACGAGGTCAAGGGCAAGCTCTGGTTCGATACCCGGACCTATCCCACGGCGCGCTTTGTAGTTACGGGGATCAAGCCCCTGGGAGGCGATCGCTACGAGGTGGCCGGCAAATTCACCCTCAAGGGCCGCACTCAGGATCTCCGCGCCGCCGCAACCTTCAGGCAAGAAGGTGCGTTCGGGGTATTCGATGGCAGCCTCACCTTCAAGCGCGCCGATTTCGCCATCGGCGAGGGGGCGTGGGCCGACTTCGGCACGGTCGCCAACGAAATCCAGGTACGGTTCCATATCGTCGCCACCCGTGCGGCGACGAAGAAGAAGTAAAACCGGAATTCATCCATCACCCACCCGACAGGAGCTCCAACCATGAAAAAGACATTCCGTATCGTCCTCACCGCCGCCCTGGCGGCAGCCTTCGCCGCACCGGCTCTGGCCGCGCCGGAAACCTTTGTCAGTGATCCCAACCACACCTTCGCCCGTTTCGCATACCGGCACATGGGGTTTTCCACCCAGGAAAGCCGTTTCGACAAGGTGAACGCCACGGTGGTGCTGGATCGCGCCGCCAGAACCGGCTCGGTTGAAGTGACGATCGACACCCGGTCCGTCAGTACCGGCAGCGCCATGTTCAACGAGCATATCCAGGGCGAGGATTTCCTCGATACCGCCGCCTACCCCACCGCCACCTTCAAATCCGCCAAACTCAATTTCAAGGACGATGTCCTGGCCAGTATTGACGGCCAGCTGACCCTCAAGGGCATCACCAAGCCCGTGACCCTGACCGTGGCCGATTTTCACTGCATGCCCCATCCCATGATGAAGAAGGAAGCCTGCGGCGCCGATGCCAGCGCGACCGTCAAGCGCACTGAATTCAACATGGGCAAGTACGCCCCCGGGGTCAGTGACGAGGTCACCATCAGCGTCGCCATCGAGGGGATCAAAAAGTAAGCTCCGCACCAAGCCCCCGGCACCGGGTGCCGGGGGAGCCGTAGCGATCCGTCTCCCTCCTCCAACCCCGGACGGGCGCTAAAATCGTTTCATGTCTCCGCCCCGTTTCGTCCATCTCCGCCTCCATAGCGAATACTCCATCACCGACGGCATCGTGCGCATCGACGATGTGCTTGAACGCGTGGTGGCGGACGGCATGCCGGCCCTGGCGCTGACCGATCTGGCCAATCTGTTTGGCATGGTCAAGTTCTATTCCGGTGCCCGGAGCCGGGGTGTCAAGCCCGTGATCGGCGCCGATGTCTGGATTCGCGACGAGGATGCACGCGATCCCGGGCGCGACAGCTTCGCCCGTATTCTGCTGCTGGTGAAAAACCAGGCGGGCTATCTGCGCCTGTGCGAACTTCTCACCTCGGCCTATCTTGCGCCCCGCCGCCAGGGGCGTGCGGAGATTTCGCTCACCGCCATCGCCAATGGCGACAACAGCGGCCTGATCGCGTTGTCCGGTGGCCCCTCGGGGGAGATCGGCCAGCTGCTCGCGGCCGGAAAAGAGGCACTGGCGCAAGACAAGGCACGCCGCTGGGCGGCCCTTTTCCCGGACAGTTTCTATCTCGAAATCCAGCGCCCCCACGGCCATCGCGGGCATCCCCAGCAGGAAGCCCTGGTGGGCCTGACCGTGGCGCTGGCGGGAAAACTCGACCTGCCCGTGGTGGCTACTCATCCGATCCAGTTTCTCGACGCGGATGATTTCGCCGCCCACGAAGCCCGGGTCTGCATCGCCGAAGGCTATGTGCTGGCCGATACGCGCCGGCCGCGCAATTTCACCGAGGCACAGTGCTTCAGGACCCAGGCGGAAATGACGGAGCTGTTTTCGGACCTGCCCGCCGCCCTGGAAAATTCGCTCGAGATCGCCCGTCGCTGCAATCTCACCGTGACGCTGGGCAAGAACTTTCTGCCCGATTTCCCCACGCCGGACGGCATCAGCCTCGACCAGCATCTGGCCAATGAATCCCGTGCCGGCCTGGAAAAGCGCCTGCTCCAGCTCTATCCCGATCCCGCGCAGCGGGAGCAGCAGCGGCCGCGTTATGCGGATCGGCTGGAATTCGAGATCCAGACCATCCAGCAGATGGGCTTTCCTGGCTACTTCCTGATCGTGGCCGATTTCATCCAGTGGTCCAAGAGCAATGGCGTTCCCGTGGGGCCGGGGCGAGGTTCCGGCGCCGGCTCGCTGGTGGCCTATTCGCTGCTGATCACCGATCTCGATCCGCTCTATTACGAATTGCTGTTCGAGCGCTTTCTCAACCCCGAGCGGGTGTCGATGCCCGACTTCGACGTGGACTTCTGCCAGGAAGGTCGCGACCGGGTGATCCAGTATGTGAAGGAGAAGTACGGCAGCCACTGCGTTTCCCAGATCGCCACCTTTGGCACCATGGCGGCCAAGGCCGTGATCCGCGACGTGGGCCGGGTGCTGGATCTGGGCTTCAATTTCGTCGACCAGTTCGCCAAGCTGATCCCCAACGAACTGGGCATCACGCTGGAAGGCGCCATCGCCAAGGAGCCGCAGATCCGGGCGCGTATCGAGGAGGAAGAAGGCCTGCGCACCCTCTGGGATCTGGCGTTGAAGCTGGAAGGGGTGACCCGCAACGTGGGCATGCATGCCGGCGGCGTACTGATCGCTCCGGGCAAGCTGACCGACTTCTGTCCGCTGTATTCGGCGGACGGTGGCGCCACCACGGTGAGCCAGTTCGACAAGGATGACGTGGAAAAGGCCGGTCTGGTGAAGTTCGATTTCCTCGGCCTGCGCACCCTGACCATCCTCAACGAGGCGGTGGATTTCGCCAACCGCATCGAGGGGGGCAATGTCGATCTCCCGTCCCTGCCGCTGGATGACAGGGCCACTTACGACACAGTATTCAAGAACGCCAACACCACCGCCGTGTTCCAGTTCGAATCGCGCGGCATGAAGGACATGCTGGTGCAGGCGAAACCCGACCGCCTGGAAGACCTGATCGCTCTCAACGCGCTCTACCGTCCGGGCCCGATGGACCTGATCCCCAGCTTCATCAACCGCAAGCACAAGCGCGAGGCGGTGACTTACCTCACGCCGAATCTGGAAAAAGTGCTGTCCACCACCTACGGCATCATGGTGTATCAGGAACAGGTGATGCAGACCGCCCAGGTGGTGGCCGGTTACAGCCTGGGCGGGGCCGACATGCTGCGCCGGGCGATGGGCAAGAAGAAGCCCGAGGAAATGGCCAAGCAGCGCGCCGTCTTTATCGAGGGCGCGGGCAGGCAGGGCATCGGCGAGGCCACCGCCAACGAGATCTTCGACTACATCGACAAGTTTGCCGGCTACGGCTTCAACAAGTCCCATGCCGCTGCCTATTCGCTGGTGGCGTACCACACGGCCTGGCTCAAATGCCACCACCCCGCGTCCTTCACCGCCGCCACCCTGTCATCGGAAATGGCGGACACGGACAAGGTGCAGTTTTTCTGTGCCGATGGCCGTGCCAGTGGCCTGACCTTTCTGCCACCCGATATCAACGCCAGCGGTATCCGCTTCCAGCCTGTCGATGGCGGAACCATCCGCTACGGACTGGGCGCCATCAAGGGGACCGGCGAGGCGGCGCTTTCCGTCATCCTCCGGGCGCGGAGTGAAGGCGGGCCTTTTCATGACCTGTTCGATTTTTGTCGCCGTATCGACAAGCGGGTGGTGAACCGCCGTGTGATCGAGGCCCTGGTACGGGCCGGCGCTTTCGATGCGGTGGATGACCACCGGGCCCGCCTGCTGGCCTCCGTCGGTGTGGCCCTGGAAGCCGCCGAGCAGGCCGAGCGCAACGCCTTGCAGGGTGGCCTTTTCGATCTCGGGGGCGGGCAGGACGAGACCGCGCCCCGCCATGTCGACACCCCGCGCTGGGGTGAGCGCGAGCAGTTGCTCAACGAAAAGCAGGCCCTGGGGTTTTTTCTCAGCGGCCATCCCTTCAATGCCTACCGGCAGGAGATCGGCGCCTTCATCAAGCGCGGCCTGGGCCAGATCGCCCCGCAGCGCGAGCCGGTGCTCATGGCCGGCGTGGTGCTGTCGGTACGTACCCAGATGGGGCGACGCGGCAAGATGTGTTTCGTCACGCTCGACGATGGCGCGCACCAGCTCGAGGTGATGATCTTCAATGAACTGTGGGAGGCCGGACGGCAGAAGATCCGGGAAGATGAGCTGCTGCTGGTGGAGGCCAAGGTGCAGGAAGATACCTACAGCGGTGGCCTGCGCATCGCCGCCGATACGCTGATGACCCTGGCCGAGGCCCGGGGTCGCTACGCCAAACAGCTGTACCTCTCCATGAACGGCCAGGCCAGCGCCGACAGGCTGCGTACGCTGCTCACCCCCTACCGCAACGGTCCCTGCCCGGTACGCATCGCCTATCGCAATGGCGAAGCCGCCGCGGAGCTGATCCTGCCCGAAGCCTGGAGCGTGCGTCTGGAGGACGGCCTGCTGGCCGATCTGCAGGCATGGCTCACCTCCGACAACGTGAAAGTGAAATACGCATGATCCGTCTGATCGATACCGGTCTGCTCGACACCGTGAGCCAGGCCGCCGCCGCCAGCCCGCGCCGGCGCAGGAACCACAATTTCCATGCGGACGACAGCTACCCCGCGCACCGCCTGCTGAATGCCCTGGAGCCGGGTACCTACATCGCGCCGCACCGTCATCTTGACGCTGGCAAGGATGAAACACTGATCCTGCTGCGGGGGCGGATCGGTCTGGTGATCTTCGATGAGCAGGGTGCTGTCACCACAACGGCATTGCTGGAGGACGGAGGTGCAAGCCGCGGTGTCGATATTCCTCATGGCACCTGGCACACCCTGGTGACCCTGGCCTCCGGCTCGGTATTTTTTGAAGCCAAGGCTGGTCCCTATACAGCTCTTGCCCCGGCGGAGCGTGCCCCCTGGGCGCCTGTGGAGGGAGATGCGGCAGCCGTGACCTATCTTGCTGCCCTGCTGAAACGGTTTTACTGAAACTTCCGGGAAGCAAAGGCAGGGGGCGAGCCGATTTGCCGCCCGCCGCAGCGGATCCGCCGCCTTCGTAGTAATAAAACAAAGGCAATAAAAAAACGGCCACCCGAAGGTGGCCGTTTTTGTTTCCGAAACCGGTCGCAACCGGGATCAGAAGGAGTGACGCATACCGAAGCCCAGAGCGCGGGAATCGCCATTGAGGGCGAAAGCACCGGAACCGGCGACGGGGTTGTTGTAGAAACCGGCGCCCACGGCGGAACCGGTGGTCAGCGCGGTGTAGTACGCCTTCAGCATGGTGCGCTTGCTCAGGTCGTAGGTGTACTGCAAGGACCACTGGCTCAGGTTGCTGCTGGGCACATCGCCGGCATTGCTGTTGAGCTTGGCGGCACGGGCGTACTCCAGACCCACGGTGTTGGCGCCGAAGCGGTGCGCCAGGGCGATCTGCCAGGCGTTGCGCTGGAGGTAACCGGCACCCATCATGTTGGAAGCTTCCCACTTCTGACGGTCGTACATGCCGGCCAGGGTGGTGCCTTGGCCGAAGTCGTACTTGGCGGCCAGGCGATGACCGGTCAGCTTGTCGTTGTACGGACCAGCAACACCGTTCAGCGCGGCAGCAGCGGCGTTCTGGGGATCCTGGCTGTTGAGGTAGGCATAGCCCAGGGTCAGGCCGCCGGCGGCGTAGTTGGCGCCCAGGGTCCAGGTACGGCCGCTCAGGGAGTTGTTGGCGGCGTTGTTGGAGTTGGCATCCGCGGCGTAGCCCAGGGTGACCTGGAAGCCGTTGAAGTTGGGCGAGATGTAGGCCACCATGTTGGAGGTGCGGTCGTCGCTGGAGGTCCTGACGCCACCGATGGTGCCGGTCACGGCGCCGGTGTAGGCGGCGCTGGCGGCGCCGGGAGCGTTGGTAACCAGGACGCCCAGGGCGCGGTAGGGGCCGGTCAGCGTGCCGATGGCCACGGTACCGAAGTCGCCAGCCAGACCCAGGTAGGAGTCACGGGCGGCGCCGAAGTTGGCAGCAGCAGGAGCGTGGGCGCCGGTGCCACCCAGGGTGTCGGCATTGGTGCCGAAGGAAACGGCGGTTTCCAGCTGGAACACGGCCTTGAGGCCATTGCCCAGATCTTCGGTGCCCTTGAAGCCGATGTAGGAGCTGTTGTTGGCAACGCGCATCTTGCTCGGTGCGTCGGTGGCGGAAGTGGCGGTGCCGTCCATCTTGACGCTTTCGAGGCTCAGATCGCCGACACCGTAGATGGTGACGTTGGTCTGGGCGAAAGCGGCGCTGGAAAGGCCGGCGAGGGCCAGAGCGATCAGTTTCTTTTGCATGGTTTCTCCTTGATAGAAATAAACGCCGGGTAATCAATAACCACACGTGTTTGGTTACTGCGTCACCCTCGTGGAACGCATTATCCCTCTTTGGCGGCGAATCCAGCCAAGGGGAAGCCCGATGACATGGAAATGTGGTGAATCTGTTGGGTTGGTGCAACAAAGTCTTGAGAGTTAAACATTTCCCGCAAAAGTGCCGCTCCGAAGACTGCAATTGTCACAGGCCGGGACTGGCACAGGCAGGATATGACGTATCTCGCGGCGCATCCCGCGGGACGTGCCCGTGTTCAGGCGTCCGGCCATTGCTCGAAGCGAACGAACTCTCCGCTGGCGGCCTCGACCAGCACCGACTCGACGCGGGCATCGGGCGGGCCGCGCCGGGCCCAGGCGATCAGCTGTGCCACGCTCTCGGCGGGGCCGCAGATCAACGCCTCGACACTGCCGTCGGCCCGGTTGCGCACCCAGCCGGTGGCGCCCAGGTGCCGGGCTTCGGCCACCATGCTGGCGCGGTAAAAGACACCCTGGACACGGCCGGTGATGGTCAGGTGGCGGATTTCGGGGGTGAGCACGGTGGATTTCCTTCGCAGGATTGCAGGGCGCTGGCGAGATTGTCGTGGATATTGGCCATCCCGAGCGTATGGGCGAAGCCCGAGCGGCGCAGCAGTGAGGCAGGCTGGGATTGCGGCGCGACGAGGATCAGCTGCCGCCCCGACTTTTCCATGCGGCCGTGGAGGGCGGCAAGGCTTTCCAGCGCGGTGGTGTCCAGGGCGATGACTCCGGTCATGTCCAGCACGAGGATGCCCGGGGTGCGCAAGGCTTCATCGCCGGCCGCTTCCAGCTTGCCCACGGTACCGAAGAAGAGTGCGCCGGAGAGCTGGATTACGGTGATGCCAGGATGGGCGGGATCGGCAGGCCGCAGTTCTGCCCGGGTCAGATCCTGCATGCGGAAGATAAAGAACAGGCTGGCGAGCACCATGCCCAGTTCAACGGCAAGGGTCAGGTCGAACACCACGGTGACGAGAAAGGTGGTCAGCAGGATGACGCGATAGGGGACTGAATAGCGCCTGAGTTCCACAAATTCGTGCCACTCCCCCATTTGATACGACACCATGACCACGATGGCGGCCAGGGCGGCGAGCGGGATGTACCGCGCCAGCGGCGCGGCGATCAGCACGATGGCCAGCAGGGTCAGGGAATGGACGATGCCGGCCACCGGGGTTCGTCCGCCGCTCTTGATGTTGGTGGCGGTGCGGGCGATGGCGCCGGTGGCGGCAAAGCCGCCGAAGAGTGGCGCGGCCAGATTGGCCAGGCCCTGGGCCATGAGTTCCTGGTTCGGATCGTGACGATCCCCGATCAGGCCATCGGCCACCCGGGCCGAAAGCAGGGATTCGATGGCGCCCAGGAGCGCAATGGTGATCGCGGGGGCGATCAGCCTGCTCAGGGTGTCCAGTTGCAGCGCGGGCATGCTGATGGCGGGCAGGCCCTCGGGAATGCCGTCGAAGCGGCTGCCGATGGTTTCCACCGGCAGGTGAAACAGCGCGGTGGCCAGGGTGCTGAAGACCAGCACGATCAGGGGAGCGGGGGCCCGGCGCAGGAGGGGCAAGGCTTCGGTCAGCCGGTTGTAGCCCAGCAGCAGTGCCAGGGATGCGATGCCCATGAAGGCCGTGAGCGGGTCCAGGGTGTGCAGGTGACTGCCGAGGGTGTGCATCTTGTCGAAGAATTCCGCCGGCACCTTGTCCACTTCGAGGCCGAGAAAGTCCTTGATCTGGGCGAGAAAGATCACCACGGCGATGCCGTTGGTGAAGCCGATGACGACGGTGCGGGGGATGAAGCGGATCAGGCTGCCCATGCGGGTGACGGCCATCAGCACCAGCAGCAGGCCGGCGAGCATGGTGGCGATGAGTAAATTGCCCACGCCATGGACGGCGACAATGCCGTACACGATGGGGATGAAGGCGCCGGTGGGGCCGCCGATCTGCACCCGGGAACCGCCGCCGGCAGAAATCAGAAGACCGGCGATGATGGCGGTCCAGATGCCCGCCGCGGGCGACATGCCCGAAGCGATGGCGAATGCCATGGCCAGAGGCAGGGCGAGAACGCCGACGGTGATGCCGGCGGAAACGTCGTGCAGAAACTGGCTCCGCCCGTAGCCGGGCAGAGTGTCAAGCAGCTTGGGATGTAAGGGGATTGGCATGGCAGCTCCGGAAGTTCGCGGGGACGTTGCAAACCTGCGGAGCGGCACGATGCCGCCCTTCGAGGAAACGGACCAGCCAGCGTTTGGAGGCGGTCAGGGGCATGGCGGCCGGGTGCCTATTTCACCCGCATGCCCGGCCGGGCACCGCTGTCGGGAGAGAGGATGAACAGGCCCGGGGTCTGGCCGCCCTCGTCGGAGGCAGCCAGCACCATGCCTTCACTCAGACCAAACTTCATCTTGCGCGGCGCCAGGTTGGCCACCATCACCGTGAGGCGCCCCACCAGCGTGGCCGGATCGTAGGCCGACTTGATGCCGGCGAACACCTGACGCGGGCGTTCCTCGCCAATGTCGAGCTGGAGCCGGATCAGCTTGTCCGCACCTTCTACGTGCGAGGCTTCGACGATCCGTGCGATGCGAAGGTCCACCTTCGAGAATTCGTCGATGCCGATGGTGGCTGCGGTCCGGGCCTTGTCATCACCGGATGGGTGCGGTGATGCGGTTTCCGGTGCGGTGGCCGGGTTGGCCGTAGTGGCCGTGGATGTTGTGGTGACGGTGGCGGCAGCGGCGGGCGCCAGGGATTCCCTGTTGGCATCCACCAGTGCTTCCACCTGTTTGGGGTCGATGCGCTGCATCAGGTGTTCGTAGGCATTGATCCGGTGGCCTGCGGGCAGCAGATGAGCCGCATCGGCCCAGTGCAGCGGATCGATGGCGAGGAATTCCTCGGCGCGCCGGGCCAGCCTGGGCAGGACCGGCTTGAGGTAGAGGGTGAGCAGGCGGAAGGCGTTGATCAGCAGGGTGCACACCTGGTGAAGCTGGGCGTCTTTCCCCGGATCCTTGGCCAGTACCCAGGGCTGGTTCCGGTCGACGTACTGGTTCACCTGATCGGCCAGGGCCATCACGCGGCGCAGGGCGCGGTTGTATTCCCGCGCTTCGTAGTGAGCGGCGATTTCCTCGGCAGCTTCCATCAATCCCGGCAGTTCGGCGCGGAAGGCAGGCGTGCAGTCCGTTGCGGGCAGTCTGCCGTCAAAGCGTTTGGCGATGAAACCGGCGGCGCGGCTGGCGATGTTGATGTACTTGCCGATCAGATCGGCGTTCACGCGCTGGACGAAGTCATCGAGATTGAGATCGATGTCCTCCATGGTGCTGCCCAGCTTGGCGGCGAAGTAATAGCGCAGCCATTCCGGGTTGAGGCCCTGTTGCAGATAGCTTTCGGCGGTGATGAAGGTGCCGCGGGACTTGGACATCTTGGCGCCATCCACGGTCAGGAAGCCGTGGGCGAAGACCTTGCTCGGCACGCGGTAGCCCGCGTATTCGAGCATCGCGGGCCAGAACAGGGCGTGGAAATAGAGAATGTCCTTGCCGATGAAGTGGTACATCTCGGTGTCGGAATCCTTCGCCCAGTAGGTGTTGAAATCCAGGCCGGTGCGATCGCAGAGGTTCTGGAAGGAACCCATGTAGCCGATGGGGGCGTCGAGCCAGACGTAGAAGTACTTGCCCGGCGCGCCGGGAATCCCGAAGCCGAAATAAGGCGCATCGCGGGAAATGTCCCAGTCGGTGAGCCGGTTCTCCTCATCCGCGCCGAGCCATTCCTGCATCTTGTTGGCGGCCTCGGGCTGGAGGCGGCCGGGAGCGCGGGTCCACTGGCGCAGGAAGGCCTGGCAGCGCGGATCGGAGAGCTTGAAGAAATAGTGATCCGAGTGGCGCAGTTCGGGTTTCGCGCCGGAAACCGCGGAATAGGGGTTCTTCAGGTCGGTGGGGGCATATGCCGCGCCGCAGGCCTCGCAGGCGTCGCCGTACTGGTCCTTGGCGCCGCATTTGGGGCATTCGCCCTTGATGAAGCGGTCGGGCAGGAACATCTCCTTGACCGGATCATAGTGCTGCTCGATGGCGCGCACCTCGATCAGGCCGGCGGCCTTGAGCCGGGCATAGATGTCCTCGGCGTAATGGCGGGTTTCGTCCGAATGGGTCGAGTAATAGTTGTCGAAAGCCACATGGAAGCCGGCAAAATCACGGCTGTGCTCGCCGTGGACCCGGGCGATCAGGGCCTCGGGGCGGATGCCTTCCTTTTCCGCACGCAGCATGATGGGGGTGCCGTGGGTATCGTCGGCGCAGACGTAATGGACCGTATGTCCGCGCATCTTCTGGAACCGGACCCAGATATCGGTCTGGATGTATTCGACCAGATGCCCCAGATGAATGGCGCCATTGGCGTAGGGCAGGGCGCTGGTGACAAGGATCTTGCGCGGTGTCATGTGGTAAAGCCGGGGTGGAAACAGGGGGCGGAATTCTAGCAAAGGAGCATTCCTGGCTATACCTGATGAAAATACTCGGTTATTATCGGGACAACCCATCGCCCCGCTCCTTTTACCGTCAGGAACATCATGAGCCTTACCGAAACCAGCGCGCAGGAAGCCCTTCGTACCGTCATCGATCCCAATACCGGCAAGGATCTGCTGGCCACCCGCAGCGTGCGCAATCTCAAGGTCGATGGCGACCGGGTCAGTCTCGACGTGGAACTTGGCTATCCCGCCAGGAGCCAGATCGAGCCGATGCGCGCCGCGGTGACGGCGGCGCTCGGGGCCGCCGGTGCCGGCACCGTGGCGGCGAACGTGTACCAGAAGATCGTCGCCCATACCGTGCAAAAGGGTGCCAAGCTGATTCCGGGCGTGAAAAACATCATCGCCGTGGCGTCGGGCAAGGGCGGTGTGGGCAAGAGCACCACCGCGGTGAATCTGGCCCTGGCCCTGGCCGCGGAGGGCGCCGTGACCGGTATTCTCGATGCCGACATCTACGGTCCCTCGATTCCGCAGATGCTGGGCATCCACCAGCAAAAGCCCGAATCGGTCGATGGAAAATCCATGGAGCCGCTGGAGGGCCACGGCCTTCAGGCCATGTCGATCGGTTTTCTGGTGGATGTGGAAACCCCCATGGTCTGGCGCGGCCCGATGGTCACCAGCGCCTTGCAGCAGCTGCTGAAGGAAACCCGCTGGCGCGAACTGGACTATCTGGTGATCGACCTGCCACCCGGTACCGGCGACATCCAGCTCACCCTGGCCCAGCAGGTGCCTGTGACCGGTGCGGTAATCGTCACCACGCCCCAGGACATCGCCCTGCTGGATGCCCGCAAGGGCCTCAGGATGTTCGAGAAGGTGGGCATCCCGATCCTCGGTCTGGTGGAGAACATGAGCATCCACATCTGTTCCAACTGCGGTCATGCCGAGCACATTTTCGGCCAGGGCGGTGCCCAGCGCATGAGTGCGGACTACGATGTGGAGGTGCTGGGTGCCCTGCCGCTGGACATTCACATCCGCCAGCAGGCCGATGGCGGCAAGCCCACCGTGGCGGCAGAGCCCAATGGCCAGGTGGCGGCCACCTACAAGGCCATCGCGCGCAAGGTGGCGGTCAAGATCGCCGAAAAGGCCAAGGACATGGCGCACAAGTTCCCCACGGTCGTGGTACAGAACACCTGAGAGGTCCGGAAACGGGTGAACCCCACCCCCGGTTTATGGTGTAATTCGCCCACTTTTTCAGCAGGCGCCTCCGCCGCACGGGGGCGCCGCTTTTTCTGGGCAGACGCCGGGAATCCCACATGGCAATCAAATCGGACAAGTGGATCCGCCGCATGGCGGCAGAGCACAAGATGATCGAGCCTTTCGCGCCGGAACTGGTGCGCGAGGCGAACGGGCAGAAGATCGTTTCCTACGGCACCTCCAGCTATGGCTACGATATTCGCTGTGCCGACGAATTCCGGGTGTTCACCAACATCAATTCCACCATCGTGGACCCCAAGGCATTCGATCCGGCGTCCTTTGTCGAAGTCTCCGGCAAGGGCTATTGCGTCATTCCACCCAATTCCTTCGCCCTGGCCCGCACCGTCGAATACTTCCGCATTCCCCGCAGCGTGCTCACGGTCTGCCTGGGCAAGAGCACCTATGCCCGTTGCGGCATCATCGTGAACGTGACGCCATTCGAGCCCGAGTGGGAAGGCTTCGTGACCCTGGAATTCTCCAATACCACTCCCCTGCCGGCCAAGATCTATGCCGGCGAGGGTTGTGCCCAGGTGCTGTTCTTCGAGTCCGACGAGGTCTGCGAGACGTCCTACAAGGATCGTGGCGGCAAGTATCAGGGGCAGGTGGGCGTTACCCTGCCCAAGATCTGACGCCTAGCGGCAACCCATTTCCCATACTGGCGACCCGCCCCCGGCGGGCCTTTGCTTTTCAGGAGCAGGCCATGCGCTTTCATTTCCCGGTAATCATCATCGACGAGGATTTCCGTTCCGAAAATGCTTCGGGACTGGGTATCCGTGCCCTGGCCAAGGCCCTGGAGGAAGAGGGTCTGGAGGTGCTCGGCGTCACCAGCTATGGTGATCTGACCTCCTTCGCCCAGCAGCAGAGCCGGGCTTCAGTTTTCATCCTTTCGGTGGACGACGAGGAGCTGGCCAACGAGCCGGAGGAAACCCTGGCCGAGTTGCGCGCTTTCGTCACCGAGATCCGCAACCGCAACAGCGACATTCCCATTTTCCTGCATGGCGAGACGCGCACTTCGCGCCACATTCCCAACGATGTGCTGCGCGAGCTTCACGGCTTCATCCACATGTACGAGGACACGCCGGAGTTCATCGCCCGCAACATCAAGCGTGAGGCCAGGGCCTATCTGGATTCCCTGCCGCCGCCTTTTTTCCGTGCCCTGACCCACTACGCGGCGGATGGCTCCTATTCCTGGCATTGCCCCGGCCACTCCGGCGGTGTGGCTTTCCTCAAGAGTCCGGTGGGCCAGATGTTCCATCAGTTTTTCGGCGAGAACATGCTGCGCGCCGATGTCTGCAATGCGGTGGAGGAACTCGGGCAGCTGCTCGACCACACCGGCCCCGTGGCGGCCTCCGAGCGTAATGCGGCGCGCATCTTCAACAGCGATCACCTTTATTTCGTCACCAACGGCACGTCCACTTCCAACAAGATCGTCTGGCATTCCACCGTCGCACCAGGCGATATCGTGGTGGTGGACCGTAACTGCCACAAGTCCATTCTCCACGCCATCATGATGACCGGGGCGATCCCGGTATTCCTCATGCCCACGCGCAACAACTACGGCATCATCGGTCCCATTCCCAAGGATGAATTCCGCTGGGAGAACATCCAGAAAAAAATCGCGGCCCATCCCTTCGCCAGCAAGGTCAGTGGCAAGCCGCGGGTGCTCACCATCACGCAGAGCACCTATGACGGCATCCTCTACAACGTGGAGGAAATCAAGGAGATGCTCGACGGTCACATCGATACCCTGCACTTCGACGAAGCCTGGCTGCCCCACGCGGCCTTCCATGATTTCTACGGGGATTACCACGCCATCGGCGCCGACCGGCCCCGCTGCCGGGAGTCGATGGTGTTCTCCACCCAGTCCACCCACAAGCTGCTGGCCGGCCTTTCGCAGGCATCGCAGATCCTGGTGCAGGATGCGGAGCACAACAAACTGGATCGTGATGTGTTCAACGAGGCGTACCTGATGCACACCTCGACTTCACCCCAGTATTCCATCATCGCTTCCTGCGATGTGGCGGCGGCGATGATGGAGGAGCCCGGCGGCACCGCCCTGGTGGAGGAATCCATCGCCGAGGCCCTCGACTTCCGTCGCGCCATGCGCAAGGTGGACGAGGAGTGGGGTGCCAACTGGTGGTTCAGGGTCTGGGGTCCGGACGACCTCTCCGAGGAGGGCATCGAGGAGCGCGAGAGCTGGATGCTCAAGGCCGGCGAACGCTGGCACGGCTTCGGCAATCTGGCCGAGGGCTTCAATCTGCTCGATCCGATCAAGGCCACCATCATCACCCCGGGGCTGGACGTGGACGGCGACTTCGCCGATGACTTCGGCATCCCCGCTGCCATTGTCACCAAGTACCTGGCCGAGCACGGCGTGATCGTGGAGAAATGCGGGCTTTACAGCTTCTTCATCATGTTCACCATCGGTATCACCAAGGGGCGCTGGAATACGCTGGTCACTGCCTTGCAGCAGTTCAAGGACGATTACGACAAGAACCAGCCGCTGTGGAAGGTGTTGCCCGAATTCGTCGCCAAGCATCCGCGCTACGAGCGCGTGGGCCTGCGCGAGTTGTGCACCCAGATCCACGAGGTGTACAAGGCGAATGATGTGGCGCGGCTGACCACCGAGATGTATCTGTCCTCCATGGAGCCGGCCATGCGTCCGGCCGATGCCTTCGCCAAGATGGCGCATCGCGAGATCGACCGCGTCCCCATCGATGAACTGGAGGGCCGCGTCACCGCCGTGCTGCTCACGCCCTATCCGCCCGGCATCCCGCTCCTGATCCCGGGCGAGCGCTTCAATCGCACCATCATGCGTTATCTGCAGTTCGCGCGCGACTTCAACGAACGTTTCCCCGGCTTCGAGACCGATATCCACGGCCTGGTGAAGGAAACCCGGGAAGGCCGGGTACATTATTTCCTCGATTGTGTCGCCAACGACTGAAGGTGGGAATCCTCCCGGCCGGCACGAAGCCGCGCGCTGCGAACTCAGATTCTTTCGTAGCGGACGAAGGCGTAGCCAATCCCGTTGGCGCTGACACCACCCTCGCGTGAGGTCTCGCGCCACTGCCGGCGATCGAAATCGGGGAAGAAGGCATCGGCATCCGGCGCCAGATCGACCTCGGTCAGGATCAGCCGTTCTGCACGAGGCAATGCCAGGGCATAGAGTTCGGCGCCGCCAATGACGAAAACGGACGCGTCCGCGGCCATCTCCAGCGCCCGCTCAAGACTGGCCGCCACGTCGGCGCCCGGTGCGGCGTAGCCCGCCTGCCGGCTCACCACGATGTTGCGGCGCCGGGGCAGGGGGCGGAATTGCGCTGGCAGCGATTCCCAGGTCTTGCGCCCCATGATCACCGTGGCATCAAGGGTGGTGGACTTGAAAAAACGCAGATCCTCCGGAATCCGCCAGAGCAGCTGGTTGTCCTTGCCGATGGCGCCGTTACGGGCCACTGCGGCGATGAGCGCGAGGGGCATGAAGGACGGATCACCCGTTCAGCGCTGTGGTTCCGGCAGCACGATGTTCACTTCCAGCACCTCGTAGTGGTCCTGCTTTTCCAGCGACACGCGGATGTCGTCGGGATTGATCTTCACGTATTTGGAGATCACCTGGACCAGATCCTTCTGCAGGGCCGGCAGATAATCGGCTGCCGCGCTGGTATCGCTGCGTTCGCGGGCGATGATGAGTTGCAGGCGTTCCTTGGCGACGGTTGCGGATTTCGGTTTTTCACCGAAGAGCAGGGAAAGAAGCGACATCTCATTTCCCTCCGAACAGGCGCTTGAGCAGGCCAGGCTTTTCGTAATCCACAAAGCGCAGCGGGAGCTCTTCGCCAAGGAAGCGGGACACCACGTCCTTGTAGGCATCGGCCACCTCGGAATTCTCCACATGAATCGCCGGCGTGCCCTGGTTGGAGGCATGGAGCACGGTTTCCGATTCGGGGATGACACCGATGATGGGCACGCGCAGGATTTCCTGTACGTCCTTGTAGGAAAGCATTTCTCCGTCATCCACCCGCTTGGGGGAGTAGCGGGTGATCAGCAGGTGTTCCTTCACCGGCTCGCCGCCGGCCTGGGCGCGCTTGGATTTGGCCTGGAGGATGCCGAGAATGCGGTCGGAGTCGCGCACCGAGGACACCTCGGGGTTGGTCACCACCACGGCTTCGTCGGCAAAGCGCAGGGCCATCAGGGCGCCGCTTTCGATGCCGGCCGGACTGTCGCAGACGATGTAGTCGAAGCCCATGTGTTCCAGATCCTTGAGCACCTTTTCCACGCCCTCTTCGGTCAGCGCGTCCTTGTCCCGGGTCTGGGAGGCGGGCAGCACGAAGAGGTTGTCGCAGTGCTTGTCCTTGATCAGGCCCTGGTTGAGGGTGGCTTCGCCGTTGATCACGTTGATCAGGTCGTACACCACGCGGCGTTCACAGCCCATGATCAGATCAAGGTTGCGCAGGCCCACGTCGAAGTCGATCACGGCGGTCTTGAAGCCGCGCAGGGCGAGGCCGGAGGAGAAGCTGGCACTGGTGGTCGTCTTGCCGACGCCGCCTTTGCCGGAGGTCACCACGATGATGCGGGTCATGGACAGGTCTTCCTATGGATGGGGGTTATTGGGTGGAGAGGGGCGCCACGCGCAGCAGGCCCTTGCCGTCCTTTTCTTCCAGGCGTACCTGTACCGGACAGCGTTGCAGATCGGCCGGAACAGCCCCTTCGAAAGTGCGGTACACCCCGGCAACCGAGACCAGTTCGGCCTCGAAACAGGTGGTGAGGATGCGGGCGTTTGCATCGCCCCGGGCGCCGGCCAGAGCGCGACCGCGCAGGGGCGCGTAGATGTGGATGTTGCCGTCGGCGATCACTTCGGCGCCGGCACTGACCATGGCCATGACGATCAGGTCGCTCCCCCGGGCGTAGATCTGCTGGCCGGAACGCAAGGGCTTGTCGATGATCATCGACGGTGTTGCGGGAGGGGCTGGCGGCGGCTCGGCGGATTTGCCCGGGGCACGTGGCTCGGCCCGGCTCCGGCGCGGTGGCAGCAGGGCGTCGTTGGCCAGGCTGGCCAGTCCCGCGCCCCGGGCGGCGGCAGCAAGAAGCCCGGGGGCATTGCAGACGCCCACCAGCTGGATGCCGACGCCATGGAAAAAGGACTGTACCGCGCCCCAGTCGACACCGGCACCACTACCGCTCAGCCGAGAGAGATCGAGGACTGCAGGATCACCATCGAAAAATCCCGCGGCGCTCCCCAGCGCCCGGGTCACAGCGGCTTCCAGATCGGCACGGTCCAGGCTGCCGGGAATGATCTGCATGACCGAAAGCGTGGTGCCCTTGAACTCCACCCCGGGGGGGGTGCTCTCGGGCATGGATGCGGCAGGAGGCGGAGTGTCGGCAGGCAATTCGGAGGCAACCGGGTGAGGGGCGATGGAGGTGCGGCGAAGAACGCTGCACGGGCATGAGTGTAGTCAGGGAGAAAGGCGTGTGAACCCGCTAAAAAGCGGTAAAAGCTCCTCAAGATTGCAAGCTAGGATAAGCTCCCCGTGCGGTGCGGCTTTTCGTTGCCGTGTGGCTGGAGGAAGAACGTCATGTCGATGCTTTACGGATTGCGCCGGAGCTGTCTGCTCCTGATCCTCGCCTGGGGTGTGCTCGCCGGGCCGGCCCGGGCCGAAGATGGGATGACATTGCCGCGCCAGGTGGTGCTGGAAGGCGCACGCAATTTTCGCGACATGGGTGGTTATGCAACCACGGATGGCCGCCACGTGAAATTCGGGCGGCTGTACCGCTCCGACAATCTTTCCCGCCTGAGCGTGGCGGACTGGGATCGGTTGCGGCAGCTCGGCCTTGTCACCGTGGTGGATTTCCGGACCGCGGAAGAGGTGGCCGCCACGCCGCCGGAGGTTCCCGCGGACATTTCGCTGCTGCCTCTGCCGATCGGCCTGGCGGGGCTCAATATCGAGGATTTCCGCCAGCGGGTGAGCGAAGGCCGGCTCGACGCTTCCATGCTCGGGGTGTCTTACAGCGCGATCGCCTTCTCTGCAGCGGATCGCTATCGGCGCTGGTTCGAGTTTCTGCTTGCGCACCCGGACCGGGTTTCGGTGTTTCACTGCACTTCAGGCAAGGATCGCACGGGCCTGGCCGCGGCCCTGTTTCTCAGCGCCCTGGGGGTGCCGCGCGAGACGGTATTGCAGGATTTCACTGCCAGCAACCGTTTTCTCCACGATGGCATCGAGGCCACTTTGGCGCGTGTGCGGGCCAACCCCAAACTCGCCGGCAACGAGGAACTGCTGCGGCGTTTGCTGGGCGTGGAGCGCAGCCAGATGGAACAGACCTTTACCGATATCGAGCAGCGTTACGGGTCGGTGGATGCCTATCTGACCCGGGCACTGGGGGTGGGGCCGGCGCAGCGAGAGCGGCTGCGCACGATCTATCTGGAACGCTAGCCGCGCACGAGAACTGCCGGGGCGCTCAGCCTTCCTGATCCGGGCTGGCGCGGCAGGCGGCGATCAGTCCGGCGGTAGAACTGTCGATGGCATCGTCCATGCGCCCGCTCTCGATCAGCGGCAGCAGGCGTCCGGCGAGCTGCTTGCCATACTCCACGCCCCATTGGTCGAAGCTGTTGAGATTCCACAGCACGCCGAGCGCGAACACCTTGTGTTCGTAGAGTGCGATCAGACGGCCCAGTTCGTAGGGATCGAGGCGCGGCAGCAGCAGGGTGGTCGAGGGCTGGTTGCCGGGAAAGACGCGATAGGGGGCCAGCGTTTCGATGGCTGCCGGATCCATCCCTGCAGCGGACATTTCTGCCGTTGTCTCGGCGAGCGTTCTGCCCCGCATCAGCGCCTCGGACTGGGCAAAACAGTTGGCGAGCAGTTTTTCATGGTGCCCGGGCAGGGGGAAGTCGGCCTGCCTGAGGGCGATGAATTCACAGGGGATCAGGCGCCCGCCCTGATGCAGCAGTTGATAGAAGGCGTGCTGGCCACCCGTGCCTGCCTCTCCCCAAAGGATGGGCGCAGTGGAGTAATTCACCGGCGCACCCTGGCGATCCACCCGCTTGCCATTGGATTCCATCTCCAGTTGCTGCAGATAGTGCGGCAGGAGTTCGAGCGACTGGCTATAGGGCAGCAGCGCCCGGGTTTCAGCACCGAGGAAGGTGGTGTTCCAGAGATCGATCAGGGCCAGCAGCAGGGGCAGGTTGCGTTCGGCGGGCGCGCTGCGGAAGTGTTCATCCATGGCGGCGGCGCCGGCCAGCAGGCGCTCGTAGTGATCGAAGCCGATGGACAGGGCCAGGGGCAGGCCGATGGCGGACCAGAGGGAAAATCGCCCGCCCACCCAGTCCCAGAAACCGAAGGCGTTTTCCTTCGCGATGCCGAAGGCGGCAACGGCGGCATGATTGGTCGAAATGGCGACAAAATGGTGGGCCACTGCACTTTCACCCAGGGCTTCGACGATCCAGCTGCGTGCGGTGCGCGCGTTCTGCAGGGTTTCCTGGGTGGTGAAGGTCTTGCTGGCGACGATGAAGAGCGTTTGCGCAGGGTCGAGTTCGGAAAGTACATACCCCAGATGCGCGCCGTCGAGGTTGGAGACGTAGTGGGTATGCAGATCCTTGCGGCGGGATGCGGCCAGGGCGCGATCGACCATGCGCGGCCCGAGGTCGGAGCCGCCGATGCCGATGTTCACCACATGGCGGATGGGCTGCCCGCTGGCCCCGCGCCAGATACCCGAATGGATGTGCGCGCAGAAATCGCGCATCCGCGCCTGCACCGAGCGGATCGCGGGCAGCACGTCGGGCACACCGTGCGGTGCGGTGCGGTGTGCCGGCCAGCGCAGCAGGGAATGCAGAGCGGCCCGGCCTTCGGTGTGGTTGATGGCTTCGCCGGCTTCCATGCGCTGATGCCAGTTCGATCCCCCGGCCGCTTCCCACAGGGCGATCAGTTCCTGCAAGACCTCGGCATCAAGGCGCTGTTTGGAAAAATCCAGCAGCAGCCCGTCGGATTCCACCGAAAACCGGCGGAAGCGATCCGGATCGCCGGCAAACAGATCGCGCAGATGGCGCTTACGGAAGGTGCCAGCCCGGCTCCGCAGCATCTGCCAGGAGGGGGATTCCGTATGCCGTGCCATGCGGAGTCCGGATTCAGACCGCGACGGGCGCGGCGATGTGAGGATGGGGGTCGTAGCCTTCGAGCGCGAAATCCTCGAAGCGGAAGCCGAAGATGTCGGTCACTGCGCCATTTATCCTGAGCCGGGGCAGGGTACGCGGCGCCCGTGCGAGCTGGAGCCGGGCCTGCTCCAGATGATTGGAATAGAGATGGCAGTCGCCCCCGGTCCACACGAAATCGCCCACGCCATAGCCGCATACCTGGGCCACCATGTGGGTGAACAGGGCGTAGGAGGCGATGTTGAACGGCACCCCCAGGAAAATGTCGGCGCTGCGCTGGTAGAGCTGGCAGGAGAGTTTGCCGCCGGCCACATAGAACTGGAACAGGGCGTGGCAGGGGGGCAGTTTCATGCGTGGAATGTCGGTCGGATTCCAGGCGCTGACGATGTGACGGCGCGAATCCGGATTCTGCTTCAGGCCGTCGATCAGTTGTGTGATCTGGTCGATCTCGCCGCCGCGTCCGTCGGGCCAGTGACGCCACTGGTGGCCATAGACCGGGCCCAGGTCGCCGTTGGCATCGGCCCATTCATCCCAGATCGAAACCCCGTTGTCCTTGAGATAGCGGATATTGGTCTGCCCCATGAGAAACCAGAGCAGTTCATGAATGATGGAGCGGGTATGCAGCTTCTTGGTGGTGAGCAGGGGAAAACCCTCGTCCAGGGCAAAGCGCATCTGCCAGCCGAAAATGGAGCGGGTACCCGTTCCGGTACGGTCGGATTTTTCGTGGCCATTTTCGAGCACGTGCCGCATCAGGTCGAGATACTGCCGCATGGGTCGGTCACCGGGCATGCCGGATAGAAGGATAGAATCGGACGCAAATTCTAAAGGATCACCCCGCGCCCCAGGCATGGCTCCGACAAAACTTCATTACCACTCCCGCGATTCCGCTCCCGGCCGCTGTTCTCATCAGATCTGGTTGTTGCCCGCCGCTGCCGACCTGCCGGTGGACCTGCCGGCACGGAGCCAGTGGCGTTCCGCGCTGGCGCGCCGCGATGTTGCACCGGTCGACCTGGCCAAGACCCCGCAGATCCTGGATCTGCCCGATGGCAGCGCCATGGTGCTGGCCATGGCGCCTGCAGCATCCGGACACTTCGAGCGTTTGACCCTGGCACGCAAGGCCCTGATGCTCCTGCTGAAAGAGAACCCCGCGGTGATCGCCATCGTGGATCGCGCACAGGATACGGATTTCGCCCGCGACGCGATTTTCTCGGCACTGCTCAATGGCCAGGTGCTGCCGGCCAGAAAGCGCAAACCGGCCCGGGGATTGGAACGCATCGATTATTTCGGCGATCTTCGCAGCGCGGATTGCGCCGCCGTGAGCGCGCTGGCCACGGCCAACACCCTGTGCCGCACGCTGACCGCGCTGCCCCCCAACGAGCTTACTCCGGCCACGTACCGCCAGCGTATTCGAGCCCTGGCCCGGACCTGGGGCTGGCAGATCGAGGAAATGGACTGCAAGCGCCTGCGCCGGCTCGGGGCTGGTGCCTTCTGTGCCGTAGCCCAGGGATCGGATCATGACGATGCCGCCATCGTCCGCCTGCGCTACCGCCCGCGGGGCGCGTCCACCCGGGTCATCCGAGTGGCGCTCGTCGGCAAGGGCATCTGTTTCGATACCGGTGGCCACAACCTCAAGCCGGCTCGCTACATGCAGGGCATGCATGAGGATATGAACGGCTCCGCCGTGGTCCTGGGCCTGCTTCAGGCGGTGACCGAGCTCGGGCTTCCGGTCGCGGTGGATGCATGGCTCGCCATTGCCCACAACCATCTCTCCCCCGGCGCCTACAAGCAGAACGATGTGATCACGGCCCTGGACGGAACCACGATAGAAATCGTGCATACCGATGCCGAGGGCCGCATGGTGCTGGCCGATACCCTCACCCTCGCCGCCCGCCAACAGCCGGATCTGCTCATCGATTTCGCCACCCTCACCGGCTCCATGCATACCGCGCTGGGCAGCCGCTATTCAGGCGTCTTTGCCAGCAGCGAGAATCTGGCCGCCGCCGCGGTGCGGGCCGGGTGCGCCAGTGGCGAGCGGGTGTGTGTCTTCCCCATGGACGAGGACTACGACTCCGCGCTGGATTCCCGGGTGGCCGATGTCAAGCAATGCACCATGGAAGGCGAGGCCGACCACATCCTTGCCGCCCGCTTCCTCCGCCGCTTCACGGCCGACCGGCCCTGGCTGCATGTGGATCTTTCCGCATCCAGCCACGAAGGTGGTCTGGGGCCCGTGGCAAGCAACATCACCGGCTTTGGTGTTGCCTGGGGCCTTCATTTCATCAACCACTGGATCTCCTGAGACAACCATGGTGCTGAGCTTTTTTTCCCGGGACAAGGGGGATCATCCGCTGGCCGACCCCAAGGAAGCAAAACAGGCGCTGGCGGCGCTTGCCGGTGCCGACTCCTCCACGCTGTGCCATGAAGTCACGGCCTGGCTTGAATCGCTGGCGGCGGCGCAGGAGATACGACTGGAACGCCGGGCCGAACTGGTGTTGCAGCTTGACGAAACCGCCGCCGCCGCCGCCCGCCTGCTGGCCCGCGAATACCTTACTGCTTCGCGCAGCCGGACAGTGGAATTCAGGCTCTGGCAGCGTGGCCACGACTACTGGGTATCGCTTGCGGCTGCCTATGAAAGCGTTCTGGTCCGCGCCGCCGACGTTCGCGGCAATCCGCTCAAGGCTTTTTTGCCTTTGCTGTTCGCGCGTTTGCTGCAGGCACTGGGCGGGGTACTGAAATGGTCGCAGTTCCGTTACGGGCCGATCGACGGAGTCCTTTGGCAGCGGGCGGGGCGCGCCTATCTGTCCGCGGTTGCGGTACGCCAGGCCGAGGAACCGGTACGGCTATATGACGGCACGAATACCACCAGCGTGGCTGCCGAATACCTCAAGCTGCTGCTGTTCCATGCTGCTTCCATGGGCAACCTGCTGCCCTTGGAGATCGAGATGGCGGAGCGTCTGCTGGGGCATTTTCTGTCCCGTTTCACCCTCACCGACCAGCCCGGCGCCGACAGCGTGTACTGGGTGGATGCGACGCAGCCCCGCCCGCCGGGACGTCTGCTGCAGCCACCCACCGCGGCGGCAGGCCTGCGCTATTTCACCACTGGCGCGGCCCACGCCGAAATCGAAATACTGCGCGATCGCGTTACCGGTACGGGCATGGTGCCCGCCGAAATTCCCCTCGGCGGCCAGTATCCGGTGGAAACCGTGGTCAGGGTGCTCGACCACCTCGCCATGTGCTGCGCTCCGCACCCACCCCAGCGCCATGCCGACCGGCAGCGGCTGAAGAGCCTGCTCGCGGTAATTCATGGCATGGATGAGATCCGCCTGCGCCTGACCGGCGACGAGGGTACCCAGGATGGTGAAACCTGGATCGCCGAGGATGTCAGCCGGGGAGGTTTTGGTGCGCAGATTTCCCTGGCGGGAAATGACTGGATCCGGGTCGGTGCGCTGATCGGCCTGCGTCTCGAAGGCAGTGAACACTGGGTGGTGGGACTGGTGCGGCGTTTTTCACGGGATAACCAGAGCGTGGGCAGCGTCGGGGTTGAAATCGTCGGGCATGCCCCGCGCACCGCGGATCTCGATTGCTCCGGGTTGCGCAGTGACGCCATCCTGCTCAACGCCGACATCGTGGTGGGCAATGAAACGCGGGTGATCCTGCCTGCCGGCAGCTGGGAAGATTTCATGCCGGTGATCCTCTCGTGGCAAAAATTCCGGACCCGTCTTTCGCCCCGGGGAATTGCTTTTCGCGCCGGCGATCTGATCGTCGGCGTGTACTGTGTCGATGAGATCGAAACGGTATGATGGCATCCGCCATGCGGCCGGGGACAGGGCGTATCCGCGCGTGAAGCCGGAACCCGGTCTGTCCGCTGTGCTTGATGTGAAGTCAAACCCTGCCTGGATGAGTGCGCCATGAATACCCGCCGCTGCCTGATACATACCCTGTTTGCCGTTGCCACCCTGATCCTGGCTCACCCCGGATGGACAACCCCCCCCGGCATCTGGCCCAGCGTGGGACGTGATTTCAACAACAGCCGCAGCGCGGCCCCGCAGGATGCGCTGAGCATCGATGCCGCCCGCCAGATGCAGCTGCTCTGGGCCACCGCGCTCAAGGGTCCGGTACGTCTGGCAACACCGACGGTGGATGCCGACTCGGTCTATATCCCGACCATTTCCGGCACGGTGTATCGCATCGACCGGCGCAGCGGCAAGGTGATCTGGCAGCGCGATCTGGGGGATCTGATCGGTATTCCCGGCGCCTCGTCGAAGTCCACTCTCACCATCGCCGGCAACCGCCTGCTGCTGTCCGTCCAGTGGCGGCCCATGCTGGTTGCCCTGAACAAGACGAATGGCCGGCTGCTGTGGAAATCGATACTGCACGAGCACCCCCAATCCACCCTGACCCAGAATCCGCTCGTGGTCGGTGAGCGTGTCTATGTCGGTGTGTCGGGCATGCCGGAAGAAATCCAGTCCTCCAGTTATCCATGCTGCAGCTTCCGTGGTGCGGTGGTGGCGGTTGATCTGAAAACCGGCCATCGTCTGTGGCGTACCTATACCCTGCCCGAAGGCTATGCCGGCGCATCGGTCTGGTCCAACCAGCTGGCCTATGACCCGCAGCGGCACACGCTGTATGCCACCACCGGAAACCTGTTTGCCATGCCCGCCGCCGACCGGGCATGTGTCGAAGCCCGCAAGCAGGCACACGAATCCGCCGCCAGCTGTTCCCCGCAAGGGGTCTGGAGCGACTCGATACTCGCGCTCGATCCGCGCACCGGCGCCATCCGCTGGGCCCGGCGCCTCGAGGATTACGACCTGTTCACCAGTCAATGCCTGCATCGCGAAGGCAAGCAAACCCGCCAGTGCGGTGGAGAGGATTTCGATTTCGGCAACGGCGCCATGCTCTGGAGCGTCAAGGGACACGATCTGGTGGGGGCAGGACAGAAGTCGGGGGTTTTCTGGGCGCTGGACCGGGATAGCGGCGACGTGGTCTGGCAGCGTCGTCTGGGCCCCGGTGGCAATACCGGCGGCATGGAGTTTGGCTCCGCCACCGACAGCCAGCGCATCTTTGCCGCCGAGGCCAATACCAGTTGGGGCGAGACTCATCTACCCGATGGCAAGGTCATCAATTACGCTTCCGTTGCCGCCATCAACGGCGATGGCAGCCTGCTCTGGCATATCGCCGATCCGGCCGGCCCGCGCCCGCCTCTGGGATGTGACCTGAGCCAGGAAGAGTGCGTGTACGAACAGGCCAAGGGAGGGCTCAAGGGCCCCGTGACCGTGGCCGGCGACGTGATTTATTTCTGTTCCGACGATGCGCTGAAGGGCCCCATGTTCGCACTCGATGCACGCACCGGCCAGACCCTGTGGCGTCATGACACCGGGTCTTCCTGCACTTCCGGTGCCTCGGTGGTGGATGGCGTCGTGTATTGGGCAAGTGGCAACGTGCTGAACGCCTTTTCAACACCGGCCCGTATCGCCGCCCAGTGGAAGGGCCGGCCGGTTCCCCAGCCGGTCCAGGGCACGGAGGATTTGGGGTCGATCAAGGATGCCGCCCATACCGTGGCGCAGGCGGAGCGGGGCAAGGCGGTCTATGCGCAGAACTGTGCTGTCTGCCATCGCCCCAATCTGGAAGGCGACATGCATTCGCCCACCCTCTCGGGTGCCGGATTCATGGCGCACTGGTTCGGCCTTTCGGCGTTCGACCTGCTGAAAAAGATTCGCACATCGATGCCGGCCGGTGCGCCGGGCAGCCTGCCCGTGACCGACTACGAGGATGTGACCGCCTTTTTGCTGTCCAATATCGGCTCGCCCGCGGGTGACCAGCCGCTGCGCATGCCGCCGGCAAAGAAAAAGCGCTGAACCATTTTTTCACGTCAGGGCCATCCGTCATGAGGCGTGGTTTGCCCCCCGCCTTGCTCTGCCTCCTGCTGCCCCTGTCCGCCTGGGCGTCGACTGAGGGCGTCGTGGGTGAAAACCTGTTGTGGCTCGCCATCATGCTCATGGCGGCGCGGCTGTTTTCCCCCCTCGCCGAGCGTGCCGGTTTCCCCGCCGTGCTGGGCGAGTTGCTGCTGGGCATCGTTTTCGGCAACCTCGCTCTTGTGGGGGTGGATTACTTCGTGCCCGTGGCGCGGGATCCGATCATCGCCTTCATCGCCGAACTCGGTGTCGTCATCCTGCTGTTACAGATTGGCCTCGAAACACGCCTGCAGGATCTGCTGACGGTCGGGCTGCGCGCCAGCCTGGTGGGGGCGGTGGGCATCGTCCTGCCCTTCATCTTCGGCGCATTTCTGGTCGGGCCGTTGCTGCTGCCGGGCAAGGCCGACAGCGCCTATCTCTTTCTTGGCGCCACCCTGGCCGCGACCTCCGTCGGCATTACCGGACGCGTGTTCCGCGATCTGGGCCGGCTGCAAATGCCGGAAGCCAGAATCGTTCTCGGTGCGGCGGTAATCGATGATGTACTGGGGCTGGTGATGCTGGCCGTGGTATCGAGTCTGGTCACTTCCGGAGGCGTCAGCCTCATCGGTGCCGCCACCATCATCGCCAGGGCCGTGGCATTTCTGGCCGGTGCCCTTTTGCTGGGGCGCTGGCTGGCACCGCATTCCAGCGCCTGGCTGGCCCGCCTCGATCGCGGGGCGGGCATGCTCTTCGCCCAGATCGTGGCCACGGCCCTGTTCCTGGCCTGGCTGGCCCATGCCATCGGACTCGCCCCCCTGATTGGCGCATTCGCCGCCGGTTTGCTGTTCGAACCGGTTTTCCTCAGGACCTTCGGGCCGCCTGGTATCGTCACCGAAATCGAAGCCCTGTTGCCGGCCGACAGCAAAAGCACACCCGCCACGTTACGGACTGTGCTGGACCGCCATACCGATCATCAGCATGAACACCTGCTCGAACCGCTGGGTTATTTTTTCGTGCCGGTTTTTTTTGTGTTCACCGGCATGCAGGTAGATCTGCGGACGCTGGCCGATCCCGCTACGGTGGCCATCGCGCTCGGTGTCACGGCCGCCGCCATTGCCGGCAAACTGCTGGCCGGCCTCGCTGCCGGGCGCGGCGTGAATGCCTGGATCGTGGGCTGGGGGATGGTGCCGCGTGGCGAGGTGGGGCTGATTTTCGCCATGGCGGGCAAGGGGCTGGGGGTGATGAGCGAGACCCTTTTTTCGGTCATTGTCATCATGGTGATTCTCACCACAATGATCACACCACCGGTTCTCACCCGGCTGTTACGCCGGCATCCGTCTGGTGGTTGAGACCGGCGTAACAGCCGGCGGGTGGGGCTCAGCCCGTCTTGTGAAACCGGATCACCGAGCGGCCGTCTTCGGTCACCTTTGGTGGCGCCTTCCAGGCATGGCCGTAGACGATCTCGAAGCAGGCGGGCAGGGGTGACCCTGCTGATTGCCAGACGGTGAAAATCCGCCGCCACTGGCGCCACGGCAGAGCGCCGAGCAGTCCGTCGCGCACGCCCAGATGGCGCTGGTCGCGCAGCAGGCTGCGGGGGCTGCGGTAGGTGAGGGTGATCATTTCCATGTCCATCACCGGATCAGCAAATCCGGCGGCCACCAGCATGTCACCGATGTCGTGCATGTCGTGGAAGCGGCGCAGGGGCGGCACGATGCCGCAGGCCGTGGCGGCGGCGCGTAGTTCGCGCAGCGTATCCGGCCCCAGCATGGAGAACATCAGCAGTCCGTTCGTCGCCAGGGTGCGGTGCATCTCGCGGAAGGCGGGCAGCGGATCGTCGAGCCAGTGCAGCATGAGGTTGGACCAGATCAGATCCACGCTGCGCGGCCGCAAGGGCAGCGCCCGGACATCGGCATTGATCAGGCGCGGCCCGCGTCCGCGCAGCCTTTGCAGCAGGGGGCTGCGCCGTCGTACTTCGTCCAGCATCGGGCGGGCATAGTCCAGCGCCAGCGGCAGGGCCTGCGGGTAGCGGGTTTGCAGGGCGCGCATTCCCGTGCCGGTGGCGCAGCCGATGTCGGCAAAACAGCCGGGCACGAGGCGGATGACGTCGAGCCGCTCCGCCATGCGGCGGCCGACCTCGGCGGCGAGTACCGCCGCATCGTCATAGGTGGTCGCGGCGGCGGCGAACTGCTCTTGCATGAAAGAGGGATTTCACCCCGCCGCGCAGGGTGCAGGGTTTTCAGAGCGAGGCGCGCAGCCCCAGGCGCTGGAACAGCTTTTCGTCACGGCTGGCTTCGGGGTTGTCCGTGGTCAGCAGCCTGTCGCCGTAGAAGATCGAATTGGCGCCGGCCAGGAAGCAGAGGGCCTGCAACTCGTCGCTCATCTCCTGCCGGCCGGCGGAGAGGCGCACATGGCTGGCGGGCATGGTGATGCGGGCCGCCGCGATGGTGCGGACGAATTCGAAAGGATCGATGGGCGGCGTGTTGGCCAGCGGGGTACCGGGGATCGGCACCAGATTGTTGATCGGCACCGATTCGGGTGGCACCGCCATGCTGGCGAGCTGGGCGATCAGGGCGGCGCGGCCGCGGCGTGATTCCCCCATGCCGACGATGCCGCCGCAGCAGACCTTGAGGCCGGCCTCGCGCACCTGATCGAGGGTGTCGAGACGGTCCTGCTGGCTGTGCGTGCTGATGATCCGGCCATAGAACTCGGGCGCGGTATCCAGATTGTGGTTGTAGTAGTCGAGCCCGGCATCCGCCAGCTTTTCCGCCTGACCTTCACGCAGCATGCCGAGCGTGACGCAGGTTTCCATGCCGAGCGCCTTCACCGCCTGGACCATTTCGATCACATTATCCAGATCGCGATCCTTGGGGCCGCGCCAGGCGGCGCCCATGCAGAAGCGGCTGGCGCCCTTGTCCCGGGCCGCCCTGGCGGCGGACACCACGGCGGAAACATCCATCAGTTCCTCGCGCTGGACCTGTTCATGGCGGGCGGACTGCGAGCAATAACCACAATCCTCGGAGCAGCCGCCGGTCTTGATGGAGAGCAGGGTGGAGAGCTGCACCTCATTCGGCGCGTGATGTTCCCGGTGCACCTGCTGGGCGCGAAACAGGAGGTCGTTGAAAGGAAGATCGAACAGGGCCTCTACCCCGGCGGTCGTCCACAATGGGGCCGGTGCGGTGGTGGAGGGTTGCAAGTCTTGGGCGGTCGTGGGGGCGTTCATGGAATGAAACCTGCCTAGAATCCGGGAAAGGGTCGGATTATCCGGGATGGGGGGGGCATTGTCCATTGACGCGGTTGGCAGCAGGGCTTTGACGCACCTCGGGAACATGCTTGAGCGGGTGCTGCCGCGGGGTGATTGCATGCTCTGCGGTCAGCCTGGCTGCCCCCGCGCGCTGTGCCCGGCATGCCGGGCCGATATTCCCCGGCTGCCAGCCGAACAATGCCCCTGTTGCGCCCTGCCGACTCCGGCAGGGCAGGTCTGCGGTGCCTGCCTGCGTCACCCGCCTGCTTTCGATGCGACGCTGGTGGCCTGCCGCTACGGATTTCCCCTGGATGGATTGATCCAGTCATTCAAATATGGCCATCGTCTGGCCGTGGCGCCGTTGCTGGCGAAACTGATGGCCACGGTGCCGCCGCCACCGGCCGATCTGCTCCTGCCGGTACCACTTTCTGCCGCCCATCTGCGCGAGCGGGGATTCAATCAGGCGGTGGAAATCGCCCGCCCGCTGGGCCGGCGTTTTGGCCTGCCGCTCGAACTGGATGCCTGTATCCGCATCGGCGATGCACCGCGGCAGGCCGGTCTGCCCTGGGACCAGCGGCGGCGCAATGTGCGTCACGGATTCGAATGCCGCGCCGACCTCACTGGCCAGCATGTGCTGGTGCTGGATGACGTGATGACCACGGGCGCGACCCTGGACGAGCTGGCCCGGACACTCAAGCGGCACGGTGCCGCAAGGGTGACCAACTGGGTGGTGGCACGGGCCGTGAGGGATGGTCAGGGCAGCGGAAAAGGGAAATGACGACGAATCGCGATTGAAGCAAATCTAGCCACGCAGCAGGATCAGTTGCGATGATGAGCTGGCCGTATGCCAGGCATGAACGATGACCGCCGTGACTAGCGTGTCCACCGCACCGTGGCAATGGATTTGAACCTGCCGATACCCAATGCGCCGCGTTCGTTTCGTGATCTGGATCCTGGCGCAGTCAGGGCAGCGATCACAGCTTCCCGCGGCGCTTCGTAAATGGCTGTAGTCTCAAGGTTGCCGTCGAGGAGCACAAGCAAAACGGCGTCAAACTCCTTCTGAATGTCGATAGCACCCATGCGTTGCCCTGGCTTGCCGCCATCGGTCACACACCTGCCTTTGATCTGAAGTCGAAAGACCTGACCGGCACGTTTTTCGATTGCATCGTAGCCAGCCTGTCTTGCAGGCATGAGATCGACGCCGAGAATACGAGCAGCCTCGTATTCGGCAATCTCTCCGGTGATGCCTAATGGCTTGCCGGTAAGGTTGCGGTATCTCTGCGCAAGTATTTTTGCCTCGGCCAATATTTCGAGTACCGGATCAACATTCATTGATAGACCCGAGAGATAGCGACACGCAAGCACAGAAGCAGCTGCATTCCTGCGGCTAACGCAGCTTCTGCTCCACCACCCCGGCAAGATCGGCGGGAAGATTGTTGCTGGCCCGCGCCCGCTGATAGGCCTCGCGGGCTTCGGCGGGGCGCTGGTCGGCTTCGAGTGCCAGGCCCAGGCCGTACCACCAGCGGCCCTCGTTGGGCCGCAGTGCGAGGGCGGCACGGTAATGCTCTGCGGCATCGTGGGGGCGTTGCTGGCGGTTGAGCAACAGGGCATAGAAGGCCTGATAGTCGGCGTTGCGTTCTGCCCGGCCGGCGTAATGGTCGAGGGTGACCACCGCGCCGGGAACATCTCCCTGCTCCACCTGGAGGCGGGCAAGGATCATGGCCCAGCCGGATTGCCCGGGGTCGATTTCGAGGCCGGCCTGGGCCACCTGCCGCGCCTCCTGGTATTGCTGCGTTTCCAGCAGTGCGGCGAGGAGGGATTGCCGTGCCGCGGCATGGCGTGCATCCAGATTGAGCGCATTGCGCAGATTGCCCACCCCGTCGACGATCGCCCCCCGGCGCAGGGCCGCCACGCCCTTGCGGTATTCGGCTTCTGCGACATCGGAAACCGCGGGGGTGGTCGGTTTTTTGTCGATGCGGGCAGGCGCTCCGTTGTCGGCCGCTTCGGTCCGTGCGGACAGGTCACGCTGCGCTGGCGGCGCCGTTGCGGCTCCGGTTGCCGTTGCTGCCGCCGTATTGGACACAATGTCCTTGTGTACTGCTCTCGGCGAGGAAGGGTGTGTGGTGGCAGGAGCGGATGGGACAACCGCGCCGAGCCGGTCGTCCATCCTGAGTTCCGGCAAGGCGGGCGGTGCCGCCTGGAGCGGAGCCGCCGTCGACAGGGATGCCACCGGGACTGCCGCGAAACGCAGGCCGGCGATCATGCCCACGCCGCCGAGCGCGGCGCCCGCCAGCAGAAGTATTGCCGCTGTCCAGGGAAAGCGCCGTGCCGGCGGCAATGCCCGCAACTCGCGGGGCAGCCCGGCGCGCTCCTGTTCCGAAGCGTGGCGTTCGTCGAGGTCGTGCAGCATCTGGTTGATCAGACTCATGTCCCGGCTCCTCAGACGCCCGGCAGCCAGGAGGTCAGGCGGCCCACGTCCGGGGTGTCCTTGGCGGCACGCAGTACATGGCGGGCACTGACGGTTGGCTTGCCTTCGCCATAGGCCGCCATCAGGCTTTTGTTGGCGAGAATATTCACCAGCCTGGGTGTGCCCCGTGAGCACAGATACATCATCCGACGTGCCATCGGTGTGAACAGCGATGCATCATGATGGCCCGCCGCCCGCAGCCGGTGCTCCAGATAGTGATCCATCTCGTCCCGCTTGAGGCCGGGCATCTTGCAGTGAAAAGCGATGCGCTGCCGCAGTTGCCGGGCCGAGGGGCGGGCCAGCAACGCATCCAGCTCGGGCTGGCCGAAGAGCACGATGTGCAGCAGCTTGCGTTTCTCGGTTTCCAGATTGGAGAGCAGGCGCAGGCTTTCCAGTGTGAGCGGGGGCATGGACTGCGCCTCGTCGATGCAGAGCACCACGCTGCGATCCTCCGCGACCCGTTCCGCCAGACGCCGGTTGATGCGCCGGATGATGTGATAGATCTCCCCCGGCCCGTCCTGTACGCCCAGCTCTTCGGCCAGGGCATGCAGCAGTGCCCTGGGATCGAGCTGCGGATTGGGGATGTAGGCAATCTGGTGGTGTTCGTCGAGCGATGCCATGAAGCGGCGGCAGAGCAGGGTCTTGCCCATGCCCACCTCGCCGGTGATCTTGATGAAGCCCTCACCGCTCTTCAGGGCGATCAGCAGGGTGTTGAGGGCTTCCTGGTGGCCGCTGGCGGAATAGATGTAGCTGGTATCCGGCGTCAGGCCGAAAGGATATTCCAGCAGACCGAAGTGGGCGAGGTACACCGTGGCCGGCTTTAATTCTGCGCAGGAGAAGGGGCACCCATGCCCCGCAGGCGGTCGCTGGTCGCCTCGAGATCCCGCACCCAGGGCTTGTCATCGACAATCACGGTGGGCTTGATCAGGATTACCAGTTCCTGCTTGTTGTAGCTGGCGCTGCGCTGGCCAAACAGCGCTCCCGCCGCGGAACCGGTGGTGCCCGGCAATCCGCTGCGGTCGGCGGTCTGCTCCTGGGTCATCAGTCCGCCGATGGCGACGATGTTGCCATCCTGGACGCGCACGATGCTGTCGGTTTCATTGACGCTGCTGGAAGCCAGCGGCAATTTGTAGACACCGAGCGTGGCGCCCAGGTCGATCACCTTCTGCTTCTCGGTCACCTGGCTCACCGCCGGGTGCACGTGGAGGATGATGTTGTTGTCTTCGTCGATCTGCGGGGTCACGTCGAGCGAGATGCCGGAGAAATAGCTTTGCAGCGTCAGGCTCGGCGTGCTGACCGTGCCGGCGGCAGTGCTGGTGGTGTTGGTGGTGACATTGGTGACGAACAGGTCGTCGGTTCCCACCTTGAGCACCGCCTTCTGGTTGTTGAGGGTGGCGATGCGCGGGCTGGACAGCACCGAAACGTTGCCCTGGGTTTCGAGGAAATTCATCAGTGCGGCGAAGTTCGCCGTCTGGAAAGCCAGGCCGATGAAGCCGTTGCCCGTCGCCGCGGCGGCGATCGATCCGTAACGGCCTGCGAGCGCGTTGACATCCGCATTGCTCATTGCGGCTGCAGCACCAGCGTTCGTCAGGGTATTGAGCGCCGTGCCGGCGTTGACCGAGCCGATGGCGCTGCGAACTCCTCCGGCGGCGGTCGGCGCATTGCCGAAGGCCGCCCAGTTGACGCCGGTCTGGTAGCCGTCCTTGAGCGTGACCTGGACGATCTTCGCTTCCAGCATCACCTGCCGCTCGACCACCACCTGGGTGGCCTTGAGATAGGTTTCCACCGCGCGGATCTCGCGCGGCATGGCGCGTATCACGATCACGCCGGAAATCGGATTCACCACCACGCTGTTGCCGGCATCATTCCCCACCAGGGTGCCGAGGGCGGTTTTCAGGTCGTCCCAGAAATTGTTGTCGATGCGGGTCTGCACCTGGCTGGTGATCCGCGAACTCATGCCGCCGGCCTGGCCGGAACCGGCCGGAATCGGGGCCTGGGCTCCGGCGGGCGAGGATGCCGTGCCACTGCCTGAGGGCATGCCGCCCCCGGCGGCGCTCGATGTCACGCTCAATTCAGTGCTGCCCTGACGCCGGGAAGCCAGATAGTTGATCTGGAACATCCGTGTCTGCAGGGTATTGGGCTGGATCGAAATCCGGTTGCCCTTGATCTGGTATTCGTAACCGTACAGTTCGCGGATCGAATCCAGTGCTTCGAGCACGGTCACGTTCTTGAGGTTGACCGTGACCTGCCCGGAAACGTCCGGCCCGATCAGCATGTTGTAACGGGTGCCATTGACGATGGCCATGAAAACCTGCGTGGCCGGTGCATTGACCACCGAGAGGTCGAAGCGGGGCTCGTTTTCTTTCGGCAGTTCGACGGCCAGCGGCGGCATCAGCGACCGGTCGGGCTCCACTGTGTGGCGTTCCGCGATTGCCCGGGTGAACTCGGCGCCGATCTGGTCGTTGACCACCCCCGGCTTGCCGCCATGGGTGGAGGCGCATCCGGCGAGGATCACGCAGGCGGCCAGGCCACAGCGGAGCGAATCAAGGCGCGATGATGTGGTGTGGGTACTGGAATCGGATCGCATCATGGGCGTGCCTCGTCGACAGGTTTCGCCTTGCGCGGGCGAGTATTACGGGTTGCTCTTGCTACGGGAACGCCGGTTTTCTCCACACCGGGCGTGAGCATCAATGTTTCCTTGCCGGCCGGACCCAGGAGGGTCACGGAGCCTTCATCCACCCGCACCAGCCTGGATTCACCGATGCGGCCGCCCAGCACGACATATTCGCCGTTGATCACTGCCGCGGGCTTTGCTCCGTGACGGCGGATGATGGTCTGCAAACCCGAGGCAGCCGCTCCGTTCGAACTGGCGGCGGATATCTGGGCAGAGTCCATGTTGGGTGGGCGTGTAGGGTCGTTTCCTTGCGCGAGCGCGATGCACGACATGCCCAGCAATCCCGCGAACAGGACCCGGGATACGGGTTCGGTTTTCATACTTTTAGCCACGTGCTGTCCGGGCTCAGGGTATAGAGCCGCAGGGTGAGTTCATTGACCGGGTAGTTCCGGATTTCGAGCGACATGCGCTCCCAGGCCAGCTTCTTGCCTGCTCCTTCGAGTTCGGTCACATAGGCGGCGAGGTCGCCATAGCTTCCGGCCAGGCGGATTTCGATTCCATGCCGGTACAGATTCCCGTCCGCCAGTGTGGCGGGCTTGCCTTCCGGCGCGGCAGGGGGATGACTGGAGGGAGCGCCGGCATTGGTTTCGGCCACCAGCGGCACCGGAGGCAGGGTACGCAGGCTGAGCAGGCGCAGGCCACGATGCCGCGACAGAAGCGTTTGCAGCAGGCCAGCCATCTGGTCGGCCGGAACCAGCTGGGCATCATAGGCCTGCAAGCCCTTGTTGACCCGGGCCAGGCTTGCTTCGGTGTCGGCCAGTTCCCGCTTGAGCCGGTTGCCCGGATCTTTTGCCTGGAACTGCAAATCCGCAAGCTGGGCGCGCACGGTGACCAGATCGTTGCGGTCCTGTTCGAGCTGTTTGGCGATCACGGCGGCTTTCATCGATGCGGGCGCCACCCAGAGGGTATGGCCGCCCAGCCCGATGACGAATACCGTGGCAATGGCCACCATCCATTTTTCGCGCGGCGCGAGGGCGGCGAAGCGTTGCGCCATCTGTTGCCAGCGCGCCTGCAGGGCCGCGTTCACTGCGTTGCTCCTTTCACCTTGCCATCCGCATTGTCGGCAGCCGTGCCCGAAGCCAGCAGGAATTCATGGAAAGGCAGGATTGCCTGGGTGGCCCCCGCTGTGCCGGAGCCCCGGGCGCCGCTGCTGGCTCCGGCCGGGGCGGAGACCGTGGCGGGGACGGCGGTCTCGGGGCTGTCCAGTGCTCCGGCGCTCATGCGCAGGACGGAGAAGGAACGGCCCTGAAAGGCCTTCTCGGTATTCAGGCGCCGGATGTAGCCGGAGAGCAGCGCCGGATCGGTGGTGCGCCCCTTCAGGGCCATGTCCGCGCCGTCTGCATCAACGGCAAATCCGGTGAGCCAGATCCCCCCCGGGGTCTGCCGGGCCAATGCCCTGAGATAGTCGCCAAAGGGAACCGCCTCCGCTCCCAGACCCTTGCCGAGCAGATCCACGGCATGTTCGCGCAGGGCCAGGCGGGCTTTCGCCATCTCCAGCGATGTCGCCAGTGCGGGGTCCGGCTTCATGCTGCCGATCTCCTTGCCCAGCGCCTGTACTTGCGCCTGCAGGGTTGTCAATTCAGCGTTAACCGGGGCCTGCTCCGCCTGCAGTCGGGTATAGCGCATCTGTGCCCAGATTCCCCAGGCCAGGACGACCAGAAACAGCCCGCCGGCCACTGCGGCAAGCGAGGCTGCGGACAACCATTCCCGCTTCCGGCGCAATGCCGGATCGTAGAGGTTGATGTACTGGGTCATGCGCCGGCTCCTGCTGCGGGCCTCAATCCGGCCCCCAGTCCGAGCAGAACCTCCGCCTGCCGCGCCGGATCGGCCAGGGCCGGCACGGCGGACAGATCGACCACCTTGCCCAGATCGGCGGTTTCTACCGGCTGGAACAGGTTTTCCCGCAGGAAGGCAATGAAACCTGCTTCGTCCGGTAGCGGGCCGAGCAGCAGGCGGGAAATCGAAATGAAGGAAAAGTGGCGGTCGAAGTTGTCCATGCTGCGCTGGATATCGAGCAGCACACGTTCAAACAACGCGGTGTTTCCGGAAGCCGATGCGGCCTGCAACTCGGCTACGGTCGTATCGATATGGCGAGTGGCATACAGCTCGCCTTCATGGGTGAAGGTGAGGTAGCCGCCATGTGCGTGAAAATGCAGAAAGGCGAGGCCGCGGTTGGGTTCCTCGAACAATGCGGCCACATTGCGCTGCGCCAGTTCGGGAACATCGATCACTTCCAGGGGCAGCCGGGCATCCTGGTAGAGCCGTATGCGGCTGGACAGGGCCGCGCCATTGGCAACCACGACATAGACCTGTTTCACCCGTCCGCCCGGGGCCGGCGGAATGTCGACCACCCCGATACCGGCATTCTCGACCGGGAAATCGACCATTTCCTTGATGCGCCAGCGCAGGGCCTCCCCTCGTTCCGCGGGAGGCACTTCCGGTGCTTCGGCCTGGAGCAGCTGGTATTCGCCATGGGCCAGCAGGGTGACGCAGTGCGCCCCCTGCAGCCGTTTCGACTGACGCAGACGCCGCAGCGATTCGAGCGGATCGTCTTCGGCGGCGAACGTTTCCCAGCGCGTGAGCCGTGGCATTTCCGCCGTGCGCCGCTCCACCCCGACGATCTCGATCCGCCCGGGGGTCTGCAGCACCGTGGTCCACTGATTTTGTGCCGCCGGAGCGGCGCGCACTCGAGCCCGCATAATCGACAAAATCCACTTTGACAGCGTGAATTATGTCGGCGTGTTGATACTTTCCAAGGCGGCAAGTGATGGGGATTTCCCCGCCTTTCCCCGCACCAGGGATCGATGAACACACGTTTGCGTCAGAAGCGTTCCCGCAGATAGATGAAGGGAGTCCGGGTGGAGCCGAAGGTCAGCCGTGCGTTGGGATCGGTGCGGCCCGTGCACCAGGGATTCTGCAGCCAGTACAGGGCCGCGCCGGTGGTTGCCGACGGGCTCCATGTCTGGTTGCAGCTGTTGTCGGAAGCCGTGCCGCCGAGGTTGATCGCCATGTCCAGGGTGCCGGTGGCGGCCGGCGTGGGTTTTGCAAAGCGGAGGCTGGCCATACCGCCGGAGAGGGTCACGCTGGCCGGCAGATGGCTCGTTCCGGCATTGACGGCGCTGAGCGCCGTGCCGGCGGGCCCGGCCTTGTAATTGCCCAGAGCCACCGCGCTGGCGGGGAACGTGGTGCACGAATCGAGCGTGTTGACCGCCCAGGCGCCTCCCGCCGTGTAGTACTCGGCGCGCAGCGGCACCTGCAGGTTGAGCAGTTCGGAACCGTAGGCGTTGAATATGCGCAGTCGGCCATGAAGAAACTGGGATGGACCGGCGGAGGGGCCGGGCTGCACGAAGGGAACGGACTGGCTGGGCGGGGTCGCGTTGTTGAAAGGAGTGAGCGTGCCGTAAATCACCGAGTTCGCCGCCGCCACACCCGTGTTGGCGGCCGGCTCCGATGCGTCGGTCAGCAGCAATGCAAGGGCGGGGGTAGCGGTAAAGGGGGCGACGGGGGTGGCCGGGTTTTTCAGCAGGGCCAGGCCTTCGTCGGTGATATTGGGCCAGCTCAGGGTGCCTGTGCCGCTATTGAGGGGGGTCAGCGTCAGGTAGCTGGCGTAGCCAAAACGGGCGGCATCCCAGCCGTTGCTGAAGCTGCCCGAATTCACGGCATAGGTATAGCTGGTCTGCATGGCGAAGCTGACGGGCGAGCCATAGGACCGGACCACGGAACAGGTGCTGGTGGTGCACCCCGGCGCCTGCACGGTCCAGCCGGTGCCGGAGTTGGTCGAGGGCAGCTTCCACAATCCGCCCAGGGTGGCATTGCCCTGGAAATTGGGCGTGGTCTGGCCGGCGGCGTTTCTTGCAAGGATGCCCACGGTGGGTGCCGTGGCAAAGCGGAACGGCTGCCCCAGATAGGTGAAGAAGGATGCTCCGGCGCTGCAGCCGGTCTGCATATTGGCGGTGAGCGTGAGGTCGTAGTGATCGGGGACGAAGCGGCCGGTATAGGTCACCGCGTTGGAGCGGAAATAGCGCTGGGCCATGGTGGAATCGGCCGCGTCGACCGCGGCGAAGGTGCGGTCTTCGACTTCCCAACTGAAGCTGCCGACGTCACTGTAGGTGGCGCCGGTGGTTGAGAGGCTGCCACTGCTCGCGGTCCAGGAAGGCACATTGAAGGTGCCCGGCACGCAGGAGTAGCCATTGGCAAGGCAGTACGAGGGATCGGGCAGCACCAGATTTCCCGGAACGACGACCGGTTGCCCGGTATAGCTGGTGGTGACATTTCCTGCCGTATTTTTGGCCACCAGTCCGGCAAGATTGAACGGCTTGCCGGCCACGTGCACCGGCCCGCCGCTGGCCGTGGTGGTAGTCAGATTGCGTGCGGCCCCCGCCGTGGTCCAGTTGGCATCCTGTGCCGCTGCGCTGCCAACGTCAATGTAGCCGGGGCGGATCGCGAACGGGTCGGCGGAACAGCCGTATTTCGATGTGGGCGAGCTGGCGGTGACCTTGATCCGCACCGACTGCCAGGCATTGACGGGCGTCACCGTGGGCAGGGTGATGCGGTTTTTATTCGGGAAATTGACGCTGAAACTGCCCAGGCCGGAGTCCTGTGCCGTGGTGATCACCGGCCAGCCGGATGTGGGGGCGGTGGCCGGCCAGCCCGGATTGACGATGGCATCGGTGCAGCAACCCTTGCTGTCCAGGCTGGAACAGGTCGCCCGGGTGTCGAGAAACTGCACCGTGGCGTTGCCGTTGTAGTTGGTCAGCGCGCCGCTGTTGAGGGAAACGAGGTCGATATTGCCGGAAGTGGAGCCGTTACCGGTGGCGAAGGACTGCCCGGCCACCTTGGTGCGGATGGGACCGGCGACCGTCCCGGCGCCCATGCTGGTTTCGAAGGCATTGAAGCCGCCGAGCACGGCATTGCAGATCGTACACACCCGCAGGCTGCCATCGCGCTGCAAGCCCTGCCGTTCATTCTGGTAGATCGCGTTGATCTCCGTCAGGGGCAGTACGCGGTTGTACGCCTTGACTTCGTCCAGCTTGCCGACGAAACGGTAGGCGGTCTCGGATGAAGCGCCGTTTTCGCCGCCAACCGACACGCCGCCGCTATCGGTGCCCCAGGTGCCGGTATAGACCTGTGATCCACTGAATACCTGGTTGCCCGCCGCATCGTAAATGTACATGTAGTACGTTTTTACCGAGGGGTCGTGCGCACCCACCACGAAGTACCAGGCGTTCGCGGTGACCACCGCGCTGGAGTCGAAGTAGACCGGATTCACGTTACGGGAGAAAAAACGCACCACGCCGCTGCCGCCATCCCCCAGGCTCAGCGCATAGCCCCCCGTGTTGTTCTGGTCGTCGACAAAAATCCGCTGCCCGACCTGCGCGGGATTGGTCGAGTTGATCCATGCGGTGATGGTGAAACTGGTATAGCCGGGGGCGTAGCCCAGCTTGGGAAAGCTGGCGGGCAGGCTGATATAGCCCGTGGTGCCGTTGAAATTGTAGGCAGTGCAGATTTCCGCCGGTGTCGCGGCCACCGCCACGCCGGCGGAACTGGTGCCGTTGTAGCTGCCCCAGGAATCGGCGGCGGTGGTGCCCGAGCATTCGTCGAGCCGGTATTCCGCGATGGGTGGCGAGGGCTTGTAGAAACGCAGCGCCGAATAGGCCAGGGAGTTCACGGTGGACATGTCCACCAGGGTGTAGTCGCTCGTGCTGACCTGCACCCCAACCTGGCCCACGCCCTGGGAGGTATTGGCGATGTCCTTGTACTGGTAGAGAAAATCCCCGCTGTCGTAGAGCACGTACTGGAGGTTGAACAGGCTGCTGCCGCTGTTCCATTCCTTCATTTGCGACCAGGTGGCGACGAAGCAGGCATTGGTGGCGGAGGTGGGGCAGCTGCCCACGCCGTAGGCATAGTAGGTCACCACTCCGCCACACCCCGCTCCTGCTGCCCCGGCGGGGCAGAAATCGGCCCCGTAGATGCGCATGGTGTTGTTCATGTTGGGGTCGGGATAGGGGTAGGGATACGTCGGCGGCGGGCCGACCGTTTGCGTGCCGTAGCCGCAGTAGGACGTGGAGCTTGCCGTCGGCACGAACTGCAGCCGGCCGTTGGACATGATCTGGACCCAGTTGAAGGTCGACCCGCCGAACGGGAACGCAAATGGTAGGGCCAGGGGCGCGGTGATGTCGTCATCCACCGGTGCGTTGGCCCAGCCGCCGCTGCAGCGCGACGCGCCACCCCAGGTGACCGGGGTGTGGCTGCTGTTGTCGATCCAGTTGAGCGGGACGGGGGCATAGCCGTAGGTGGCCGCGCTGGCGGAGCACCAGGGCAGGGCGCTGCTGATGACGAGCAGCAGGGCGGTGCGGATCGCCCGGTAAAAATGCTTCGACATGATCTTCATCTGGCCGGTTTTCCTTCGCGCTGTCCTTTGCCTATCGTAGCCGCAAAATGCCCGTCACCGCAGCCCCGCTACAGGGTGGCGACGATCCGCCGCTCCACATAGGTGGGGCCGAGCGTGCCCGGACAGGCCCCCGAGATGGGGGCATTGCAGGCGGTCGACTGGATCTGGAATATCTTGGGGCTGTTGTTCGCATCGGGGTAGGGGCTGGGCCATGCCGTGCAGGTGACGGTGATGGTGAACCCTGAAAGGGTTGGCGCCGGCGCGACAAAACTGGTGCTGGCCCAGGGGCAGCTCCGGGTATTGGGATCGGCCGTTCCGCCAGCGCCGAAGCTGTACGTGGACTGTATCTGATAGGCGCCCCATTCGATGCCGGTGCGGGCGGCCTGATAGGCGCGCGACGTCTGCACATCGAGAGCTGACCCAACCTGCTGCATGCTGGATACCGTCACGATCGCGGCCCCCAGCACCGCCAGGACCACCAGGATGAAAATCACCGTAACGATGGTGAAGCCGTGCTGGAGGAAAGGGCGGATGCGTTTCATGGGGAATTGTCCACGTGCACCTGGCCGAATACCGTGATGGTTTCACCGCTGGCGGCATCGGTGATGTTGAGTTTGACGAACAGCAGGCCGTTGCGTTGCAAGACCGCGGTTGTGTAATCCACGGCGCAGGTGACATTGGAAAACAGGAGCGACGAGCTTCCCGCTCCGAAGCTGGTCGGCTGGCTGGCCTGGAAACCATAGCCCCAGTAGCGCATGAAAGGCCCGGCGGTGCCCGTCGGGCAGGCATAGGTGACGGCCCGGGTGGCATAGGGCACGAGATGAAAACGGCTGCCGGGTGAGGGCAGGGGCGGCGTCTGGGCGGCGAACGGATTGCTGGCGAGGGTGACGGTATTCCCCGCCACCGATTGCACCTGGGCGATATTGCAGCCGGGTGCCACGCCACAGCTGGAAAAACCGTACGCGTTGGCCGGTGCGTAACCGGGGCCGAGGTTGTAGACCACGACATAGTCGCCATTGCCATTCAAGGCGTTGGTCGCCAGGGCGGGCATCACGCCCAGCACGTCGAAACTCGTGGCCGCGGTGGAGGTGTAGCTGAGAACGTTGCCGCCGGTGGAGCCGTCGCCCACGTCACGGTAGCGGCCGCCGTTGCTGGTGGGGATGAGCTCGATGAAACAGGTCACGCCCGGCGCATTGCTGCAGCCCCCGATGGTGCCTGCCGAATCCCGCACGCGCAGGCTGTTGGGCAGCGCGAGGCGGACATCCCGCGTCATGCGCCGTACCGACAGTTCGGCGGCATCGGTCAGGTCGGCGCGGCGTACCGAAGCCAGGTAGGAATCGATCGAGGTCTTGATGAAGACGGCCACCATGCCCGCGACGATGCCGGTGATGACGATCACCATGATCGCCTCGATCAGGGTGAAGCCCCGCTGGCTACAGCAGGGAGAGCGATGGGCGGAGGGCAGCCGGTTCATGTCGAGTTGGGCGAATGCCGGGTCCGGTAGCCTTCCAGGGTAATGCTGTCGCTACCGGACAGTGTGCTCACGGTGACGGTGATGCGCAGCACATTCATGGTGGCCGGTGCCGCGCCCGACGTGATGCCATTGAGGGTATCGGTCGCGGTGATGGCGATGGTGGCCGTGTAGCCGGGGAAGCTGGCGCCGGCCGCATTGGTGACCGGATTCAGGGTGGCGAGGCCGGCATAGTCCGCCACATTGTTGAAGGGGTTGGTCGCGCTGCCGCGGGTTTCGCCATTGGCCGGCCCCAACCCCTGCGGCAGACTGGCGCAGCCGGCACTGGAGGTGGCTGTGGTGGCATTGGCATCGGCCGGATCGCAGTAGGTGAAGGGCAGCATCTGCGCCTCTTCGAGCAGGGCTTCGGCGATGACCAGCATCTGCTTGCGGACCATCGGGTCGGCGCTGCGGAATACCGTCACATTCAGCACTGAAAGCACGCCCACCAGCGCAACGCTGATGATGACGATGAAGACGATCAGCTCGATCAGCGTCAGTCCGTGCTGATGTCTGCGCGGCCGCTGCGGATGCGCCGGATCAGTGCACATAGCCGGTATCCGCCTCGACCACGGCACTGAGCCCGTTGGCACAGATCGCCACCGGAATGGAAGGCTGGCCCTGCGGATTGAAGTTGAATCCGTACGAAGCCGCGCAGGTGGCGACGGTACCGCCCGCCTTGAGCGTGACCGAAGGAGCGGTTGCGCATACGGCATTGGTCTGTCCGCCGCTGCAACTCTTGTCCGGCACCGGCAGGGCCAGGGGAGCCGACGAACCCGAGGAGCAGATGAAACCGGGGCCGGTGTCCGGGTCCCGCGAATCGATGCTCAACACCAGCTTGTTGCCCGCGATCAGGATGCAGACATAGCGGCGCTGTGCGACTGCGGACTTGCGGGCGAATTCGAGCGCGGCCTTGGTCTTGTCCAGCACGGCGCGCTGGTCGAATGCGCCGGAATAGTCGATCCGCCCCAGGCCGACAGCAGCGAGTATGCCGATCAGGATCATGACCGTGATCAGCTCGATCAGGGTGAAGCCATCTGAACGCATTGGGGTTATTCGCCGGTAGCGCTTCACAAGAAACAAAGGCGGCCTAAGCCGCCTCTATTGGTTCGATACGGTCAGGACTCAGGGGCCGGTTGCAAACGCCGTGTACGTGAAAGCGGTTCCAGCATTTGTCCCGTCACCATAAATAGCATTACAGGTGGCACCGGTTGCTGTAAGCGCAATGTTGTTTGCTGTTGTGATGTACAACGTCTTGGCAACCGTGGGGGTAGGCAGTGCGCCGGCGGTAATGGTCACTGCCGGAGCAAGCAGGACACCCACGTCGGCACACTTGTTCGTTGCGGCCGAAAATGGTGTGCATTTGGGACCGGTATTGCTATTTGCCGCACAGGCACCGTAATTGATGGCACCTGCCGAGGAAAGCCCTCCCCCTATGCCGGCGGCAGTGGCCTGGTAAGCGTTGCCGGTCAAATCCACAAACTTCGGCAGTGCGGTCGCCGCCAGAATGCCCAGAATGACGATGACCACCACCAGTTCGATCAGGGTGAAGCCACTTTGTTTTTTCATTTCCATTTCAGTACTCCTAGGATATTGTTGGGTATTCCGGGTGAATGGCGCGCGATGTTATCGTATTAACGGCATCTCTACGCAAAACCTGAGCATGAGGATTTTCCTCTTTCAACAGCCTGTTGTCACCACCGAGATCGCCGGAGCGACCACGGCGGCGCCGGTCAGCCCCGCCTCGCCATAGGTGATCCGGCAATTGGGCGCCGTGCCGCCGCTGATATCGTAAAACCGCGCATTGACGGTATCGCCGTTGCTGTTGATGGTTGTGCCACTGGTGGCCGTCATGCCGTCGCTGTTCAGGTTGATCTGGGCAGCGAGATCGATGCCATTGACGGCCGCCTTGGGGTAGCGGTTGAAGATCGCTACCGCGGCGCCATCCATATTGACGGTCGGCACGGCGGAGGCGCAGTTGTTGGTCGTGATGCTGGCCGTCACATTGGCCACATCCAGCTCGCAGCGGGAACGCGCCAGGGCGGCCGCGGAGCGGATCGAGCCATACACGGCATTGGCCTTGGCCACCCGGGCGTCACGTTGCGCGTCGATCAGGCGTGGCAGGGCGACGGCGGCGAGAATGGCGATGATGGTGATGACGATGATGAGCTCGATCAGCGTGAAACCGCCTGCGGCTGGCCGCACGGTCATGCGTGATTTTCCGGTACTCCAATGGCTTCCTGCCCTGTACGTCATGCCGCCCCCCTCGAATGTGCCATAAGCTACCATATCCTTTCCTGTAAAAATCTAGAATATCCGGGTGGATAGACAGGTAATTTAAGGTTTTACCTCCAGTCTCAGGCCGTCGACGCGCCCGCCCCGTACCGAGACGGCACGCAATTGCCAGTGCAGTTCCCGACGTCCGCCGAAGGCTTCGGGCTGGCGGGGCCAGTAGGTCAGCTCATGACGGGCGCGGCTGAAATGCCAGCGGGCGGATGCGGGGGGTGGCCCGGGTTCGTTGAAATAACCTTCCGGCACCCGGCCGAGGAATTCGAGCGGATCGGCCACCAGCAGATCGGCCAGGCTGTCTTCGCGGCCTTCCATGATGCGCTCGCCGATGGCCAGCTGCAGGCCCACGCGGATGTTGCGTATGGTCAGATCGACCGCGAGCTGCTCGGTCTGCCGCTCGATGTCGGCAATCCGGCTGAGAAATACCGCACCCAGCAGGGCGATCACGATGATCAGGATCAGGAACTCGAAAAGGCCGCGACCCTGCGGTACCCGGCGCACGGTCATTTTTTCATGGCGACGCGCCCCAGATCCCACATCGGCAGGAAGATGCCCAGCGCGAGGATCAGCACCATGATGCCCAGCATGACGATCAGGATCGGCTCGATCTGCTGCGAAAGGGTCTTGAGCTCGTATTCGACTTCGCTCTGGTACATGCCGGCGACTTCTTCCATCATGTCGTCAAGGGCGCCCGATTCCTCGCCCACGGCGATCATCTGCAGCACCGTGGGAGTGAAGATGCGCGCACCGACCGCCGCGCGCAGGATGGATTCGCCGCGCTCCACGCTGTCGCGCATTTTCTCCACCTTGTCGGCGATGAAGGCGTTGTCCACCGTCATCGCCACGGTGGTCATGGCCTGGATGATGGGGACGCCGGAGCGGGCCGCAAGCGCGAAGCTGCGGGCGAAGCGGGCCATGGTGGCCTTGTGCACGATCTTGCCGGCGATGGGAAGGCGCAGCTTGATGCGGTCCCATTGATAGCGCCCTTTCGGGGTGGCGACCCAGCGGGTGAAGGCGAAGCCGGCGATGATGACCCCGCCGATGATGACCGGCCACCAGTGCACCGTGAATTCGGAAAAGCCGAGCAGGATGCGGGTCATCAGCGGCAGTTCGGCGCCGAATCCCTTGAACACCTGGGCGAAGGCAGGAATCACCCACAGATTGACGATGAAAACGGCGATGGCCATGGCAGTGACGACGAAACTCGGATAGCGTAGCGCCGACTTCACCTGGGTGTGCATGAAGCGTTCGAATTCCATGTGATCGAACAGGCGCAGGAAGATTTCTTCCAGACGTCCGGTCATTTCACCGACCCGGACCATGGAGAGATAAAAGGCGGAAAACACCTTGGGGTGACGCGCCAGGGAAACCGACAGCTCGCGTCCGGCGTCCAGGCTTTCCCGGATCTGCCCCAGCAGATGGCGCATGGCCTGGTTCTGGCTCGACTCCTGCAGGCCACTCAGGGCGCGCATGATCGGCACGCCAGCCTTGAGCAGGGTGTAGATCTGGCGCGAGAACAGCAGGATGTCCACATGCCCGATCTTTTCAGCGAAAAGGGCCATCAGGCCGCGCGCTTCTCCGGTTTCGGTTTTTTTCTGTGCGCCCTCGGGAGCGCTCCGGATCTCCAGGGGCGTGACGCCGCTGCCGAAGAGCAGGTCGGCCACCGCGGCCGGGGTGGCGCCTTCCAGGGTGCCGGTGACCACATCTCCGGCGGCGTTGCGACCACGATAGGCGAAGGCAGGCATGATTATTCGTCCAGCTGGGTGGCGATGCGCATCGCTTCCTCGATGGTGGTGCGCCCGCTCACCACCAGGCGCACGGCATCGCTGCGCAGGGTGTGGCCGCTCATCTGCTCGCGGCCGATGGCCATGAATTCGTTCGGGTCGCCGTGATTGGCCGCTTCCACCAGGGCGTTGGTCATCTCGAGAAATTCATAGACTGCCTGACGCCCCTGATAGCCGGTGTTGGCGCAGTGGGCGCAGCCCTGGCCCTTGCTGTATTGGAATTCATTCACCCGCTCGCCCAGCTCGTAGCGCAGCCATTCCTGTTCGTGAGGGTTGGGCGAGTGGGGTGCCTTGCAGTTCTCGCAGATCACCCGCAGCAGGCGCTGGGCCAGCACCATCTGGATGGAGAGCGCCACCATGTAGCGCGGGACGCCCATATCGAGCAGGCGGATGGGGGTCGACAGCGCATCGTTGGTGTGCAGGGTGGAGAGCACCAGGTGGCCGGTCATGGCGGCGCGCATGGCGATCTCGGCAGTTTCCTGGTCGCGCATTTCACCGATCAGGATGATGTCCGGATCCTGGCGCAGGGCGGTGCGCAGCACGCGGGAAAAACTGAGGTCGATCTTTTCGTGCACCTGCACCTGATTCAGGCCGGGCAGGCGGTATTCCACCGGGTCCTCGACGGTGATGATCTTTTTTTCCGGCGTGTTGAGCGCATTCATCGCCGCGTACAGGGTGGTGGTCTTGCCGGAGCCGGTGGGGCCGGTGACCAGCACGATGCCTGAAGGCCGGCTGATCGCGTGACGGAAACGCTCCAGCACGCGCGGGGGCATCATCAGCCGTTCCAGGTTCAGCAGGCCGGCATCCTGGGCGAGCAGGCGCATTACGACCGATTCGCCATGCTGGGTGGGCATGGTGGAGATGCGGACGTCCACATTGTTGCCGCGAATCTTGATATTGAAGCGGCCGTCCTGGGGCAGGCGCTTTTCCGAGATATCGAGGCCCGACATGAGCTTGAGGCGCAGTACCAGGGCCGTGGAGATCTTGCTGTCGGCCTCGGTCTGCACGTGCAGCACGCCATCGATGCGGAAACGGATCACCAGGGATTTTTCCTGGGGTTCGATGTGGATGTCCGAGGCGTGGGTTTTTTGCGCCTCCTCGAAAACCGTCTGCAGCAGCTTGACGACCGGGGCATCTTCCGAGCCCGGGGTGATGCCCAGCAGGGTGCCGAACTCGACCGGGATATCGCCCATCTCCTGGGTCAGTTCCCTGGCCAGGCCGGAAATTTCTTCGGTACGGCGATAGACCCGGTCCAGCAGCGGCATCAGCTGGCTTTCGGTGATTACCGCGAGTTGTACGTCGCGCCGCACATGGCGGGCCACTTCGTCGTAGGCGGCCAGGTCGGTGGGATCGGTGAACCCTACCCGCAGCAGGCCGTCCTGCTCGTCCAGCACCAGGGCGCGAAAACGCCGTGCCTGGGCTTCCGGCAGCAGCTTGATCAGGTCGGGCCGGGGCTGGAAGGTGCGCAGATCGACGAACTCGGCCCGCAGCTGGCGGGCCAGCGCGCGGGCGATTCCGTCCTCGGTGACGTAGCCGCTGTCCTCGAAGATGCGGCCGAGTTTGCGGCCGGTGCGCTTTTGCTCTTCGAGGGCGAGCTTGAGCTGTTCATCGGTCAGCAGTCCCTGCTGGATCAGCAGGTCGCCAAGACGTATTTTTTCCGGGCGTGCCATTGCACCACTCCACTAAAATCCGGTTGTTTCCACCCGTTCCGGGCGGACAGAATCCTACAGCCTCTAGCCTATCTGCAAACCGTGTTCCACATCGTCCTATATCAGCCTGAAATCCCCCCCAATACAGGCAATATCCTGCGTCTTTCCGCCAATGCCGGCTGCCCGCTGCATCTGGTGGAGCCGCTCGGTTACAGCCTGGACGATCGCCAGCTGAAACGGGCAGGCATGGATTACCGGGATCTGGCTCACGTCACCGTGCATCCGGACTGGGCGCACTGCAAGGATGCGTTGGCGGGCCGGCGCATGTTCGCCCTGACCACCCGGGGCAGTGTCCGTCACGACCGGATCCGCTACGCTGCGGGAGATGTTTTCGTTTTCGGTCCGGAGACAGCGGGCCTGCCGGATGCGGTGCGGGAGGAGTTCGCAGCGGAACGACGCATCCGCCTGCCCATGGTCGCGGGCAACCGCAGTATCAATCTTTCCAATGCCGTGGCCATTACCGTGTACGAAGCCTGGCGCCAGATGGATTTCTCCGGTGCCCTATTCTGATCCGGGATCGCGCTCCATGAGCTGCGCCGCGGCATCGGCCGCGCTCAACCGGGCGTCGAGCACGGCGCAGACGCTGGCCGTGATGGGCATGTCCACCCCCAGGGTTGCGGCCCGTGCCAGTACGGCATGGGCGGCGGAAACGCCTTCGGCGACGTGGCCCAGATGCCCGGTGATCGTGGGCAGGGAATGGCCTGCCGCCAGCCCCAGGCCAACGCGGCGGTTGCGGGACAGATCACCGGTGCAGGTGAGCAGCAGGTCGCCCAGTCCGGTCAGGCCCATGAAGGTTTCGCGTTGTGCGCCCAGCGCGCAGCCGAAGCGGGTGATTTCGGCCAGGCCCCGGGTCACCAGCGCGGCACGGGCATTGAGGCCCAGACCCAGTCCGTCGCAGATGCCGCTGGCGATGGCCAGCACATTCTTCACCGCACCGCCGATTTCGGCGCCGATCACATCCTCATTGGCATAGATACGAAGCCGCGGGGTGCTCAATTCGCGGGCGGTATGGCTGGCAAAAGCTCCATCGGATGAGGCGAGGACGATCGCCGTGGGCAGTCCGCGCGCCACTTCCTGGGCGAAGCTCGGACCGGTAAGGGCGCCACAGGGAATCGTCCCGCGTACCTCGGCCACGATCTGGTGGGGCAAGAGGCTGCTGCCGACTTCCATCCCCTTGCAGGCCCAGAGCAGTGGCGCCTCCGGGCAGTGCTGCGCCAGCAGGGCGGCGGCATCACGCAGACCGGCAAGGGGGGTGGCCACCACGGCCAGATCAGCGCCGGCCAGATCGGTCGGCGCCGCGCTTGTGTTCAGTGTCGGGGGAAAGGGGTGGCCTTGCAGGTAGCGGGCATTGGTGCGCTGTTCCGACATCATCGCCACCTGGCCGGGATCACGCGCCCAGAGGAGGATATCGTGCCTGGAGGCGAAGCTGATCGCCAGGGCCGTTCCCCAGGCGCCGGCACCGAGTACCGCGATTTTCATGACGCGGGCGGGATGGGCGGGTTCACAGGCCCCATATCTGGGGGATGCGCACGTAGCCCTGCTGGCCGTCGCGGTGGCGTACCCTGGCCCATCCGGCGGGAACGGTGCTCGTGGCGTCAACCAGATCCAGCACTACATCGCGGCCGGCCTCGAACACAAGCGGGGATTTGTCATCTGCCTGGCTGCGGATCTGCGCCCGGTCGGCGCGCACCATCACGGTCCGCTGTGTGGAAAGCGCGCGGGATTCGATCCAGGCCATGTCGCCCTGGGCATCGCGCACCTTGGACCAGGCACCATTGGCCAGCACCAGTTCCAGCGGGGTGCCACGGGCAATGATGAAGCGCCGGGCCGCCTGAGCCGACGGGGCGTCGTAGAGCAGCGCCGGCTCCGCGATAGAGCGGAAATCCAGCGCCGCGGCAGGCAGCGCCACCAGGGCGAGAAGCAGCGTGCAGAGCCGGGGCGCCATGACAGCGATTACTGGATGGGAACCTCGCCGGAACCGGCGGTGTTGGCCTGTTCGGCGGCCATACGCTGCTGGTACAGGGCCTCGAAGTTCACCGGGGCGAGCAGCACGGGGGGAAAGCCGGCGCGATTGACGGCGTCGGAAACGGTTTCGCGCAGATAGGGGTAGAGAATGTTGGGACAGGCCACGGCCAGGATGGGGTCCATGTCCTGATTAGGGATGTTGCGGATCTGGAAGACCCCGGCCTGACCGGCTTCCACCAGGAAATAGACCTTGTCCCCGGCCTTGGCGGTGACGGTGATGGTCACTGCGGCTTCATAGAGGCCGTCACCGACGCTGCCGGCATTGGTCTGGAGCTGGATGGAAACCTCGGGCGCTCCGGTTTCGAGGAAGATCTGCGGGGCATTGGGGACTTCGACGGACAGATCCTTGACGTAGATCTTCTCGATGGAGAAAACGGGCTGCTCGGGCTGGTCGCTCATGATGGTTCCGGGACGGTGGAGGTTGGACAGGGGCCGGATTCTACCCGTTCAGCAGCGGGTCGAGCCCGCCGGCGTGGTCGAGGGCATAGAGATCGTCGCAGCCACCGACATGGGTTTCACCGATGAAGATCTGGGGCACGGTACGCTGGCCGGTGATTTCCATCATTTCCTGACGCCGCACGGGATTGGTATCGACGCGGATTTTTTCAATGTTCTCCACACCCTTGCGACGGAGCAGCTGCTCCGCCCGGGCGCAATAGGGGCAGACGGCGGAGGTGTACATCAGGACGCGGGGCATGGTGATCTCCTCATTTGCCGGTGGTTGGCAGGCCGGCATCGACCCAGCCACCGATGCCGCCGCGCAGGGTGTACGCCTGTTCGAAGCCGATCCGGCGCAGGGTGGCTGTGGCGTCGGCTGCCCGGTTGCCGGAAGCGCAGCAGACAATCAGGGGTCGGGACTTGAATTTTTCCAGTTCTGCAATGCGTTTCTCCAGCTGTCCCAGGGGGATATGGCGGGCATTGGGAATATGGCCCGAGGACCATTCCGAACTTTCCCGCACATCGACCACCACCGCATCCTCGCGGTTGATCTTGAGCGTGGCCTCGGCCGCCGAGAGCTGGTGCCGGCCATTACCGCGAAGTGTCTGCCACAACACCACGGCGCCGCTGGCGACGGCAATGGCCACAAGAGGAAGGTTTTCCTTGATGAATTCGAGAACGAGAGGGGTTTGCACAGTGTCGACCGGGAATTTCGGGAGTCCCTATTATAAAATACGCAGTTCTTCCGGCCCAGCCGTTAACCATTCAGATGGGTCGATTCACAGTTTCCGGAATAACCCCATGTACAAGATCGTTCTGTTGCGCCACGGCGAATCCGTCTGGAATCAGGAAAACCGCTTCACCGGCTGGACCGATGTCGGCCTGACCGAAAAAGGCCTGGCCGAAGCCCGGGCGGCAGGCCAGCTGCTCAAGGCCGAGGGCTTTGCCTTCGATGTGGCGTATACCTCGGTGCTCAAGCGCGCCATCAAAACCTTATGGACCGTGCTGGAGGAAATGGACCGTCTGTGGATCCCGGTTCATCATTCCTGGCGACTCAACGAGCGCCATTACGGCGCACTGCAGGGCCTCAACAAGGCCGAGACCGCCGCCAGGTTCGGCGATGACCAGGTGCTGGTCTGGCGCCGCGCCTATGACACCCCGCCCCCGCCGCTGGAAGAGAACGATCCCCGCTGGGAACTGGGCGATCCGCGCTATGCCGGCCTTGCGCGCACGGAACTGCCCCGTACCGAGTGCCTCAAGGACACCGTGGACCGCGTCCTGCCCTTCTGGAACGAACAGATCGCTCCCGCCATTCGTTCCGGCCGGCGCGTGGTGATTGCCGCCCACGGCAACAGCCTGCGCGCCCTGATCAAATATCTCGACGGGGTTTCCGACGCCGACATCGTGAATCTCAACATTCCCACCGCGCAGCCCCTGGTGTATGAGCTGGATGCGGAGCTGAAACCCGTCAAGCGCTATTACCTGGGCGACCAGGACGCCATTGCCGCCGCCATGGCCGCAGTGGCGGCACAGGGCAAGGCCCGGGCCTGATCCTGACCCCGGGCCGGAGCGTCCCCCTGCTGCGAAGATGGTCCGCCCGGGCGGGACGGACCGTCTGTGTTCCGTCCGCCATTCTTCTCCTGACCCTGCTGGCGCCGTCCGCCGCCGCTGCGGGGCACAAGACCGAGCTGAAGGCCCTGCGCGGGCGCATCGGCAATCTTGAAAAGGATCTGGCCAGAAGCGAGGCCACGCGCTCGGGAGTGGCGGCCCAGCTCAGGGAGAATGACAAGCTCGTTGCCGCCGCCAATCGCCGCCTGGCCGACCTTGCCCGCCAGCGGGCCCTTGCCGAATCCGCGCTCGATACCCTCAACACGCAATCGGCCCGGACGGCCGGCCGTATCGAGGCACGACAAAAGCAGCTTGCGGCACAGCTTTACCGGGAGTACGTGCATGGCGAACCCGATACCCTCGGGGATGTGTTGCGTGGAGAAGATCCCGGCCAGTCGACCCGTGACCGCTATTACCTTGCGCTGGTTTCGCAGGCCCAGACCCGGGCGCTGGGCGACCTGAAACAGGATCTGCAGGAAAAGCAGCGTCTGGCCACCGCCGCTGCGGAAAAGCGGGGAGAACTCGGCCGCATCGAGCAGGACCAGGCGGCAGGACGTGCCGCGCTGCTTGCCCGGCAGCATGAACGGCAGGAGTTGCTGGCGCATATCGGCCAGCGAATCCAGACGCAGAAGAAGGAAATCGAGACACTCAAGGCCAGCGAGCAGCGCCTGACCCGGCTGATTGAAAATTTGGCCCGGCAAAAGCCTCATTCCGCGCCGTCCCCCCGGCCGGGCAGAAAACCCGGTGCGGGCACGGAGCCGGGAGTGCCACCGCCGCCACCTCTCCGGTCGGCCGACATTTCAACGGCACGGGGCGCCTTTGCCGCCCAGAAAGGGCGGTTGCGGCTGCCGGTGCAGGGCGAAATCGCCGGCCGCTTCGGCAGCCCCCGGGGGGAGGGCAGCGTCTGGAAGGGCCTTTTCATCCGCGCCGCCGAAGGTGTGGAAGTGCATGCCGTGGCTGCGGGCCGGGTTGCTTTCGCGGACAATCTGCGCGGTTTCGGCAACCTGATCATCATCGATCACGGCGATGGCTTTCTCTCGGTCTATGGCAACAACCGAAACCTGTTGCGTACCACCGGCCAGGAAGTGAAGGCGGGCGAGCCGGTCGCGGCCGTCGGTGCCAGCGGTGGAGCGGGAGAATCGGGTTTATACTTTGAACTCCGCTATCAGGGGCAACCCTTCGATCCGCTCAAATGGATGGCTCCGCGCTGACGGCGATCTCCAGAATATTCCAGGGACATTTCATGGGCAGCAAGCTGCAAAAGTTCGGCCTGATCGGCGCCGGCATGATCGCCGGCATCCTGATCAGCCTTCAGATTTCCGCCATCGCGGGCAAGGACGAAGCCAAAACCGCTTTGCCGGTCGAGGAACTGCGCAGCTTCGCCGATGTGTTCAATGCCATCAAGCAGGGCTATGTGGAGCCGGTCGACGACAAAAAGCTGATCACCTATGCGATCAGCGGCATGCTTTCCAATCTCGATCCCCACTCCACCTATCTCGATGCCGACGCCTTCAAGGATCTGCAGGTCACCACCCAGGGCGAGTTCGGCGGTCTGGGCATCGAGGTCGGCATGGAAGATGGCTATGTCAAGGTGGTTGCCCCGATCGAGGACACCCCGGCCTGGCGCGCGGGCGTGAAGCCGGGCGATTTCATCGTCAAGCTCGACGAAACGCCGGTGCGCGGCATGACCCTGGCCGAAGCCGTGAAAAAGATGCGCGGCAAGCCCAAGACCAACATCACGCTCACCATCATTCGCAAGGGCGAAGTCAAGCCATTGGTGATCACGGTGACCCGTGACCGGATCAAGGTCGCCAGCGTCAAGTCCAAACTGCTCGAACCCGGCTATGGCTATGTGCGCATCACCCAGTTCCAGGAGGAAACCATTGCCGATCTGGCGCGCCATCTGGACAAGCTTTACAAGGACAAGGAAAACAAGGGCGCACCCCTGAAGGGCCTGGTGCTCGATCTGCGCAGCGATCCTGGCGGCCTGCTCAATGCCGCGGTCGGCGTGTCGGCGGCGTTCCTGCCCGCGCAATCCCTGGTCGTATCCACCGAAGGTCGCATCGAGGACGCCAACCGCAAGTTCTTCGCCAACCCGGACGATTATCTGCGTGGCAGCAAGCAGGACCCGCTCAAGAGCCTGCCCGCCGCAGTGCATGACGTGCCCATGGTGGTGCTGGTCAATAGCGGCTCGGCTTCCGCATCGGAGATCGTGGCCGGAGCGCTGCAGGATCACAAGCGTGCCGTGATCCTCGGCACCCAGACCTTCGGCAAGGGATCGGTGCAGACCGTCCTGCCGCTGTCGGCCAACACCGGCATCAAGCTCACCACGGCGCGCTATTACACGCCCAGCGGCCGCTCGATCCAGCTCAAGGGAATCACGCCGGATGTTGATGTGGAAGAGTCGCCCAACGGCGAAGCGCGCGACCATATCCGTGAAGCCGATCTGGATCGGCATCTGGCCAATGACCGTGACAAATCGGCCAATCTCGACGCGGCAAAAGGTCGTGACAAGGGCAAGGGCCAGGAGGAAGAGTCACCATACAAGCCGCTGGAATATGCCTCCAAGGACGACTATCAATTGAAGCAGGCCATGAATCTGCTCAAGGCCTGGCAGGTGATCCGCAAGAAGTAGGAAGGGGGCGGTGGTGGCGCACTCAGGCAAGATGACGGTCGAGAAGGCCCGCAAGCTTCGGGATGAGGAGCGTGGCCGGAATACGTTGCCGGTGTTCGACCCCCACCCGGGAAGCCGCAAGCAGCGCGAACTCCGCTTCGATCATGCCCGTCCCGGGCAGGTGCGGGAAGTCCGCCAGCTGCTCGCGGCCATCGAAGGCCTGGATGTGCAGCCCGGCCACGGCGAGTTCAGCCTGTGCATCGAGTATGACATTCACCAGCACAGCCTGCAGGCCATCGAGACCGCGCTGATCCGCCAGGGCTTTCACCTCGACAATTCGGTCTATCACCAGTTGGTGCGGGCGGTGATCTATTTCTGCGAGGAAACCCAGCTGCGCAATCTGCAGCAGCCGGAGCGCCTCATCAAGCAATCCCACGAAATCTATTCCAAGGCATGGGAGCGCCATCTGCACGGTGACCACGACGACACACCGCCGGAGTTGCGTGAGGAAAAGTAGCCGCTCATCCCGGCCCTTCACGGTCTTTCACCCGGGTTCCCGCAGGCGGAAGCCAGGCAGCAACCACAGCGACATCCGCTCCGTCCCGATCAGGCCCCGAGTTCATGAACGACAACCAGCTCCTGCGCTATAGCCGCCACATCCTGCTGCCCGAGATCGGCATTGAAGGGCAGGAGCGGATCAATGCCGCACGGGTGCTGATCATCGGCGCTGGCGGCCTGGGTTCCCCGGCCGCCTACTACCTGGCCTCGGCCGGAGTCGGTACCATGGTGCTGGCCGATCCCGACACGGTGGACCTGACCAATCTGCAACGCCAGATACTCCATCGCAACGATGCCGTGGGCGAGCCCAAGATCTCCTCCGGCGCCCGCACGCTGGCTGCACTCAACCCGGAAATCCAAATCGTACCGTTGCAATCCCGGCTGGAAGGCGAGGCCCTTGCACGGGAGGTGGCCGGTGCCGATCTGGTGCTCGATTGCAGCGACAACTTTGCCACCCGTCATGCCGTGAATCGTACCTGCGTCAGTGCGCGCAAGCCGCTCGTGTCGGGCGCCGCGATCCGCTTCGATGGCCAGGTGGCGGTGTTCGATCCGCGTCGTGGCGATGCGCCCTGTTACCACTGCCTGTTTCCCGAGGGGGAGGATGCGGAGGAGGTCCGCTGCGCCACCATGGGTGTGTTCGCGCCGCTCACCGGCATCATCGGCAGCGTGCAGGCGGCCGAGGCGCTCAAGCTCATCGCGGATTGCGGTACCAGTCTGGCCGGCCGCCTGCTGCTGCTCGATGGCCTGGCCATGGAATGGCGCAGTCTGCGCGTGCCACGCGATCCGGCCTGCGCGGTTTGCGCCAGGGAGTGAAACGGCAGACGTGACCTCGGGCGGCGGCTCGGGTTGGCGATGCATCGCCAACCACAACAGGTCCAGCCGCATGAACCGGGCCGCCTTGACGATACCGGCCCCGCACCCGCTGCCCCGGCTGATTCAGGAGAAGCGGGCGATGATGCGCTGGTCGGCACCCAGCATGCGGCGGTCACGAATCACGAGTTCGCGCCTGTCGCCCAGGCTGGCAAGCTCGGCCAGGTCGAACATGCCGCGGGCACGCTCGCCCAGCAGCACCGGCGCCTGATAGATCAGCAGTTCATCGACGCAGTTTGCCTGCAGCAGGGCGCCATTGAGGCGGGAGCCCGCCTCGACCATGACCTCGTTGATGCCGCGCCGGCCCAGTTCCGCCATCAGTACGGACAGGTCCACCCGGCCATTCGCATCGGGCAGCACCACGACTTCCGCTCCCCGGGCCTCAAGAGGGCGGAGTCGCGCCGGTGGATTTTCGGCGGTGGCAATCAGGACCGCGCCATCCTTCAGGATGCGGGCGCCCGGAGGCGTCTCCAGGTGGCTGTCCACCACCACCCGCAGCGGTTGCCGGGGCGTGTCCACCTCGCGCACGGTGAGTTGCGGATCGTCGTCCTTCACCGTGCCGATGCCGGTGAGCATGGCGCAGCTGCGGGCGCGCCATGCGTGCGCATCGCGACGTGCGGCAGGCCCCGTGATCCATTGCGACTTGCCATTGTTCAGGGCGGTCTTGCCATCCAGACTGGCGGCAACCTTGAGACGCACCCAGGGGCGGCCCCGCGTCATGCGCGAGATAAACCCGAGGTTGAGCTCGCGCGCCTCCGTTTCCAGCAGGCCTGTGGACACGTCGATGCCGGCGGTCCGCAGCCGGGCCAGCCCGGCGCCGGATACGAGCGGATTGGGGTCGGTCATGGCCACCACCACACGCGCCACGCCGGCATCGATCAGCGCATCGGCGCAGGGCGGGGTGCGGCCCACGTGGCTGCAGGGCTCCAGGGTGACATAGACGGTGGCGTCCCGGGCCGCGTTTCCCGCTGCATGCAGCGCCAGGGGTTCGGCATGGGGCGCGCCGGCCTTTTCGTGCCAGCCCTCGCCTACTACTGTGGTATTCCTGACGATGACACAGCCGACGCGGGGGTTGGGGCTGGTGGAGAACAGGCCGCGTGCGGCCAGTCGCAGGGCGCGCGTCATGTGGCCGTGATCGGCGGCGGAAAATGCCATGATGCGCTTTATCCCTGGCGCGAACGGCGTGTGCGGGGCTGGGAGAATTCGCGGATGGCGTCGGAAAACTCGTCCACATCCTCGAAATTCCGGTACACCGAAGCGAAACGGATGTAGGCGATCTTGTCGAGTTTTTTCAGTTCGCGCATCACCAGTTCGCCGATGCGCTCGGTGGGGATTTCCCGCTCCGCCAGGCTGACCAGCTTTTCCTCGATGCGCGCCACGGCGGCGTCGATCGATTCGGTGGTGACGGGGCGCTTGCGCAGGGCCAGGGCCATGCTGGCGCGCAGTTTTTCGTGATCGAAATCGGAGCGGCTGCCGTTGCGCTTGACGATCTGCGGAAGTTGCAGTTCCACCCGCTCATAGGTGGTGAAACGCTTGTCGCAGGCGGGGCAGCGGCGGCGGCGGCGGATGGTGTCGCCATCCTCATTGCCCCGGGTATCCAGCACCTGGGTATCGGGGCCGCTGCAGAAAGGGCACTTCATCCGTCGCTCCGTACCGGATGAAATGCGAGTCCGGACAAACCACCCTTTTCCTCCCTCATTCGGGAGGAAGAAGGCCGATCAACCGGCTCCCCGGCACGGCCGGAGAGCGGGAGGATATGCGGCCCCGTCCTCTCAGCCATAGACGGGGAATTGCCGGCACAGCGCGGAAACATCACCACGCACGCGCTCGATCACGGCCATATCCTCCGGCGCGTCGAGCACATCGGCGATCAGATGGGCAACCTTTTCGGCCTCGATCTCGGTGAACCCGCGGCTGGTCATGGCCGGCGAGCCGATGCGGATGCCGGAAGTGACGAAGGGTTTCTCGGGATCGTTGGGAATGGCATTCTTGTTGACGGTGATATGAGCGCTGCCGAGCACGGCCTCGGCGGCCTTGCCGGTGATCTTCTTGGTACGCAGGTCGACCAGGAAGACATGGGATTCGGTGCGGCCGGAAACGATGCGCAGATCGCGATCGGCCAGTACCGTGGCCATGACCCGCGCATTGTGGATGACCTGCTCCTGATAGATTTTGAACTCGGGCCCCAGGGCTTCCTTGAGCGCCACCGCCTTGGCGGCGATGACATGCTCCAGCGGCCCGCCCTGGAGGCCGGGAAAGATGGCGGAGTTGATGGCTTTTTCGTGCGCCGCCTTCATCAGGATCAGGCCGCCGCGCGGTCCGCGCAGGGTCTTGTGGGTGGTGGTGGTCACCACGTCGGCATGGGGAACCGGATTGGGGTAGTAGCCCGCGGCGACGAGGCCGGCGTAGTGGGCCATGTCCACCATGAAGATGGCGCCGACTTCCTTCGCGATCCTGGCGAAGCGCTCGAAATCGATACGCAGGGCGTAGGCGGAAGCACCGGCAATGATCAGCTTGGGCTTGTGCTCGCGGGCCAGGCGATCCAGTTCGTTGTAGTCGATTTCTTCCTTCTCGTTGAGGCCGTAGGGCACCACGTTGAACCATTTGCCCGACATGTTCACCGGGGAGCCGTGGGTCAGATGGCCACCCATGGACAGGTTCATGCCCAGAATGGTGTCGCCGGGCTTGAGAAAGGCCATGAAGACGGCCTGGTTCGCCTGCGAGCCAGAGTTGGGCTGGACGTTGGCGGCGTCAGCGCCAAACAGTTTCTTCGCCCGGTCGATGGCCAGCTGCTCCACCACATCGACGTGCTCGCAGCCCCCGTAATAGCGCTTGCCTGGATACCCTTCGGCGTATTTGTTGGTGAGTTGCGAGCCCTGGGCTTCCATGACGGCCCAGGAAACGTAGTTCTCCGAGGCGATCAGCTCGATATGCTCTTCCTGACGATGATTTTCGGCCTGGATCGCGGACCACAGTTCGGGATCGGTCTTGGCAAGGGAGTTCTGCTTGGAAAACATGGGGCTGTCCGGGAAAAGGGGAAAACGGCCATTTTACCATTCCGTTCCCCGGTCTCCGGCGGGCGTCGCCCCGCCGGGGCGATCAGAACCAGAAGCGCACGCCTGCCACGATGCGACGCTCTCCAGCCGGCTCTCCGGCCGCGCGCAGCAGGTCGGCCGTACCGCCATGGCGGTCACGCCATTCGATGCCGAGGTAGGGTGCGAACTGGCGGTTGAAGTGATAGCGCAGGCGTAGCCCGGTGGTCAGATCGGCCAGGCCGCTGCCCAGCAGCCGCGCGGGATCGGCACGACCGTAGGCATTGATCTCGATGCGTGGCTGCAGCACCCAGCGCTGGTTCAGCAGCAGTTCGTATTCGGCTTCCAGACGCAACGCGCTGCGCCCGTCGCTGCCCAGATAGGCCGTGGCGTCCACCTCGAACCACCATGGCGCGAGCCCCTGCACGCCGACGGCCAGCCATTGCCGCGCGGGGCCGGTGCCACCATCGTGGCGCAACCCGGCCTGCAGATCCCAGAAAGGCGCGATGGCGTGCCCCCAGAGGACTTCGGTGCGGGCATGGTCGAGGCAATTGTTCACGGTTTCGGCATCGACCTTCAGCCAGAGCCGATCGTAGGGGGTGCCCCACCAGGCTTTCGCCTCCAGCACGGTTGCGCCGGGGCCGTGGTTCGGGCTGGCGTACTCCAGCCGGTTCATCATCAGGGCGGCCACGGTCATCGTGTCGTGATGACCGGCGGCGGGTGTGCCGGCTGGCATGCCATCCGAGTAGGCATCGGGATCCCGCAGGCCGGTGGCCGTCTCCGAGCTGGCGGGGGAATGCCCGTCATGGTTATCCGTGGCGGCTGCCGGCAGGCCGAGGCAAAGAAGCAGGGCTGCCGCCAGGACGGAGAGGCCGCGCATCACAGTACCCGCACTTCCCGGAACATGCCGGTGGCCATGTGAAACATCAGGTGACAGTGATAGGCCCAGCGTCCCATGGCATCGGCCGTGACACGGTAGCTCACGCGCTGGGCCGGCTGCACGGGCACGGTGTGGCGGCGGACGAGAAACTCACCCTGGGGAGTCTCCACATCGCTCCACAGGCCGTGAAGGTGGAAGGGGTGGGTCATCATGGTGTCGTTCACCAGCACCACCCGCAGACGCTCGCCATAGCGGAACCGGATCGGTTGCGCATGGCCATATTCGATCCCGTCGACCGACCAGGTATAGCGCTGCATGTTGCCGGTCAGGTGCAGTTCGATTTCCCGTTCCGGCGGTCGTGGATCGGGATCTCCGCCGGGGCTGTGCAGATCGGCCAGGGTCAGCACCCGGCGGCCGTTGTCGCGCAGGTTGACGCCGGGATCGTCGAGATCGGTGCGGGGCCGGTCGATCCGGTTGTCCACCGCAGGGCCGAATTCGCTCCAGGCATGATGGGCGTGAGGCGCATCGTCTTCCATGCTGCCCATCATGTCGTCCATCGAAAGCCACTGGGGGGCGTCGATCGCGGGTACTTCGGCTTCCATCTCCGGACGGGGACAGAGCGTGCCGCGGGCATAGCCGCTGCGATCCATGGATTGCGCAAAGATCGTGTAGGCCCGGTCTTCTTTGGGCTGCACGATGATGTCGTAGGTTTCTCCCGGACCAAAGCGGAATTCATCCACCTCCACCGGCAGCACGGGCTGGCCGTCCGCCGTGACCACGGTCAGTCCGAGGCCGGGAATGCGCACGTCGAAAAAACTGTTGGCGGCGCCATTGATGAAACGCAGGCGCACCCGTTCGCCAGGAGTGAACAGTGCCTGCCAGTTTCCGGCGGGCGGCGTGCCGTTCATCAGATAGGTGTAGGTGGCGGCGGAAACATCGGCGAAATCGGTGGGGCTCATGCGCATCGTGTTCCACATTTCGCGCAGTTCGATGGCATCGGTCCAGCCCATGCGCCGCGCGTCGCGGAGGAAATCGTGCAGCGTCGGGCGGGCGTTGTTGTAGTAGTCGCTTTCGATGCGCAGATGGCGCAGCACCGCCATCGGGTCTTCATCGGTCCAGTCGGAGAGCAGGATCACATGGTCTCGCTCGGCCCGGACCGGGTCGGGGGTCGCCGGATCGATGATGATGGCGCCATACAGGCCGGTCTGTTCCTGCATGCCCGAATGGGAGTGATACCAGTAGGTGCCGCTCTGGCGCACGGGGAAACGGTAGGTGAAGGTTTCTCCGGGGCGGATGCCGTCGAAGGTGAGGCCGGGTACGCCGTCCATGTCATTGGGCAGCAGGATGCCGTGCCAGTGGATCGAGGTGTCTTCCGCCAGATGGTTGCTGACGCGCAGGGTGACGGTATCGCCTTCGCGCCAGCGCAGCACGGGGGCTGGCACGCTGCCATTGACCGCTGTGGCGGTTCGGGGCCGGCCGGTGAAATTGACCGGCAGATTGCCGATGGCGAGATCGAATTCGGTGCCGCGCAATATGGCTGGTGCGGCAGATGTGGCGGGCGCACCGGTCCCGGTCCGGGCCAGCAGTGGCTGGGCAAGGGCGCCCAGACCGAGCAGCAGGCCGCCGCTGGTCAATCCCTGGACGAAGCGGCGACGGGGGAATGACGGCAGGTGTGGCATGTCAACGTTCCGGCAGGGCGCCTGCCCTTCGTGGCGGTTGCATGGTGTGGAACGTGAAGCCGGGAACCGCAGGTCCGGCGGCGCTGTGGTCTTTCATGGTCATCTTCCGGGTGGATGGTTGCCGTGATCAGAACACCGTTCCCGGCTACGGAGTCAACCTCCGCCGGGCGGTGCAGGCCGGATGGCCGATTTGGGCCGGAAGGCTTTTACGACTGACGCATCGGTTTCGATGTAGGGGCCACCAATCAGGTCGATGCAATAGGGTACGGCGGCGAAGATGCCCGGCACGATCGCATTGCCCTCGCCATCCTTCACGCCTTCGAGGGTTTCGCGGATGGATTTGGGTTGCCCCGGCAGGTTGAGGATCAGGCTTTTGCCCCGGATCACGGCAGTCTGGCGCGAGAGGATGGCGGTGGGGACGAAGCGTAGGGAGATCTGCCGCATCTGCTCGCCGAAACCGGCCATCACCTTGTCGGCCACGGCCAGGGTGGCTTCCGGCGTCACATCGCGCGGCGCGGGGCCGGTGCCGCCGGTGGTGAGCACCAGATGGCAGCCGGCATGATCGCAAAGTTCGATCAGGGTCCGCTCGATCACGGGCTGTTCGTCGGGAATGAGGCGGGTTTCCATGCGCCAGGGGCTGGCCAGCGCGGCGCCGAACCACGCTTCCAGCGCGGGGATGCCCTGATCTTCGTAGATGCCGGAAGCAGCCCGGTCGGAGATGGAAACCAGGCCGATGCGCAGGATGTCATCCATGTCGGGTCACGCCGCGTGGAGGCTGCTCAGGCATCATGGTCGTCGGTGCCTCCGGAGGTCGTTGCGCGATCGGCCACGGCACTTCCTTCCTCAAGCATCCTGAGTATCTGGAAGAGTTCACGGAAGGCACGCGGCGGCTTGCCCTGTTCCTGCTCCTTGAGGGCGTTGCGGCGCAGCTGGAGCAGGTGCTGTACGTCAAGGCCGGGATGTCGGTCGCGCAGTTCGCCGATGGTGCCGGCATCTTCCAGTACACGCTGACGCAGGCGCTCCAGGGCATGGAAGCGGGCGGTGGCGACTGCGGATGTGCCATTGATTTCGTCGAGTGCCGCCTGAATCGGCGCCGGATCGATGTCGCGCATCAGCTTGCCGATGTACTGGAGCTGGCGGCGCCGCGCACCGTGGCTGGTGAAGCGCCGGGCATCATTGACCGCGTCGCGCAGCCGGTCGGGCAGGATGATTTTTTTCAGCCGGTCGGCGGAGAGGGTGACCAGTTGCGCACCCAGATCCTGCAGGGCGTCCATGTCCCGTTTGCGCTGGCTTTTGCTGGGGTGTTCGTCGGTCGAATCCGGATCGGAATTCACCGCAGTCTTGAGAGTATCCACGGGTATGATTATAGCTTTCCGGTTTTCTCCGATACGTCTCCATGTCCGGTTCCGAATTCAGCTATCTTCAGGCCCAGCTCCAGTCCATCGCCCAGGCCGTTCTCGACCATGCCCGAACGGCCGGCGCCAGCGCCTGCGAAGTGGATGTTTCGGAGAGTTTTGGCCAGTCCGTCACGGTACGTCGCCAGGCGGTGGAAACCATCGAATACAACCGTGACAAGGGCGTGGGTGTCACCGTCTATCTGGGCCAGCGCCGGGGGCATGCCAGTACGTCCGATTTTTCTTCCGCAGCCCTGCGCTCCACCGTGGAGGCGGCCCTCTCCATTGCCCGCTTCACCGCCACGGACGAGGCCGCCGGCCTGCCCGAGGAGCGCTTGCTGGCGAAGCAGTGGAACGATCCCGACCTGCATCATCCCTGGCATCTGCCGGTGGAGGAAGCCATCGAGATCGCCGCCCGTTGCGAACAGGCCGCCTTCGATGTGAGTCCGCAGGTGCAAAATTCGGAAGGTGCCTCCGTTTCGGTGCAGCAGTCCCAGTTCGTCTCCGCCAACAGCCTGGGTTTCATGGGAGGCTTCCCCGGTTCGCGGCATTACATCGCCTGCTCGGTGATCGCCGGTGCGGGTGACGACATGCAGCGCGACGACTGGTATTCCACCGATCGCAATCCCGCCCGGCTGGCCGATCCTGTCGCGATCGGCGACTATGCCGCCCGACGCGCCCTGGCGCGTCTCGATGCGCGCAAGCTGAAGACGCGCAAGTGTCCCGTGATTTTCGAGGCACCCCTGGCTTCGGGCCTGATCGGCAGCTTCACCCACGCGGTGAGCGGTGGCGCCCTCTATCGCAAGTCGTCCTTCCTGCCCGACAGCCTGGGCCAGCAGATCTTTCCTACGTTCATGCAGATCGCCGAAAAGGCCCACCTGCCCGGTGCTCTGGCTTCCAGCCCCTTCGATGACGACGGCGTGGCCACCCACGACCGCGATCTGGTCCGGGATGGCGTGCTGCAGGGCTATTTCCTGTCCACCTACACGGCGCGCAAGCTGGGGATGGAAACCACCGGCAATGCTGGCGGCGCGCATAACCTCATCGTCCGGCCGGGACCGCACAATCTCGACGGTCTGCTCAAGGAAATGGGCACCGGGCTGCTGGTGACCGAACTGCTCGGCCAGGGAGTGAATTACGTGACCGGCGACTATTCCCGTGGCGCGGCCGGTTACTGGGTGGAAAACGGCGAGATCGCCTATCCGGTGCATGAAATCACCATCGCCGGCAATCTGAAAACCATGCTGGCGGGCATCGCCGGCATCGGCAATGACGTGGTGGTCCACGGTTCCAAGCAGGTGGGTTCCATCCTCATCGACCGGATGACCATCGCCGGCAACTGATCCGGCCTGCCGTTTGACGTTGTGACGAGTGAAAGGATCTGACGTGCAGCGACGCAAATTCCTCGCCGGCGCCGGCGCCCTGTCTGCCGCGGCATTGCCCGTCGCCGCCCGTGCTGACGGTCCCCTGATCCGCTGGCGCCTGGCATCGAGCTTTCCCAAGAGCCTGGATACCATCTTCGATGCCGCGAACACGGTGGCTCAACATGTGGCCGCGGCGACTGGCGGGCGTTTCCAGATTCAGGTTTTCGCGGCCGGAGAACTGGTGCCCGGGCCGGGCGTGTTCGATGCCGTGCGCGAAGGCACGGTACAGCTGGGCCATACCTCCAGTTATTACTACGTCGGCAAGGATCCCACCTTTGCTTTCGATACCGCAGTGCCCTTCGGCCTCAACAGCCGCCAGCAGACCGCATGGATGATGCAGGGCGGCGGCATGGCCCTGATGCGGGAGCTGTTTCGCGACCATGGCATCGTCAACATTCCCTGCGGCAATACCGGCGCCCAGATGGGCGGCTGGTATCGCAAGGAGATCAGGACTTTGTCGGATCTCAAGGGCCTCAAGCTGCGCATCGGCGGGTTCGCCGGGCAGGTGATGGCGCGGCTGGGTGTGGTGCCGCAGCAGTTGCCCGGCAGTGAAATCTACCCGGCGCTGGAAAAGGGGGTGATCGATGCCGCCGAGTGGGTCGGTCCTTATGACGATGAAAAACTCGGCTTCAACAAGGTGGCGCGCTATTACTATTTCCCCGGCTGGTGGGAAGGCGGGCCGCAACTCTCGCTCTACATCAATGCGCAGGAGTGGGAACGCCTGCCCCGCGACTACCAGGCCATTCTCGAATGCGCCTGCCTGTACGCGCATGCCGACATGCAGGCCGCCTATGACGTGAAAAACCCGCAGGCCCTGAAGCGCCTGATTCTGACCGGCACCCAGATGCGTCGTTTTTCCGACGAGATCATGCAGGCTGCCTACAAGGCCACCACCGCGCTGTATGAGGAAACTGCGGCCAGGAATCCGCGTTTCCGCAAGGTCTACGAGCCGTGGCGAAAATTTCGCAACGAGCAGATCGCCTGGTTCGGCATTGCCGAGCGACCCTTCGACAACTTCATGGCGGTGGCCGGCGAACCGGCACGCAAGTAAGGCCGGATTCCCTCATGGCAAAACCTTCCCCCATCACCCTGAACCCCCAGCGCGAACAGGAAGTCCTGCTGCGGCTGCGTGCGCTGCTGCGGAGCGAATACGATCTCGATCTCGGTAGCTTCGAGGTCAAGGCGCTGCTCGACTGGTTCTGTGCGGAAATCGGCACCGAGTGCTACAACCAGGCCGTCAGCGATGCGCGCAAGGTGCTCGGCCAGCGCATATCGCTGATCGAGGACGAGCTGTGGGCTCTGGAAAAATGAAGCGATCCTGATGCTCGCGGCGGCTGCCGCTGTCACGGAACCTTACGCCCCGGGTTCCGTCTGAAACACTGTATTTGCGCCAGCCTTCTGTAATGGCGCCTGCCTCCTCCGGAGCGGGGAGATTCTGCAGGGGGAGCGATGGAGAATTCCGTATTTTTCAAGTTCGAGTTTCTGGGGCTGATCCTGGTTTCCCTCTGCCTGCCCATGAGCATCTATGGCTATCTGATGCTGAAAACGGCCATTTCGCGCAGGACCGTCCTGCTGTTCGGTGTCACCCTGATCGTTCTCGCCGGAATCAATGTGTACTTGCTGCAACATCTGGCGTTCCTCTCCCGTCATTCACCATCGCTGATCGACGACCGTCTGTTCGCCTCGGAAGTTTCCCTCGCCCTTTATCTGTTGCCGGTCCTGTTTGCCGGGATCGGCACCAACATGATTTCCCACATTCTGATTTCGCACCTGCAGCGCGCCGAGCATCGATTCGAAGAGCAAAGCCGGCAGGCGAAATCCTGATCGTCCCGTGATCGACGGGTGATGCGGAGAGGATCGGAGATGGAAAAATTTTTCCTGCGCGGAGAACACATCGAACTGCAGGCCCTGCTCAAGGCGCTGGGATGGGTTGCCTCCGGTGGAGCGGTCAGGGAAATGCTGTCCCGTGGCGAGGTGCGGGTCGATGGCGAGGTCGAATCCCGTCGCAGCCGCAAGCTGCGGGAAGGGAATGAGGTAACCCGGGCGGATCAGACGGTCCGCATCGTCGCCGCCAGCGGCAGCAACGATGCGGATGTCGTTTAGGCGATCTGGGGAATCAGCGGCGCGAACTTGTCGATCATCGGCATGATCGCCTCGGGCTTGTCCCAGAGGTCCATGGCCACGCCGATGTTCACCCGATGCACACCCAGATCGCGATAGCGCTTGAGCGTATCCAGATCCGGAGTCTGCATGGCCACCATCGTGATCTCCACCTTGTCGGGATCGCGACCGCGATCCTTCACCGCCTGGCGGAAATCCTTGAGGCCCTGCGCCACATCGGGCAGGGCGACATCCACCGGCATCCAGCCGTCGGCCCATTCGGCCGCGTGCTTGATGCCCATCGGCCCCATGGAGCCGAAAACGATCTTCGGGCCGCCGGCCTGGGACGGCTTGGGCAGGCTCCATACCTTGTCGAAGTTGACGTGCTCGCCGTGGTACTCGGCCTCGGGCTGGGTCCACAGGGCGCGCATGGCGGCCACGGTTTCGCGCATCACGCCATAGCGCTTGTTCCAGGGCTGTTTGCTGACGTTGGCGAACTCCTCCTCGTTCCAGCCCACACCGGTACCGATGATGGTGCGGCCGTTGGAAAGCTGGTCGAGCGTGGCGATGGTCTTGGCCTGGGAGAACACATCACGCTCCAGCAGCAGGGCGATGCCGGTGCCCAGCCGGAGCCGGGTGGTCGCCGCCGCGGCGGCCATCAGCGAGACGTAGGGATCGCGCATCATCTTGTAGGGATCGGGCATTTCGCCGCCTGCCGGATAGGGCGATTTGCGCGCCACGGGGATGTGGCTGTGCTCGCCGAACCACAGGGATTCGTAGCCGCGCTCCTCGAGCGCCCGGGCCAGCACTTCGGGCCGTGGATCGCGCGGGGTATTCATCGAATTGAAACCAAGATGCATCGGAGTCTCCTCTGTATTTTTTATATCGCGTGTCGGACGCAGATGGCGACGAACTCAGACCGGCAAGCCGGGGGGCTGCGGGGCGGCGAACAGGACCTTGACCTGTTCGGGGCTCAGGGCCAGGGCGATCGCCGAGTGGGTGACGCTGTGGCTCTTGGTGATCTTCCAGACGCCATGCAGCTTGCGATATTCATCCTCGTAACGGACCGACATCTGCACCAGCCGGTTTTCATTGAGGTTGATCTGCTGGAAGTAGAGGCTCCAGGTCCCCGCCGCCTGGCCGCCATCACCCAGGGTGATCTGGGGATTGCTGCCATGATGGGTATCGAGCACATGGGGATGGCAGCCGTATTGCCGGAAAATGGCCGCCAGCTGGTCACGATGACTGAATTTGCCGATCGGGCCGTAATCGATGTCCACCACGCCATCACTGAAGCAGTCGCGCATGCCCTCCGGATCCTTGCGGTCGCAGGCATCCAGATAGCGGGCCTTGAGGGTACGGATGGCTTCCAGATCTTCCAGCGCCTGCAGGCGCGCTTCGATGCTGCTCATGTGAAATCCTTTTCTGAATGGAACGGAAATTGTGGCGGCAGCGGAGCGGTCCGTCAAATCAGGTTCCCGGAAAAGGGGCAGCCGTAGCGACTGCCCCGGACACGCATCAGAAACTGTAGCGCACGCGCATGCCCCACATGCGGGGTGCGGCGACCGAGTAGGACAGGGTGCCGATGGAGTCATACAGCGGAATTCCGCCGCTGCCGAGCTTGTTGTTCCAGGCGTTGTTGACGAACAGCGTGCCATCCAGGTCCGGCCGGCCGGCGATGCCCTTCCAGTTCAGGCTGAGATTCAGGTTGCTGAGGCCGGGCACAAAATCCTCGGGGATCGGGATGTTCTTGTTGGCGTTCTGCACCACCTCGGTCTGCCGGCTGTAATCGGAAGCCAGTTCGAACCGGCCATAAGCCGGATTGACGGGCAGGCGGTAGCTCATACGGATGCCGTACTTGACGCGGGGCACATAGACGAAGCGGCGCGTGCTGGCATCGACGCCGTTGGGCAGAAGGTAGCTGTCGTACTGTGCATTCAGCCAGGCGATGTTGCCCGAGATCTCGAAGCCGGAAAAAGGCAGCAGCGTGGCTTCGGCATCCAGCCCGTCGATATGCCCCTTGGCGGCGTTGGCGTTGACCAGGGCGAATGCACCCGGTCCGCCACCGTTGGCAGGAACCAGGAGCGGTGCCTGGACATCGCGATAGATCGCATGGAAGACGCTGACATTGGTGCGTCCGCGCATGCCGCCCAATTGCCAGTCGGACTTCACGCCGAACTCGAAGTTGGTCAGGGTTTCGGGGTTGTAGACCCGATACTGGGCGGGGGTGCCGGGGCCGTTGTTGAAGCCGCCGCTGGAGTAGCCGCGGCTGTTGGTGAAGTACCACAGGGTGTCGGGGTTGGCCTTCCACGACAGGCTCCAGGTGTAGTTGAGCGCGCTCCAGCTGGCGGAATCGAAGGATTTGCCAAGGATGTTCTGGTTGACGTCGAGCATGGTCACGCCCACGGACCGGGTATCCCAGGTTTTGCGCAGCCCCGCGGTGATCGAGAGACCTTGCAGGTAGCTGGACAGGTCATAGGTGCCCTGGCCGTAGATCGCATGGGTCAGCGCCGTCTTGTCCGTATCGGTGCCGGAGGGATTGCCGAGAATCGACCGGTATTGCAGCCCCAGATATTCGCCGGGCGCGGGAACGTTGTAGGCCCAGCTGTGGAAGGTGCCGACCGTGTAGGTCAGGCGATCGCTCATCGCCCGGCCCTGCAGCTGCAGCTCCTCCGAGGTCTGTGAAGACTGCGCCGGGCGGCTCGTGTTGTAGATGTCGTAAATCGAGACCGGGATGTTGACGAAGCTCTGGCGGGCGTAGCTCTGGGTCTTCTGGTACCCCAGGATGTTCTTCAGGGTCAGGCGGTCATTGATTTCCCATGTGGTGGTATTGACCACATTGGTCTGGTCCAGACGGAAGATCGCGCCACCGGGGACTGCGGAGCCGGGGACCGTGTAGTACCCCAGCTGTTGCTGCTGCCGCAGCAGGTTGGCCATGGTGGGCGCGCCGTAGATGAAATTGGCGATCGCGGTCGGGCTCACTTCGACCAGGACATTGGTCGGTCCCTGGCTGTGGGACTGGTAGTGATTGACGATCAGGTCGTTCTCGAAAGACTGGTTGGGGCGGAATACCAGGGAGATGCGCTGCATCTGCTCGTTGTCATCACCCAGCTTGGTGTTGCGGGACAGATCTTTCTGATAGCCATCGACATGGTAGGTTTTCACGCCCACCCGCAGGCGCCAGCGGTCGTCCTGGATCGGCGCATTGACCACTGCTTCCAGCCCCATGCGTCCGTAATCCCCCACGGTTCCCTGCACATAGCCGCCGAACTGCCCGTCGGGTTTGGTCGGGGTGTAGAGAATCGCGCCGCCATTGGTGCTCAGGCCGAAAAGGGTGCCCTGCGGCCCCTTGAGCACGCTGACATTGTCGACATCGAAATACATGGCGCCGCCATTGAGGTTTGTCGGCACCTCGGCAAAATACCCGACGACTCCGGGTACGCCGCGCAGCCAGGCGAAGCCGACGTTGCCTCCCCCGCCGGAGACGTTGCTGATGTTCAGCCCCGGAACAATGCGTTCCAGGTCATTGGCGGTCTGGATCGACTGCCGCTCCAGGGTTTCGGGCCGGAATGCGGCGATCGCCAGGGGCACGTCCTGAATGCGTTCCTCACGGCGCCGGGCGACCACCACCACTTCTTCCAGTCCGCTGCCATCCTTCGTGGTGGCATCCCCGGATTTGCTTGCCTTGGCCGGTGGGGCGTCCGTGTCGGAGGTACTCGCCTGTGCCCAGGCACCGGCGGTGCCGGTGAGGGTCAGGGCGATGGAGGCCGCGAGGGTGCGAAGCCGGAAACCGTGCATGAAAATTCTCCTCTGGATGGGATGCCCCAAGGGGCGATATTTCTCAAATGGAGAGGCAGAATATCCAAAAAATTTCCGGGGAAACAGTTTTTTGCCCAAAAAAGTCGGGTCACACCCGGTCGAAGGCTTCCAGCTTGGGGTGGGCCATGGCCGCGATGAAGGCATCGTAGCTCCATGGCCAGCTGGCGGGGACGCCCTCGGCATCCAGATACCAGCTGGAACAGCCGGAACCGAAGATGGTGTGCTTGGCCGCCGCGATGCGGCGTGTTTCGTAGTCCGCCATTGCCGCGTGAGTGGGGCTGATGATCCGGCAGCGACCGGCGTCGATTTCGGCGATCAGCTGGGCGATATAGCCCCACTGCAGTTCGGCGATGTCGATCAGGGAGAAGTTGCCGACCGGGCCGGTGGGACCGTTGAGCATGAAGAAATTCGGAAAATCGGGAATCGTCACCGCCAGATAGGCGGAGGGCCGCAGCGCCCATGCATGGTCAAGGTCGACGCCGTTTTTGCCGATGACCCTGGTGGGACGGATGAAACGGTCGGCCTGGAAGCCGGTGGCGAGAACGATGATGTCCACTTCATGCAGGGTGCCATCCTTCATGCGCACGCCGGTGGGCTCGATGCGTTCGATCTTGCCCACCGCGGCGACCGCGTTGGGTCTCTGGATGGCATCGTAGTAATCGGGAGAGAAGATCAGGCGCTTGCATGCGGCGCGGTAATCCGGGCGCAGTTTTTCCCGCAACACCGGATCTTTCACGCTGCGTTCCAGATTGTCCAGCACCGCGGCTTCGATCTGCTTGATCTGGGGCGAATCCATGTCGGCGATGGCTTCGGTGAACAGGCGCACGTTGGTGACGTATTCCTCGTTGTAACGCACTGCGTCGATCAGCGCGGGATCGCGGCGGAAAGCTGCCTTCTGTTCCTCGGTAAAGGCAGGGTTTTCCACCGGCATGATCCATTGCGGCGAGCGCTGGACGTGTACCACGCGTTCGCAGCGGTCGACCAGTCCGGAGACGAGCTGCGCGCCGGTCGATCCACTGCCGATGATGGCGATACGACGACCATCCAGGGGCACGCTGTGGTCCCAGCGGGCGCTGTGGAAGGACGGGCCCCGGAACGTATCCATGCCGGGAATCTGCGCGATATTCGGATGATGCAGCACGCCCGAAGCGGCAATCACCACGTCGGCCTCGTCCTTGATGCCACCCGAAGTTTCAACCTTCCAGCGGTCATTCTCGAACACGCAGGCGGTGACTTCCTGGTTGAAGCGGATCAGGGGTTCGATGCCGTGTTTCTTCGTCACGCCCTCGAAATAGGCCTGGATTTCCGGGCCGGCGGCGAGGTAGTGGCTCCATTCGGCGTGGGGCGCGAAGGAATAGGTATAGGCATGGGCGGGCACGTCGCAGTTGAGGCCGGGATAGGTGTTTTCGCGCCAGGTGCCGCCGATGCGGTCGGCTTTTTCATAAACGACGATCTGGCGGTAGCCGGCCTCCTTGAGGCGGATAGCCGCGAGTATGCCGGCCATGCCGGCACCGATGACGATGAAGCGAAGGTCGCGTTGCGGACGGGGTGAATAAGTCATGATTTCTCCTGATCGATCTCTTGTGCAAGTTTGAGGAGGATGGGGGACGGGAGCAATGTTCCTGCCCGTCAGGCGTGCGGGGCTGTCCTGCGCCCCGTCTCGTCGGAATACAGAAAGTCAGGCCCCAGCGCCGTGGTGGCGGGGCAGCCCAGCAGGGCCAGCCCACGGTCGATTTCACCACGCAGCAGGGTGAGTGCGTGCGTCGCGCCGGCCTCGCCGGCGGCGGCCACACCGTAGAGCAGGGGGCGGCCCAGGCTGACCGCGGTGGCGCCCAGGGCACGCGCCTTGAGCGCGTCGATGCCGCGCCGCACGCCGCCATCCAGCAGAATTTCGGCGCGGCCCGCGAGGATCTTCACGGTTTCCGCCAGCACCGCGAGCGGCGCCACGGCGCCATCGAGCTGGCGTCCTCCATGGTTGCTCAGGAGGATGCCGTCGGCGCCGCAATCGGTGGCGCGCAGCGCATCCCCGGGATGGAGGATGCCCTTCACCAGCAGCTTGCCCGGCCACAGGCCGCGCAGCCAGCGCAGATCGTCCCAGTCCACGCCGGCATCCATCTGGCTGCCCATGTGGTACATGGCGGTTCCGGTATCGATCCGGCCCGGCGGCAGCAATCCTTCCAGATTGGCGAAGGGAGGTGGTCCTCCATGGGCGAGAAAGCCAGCCAGCCAGCGAGGATGGCGCAATACCTCCAGACGGCGGCGCCAGGTGAGGGACATGCCGCTGTGATAGCTGCGCCGGTCCCATTCCCGGCTGCCACCCACGGGGACATCGGTGGTCAGCACCAGCGCCTCGAACCCGGCGGCCTGGGCGCGCGCCACCAGAGAGGCGATGAAGTCGCGATTGCGCGTCATGTACAGCTGCATCCAGAGCCGGCCGCCGGCCGAGGCTACGGTTTCCAGCTTCATGTTGGAAGCCATGCTGAGAGTAAAGGGCACACCCGCGGCGGCTGCGGCACGGGCCAGTGCCAGATCGGCGCCGGGCCAGAGCATGCCGTTGAAGCCGGTGGGCGAGACGGCCAGCGGCAGCGCGGCCGGGCGCCCCAGCAGGGAGATCGAGGGGTCGCGCGCCGCCACGCCGGCCAGGGTACGTGGCGTGAGGCCGATGCGGGTGTAGGCGGCGCGGTTGGCGGCCAGGGTGATTTCGTCCTCGGCGCCGCCATCCACGTATTCGAAAAGAAACGCCGGTAGGCGGCGACGGGCCACGGCACGCAATTCCGCCAGGTTCTGGGCGCGGCGGAAATCGCAGCCGGCCCGGACATGCGGTCTTACGGGGAGGGTGGACATGGCGCCGAAGCCGTATGGGGGTCAGGCCAGCAGACGGACCGGGGCGAGGGCGGTCAGATCGGTTTCGATCAGGAACGGACCCTCGACCGCCAGTGCCTCGGCAAACGCGCTTTCAAAATCGGCCACGGTGGCCACCTGCCGCCCCGGGACACCCATCGATCGGGCCAGTGTCACGAAATCGGGTGTGAGCAGGTCGCCGCCATACGGCGGCACGCCGGCGTGCTGCTGCAAGGCCTTGAGCCCGCCATAGCCGCCATTGTTGAACACGCAGACGATGGCGGGGATTTTGGCATCCGCCGCCGTGGCCAGTTCGGCGATGTTGAGCATGATCCCGCCATCACCGTGGATCACCAGCGTCTTGCTTTCGGTGCCGACGGCGGCGCCCAGTCCCACCGGCAGTGCCGGGCCGATGGCATAGCCGGTGCTGTAGAAGGCGCGGCGCGGCGTCCGGATGGGCAGCAGATAGTTGCCCCAGGTATTGCCGGTGGTGGTGGCATCGCACATCACCGGGCTGTCGGCCGGGAGCAGGCGCGCAATGATGTCCGTGATGGCCTTGTGATCGGGGCCGACCATGCCGGTCATGGTGGCATCGAGGGCGGCACGGGTGGCTTGTGCCGTCGCCATGAAGCCGACTTCGGCATGACCCGGGGAAGTGGCCTCGCGCAGCTTTTGCGCGGCCAGACCGGCATCGCCCTCGATCGCCACGGCCGCGGGGAAGTTGAGACCGATCACCCGCGGATCGGCGTCGATATGCACCAGGTTCGCCGGCATGGGCAGGGACCAGAACTGGCTGGCCAGCCCCTGGAAGCGGGTGCCGATCGCCAGCACCAGATCGGCCTGGGACAGCAGTTCGCGGAACGGGGGCAGATGGGTATGGCAGCCCAGATAGAGCGGGTGGCCATGCGGCAGGATGCCGCGGCCGTTGGGGCTGCTGACGACCGGCGCACCCAGATGCTCGGCCAGGGCGCGCACTTCGGCTGCGGCACCCTGGGCGCCACCACCGAGCCAGATCAGCGGCCGCCGGGCGGCAGCCAGAAGCCCGGCTGCACGGGCCAGCGCCGCGGCGTCGGGCGTGCGCGGTGCCGGCATGGTGAAGGCAGGCAGGTTGCCGTCGCCGGTCGCCTGAAGCAGATCGGTGGGAATTTCCAGCGCGCCGGGCTGGGGGCGGCCGGTGAAAATGGCTTGCACGGTGCGGTGCAGGGCCGGCACGATGTCGTCGACCCGGACCGGGCATTCGGCATGGCGGACCACGGCTTTCAGCATGGCCAGCTGGCCGTCCGCATCATGGATGTAGCCCCGCCCCTTGCCGAGAAAGGGGGTATCGACCTGGGTGGTCAGGAGCAGCACGGGGGAAGAGGCATAGGCGGCTTCGTACAGCCCGGTCATCGCATTGGTGGTGCCGGGGCCGGTGCTCACCACGGCCACGCCAAGACGGCCGGTGGCGCGGGCGTAGCCGTCGGCGGCGTGAACCGCGCCCTGCTCGTGACGGGTGCCGATCACACGAATGCCACCGAGGCGGCGCAGGGATTCGTAAAAGGCCAGATTGTGCTGGCTGGGAATGCCGAAGATGCAATCGACACCGAGTGCGCGCAGCGCGGCGTGGAGGATGTCGCTACCGTTCATGGTGGGCATGGCCTTGATCTCCGTAAAGGGAAAGCGGTTGATATTGGGGAAAGCCGTCAGTTTAGGGATGAAATGTATTGCCCGCATCAGACGAATACACTAAATTTGTACCCGCCATGCGGATTGCGGACCTGCCCGGGGATTGTCGATGAGCCGACAGCTTGCCCTGCTCGACGTGCTTTTCCAGAGCATTCTGGAAACTCCTCCGTGGCAGCGTTTTGTCGAGGCTTTCGACGCATATCTGCCCTGCCGCCATACCAGCCTGCTGCTGCGCAAGCCCCGCACCGGCGATCCGGGGGTCGTGATTTCCGCCACGGGGGTGAACACCGCCCTGCAGGTGTATCAGACACGGACTTTCGATCAGTCGATCTTCCTGCATCTGCCGCCGGGTGAGGTGCATGTCCTGCGCGAGGTGATGCCCGAGGCCGAACTCCGGAAAAACGGGTATTACCGTGAATATCTGCAGCCCTTTGGTGTGCGCGACCTGATCGGTACGGACTGGATCGATCCGGCCACCGGCCTGGGCTTTGGCCTGCGTGGCGCACGCATGGCGGGCGATCCGGCCTTCGGTGAGCGCGAGCGCAGCCGTTTCACCGATCTGCTGCCGCGGGTCCGTACCGCCGCCGCACTGTATGCGCGCATCGAGCATCAGCAGTACCGGCTCGGAGTGTACGAGGAGGCCGCGGGGCAGGCGGCCGTGGCATCGCTGGTGATCAATGAATCCGGCCGCGTGATCCTGCACAACATGCTCGCCGAGCGCGTGGTTGCCGAGGCCGACGGCCTGTGCCTGAAAAACGGCCGCGTGTGCGCGACCGACCCCGCCGCGGATGTCCTCCTCGACCGTGCCATACGCGATCTGGCACTGAGCATGCGGCGTGGCGAGATGGTTCCCGGCCACAAGCTGCTGCTGGACCGTGGCACCGGGCGACAGTGGCGCGCGCTGCTGCGGCCGGCGGTACAGGGCGTCGCCATCGGTGAGGATTCTTCTCTTGCCATGTCCCTGCTGCTGCGGGATGCACAGGCCCGGGGCAGCATTGGCGAAGGTCCGTTAATGGAGCTTTTCGGCCTGACCCGGGCCGAAGCGCGACTGGCGGCCCGGCTCGCTTCCGGCCTGGGCCTGAAGGAAGCAGCCGCGGCGATCGGCATCTCGCACCATACCGCCCGTGCCCAGCTCTCGGCGGTGTTTGCCAAGACCGATACCCATCGCCAGTCCCAGCTCGTCAGCCTGGTGCTGGGTACCACCCAGGACGAAAAGGATAAATAGGCGAGGCTGAAAATACTCTGCTTTAATGCAAAGGGGTGATGAAATCCCGCCAGCCGTGGATTAGGATGGCGGACTCAGCAAAGCAAAGCCGCATCGTGGCCGGCCTGCCGGGCCGGATGGCAATACCAGAAGACTGTCTGCCCCTGTTTCCCAATTCCAACCAGGAGAAATGCAATGAAGTTCTCGCTGATTTACGAAGCCCAGACCGCTCACGCCACCCGCGCCGGCGACCGCCAGATTTTCGACGAGATCGTCGAGCAGGCCGTTGTTGCCGACGAAATGGGCTTCGACGTGTTCTGGTGCGTGGACCACACCTCCCTCACCTACTACGCCCACATGAGCGCGCCGGAGACCGTGCTGCCCTACGTGGCCGGCCGCACCCGCAATATCGGCATTGGCCACGGCGTGGTCTGCCTGCCGGTACCCATGAACCACCCGGTCAAGGTGGCCGAGCGTGTCGCCACCCTCGACCTGCTCTCCCACGGTCGCGTGCATTTTGGCGTTGGCAAGGGTGGCACCCAGCAGGAAGCCGGCACCTTCGGCTACAACGTGGACGAAGTTACCGAGATGGTGGATGAAATGATGTATCTCATCCCCAAGATCATGACCGAGAAAGAGATCGAGTACAACGGCAAGTATGTACAGATCCCCAAGCGCGAGATCCGCCCCAAGCCCTATCAGGATCCGCATCCCCTCATGTATCTCGCCACCACCAATACCGAGAGCCTGATCAAGGCCGGCAAGCGCGGTATCGGCGCCCTGGTGCTGGGCTTTGGCGGCCCCGAGGAAGTGGCGAAGAAAAACAAGATCTACCGTGATGCCTGGGCCTCCCGCGATCCCGCCGAACAGGTGGGCCAGCGTCCCAACCAGCATCTGGCCGCCCTGTGCCCGACCCTGGTGCTGGATGACGGCCTCCTGGCACGCAAGATCGGTATCCGTGGCCAGCGCTTCTTCCTCGAGTCCCTCGCCTACTGGTACACCGGCGGCCCCAAGCCCGACTGGGATACCTGGGCGCTCGAAGGCGGCACCAACGATGGCACCACCGAAGGCGGCGTGATCAAGACCAGCTTCGCCAACGAAGCCGTGACCGTGGATTTCAGCGATCCGAGCCAGGCCCTGCTCAATCCCAACCACGCCTACGGCACCGTTGATGATTGCATCAAGTATGTCGAGAAGCTGCAGGAAGCTGGCGCCGATGAAATCCTCTTCCTCTGCCAGATGGGCACCGTCCCCCAGTGGGCGCAGCTGGAAACCATCCGCAACATCGGCAAGCACGTCATCCCTTATTTCCGCACCCGGCGGCGCAGCTGACAGGCACGGCTCGCAGGGCGCGCCACAAAAACGGGACGGCTTGGCCGTCCCGTTTTTTTTGCCACGGGATGACATGTAGCGCATTTGTATGATGTGGGCGGTGTGGCAGCGATCTAGCATTCCACTCGCCCTGTCCGTCAGGGCAACACTGAAAACCGTGGAGGCTGGCATGGCAGAAAAAATCTGGCGCATCCCCCTTGTGATCCGGGGCGAGGTGATCGACGAGTGCGATACCCCCTTTGGCGGGCGGCGCGGCGGCGTGAGCTTCGTGACCCCCGACGTGAGGCGCTATATGGACCGGCTGACGCTGGATCGTCCGTCGCAAATGGCCGATCTGTACCAGATCGGTTTCGACGACATCGTCGATTATCTCGCCCGCCTGGGCGAGCGCCTGCACCCGGACACAAACCCGCACATGCAGGAATCCTTCGAGCTGGCACGGCTCACCTCGGGGCTTTCCGACAGCGTGCTGCGCCATCATTACGAGTGGATTCCGTTTTTCTTCCGCCCCGATGTCAGCCGTGAAACGGCGGAGCGCCTGGTGGGCATCGCCAATCTCGAAGGCTGGGTCGAGCAGGTTTCCGAAGTCAATCCGGCCCTGCGCGTGCGGGTGCGCGCCTTCGGCGCGCGCTGCGTGCATGTGATCGCCGGCAATGTGCCTACCGTGGCCTCGGGCACCATTTTCCGCAACGCCATCACCCGTTCCGACGCCATCATCAAGACCCCGTCCAACGATCCCCTGACCGCCGTGGCGCTGGCCCGCACCATGGTCGAGATGGACCCCGACCACCCCATCACTAAGCATGTCTCCGTGGCCTACTGGAAGGGCGGTGACGAAACAGTCGAATCCGCCCTGTATCAACCCCGGCAGGTGGAGAAGATCGTTGCCTGGGGCGGCTTCGACAGCATCCGCCACATCACCCGCTACCTGCAGCCGGGCATCGATCTCATCACGCTCGATCCCAAGCACAGTGCCAGCATCATCGGTGCCGAAGCCTTCGCCGACGAAACCACGATGCGCCATGTGGCCCGCCGCCTGGCTCTCGACATCGGCGTCATGAATCAGGAAGGCTGCGTCAACGCCCGTGTGATCTACGTGCAGTCGGGGACCGATGCAGAGGGCCTGGCCCGCCTCAACCGGTTCGGCAAGATGACCTTCGATGCCCTGCAGGGATTGCCGGCAAGCATCAGCACGGCCCACAAGGCTTTCGATCCCAGTCTGAAGGAAGAGATCGACGGCCTGCGTTTCGCCGGCGACGAATTCAGGGTCTTCGGCGGCAAGAGCAACGAGGGCGCCATCATCGTTTCGCAGCACGATGCGCCGGTGGACTTCTCCCGCATGCTCGCCTGCCGGGTAGGCAACCTGGTGCCCATCGACGATCTGGAAACCGCGGCCCTCTCGGTCAGCGCCTATACCCAGACCATCGGCATCTACCCCGAGTCGCTCAAGGAAATGCTGCGTGACCGCCTCGCCTACCAGGGCGCCCAGCGCTTCGTCTCGCTCGGCGGCGCCGGCACCCTTTTCGGCACCGGTGCACCGCAGGATGGCATCGAGCCGGTGCGCCGCATGTGCAAATGGATCGTGGACGAAGAAGCCGATCCGGCCTTGCTCGAAAGCCTTGCCACCGGCGAAGCCATCCAGGCCTGAACCCCGAAACCCCCATCCCGGAGACACGATATGTCCAGCCTCTACCCCCGGCTTCTCGAAGACCCCGCCCACTACTTCGATGCCCCCTACGATGCGGGCTACACCTTGAGCCGCAAGCAGCTCGACGAGGTGCATCTCGCCGGCCTGCAAAAGCGTTTCCACGAACTCGCGCCCGCCATTGCCACCCTCGGCGCCCTGGCCGAGGAACAGGGCATCCGCGAGATCCGCCAGATCGACGACGTGGTGCCCCTGCTTTTCCCGCACACCGTCTACAAGTCCTACCCGCTTTCCATCATCGAGCGCGGTGAGTTCGACCGCCTCACGCGCTGGCTCTCCGGCCTCACCACCTCCGATCTTTCGCAGGTGGATGCCAGGGGTATCGATTGCATCGACGACTGGATCGCCCTGCTCGACAAGAGCACCGACGTGCGCGTGCTCCACACCTTCGGCACCTCGGGCAAGCTCTCTTTCATTCCCCGTTCCGAAAAACTGTGGCAGCAGCAGGTGCGCCTCACCGGCCACTGCCTGCGCGACTGGAATGGTGCCAACAGCGGACCCGACCTGATCCGGAACCATATGCCCATGGTTATCCCCTCCTACCGTCATGGCGCCGGCTCCATCCATCGCGGCATGAACCGCATGGTGGATCTCTTCGCCGGCGGCAGCGACAACGCCCTCTTTCTCTACGAAAAGGAATACTTCAGCGCCGACGTGGCCTCCCTCGCCGGCCGCTTGCGCGCCGCCGAAGCGCGGGGCGAACAGGGCCAGCTCGCCCTCTCCCCCTCCCTGCTGGCCCGCCGTGACGAATTCGCCCGGCGCGAAGCCGAGCGCCCGGCGCGCATGCAGCTTTTCTTCGAACAGGTGATGGACCGTTTCGCGGGCCAGGATGTTTTCCTCTTCGCCGTCTGGCCCATCCTCTACGAATGGGCCGAGGCCGGCCTGGGCCGGGGGATCAAGAATGTGTTCGGCCCCAACAGCATCCTCACCACCGGCGGCGGCAGCAAGGGCCGCGTGCTGCCCGACAACTATCGTGAACAGATCTGGGAGTTCCTCGGCTTCTCGCGTTTCTTCGAGTACTACAGCATGAGCGAGATCATCCCCAGCTGCCCCCGCTGCGACGCGGGCCACTTCCACATCCCGCCCACCCTGGTGCCCTTCGTGCTCGACCCGGAAAGTGGCAAGCCCCTGCCCCGTAGCGGTACCCAGACCGGCCGCTTCGCCCTCATGGACCTCATGGCCGACAACTACTGGGGCGGCCTCATCACCGGTGACGAAGTGACGCTATCCGGCTGGGATCAGCCCTGCGCCTGCGGCCGTCACGGCCCCTACCTGCACAGCACCATTCGCCGCTTCAGCGAAAAGCAGGGCGGCGACGACAAGATCAACTGCGCGGGCGCACCCGAGGCGCATGACAAGGCGATCGAGTATCTGTTGCAGCGGACGGAGTAAAGGAGAGGGTGAGGTGGCTGCCACCCGCACGCTTGAGGCCAGGGCACAAAGGGCAATGAGCAATGAGCCGTTTCATGGCCGTTGTCCTCCCCTGTCAGCGTCCGTAGAGTTCGTGGCGCTCAAGGGGCATAATCCGGGAGACCTTGAAAAATCCTTTCCGGTGGTTGAGTGGCTAGAGCGCAGCAAGGATTGCGCCCTTGCCGTTCGCTTTTCCGCTCATCGGTACACTTCGCGACGGTTGCCGATTCGCACAACCAGAACGCGCAAAACGTCGTCTTCGATGCTCGCAATCACTCGGTAATCCCCAACGCGGTATTTCCAGAAGGACCCCAGGCGGGAGCCTTTGAGAGCTTCGCCAATGCTGCGGGGGTCCTCCAGTCCGGAGATGCGTTCATGCAGGAAGGCCAGAATGCGGCGGGCATGTTGCGGGTCAAGTTCTTCAAGGTTCTTGCGCGCGAGGCTCGATAGCTCAACCTTCCAGGCCATAGCGTTTCATGACTTCTTCGAGCGGTACGATTTCCGATTTTCCCGCACGGATCGCTTGTAACTCACGCTCTGCCAGGTACAAGTCTTCGAGGTCGTCGAGGTGTTCGCAAATTGCTTCGGTGATGTAAAAGCTTTTGGTGCGCCCGGTCATTGCGGCCAGGCTGTTCAATCGCGCTTCCACATCGTCAGGCAGTCGAATCGAGAGGGCCATAGCTCTATGCTCCTAGGATTTTGTGATACAAGTATCGCCTGAGGGCTGGTGAAGTGCAAGCCCTTTTGTCAGGGAAACGAGTGTCTTTAGACAAATCCGCAACGGACAGGAAACCTGCGGAAGACCAGGAGCGGCGGTGAATACACCGGGCCTTCCCGCTCGCACGGGGCACCCTCCGGGCGGTGGGTCCTCTTCCGATGTATTCCGGGCCTATCCCCGCTCGCGCGGGGCAACCCGGCATAGGCGTCTCGCTCAACAGCGCAGACGGGGCCTATCCCCGCTCGCGCGGGGCAACCGTCGATCAGCAGGGGGCGGCCGCTCTTGCTCAGGGCCTATCCCCGCTCGCGCGGGGCAACCTCGATCCGGTCGTCCGTGTTGCCTCTGTTGTGGGGCCTATCCCCGCTCGCGCGGGGCAACCGCCGAAATCAGGCGAAGTAAAAAATATCGGAGGGGCCTATCCCCGCTCGCGCGGGGCAACCCTAATCATCTGACGATGAATTCACAGGGTGTCGGGCCTATCCCCGCTCGCGCGGGGCAACCGTAGATGCCGGCGGCCTTGGCCTTGAAGGTGAAGGCCTATCCCCGCTCGCGCGGGGCAACCGCGGCGGATCAGGATTTCGTCGAGTCGCACGGGGGCCTATCCCCGCTCGCGCGGGGCAACCGGCGACAGGCGGATGCCGTAGGCCGTCGCGTAAGGCCTATCCCCGCTCGCGCGGGGCAACCCGCCATCCCGCTCTACAAGCGGCTCTCCACCAGGGCCTATCCCCGCTCGCGCGGGGCAACCGAATTCCGGCTCAGGCATGCGCGCAAATCGCGGGGCCTATCCCCGCTCGCGCGGGGCAACCACCTTCTGATCGGATGGCCCACCCCTGTACCGGGGCCTATCCCCGCTCGCGCGGGGCAACCGAATTCCGGCTCAGGCATGCGCGCAAATCGCGGGGCCTATCCCCGCTCGCGCGGGGCAACCTCACCCCTGAGTGGTACCGCCTCCTCAGCACCGGGCCTATCCCCGCTCGCGCGGGGCAACCACCTTCTGATCGGATGGCCCACCCCTGTACCGGGGCCTATCCCCGCTCGCGCGGGGCAACCTCGTCAATATCGCTGAGGCGCTTC
>JAFEDH010000020.1 GCA_018241695.1 Pseudomonadota bacterium | reverse complement strand
GCCAGCACCTCCTTCACCAGGCAAGGCGCCCCAGTACTCACCCCCTCCCGCCGCATCTCCACTTCAACATCACTTATTCAGGTCAGGTTGAAACGGTGTGGTTTTTGGCACTGATCGAAAGATTGCCGAGAAAGACTTCGGGGTAAATTCAAGGAAATAATTCCGATCCCCTCGCATGATGGACACATCGTCTTTAGGGTTGCGTGACGGCATCTTGATCTTGGCAGGTCTTGCCGGGGTTTACTTTGTATTCCTGTTGTTGAGGCTGACGCAGGTCAAGAGCATCAGTTGGCAAAAAAGGCAGATTGATCCTGTTGATTCGCAGGTGTTTTCTGTTAAGAAAAACGCTGACAGATCAGGGCAGGATTCCCTTTCGGAAGTCTGGTCAATCGTATCTGTGCTTGAAGCGGAAATTGAGGGCTTGCGCAGGGAAGTTGGCTCGATGCGTCAGGAAATCGAGTCCATGCGTGGTTCCCTGTCACATCTGAAAACATCGGGCCACGTTTCCCCTCTCTACTCTGAGGCTATGGGTTTCGCCCGACAGGGGCTGGACGCAAAAAGTATTGCACCACGATGCGGAATCGCTGTTGCCGAGGCGGAGCTGATCGTTGCCCTGGTGCGTGGAGAAAGTGCGCAGCAACTACAAGGAGAATCCGGGTATGGAAGCGGATCGGCAGGAAGGTAGCGTACAGACTGAAAGAGATGCCGATGATCGTGCGATGCAACGCAGGCTGCTCAGCCGGATCGCCGTTGCGGGGATTGCCATCATTGCATTGCTTGGTGGGCTCGCGGTGATCGATGCTCTGTATGTTCCGCCGCCAACAGCCCTTCCGGCGAACAAGATCGCAACCCTGGAACCACCCGCCAAGGAAATTGCTCAGGCAGAGACACCTAAATCCGAGGCAAACGTTCCAGATACGGAAAGCACGGTGGTGTCCGATGGACAAAAGAATAACCAGGCAGGAGAACCGGAGCTGAGCGAGCAACCAACTCCGATCGATGCACCGACATCCTCCAGTGCCCTCAAGCCCGCTACAACACCGGCTCAGGCTATTCCGGTCAATATCAAACCCCATCTGGCACCGTTGATCAGTAAATCACCGTCCGCGAGCCATCCCGCTCCACCGATCGGTATTGCTCCCCAGGCCGGAGAGGGTACGCGCCATGCACCGCCCGCCCGTCCCCTGACCCAGGGGAATGATGGTCGCCAGTATCTGGTGCAGATGGGGGTATTCAATAACGTCACCAATGCAGAGGAACTCCGGGCAAAGCTGGAACTCAACGGAATACCCGCCACCATCGAGGCGCGGGTCCGTGTTGGTCCCTTCGCAAGCAAGGATGAGGCAGAAGCGGCGCAGGCCAAGATGGCTGCGTTGGGCATTACCCCGGGGATGCTGGTCGCCACGAAGAAATAAGGAACGGATTTTTCATGCCCAAACAGATCATTGCAACACCTCTGGCACCTGCCGCCATCGGAACCTATTCCCAGGCGGTCAAGGCGGGCAATACAGTCTATCTGTCCGGTCAGATCGGACTCGATCCATCCACCATGCAGATGGTGGATGGAATTGAGGCCCAGATCGTGCGTGTTTTTACCAACCTGCAGGCCGTGGCCGAGGCTGCTGACGCCAGCCTTGCCGACGCCGTCAAGCTCAACATCTATCTGACTGATCTGGCCCATTTTGCAAAGGTCAATGAAATCATGACCCGCTATGTGCCCGAACCCTTTCCCGCACGTGCGGTCGTCGGGGTGAAAGATCTGCCGCGTGGTGCATTGGTGGAAGCCGACGCAATCCTGGTCGTTGGTTGAGGCCTCTTCTAGCAGGCGTATTCCGGTGACGGGTGGCAGCACCCTGGTGGCCAAACTGAACCGGCTCGGTCTGGTGCGGGATGAAGATTTGGCGTTGCATCTGCCACTGCGTTACGAAGACGAAACACGAATCACCCCGATCGCTGCCGCAATACCCGGTGAGATTGCGCAATTCCAGGCCCGGATATCGAGCACCACGGTTGTGTATCGACCGCGTCGCCAGCTTCTGTGCCATATCGAAGATGGGACCGGCGAGATGGTGTTGCGCTTTCTCAACTTCTATCCAAGCCAGCAGAAAGCATTGCAGCCTGGTGTCCTGATACGGACCATCGGAGAAGTTCGAGGTGGCTTCTTTGGTACGGAACTGGTGCACCCGCGGTTCAGGATTGTGGCAGAGGATGAGTCTTTGCCACAGGCGCTAACCCCGGTCTATCCAACGACTGCAGGTCTTGGCCAATCCACCCTGCGCCGGTTGATCGCACGCGCGCTGGCGCAAGCAGAGCTGAGCGAGACGATACCTCCAGAGCAGTTGCAGTCGCTTGACCTTGCAGAACTGCGGGCATCTGTCGAGGCTTTGCATCACCCGCCTCCGGTCAATGATCCGATTCAATTCGAGGCGACGTTACGCCCTGCCTGGCGCCGTATCCGGTTTGACGAACTGCTTGCACAACAGATTTCCTTGCGGCGTGCCTACACGGCCAGACGCGCACGCGGCGCTCCGGTGCTGGAGGCCACGGGAATTCTGTCATCCGCCTTGCTGCAGCAATTGCCATTCACCTTGACCGGAGCACAGCGACGCGCCTGGCAGGAGATCGCGTCCGATCTCGCCCAGCCCCATCCCATGCAGCGCCTGTTGCAAGGTGATGTGGGCAGCGGCAAGACCATCGTGGCAGCCCTGGCCATGCTGCATGCCGTGGAAGGGGGGAGACAGGCAGCCCTGATGGCTCCCACCGAAATTCTGGCCGAGCAGCATTACCGCAAGCTGGTTCAATGGATGGAGCCCCTGGGTCTGGAGCTGGCCTGGCTTTCCGGAAGCACGCGCAAACCGGATAAGGAGATTTTGGCGAGGCGTCTGGCCAATGGTGAAATTCGTCTCGTCGTGGGGACCCACGCATTGATTGAGGAGAGCATCGGGTTTTCCGACATGGGGCTGGCGATCGTGGACGAGCAGCACCGTTTCGGTGTGCGCCAGCGTCTGGCACTGAAACAGAAAGCGGACTCTCCCCATCAGCTCACCATGTCCGCGACACCGATTCCTCGTACTCTGGCCATGAGCTATTACGCCGACATGGATGTGTCCGTGCTCGACGAACTGCCCCCGGGCCGCACGCCCATACTCACCAAGCTGGTGGCCGAATCGCGGCGCAACGAAGTTGTGGCCCGCGTCCTTTCCGCGTGCAGACAGGGGTGTCAGGCCTACTGGGTATGTCCCCTGATCGAGGAGTCCGAGGCCTTGCAACTTAAGACTGCGGAGGAAACCTATACGTATCTGCGCAATGAACTCCCCGATCTTTCCATCGGCCTGGTTCATGGGCGGCTAAAAGCGACAGAAAAGGCTGCCGTCATGGCGGAGTTCGAGGCCAATCGAATCCAGGTTCTGGTAGCCACGACCGTGATCGAGGTTGGTGTGGACGTACCCAATGCATCGTTGATGGTCATCGAGCATGCCGAGCGTTTCGGTCTTGCCCAACTGCATCAGTTGCGAGGACGTGTCGGGCGCGGCCAGCACGAATCGGTCTGCATCCTGCTGTACACCCAACCTCTGTCGGCAACGGCACGCCAGCGGCTTAAAATCATCTATGAGAACAGCGACGGTTTCGAGATCGCGCGCCAGGACCTTGCCCTGCGTGGGCCAGGCGAATTCATCGGCGCCCGCCAAAGTGGTGTGCCTTTGCTGCGCTACGCGCAATTGGAAGATACAGTGCTGATAGAACAGGCGCGCCAGGTGGCCGAAATCCTGTTGCGTGATCATCCGGTACAGGCAGAGCGGCATCTTGCACGATGGTTGTCCGGCACCGAAGAACTACTGAAAGCATGAGGAAATCCAATCGGAAAGACCGGGGCACCGACGCCGGAGGCTGGTGCGCAATGCCGCCCAGGGATGCATATCGTTCCTGGATGGCGGAGACAGGCTCCCTGACACAGCGCATCCGTCGCGCCTGTCCTGCGGATGCTCCTTTCGCCGTGCATGTATTGCGCCAGGAGAGTGCTACGGCGCTACAGGACGAGTACCCCCTTCTCCATCTGCGTCCGGGCCGGAACACTACCGTGCGCGAGGTCTTGTTGCTGTCCGGCGCTCGTGCGGTGGTTTTCGCTCACACCGTCGCCCTGCGTGGTGCGGGCGGGAGGTTGTTGAACCGGGTAGGGGGACGCTCGCTGGGGAGTGTGCTGTTTTCCGATCCCCGCGTGCATGCGGGCACACTGCGCTTCCGCAGCGTGGATGCACGCCACCCCCTGTATCGCGCAGCCAGATGCCATGCCATGAACACGCCTGCCCGGCTATGGGCGCGCCGGGCACTGTTTCGCAAAGGGCATGCTCTCCTGCTGGTGACGGAGGTGTTCCTGCCTGCCATACTGGAACTGCATAAGCCATAAGGGAGATCGTGGACGATGGAGAGGGATGGCTACACGGGGCATCGCGCATTCTGGTTCCGGTTTGCGATGACCTTGGCTGTATTCCTGACAGTGCTGGTCGCCCATGGAGACGAAGTCAATGTAGCGGTAGCCGCGAACTTCGCAGCACCCATGAAACGCATCGTCGCGGACTTCGAGCGTGATACGGGGCACAAGGTGCAGCTTTCATCCGGTGCGACCGGCAAGTTCTATGCTCAGATCCGTAACGGCGCTCCGTTCGATGTCCTGCTCGCCGCGGATGAGGAAACGCCCGCGCATCTGGCTCAGGAGGGTGCTGCCATTACCGGCAGCCGCTTCACCTATGCCATCGGTCGTCTGGTTCTCTGGTCACCCCGGAGTGATTTTGTCGATGTGGATGGCAAGGTGTTGCAGCGAGGAAACTTCGACCACATCGCGATCGCCAACCCCAGGCTGGCGCCCTACGGTATGGCTGCGGTGGAGGTATTACGGTCGCTCGGGTATTACGATGCACTGGTACCCAGGATCGTCGAGGGCGAAAATATCGCACAGGCCTATCAGTTCGTCGCCAGCGGCAATGCCCCGCTGGGGTTCGTCGCCCTGTCGCAGGTCATGAAGGATGGCCGCATCCGTGAAGGCTCGGCCTGGATCGTTCCGGAAACATTGCATCGCCCGATCCGTCAGGATGCCATCCTTCTCGGCCACGGCATCAACAATGTTGCCGCCCGTACGCTGCTGGCCTATCTGCGCGACAACAAGGCGCGGAGCGTGATGCAGTCTTTTGGTTACGCATGGTGAACCGACTGTGATCCGATGATGTCGCTTGGCACAGAAGATGGCGTTGCCATCCTGCTGACCCTGAAACTCGCGGGGCTGGTGACAGTCCTGTTGCTGATTGTCGGCACGCCGCTGGCATGGTGGCTGGCGCATACCCGTTCGGCATGGAAAGGCCCGGTGGGAGCCGTGGTCGCGCTGCCCCTGGTTCTGCCACCTACCGTGCTGGGTTTTTACATGTTGCTGGCCATGGGGCCGGCAGGGCCTGTCGGGCGGATGACCCAGGCACTGGGTTTCGGCCTGTTGCCTTTCACCTTCACGGGCCTTGTGATCGCGTCCTTGCTGTATTCGTTGCCCTTCGTCGTGCAGCCCTTGCAGGCCGCTTTTGCCTCCCTCGGCAACGCGCCGCTGGAAGCCGCCGCTACCCTGCGTGCGGGACCGGTGGATCGTTTTTTCACGGTGGTCCTGCCCCTGACCCGCCCCGGTTTTCTCACCGCCACCGTGCTCGGCTTTACTCATACCGTCGGTGAATTTGGCGTGGTGCTGATGATGGGAGGCAACATCCCCGGGCAGACCCGGGTCATCTCGGTCCAGATCTACGATCATGTCGAGGCAATGGAATATGCCCGGGCCCATGGTCTGGCTGCCGCCATGGTGATTTTTTCATTCCTCGTGCTGGCATTGCTCTATCGTCGCCAGCGGCCGGCATTGTTGTGAGCCTGCGCGCCCGCCTGGATCTCGCCCGGCCCGGCTTCAGGCTGGCGGTCGAACTGGAAGCACCGCAACGGGGTGTTTGTGCCCTGCATGGTCCGTCAGGGGCAGGAAAATCCACTGTGTTGCGTTGCCTTGCCGGTCTCGAGCCGGCAGCGCGGGGCCGCATCGACCTGGGTGACAGGTGCTGGCAGGATAGTGCGCGCCATCATTTCCTGCCGGCTCACCGGCGCGAGATCGGGTATGTGTTTCAGGATGCCAATCTGTTTCCACATCTTCCGGTGCGGGGCAATCTCGAATATGGCATGGCACGTGTTCCAATCCCGCACCGACGCGTGTTCTGGGATCAGGTCGTGGAACTGTTCGGCGTCGGACCGCTTCTCGCCCGCATGCCCGCCGGGCTGTCGGGTGGCGAGCGACAAAGGGTCGCCATGGCGCGGGCGGTTTTGAGCAGCCCCCGCCTCTTGCTCATGGACGAGCCGCTGGCCGCGCTGGATACCCGCAGCAAGGCGGAAATCCTGCCCTATCTGGAGCGGCTCGGCAAAGAGTTGACCATCCCGATGGTGTATGTCAGCCATGCGCTCGACGAGGTTTTGCGACTGGCCGATCATCTGATTCTGATGGAGGGGGGGCGGACCCTTGACGCCGGGGTGCCCGGTACCCTCCTTGCAAGGCACGATCCGGGTGCTGGTGACGAGGATGCGGGAATGGTTCTGGAGGCCCGTATCGGCGCTCATGACGACACCTATCACCTGTCACGGCTCGACTTCTCCGGTGGCACGCTCTGGGTGGCGCGGCGTGAAAGCGTGATGGGACAACTTGTCCGTGTCCGTATCCTTGCCCGTGATGTGAGCCTTGTCCTGACACCCCATACCGACAGCAGCATCCTCAACCGGTTGCAGGCTGTCGTGGTGGAAGCGTCGCCCGCACACCATCCCGCCCAGTTACGGGTGCGTCTCGATGTGGACGGTACGCCCCTGCTCGCCAGCATCACCCGACGTTCCTGGGATCATCTGGATCTGGCGCCTGGCCGGCGGGTATGGGCTCAAGTCAAATCGGTTGCCGTGTTATGAGCGGGACGGAACTGGGGGATGCTTGATTCCGTACTGAAAGGGTACGCCCGAGGCACAACAAAAAGGCCTGGAGATTTCCAGGCCCTGGGCGCTGCCAAACGAAGCATCCGGTTCAGAACGGAACGTCGTCGTCGAAATCTCCAAAGCCACTGGCACCACCATCCGATGCAGGCGGCGGTGCTGACCGGCTGCCACCTCCACTGTTGCCGCTACCACCACTACGGGAAGGTGCGGTGCCGCGGGATTCATAATCGGGGCTGCCGCTGCCTTCGCGGCGGCCCAGCATCTGCATCTGGTCCGCACTGATTTCGGTGGTGTAGCGGTCCTGCCCATCCTGCCCCTGCCATTTGCGGGTCTTGATGCGGCCCTCGATATAGACCTGCGATCCTTTTTTCAGATACTGCCCGGCGATCTCGGCCAGCTTGCCGAAAAACACGACGCGGTGCCATTCGGTGGCTTCACGCTTGTCGCCAGTGGCTTTGTCCTTCCAGCTATCGGTGGTGGCCAGGCGAATATTCGTGACCTGATCCCCGTTCGGGGTGTGGCGCGTCTCCGGGTCCGCGCCCAGATTGCCGACGAGTATCACCTTGTTGATGGATGCCATCTAAATTTTTCCTCCCATGATCTGGCGCGCGCGCCGTTCATCCCAAAGATCCAAGTTTACCCGCAAGTGAGCGATATGCCTGTCCGCATCCAGGCTGGCATCCAGAACACCGGGCAGGGCCTTGATCCGGTCCATGTCGGCGGCTGTGTTCAGGTTCACGGCGCGTTGCGCAATCCGTGGGGGCGACTTCATGGAAAAGGCAAGCCCGAGCCAGATGGCCGCCAGTGCCGCGCAGGCCTCGAACACCGATTCGGCACCAAAATTTTTGGCCAGATAGCCACCACAGGCACCACCGGCAAAAAGGCCCAGGGCTTGCGTGGTGTTGTAAACGCCAAGTGCCGCACCTTTGGCTCGGGAAGGCGCGATGCGGGAGATCAGTGAAGGCAGGCTGGCTTCGAGGATATTGAATGCGACGAAAAAAACATAAAGTGCCAGCGACAAACCCCACAGGCCATCGCGGCCATGCCAGAAGAGTCCCTGGGTAATCAGCAGCAGCATGACCGTACCGATCAGGATCGGCTTGGATTTTCCGTACCGCTCTGCGGCGATGATGGCCGGAATCATGGTGATGAAGGACAGCAGCACCGCCGGCAGATAGACCTGCCAGTGCTTTTCCACCGGCAGATGGCCGGCAGTCACCAGCAGCGCGGGCACCACCACAAACATGGCCATCTGCGTGGCGTGGAGCGTGAAAATGCCAAAATTGAGACGCAGCAACTGGGCGTTGGACAACACTTCGGTGAACCGTACCTTGGGCCCCGGCTGGGGCGGTGGCGGTTCTGGCACCATGTTGCGCACGACAAAAATAGCGCCAATGGACAGGAACGCTGTTAGCCAGAACAGACCGGCCATCCCCACCCATTCATAAAGCACCGGGGCGGTGACGAGTGAAAGTGCGAAGACCACACCAATGGAAGAACCGATCATCGCCATCACCTTGGTACGGTGCTGTTCCCGTGTGAGATCGGCCGCCATTGCGGTGACGGCGGCGGAGATGGCGCCCGCCCCCTGAATGACACGGCCGGCAATGGTCCACCAGATGGTGGGGCCGAGGGCCGCCACCGCGCTACCGAGTGCGAAGAGCAGCAGCCCGGCGACGATCACCGGTTTGCGCCCGAAGCGATCGGATGCGATGCCGAACGGAATCTGGAAAATGGACTGGGTGAGTCCGTAAGCCCCCAGCACGATGCCGACCAGGGTCAGGTTGTCACCACCGGGGATCTCGTTGGCGTGTACCCGGAATACCGGGAGGATCAGAAACAGCCCGAGCATGCGCAGGGCAAAGATCAGGGCGAGAGCGATGCCAGCACTCTTTTCGGTGCGGGTCATGCCATCGGAGACCGGAGAACGCATGGCCTGTATGGAGCGGGATTGGGGATCGCGTATATTAGCAGGTTGCCCCAATACACCGGTTTTCGCACGTCTATGGACGAGATCAAGATCCGTGGTGCCCGCACCCACAATCTGAAAAACATCAACCTCGATCTTCCCCGCAACAGGTTGACCGTGATTACGGGCCTGTCGGGGTCCGGGAAAAGCTCGCTGGCTTTCGACACGCTCTATGCCGAAGGCCAGCGCCGCTATGTCGAATCCCTTTCGGCGTATGCGCGCCAGTTCCTGCAACTGATGGAAAAGCCCGACGTGGACCTGATCGAGGGCCTGTCCCCCGCCATTTCCATCGAGCAGAAAGCCACCAGCCACAACCCGCGTTCCACCGTCGGCACAGTGACGGAGATCCACGATTATCTGCGTCTGCTCTATGCCCGCGCCGGGACACCGCATTGCCCCGAGCATGACCTGCCGCTGGAGGCCATGAGTGTGGCGCAGATGGTGGATGTCATTCTCGGGCTACCTGAAGACACCCGGCTCATGATCCTGGCGCCGGTGGTTGCCAACCGCAAGGGCGAACAACTGGATCTGTTCGCCGAGTTACGCGCCCAGGGGTTCGTGCGCTTGAGGATCGATGGCAAGGTGTACGACATTGATGCCCTGCCCAAGCTTGCCAAGACCACCAAGCACAGTGTCGACGTGGTGGTGGATCGCCTCAGGGTGAAACCCGATGCCCGCCAGCGCCTGGCCGAAAGCTTCGAGACGGCGCTGACCCATGCGCAGGGGCGCGCGCTGGCAGTGGATATGGACTCGGGGCAGGAGCATCTGTTCTCCTCGCGCTTCGCCTGCCCGGTCTGCTCTTATGCCTTGCAGGAGCTTGAGCCGCGGCTGTTTTCCTTCAACAATCCGATGGGTGCCTGCCCCAAGTGTGATGGCCTGGGCGCCATCCAGTTTTTCGATCCTGACCGGGTGGTGGCCTATCCCCACCTTTCTCTTGCTGGTGGCGCCATCAAGGGCTGGGACAAGCGTAACCAGTTTTACTTCCAGATGCTGGAGTCCCTGGCGAGTCACTATGAGTTCGACATTGCCGCACCCTTCGAGAATCTTCCGGCCCGGGTACAACAGATTGTGCTTCATGGATCGGGAAAGGAGCAGATCAAGTTCCGCTACCTCAACGAGAAGGGCACCCGGTTCGACCGCACTCACGGCTTCGAAGGCATCCTGCCCAATATGGAGCGCCGCTACCGGGAAACCGATTCGCAGATGGTGCGCGAGGAACTGGCGAAATACCTCAACTCGCGCCCTTGTCCCGAGTGCGCAGGTACCCGTCTGCGCCAGGAAGCACGCCACGTTTTTATCGGTGGGATGACCATCTCCGTGGTGAGCCATTTTGCCCTGGGTGCCTGCCGTGAATTTTTCAATGCACTCGAACTTACGGGTCACAAGGCCCAGGTGGCGGAAAAGATCGTCAAGGAAATCCAGAGCCGTCTTGGTTTTCTGATCAATGTCGGCCTCGATTATCTTTCCCTTGATCGTTCGGCGGAAACGCTCTCCGGTGGCGAGGCCCAGCGCATCCGTCTGGCCAGCCAGATCGGCTCCGGTCTTACCGGCGTCATGTATGTGCTGGATGAACCCTCCATCGGCCTGCATCAACGTGACAATGCCCGCTTGCTGGATACTCTGATCCATTTGCGCGATCTGGGGAATACGGTGATCGTGGTGGAGCATGACCAGGAGGCCATCGAATGCGCCGACCATGTGGTGGATATGGGGCCAGGCGCCGGTGAGCATGGCGGCCGCGTGGTTTCCCAGGGCACCCCCAAGGCGGTGGAGGCCGATCCGGAGTCCGTCACCGGCGCCTATCTTTCGGGCCGGAGGCGGATCGAGGTTCCAGCCCGGCGCACATCCCCCGATGCAGATCGCCGTTTGAGCATCCGAGGCGCCAGTGGCAACAACCTCACCGGTGTGGACCTGACAATTCCCGTCGGCCTGTTCACCTGCGTCACCGGTGTTTCCGGCTCCGGCAAGTCCACCCTGATCAATGACACTCTTTATGCGGTGGCGGCACGTCACCTCTACGGCTCATCCGTGGAGCCCGCACCTTATGAGGAAATCGAAGGGCTGGAATTTTTCGACAAGGTCATCAATGTAGACCAGTCGCCCATCGGCCGCACGCCTCGCTCCAATCCTGCCACCTATACCGGACTGCTGACGCCGATCCGGGAGCTGTTTGCCGGCGTGCCCGAGTCGCGCCAGCGCGGATATGAACCCGGCCGCTTTTCCTTCAACGTCAAGGGCGGGCGCTGCGAAGCCTGTCAGGGCGATGGCATGATCAAGGTGGAGATGCATTTTTTGCCCGACATCTTCGTGCCCTGCGATGTCTGCCACGGTAAACGCTATAACCGGGAAACCCTGGAGATCCGTTACAAGGGCAAGACCATCTACGAAGTCCTGCAGATGACGGTGGAGCAGGCAAGCGAATTCTTCGATGCGGTTCCGGTAGTGGCGCGCAAGCTGCGTACCCTGATGGATGTGGGGTTGACCTATATCCAGCTCGGTCAGAGCGCCACCACGTTATCCGGGGGCGAAGCGCAGCGGGTCAAGCTGGCGCTGGAACTCTCCAAGCGCGATACCGGACGCACACTATATATCCTCGATGAACCGACAACGGGGCTGCATTTCCAGGATATCGAACTGTTGCTCAAGGTGCTGCATCGATTGCGCGATCATGGCAATACCATTGTCGTGATCGAGCATAATCTGGACGTCATCAAAACGGCCGACTGGCTGGTGGACCTGGGGCCGGAAGGTGGCGCGGGCGGCGGACGTATCATCGCTGCAGGCACCCCCGAGGAAGTGGCTCTGGCGAGTGTCAGCCATACCGGCCGCTATCTGGCCAAAATACTCGACATGAAACCGGCCGTGACCACCAGAACGAAGAAAGGAAGGAAATAGCCATGCCCGCCTTCGAAAACTACAGCAATGAAGCCGCCAATCTGGAAACAGAAATTGTGCGCAAGGCAGTGATACTCGGCATCGACTGGAATGACGAGGCGCAGGTTCGCAAGCTTGCACGCCAGGCGCTGTCCTGCAACAGCGACCAGACCATCAAGCTCGATTGTGCGCCGGGCAGCCCGGAGGGAATGGCCAAGCTGGAATTGTTCGCTCTCGCCCAGTTGATGATGAAGGTGATGGAGGAGGCCGCCGGCGAAGGCATCGAGGTTCATGGCGGTCCCGTCTGGAAATTGCTGGCCCGCGCGCTGTGGGCCGCACGGGGGGAGCAGGGCGGATAACCGTCGGGGAAAGCGGGGCAGGAACTACTCGGCTTTGGGTGCTTCTTCCTTCAAGGCGCGACGCAGGATCTTCCCTACATTGGTCTTCGGTAGTTGATCACGGAACTCCACCTGATGCGGTACCTTGTAGGCCGTCAGCAGGCGGCGGCAGTGTGCGATCAGATCTTCGGCCGTGAGCTTGGGGTCCTTGCGCACGACAAAAATTTTCACCGCTTCTCCCGAGTGTTCGCTGGGTACCCCGATCGCGGCCACTTCCAGCACACCTGGGTGTTCCATGACGGCGGCTTCGACTTCGTTGGGATAAACGTTGAAGCCCGATACCAGGATCATGTCCTTCTTGCGGTCCACCAGATAGACAAAGCCGCGAGCATCCACATAGCCCATGTCACCGGTGCGCAGAAAACCATCGGAGTGAAAAACCTTGGCCGTTTCGTCGGGTCGGTTCCAGTAGCCCGGTGTGACCTGGGGGCCACGTACGCAGATCTCACCGACCTGCCCCTGGCTGACCTCCTGACCGTCATCATCGCGTATCGAAAGCTCGGTGGAGGCAATGGGCAGGCCGATGGAGTTGTTGAATCCGGAAAGATCAAGCGGATTGATGGTCACGGCCGGGGAGGTTTCCGTGAGGCCGTAGGCTTGCGCCAGCGGCTGGCCGGTCACTTTCTGCCATTCTTCTGCCACTCGCGCCTGGACCGCCATGCCACCGCCCAGCGTGACGCGCAATGCGGAAAAATCCAGCTTGCGGAAATCCGGGTTTTGCAGCAGGGCATTGAAAAGCGTATTGACTCCGGTAAATGCGGTGAAACGGTATTTCCCCAGTTCCTTGACGAACCCCGGAATGTCCCGTGGATTGGCGATCAGCAGATTCTGTGCGCCCTTCATAAGAAAGACCAGGCAGTTCGCCGTCAGGGCAAAGATGTGATACAGCGGCAGGGCCGTAACCACCAGCTCATGGCTGTCTCCCAGCACCGGCGCCACCCAGGTTTCGGCCTGAAGCATGTTGGCGACAATGTTGCGGTGGGTGAGCATGGCGCCCTTGGCCACCCCCGTGGTGCCGCCTGTGTATTGCAGAAAGGCGATGTCATCGGGCCGGCAGCGGGCCGGTGTGAAGGGTTTGTCGCGGCCACGTGCCAGGGCGGTGCGCATGTCGATGGCGCCAGGCAGGGACCAGGGGGGGATGGCCTTTTTCACATGCTGCAGCACCAGATTTACGATCCAGCCCTTGAGCGGAGGGAGCATTTCCCCGACCGAGGTGACGATCACATGCCGGACCTGGGATTGGGACTGGGTCAGGGCTTCCTGTACCGTATGGGCGAATTGCGCCAGAACGATTACCACTTCGGCGCCTGAGTCCTGTAGCTGATGCTCCAGTTCACGTGCGGTATACAGGGGATTGCAGTTCACCACGACATAGCCCGCCCGCAGCGTACCGAAAAGCGCAACCGGATATTGCAGCAGATTGGGCATCATCAGGGCGACCCGGCTGCCGGCACCCAGGCCCAGGCTTTGCAGGTAGGCGGCAAAGGCCCGTGTCTGCTGATCCAGCCCGGCATAGGTCATGGATTGCCCCATGCTGGTATAGGCCGTACGCCCGGCATAGCGCGTCATCACCTCGTCGAGCAGGTGATTGAGCGAGGGATAGCGTTCCGGATCGATTTCGGCCGGCACGCCCTGCGGATAGGATTTCAGCCAGATTTTTTCCATTTGCCTTGCCCTCCTTCCCCGGATTGTTGGCGCATCAGCTGCCCAGCAGGGCCTTTTTCAGGGAAGCCTCTGCCGGATGCTCTCCCAGCCATATGCCGAGCAGTGCGCGCGACAACTGCCCTCCCCGGATCGTACCCCGGGACTCACCGTTGTAGCCCACCGTGACGCTTTCCGGCGCGAGATCGATGGACAGGGTATCGCCAATCCTGGTGCTGCCTATTTGCTTCATGAGTGCGCCAAGCTGTTCGGTCTGCGTTTGAATCGCGGACAGTTCGCTGGCGGAAAGATTGGCCTGCAGACCCTCGTGCAGAGATTGGAAAAGGGTATCCGCATCCACACTCCTCAGCATTTTCAGCACCATGCGGGAAGGCTCGCGGGAGTCGAGCAACTGGGTGCTGCTGTTGCTGCGGTTGACGACGTAGAGCGCCGCCACATAAACCTTGAAAAAAAACTTGGTGCGCAATCCGGCACCATTGAGTTGCAGATGGGTACCGTTGACCTGAATGTGGTCATCCACCCGGACTCCGGCAACCTCAGCAGCATGCAGAGGAACTGCCGATAGCAGTGTGGCAAGGATCAGTGCTGGCAGATACAGGCGATGGTGCATATCAATCCTCCTGCGGGTATGACGACTCCGTCAGCGGCCGTCATGTATTCGGCGCTCTGGCTTCTGGCCGGCGATCGCCGGCCAGAAGCACGCATTAGAACGAGAAGGTGTATTGCAGACCGAGGATGTCCACCGAGTTGCTATATTGCCCCGAGAGCAGCCCGCGCGCTGCCTGATTGGTGAGCGAGTGGCCGTTATCCCGGATGGTCGAATTGGGTACGAACAGATGCGAGTAGCCCACATCCACCACACCACCGCCATCGAGCTTGAACTGTGCGCCCAGGGACAGCCAGGTACGGTTGTTGTCCGGCAGACGCGGCGTACGGTAATCGTCGTTACCCACCGGCGACTGATCCGCGGCCACACCGAAGCGCAGCTTGGTGGTGTCGCTCCACCTGTAATTGGCGCCGAGGGAGATGCGGGTGGTGTCACGCCAGTTTTCCGGGGTGGTGCTGAGCAGGGCGCCGGTGTTGGAGCGGTAAATATCCAGTGACTGGATCTTCGACCAGCCCGTCCAGGCAATATCGCCGAGCAGGGTCCAGCGGTCATCCAGCTGATACATGCCGCTGATGGTCCAGGTCTCGGGCAGTTCGATATCGAGCTTGATCGGACCGTTGGCAAGACCGGCAGCGATCTGGGCGTTGAGCCCCGCCGCCAGCGGAGCGCTGATGGGGCCGCCTGCCATGACCGTGGGAAGCGAGGTGTTCACGTTGCCTGTCACGTGATATTTGGTGGAGGAGCGATAGCTGATCCCGAGCCGGGTTTTGTCATTGATCTGGAAGATGGCGCCGAGGTTATAGCCCCAGGCCCAGTCGCTTCCCTTGGTATTGACCTGGGCTTCCAGGTTGTTGAGCAGTCCGGCTCCGCACAGGCCGGCCAGCAACGGATTGGCGCAGAGCAGGGCGGAGATGTTGGCGGCGCTCCCCAGTTCGGCATCGAGTTTCTGATAGTTCAGGCCCAGGCCCAGGGAAACCTGGTCATTGACCTTGTAGGCCAGGGCGGGGCTGATGTTGATGGTCTTCACATCCGATTTGGTCGCGAGAAAACGGCCGCGCCAGTTGTTGTCGTACTCCGTCTTGAGACCGAAGGGCGCGCCGATGCCAAGACCGAAGGTCCATTGCGGGCTGAGAGACATGGTGAAGTAGCCCGAAGGTACGGCGGCCCAGCCTCCGGCATCGCCACCATCACCGCCCGTGTTGGTGTTGAAGCGTGGCGGGATGCTGCCGTTGTTGGAGAACCGGGCCGAAGGGTTGACCATGTCCAGGGACAGGCTGACCTGCTTGCCCGCAGGCAAGAGGGCCATGCCGGCAGGATTGAAAAATACCGTGCTGGCATTTTCGGCGATAGCCGCCGAACCGGCATAGGCGTTACCCAGACTGCTGGCATTCTGCTCCAGCAACTGGAAAGCGGACGCGCCCGCGAGTGTGGAAAACGCACCCAGAATGGCGCCTGGGATCAATTTCCGGGCGAATGTACGGGTCATCATGATTGCACCTCCTTGTGGATGATTGTGTGTGGCAGAAATACGGGCACTTTCCGGAGAAAGGTGCCGGGATTCATTTTTGATTGTTTCATGACCAGGCATCCGCATCGGTGAGCGGGCCGCCGCGGAAGGGCGCAAAACCCGCTCCGAAGATGATACCGGCGTCGGCAAGGTCGGCGTCGGCAACGATACCGGCGGCGACGATGGCCCGTGTCTGTTCCACCATCGGCCTGAGCAAGCGCTGACTCAGACCTGAAGGTACGGCAGGGGCGGCATTGTGTACCGGTTTGCCGTTCTGGTAGGCATAAAAGCCGCGGCCGCTCTTGCGTCCCAGCTCACCTTTTTCGACATGCTTCACTAGACAATCGGGCGCGGTGCCGGCACCGGCCAGTTGCTTGCCCGCCGCCATGGCGATGTCCAGCCCGACGGTATCGGCCAGTTCGATGGGCCCCAGGGGCATGCCATAGTCACGCATGCTCTGATCGATGGTTTCGGGTGCGATGCCTTCATCCACGCAGCGCATGGCTTCCAGCATGTAGGGTGCGAGCACGGCATTGACCAGAAAGCCCGGAGCACTTTTTACCGGCAGGGGCAGTTTGTCGATGGCGCGCACGAAGGCGTAGGCGCGACGCAGCATGGCCGGATCGGCGCCCGGCGTTTCCACCACTTCCACCAAGGGCATGGCCGGCACCGGATTGAAGAAATGGATGCCCACCAGACGTTCCGGCCGTTGCAGCCCCACCCGCAGATCCTCAAGGCGCAGGCTGGAGGTGTTGGTGGCCAGCACGGCTTCGGGTTTTATGCGTGCCTCCAGGTTTCGCAGCAGGCTGCGCTTGGCGTCGAGATTCTCGAAAATGGCCTCGATCACCACGTCGGCGGTGGCGGCTCCCTCGCCTTTCACATCAGGGATCAGGCGGTCGAGCACGTCGCGCCGCTGCAGGGGTTTGCGCAATCGTCTGGCGAAGAAGGGTGCAAGACGTTTGAAGGCGGCCGAGAGACGGCTCATGTCCTGATCCTGCAGCGTCACCGTCAATCCGCGCAGAGCACACCACGCCGCGATGTCGGCACCCATGACGCCCGCACCGACCACATGAACCCGGCGCAACGGGTGATCGCTGTCCTTGCCGAAGGATTTGAGGCGCTCCTGCAAATGGAATACGCGCACCAGGTTGCGGGTGGTGGCCGAGAGCACCACCCGGTCCAGCAGTTCAGGGGCGTCCAGGGCATTGCCCTCATGGCGGGCCCACAGATCGATGATGGCATGGTGAGCCGGGTAATAACGGGCGGGAGCCTTGATCTCGGTCTGTTTGTGGGCCTGGGCTGCGATGATGTTTTTGAGCGGCCAGTGATTCGTCCAGGCATTCATGCCGGTGGCCCGCCCTGGCGCCTGAGCGGAGAGGACCCGCTGCCGTGCCGCCGCGATCATCACCCGGGGCGGTACGCATTCGTCGACCATGCCCATCTTTGTCGCACGAACGGCGTCGACCGATTTGCCGGTGAGCATGATGTCCAGGGCCGCCTGGGGGCCGGCCAGCCGTGGCAGGCGCAGCATGCCGCCCCAGCCGGGAAAGATGCCGAGCATGGCTTCGGGCAGGCCGAGACGGGTACCGGGTTCGTCTACGGCAATGCGGTAGCGACAGGCCAGGGCGAGTTCCAGCCCGCCACCGAGGCAGTGACCGCGGATCAGCGCCAGAGTCGGATAGCGCACCGCGGCCAGGCGGTTGAAAAGATTCCAGCCGCGGGCGACCAGCGCCTGCGCTTTCTCGGCCGTATCCAGGGTGGAGAATTCCTTGATGTCGGCGCCGGCGATGAAGCCGCTTTCCTTGCCGGAACGGAAGATCAGCGCGGTCGGCGGATGTTCGTCGAGTTGATCGAGCAGCGTGCCCAGTTCGGCCATCACCTCGGCGGAAAGCGCATTGGTGGATTGTTCGGGGCAGTCGAGGATGGCCCATACGAGCCCGTCGTCATCCCGCTGCAAGGACCAGTTTTTCAGCGACATCACAGTTTCTCCAGCAACATGGCGCCACCCAGTCCGCCGCCGATGCAGATGGCGGCCATGCCCTTGCGACCTGGTTTCAGGGTGCGCATCAGGTGCAGCACGATGCGTGCGCCCGAGGCTCCCACCGGATGGCCGAGGGCGATGGCACCGCCCTGGACATTGAGCCGTTCCGGATCCAGCATGCCGAGAGGCGCATCGAGCCCGAGTTGTTCACGACAGTAGGCATCGTCATTCCAGGCCGCGAGGCAACCCAGCACCTGGGCAGCGAAGGCTTCGTTGATTTCCCAGGCATCGAGATCGTTGAGAGTGAGGCCGTGGCGCTGGAGGATGGGTGTCGCCGCATGTACCGGGCCCAGGCCCATCCGGGCCGGGTCGAGACCAGCCCATTCGCAGTCGAGGATGCGCCCCATGGGCTTGAGGCCGTGGCGCTGTACGGCGGCTTCGGAAGCCAGCAGCACCAGAGCGGCGCCATCGGTGACCTGGGAGCTGTTGCCGGCGGTGACGTTGCCGTAGCGGCGGTCGAACACCGGCTTGAGCCTGGCCAGTTTCTCCACGCTGGAATCGGCACGCACGCCGTCATCGGCCTCGTAGGTGTTGCCCGCGGTGTCCACCAGGGCAGCCAGCTCTTCCGCGATGATGTCCCGCGCGGCGATGGCGCGCTGGTGGCTGCGTACCGAGTAGGCATCCATCCGGGCGCGATCGATGCCGAAGCGCCAGGCCAGATTCTCCGCCGTCTGGCCCATGGTCAGACCGACGATGGGATCGGTGAGTCCCTTGAGCAGGCCCAGCACCGGGGCCAGGTAACCGAGGCGGAATTTGCGTATCGCGGCAAATTTTTCGCCGGTGTTGCGGGCGCCGTTGACGGCCACCAGCCATTTCACCATGGCATCGGAAAACAGCAGGGGCGCACGGGAAAGGGCGTCGGTACCGCCAGCCAGCACCAGTTCGGAACGACCGGACTGGATATTGGCCATGGCCGAATCGATGGCCTGCATGCCCGAAGCGCAGTTGCGCATCACCGTCCAGCCGGGGACCTTCTCTCCGCAGCCGAGGCGCAGGGCGATGACGCGGCCGATATTCACCTCGTCCGGCGCCGGCGCGGCACAGCCCATGATGACTTCGGACAGATCGCCGGGTGCGAAAGGCTGGCGCAGCAGCAGCTGGCGGCCGGCCTGAACCGCCAGATCGGCTGCGGAAAAGGGACCGGGGCCACCACGGGCCTTGAGGAACGGGGTGCGGGCGCCGTCGATCAGGTAGATAGGCTGCAATGCCATGGCGTTGTCCTCATGCGGCCCGGGAGTTGACCGTCTGCGAAGTATCCCGCTTCTGTGTGGTGGTGAGGCCAAAATCAGTGGGGAAATCATCCACACGAACGACGATGTCGCGCAGCATGTTGCGGCGTTTCACTACCGCGTATTCGGCTTCGTTGATGACGCCCGTCTGGCGGGCAACCTCGACGATGTCGCGTACATTGGCCAGGGGGTTGTCGGTGAACATGCCTTTTTTCTCGGCTTCGCGAATCCTGGCCTCGATCGGCTCCGCTTCGAGTGTCGCGTGCAGAGCCTGCTCGATGGCTCCGACGGGATCATCGGTGCTGCCAGAAACATAGCAGTCGGCGGTGAGCCGTTCGCGGGCCTGGGTGGGGGCGATCAGGAGCCGCGCCACCTGGTGGCCGACCGCATCGGAAGGCACGACGTAGGGGTGGCCGAAGGGGAAGATCAGGTTGTGCAGGAACCCGGCGGCGAACTTGCTGGGGTAGTTGGCAATGACGCCGTCGAAGGCTTCCTGGGCCTTGTACATGGAGTCCCAAACCGCCCAATGTACCAGGGGCAGGTCTTCGCGCTGGCGCCCCTCGTCCTCGTAACGCTTGAGCGTGGCGGACATCAGATACATCTCGGAAAGGATGTCGCCAAGACGGGCGGAAAGTTTTTCCTTTCGCTTGAGATCGCCCCCCATGACCACCATGGAGATATCACAGAGGAAGGCGAAGGCGGCGGAGAAGCGGGTCAGTTGCTGGTAGTAGCGCCGCATTTCGGGGGCCGCGCCGGCGGGCGCGCTGACGAAGCGGGAGCCGGTGATGCCGTGCCAGAAAGCGTGCAGACCATTCTTGAAGGTGTGGGTGACGTGAGCGTACAGCACACCGTCGAAATCCCTGAGTCCGGCGCTTGCATCGGGATTCGCCACGGCCTGCATTTCTTTCAGCACATAGGGGTGGCAGCGGATCGCGCCCTGGCCGAAGAGGATCAGGCTGCGGGTGAGAATGTTGGCACCTTCCACGGTGATTCCGATGGGCACCTGCTGGTAGGCGCGGCCAAGGAAGTTGGAGGGTCCGAGGCAGATGCCCTTACCGCCGAGCACGTCCATGCCGTCATTGACCACTTTGCGGGCGCGTTCGGTCACGTGGTATTTGGCGATGGCGGAAACCACCGCAGGCTTTTCGCCCAGGTCCACCGCGCCGGCAGTCATGGTACGGGTGGCTTCCATCAGATACGTGTAGGCGCCGATACGGGTCAATGCTTCTTCAACACCTTCGAACTTGCCCACCGCCATCTTGAACTGGTTGCGCACTCTGGCATAGGCTCCCACGGCGCGGGCCGTCATCTTCGACATGCCGGCGTTGGAGGAAGGCAGGGAGATGGAGCGTCCGGCAGCCAGGCATTCCATCAGCATGCGCCAGCCCTGGCCGGCGGTGGCGGGCCCGCCGATGATGAAATCCAGGGGCATGAAGACGTCCCTGCCACGGGTGGGACCGTTCATGAACACGGCATTGAGCGGCAGGTGGCGACGGCCCGTATCGACGCCGGGGTGGTCGTGGGGCACCAGGGCGCAGGTGATGCCGATATCCTTCTTGTCACCGAGCAGACCATCGGGGTCGTACAGGCGGAAGGCAAGGCCAAGCAGGGTGCAGACCGGGCCGAGGGTGATGTAACGCTTGTCCCAGGTGACGCGCATACCCAGCACTTCCTTGCCCTGCCACTGCCCCTTGCAGACAATGCCGACATCGGGAATGGCCGCGGCGTCGGAGCCGGCCCAGGGGCTGGTGAGGGCGAAGGCAGGAACTTCCAGGCCCTGGGCCAGACGCGGAAGGTAGTAGGTTTTCTGTTCTTCGGTGCCGTAATGGAGCAGCAGTTCGGCGGGACCGAGGGAGTTGGGCACCATCACCGATACCGCCAGCGCCGAGGAACGGGTGGAGAGCTTGGTCACCACCTGCGAGTGGGCGTAGGCCGAAAATCCGAGTCCACCGTACTGCTTCGGAATAATCATGCCGAGAAAGCCGCGGGACTTGATGAAGTCCCAGGTTTCGGGGGTGAGATCATGGAGTTCGTGGGAAACCTTCCAGTCATCCACCATGGCGCAGGCGGTTTCCACCTCCTTGTCCATGAAGGATTGCTCCTCCGCGGTGAGTGTGGGCTTCGGGTAGGACAGGAGGATATTCCAGTCAGGCTTGCCACTGAACAGCCGGCCTTCCCACCACACGGTGCCGGCCTCCAGCGCGTCCTGCTCGGTTCCGGACATGGTGGGCAGCATGCTCTTGAAAAGCCTGAACAGCGGGCCGGTGACGAGCGCCCGGCGTAGTGGCGGAAGGCCGAAGATCAGGAGCAGCGTGGCGATGAGACCGAGGCCGATGATTTGGACGTGAGACATGGGGATTCTCTCTTTTCGATGATCGGAGTCAGGCACTCCGGGACTGCGGCAGCGGCGCCCGCAGGCCGCCGAGCAGAAAGGACATGAGGCGGGCAAGGAGTTTCTGCGCCTGAACTTGTACGTCTTCTTCCATCTTCCAGTCGGTGATCAGTTGTAATGAATCGGTGCCGGTGATCGCATAGGCCGTGGCGCCGAGCATGAAATGGAAACGCCAGACGATTTCCTCGCGTGGCACATCGGGCAGGGCGCGGCACAGGGCACTTTTGTAGCGATTGACGACATCGGCGTATTCCGACGCAAGAAAGGTGCTGATAAAAGCGGCAGGCTCGGTGTGTGTACGGCCCAGGAGCCGCTGAAATGTCTGGCCGCCTGTTTCAGGCCTGGCTCCCATGCGCAACAGGGTGCCGAAAAAATAGTCCACGATCAGGGAGGGTTTGAGGGGGGCGCCCCGGGCCTCGGTCTCTGCAGCATCGAGCAGGTGCAGCCGTTCCCGGTTGAGCCAGTCCAGCCGGCGCCGCAGCACCGCCTGCATGAGTCCTTCCTTGGAACCAAAATAGTAGTTCACCGCCGCCAGATTGACTGCGGCGTCGCGAGTCACCATGCGGGTCGAGGTGGCCTCATAGCCGTGTTCCATGAAGAGCCGCTCGGCCGCATCCAGGATGCGGATGTCCGGCCCATCGTTGCCAGAACTGGAAAGGGGCTGCCCCATCGGTGCACATGAAGTTAAACGAACGTTTGAAAGATACGTTCGTTTACTGAATATTTCAAGTACTTTTTTTGTTTTGGCGTGAAGTTGTTGTTTTTTGTCAAATGCATCTCTTTCTTCACGGCGGGGCCCGCAAAGAAAAACGCCCCGCGCAAGGCGGGGCGTTTCCAATTTCCGGGCAGGATGGCAGGGAACCTGGGTTTCCTCCCGTTCCTGTCCTTGAAACGGCGCAGGTATTACATGCCCATATCCATGCCACCCATACCGCCCATGCCACCCATACCAGGCATGCCACCACCGGCGGCAGGCTTGTCTTCCACCAGTTCGGCGACCATGCAGTCGGTGGTGAGCATCAGGCTGGCCACGGAAGCGGCATTCTGCAGGGCGGTGCGCTCGACCTTGGTGGGGTCCAGCACACCCATGGCGACCATATCGCCATATTCACCGGTGGCAGCGTTGTAGCCAAAGTTACCCTTGCCTTCCAGCACCTTGTTGACGACCACGGAGGGCTCGTCACCGGCGTTGGCGGCGATCTGGCGCATCGGCTCTTCCAGGGCGCGCAGCACGATCTTGACACCGGCTTCCTGGTCGGGGTTGTCTCCCTTGACACTGACGGCACCACGGGCACGTACCAGGGAAACGCCGCCGCCAGGGACGATGCCTTCCTCAACCGCGGCACGGGTGGCGTGAAGAGCGTCTTCGACGCGGGCTTTCTTTTCCTTCATCTCGACCTCGGTGGCTGCACCCACCTTGATCAGGGCCACGCCGCCGGCCAGTTTGGCCACGCGTTCCTGCAGTTTCTCGCGATCGTAATCGGAAGTGGCTTCCTCGATCTGGATGCGGATCTGGGCCACACGAGCCTTGATGGCGTCTTCGGTACCGGCGCCGTCGATCAGGGTGGTGTTTTCCTTGCCGATCTCGACGCGCTTGGCCTGGCCGAGATCCTGCAGGGTGGCCTTTTCGAGGGACAGGCCGACTTCCTCGGCGATCACGGTGCCGCCGGTGAGGATGGCGATGTCTTCCAGCATGGCCTTGCGACGGTCACCAAAGCCGGGAGCCTTGACGGCCACGGTCTTGAGGATGCCGCGGATATTGTTCACCACCAGGGTGGCCAGTGCCTCGCCATCGACGTCTTCGGCGATGATCAGCAGGGGACGGCTGGCCTTGGCGACCTGTTCCAGCACGGGCAGCAGGTCACGGATGTTGGAGATCTTCTTGTCGTGCAGCAGGACGAAGGGGTTGTCCAGCACGGCGATCTGCTTGTCCGGATTGTTGATGAAGTAGGGGGACAGGTAGCCGCGGTCGAACTGCATGCCTTCCACGACTTCGAGTTCGTTTTCCAGGGATTTGCCGTCCTCGACGGTGATCACGCCTTCCTTGCCCACCTTGTCCATCGCATTGGCGATAATCTCGCCGATGTTGGCGTCGGAGTTGGCGGAGATGGAACCCACCTGGGCGATTTCATTGCTGGTGGTGCAGGGCTTGGACAGTTTCTTCAGTTCTTCGATGGTGGCGGCGACGGCCTTGTCGATGCCACGCTTGAGATCCATGGGATTCATGCCGGCAGCCACGTATTTCATGCCTTCGCGCACGATGGCCTGGGCCAGCACGGTGGCAGTGGTGGTGCCGTCACCGGCGACGTCGGAGGTCTTGGAAGCGACTTCCTTGACCATCTGGGCGCCCATGTTGGCGAACTTGTCCTTGAGCTCGATTTCCTTGGCGACGGAAACGCCATCCTTGGTCACGGTGGGCGCGCCGAAGGAACGCTCCAGCACCACGTTGCGACCTTTGGGGCCGAGGGTCACCTTGACGGCGTCGGCCAGGATATTGACACCTTCGACCATGCGGTGACGAGCGGAATCGCCAAATTTGACTTCTTTAGCAGCCATTTATATATCTCCTTGAATTTCCAATGATTAGGCTTCGATCACGCCCATGATGTCTTCTTCACGCATGACCAGCAGTTCGTCGCCGTCGACCTTGACAGCCTGGCCGGAGTACTTGCCGAAGAGCACACGATCACCGGCCTTGACGGCCATGGGGCGGACCTTGCCATCTTCCAGAATCTTGCCGGCGCCCACGGCCAGCACTTCACCCTGATCAGGTTTCTCGGCGGCTGCGTCGGGGATCACGATGCCGGAGGCAGTTTTGCGCTCTTCTTCGACGCGCTTGACGATCACGCGATCGTGCAAAGGACGAATTTTCATGGAAATAGCTCCTGTTACTGAGAAGTGAAAATTAACGGGGGGCATCAGCGCCCCGCTTGAAAGTGGGTATGCGGTACTACGCTCAAAGGAGTCGTTTATTAGCACTCGTTACCAACGAGTGCTAATAATAGGGGTCAAGGTTCCGGATTTCAAGGGGAGGGCAATCCGGGCGGCTGCCCCCGCCTTCCCTTACATTGTGATAATATGTAAGGTAAGTATGCCCGGGCATACCGGGTTGTCCGCCTGCCCCGACGGAGGCGGCCATCCGCTACGTGTGATTTCTTCGTTTACCCTTGAATACGGGAAAGGAGGAATGGATGTCAGGTGTTTCCCTGGCCCAGTTGAACCGGATCGTTGGATCAATCTACGATGGTGTTGCCGAATATCCGCGCTGGCAGGGTTTTTTGCGTCAGCTCCGGGAGGTGACGCATTCCGACTATGTTGTGGTTTCCCTGGGAGACCGAGACGACTGGAGCCGTCGCGTCACTTTCTTTGAAGGGCTCGATGCCATCCGGACAATGCGTTCCAGTGGCAGTTATAACCAGAGCGGAATGCTGAAGCTGAGCCCCTTTACCGACATACCTGAAAATCAGGTGGCCTCTTTGGAGGAACTGGTCGACTTTCGCAGTCTCAGGCAGAGCGAATTTTTCGAACGCTACCTTGCGCCGTTGAATACACGGCACATGATGGGTGGCAACTTCGTCAACAACAAGGGGCAACTCGCCTATGTCCGCCTGGCAAGAGGCGGCAGAAAGAGCCATTTTTCCGGGCAGGATCGGGAACTGTGCACCTTGCTTCTGCCTCACCTTGCCCGATCGCTGAAACTGATGCAGGTCGAGGATGAATGCAATGCCTTCCGCCAGTCACTTTTCAAGGCCATGGATAATTTTGGCGTGGGGGTGTTTCTGCTCGATACCAACAGGCGGATATTGGGTCAGAACCAAATCGCCGAATCACATGTGGCTGTAAGTGGGGATTGGGCCGTATTGAATGGAAAATTGTGTTTGAGGCATTCCGCTTCGCAAATTCTGCTGAGCAAGGCCGTTGGTAGCGCGTCTTTGTCGGATGAGGCAACGCCAGAGGCGTTTTCCTTTGCGGGAACACAATCCGGAATCGTCCATCAGCTGGTCGTCAGGGCTCTGCCATCCACGCCATTGAGCCTCGGGGATGGGGCACGGGCACTGGTTTTCACCACATCAGGCAGCAACCCCGTCAGTATTCCGATTCCTACGCTGCAGAAGCTGTTCGGATTCTCCCGGGCGGAAGCAGCGGTGGCGCTGGGGCTCACGGCTGGCCTTTCCATTGCCGATATGGCGGAGAAAGAACGCCTGTCGACCAATACGCTGTACTCCCAACTCAAATCGGTATTCGGGAAACTGGGTGTCAATCAGCAATCCATGGTGGTCGGACGCATCCTGAGCAGCGTTGCCCCGCTGGGCAATGACTGAGCGTTCCGCTTTCAGACCCGTTTTCACTACTTCGCCCGGATCATTTGACGACGGGAGCGATCGCCAGGAGTCCGGGCCGGTGTCACCTTGCGAGGTTCACCAATATTGGTGAAGATTAAATCACCCTGAACCAGTCTAATTCGTTACGAGGAACCGCGAGGCGACCCTACAAGGTATCGCGGATTTTGATAACGATCAGTACTTGTGAGGGATGGTATGGGCAAGCTGCAAAAGAAGCGCAGGGTGGCCGGTTACGCGAAATCTTCGTGGGCGTTGCTGACCTATACGGTGGCTTCGGCAACCTGTGCGGCAACGGGTAACACACCCGCCGAACCGATGCTGGAAGAAGTGGTGGTAACGGCACAGAAGCGTTCTGAAAGGCTCCAGGATGTGCCAGTGGCAATCAGCGCCTTCACGACAGACCAGATCGTGAACCGTGGAATCGCCAATGTTCTCGATCTGAGCGCGCTGGCGCCCAATCTGGGTGTTTCCAAGGCACCGAACAGCAATACCTCATCGCAGATCGCGATTCGAGGAATGATTACTGTCAACCCTGCCATCTACTGGGAACCTTCGGTGGGTATGTACCTGGATGGCATTTACCTTGGCAAGGCGATCGGATCGGTGACGGATGTTGTCGATCTGGAGCGGATCGAGGTTTTGCGTGGCCCTCAGGGAACGCTGTATGGACGCAACACCATCGGCGGGGCAATCAATCTCGTCACCCGGAAACCCAGTGGAGAGTTCGGCGGTTCGGCCAGCCTGGATTTCGGCAATTATGGCGCACAGATTTCCAAGCTATCGCTCGATCTGCCCAAGATCGGCATCGCCAGCCTGTCTTTCGGTGCCCGCCTCGAGCGGCGCGATGCCCTCGTGAAAGGCAATGCGGGGAGCAAGGCCAACGGGTTCGACAGCAAAAATAATGATGCATTCCATGTCGCTGCCACCTTCGACCTGGCGCCGAATCTCAAGGCCGAATATCAGTTCGACCGCTCCAAGACGGACCAGAATGCGCCCTTCAACCAGTTGTACAACATCAATACAGGTGGAGCCATCAGTGCGGTGATGGCGGGCAAGCTGGCCCCCTATGTTTCCCATTCCCGGCCAACCAGCGGTTCGGTGGATTTCAATAGCTATGAACGGATGCAGTCGGATGGCCATGGGCTGACCGTAAGCTGGGCCATCAGCGATACCGATACCCTGAAATCGATCACCTCTCACCGCACGCTCCGGGTTTCGGATTCGTTCGACCTGGATGGCACGCCCGTCCTGGTGTACAACGGTGGCCGTAGATCCAATTACAGCCAGACTTCGCAGGAATTCCAGTGGACCGGCAGCACGCCACGCCTGAACTATGTGGCCGGGCTGTACTTTTTCCGTGACCAGGGCTACACGAGCAATCCTCACTGGATGTTCTACGGCACCGATGTCTCCGAATACGGGACCGGTGCGAGCGCGCGTGCAGTGTATGGGCAACTTGATTTCAAGGCTACCGATGCGCTGACCCTGACGGTCGGCATGCGCTACAACCATGAAACCAAGTACGGCAGCCGCTATCTGATCAAGAATAATGCGGTCAGTATTCCTCCCCTGTATGGAACGGCGGAATACAGTTCCTCGACCCCGATGTTTTCTGCTGCCTATCGCTTCAGCGATCATCTGAATGTCTATGCGCGTTACGCCGAGGGCTATCGGAGTGGTGGTTTCAACGGGGAGGCCGGTACGGCCGTGGAGTCCATGACCCCCTATCAGCCGGAAAAGCTGAAAACCTACGAGGTCGGTGCCAAGATGATTTCGGCGGATGGCCGGTTCCAGGCTAACGTCGCCCTGTTCCAGAACAAGTCCGAGGATATGCAGATTTCTATCTTCGGCGGCACCCCCGGGGTTTCCCTGCTGCGCAATGCTGGCAAGGCAACCGTTCGCGGTCTTGAACTGGATGGCGCCTACCTTCCCTTCGATGGCCTCAAGCTGCGTATGGGACTGGGGTTGCTGGACGCCAAGTTTGATGAATTCCTGGAACCCGCGGCGGTGGGGCAGCCTCCCAGCAACGTGGCGTCGAACCGGGCGTTCCCGCGTGCACCCAAGCGAACCTTCAACCTCAGCGCTGATGCTCGCCTGGCGCGCACCGACTGGGGCGTTGTCAAGCTTTTCGCCGATTACACCTATACCTCGTCCCTCTATTCGTATCCCTACCAGCTGACAACCGTGGATCCGACCCGGGCCAATGCCGAAAGCAGCAAGGTGGACGGTTACGGGTTGATGAACATGCGTCTTTCCCTGACCCAGATTCCGCTGGGATCAGCATCCGGCCGGGCGGAAGTGGCATTCTGGGTGCGCAATCTCACGGACAAGTCGCAGCCGGTGAATTTCATCGACTTCGGACCGCTGTTCGGCAATCTGCGCACAGCCTACTTCCTGGAGCCACGAACCTATGGTGTCAGCCTGGGCTATCGCTGGTAAATTGATCATCCCGATACTCCTGACCGGATACAAGCAATGCAAAACGAGACATTGAAGATCAACCCAAAATACGGCCCCTGGGCGATGATTATCGGCGCTTCCGAGGGTATCGGCAGGAGCTTTGCCGAACAGCTGGCGGCTGCCCGCATCAATCTCATCCTGGTGGCTCGCCGCCAGGATGCGCTGGACCAGGCCGCTGCGGAAATTCGTGCGCGCCATGCCATCGAAGTGGATGTCCATGTGGCGGACATGGCAGCCCTGGGTCTGGAGGGGCAACTGGACCGGATCATCGGCGGGCGCGACATCGGCCTGTTGATCTACAACGCCGGTGCAGTGCATGGTGCCAACAGCTTCCTTGACGACCCTCTCGACAAGGCACTGGGCCTGGTCAAGCTCAACTGCATCTCCCCCCTGACGCTCATCCATCGTCTGGGCCGGTCCATGCGTGCGCGGGGTGGCGGCGGAGTGATTCTCATGTCATCGCTATCCGCACTGGCCGGAAGCCCTTATGTTGCAACCTATGCCGCCACGAAATCGTTTGACCTGATCCTTGGCGAAGGTTTGTGGGGCGAGATGTCCGCCGACAATATCGATGTCCTTTGCCTGATTGCCGGGGCCACCATGACTCCTTCCATGGAACGTTCGGGGATGCGCTTTTCTCCGCCGGGGACACCGCCCGGGCCGGGGACCTTCATCCCCATGGCATCCGGGGATGTGGCGCGTGAGGGTCTCGAAAATCTCGGGCGCCATCCGGTCTGGGTGGCGGGGGAAGGCAACCGGCAGGCGGCCGAGGGCATTCGCCAGGCGCCACGGGATGCCGCCATCCAGGGGATGGGATCTGCCGCTGCCGGGCTGTACGGAAAACCCTGGCCGATGGTGGGCCAGAGCTCGCGTTAAGCCATGGCCAAGCTCAAGGTCTGGGCCAGTATCGATATCCACACGCCTTTGGCACAGGTGGGCCAGATTGCCCGCCGTGCCGAGGCGATGGGGGTGGATTGCATCACCGTCGCCGACATGTCCCATGATGGCCTGCTGGCGGCGGGGTTTGCCCTGCAGGCTACCGAGCGCGTGCCGGTCGCAACCAGTGCGCTGGTATGTTTTCCGCGCAGCCCGATGACCGTGGCGGTCGCAGCCTGGGATTTGCAGGCCTATTCCGGGGGACGGTTCCGCCTGGGGCTCGGCCCTCTGGTTCCTCCCAACATCATTCAGAAATACAGCACACCCTGGTTTCCCGCCGCACCCAGGATGCGGGAATATCTGGCGTCCCTGCGCGCCATCTTTGCCTGCTGGCAGGACGGAGTGCCGCTCAACTACAAGGGCCGGTATTACCAGTTCACCCGGCAGCAGGATTTCGCCAAGCCGGCACCGATCACGCATCCCCATATCCCCGTGCACTTTGCTGCGGTCGGGCCCTATATGACCCGTCTGGCCGGGGAAGCGGCCGATGCGCTTTTCGCACACCCCACCAACACCTCGCCGCGCTTCATCCGTGAGGTAATGCGCCCCAATATCACGCTGGGTGCCGCACGTTCGGGGCGCTCTCCTGACGATGTGATGATCATCGCCAGCCCCCTGTTCGCCACAGGTGCAAACACCGAGGAAGTCGCGCGGCAACGGGAGGCGCACCGGACACTTCTAGCCACCATTTTTTCGACCCCCAACTACTGGCCGAGCCTTGAGCTGTACGGCTGGCGTGATCGGGGCGAGCTGCTGAAAAGAATGGTGCGCGAGGGGAACTGGAGTGGCATGTCCGCGATCCTCACGGACGAAATGCTGGATACCTTTGTTCCCGCCGCCGATTTTTCTGGAATCGCGGATCTGCTGCTCGAACAGTACGATGGCCTCGCCCAGGCCATCACCGTCCATATGCCTGCGGATGACCGGCACGACGCGGAATGGAGCAGGGTGATCGCCGGATTGCAGGGCCGAGCATAGCTTTTCAGGGAAGAGGTAACAATGGCAGCGCAGTCACTGGATATCGAGTCGATCCGGCAGGACCGAAAAATCCTGCAGGAGCGTTGGCGCTCGCTCGGGTATTACCCGGACAAAACGCTTTCACAGGCACTCCATGAAGGTGTGGAGCGTTATCCGGACGTCGAGTCTTACTACTATTCGGGGGACGACGAGAATCAGCTCTGCCGCCTGAGCAATCGCGATATTTTCCAGGCCGGACTGGGTGCGGCCAGTGCGTTGCGGACCCTGGGAATTGGTCCGGGAGATGTGGTTGCCGTACAGCTTCCGACCTGCCACGAAGCCGCCATCCTGTATCAGGGCATCATTCATCTGGGTGCCACCGTCCTGCCCATCGTACATATGTATGGCGAGGCGGAGGTCGCGTTCGTTCTGCGCCAGTCGCGCGCCAGAATGCTGGTGTTGCCCACCCGCTGGCGCAATACCGACTACATTCCACGCTACGCAAGATTCCAGTCCCTGCCGGATCTGCGGCATCTGGTTGCGGTTGGCCCCGGCGTTCCTTCTTCCTGTGTCGATGCAAAACACCTGCTTGCCACGCCAGCCGCAGAATTCGTCCCCCATGCGGCGCATCCGGACGAGATCGCTCTCCTGATGTATACCTCCGGCACAACCTCCAGTCCCAAGGGGGTGCAACATACCCACAACACCTTGCTGTGGGAGTGGGGGCGGCCTGCCTACAACACGCAAAGCCTTTACCTCAGCTGTCTGCCCGCCGGTCACTACACGGGATTCAGCTTCATGCTGCGCCCCTCGATCTATGGTGCGCCCACGGTCTTTGTGGATCGATGGACACCGTCGTTCGCGGCCCGGCTCATCGAAAAGCACCGGATCGGCGAAAGCGGGGGAACACCGATCTTTCTCACCACGCTGTTAAAGGCGGCGCAGGAATCCGGCGCCGATCTGGGTTCTCTCAAGCACTTCGGCATGGGTGGTGCAAGCATCACGCCGTCGCAGGTTGCCGAGGCCGCGGCTGCGGGTTTCGTTGCGGGCCGGATTTATGGCTCCACCGAACATCCGACGGTGACCTGGATGACCAGGGAGGATTCCCCCGAAAAAAGGGGATATACCGATGGCGGCGTGGATGAGGGCAATGAGGTCCGCATCATCGACGAGCAGGGCAATGACCTGCCGGTTGGCAGCGAGGGTGAAATCGTAACCCGTGGTCCCGAACTGTTCGTCGGCTATAGCGATCCTGCCCTGGATCTGGAATGCTTCATGCCAGGCGGCTGGTTCCGCACGGGCGACATCGGCCGTCTGGATCGCGACAACCACCTGACCATTACCGACCGGAAAAAAGACATCATCATCCGGGGTGGAGAAAACATTTCATCCAAGGAGGTCGAGGATGTGCTGGCGGACCATCCCGCGGTCGCAGAAGTAGCTGTGGTGCCCATGCCCGACCCGGTGTACGGGGAAAAGGTCTGCGCCTATGTGGTGTGCCGCCCGGGGCAGGCACTGACGCTGGACGAGGTGAAGGCACATTTCCTTTCGGCAGGGGTTTCCAAACAGAAAATCCCCGAGCGGCTCCTCCTGGTCGAACAGTTCTCGCGCACCCCTTCGGGGAAGGTGAAAAAGTTCGAACTGAGGCAGACGCTGCGCGAAAGCGCCTGACCACCCGATCGCACAGACGGGGTCCGTCATAAAATTGCTGCCATCCCGCCCGTTCGGGCGGGAGCGGAATCGCAGCAGACTCTGGAGAAGACGTTCATGACCAGCCCTGTCGTACAGATCCGTTTCGACATGCGGACTCCGGCTCTCGGCCAACCCGCACAGCAGCTTTACGAAGCGGCGCTGGATATGGCGGAATTTGCCGATCACAGCGGTGTGCACATCATTTCCCTGTCCGAACATCACGGTGTGGAAGAGGGATACCTGTCCTCGTCACCCACACTGGCGGCCGCAATGGCGGCCCGTACCCGTCAGATCAGGATCCACCTCTCGGCCATTGTCCTGCCTTTGCACGATCCCTTGCACCTGGCCGAGCAGATTGCGGTGCTTGACCTGATCAGCGGTGGCCGTGTGACGCTGGTGGCGGCCGGCGGGTATGTACAGGCGGAATTCGATATGTTCGACAGGCAGCTGTCGCAGCGGGCCGCCCTGGTCGAGGAGGCAATCACCACATTGCGTCAGGCGTGGACCGGTGAATATTTTGATTACCGTGGCCGGAGGGTTCGTGTCACACCCCGCCCGGCGCAGGTATCGGTACCAATTTTCATGGGCGGGTCGGTTCCGGCGGCTGCCCGTCGGGCGGGACGCCTGGCCGACGGTTTCATCACGCACCTGCCCGATCTGTATGCGATCTATGAGGCGTCGGCACGTTCACACGGCAAGAACCCGGCACCTTTCCCGATTCCCACCTGCACCTGTGTCTATGTGGCCGAGAATCCCGACCAGGCATGGGAGTGGATCGCACCTCATGCACTGTATGAAATGAACAGCTACGGCAGGTGGACGGCGGCGGCAGGAACCGATGGCGGCTACAGCCCGGTCAGTTCCATCGCCGAGCTCAAGGCTTCCGGTGCATATGCCGTGATGACGCCGGAGGAATGCGTGACACAGCTACGCACGGCGGGCAGCCTTTTTCTCCATCCGCTGGTTGGCGGCTTGTCACCGGAGATCGGCTGGCGCAGCCTGCGCCTGTTTGCGGAAAAGGTCATGCCGGCGCTGTAGCGTGAAGGTATCCTGCCTCATCAGTAGCACGACATCCCGCCGTCCACCACGAGCATCTGCCCGGTGACGAAGCGGGAGGCTTCGGAGGCCAGATAGACCACGGCGCCCTTGAGATCTTCCTCGCCCCCCACCCGACCCAGGGGAGTGCTTTCCAGCACCTGCCGGTCGATGCGCGAGAGCAGGCCCTGGGTCATTTTGGACGGGAAGAATCCGGGGCAGATGGCGTTGACGTTGATGCCATGGCACCCCCACTCGGTGGCCAGGGTCCGGGTGAAATTCACCACCGCACCCTTGCTGGTGTTGTAGGCCAGGGTCTGCATGTCCCAGGCCGGCGGATTGCCAAACAGGCCGGCGATCGATGCGATGTTGATGATCTTGCCGCTACGACGGGGGATCATGCATTTGCGGCCGACGCTTTGCGAGAGCAGGAACAGGCCGCGCACATTGAGATTCATCACCTTATCCCACGCCTCAAGGCTGTGCTCCTCGGCAGGCGCCCCCCACGTCGCCCCGGCATTGTTGACCAGGATGTCGACCCCGCCAAAGGCGCCGACAACCGCATCCACCACGCTGTCCGCAGTGGATGCCTGCCCCAGGTCACACGGCAGGGTCAGCACCTCGATGCCCTGATCGCGCAGGCGGGCGGCGGCCTTCTCAAGTTCGTCCTGCTTGCGGGCGGTGATGGCGATCCTGGCACCCATTTCGCCGAGGGCTTCGGCCATCTGCAGGCCCAGGCCGCGCGAACCGCCGGTGACGAGCGCAACCTTGCCATCCAGATCAAAAAGTTTTTTTACGGACACGGGAATGCTCCTTCAGACAGATGCTGCGGGGGGAGGGGGATGGAAGTCAGAACCAGGTGTCCTGCATATCCAGGGTGGTCTGGTCCAGGCGATCGAGCAGATCCAGCCGGGGACCGACCCCGGGCAGTTCGAACCGGTAAAAGTAGTGGCAGGCCTGACGTTTTCCTTCATAGAAGTCACCGACTTTGCCCTCGGTGGTCAGCGCCTGGTCGAGCCAGATCCAGGCCAGCACCAGATGACCGAAGGCTTCGAGATAGAGGGTGGCATTGCCCAGCTTCCTTTCCTCATCACCCGCATCATGGAGCCGCGCCGTCGTCGAGACGATGCGGTTGAGTGTGTTCTCCAGCACATCGGCTGAATCTTCCAGGGGCAAGGAGGACGCACGCGCACGCCCGATGGTGTCCGAAATGCGATCGTGCAGGGCGAGGAGGGCGGCACCTTGATCCATGACCACCTTGCGCCCCAGCAGATCGATCGCCTGGATGCCATGCGTGCCTTCGTGAATGGGGTTGAGCCGGTTGTCCCGGTAAAACTGCTCCACCGGATAGTCACGGGTGTAGCCATAGCCACCATGGATCTGGATGGCGTGGCTGATGGATTCCTGTGCCCACTGGGAAGGCCAGCTCTTGCAGATGGGGGTGAGAATTTCGAGCAGGAGCGTGGCACGGGCACGATCTTCCGGCAGGGATGCCGTGGTCTTGTCATCGACCAGCCGTGAACAGTAGAGATTGAGGGCCAGGGCACCTTCGGCACAGGCCTTCTGTGCCAGCAGCATGCGGCGCACATCGGGATGCTCGATGATGTTCACTTGTGGCGTCGCCGGGTTTCTGGCACCGATACGGCGCCCCTGGGGGCGACTGCGTGCATACTCGAGGGCGTGCAGGTAGGCGGTATAGGCCAGGGCGGTCGCACCCAGTCCGACGCCGATGCGGGCTTCGTTCATCATGTGAAACATGTACGACAAACCCTTGTGCGGATCACCCACAAGGTAACCGATGGCCCCCGCCCGACCCTCCGGGGTAAAACGGCCTTCACCGAAATTGAGCAGGGTGTTGACCGTGCCCCGGTAGCCCATCTTGTGATTGATTCCGGCCAGCGCCACGTCATTGCGCTCTCCGGGGCTACCGTTGGCATTGATCAGAACTTTGGGCACGATGAACAGCGAAATGCCCTTGCTGCCCGGCGGAGCATCGGGTGTCCGGGCCAGCACAAGATGGATGATGTTGTCGTAGAGTTCGTGATCGCCGCCGGAAATCCACATCTTGCCGCCGAACAAACGGTAGCGGGGACCCCAGGGAGATGCACCGTCGGGGCTTGCCCGGGTCCGGATATCGCCCAGGGAAGATCCGGCCTGCGGCTCGGAGAGACACATGGTGCCGCTGAACCGGCCATCGATGACAGGCCGGGCAAAGGTGTCGATCTGGGCCGGGGAACCATGGGCCACCAGCAAGTTGGAATTGGCGATGGACAGAAAGGGATAGCCGGTGGTGCCCGCATTGGCTGCCAGAAAATAGGTCAGGCAGGCCTGTTCCACCACGGTGGGAAGCTGCATGCCGCCCAGTGCATGATCTTTCGCGGAGGCATTGAATCCCGCCGCTGAAAAGGCTTTCAGCGCTGTTTTGACCTCGGGGATGATATGGACCCGGGTACCATCGAAGCTGGGTTCGTTCAGATCGGCCTTGCGGTTGTGCGGGGCGAACAGCTCGGTGGCAATCCGTTCGGCGGTATCGAGCGAGGCGTCGAAGGTTTCACGGCTGTGCTCGGCGAAGCGCGCACGCCGGATCAGTTCGGTGGTGTCCATCCATTCGTAGAGCAGAAATTCGATATCCCGGCGAGATACGAGTTTTGACACCATGCCGTTACTTCCCCCTGTCTTGCTTTCCTTCAGGTACGGTACGCACGTAGTGGCTGCGTGCAGGATTTCCGCGGATGCTACATTCTTTCCAGAATGCGCCGCGCAGCGATCAGATGGGGTGTATCCACCATGCTTCCATCCACCACGCCGGTGGAGCGTGCGCCATCCTCCAGCGTGGTGATTACCGCACGGGCCCAGTCCACATCATTCGCGTTGGGCGCCAGGGCTGCGTGAATCACGGGAATCTGGGCCGGGTGGATGGCGGCCTTGGCGATAAAACCCATGGCGGCGTGCTGGCGTGTTTCAGCCGCCAGGCCCGCAGCATCCCGGATGCCGACAAAGACTGCATCGATGGGATCCGCGCCGCAGGCTGCGGCAGCCAGAAGCGTGGCATCGCGTGCGCGCAGGGCGGGAGGAAGGTATTGCCCCGACTTGTCGCGCAGGGAGCGCACTCCCAGGGCGGCGGCCAGATCCTCGGCACCCCACATCAGGCCCCTGAGTCGGGGCAGGGGGCGCTCGAAACTGGCCATGCATTGCACGGCGCGGGGGGTTTCGGTGGCCACGACCAGAATCTCCAGACTGCCTTCGGGCAGGCCGTGTTCATGTTCCAGGGTATCCAGCACCACGCCAAGGCGCAGCACATCGGCAGCCCCCTCGCATTTGGGCAGCAGCAGCCCTCGGGGACGGGCACGCCCCACTGTCGCCAGATCATCAGCGAAGCCCGGGGCATCCAGCCCCTGCGTACGAATCCAGACCGGTACGGGTGAGGACGTGGCGGACATCCAGGCAATTACCGCTTCCCGTGCGGCGGCCTTTTCCGACACTGGCACGCTGTCTTCGAGATCGAGAATGATGGCATCCGCACCGCTCGCGGCCGCCTTGTCGAAGCGGGCGGGCTGATTGCCGGGAACAAAAAGGTAGGAACGGGCCATGGGCTCAGGCTCAGGTCGGAGTGGCTGACAGAGAGACTGATTATGGCCCCGGACAGAACCCGCATAGCCGCGGAATCAATGGATTGAATCAGGAAAGCAAATTTTCCACGGGACAGGGGCAGGCGTCATGGCATCCTGCCCCGTGGCACAGTCAATCCCGGGGTAGTTTTTATTTGAAATCCACGCCGGATGCCGCGAAGTGGGGGTTGGCGAAATCCGGCTTGCCATAGGTGAAGGGCCCCCCATCCACCGTGGTGACCTTGCCACCTGCCGCAGCAAGTACGGCGTGGCCGGCCGCGATGTCCCATTCCATGGTGCGGCCCAGGCGTGGATAGAGATCGGCCTCGCCGGTGGCGACCAGGCACAATTTCAGGGAAGAGCCGGCATTGGTCTGGCTGGCCACCTTGCGTCCGGCGAGAAATTTTTCCAGCGCCTCGGCATCGCCGTGGGAGCGGCTGGCCACCACGGTCAATCCGGCAGCGGGGACGCGGCGCGCGGCAATGGAGCGGCGCTGTCCCTTCTCCTCGATGAAGGCGCCCACGCCTTCGGCGCCGGCAAACAGCCGGTCCAGGGCCGGGGCCAGCACCACGCCCAGCACCGGGCGGCGGTTTTCGATCAGCGCAATATTGACGGTGAATTCGCCATTGCGGTTGATGAATTCCTTGGTGCCGTCGAGGGGGTCCACCAGCCAGAAAAGATCGGCCACGTCGGGAATTTTGCCGGCTGCGGCGGCTTCTTCGGATACCACGGGAATATGAGGCGTGAGGCGGGCCAGTTCGGGAAGGATGACTGCCTCGGCTTTTTCATCGGCTTCGGTGACGGGGGACGCGTCGGATTTGCCCCGGACTTCGAAGTCGGTGGCATAGATGGCAAGGATGGCTTTACCTGCAGCCCGGGCCACAGGAAGCAGTTGCTCAAGCAGTTCGGTGCGGTTGATTTTCGAATTCATGTCGATCTCCTGAATTGGACTATAAAGAATAGTTGATTTCTAAAAAAGTTTATTGTACATTACGTTTTAGTTTTTCCTAAAAACAAATTTAATGTTTTATTAAATGAAAAGCCGAGACGCACGTAATCTCCCTGTTGAAGCGCTTAACGAACGCCGCCGTCTGGCGGTCAGGCTGCGGCTGGCCGGAATGAAAGTGGCGGATGTGGCTGTCCAGGCCGAGCTCAGCGTCCCTACCGTGATCGCTGCCTGCAAGGCATATCGCGCCGGGGGGTGGGATGAGGTGCTGGTGAAGCCTCGCGGCCGTAGCGTGGGCGACAAGCGTGCACTTGTTCCTGCCCAGGAGGCGGCAATCTGCTCCCTGATCTGCAGCCGTCTGCCTGCCGAGCTGGATATTGGGTTTGGTCTGTGGCAGCGGGATGCGGTGCAGGCTTTGGTCGAGGTGCGCGCGGGCGTTGCCCTGCCCGCGCGCACCGTGGGCGAATATCTCAAGCGCTGGGGGTTTCATGCGCGACGTCCTGCGGATCTGCCCCCGGAGTCACTACCGGCAGAAGCCCGTCGCTGGCTGAAAAACTCCTACCCTCCCATCGCCGAGCAGGCCCGGGCTGAAGATGCCGAGGTGCTGTGGCTGGGAGATGGTGCCGTGGTGGTTCCTGGTCAAGAAGGCGTACGTCTGGGCATGTTGAGGGCGGTAACCAATCGCGGCAAGCTGCGCTGGCAGATTTATGAGGGGGCCTTGAAAATCAATGCCCTGGCCAATTTTCTGGAGCTGTTGCAAAAAGATGTTGGCCGCAAGCTGGTGTTGCTGTCGGAGGGTCTGGAGCTGGACCGGGCTGCCGGGATGAAGGCCTGGCTGATCGAGCGGGCCGGCCGGTTCGAGATTTTTCCCCTGCCATTCAATACGGGTAATACAGGCAGCCCGGGTGCGCTGGCACCCGCGCGCGCCGCACTGCCGGTGCGCGCTGCGCCGGCAGCCAGTGTCAATGTTCGTTCCCAATCCCGGCCGGTGCATCGTGCAGCGGCTAACAAGCTCGCGGTAAACGTTAAACATTTATCTGCGAATACTAATGTAACAACCCATGCCGCTCGCGGCGCCAGGAAAGGAGAGTTCAAGGATATGTCCCTCACCCATTTGCAACGCCTTGAGGCGGAGAGCATTCATATCATCCGGGAGGTAGTGGCCGAAGCCGACAACCCGGTCATGCTCTATTCCATCGGTAAGGACAGCGCGGTCATGCTGCACCTGGCGATGAAGGCTTTTTACCCGGCCAAGCCCCCGTTCCCCTTGCTCCATGTGGATACCCGCTGGAAATTCAAGGAGATGTACGCCTTTCGTGATCGCATGGTCAAGGAACTCGGCCTGGATCTCCTGGTGCATATCAACCCTGAAGGGATCGAACTGGACATCAATCCCTTTACGCACGGTTCGGCGATTCATACCGACGTGATGAAAACCCAGGGACTGAAGCAGGCGCTCGACAAGTATGGTTTCGACGCCGCTTTTGGTGGCGCCCGCCGCGACGAGGAAAAGTCCCGTGCAAAGGAGCGCATCTTCTCCTTCCGCTCGGCGCAGCACCGCTGGGACCCCAAGAGCCAGCGTCCCGAGTTGTGGAAGCTCTACAACGCCCGCAAGCACAAGGGGGAAAGTATCCGCGTCTTTCCCATCTCCAACTGGACCGAACTGGATATCTGGCAGTACATCTACCTAGAGAACATTCCCATCGTGCCGCTCTACTATTCTGCCGAGCGACCTGTGGTGGAGCGTGATGGCACCCTGATCATGGTCGATGACGAAAGGATGCCGCTGCGTGAAGGCGAGGTGCCCATGATGCGCAGGGTACGTTTCCGCACGCTTGGCTGCTATCCGCTGACCGGTGCGGTGGAATCCGATGCCGACACGTTGCCGGCGATCATCCAGGAAATGCTGCTTACCACCACTTCCGAGCGCCAGGGCCGGGTCATCGACCATGATTCCGCTGGTTCCATGGAAAAGAAAAAACAGGAGGGCTACTTCTAATGTCTCAGGCTATTGAAAAAGATCGTCAGCTGATCGCCAGCGATATCGAGGGATATCTGCGTACCCATCAGTACAAGAGTCTGCTCCGCTTCATCACCTGCGGCAGTGTGGACGACGGCAAGAGCACCGTGATTGGCCGCCTGCTGTATGAGTCCAAGATGCTGTTCGAGGATCAGCTGAGCGCGCTGGAAGAAGATTCCAAAAAAGTAGGCACTCAGGGAGGCGATCTCGACTTCGCCCTGCTGGTGGATGGGCTGACCGCCGAGCGCGAACAGGGCATCACCATCGACGTGGCGTACCGCTTCTTCGCTACCGACAAGCGCAAGTTCATCGTTGCCGATACGCCGGGGCACGAGCAGTACACCCGTAACATGGTGACGGGCGCTTCCACCGCGGATGTGGCCGTGATCCTGATCGATGCGCGCAAGGGCGTACTGACGCAGACCCGGCGCCACAGCTACCTGGTGTCCCTGATCGGCATCCGTCATGTGGTACTCGCCATCAACAAGATGGATCTGATGGACTATTCGGAGAATGTCTTCCGTACCATCGAGGAGGAATACCGCGAATTCGCCAGGCAGATCGGCATCAACGTATTCACCGCCATTCCGCTGTCCGCCCTCAAGGGCGACAACATGCTGGAACCGAGCGATCGCACCCCCTGGTATCACGGCCCCACGCTCATGGGCTTCCTGGAAACGGTGCAGGTGGATCAGGATCGTCTGCAGGGCCTGCCCTTCCGTCTTCCGGTGCAGTGGGTCAATCGCCCCAACCTCGATTTCCGCGGCTTTGCCGGTACGGTTTCCAGCGGGGTGGTCAAGCCCGGGGATCGTATCCGCGTCCAGCCTTCCGGTAAGGAAAGCAAGGTTGCACGGATCGTCACCCAGGATGGTGATCTGGACCGGGCCGTTGCCGGTCAGTCGGTGACCCTGACCCTGGCCGACGAGATCGACATCAGCCGGGGCGATGTGATTTCCACCGTCGATGCGCCGGCCGAAGTGGCCGATCAGTTCGAAACCACCATCGTCTGGATGCATGAAGAGCCGATGATGCCGGGCCGTTCCTATCTGATGAAGATCGGTACCAAGCTTGTCACCGCCACCGTCACCGAGATCAAGCACAAGGTCAATGTGAATACGCTGGAGCATCTGGCGGCCAAGAAGCTGGAACTGAACGAGATCGGTGTCTGCAACCTGTCCGTGGATCGTCCCATCGCTTTCGATGCCTACAAGGACAATGCGGATACCGGTGGCTACATCATCATCGACCGTCTTTCCAACAATACCGTCGCGGCCGGTCTGCTCCACTTTGCCCTGCGCCGTTCGCAGAACATCCACATGCAGCACGTGGATGTGGACAAGGATGCCCGCTCCGTCATGAAGGGGCAGAGATCTGCTGTCCTCTGGTTTACCGGCCTTTCGGGCGCAGGCAAATCCACCATCGCCAATCTGGTGGAGAAGAAACTGCACGCCCATGGCCAGCACACCTATCTGCTCGACGGTGACAACGTGCGCCATGGCCTCAACAAGGATCTCGGCTTCACCGAGGCCGACCGCGTCGAGAACATCCGTCGCGTGGGCGAGGTTTCCAAGCTGATGGTGGATGCGGGCCTGCTGACCCTGGTCTCCTTCATCTCTCCCTTCCGTTCCGAACGTCGCATGGCGCGCAGTCTGGTGCAGGATGGAGAGTTCATCGAGATCTACATCGACACTCCCCTTTCCCTGGCGGAGCAGCGTGATCCGAAGGGGCTCTACAAGAAAGCCCGGCGTGGCGAGTTGAAAAACTTCACCGGTATCGACTCACCCTACGAGGCACCCGAGCATCCCGAAATCCGGATCGACACCGCAATCATGTCGCCGGACGAGGCATCGGACCACATCATCGCCCAGTTGAGCAGAATGGGCATTGTGAACAACGTAATCTGATGTAGTGGAAAAAACGCGGGGGCCTTCGGGCCCCCGCGTCAGTTATAAACCAGCTATTTGCAACAAGGAGGAGTTCGTGGCAGAAGAAGAAAGCATTCTCAGTGGCAGGCTCTGGGAAGAGTACTGCGATACCCTGAAGCGGGCCGGCAAGCAGTTGTTGCGCCCCGAAACGCCCAAGACCGCGCTGGATCAGGCCGAGGGCATGCGTTACCTGTCGCGCCTGATCCGTGCTGGACTGGAAATGATGGTCGAAGGCGCTGATGCGGATTATCCGGTGTTCGTCGTACCCTCCCACGAGACGATCAAGATTGGCGCCGACAACCCCGATAACTACTATCAGACCGCCCGCATCAGTGGTCAGCACGAATATCGCATCCGTGGTCAGCGTGGCACCGTGCCTACCCTCAACTTCGCCACCAAGAAGGGTGGATTCGAGAAGGCGGGAAGCACATTGGAAGGGACGGGTCTGCTCAATGCAACCGAAATGTCGGTGGCCCCCGATGGCAGCTTCGAGATCATCCTGTCTACCCGCAAGCCCGCCAGTGGCAACTGGCTGCCGATGGAAGAAACCTCCCACATGCTGCTGGTGCGCCAGACCTTCAATGACCGGCGCAACGAAAAGGCGGCTACCTTGACCTTGGAACGCATTGGTGAGGCATCGTCACCCCCTCCCCTAGATCCGGCCCGTTTCGCCGCATCGCTGATGGCTGCCGGCCTTTATACCGAGCGTGTCGCCACACTATTCGCCGACTGGTCGCGTGATTTCAAATCCGGTCACTTCAATATCATTCCCCTGGGCGACCAGAAGGTGTTCCAGACTGCCGGAGGCGATCCCAATATCCAGTACTACCACGGCTACTGGCAACTGGAGGAAGACGAGGCGATGGTCATCGAGACCACCGTTCCACCCTGTGAGTTCTGGAATTTCCAGGTAGACAATTACTGGATGGAATCTCTCGACTACCGCTACCACCGCATTCATGTGAACGGCCATGGTGCCCGTCTCAATCCGGACGGCAGTGTCACCATCGTGCTCGCCCACCGCGATCCGGGCGTTCCCAACTGGCTGACCACCGCAGGTCACCGGCTGGGTACCAGCCTGTTCCGGATCATTGGCGCGGGGGATCGTTTTGCCGATATCCGCACCAGGATCGTCAAGTTTGAAGACATCGCCAGAAAATAAAGGGGAAGACACGAATGGCATTTGATCTCAAGGCCATGCTGGACGAGGCCAGCAAGCGTGCGGACGGACTCACCGATTTCGGTCCGGAGGATTTTCGTCCCGGCCTGGAAGCCGTCATCAGCGCGATGAACGGGGAAGGCGGGCTGTCGGAACTGGGCGAGCAGATCCTGGGGGGGCGCATCATCGAAATGCTCAAGAACCGCTTGGTGATCGAGGACTATTTTTATCGCTACCCGGAAATTGCCGACGAACAGATCGAGGGGCCGATTGTCATCGTCGGCCTGCCTCGTACCGGAACCACACTCCTGCAGCGCATCCTCAGCGTCGATCCACGCTTCTATCCCATCCTCTGGTGGGAAACGCGCTATCCCGCTCCGGTCAACGACCCGGCAACGGACAAGGGCCCTGACCCCCGCATCGACCTGGCCAAGGCCGAGGTCAAGGCACTCATCGAGGCCAATCCGGTCCTGATGTCCATCCATCCCTGGGACGCCACCGGTGCCGACGAAGAAGGCATGCTGCTCGAGCATTCCTTCCGCAGCTTCTTCGATGCCTATGTCGATATACCGGGATATACCCGCTGGATGTGGGACAACGACCAGACGCCCGCCTATGAATACCTCAAGCGGGTACTCAAATTCGTCCAGTGGCAGAAGCGGCAGCGGGGTATCCAGGCGGGCCCCTGGGTACTCAAGGCGCCTCATCACCTGCGTCAGATCGATGTGCTGTTCAAGGTCTTTCCCGACACCCGCGTGATCCAGACGCATCGTGATCCGCTGCAGACGATCCCCTCAATCGCCAGCTTTCATTTCAACCTTTGGCAGGTGTACATGAAAAACCCCGATCCCACCCGGGTGGGGCGTCAGTGGTCGGACATCTGGGCTCGTGGCATGCAGGAAACCATGCAGTACCGTGATGCCAGTGCGGCCGACCGCTTTCTCGACATCTGGTTTGCCGACACCCTCACCAAGCCTCTGGAAGTGGTGAAGACCATCTATGACTTCCTCGGCTACAGCTTTCCCGAGGACACCAAGGAAAAAATGCAGGTCTTCCTCGAGGCCAACAGTCGGGACAAACGGCCGGTCCATGACTACACCATGGAATACTTCGGCTTGTCCGAGGCGCAGATCAGGCAGGATTTTGCCGGATATCGGGCGCGCTACATCGAGCCCCACGACAAGTAACTCCTTCCTGCTGTGGATCAGCCAGGCCGGCCTGCGGGCCGGCTTTTTCTTGCATGGCCGGGAGGTGACATGACATGAATTACACTGGGCCGGCATTTCAGATCACGAGAATTTCCCGATGACCCTACTTGTCCGCATCCTGATCCGGGCCTGTATTCCGATCCTGCTCCTTGCCCGGGGAATGGATGCTTGCGCCACGACGCTGCCACCACCTGTCCATCGGGCGTTGCAGGCTGCCGGTATCCCGGAGAATTCGGTTGCCGTGGTGGTCGAGCCCGTGGAAGGCGCGACGCCGCATGTGACGGGTACCGCACTCAGCCTGAATGCCGATCGAGCTTTCAATCCGGCATCGGTGATGAAGCTTTTGACCACCTTCGCGGCGCTGGATCTGCTGGGGCCGGCGCACACCTGGCAGACCGAAGCGGATGTCGTCGCGCCGCTGCAGGGCGATGTGCTGACGGGTGACCTATTCATCAAGGGGGGCGGGGATCCGTATTTCACTCTTGAGCAGTTCTGGCGCCTGTTGCGTCAGGTACGGGCACGTGGCGTTCGGGTGATTCGGGGCGATCTGGTGCTGGATCGCAGCCTGTTCGATCTTTCCGGCTATGACAGCAGTCCTCTGGATGACAAACCCCTGCGCCCTTACAACGTGGGGCCCGACGCACTATTGCTGAATTTCAAGGCGGTGCAGCTGACCTTGATTCCAGCTGCCACCGATGTCACGGTGTTGCCCGAGCCACGGCTGGGAAACCTGGAGGTCATCAACCAGTTACGCCTGAGTCACGCTGCGTGTCTGGACTGGAAGGAGACTCTTGTCCCCGAGCTGAAACCGGCCGGCGGGGGCTGGCGCCTGATCCTGCGTGGCGATTATCCGGTGGCCTGTGGCGAGAAGGTATGGAACCTCGGCCTGATGCCGCATGCCGAGTATGTTGCCGGTGTATTCGGTCCGTTGTGGGCGGAACTGGGTGGCGAATGGCAGGGGCAGGTGAGAAATGGCACGATACCGCCAGATGCCCGGCGCATGGGCCTCATCGAATCGCCGAGTCTGGCGGAGGTGGTGCGCAGCATCAACAAGTTCAGCAACAATGTCATGGCGCGGGAACTGTATCTCAGTCTGGCGTTCCCCAATTATCCCTTGCGCGCACCGGACGCCGCGGCAGCATTGCGCAACTGGCTTGCGGCAAAGAACATGCCGATGCCCGAGCTGGTCCTCGATAATGGCTCGGGCCTTTCACGCAAGGGACGCATTTCCGCCCGCAGCCTGGCGCATCTTTTGCAGTTTGCACATCGCAGCGTATTGATGCCCGAATTCGTTTCATCGTTACCGCTGGTCGCGGTGGACGGCACGCTGAAAAAACGTCTCAATGGCGACGCGGTAGCAGGTCAGGGGCACCTGAAGACAGGAACACTCGATGGTGTGAAAACGATAGCCGGGTATTTGCGTGATCAGGTGGGCCGGGAATGGGTAGTGGTTTTCCTGGTCAATCACGCCAATGCGGAAAAATCCGGCGCGGCGCAGGACGCGTTGCTGAACTGGCTTTATGGTGGCGGCCCGGACTCCGCCTCCGGAAGAAACTGAAACCGGAAGCGATCAAGTTTCGCGAGATGCGGGCTGCAGGATATTGACGATAGACGGAAGCAAGCGGCGTGTGCACTTCAGGGCTTTGCCGGTCGTCCATGGCGGCTTGTTAGGGGCCGTCCTTGGTTAGAGCGGTAAGACTGGATTGCGACTTCTTTCTGTAAAGAAGATAACCGATCAATGATCGACGGCGTCAGCAAAGCGTCCCTGAAGGCACGCTCCCAATCTAGCAGCACGAATCCGGATTGCAATGAAAGTGAAAAATATTCTAAAAAACCGATCCGGTTGACGTCTGCGTGATAGCGAATACCCGTAGATACGTCAGGGAGACCGGAGCCGGCTTGGGCATCATAACGGCCGGGCCTCACCCTCTTCCGGCTACAGGCCCAGGTGTTCCCAGAGTGCGTCGACATGGCGTTTCACTGCTTCATCCATGGCAATGGGGCGGCCCCATTCGCGGCTGGTTTCGCCGGGCCATTTGTGGGTGGCATCGATGCCCATCTTGCTGCCGAGGCCCGCGACGGGTGAGGCGAAATCCAGATAGTCGATGGGGGTGTGATCCACCAGCACCGTATCCCGGATGGCATCCACGCGGGTGGTGAGCGCCCAGACCACCTCCTTCCAGTCACGTACATCGATATCCGCATCGGTGACGATGATGAACTTGGTGTACATGAACTGGCGCAGAAAGCTCCAGATGCCGAACATCACGCGCTTGGCATGTCCCGGATACTGCTTCTTCATGCTCACCACGGCAAGCCGGTAGGAGCAGCCCTCGGGAGGCAGGTAGAAGTCGGCAATTTCGGGAAACTGTTTTTGCAGCAGGGGGACGAACACTTCGTTGAGGGCGACGCCAAGCATCGCCGGCTCGTCCGGCGGCTTTCCGGTGTAGGTGCTGTGATAGAGGGCATCACGACGCATGGTGAGGCGCTCCACCGTGAATACAGGGAATTCGGCCTGTTCGTTGTAGTAGCCGGTATGGTCGCCATACGGGCCTTCAAGCGCGGTCTCGCCCGGATGCAGTACGCCCTCGAGCACGATCTCGGCGCGGGCCGGTACCTGCAGATCGGAACCGAGGCATTTCACCAGCTCGGTACGTCCGCCGCGCAGCAAGCCGGCGAACTGGTATTCGGACAGCGTGTCGGGAACGGGGGTCACGGCGCCCAGAATGGTGGCCGGATCGCAACCCAGCACCACCGCCACGGGATAGGGCTGGCCGGGGCTGGTTTCACAATGATCGCGGTAATCCAGTGCGCCACCCCGGTGAGGCAGCCAGCGCATGATCAGCTTGTTGGGCCCCAGCAACTGCTGGCGGTAGATACCCAGGTTCTGTCGCGATTTGTGCGGACCGCGGGTGACGGTCAAGCCCCAGGTGATCAGTGGTGCCACATCGCCGGGCCAGCAGGTCTGGATCGGCAGACCGGTCAGGTCCACCCCGGAGCCTTCCTGCACAATCTCCTGACACGGTCCCGATGACAACACCTTGGGAGCCATGTTCAGCACCTGTCGCAGTAGCGGCAGCTTGTCCCAGGCATCGCGCAGCCCCCTGGGAGGCTCGGGTTCCTTGAGTGCGGAGAGCGTATGGCCGATCTGGCGCAAGGCCGCCACGTGGTCCGTATCCGACACGCCCATGCCCAGGGCGACGCGGCGTGGCGTCCCGAACAGATTGCCCAGTACAGGCATGGCACGCCCTTTCGGGCGCTCGAACAGCAAGGCCGGTCCGCCCGCACGTAGAACGCGGTCGCAGATCTCGGTCATTTCCAGCGCGGGGCTGACTTCCACCCCGATCCGTTTGAGCTCGCCCAAGGCTTCGAGCTGGGCGATGAAGTCCCGCAGATCCCGATATTTCATGGGCGGGAATGATACTTCAGCCGCTGTCCGCCAGCCGGCCGGGGCGGCCCGGCGTGCTACGAAAAGGATCTGCCTCGAAGTGATGGCGAGGAGTCAATGGCCTAGGGCCGGAGCCAGATTGAGTTCCATGACGATGCCGGCGAAGACCGCCGCACCGAACCAGTTGTTGTGAAGGAACGCCTTGAAGCATCGATCCCGTTCCCGGTTGCGGATCAGCGTGTAGTGATAGCCCGCGATCATCGCGGCGATGATGAGTCCGGCCTGATAGCACCAGCCATAACCGAGCCGATGCCCCACCCAGGCCAGCAGGCCCAGTGTGACGAGATAGCAAAGCATGATGGCGATCACATCGAAGCGGCCAAAGCTGATGGCGGAGGTCTTGATGCCGATCTTGAGGTCATCCTCGCGGTCCACCATGGCGTATTCGGTATCGTAGGCCATGGCCCAGGCCACATTGGCGGCGAGCATCATCCATGCCAGAAATGGCACTTCCCCCAGGGTTGCCGCGAAACCCATGGGGATGCCGAAGCCGAAGGCAATCCCCAGATAGGCCTGTGGAATCGCAAGGAAGCGCTTGGTGTAGGGATAGCTCGCAGCCAGAAACAGGGCGGGGAACGATAGCCACAGGGCTTCCCGGTTGAGCGGCAGGATCAGCACGAATGCGCATAGGGAGAGGATGGCGGCCAGCATCAGGGCTTCGCCTCCACCAACCTGCCGGGCCGCCAAGGGGCGTTCGCGGGTGCGCTGCACATGGGGATCGAAGTCCCGATCGGCGTAATCGTTGATGACGCAACCGGCGGAGCGCATCAGCACGGTACCGAGAATGAAGATCCAGAGCGTCATGGGATCGGGATGCCCCTGGCTGGCAATCCAGAGCGCCCAGAGGGTGGGCCAGAGCAGGAGGAGGATGCCGATCGGCTTGTCGAGCCGCATCAGCCTCTCGTAAAGGTCGAGGCGCCGGCGCAGGGAATGCAGGTTGATCCGGATCATGGCGGCAGGATGCTAACCCATGCGCCGGCTCCCGTCTGCGGACAGCCGGGGCATGCCATGGCGCTCGGGTATGATCCGGCACCATGGATGGATCGATCAGCCGAGAACCGCTACGGGACGGAGAACTCTGTTCCTCTGCATTCGAGCGGACGCTTGCGGCCATTTATGAAGGCCCCATGGAATCCCCGCCCTGGCAGGGTTTTCTGGACGATCTGCGCGACTATCCCGGTGCGACCTTCGCCAGTCTGATGCTGCGCCCCCCCAGCATCGACGGTCATGGTGTTGTGCTTGCGGTTGGACAGGTATCGGATGCAGTCACCGCTTCCTACAACAGCCACTTTTTTGCCATCGACCCATTCGTCGATCTTCCTGATGGACAGGTGGTCACACCGGAAGAACTGATCGGACACGACGCCTGGCGTCAGAGCACTTTTTTCAGCGAGTTTCTTCGTCCCCTCGGGGTGAGTTACATGCTGGGGGTCGAACTGCGCACGGAAGATGGTGTGCGTTGCCGTCTGCAGATTTCCCGCCAGGAGGGTGAGCGCCCCTTTTCTGCAGCCGACAAGAGCTGGGTGCGGCGATTGTTGCCCCATCTGCGACGCGCTATCCGCCTGCATGGGCGTATCGGCCATCTGGAAGCGGAAAGCCAGCTCTATGCCGGCACCGTCGCGCGCATGTCCATCGGCATGATCCTGCTCGATGAAAAAGGCGGGATCTTGCAGATGAATCCCCAGGCGCGGGCCATTCTCGACCAGGCGGATGGCTTGCAGCTGAACAGCGGCGTGCTGCAGGCGGCCTATCCGACCGAGGACCGGGAACTGCACCGTCTCGTTCGGCAGGTTCTGGGGGGATGTCGCAAGGAGTCGGGTCCCTCCCTGGTGGAGGGACTGGCCCTGACCCGTCCTTCGGGGCGGGGCAAGCTGGGGGTGCTGGTGCGCTCCGCTCCCGAGGCCGACTGGGCGCAGGCTCCACGTCGCCCCGGTGGCGTGATTTTCCTGCGTGATCCGGTCATGCCACCCCAGGCATCGCGTGATCTGGTGATGCGCATTTTCGGCCTGACTCCGGCCGAGGCCGTACTGGCCCTGCATCTGGTGGATAGCCTGACACTGGATGAAGCCGCCATCTTGATGGGTATCCGCCGCAACACCGCCCGCGCCCATCTGCGGGCGATTTTTTCCAAAACCGGTGTCAGCCGGCAGACCGCTCTGGTACAAGTGATTTTGAACAGTGTGGTGACTTTGGGCTGAACTCCGGTATAACTACACCCATCCGCATAGTCCCTCCGGACGATGGAGTTCGGGACCGGACGGGAGACACTGCGTACACCCCAGCAGGGATTCAGCACAAAAACAACCTTACATCGAATCCTATGAGGAGCATGAAATGAGCGATATCCCTACCCCCGAGCAACTGGTTGATCGAGCCAGGGCACTGATTCCCAAGCTGATCGAGCGTTGGGAGCAGGCTGCCACCGGCCGCAAGGTGCCCGAGCAGACCGTGGCCGAGATGCGTGAAGCCGGCCTGTTCCGCGTCCTGCAGCCCAAGCGTTACGGTGGCTATGAAATGGATCCCCAAGTGTTTTACAAGATCCAGATCGCACTGGCCGAGGGCTGCATGTCTACGGCCTGGATCTATGGCGTGATCGCCGTGCACAACTGGCAGCTCGCCCTGTACGATGATCGTGCCCAGCAGGATGTCTGGGGCAAGAACCAGAACACCCTGATTTCTTCCTCCTACATGCCCAAGGCCAAGGTGACTCCTGTCGAAGGTGGATATCGGGTCTCCGGCCGCTGGGGCTTTTCCTCCGGTGTGGATCATTGCGACTGGGCCTTCCTTGGCGGTGTGACGCCAGAGGACGGAGAGTTCCGCACCTTCCTCATTCCCCGCGGTGATTTCAAGGTCGTCGATGCATGGGATACCGTGGGTCTGCGTGGAACCGGCAGTCAGGATGTGGAAGTGAATGATGCTTTTGTTCCCACCTACCGCACGCACAAGTCTTCTGACGGCGCCAAGGGTACCAGTCCCGGCGTCGTGCACAACACCGCACCCCTGTACCAGCTGCCTTTTGGCCAGATCTTCGTCCGTGCCGTCTCGACTTCATCCATCGGTGCCCTGCAAGGTGCGCTCAATGCCTATCTGGACTGGAATGGCAAGCGCGTGGCGGTGAACGATGCATCCAAGAGCGCTGAAGATCCCATGGTCCAGCAGACGGCCGCCGAAGCTGCCCTGGCCATTGACGAAATGAAGGTTGCCCTGTTCCGCAACTTCGACAGCATGATGTCGAAGCTACGGGCCGGCCAGCCGCTGGACATGAACGATCGCATCCACTACCGCACCCAGTCCGCATCGGTCCCCGAACGCTGCGCGGATCTGGTTAACCGCCTGTTCTACAATGCTGGTGCCCACGGCATGTACCGGACATCGCGCCTCACCCGCTACTTCCTGGATATCAACTGCGGCCGTACCCATGTGGCCAACAATATCTACAAGATCGAGCGGAATTACGGGGGTGTCCTGCTTGGTCTGCCGAATACCGACACCTTTCTTTAATCGTTACCTGGGCCTGCCGCCGTCAAGGTGGCAGGCGGCAATATGGCTGATCTGCACGGCAAGGTCTGCGTCGTCACCGGCGCTTCACGGGGGGTGGGCAAGGGAATCGCGATCGCCCTGGGGGAAATGGGGGCGACGGTTTATGTCACCGGGCGCAGCCGCCCCGGTAGCGTATCTTCCGCACTTGGGGGGACGGTGGATGACACCGTAACCGAAATCACCCGCCGGGGCGGGAAAGGCATCGCCGTCGCCTGCGATCATGGCAACGATGCCGAAGTGGCGGAACTGTTTAGCCGCGTCGGCAAGGAGCAGGGCCGGATCGACATCCTGGTCAGCAACGCCCTGGCAGTCCCCGATGGTCTGACCGATCCCGGTCCGTTCTGGGAAAAGTCGCTGGATCTGCTTGGCATCCTCAGGGTGGGCATGCGTTCCCACTATGTGGCTGCCTGGCATGCCGCCCCCTTGCTGGTGAAGGCAAAGGGCCTTCTGGTGTTTACTTCGTCCTTCGGCGGTACCTGCTACATGCATGGTCCCGCCTATGGCGCCGGCAAGGCCGCCACGGACAAGATGGCACACGACATGGCGGTGGACTTCAAGCCGTTTGGCGTGGCCGCTGTTTCGCTCTGGCTGGGATTGATGAAAACCGAGCGCACCTTGTCCGTATGTGCCGCCGAACCCGAGAAATACGGTGCCATGCTCGATGCGGCCGAGTCGCCGGAATTTCCCGGCCGGGTCATCGCCGCCCTGTATGCCGATCCGGAGCGTGAACGCTATTCCGGTCAGGTTCAGGTGGGGGCCGAACTGGCCCTGCACTACGGCATTACCGATGTGGATGGCCGGCAACCTCCTTCCCATCGCCCTTTCCTCGGCGACCCTCCGGCCTTCTCGGCTGCCGTCATCGAGTGATTCCCTTTTCATACATTGCATAACCCAAGTCATTCAATAACGAGGAGCTCATCATGATGGACATTCGTGGTCTGGCCTATGTCGTGGTCCAGCAAAAAGACCCTGCGACCTGGAACGCCTTTGGCGAGAACGTTCTCGGGCTGGAAGCCAAATCTGCCCCCAATGGCGATGTCTGGCTCAAGATGGACGATCGCGCCTTCCGTATCGCGGTGCAAAAAGGTGACGAGGATCGTTACCTGGTTTCCGGCTGGGAGGTGGCTTCCGAGGCTGCCTTCGAGCAAGCCAAGAATGAACTGAAGAAGGCTGGCGTGGCTTTCACTGCGGGCAGTGATGCTGAGAAGAAGAACCGAAACTGCATCGATCTGATCGCTTTCGCCGATCCCGCGGGCAATCGCCACGAGATCGTGCTCGGCTTCAAGACCGACTGGCGCCGTCTGGTGTCCCCTACCGGCACCACCTTCATCACTGGCGATCAGGGCCTGGGCCATACCGTGCTGCCCTGCCCCAATTTCGATGCGGCCTGGACTTTCTTTCGCGACGTCATGGGGTTCCAGTTGTCGGACTTGATGAAGCATCAACCCGATCCGAACGGCCCCGCCGCCCGCATCTACTTCCTTCACTGCAACAATCCCCGCCACCACAGCCTGGCCATCGCCGAAATGCCGGCTTCCAGCGGCTGCATCCATCTGATGATGGAGGTACCCGACATGGATGAGGTGGGGCGCGCCATGGATCGCTACATGAAGCACAACGTCAAGCTGATGGCCACCCTGGGACGCCATGTGAACGACAAGATGACTTCGTTCTACATCATGTCGCCATCCAATTTCGCCATCGAGTTTGGCTATGGCGGCTTGCAGGTCGACTGGACGCGCAATGTCGTGCACGAGACGACCGAGGTCAGTCTCTGGGGCCACGACTTTGGTGTCGGTTTTCGCTGAGTCCGCAACCCGGCCAGCAACCCGATCCGGTAGCAGCGCGGGCAATCCTGCGCCCCAAAACAAAAAGGCACCCCAGGGTGCCTTTTTGTTTTGGGGCGTTTCCCGTTTAGTCGGCGGAGGGCCAGAGATCCTCGTAATCGGCCAGGGTGGCCTTGACCAGACGCAGCAGCAGGGTCTTGAGGGCAATGGCATCGGCTTCGCCAAATCCTCCCAGAACTTCCATTTCCCGGGCTTTCGCGGCAGCCATGATGTGCAGGGTGATATCGCGGCCCTTGGGGGTCAGGCTGTAGTGGCCATCTTCCTCGTTCAGCAGTCCGTTGGCGGCCATGCGGTCCAGCATGGCCTGGTCGGCGTAGGGGCCGAAACCGACTTGCCGGGATAAATCGGATGCGGTGAGTTCGTTGCGAATGGTCAGCACACTGAGGACGAAATATTCGTCATCCGTGAGTCCGTGGGTCACGACCTGGGCATGTACCGGCGCATAGAACTGATAGTGGGCGCGGCCCAGCAGATAGCCCAGGTAATCCTCGCTGAAACTTCCGGCAAGGCGGGCACCACGGGGCTCGGCGATACCCCCCTTCTGGGCCGCGAGGGCGTATTTCCCGGCGTGATAGAGCAGAGGCGGTCGCTCGGAACGGTCAAAGTCGAGCACTTCACCCACGAAAATGATGTGATCGCCACCATCGTACTGGAAGGCCATCTTGCACTGGAAGCGGGCGGCGCAGCCTGCCAGCAGGGGAAGATTGGCGACCCCGGTCTCCACTGTCAGACCAGCGAACTTGTCTATGCCAGCGGTGGCGAACTGTTTTGACACGGGTTCCTGATCAGCGGCCAGGACATGCACGGCCCAGTGTTTCGCACCCTGAAATGCCGGCATGCTGCGTGAGCTTTTGGCCAGGCTCCACAACACCATGGGCGGCTCCAGCGAAACGGAGTTGAAACTGTTGGCGGTCAGGCCTGCGGCTGAGCCGTCTTCGGAACGGGTGGTGATCACGGTGACACCGGTGGCGAAGCTGCCGAGGGCACTGCGGAATGAGCGGGCGTCGATAGAGGGGCTGGACATCACATCTCCTCGGAAGGACTAGTGGGGGTATGGGTATTCTCGCAGAAAAACGGGCCGGGAAATGCCCCCATATTTACTCATTGCCTGTCCGGATTTGACTGCGGGCCGAATACGAGTCTTGCAGGGCGCCGGCGGTCAAGTGGGGGCAGGTTGACCCAGGTCAACCGTGGATGTGGGCGGAGGGGGCGATGTAATGAAAATGGGTAATGCTTGTGCTGCCGGGGTGGTTGAAAATTTCTCATCCCTCGACGAGGGTAGTCAACGACAAACCTAGGAGCGAGCCCATGAAATTTTCGATGATCATTGAAAACCAGACCACCGACAACTCCCGTGCTGGCGACCGCCGCATTTTCGAGGAAACGGTAGTCCTGGCCCAGGAGTGCGACCGTAACAATTTCGACGTGTTCTGGTCTGTCGAACACACTGCCCTGACCTATTACTCTCACGCCTCGGTACCCGAGACCCATCTCGCCTTCATCGCGGCCAAGACGGAACGTATCGGGATCGGCCATGGCGTCGTCTGCCTGCCTCCCAACATGAACCATCCGGTCAAGGTGGCCGAACGTATCGGTGCACTCGACATTCTCTCCCGTGGCCGCGTACATTTCGGTGTCGGCAAGGGAGGCACCAACCAGGAAGCAGGAACCTTTGGCTACGATCTCAAGGATCTGCCCGAGCAGATCGACGAGTCCATGTATCTGATCCCCAAGATCATGACCCAGGAGGAGATCGAACACGATGGCAAATGGATCAAGATTCCCCGCCGTCCGATTCATCCCAAGCCCCTGCAGGAACCGCATCCTCCCATGTATCTGGCCTGCACCAATACCGATACCCTGAAGACCGCAGGCAGCCGTGGCATGGGTGCTCTGGTACTGGGCTTTGGTGGCCCCGAGGAGGTGGCGAAAAAGAACGCCGTGTATCGTGATGCCTGGAAGAACCGAAAGGCGGAAGATCAGGTGGGTTTTCGCCCCATCGAGCACCTTGCCGCCCTGTGCCCGGCCATCGTGCTGAATGACGGACAGCAGGCGCGCAAGATCGGTATCCGTGGCCAGCGTTTCTTCATGGAATCCCTGGCCTACTGGTACACCGGCGGTCCCAAGCCCGACTGGGACAGCTGGAAGCTGGAAGACGGCACCGCCGCCGACACCACCGGCCAGACCGTGATCAAGACCAGTTGGGCTTCTGAACAGCTGACGGTGGATTTCAGTGATCCGACGATGGCCATGCTCAATCCCAACCATGCCTATGGCACGGTGGAAGACTGCATCGGCTATGTGCAGCGTCTGATTGATGCCGGCGCCGACGAAATCCTCTTCATCTGCCAGATGGGGACGGTTCCGTTCTGGGCGCAGCTGGAGACGATCCGCAACATCGGCACCCACGTCATTCCCTACTTCCGCGGCAAGGGCAAGTAAGCTCCTTCCGGAAGGTTCGGTACATTACGCAAAAGGGACCCGGCCGGGGCCCCTTTTGCGTTGAGTGTGGAGAAGGATCAGAGTCGGCGGATTTTTTCCACCAGCGACGTGGTGGACCGGTCGTGGAGGAAGGGAATGGAATGCACGCTGCCACCCCAGGTCAGGACCTCGTGGTAGCCGACAATTTTTTCCACGGGCCAGTCGCCCCCTTTGACCAGCACATCGGGTCGAATTTCGACGATGCGCTGCAAGGGAGTATCTTCTTCGAACCAGGTCACCAGGCTGACACATTCCAGCGCAGCCATGACGGCGAGCCGGTCTTCAAGACGATTGAGGGGACGGTCGTCACCCTTGCCCAGACGCCTGACCGACGCATCCGTATTGAGGGCGACCACGAGACTGGCGCCCAGAGCCCGTGCCTGGGCCAGATAGGTGACATGCCCGCGATGCAGGATGTCGAAGCAGCCATTGGTGAAAACAAGCGGGCGGGGGAGGGCGGGGATGCGCCGGGCCAGATCGTGGGGCGCGCAGATTTTGGCCTCGAAGGCAGGAGGAGCATGGTCCATGGGATGCGATTCTAGCAAGGGCAGGCTGTGCAGCCGTGCCGGGCAGGCGCATACTGAACCTCCCGATACCGGAGATCGACCATGCAAAGCGTCCGCGCCTTTCTGGCAGGGGTGGCGTTCCTGCTCCCCGCCGTTGCCCTTGCCTGTCCTGCCTTGCTCAATTTCACCGTGCCCAAGTTGCAGGACAACTCGCCCCAGAGCCTCTGCCAGTACGAGGGTAAGGTGTTGCTGGTGGTGAATACCGCAAGCTATTGCGGATTCACCTCGCAGTACGAGGGGCTGGAGGCGCTGTACCGCAAGTACAAGGACCAGGGGCTGGTGGTGATCGGGTTTCCTTCCAACGACTTTGGCCAGCAGGAACCGGGAAGTGCACGGGAAATCGCCGACTTTTGCCGCTCCACCTACGGCGTGCAGTTTCCGATGATGGCCAAGACCGATGTGGTCGAGCCAGGCACCAGCCCCTTCTACCGGCAGTTGATCGCCAAGAGCGGCAGCAAGCCGCGCTGGAACTTCCACAAATACCTGATTGACCGCCGTGGCGAGCAGATTCAGGCGTTTTCCAGCTTCACCAAGCCGGATAGCGCGGAACTGGTGGGGGCAATCGAGAAGCGTTTGGCGGAAAAATAATCAGGATTGGGAATGAAGTCGGCCGGGCGGCGCCATGAGTTCCGGCGCATCACGCCCGCCCTGCAACCCGATATGCACATGCCGCAGGGGATGCGTCCGGTTCACTGATGTGGCGCATCCCTGGTATTCCGGGGGCCGCCATCGATGCGGCGGGCCTCCGCATCCGGAATGATTTCCATGATGCGCACCACCTTCATCACACCAGCCGTGGTGCGGGCGATTTCCACCGCATCATCACTTTCCTTGCGGGTCACGAGGCCCATCAGATACACCGTGCCGGCTTCGGTCACCACCTTCACCAGGTTGGCCGAGAATTTTCCGGCGTCGATGAAGCGCCCCTTCACCTTCGAGGTCAGAATGGTGTCGCTGGTGCGGGCGGAGAGGGAACTGGGGGCCGCGATCTGCAACTCGTTGGAGATGGTCTTCACATTGGGTACGGCGGAGACGATTTTCTCCATGTCGGCCCGGGTTGCTTCGTCAGGGACTTCACCGGTCAGCAGAACCATGTGGTTGTAGCTGGTGACGTTGACATGAACCCGGTCCTTGTATTTCTCGCCGATCCGCGCGCCTGCCCGTTGTTCGACGAATTCATCGCTGATATACGTATCGGAGGGACGGCGGTCGGCAACCATCAGCGCACCGGCACCCATGCCGACGGCAGCAACGCCGAAGCAGCCGGAAAGCAGGGGGATCAGGGCGGCGAGCATCATCCATCCAGCCAGCGGCTGGCGCAGAGAAGGGGTCATCAGGCGTCTCCAAACAGGGTTTGATCGATACCGTCGCAAAGACAGTGCAGGGTGAGCAGGTGAACTTCCTGGATGCGTGCGGTGCGGTCCGCCGGCACACACAGGTGCACATCTCCGGGGCCGAGCAGGCCGGCCATTTTGCCGCCCTTCTTCCCGGTGAGCGCCACGATGGCAATGCCCTTGTCTCGCGCTACCTCCATGGCGGCGATCACATTGGGGGAATTACCGCTGGTCGAAATCGCCAGCAGGACATCGCCGCGTCGGCCCAGAGCCCGTACCTGCTTGGAAAACACCTCCTCGTAACGATAGTCATTGGCGATGGAGGTCAGCGTCGAGGTGTCGGTGGACAGGGCAATCGCCGCCAGTGGCGCACGTTCGCGTTCGAACCGGTTGAGCAGTTCCGCGGAAAAATGCTGGGAATCTCCCGCCGAGCCGCCGTTACCGCAGGCCATGATCTTGCCGTCCGCCTTGAGACAGTCGCTCATGATGGTAATCGCCCGGGCAATCGGCCCGGCCATGACCGCTGCGGCTGCCTGCTTGGTTTCCACGCTGGCCTGAAATTGCGCCTGGATGCGCTGTTCGATATTCATGCAACTTTCCCTTTCCGGATCAGCGGCCATTCTAACGCGGGCAGAAAGCGCCATTGCCATTGCTGCTGCCAGCTCCGTCACAAGGGCAGGAATATGTCGATCAGGAGCCGCTGCCAGGGGTCGGAATGTTCGCGCAGCCGGGCGATGCGGGCCTCAAGCCGGTTGCCACGGTCCATTTCGTCGGCCACGGCAGAGTTTTCGGCCCGTGGCAGGTACCCCAGCATCTCTCCGTGCCATTCCACCCGGACCGCTCTGGGATCGTGGGGATTGCCGGGTTCGCGTACCAGGGTCAGCGCATCGCCTTCCCGCATCTCCTTCCAGTGCCGGGCACCCTCGTGGTACTGGAACCCGGCCAGCGGCGAGCTTTGCACCAGAATGCGAATTTCCGCAGTGAAGCCGGCAGATGGCCGGCATACCCAGATCAGTGCGATGAGCAAACGGAGGACCGCCGCCGCGGTTCTGCCGTGCAAGCGGGGGGGCGGTTCAATATGGAGGGTGTGGAGAGGACTCATCAATCCACGTCAAACGCATTTCTTATCCATTGCATGCTGCCTTTAGAAAGGGCATCGAGCAGGACGCAGTCGAACCGGCAGGGGGGATGATGCCCACGGATGTTCGCAGCCAGGTAGTGCTGTGCCGCAAGGATGATGCGACGACATTTTGCGGGTGTGATGCTTTCTGCCGCACCACCAAAATCCTGCCGGCTGCGCAGCCGCACCTCGATGAAGACGAGGGTATCGCCATCACGGGCGATCAGGTCGATTTCGCCACCCCGGATACGATAGTTGCGATCGAGAATCTTCAGCCCCTGACCGCGCAGATGGCTGGCCGCGAGTTCTTCCGCCGCGGCACCGCGCTTGCGCGGGACGGCATTGCGCCGGAGAATGCGGGGGATGAATGACATCGAGTTCCCTGCGGTTGATAAGACGGCAGCATTGTATGTGGTGGCGACGCCGATCGGAAATCTCGCCGATGTCAGCCGGCGTGCGCTGGACTGCCTGCGCGGCGTGGATGCGATCGCCTGCGAGGATACGCGCCATGCACGGCATTTTCTCGATCACCACGGCGTCACCGCACCGGTATTTCCGCTCCATGAGCATAACGAGAATGCCGCCAGCGCAAGGGTGCTCGCCCTGCTGGCCGAAGGCAGGGCGGTGGCGCTGATTTCCGACGCGGGCACACCGGGGATTTCCGATCCGGGTGCGCGGGCGGTTCGGGCGGTGCAGGCGGCGGGGTTCCCGGTGGTACCGTTGCCGGGGCCGAATGCCGCCGCTGTGGCGCTGTCCGCCTCGGGGCTGCTCGATCAGCGCTTTCTTTTTATCGGCTTTCTTCCCTCCCGTTCGGCTGCCCGTCGCACGGAAATTCAGTCGCTCGCTGCTGTGCCCGCCGCACTGGTGTTTTATGAGGCTCCGCACCGCATCAGCGAAACCGTGCATGATCTGGCCGGGCTGCTCGATCCGGACCGCGAGCTGGTGGTGGCGCGGGAATTGACCAAGCGTTTCGAGCAGATTGCACGTATGCCCCTGGCGGCGGCTCCTTCCTGGCTGGCGGCCGATGCCAACCACCAACGTGGTGAATTTGTCCTGATCGTTTCTGCTCCGCCCGAAACGAACAGCGGCAGTCTCGATGCGGAGGCCGAACGGGTGCTGGCCCTGCTGGTGGCGGAACTGCCCACCCGGCAGGCGGCCAGCCTGGCCGCCAGGATCACGGGTGCCGCGAAAAATACCCTGTACTCGCGAGCGCTCGAACTCAAGGGCTGAGCACGGGTTACAGCATCTCGAAAGGCAGTACCGGGTCGCGCCGTGCCATCAGTTCCTCATGGTGCTGGACGACGGCTTTGTCCAGCGCTTCCTTGGAAGGAAGGATCCAGTAATCACCGCTGACCAGGCCCTGAAAGGCATCCTCGGCCACCTGCTCGGCGCGGGTGGTGGGACGCTCGAAGCCGTAAGTCTTGAGACACCAGGCCTGCATCTCCTCCAGGGATTTCACCACCGGCACCGGTTCGTGGGGTTCCGGCGCCAGGTGGGCTGGCCGGTTGCGGCTGGCGGTATAGGTATTGGAAGGCACCGTGTGTGGGCCGGGAAAGAGGATGTGCGCCCGGATTGGCGAGTTCTGCTTGCGTAGCTGGTAGTGCAGGTTTTCCGTGATCGAGGCGGCGGCGGCCTTGGAGGCGGAATAGGCGGGCAGGATGGGCGACTGGATCAGTGCGCCGGGATGGGCCACCACATTCATCACTGCGGCTTCCTGGTTCTGGGCCACGAGCCGCGGCATGAAAGCCTTGATGCCATGGAGCACGCCCCAGAAATGAACATTCATGTGCCAAGCAAAGGTGTTGAGGGATACGTCCCAGAGATTGGGCGCTTCGGGCACCACCACGCCAGCGTTGTTGACCAGCACATGGACCGCGCCGTAGCGGGCGAAGCTTTTTTCCGCCAGGGCCGCCATGGCCGGATAGTGGGTCACATCGGCCTCGATACCGCACACGTCGGCGCCCTGGGCGAGAAACTCATTCACCGTCCTGTCCAGGGCCGGCGCCTCCACGTCGGATAAAACCACCTTCATGCCTTCGCCCAGCAGACGGGCCGCGATGGCCTTGCCGATACCGCTGGCAGCGCCGGTGATGACGGCTGTCTTGCCCTTGAATTCCCGCATTCCTGTCTCCTTCAATGTGATGAATCGTGCTGCCTTTATAATTTGCGCCCATGTATACCCTAACGCTTACCCGCCCCGATGACTGGCATCTGCACCTGCGTGACGGGGCCGCCCTCGAGGCGGTTCTGCCCGACACGGCACGTCGCTTCGCCCGCGCCATTGTCATGCCCAATCTCAAGCCTCCGGTAACCACGACGGCCCGGGCGATGGAGTACCGGAGCCGGATCCTGGCCGCCCTGCCGGCCGGCACCCGCTTCGAACCGTTGATGACGCTTTATCTGACGGATAGCACCGCTCCCGCCGAAATCGATGTGGCGCGCGCCAGCGGCTGCATTCATGCGGTCAAGCTATACCCGGCGGGAGCCACCACCCATTCCGATGCGGGAGTCACCGACCTGCGTAAATGCCGCGCTGTGCTGGCCCGCATGGAAACCCTGGGCATGCCCCTGCTGGTTCACGGCGAGGTCACCGATCCGGCGGTGGATATTTTCGATCGCGAAGCGGTATTCATCGATACCGTGCTGGTTCCCCTGCTTGGAGATTTTCCCGGCCTCAAGGTGGTGCTGGAACACATCACCACGAAGGAGGGCGCCCAGTTCGTGGCGGCTGCAGGAGCCAATGTCGCGGCCACCATCACCGCCCATCATCTGCTGCTCAACCGGAACGCACTCTTCGCGGGCGGGATGCGTCCCCACAACTACTGCCTGCCGGTATTGAAGCGCGAAATCCATCGCAAGGCACTGGTGGCCGCGGCGATCTCCGGCAGTTCCAGGTTCTTTCTCGGCACCGACTCCGCTCCTCATTCCCGCAGCACCAAGGAAGCGGCCTGTGGCTGTGCCGGCTGCTATACGGCCCATGCCGGTATCGAACTGTATGCCGAGGCATTCGAAGCCGCCGGCGCCCTGGACAGGCTGGAAGGGTTCGCCAGCCATTTCGGCCCTGATTTTTACGGCTTGCCCCGCAATACCGAGCAGATCACCCTGGCCCGGAAAAGCTGGACGGTGCCGGCCAGCCAGCCGATGCTCACGGGTGATCCGCTGGTACCCTTCCGTGCGGGTGAGGCGGTAGCCTGGCGGCTTGAAAATTAGGAGACGAAAAAGATGCGGATGCATATGGTGGCATTGTGTCTGGCAGCTTTGGCCCTGGCGGGATGTGGACGCGGAGACTCGGCCTCTTACATGATCGGGGGGGATCGGGATCACTCCCTGACGATTTTCCGCGACAAATCCTGGGCGTGGAGCGACTGGCAGGTGGATGTGGTGGTGACCCATCGGCCCGACTGCATGCGTCGTCATCCGCTGCAGGAGTTCTCGGCTGATCGCGGGTTCCGTCTTGAGCTATTCCAGTCCGATCCGCGCACTTTCTTTCTGAAACTCGGCAAGCGCTGGTATGTCGCCGAAACCGTCGAATGCCGGCTCCAGCGCATGGAGCAGGCGCCTGCGGACAAAGGCGCCACGGTGGGGGCGTTTACCGCCGAAGACGAAGGCATCGTCTTCACACCGGCGGCCAGCACGGGAGGCGAAGGTAAACCGGGCCGTACACCGGCCGAAGCTGCCGGCGACGGAGGCTGATTCCCGCGAGATACCGCTTGCCGCGCCGGATGGCTTGTGCGGCGCAGGGTCGTGACCGGGGAACGGTTGGCCGGCAGGTCAGTGAGCCAGTGCGGCTTCGATTTCGGCAAAGGTCCGGGCGACTTCGAAGCCATGGACCGGTACACCCAGCTGGCGGCCGATCTGGGTCGCGGAGAACACGCCGCGAATGCGTGTGCTGCCATCTTCCGGATCTTCGTCAGAAACCAGCAGATGCTGACGGCCGAAGCGTTTCAGTGTCGCCAGCACATCGGCAACCCGGGCATGCATGACATCCCCAAGCGTCACGGTGTCAAAATCCGCCACCGTACACATCAGGTCGCTCACCCGCAGATCGGCGTACGTGCCGCCGCTGCTTTGCAGGATCTGCAAGGGACGCTCTCCCAGCGTATCGCGTGCGGTGATCAGTCCCACAAGCTGGCCGCCGCCGGCAGTCACGAACAGCAGCCGCACCCCTCGTGCGACCATGGCGGCGGAGGCCTGTGGCAGGGATACGTCGCTACTGATGGTGGAGGCGCTGACGGTCCGGAAATCGGTCATTACCGAAATGGCCGGAGAATCGGGCTTGACCATTCCATGTCCCCCCGGGCTGCAAAGACGGATACCGGCGGGCGGTTTCTGGGTGGCAATGGCTTTCAGCGTGGTGGGCATGTCGTCATATCCTCGATAGTGGGGGCGTTTTCACCTTAGCAGTCTTGAGACGGTCCGCAACGATGGATGGCCTGGAATCCGCGCAATCCCTTTTCCTTGTCGCCTCGATGTGAAGATTCACTTGTTTGGCGTGAAAGTCTTGGAGACAATCGGGGTTTATTCTTGTTCCCCGGCCTTCCATGCAACTGACTCCAGAACAGACAGCTTATCACCGCATCGCCGATGCGATGCGCGAAACCCTGCTACGCCTGCAGCGTGTGAATGTCGATACGGCTGGCCTCGCTGCGCTCACCGCGACCCTCCAGTTGCTGAATCGACAGCTTGAGGAACATGGCGCCGAAGAGCGCATGCTGCCCCGTTTCCAGTTCGAGGATCTGAGTGGTGGCATCGAGTGGCTGCTGCCCTATGGACCCATGACCGGACCGTGCAATCCCCTCGCTCCCAAATTGCATTTTCGCCGTGATAGCGAACGCCTGCTGGCCGAGGTGGTGGTGACGTCCATTCATGAAGGCCCACCGGGCATGGTGCATGGGGGGGTGCTCTCCGGCATCTACGACCAGTTGCTGGCGTTCGCGTGCATTCTCAACGGCCCGGCGGGTCCCACGGCTTCACTGTCGGTGGATTTCCGTCGCCCTTCGCCGCTCGGGGTTCCCCTGCACTTTGCCGCATGGATTGGCAAGACGGAGGGCAGGAAGGTGCATGTGGAAGGCGAGTGTCGCGATCCGGAAGGACAGCTTCTCACCACGGCCCGCGCACTGTTTATCGGCACCCATCCCGGGATGAAAGCCCCTGATGCTCTGCCAAGGCCGTAAAATCTGCCCCGGGAAGTTCGCCAGGCAATCGCTGGATGCTTTGCATCTGGAGGAAAGTCCGGGCCCCATAGAGCGGGACGCTGGCTAACGGCCAGGCGTTATAAGCCGTCCACTCCGGTGGGCGGCCCAAGGCGACAGACAGTGCAACAGAAAGATACCGCCTAAGTTCGCAAGAACCGGTAAGGGTGAAATGGTGGGGTAAGAGCCCACCGCGGCCGTGGTGACACGGACGGCATGGCAAACCTCGTCCGGGGCAAGGCCAAATAGGGGAGCGATGGCGTGGCTCGCGCTGCTCCCGGGTAGGCTGCTAGAGGCCGTCGGTAACGGCGGTCCCAGAGGAATGATTGCCCACGACAGAACCCGGCTTATCGGCGGGCTTCCCACCCTCCCTCTGTTCCTGATAATTCACTTTCGATTCCACTTCTATCCCCTTTGATTTTTCTAGGGATATTTTTTATTTGAGTTTTAGGGAAGCGCGATAAGTCGTTGTCTGGAATGAAAAATTCCCTGTTTTCCTCTTGACCATCCCCTTTTTTGGCCATAAAGTGGGGAAAGGTGGTGATTAGTGGGGAATCGTGTGATTCCCCGGCTGCAATGGGGGTGGAATGTTCCAAGGAGCGACGGCGTTGAATCTGGATGCCAAGGGACGCATGGCGATCCCGGCCCGGCATCGGGATGTCCTCGCCACGATCGGTGAGGGGCGGCTGGTGCTGACTACGCATCCCCATCGCTGTCTGCTGCTCTATCCGGAGCCTGCTTGGGCGCCCATCCGCGAACGTATCCTTGCCGCGCCCAGTTTCGACCCCCGTTCCGCGGCGGCCAAGCGCGTGCTGGTGGGCAATGCACGGGAAGATGGACTGGATGGTGCCGGCCGCCTGTTGATCGCCCCCGAGTTGCGTGCTTATGCCGGGCTGGAGAAACAAATCTGGCTAGTGGGGATGGGCAGTCATTTCGAGATATGGAGCGACGCCGGCTGGGCTGCCCAGCATGAAGCGGCTTGCGCGGCACTGGCTGGTGATGCGCCTCCGCCCGGATTCGAGGGTATTTCGCTGTGACCGCTGGCCACGTCAGCGTGTTGCTGGCGGAGGCGGTGGATGCCCTGAACATTCGTCCCGACGGAATTTATCTCGACGCCACTTTTGGCCGTGGTGGCCACAGCCGGGCAATTCTCGAACGGTTGGGTCCCGATGGGCGATTGATCGCTCTCGACCGGGATCCGGCTGCCATTGCCGCTGGCACGGCCATCGGCGATTCCCGCTTCTCCCTTCACCATCGATGGTTCGGCGCGCCGGACCAGATCCTTGACGATCTCGGAATCGTGTCCGTGGACGGTGTGTTGATGGATATCGGGGTATCGAGCCCGCAGCTGGATGAGGCTGCACGGGGATTCAGTTTTCGTTTCGATGCGCCGCTGGACATGCGTATGGATACGAGCAAGGGGGAGACCGTTGCCGAATGGCTGGCGCGGGCTTCGCAACGTGAAATAGAGGAGGTGCTCAGAGACTATGGCGAAGAACGGTTTGCTCATGCGATTGCAAAGGCGCTTGTGGCTGCTCGGAGCGGAGGTGGTATTACACGCACCGGACAGCTTGCCGCGCTCGTGGAAACGGCCGTCCGTACGCGGGAACCGGGGCAGCATCCGGCGACGCGCAGTTTCCAGGGGTTGCGGATCTTCATTAATCGGGAGCTTGAGGAGCTGTCGCTAGCCCTGCCCCGTGCGCTTGCACGGCTGCGTCCGGGCGGGCGCCTGGTGGTGATCAGCTTCCATTCACTCGAAGACCGTATCGTGAAGCATTTCATGCGTGATGCCTCGACACCCCGGCAGCCTCCCAAGGGGGTGCCGGTGCGGGCCGCCGATCTGCCCCCCGCTCCGCTGCGACTGGTGGGGCGTGCAGTGAAGCCGCGGATTGCGGAAATTACCGCCAATCCCCGGGCACGCAGTGCGGTGATGCGGGTGGGTGAGCGTACCCATGCCGGGATGAATTCCTGATGGCCCGCATCCTGCTCACGCTGCTGCTGGTCACCGTCGGCAGCGCACTTTTCACGGTGGATGCCAATCACCGCGCCCGCAGGTTATTTGTGGAGCTGGAGCGGGAGCAGGCGCGCATGCGGCAGCTGGAAGTCGAATGGGGCCAGCTACAGCTCGAACAGAGCACCTGGGCCAATCATGCCCGGGTGGAAAAAATCGCCCGTGAAAAGTTGCAGATGAAACCACCGGCACCCGGCCAGGTGCTATCCCTCGAGGGTAGGCCGGCGTCATGAGATTTTCCAGCAGCCCCGTACTCTCTCAGGCCGTACCGGCCTGGCGCTCCCGCTTCGTCCTGCTGATGTTGTTGCTCGGATTCGCCACGCTGGCAGGCCGGACGATCTATCTGCAGGGATTCCGTAATGATTTTCTCCGGGGCAAGGGTGAGGCACGCTATGAGCGTGTCTTGGAAATATCGTCCACCCGCGGCCGCATTCTTGACCGGCATGGGGATGTGCTGGCGGTATCCACGCCTGTCAAATCCATCTGGGCCATTCCCGAGGATGCCCGGTTGCAGCCCGCCGATGTGAGGCAATTGGCGCGTCTGCTCGAAATGGATGTGCGCGAACTGGATCGCAGGCTGGCATCGGACAAGGATTTTGTTTATATCAAGCGCCAGATTTCCCCCGAGGTGGCGGAGCAGGTCGAAGCCCTGAAGCTGCCCGGCATTCACGAACAGCAGGAATATCGCCGTTATTACCCCTCTGGCGATGTCACGTCCCATGTGCTCGGATTCACGGGAGTCGAGGATGCCGGTCAGGAAGGCGTCGAGCTGGCCTTCAATTCGCTGCTTGTCGGCAAGCCCGGCAGCCGGCGTGTGATCCGGGACCGTCGTGGCAACATCGTGGAGGATGTGGAGTCCATCCGGGCACCGCTGGACGGCAAGGATGTGACCCTGGCGCTGGACAGCAAGATCCAGTATCTCGCCTATTCCAATCTCAGGCAGGCGATCGAACAGAACCGGGCCCGTGCCGGCGGAATCGTGGTGCTGGATGTCAGGACCGGGGAAGTACTGGCCCTGGCCAATCTGCCCACCTACAACCCCAACAATCGTGAACACCTGACAGGTGGCCAGTTACGTAACCGGGCCTTCACCGATACCTTCGAGCCCGGCTCCACCCTGAAACCCTTTACCGCCGCCCTGGCGCTGGAAAAGGGGCATTACCGTTACGACACCGTGATCCAGACCGCGCCCGGACGCATGAGCATTGGTCCGGCGGTGATCCATGATGCCCATCTCCATGGTGCCCTGACCGTGGCTCAGGTGATCCAGAAATCCTCCAATGTCGGTGCCGCAAAAATAGCGCTGTCGATGCCGCCAGAGTTGATGTGGGACATGTTCGACAGTCTGGGCTTCGGAACGCCGCTCAAACTCGGTTTCCCAGGCGAAGTGGGAGGCCGTCTGCGGCCCTGGAAGAAATGGCAGCCCATCGAACAGGCCACCATGGCCTACGGGCATGGAATTTCCGTCACCCTGATCCAGCTGGCCCGCGCCTACCTGGCTTTCGCGCGGGACGGTGACCTGGTGCCCCTGTCCCTGCTCCGCCTGGACACGCCTCCCATCAGTGGCAAGCCGGTGTTTTCCGCGCAGACCGCGAAAGAGGTCAGGAGCATGCTGGAAATGGTGGTCGAACCGGGCGGCACCGCGCCCAAGGCGCGGGTGCCCGGATATCGCACGGCAGGCAAGACCGGTACCGCGCACAAGCTGGAGGGTGGCGCGTATGTCAACAAATACGTGGCTTCCTTCGTGGGATTGGCGCCCGCTTCCGATCCACGTCTGGTGGTGGCGGTGATGATCGACGAGCCTACCGGCGGAAGCTATTACGGTGGCGACGTGGCGGCTCCCGTGTTTTCCCGGGTCATGGCCGGTGCGTTGCGTACCCTGGGCATTCCTTTCGATGCTCCGCAGAAACCGGCGGGCACCCCCGAAATCCCTGCCGCACCGGAGGAAATGTGAATCCGGTGGCGGTGCTCGAGGAACTGGCCCGGCAGGGTGTGCAGGCCCGCAGCCTGTGTGTCGATTCACGCCGTGTGCGATCCGGCGATGTGTTCCTGGCTTATCCCGGCGCTGTCAGCGATGGGCGTGATTTTGTCGCCGATGCCGTGGCGAAGGGTGCCGCCGCCGTGCTGTATGAGGCTGGCAGCGATGTTTTGCCGGATCTGACCGTGCCGGTGGTGGCCGTTCCCGGGCTGGCGGCGCTGGCCGGTGCCATCGCTCATCAGGTTTATTGCCGACCTTCGGAACATCTCTGGCTGATCGGTGTGACCGGTACCAACGGCAAGACTTCGATCTCCCAATGGATCGCCCAGGCGCTCGATTGGCTGGAGCAGCCCTGCGCCGTGATCGGCACGCTGGGCAACGGCTTTCTCGGGCATTTCGATCCCAGCCCGAATACCACGCCCGATGCCGTCACCCTGCATGAGGCACTGGCCGATTTTGTCGCGCATGGCGCGGCGGCATGCGCCATGGAGGTGTCTTCCATCGGCCTTGACCAGCATCGGATTGCCGGTGCCCGGATACGCACCGCGGTCTTCACCAATCTCACCCGGGACCATCTCGAGTACCACGGCACGATGGAAGCCTACGGCGCCGCCAAGGCCCGCCTTTTCGAGCAGCCCGGCCTGGAGTCGGCGGTGATCAATCTGGATGATGAATTCGGTGCCGCTTTGGCACGACGGCAGGCCGGCCGGTTGCGGCTGATCGGCTACAGCCTGGATGCGGAGCGCGTGATGGATGGGGGTGATCTGCTGATTGCCCGAGGCATTGTCACGACGCCCGCGGGCATGGCCTTCACCGTCGAGAATCAGCGCGTGGCCGTGGGCATCGTCGGTCGCTTCAATGTTTCCAACCTGCTGGCGGTCTATGGTGTCCTGCGCAGCGCCGGCATCACGCCAGCCGCCGCAGCAGAAGCGCTGGCACGATTGCGGCCGCCACCGGGCCGGATGGAACTGCATGGTGGCGAACGCCAGCCCCTGGTCGTGGTGGATTACGCCCATACACCCGATGCACTGGACAAGGCACTGTCCACCCTGCGCGAAACTGCAACGGGACGGGGTGGGCGCCTGCTCTGTGTGTTCGGCTGCGGGGGTGATCGCGATCCGGGAAAGCGTGCCGAGATGGGGCGTGTCGCGGAACATCTGGCCGATGCCGTGATCCTGACCAATGACAACCCTCGCGGCGAGGATCCTGCCCGCATCCTTGCCGCCATCGCTGCCGGCATGGCACGGGCGCCACGAATGGAGCCCGATCGGGCGCATGCCATCGCCAGCACCGTCGCAGCGGCGGGAATAAACGATGTCGTGCTGATCGCCGGCAAGGGTCATGAAACCTATCAGGAGATCGATGACCGAAAACTGCCGTTTTCCGACGCAGCGGAAACCGAGCGGGCCCTGGAGGAATGGACATGCTGAACCTCTATACGGCTGCCCGTGGTATTGGCGCACGTGCCACCGGGGAGGATGTACGGTTCTCCGGCGTTTCTTCCGACTCGCGCGGCATCGTGCCAGGAGATCTTTTCGTTGCCCTGCGCGGGGAAAATTTCGATGGACACGACTTCGTCCATGAGGTGCTGGCACGCGGTGCCGCCGCGGCCCTGGTGGATGAGCGCTGGGCAGCAGCGCAACACGCCACCTTGCCATTGATCGTCGCGGACGATACGCGCCTCGCCCTGGGGCGTCTGGCTGCATTCTGGCGCAACCATTTCGACATTCCCCTGCTCGGAATCACCGGCAGCAACGGCAAGACGACGGTAAAGGAAATGTGCGCGGCCATCCTGGCCGACCGTTTTGGTGAGGGTGCGGTGCTCGCCACGCAGGGCAATTTCAACAATGAAATCGGTTTGCCCCTGACCCTGCTCAAGTTGCGGTCATGGCATCGTGCGGCGGTGATCGAGATGGGCATGAACCACACCGGCGAGATCGCCTATCTCACCGGGCTGGCCCATCCCACCGTGGCGGTGGTGAACAATGCGCAGCGGGCACATCTCGAAGGCCTGGGTTCCGTGACCGCAGTGGCCCGGGCCAAGGGTGAGATTTTTTCCGGCCTGACACCGGGAGGCGTGGCCGTAATCAATGCCGACGATCCGCAATGCGAACTGTGGCAGGCCCTGAATGCGGACCGCATCGTTTTGCGTTTCGGTCTTGCTGCCTCCACCGACGTTACCGCCCGGGTTACGGCGGAGCCATTGGCCAGCCATATCGAACTCCATACCCCTGCGGGCGACGCATCGTTCATCCTGCCCGTGCCCGGCGCCCACAACGTGAGCAATGCCCTGGCGGCCACGGCAGCATGCCTGGCCGCGGAGGTTTCCCTGGAACATGTGGTGGCAGCCCTGTCACGTTACGGCGGGGTGCAGGGACGCTTGCAGCGCAAGCCGGGGCTGTATGGCGCGCAGATCATCGACGACAGCTACAACGCCAATCCCGACTCGATGCGCGCCGCTGTGGATGTGCTGGCCGCGCAGCCGGGGCGGCGCATCCTGGTGGTGGGCGACATGGGGGAAGTGGGCGAGGCGGGTGCCCAGTTCCATGACGAGCTGGGAGGGTATGCGAAGAGCATGGGTATTGAAAGGCTCCTCTGCCTGGGTGATCTGAGTATGGGGGCCGCACGTGGCTTTGGCGCCGGTGCGACGCACTATCCCCGTCTTGAAGCGCTGCTTGCGGCCTTGACCGGGGAACTGGATGCGCAGACGACCGTGCTGGTGAAAGGATCACGTTTCATGCGTATGGAGCGGGTGGTGAATGCCATCGCCGACAAGGGGGAAAGCAATGCTTCTTGAACTTGCCCAGTGGCTGGGCCAGGATATCCGCGGATTCAATGTCTTCGGCTATATCACGCTGCGGGCGGTGCTGGCCACCATGACGGCGCTGACCATTTCCTTTCTTTTCGGCCCGGCCTTCATCCGCTGGCTGGCCGAGAAAAAAATCGGCCAGCCGGTGCGGACCGATGGTCCCCAGACCCACCTCAGCAAATCCGGCACGCCCACCATGGGTGGCGGCCTGATCCTGATATCGCTGGGGGTGTCGACGCTGCTTTGGGCCGATCTCTCCAACCGTTTTGTCTGGATCGCCCTGATCGTTACCCTGGGTTACGGTGCCGTGGGCTGGGTCGATGACTGGCGCAAGGTCGTATACAAGAATCCGGACGGGCTCTCAGCCCGGGCGAAGTATTTCTGGCAGTCGTTGATTGGGCTGGTGGCCGCCATCTATATCGCATTCTCCGTATCGGCGCCCGACAATGCCAGAGTGGTCGATCTGTTCATCCACTGGGTGGGGAGCGGCTTTACCCAGGCGCTCCCGGCCAGCGCCGATCTGATCGTACCCTTTTTCAAGAGCGTGTCGTATCCGCTGGGCATTTTCGGCTTCATCATCCTGACCTACTTCGTCATCGTGGGCACCAGCAATGCGGTGAACCTGACCGACGGCCTCGATGGTCTTGCCATCATGCCCACGGTACTGGTCGGCAGCGCCTTGGGGGTCTTCGCCTATGTGGCCGGTAATGCGGTTTTCTCGAAATACCTGCTGCTGCCGCACATTCCCGGCGCGGGCGAACTGACCGTGTTCTGCGCCGCGCTGGCCGGGGCTGGGCTGGGCTTCCTCTGGTTCAACGCCTACCCGGCCGAGGTTTTCATGGGCGATGTGGGTGCGCTGGCCCTGGGTGGCGCACTGGGGACCGTGGCCGTCATCGTGCGTCAGGAGATCGTGCTTTTCATCATGGGTGGCGTGTTCGTCGCGGAAACCCTGTCCGTCGCGCTGCAGGTGTCCTATTTCAAATACACCCGGAAGCGCTACGGCGAGGGACGGCGCATTCTGCGCATGGCGCCCCTGCACCATCATTTCGAAAAGAGCGGATGGAAGGAGACGCAGGTGGTGGTGCGTTTCTGGATCATTACCATCCTGCTGGTGCTGTTCGGCCTGTCGACATTGAAGATCCGCTGATGAAAAAAATATTGGCCATGGATCTTCTGCTGCGGGACACCCCCCGGCAGCGCGCGGTGCGCGGTCGCGATACCTTCTCGATCACGGTTTCCATGTCAGGGACTGTGTGTCTTTCAGGCGCAAGGAGATGGCCGGCATGCACCTGAGCGGCAGGCATGTCCTCGTTCTTGGCCTGGGCGAATCGGGACTCGCCATGGCCCAGTGGTGCATCCGCCAGGGCGCCCGGGTGCGGGTGGCCGACACCCGGGAAATGCCGCCCTGCCTGGATGAGATGGAGCGCACCATCCCCGGCGCCGGGTTTGTCGCGGGGGCCTTCGACAAATCCCTGCTGGAAGGGATCGATCTTCTGGCGCTGTCGCCAGGGGTGTCCGCCGGCCTGATGGTGGTCATCCACGCGCGTGCCGCGGCGATTCCGGTGGTGGGAGAGATCGAGCTTTTCGCCTGGGGTCTGGCCGCGCTTGGCGTACGCGAGAAAACCCGCATCCTGGCCATTACCGGGACCAATGGCAAAACCACCACCACCGCATTGACCGCGCATCTGTGTCGCTCCGGTGGACATACCGCGCTGGCGGCGGGAAATATTTCCCCCGCCGCGCTGCATGCGCTGATGGGTGCGCAGGATGCTGGCGAGATGCCTGACTTCTGGGTGCTGGAACTCTCCAGCTTCCAGCTCGAAACCCTGTCTAGCCTGAATGCCGACGCGGCCACCGTGCTCAATATCAGCGACGATCATCTGGATCGCTATATCGACCTTGACGAGTATGCCGGCGCCAAGGCGCGCATATTCCAGGGGCACGGCGTCCAGGTGCTCAATCGTGATGATGTTCGCAGCCGGCGCATGGCCATCGCCGGCCGGCGGCAGATCAGCTTCGGACTGGATCTCCCTGCGGTTGAACATGATTTCGGGATGGGCAAGCGTGAGGGTGCCGACTGGATCGTCCAGGGCAGCCGGTTCTTGCTGCCCCTGACGGAATTGCCGCTCGCCGGGCTGCACAACGCCGCCAACGCCATGGCGGCCCTGGCGCTGTGCCAGGCAGCAGGGCTTGCCACCGCTTCGCTGCTGCCCGGATTGCGCACATTCCAGGGTTTGCCGCACCGGGTGGAAAAGGTGCTGGAAGCCGGAGGAGTAACGTACTACGACGATTCCAAGGGCACCAATGTGGGCGCCACGGTGGCCGCGCTGGAAGGATTGCAAAAGCCGGTCTTGCTGATTGCCGGCGGGGATGGCAAGGGGCAGGATTTCTCGCCTTTGCGTGCTGCCGTGAGCCGCTTTGCCCGCGCCGTGATCCTGATTGGTCGCGATGGTCCCGTGATCGGTGCGGCGATCGAGGGCAGCGGCATTCCGGTGCGGATGGCCACCGACATGGAGGAAGCCGTACGTCTGGCGGCGGAGATGGCGCGCTCGGGCGATGCGGTGCTGCTGTCACCGGCCTGCGCGAGTTTCGATATGTATCGAAATTACGAGCACCGTGCCCGGGTTTATGTGGATGCAGTGAGAAGAATCGCCGGAGGTGATGAATGAAGCTCACCCCGCTCACGAATCGTCTTGCCCAGCCGGGCCGTGCATCAATGGAACTCGATCCTCTGCTGCTGTGGCCGGCGCTGGGGCTTTTGCTGTTTGGCCTGGTCATGGTGTATTCCGCTTCCATCGCCATCGCCGAAGCCGGCAAATCCACGGGCTACGCCGCCACGTATTACCTGATGCGACATGGTGTGTTCCTCACGGTTGGCCTGGTGGCGGGGGTCGTGGTTTTTCAGATTCCGGTCCGCCTCTGGCAACGCCTGGCTCCGTGGCTGTTCGTGATTGGCGTACTGCTGCTGGCACTGGTCCTGATTCCCCATGTCGGGCGCTCGGTCAATGGCGCACAGCGCTGGATTCCGTTGATGGTCGTCAATTTGCAGCCATCCGAACTGATGAAGCTGTTCGTCGTTCTCTACGCCGCCGATTACACCACCCGCAAGCTGGATGACATGGATTCCTTTCGTCACGGCTTCGTTCCCATGGCTACGGTGATGATGCTGGTGGGGGGGTTGTTGCTGCGGGAACCGGACTTCGGCGCCTTCGTGGTGATCATCTGCATTGCAATGGGCATCCTGTTCCTGGGCGGCATCAATGCCCGCCTGTTCAGCATCCTGTTCGCGGTATTGCTGGTGGCTTTCGCCTTCCTGATCCTGACTTCACCCTACCGGCGCGAGCGGCTGTTCGGCTTCATGGATCCCTGGCAGGACGCCTTCGGCAAGGGCTACCAGCTCTCACACGCGCTGATCGCATTCGGGCGGGGCGAATGGATGGGAGTCGGTCTGGGCGCCAGTGTGGAAAAACTCTTCTATCTGCCCGAAGCGCACACCGATTTCCTGCTGGCGGTGGTGGCCGAGGAACTGGGTGCGGTGGGTGTGATCGCCGTAATCGTGCTCTTCGCGCTGGTGGTGCAGCGCAGCTTTGCCATCGGCCGCCAGGCATTGGCCCTGGAACGGGTCTATGGTGGCCTTGCCGCCCAGGGCATCGGCATCTGGCTCGGGGTGCAGTCCTTCATCAACATGGGTGTGAACATGGGGCTGCTTCCCACCAAGGGTCTGACCCTGCCGATGATGAGTTTTGGGGGTTCCGGCATTCTCGCCAACTGCATCGCGCTCGCCATCCTGCTGCGCGTGGATTGGGAAAACCGGCAGATGATGCGCGGGCGCAAGGTATGAAGACGCTGCTGGTCATGGCCGGCGGCACCGGCGGGCACATCATGCCCGGACTGGCGGTGGCGGCCCATATGCGGAGCCTCGGCTGGCGTGTCGTGTGGATGGGAAATCCGGACGGCATGGAGGCGCAGCTGGTGCCGGGGCATGGCATCGAGATGGCCTGGGTGCGTTTCGCGGCGGTGCGTGGCAAGGGGTTCCTGCGCAAGCTGCTGCTGCCCTTGAATCTGCTGCGCGCCTGCCTGCAGGCGCGACGCCGTATTCGCGAGGCCGACCCCGATGTGGTGCTCGGGCTGGGCGGGTATATCGCATTCCCCGGCGGTCTGATGGCCGCGCTGGGCGGGCGCCCGCTGCTGCTGCACGAGCAGAACGCAATCCCCGGACTCGCCAATCGCATGCTCGCCAGGCTCGCCCGGCGCGTGATGACCGGATTCCCTGCTGCATTGCCCAGGGCCGAGTGGTGCGGCAATCCGGTGCGCGACGAAATCGTCCGTCTGCCTCCGCCCGCTGCACGTATGGCCGGCCGGGAAGGACGCTTGCGCCTGCTGGTGGTCGGCGGCAGCCTGGGTGCCCAGATACTGAACGAGACCGTGCCCCGGGGGCTGGCCCTGATTCCGGAGGTGGAGCGGCCCGAGGTGGTGCATCAGTCCGGCGCAAGGCACATGGAGTCGTTGCAGGCCGCTTACGCCGCTGCCGGAGTGAGCGCCCATCTGGTGCCTTTCATCGAGGATATGGCCGGTGCCTACGACTGGGCTGATCTGGTGATCTGCCGTGCCGGAGCGCTGACCGTGGCCGAACTGGCGGCGGCCGGGGTGGCCAGCGTGCTGGTGCCCTTTCCCCATGCGGTGGACGACCACCAGACAGCCAATGCCCGCTTCCTGGCCAGTGCCGGTGCCGCGGTGCTTGTGCCCCAGGCCGATCTGACGGCCGAAGGTCTGGCGCTGATCCGGAACTATTCCCGCGCGCAACTGCTGGAGATGGCTGAAAAGGCGCGGGAATGTGCAAAGCCCGATGCCGCTGCGGCAGTGGCGCGCGTTTGTGTGGAACTGGCGCAATGAAACGGTTCCATCAGGGGTGCCGGTACGGCAATCAAACAGGTTCATGGAGAACGTGGCGGATGCCCGCAACCCCACGGGGCGTTCTTGCGTGGCGGGCAGTCCGGGAGATCAGCGATGAAGCATAAGGTACGCAATATCCATTTCGTCGGCATTGGCGGTTCCGGAATGAACGGCATTGCCGAAGTCCTTGCCAACCAGGGTTTCCGGGTCAGCGGTTCCGACCTTGCCGAGAGCGCCGCCACCCGCCGCCTGCGTGATCGTGGCGTGACCGTGTTCATCGGTCACGATGCGGATCATGTGGTGGATGCCGATGCGGTGGTGGTCTCCACCGCCGTCGGCGAGAGCAATCCGGAGGTGATGGCGGCACGGGAGCGACGCATTCCCGTGGTTCCCCGTGCCCAGATGCTGGCCGAACTGATGCGTATCAAACAGGGAATCGCCATCGCCGGCGCCCATGGCAAGACCACCACCACAAGCCTGGTCGCCAGCGTGCTTGCCGCCGGAGGGCTGGATCCGACCTTCGTCATCGGTGGCCGGCTCAATTCTGCGGGTGCCAATGCCCGCCTGGGGCAGGGGGAGTTTCTGGTGGCCGAGGCCGACGAATCCGATGCTTCCTTCCTGTTCCTCTCCCCGGTGATTTCGGTGGTCACCAATATCGACGCCGATCACATGGAAACCTATGGCCATGATTTTGGCCGCCTCAAGCAGGCCTTTATCGATTTCCTGCATCGCTTGCCTTTCTACGGCGTGGCGGTGCTGTGCCTGGATGACCCTCATGTGCGGGAGATCCTGCCCCGGATTTCCAAGCAGGTGATTACCTACGGTCTGCATGCCGAGGCCAATATCCGTGCCGAAAACATCGTGGCAGACGGCCTTGCCATGCGTTTCGATTGTGTGCGTGTGAATGGCACCACCGCGCGTTTCCCCGTGATGCTCAACCTGCCCGGCATGCACAATGTGCTCAATGCCCTGGCGGTGATTGCCGTGGCAACCGAGGTGGGCTTGTCCGATGCCACCATTGCGGCGGGTCTTGCGGATTTTCATGGCGTGGGGCGCCGCTTCCAGCGATATGGAGAGGTATCCCTGCCGGCGGGTGGCAGCTTCACCCTGATCGACGACTACGGCCATCATCCGGCCGAGATGGCTGCCACCCTGGCTGCCGCACGGGGCGCCTTTCCCGGCCGGCGCATCGTGCTGGCCTTTCAGCCCCATCGCTACACCCGGACACGGGACTGCTTCGAGGATTTCGTACGCGTGCTGTCCGGCGTGGATGCACTGCTGCTGGCCGAGGTCTATGCGGCCGGAGAGGCGGCCATCATCGCCGCCGATGGCCGCACCCTGGCCCGTGCGGTGCGGGTGGCAGGCAAGGTCGAGCCGGTGTTCGTGGAGGATGTGGCACGCATGCCGGAGGCTATCCTCGAGGCCGCACGGGATGGCGACGTGGTCATGACCATGGGCGCAGGTTCCATCGGTGCTGTTCCTGGCAAGCTGGCTCATGGCTGAGGGGAAATCCGACATGCAGGCGAAGCCTGGCGCCGCTCGGCCGGATGTGGTGCGCCTGCGCGGAGAGTTCCACGACCACGAGCCCATGGCTCGTCATGTGTCGTGGCGGGCTGGCGGGATGGCGGCGCACGCCTATCGCCCCGCCGATCTGGATGATCTGTGTGCATTCCTCGGCCGGTTGCGTCACGATGAGCCGCTCCTCGTCGTGGGGCTGGGATCGAATCTTCTGGTGCGGGATGGCGGATTTTCCGGCACGGCACTTCTGACCCACAACGCGCTCAAGACGCTGCGCCTCGAACCCGATGGACGCATCTATGCCGAATCGGGTGTGGCTTCACCCAAGGTCGCCCGGTTTGCCGCCACGCATGATCTGGGTGGTGCCGAATTCCTCGCCGGTATCCCCGGGACCGTGGGCGGTGCTCTGGCCATGAATGCAGGGTGTTACGGCAGTGAAACCTGGGATTTCGTGGACCGGGTCCTGATGGTGAACCGTCGTGGTCAGCGGATCGAGCGTGGCCGCGACGATTTCCGGGTGGCTTACCGCCACGTGGGGCTCAAGGCACACAGTGATGAGGTTTTTGCCGCCGTGTGGTTCCGTTTCCCGGATGGGGATGGCGAGTTGGCGCGGGCACGCATCCGCGAGCTTCTGGAGCAGCGTATCGCCACCCAGCCGTTACAGCTGCCCAATGCCGGTTCGGTATTTCGCAATCCTGCCGGAAACCATGCCGCAAAACTCATCGAGGGCGCCGGATTGAAGGGCGCAAACGAAGGCGGGGCGCGGGTTTCCGAAAAGCACGCGAATTTCATCGTTAATCCGGGGGGTGCCGCGAACGCATTCGCGATAGAAACCCTGATGGATCGGATTCGGCAGGGCGTTCGGCAAAGGTTTGGTGTCGAGCTGGTGCCGGAAGTGAGGATCGTGGGAGATGCATGCGTGGCAGGAGGGAGCTTGGGCAAGGTTGCAGTGATGTTCGGTGGTGATTCTGCGGAGCGGGAAGTGTCGCTCAACAGTGGCAGCGCGGTGCTGCGCGCACTGCGTGCGGCCGGGGTCGATGCCCATGCTTTCGATCCGCGTGAAAAACCCCTTTCGGCCTTGCGCGAGGAGAACTTTCAACGCGCCTTCATCGCTTTGCATGGTCGCGGTGGCGAGGACGGTACCTTGCAGGGCGCACTGGAGTCGATGGGCATCCCCTATACCGGAAGCGGAGTGCTTGCTTCGGCGCTGGCGATGGACAAATGGCGCACCAAGCTGGTCTGGCAGGCTGCCGGACTGCCTGTTCCGGAATATGTGCTGCTGGAAGCCGACAGTGATTTCGCGGCGATCGAGGCCCGTCTGGGCCTGCCCTTGTTTGTCAAGCCCGCCAACGAAGGCTCCAGTATCGGCATTACCAAGGTATCGGCGGCGGGCGGCCTCAAGGCTGCCTACGAAGTGGCGGTCCGTTACGACTCGCTGGTGATCGCCGAGCGTTTTTTGTCCGGCGGTGAGTTCACTGTCGGCATTCTGGGCAGTGGCAAGGATGCCCGTGCCCTGCCCGTGATCCGCATCGTGCCGGCTACCGAGTTTTACGATTACGAATCGAAATACCTGCGCGACGATACCGAATACCGTATTCCCAGCGGGCTGGGCGAAGCCGGAGATGCCACGGTGCAGTCGCTGGCACTGTCCGCGTACCGGGTTCTGGGCGGGCGTGGCTGGGGGCGTGTCGATGTCATGCTCGATAGCGTTGGCCAGCCCTATTGCCTGGAAGCCAATACCGCGCCGGGCATGACTGATCACTCGCTGGTTCCGATGGCCGCGAGCGCCGCAGGCATCAGTTTCGATGCCCTGGTACTGCAGGTTCTCGAGGGGGCGACGCTTGGCTAAGGCGCGTACGGCTGCTTCCTCCAGCCATTCTCCCGTCCCTTCCGCCGAGGGGTTCTGGGACAAGCCGGCGCTGCTGAATATCCTCGCGGACCTGCTTTTTCTGGTGGCTTTCGTGCTTCTGGGTTGGGCTGCCTGGCAGGAGTTGCGGCATCTGCCGTGGTTCCCCTTGCGTCAGGTGGTGGTTCAGGGTTCCCTGAATCAGGTGACTCGTCAGCAGGTGGAGTATGCGGTGCGTAGCTCGGTCACAGGCACTTTCTTCACCGTGAGTCTGGATGGCGTGCGCGCTTCCTTCGAGAAGCTGCCCTGGGTACGTCGCGCCGACGTTCGCCGCCTCTGGCCGGACACGCTGGAGCTGAATCTGGAAGAGCAGGTGGCTGCGGCGCGCTGGAAGCAGGCCGATGGCGAGTCTCGCCTGGTCAATACCCGCGGCGAAATATTTGCCGCGGCATCCGAAGCCGATCTGCCTGTGCTGAGCGGCCCGGAGGGCAGTGCGAGCCACATGCTTGACCGCTATCGGGCTTTTGACGGAATTCTGCAGGCCATCGGTCGGCATCCCCAGGCATTGACCCTGTCTTCACGGGAAGCATGGGAGATACGCCTTGATGATGGCCTGACGCTCGAGTTGGGACGGGAGGAGGGGCGCCGTCCGGTCGAAGAGCGGCTGGATCGTTTTGTGGCGAATTTTGCCGAGCTCGGGCAGAAGCTCCATGCACGGCCAACATTGATTGACATGCGCTATCCGAATGGATTTGCGCTGCGTACCGTGCCGGGCATCCCGGTAGCGGCCAGGGCAGGCAGAACATGAGCAAGGAAACCAGGGATCTCGTCGTCGGCCTGGATATCGGCACATCCAAGATCGTGGCCATCGTCGCCGAGCTGGATCCGGAAGGGCAGTTGTCGGTGCTGGGCACCGGTAGCCAGGATTCGGATGGGTTGAAGAAGGGCATGGTGGTGAATATCGAAGCCACCGTGAATTCGATTTCCCGAGCTATCCAGGAAGCCGAAATGATGACCGGCTGCAAGGTGAAGGAGGTTTATACCGGAATCGCCGGCAGCCACATCAAGAGTAAAGATACCAACGGCATGACCGTGGTCAAGGACAAGGAAGTCACCGAGTTCGATGTCGAGCGTGCCATCGAGACCGCCAAGGCGACGCCGATTTCGGCCGACGACGAGATCCTGCACACGATTCCCCAGGAGTTCGTTGTCGATGGCCAGGACGGGGTCAAGGAGCCCATCGGCATGGATGCTCGGCGGCTCGAGGTCAAGGTGCATCTGGTGACCGGGGCGGTGACCGCGGTGCAGAACATCGTCAAATGTGTGCGGCGTTGCGGCCTGGAAGTCGCGGATCTGGTGCTCCAGCCCCTCGCTTCCGGCCATGCGGTGCTGACCGAGGACGAGATGGATGTGGGGGTTTGCCTGGTCGACATCGGCGGAGGCACGACCGACATCGCGATTTTCGCTCAGGGGGCGATCCGGCATACGGCCGTGATTCCCATCGCCGGCAATCAGGTGACCTCCGATATCAGCATCGCCCTGCGCACTTCCACACAGGATGCGGAAGAGATCAAGCTCGCCTATGGCGTGGCTCTGCAGCAGCTGGCCGACCCCGAGGAAATGATCGAAGTGCCCGGCGTGGGGGACCGGCCATCCAGCTCTCTTTCGCGCCAGACCCTGGCCGGCTTCATTCAGCCCCGGGTGGAGGAGATATTCCAGAAGGTGCACGAGGAAATCATCCGCAGCGGACTCGAACGTCTGTTGCGGGCCGGCGTGGTCCTGACCGGGGGAGCTTCCCAGATGCCGGGAATGATCGAACTGGGTGAGGAGATGTTCCACAACACCGTGAAGCTGGGCATGCCTCACTACGAAGGGGCGCTGAAAGATGTGGTGCGCAATCCGCGTTTTTCCACGGCGATGGGATTGCTGATGGAGGGGCAGGCGCAGCGCAAGCGCGGGCTCAAGGTGCGGGATACGCAGTCTTTGCGCCAGATTCTGGCAAAGATGCGTTCCTGGTTCGCGAAAAATTTTTAGGCGGTAAAGCCAGCCGGCGGCGTGGCAGGCAGTTCATTTTGTTTGGAGGCGAATATGTTTGAAATCATCGACAAGGATCCCAATCCGACCATCATCAAGGTCGTAGGGGTGGGAGGCGCGGGCGGCAATGCCGTCGAGCACATGATCCGGGAAGGCGTCCAGGGCGTGGAGTTCATTTGTGCCAACACCGACGCCCAGGCGCTCAAGAATTCCAGTGCCGGGGTCAAGCTTCAGCTTGGCCCCGGTCTGGGGGCGGGCGGAAAACCCACCCGGGCGCGGGAGCTGGCGGAGAACGAGCGTGAAGCCATCGCCGATGCCCTGCGCGGCGCCCACATGACATTCATCACCGCCGGCATGGGTGGCGGTACCGGTACGGGGGCCGCACCCATCGTCGCCGAGGTGGCGCGCGAACTGGGTATTCTCACCGTGGCCGTGGTGACCAAGCCCTTCGAGTTCGAGGGTAATCGCCTGCGTCTTGCGGATGAAGGGCTGGGCGAGCTTTCCCAGCATGTGGACTCCCTGATCATCGTGCTGAACGAAAAGCTGATGGAGGTTCTGGGCGAGGATATTGGCATGAAGGACGCCTTCAAGGCCGCCGACAACGTGCTCAAGAATGCCGTGGGAGGCATTGCCGAAATCATCAATGTGCCGGGTCTGGTGAATGTCGACTTCGAGGACGTGCGTACCGTGATGGGTGAAATGGGCAAGGCCATGATGGGCTCTGCCTCCGCGTGCGGCGTGGACCGCGCCCGCATCGCCGCCGAACAGGCGGCTGCCAGCCCGCTGCTGGAAGGTGTGGAACTTTCCGGCGCACGCGGTGTGCTGGTCAATATCACGGCCAGCTCCGGTCTTGGCATGAAGGAAGTGAAGGAGGTGATGAGCACCATTCGCGCCTATGCCGCCGAGGACTCCACAATCATTTTTGGCACCGTGTTCGATGATGCGATGGTCGACGATCTGCGCGTCACCGTGGTTGCGACAGGACTGGGAACCCGTGCGGCACGGCGTCAGCCCGTGCTGCAGCCGGTCGTCACCATGCGTACCGGTACCCATGATGTGCCCATGGAAGCCATGGCGCCGGGTATCACGGGTGAATTGCCCCTGCCCCAGGTGTTCCATAATGGTCGCGGCAGTCGGGCCGCCACCACTCAGGCCATGGAAGCCAGTGGCGTGGACAAATACGATATCCCCGCCTTCCTGCGCCGTCAGGCCGACTGAGGTCAATTACCCCCGGGTGCGGCGGATACCGCCTCCGTTCGCCGCTACCCCTGGGGTAAAATTGGCCCATGCTCAAACAGCGCACACTTAAAACCCTGGTACGTACCACGGGCGTCGGCCTCCATTCCGGCACCAAGGTAACCCTGATCCTGCGTCCCGCCGCCCCCGGAACCGGCATTGTGTTCCGGCGCGTGGATCTGGCGCCGCCGGTGGAACTGAAGGCCGACCCCTTTGGCGTCGGCGATACGCGCATGGCTTCCTGTCTGGAAAAGGATGGCGCCCGGGTCGGCACGGTGGAGCATCTGATGTCCGCCCTGGCCGGACTGGGCATCGACAATCTTTACGTCGATCTGGATGCTGCCGAGATACCCATCATGGACGGCTCTGCCGGTCCCTTCGTTTTCCTGCTCCAGTCCGCCGGCATCGAGGAGCAGAATGCACCGAAGAAATTTCTCCGGGTGAAAAAGGCCGTCGAAATCCGGGAAGGCGACAAATGGGCGCGCCTGGAACCCTACGACGGATTCAGCCTGTCCTTTTCCATCGTGTTCAATCACCCCGCGGTGGATCAGACGGGAACATCGGCCAGTGTCGACTTCGCGGATCATTCATATATCCGTGAACTGGCGCGTGCGCGTACCTTCGGTTTCACCCAGGATGTGGAAGCGCTACGCGAACAGGGGCTGGCCCTGGGCGGCAGCCTCGAAAATGCGATCGTGATGGATGAGTACCGCATCCTCAATGCCGACGGTTTGCGTTATGCCGACGAGTTCGTCAAGCACAAGCTGCTGGATGCGGTGGGCGACCTGTATCTGGCTGGGCACCCCTTGCTCGCCCGGTTTTCCGCACACAAATCCGGCCATGCCATGAATAACCGGTTGTTGCGTGAGTTGCTGGGTGATGCCGCGGCGTGGGAATTCGTCATGTATGAAGATGTCGCGCAGGCACCCGCCGCGGTGGCCCGACTCTATCCCCAGGCCGCCTGACAGATTGCCGGTAGCCACCTCATGCGGTGACATTGCATGCTGCTGATCCGTTTCGCCGGCACGATCACGGCCATCGTCATTGCCGCCAGTCTGATCCTCTACATGATCAGAGGCGAGCGCCGTTATCTGCGCTTCGCCGGACGCTGCGCCCAGGGGGCAATTCTGATTGCTCTGGGCATCATGGCGCTGATGTTCCTGGAACGGATCATTGTTGTTCTTTGATCCGGGCATGGGCGAGAAAGCGCTCCAGAGCAGCCCGTAACGGAGAGTCGGTGGGCAAACTTTCCGTCAGCAAGGCCAGGTTCTGCCGGGTACCGGGACCGATACCGGCGCCGGGAGACCGGGGGAGCGCCGCCCGCGAATCGCTGTCTGGTTGCACTTTGACCAGAATTTCGCTAACCTGCACTCCCTCTTTCAAGAAAAAGTCGGCGATACGGGGTGTTAACTGCCTGATTTTCGCCGCTACCGCGCCGTTTTCGGCGTAGATCACGACTTTCCCCAGCCTGAAATTGGCCACCCGCCCCTGTAGTGCGAGCGCGGCCGGCATCGCCGCTTCGTAGAGGCGTTGCAGTTTGAGCAGGCGGATCGAATGCTCGGAGAACCTGGCCAGACCCTGATCCTGGCCGAGGTGATCGGCAAGTCTGCGAGCGGACATCGGTTAAGAAAAGGAATGCGGCTTTGCATATTATTCTGGTCTCCAATCGCCTGGCAACCGCCAAGACCATCGCCCTGACGCCGCGCCGGCTGCTTACGGCCGTTGCACTCACCCTGTGTTGCATCATGGCGGTTTCTTCCCTGATTTCCTATCTGGCCATGCGCCATGCTGCCGAAGTGCGTCTGCCCTTCCTGCAAAGCCTGCTGCGGGTGGTGAGTGCGGAAGAAAGCGAACGCAGCCGGGAATACCTCAAGGCGATGGCGGTGCGACTGGGAGAAATGCAGGCACAGATCATCCGACTGGATTCCCTGGGTGAGCGTCTGAGCCGGGTCGCCGGTGTCAGCACCGAGCCGGTCACAAAACGATCCGACGGGCAGGGCGGACCGCTGGTTCTGGATTCCGCGATCAATCCTCAGGAACTCCAGCAGGCGCTCGACGAGCTGGGGCGCAAGGTGGAGTTTCGTACCGACAACCTCTCCTCGATCGAGTCCCGGATTTTCGAGGAACGGATGCGCAAGCATCTGATACCGACATCGCTGCCGCTGGATACCCCGTGGAATGCATCCACCTTCGGCTGGCGTGCCGATCCCTTTACCGGTGAGCGGGCCATGCACGAGGGCGTGGACTTTTCTGCCGAGCAGGGGACCGTCATCAAGGCTGCCGCTGCCGGGATCGTGGTCACGGCAGGATACCGCCCCGATTACGGCAACATGGTCGAGATCGACCATGGCAATGATCTGACGACCCGCTACGGCCATGCATCCAAAGTGCTGGTGGAGCCGGGCTCGCTCGTCAAGCGGGGGCAGCCGATCGCCCTCGTCGGCAGTACGGGCCGTTCCACGGGGCCGCACCTGCATTTCGAGGTGCGCTACAAAGGGGTGGCGCAAAACCCCAACCGTTTCCTGGAGCAGGCCCGGACCAGTTCCCTGGCTGCCCGCTGAATGCCTGATCCCGGGCGGGTTTCATCGCCCGGGGCGGGTATGCCCCCCATGCTAAAATCCGGCCTCCAGCAAGGCTGACATTCCAATGATCACCGGTTTTCTCAAGAAGATTTTCGGCAGCCGCAACGAGCGGCTGCTCCGCCAGTACCGCGTCACCGTTGCCCGCATCAATGCTCTCGAACCTGCCATGCAGGCTTTGAGCGACGAGCAGCTCGCCGCCAAGACCCCCGAATTCCGCACTCGCCTGGAACAGGGGGCGGCGCTTGATGACCTCTTGCCCGAAGCCTTTGCCGTCGTTCGCGAGGCCGGCCGCCGGGTACTCGGAATGCGGCACTTCGATGTCCAGATGATTGGTGGCATGGCGCTTCATGCCGGCAAGATCGCCGAAATGCGTACCGGCGAGGGCAAGACCCTGGTCGGCACCCTGCCGGCCTACCTCAACGCCCTGTCCGGCAAGGGTGTGCACGTGGTGACGGTGAATGATTATCTGGCCACCCGCGATGCCGAATGGATGGGACGCCTGCACCGCTTTCTGGGTTTGTCGGTCGGGGTGAATCTCTCCCAGATGCCGCATGACGAGAAGCAGCAGGCCTATGCCGCAGACATTACGTATGGCACCAACAATGAATTCGGATTCGATTACCTGCGCGACAACATGGTCTATAGCGCGGGTGAACGGGTGCAGCGCGGCCTGAATTTCGCCATCGTCGACGAAGTCGACTCCATCCTGATCGACGAAGCCCGTACACCGCTGATCATCTCCGGCCAGGCCGAGGATCACACGGATCTGTACGTGAAGATGAATGTGGTGCCGCCGTTGCTGGAAAAGGGCGTTGCCGCCGAGCGCGATGGCGAGGTGGATAGCGGTGACTACACCGTCGATCTCAAGTCACATCAGGTGCTGCTGACCGAGGCCGGCCACGAAAAGGCCGAGCGGATTCTCGCCCAGATGGGGATGCTGCCTGAAGGTGGCAGTCTCTACGAGCCGGCCAACATCCTGCTCATGCATCACATCTATGCCGCCCTGCGCGCCCACAATCTGTTCCACCGCGATCAGCAGTACGTGGTGCAGGACGGTGAGGTGGTGATCGTGGACGAGTTCACCGGCCGCCTGATGTCCGGGCGCCGCTGGTCGGACGGACTGCACCAGGCGGTGGAAGCCAAGGAAGGCGTGAAGATCCAGTCCGAGAACCAGACGCTGGCTTCGATCACTTTCCAGAACTATTTCCGCATGTACGGAAAGCTGGCGGGAATGACCGGTACCGCCGATACCGAGGCCTACGAATTCCATCAGATCTACGGTCTGGAAACAGTGGTGATTCCCACCAACAAACCACCCTTGCGTGCCGATCAGCACGACCAGATCTACCGTACCGCGAAGGAAAAACACACAGCCATCATCGACGATATCCGCGCCTGTAATGGCCGTGGCCAGCCGGTGCTGGTGGGTACCACTTCGATCGAGAACTCGGAGCTGCTGTCACAACTGCTCAAGGACGAGAAACTGGAGCATCAGGTGCTCAACGCCAAGCAGCACGCCCGCGAAGCGGAAATCGTGGCCGACGCCGGCCGTGCCGGCATGATCACCATTGCCACCAATATGGCCGGGCGCGGTACCGATATCGTTCTGGGTGGCAATGTGGAAAAGCGTTTCGATGCCGTGCGAGCGGACGATGCCCTGAGCCCGGCCGAGAAAGACTCCCGTGTTGCCGCGCTCAAGGCCACATGGCAGCAGGATCACGATCACGTGCTGGCCGCCGGGGGCTTGCATATCATCGGCTCCGAGCGCCACGAGTCGCGCCGCATCGACAATCAGTTGCGCGGACGTTCCGGCCGCCAGGGCGATCCGGGCTCCTCGCGTTTTTATCTTTCCCTCGAAGACCCGCTGCTCAAGATATTCGCCGGCGACCGCCTCAACACCATCATGGTCCGGCTCAAGATGCCCGAGGGCGAGGCGATCGAACATCCGCTGGTCAGCCGTTCCCTGGAGTCGGCCCAGCGCAAGGTGGAGCAGCGTAACTTCGATATCCGCAAGCAGCTGCTTGAATACGACGACGTGGCCAATGACCAGCGCCGCGTGATCTACCAGCAGCGTAACGAACTGCTCGAATCCGAGAGCATCGATGAAACCATCACGGCCATGCGCCAGGGATTCCTGCACGATGCCTTCCGCACGTATGTACCGGCGGACAGCGTCGAGGAGCAATGGGATATCCATGCGCTGGAAACCCATCTCGCCGGCGAGCTTGGATTGAATCTGCCGATCGCCCAATGGCTGAAGGATGAGCCCCATCTGGGTGATGATGATCTGCTGCGCCGTATTCTCGACCGGGCCGATGCCGATTACGCGGCCAAGACCGGAATGGTCGACCTTGCCGCCTGGCAGGGGTTCGAGCGCAGCGTGATGCTGCAGAATCTGGATGTCCATTGGCGCGAACATCTGGCGGCACTGGATCATTTGCGTCAGGGCATCCATCTGCGCGGCTACGCCCAGAAGAATCCCAAGCAGGAATACAAACGGGAGGCGTTCGAACTGTTCGAAGGGCTGCTGAATTCGGTACGCAATGCCGTAACCCGCCTTCTCATGACGGTGGAAGTACGCAGTCAGGAACAGATCGAGGAAGCCGAGCAGCCGCCGCCCCAGATGGAAAATGTGCAGTACCATCATGCCGATTATGACGAGGCGCTGAGCGCCGCGAACGCCGAACCACCGGTAGCAACGCCTGTCGTGGCTGGCCCCAAGATCGGACGTAACGATCCCTGCCCCTGTGGCAGCGGCAAAAAATACAAGCACTGCCACGGCCGCCTGAACTGACGGACATGGGCGAATCGCCCGCCACTCTCGCCGAGGACGGGCGCTCCGTCCTCGTCCTCGACCAGACCCTGCTGCCGGATCAGGTTCGCCTGCATCGGCTCACAACCCTGGAGGATGCCGCCGAGGCGATACGCACCATGCGTGTGCGGGGCGCACCGCTGATCGGCGCCACCGCAGCATATGGCATCGCCCTGGCTGCGCTGGCCGACGCCTCCGATCGTGGCCTGGAACACGCGGCATCAACGCTGGGCGCAACCCGCCCCACCGCGGTCAATCTGCACTGGGCACTGGAGCGCATGCTGCGTACCCTGCATCCTCTCCCGCCCACGGACCGTGTTGACCATGCATGGCATGAGGCGCGGGCCATTGCCCGCGAGGACGGGATCGCCAACGCGCGGATCGGGCAGTTTGGATTGAGCCTGTTGCAGGCGCTGGAAGGTCATCGGCCGTTGCAGATCATGACGCACTGCAATGCGGGGCGACTGGCAACCGTCGCGCATGGCACGGCGCTGGCCCCGATCTATGCGGCCCATGCCGCCGGCCTGGAATCACACGTTTGGGTATCGGAAACCCGCCCCCGCAATCAGGGGCTGCTGACCGCGTGGGAACTTGGGCAGGCCGGCATCGGCCACACCCTGATCACCGATAATGCCGCCGGCCTGCTGCTCATGCGGGGTGATGTGGATGCAGTGATCGTGGGCGCCGACCGTATTGCCGCCAATGGCGATGTGGCGAACAAGGTGGGCACGTACCTGAAAGCCCTGGCGGCCAGCGCGCATGGCGTGCCTTTTTATGTCGCGGCACCGTTGAGCACGGTGGACTTCTTCTGTCCGTCCGGCAGTGCGATTCCCGTCGAGGAGCGGAATGCGGCGGAGCTGGGAGCGGGAAATACCCCGGCTGCGAACCCGGCTTTCGACATCACACCCGCGCATCTGGTGACGGCAATCATTACCGAGCGTGGCGTGGTCACGCCCGCAGAGCTGGAGCGGTTGCGATGAGCGACTCCGCTGCCACCCTGCTCGCCGCTGCCAGACGCATGAATGCGCTGGGCATCAGTCGCGGCCGGTCCGGCAATGTCAGCGTGCGCATCGATCGGGGTTTTCTGATCACGCCGACGGGCATGGATTACCCGGCCTGCACTCCTGCGGACATGGTGGCCATGGACATGGCGGGAGCGGCCACCGGGCTGCGCGCGCCATCATCCGAGTGGCGATTCCATCGCGATATCTATGCAACCCGTGAATCCGCCGGCGCCGTGGTCCATGCGCATGCACCTTTCGCCACGGCCCTGGCCTGCATGGAAATGCCGGTTCCCCCGTTTCATTACATGGTGGCGCGCTTCGGTGGTCACGACGTGCGCTGCGCATCCTATGCCACCTTCGGCTCCCAGGCCTTGTCCGACGCGGTGCTTGCCGCGCTGGAAGGGCGCTGCGCCTGCCTCATGGCACATCATGGCATGGTGGTGTACGGCAAGGATCTGGAGCAGGCACTGGATTTCGCCCAGGAGCTTGAGACGCTTTGCGAACAATACTGGCGCGTGTTGCAGCTGGGCACGCCCAGGTTGCTGGATGCCGGCGAGATGGACAGGGTGCTGGAGAAATTCAGGCGCTACGGCCAGCAATCCGGAGGGTAGGGAGAGCCCCGCCTTGCCCTGACGATCCGTCCGATCAGCGGCCGGTCTGGCCAATGATGGCGGGGTTGGCGCTGCCCATGCCGTCCGCGGTGAAATGAAAGCGTACCGGCACCTTCTTGTCGCACACTTCATAGGTCCATTCCTCGTCCCACTGGCCGGAAATCAGCTGGGCGTGCTGGTATTCGGGAATGGAAGAGGGCAGGAAGACAGCATTCGCAAGGGGTTGCGTCACCTTCGCCGAGATCACCTTGAAGCCTTTCTGGGCCTGCGCTTCCAGCCGGGCCTTGTCCTTGCCGTCGTAGTCCGGGCAGGCCTGAACCATGGCCGCGGACAGCCCTACACCCTGTGTCCGGACAAAGAGCGTGGGCGAGACCAGGGTGTCACCGAGCTTGTCCAGTTGCCTGGCGATGTCGACGTACTGCATCAGGGCGGGGGGTAGCGCTGCCGGCAGGCGTGGAATCAGGGCTTCGAGGCGCTGGCGATTGCCAAAACCCACGTCCTGGCTCCAGCGGGCCACCAGCGGGAGCATGGCCGGGGGGTAATTCTGCGCGCCGGCACGGAACATGTTGTCGGCGAATTCCACATCCGCGCTACGTGCGGATACCGGTCGCGCGGCCAGTTGCTGCAGCCGTACCTGATCCAGCTTGCCATTGCTGTCGGTATAGCTCAGTTCGCTGCTGTGGGTTGCCATGGCAAGGAGATACTGGCCTTCGGCATTGCCGCTGGATGCGGACTGGCGCGCCCACTGGATCGCCATGAAAACATCCTTGGGCATGCCCTGCCCGTTGAGATAGCCCCTGGCCAGATCATTGATGGCCCGCACCACACCGCCCTGGGCGGCCTTCTCGGTCCATGCCTGGGCCTGATGCTTGTCGGCTTCGACGCCGATCCCCTCGCGATAAAACTGTCCCAGCAGATAACAGGCGCGGGGATCGCCGGCATCGGCACCCTTGCGGGCCTCGTCCACTGCCAGTTTCACGTCCTTGGCCTTGATGGCGGCGACGGCTTCCTCAAAGCCGGCGTGGGCGGAAAGCGTGAAGGAAAGCAGCAGGGCAAGCAGGGGAAGGTGCAGGCGCATCGACATGGCGGATCCTGTTTATTGAAAGAGACGTGACAACTCGGCTCCGGGATCGGGGGCGCGCATGAAGGCCTCGCCCACCAGAAAGGCGTGCACCTGATGCGTCCGCATCAGGGCCACATCCTCCGGCGCGAGAATGCCGGATTCGGTGACGACGATGCGATCCGCAGGAATCCGCGACAACTGGCCCAGGGTCGTTTGCAATGACACCTCGAAAGTGCGCAGGTTCCGGTTGTTGATGCCGATCAGCGGAGTTTTCAGGCGCAAGGCGCGATCGATCTCGTCCGCATCGTGGGATTCCACCAGCACGGCCATGCCCAGTTCATGGGCGATGCCTTCCATTTCCTGCATCTGCGCATCGCTCAGGGCCGAGACGATGAGCAGGATGCAGTCGGCGTCCATGGCCCGTGCTTCATAGACCTGATACGGATCGATGAGGAAATCCTTGCGCAGGACCGGCAGCCGGCAGGCGGCACGGGCCATGCGGAGATATTCGGGAGCCCCCTGAAAGAATGACCGGTCGGTGAGCACCGAAAGGCATGCCGCGCCTCCCTTTTCGTAGCTGGCCGCAATTTCGGCAGGGGAAAAATTTTCTCGCAGCACGCCTCTGGAGGGGCTGGCCTTCTTGATTTCGGCAATCACTGCGGGATGCCCGGCATCGATACGCGAGCGCAGCGCTGCCGAAAAGTCGCGGGCCGGAGGCCGGGCCCGTGCTTCGGCCTGAAGCACGGCCAGCGGTTTCGCCGCGCGGGCGACCGAAACCTCATCCGCCTTGACGGCGAGGATGCGTTGCAGGATGTCGGACATTACCGGGAGAACTGGCGTGTGCAGTTGACGAAGGCATCCACCTTGGCTCGCGCCGCGCCGCTGGCGATGGCCTCGCGGGCCTTTTCCACGCCTTCGGCGATGGAAGCGGCGACATTCGCGGCGTAGAGGCTGGCGCCGGCATTGAGAATGGTGATGTCGCGGGCCGCACCGGGAGTGTTCTCCAGGGCCGAGAGCAGCATTGCCCTGGACTCCCGGGCATCCGATACGCGCAGGCTGCGGTTCGATACCATGGGCAGGCCGAAATCCTCCGGATGCACCTCGTATTCCTCGACGATGCCGTCCTTGAGTTCTCCCACCAGGGTCGATGCGCCGAGGGAGATTTCGTCCATGCCATCCCGACTCCAGACCACCAGGGCGTGCCGGGCACCGAGTTCCTTCATCACCCGGGCCTGGATGCCTACCAGATCGGGATGGAACACGCCCATCAGGGTGTTGGGTGCGCCGGCCGGATTGGTGAGGGGGCCGAGAATGTTGAACAGCGTGCGGATGCCCATTTCCTTGCGCACCGCGGCAACATTTTTCATGGCCGGATGATGCAGGGGGGCGTACATGAAGCCCATGCCGGTGGCGGCCAGGCATTCGACCACCTGCTGCGGATGGAGGTCGATGCGGGCGCCGAGCGCTTCGAGCACATCCGCCGCGCCGGATTTCGACGAGACGCTGCGGCTGCCATGCTTGGCCACCGTGGCGCCGGCAGCGGCGGCCACGAAAGATGAGGCGGTGGAAATATTGAAGGTATGGGCGCCATCGCCTCCGGTACCCACGATGTCCACGAAATGGGGATTGTGGGGTGCCGGCACCGGGGTGCACAGATCGCGCATCACCCGCGCCGCGGCGGAGATTTCGCCGATGGTTTCCTTCTTGACGCGCAAGCCGGTGAGAATGGCCGCCGTCATGACTGGCGACACCTCGCCATCGAAGATCATCCGCATCAGGTGCAGCATCTCGTCGTGAAAAATCTCGCGATGCTCGATGGTGCGCTGGAGCGCTTCCTGGGGCGTGATCGTCGCCATGATGTCCCGGTACATGGAATTTTTATCCTTAAATTATATCCTGCAATACCGATTCAATAGTCGAGAAAATTGCGTAACAGCGCATGTCCACGTTCGGTGAGTATCGATTCCGGATGAAACTGCACACCTTCCACCGCCAGGGATTTGTGCCGCACGCCCATGATTTCGTCATCGTTGGTCCATGCCGTGATCTCCAGGCAGTCGGGCAGGGTTTTCCGTTCGATGGCGAGGGAGTGGTAGCGGGTCACGGTGAGCGGGTCGGGTAATCCGGTGAAGACCCCCGTGCCGGTATGGCGCACCGGCGAGGTCTTGCCATGCATCACCTGGCGGGCGCGGACGACATGGCCACCGAAAGCCTGGCCGATGGCCTGATGGCCCAGGCAGACACCCAGCAGCGGCACCTTGCCGGCGAAGCGCTGCAGCGTCGCCACCGAAATGCCCGCCTCGTTCGGGCTGCACGGGCCGGGGGAAATGACGATGCGCCGCGGTTGCAACGCTTCGATCTGTTCCAGGGTGATCGCATCGTTGCGGTACACGCGAACATCCTCTCCCAGCTCACCGAAGTATTGCACCAGGTTGTAGGTGAAGCTGTCGTAATTGTCGATCATCAGCAGCATATCGCGGCTATCCTTTTGTTCTGCAATGCTTCGGTTCCGGCAATTTGGATTTGATACCCGCTCAGATACCCGCTATTTCTGCTGATACCCCCGCGCCGATGGTCTGGAACCGAATGCACGAAAGCCGCCATTGTCGCCCATATCGGCCTCGGCATGAACCATCGCGCCTCATCCGATGCGCTTCAATCCTTCATCCTGTTGCCGCAGCATCCGCGCCAGTTCCCGCAGCATTTCCCGCGTCCCGCCCTTGTAGCCGCGCATCGCAGATCGCGCCTTACCCTCGGGGGACTTCGGCCCGGTCGATTTCTCCCAAGGTTTCCAGCGCCGGATTAACTCGGCTCGCAATGCCCGATGCTCGGGCGTCCGGTAGTAGCTCATGGCTTCCCCCTGATAGTTGGGTTTGCTCGGATTTGATTTCCCGCGCCTGCGTTGGTGCGGGGATGCCGTTATTCACTTGCTGCGGCCCGGTTGTCACGTTCGCCTGTCGGGCGTAGACAATCGGTGGATTCTTGATCGCCGCCAACGTTTCCAGTGTTGCCCGGCACTGCGACTGCGCCCGCAGTGCCATTCGCATGTTCGCCTCGAATGCCGGCGCATGGTCGCAGCCCATGCCTCGTTCGGCAAGGCGCGCAAACAGGCTTTGCAGCGCCGTTGCCTGGTTCATCAGCATGGCCTCGGCCTGCGACAAGTCCCCACGATTCACTGCCGCCGCCTGGTCGCGCAATTGATCCATCAGAGTCGGCACGTCAAGTTGATCGCCAAGGCCGGACTTCTTTTCGGCGGCATCAATCACGCGATGTGCTGCCAGTTCGGGCGATGTTGCCAGTTTGGCAAACTTGCTTCCCCTCACCTCGTTGCAATCGTCCATCGCAAGCTCAAGCGGAACCGCTTTTCTGGGATACTGCGCGGCTTTTGGCGTCGCCGGCTTCTTCGGTTTGCTTGCCATCATTCGCTCCCTTTCTGGATCAGTCCCGGTCAGCGTTCCCGGCCATGCCGCCTATCTGGATCGTCCGCCCCCGGTGCATAGCCTTCACAGTGCCGGGGTAGGTCGCGTATCGGCTCATAGTTCCGGCTCGCCACAATCTCGCCACGCTTCGCCGCTAGGCAGCGCCGGGCGATCAGGTTCGCGCATTGGTCGCAGGTGCGCCGGTCATCATCAAAAGCGGCGTTGCCCCCATTTTTTTGCAAGTTGTCCGCCGCCGCCCGCCCGGTGAAGTAGTCCCGCGCATCCGCATCCCGCTGGCACTGGCCGATCACTTCGGCAATGCACGCCGGGTCGGTTTCCTCGATCAGTGCCAGCCATGCCCGGATCGCCGTTTCCTCGCTGGCGGTCAGGGGTGCCGATGGTTGCCGGATGGTCGGGGTAAAGGGTTCCGCCGCTACCGCGTCCGGGTGCCGTTCCAGAATGTCGGCATGGGTTGCCTCGGGACAGCAGGCCACTTCCACGGGATCGCGGTCGGTGAAATGAATCAGCCACCAGAGGGAAGCGGTCGCCGTGCCACCAGCGCCGACTTTTGCCGGGGGCGCGGTTTGCCCTTGCGGGGTCTTTGCGACAGCGACAGTTGCGACACTTGCGACAGTTCGCCCCCATTCCCCCTCTTGTGTCGCAGAAGTCGCAGGTGTCGCAGTCGCAATCTTCCCGGCCTGCCTCTCCCGAAGTCTGGATAGAAGGCTCATGGTGCTACCCCAACCAGCGCCGGATTCACCTTGATGGTTTTCCGCCGCCCGTCTTGTGTCACCTTCACGCGGTCAAGCTCTTCCAGTTCCCGCAGTGCCGCTGCCAGCTTTTCCTTGTCGCGGATCGGCCCGAGTCGTTGCGCTTCGCGGGTCGAGACAAGATGCGTCCGATCCCGTCGGCAATGCTCGATCAGCCAGCCATCCAGCCTTGCCGCGTCCGCCAGTTCTGCCGGTAACGCCAACTCGCCGAAGAAACGCCGAGATTCGTGCAGGTGCCATGCGGTAATGAGGCTCGCACTCTCGAATGCTGCAAGGCCAATAGCACCGCCTGCCCCCTCGAACATCTGGAACAACGCCGCCAGCCGTGCCGCATTGTCTGCGGATTTGCTGGCAACATCCCGAACGTCGTAAAGCTCGCCACCCCTCGACAGTTCGCTCTCGATGGCATTGTGATATTCCACCCACGCCGCTTTGGCTTCCGGGGTCAGGGGCAGCATGGGCGGAGTCAGTGCGCCGTCCTCGTCAATGGGAACAGGTTGATCCAGAATCGCAGCAATGCGCCGATGGAATGCGGCAAGGTGCGGCCAGGTCGCAGGCCCGTCCGGTGCATCGGGGTCGATCTGGCGCATCCCCTGTGTCGATTCTGGCCACGCCACAAGGAAGCGGGCAAGGAATCCGGTGCCACGCGCCAGCGCCCCGGATCGGGTGAAGAATTCGCGCAAGGTTGGTTCCTGAACCTGCAAGGCCACGGTGAGCCGCGCACCGCGCACGGTGAAGGATTCCGTTGATCGCCGGTCGATGGTCAGGCTCTTGCCGTCCCATAACTGATTCAGCAGGCCCAGGTTCCGCATGACCGAATCCTTGCCCATGCCATGCGACCCGAAAACTATCCCGGCCTCGGCAGAGACCACGCCGCCCGACGGCCATTGCTTCGCCAGTCCATAGGCCAGTGCCTCGGGGGTCGCATCGGCATAGAGCAGACGGGGGATTCGCGGCGGTTCCGGTTTGTCATGTTCCAGATCGCGCAGAGCCGATTCCATGCCCGCCGTCGATTTCTGCTCTTTGGCGAGTTGGCGGATTTTTTCCTTGACGCCGCCACGCTTGGCTTCCCATGCTTCGATGGCTGCCCGGTGATCTTTCAAGGCTGGCTTCGCCGCCTCGGCCCGCGTTTCCTCATAGTCGCTGATGGTCTTGGTAAAGAAACCATCGCAAGTTGATTTCCGCTCGCCGGAATCGGCAATCACCAGAATGAACAGCCCGACAGGCCCGTGCAGTTTCTCAAGCCGCTTCGCATCGGCATGGGCTTGAATCGCCAGCGACAGCGCCGCCAGCGCCGAGGATGCCACCATCGGGACAGGTGCCTTGACGAATCCCGCCACCTCCTCCACCGCCGCCCTGATGGGCAGCGGCAGGGCATCAAGCGGATAGGGTTCCGGCTCGATCTTTGCCGTCAGCGGGTGTGGATCAGGCCAGCCGTTGCCCTCAGAATCGCCCGCTGGCGCGTCATCGTTGCCGGGGTGATGCGCATCGCTTGCCGGTGCCGTTGCGCTCGCTATGGCTTGCGCTACAGCTTCCGCGCCGCATATCTGCGCCATGTCGTTGAAGTCCGTCATGTCGGGATCGCGGTCGCTTCCGAAGTCGGGGATTGCCGTCCTGCCAGCGCCGACTTTTGCGGCCTCGATTGCATGGGGATCAGGTTCGCCGGTCGCCTTCACCAGATCGGCCAGAATCACCAGCGCCGCCGCCGGGTAGCGTTCGCGCATTGCCTTCGCCACGGTCGGCAGGTTGCCCGACGATAGCGCCGCAATGGCAGGGTGTCCGGTCGCTTCCGATGCGGATAGCACGGTCGCCACCCCTTCACCTACCAGCAGGGTCAGGCCCGCGCCGTCGCCATCGGGTAGCCTTTGGGTTGCCCAATACCCGCCCACCTTGCTACCGCGCCCGGCCAGTGCCGCCTTGCGCTTGTCGCCGTCAATCAGTTCCAGCGTTGATATGCCGTCGCCTTGCTTGACTGGAACCACCAGCAAGCGCCCGGTCAGCAGTTCGTCTTTCGACTTTGGGTGATAGCCCAAGATCGCCGCCGCCGCGCCCGCGTCAATCTCTCGCAGGGTTGCCACAGGGGAAACCCGCTTGCGGGAAAGATAGGGATGATCGGCTTTCGCTTCGGTCGCCGCCTTCAGGATCGCCGCCGCTTTCTTCGCCGTGTCGGCACGTTCGCGGGCTATTTCGGCTTCCTCTTGCGCGGCTCGTTCCGCTGCAATGCGCCGCCGCTCGGCAAGCTCTTCGGGGGTCGGTTTCTGGTGCATTCCATCATCGCGCCAGCCGTTCGCTTTGGCCTCATAGAACAGCGTCCCGATAGTCACCTTGCCGCCCGCCCGGATGCTCTTCCACACGTCCCGCGCATCCTTGCCATTGAACGATTCAGCTTGCAGGCTCCATGCTTCCCACAGGTCAAAGCCGGTGTCAGCAAGTTCGGACTTGATCGCCATGCCCATGCGTAGCCATGTCTCGCGGTCGCTGGCATCAATGAATTGCAGGGCTTCGCGGATGCGGTCAAGATCATTACGCATCTTTCAGCCCTCCGCGTTGAATCAGCCAAGTTGCGAAGCTCGCGGGGATCAAGCCCCACACGGCCAGGCGAACGATTGCGGCTTTGATGCTGGAATGAATCGGGGTATGATTTCGGCTATCAGAAGTCTTTGGGGTCGGGCGGTCGCCACCGTTCCGGCCCTTCGTTTTTGTGGTCATGCCCGCCCCCTTATGCCGATGCAATCAGGGCGCGAATATCCTCGACTCGCCACGCGGTAACACGCGGCCCAAGTTTTACCGGCTTGGGGAAGCGCCCGGACTTCACGCCATCCCACCAGCAGGTTTTTTTAACAGGGATGATTGGGGGGATCGGCGGTTCCGCGTCGGGGTCGCCAATGATTTGCGGCAAGCGAAGAAAGCCGGTTTCGGGAAGTTGGCTCATTGTGGTTTGCTCCTGTTCGGTTAAGGCCGTTTCCAGCCGACAGGCGCATCCTGCAAAACCACTTTCACGGGTTCGCTAACTCGTGATTTTCCCCTTTACCTTCTTGCGTTCCTCACCGCAGACAGTGCAGAAACGGCGATAGCTCATATGATCCGTTTCTCGATTTGGCCCACGTAGTTCAGGCTCAAAGCCATAATATGGATGCTCTTCGGCACTCCATCTTTTAGGCGGTTTTTTCTTGATGGCTTCCCATAGATCGGGATTTTTCATCGCTGGATTCTTGGCTAACAGTTTGGCGATGGCCTTTCGGATTGGTCCGCCAGTTCCGGGTTTGCGCCCTTGTGAAAACTTTACCCCGATTGGGACAAATTTCAGGGCTACTGCACCAGCTATCATATGTTCCCGTAATAACTTTCCCGCCGCTTCAAAGTCGCCGCCTGCCGCTTTGTGCAATGCCTTCTCAACCGCCGCATTCTTCGCGGTCGCCGTTTCCAGCGTTAAGACGTGCGCCCGCACTCGTTCCGCAAATTCGTCTGGAATTTGATCCCGTGGGATTCCAAGATCATCAGCTTGGGCGGCAATAAAATAGCCCAACAGTAGCCCGCCTAGCTCATAGTCTGATTGTTCCTTAATGTCAGGGAAGGGGGGTAGAGTCATGCCGCCGCTTTCTTGATCGGCATCACCTTGTCATCATCCTTTGCCATTTCGTCGGTCAGGTCTGCCCATTGCTGCATCATGACCCGCCGCTCTTCCAGGTATTCGGCTTGGTTGTAGCTGGCCCTTACCTTATTGCGCTCGGCATGGGCTAGCTGGCGCTCGATCACGTCAGGCCGAAAACCGTTTTCGTTCAGGATGGTTGAAGCCGTCGCCCGGAAGCCATGCGCCGAAAAGCCGATGCTGTCTTTGCCGTTGAAGCCCATGCGTTCCAGCGCCCGATTCAGTGTCGTTGCTGTCATGCAGGTTTTCGGGTTGCGGTAATTCGGGAACAGCATCCCGCGCCCGCCGGTATAGGTATGCAGTTCGCGCAGCAATTCCACGGCTTGCCGGGACAGGGGAACAATGTGCGGCTCCCGCATCTTCATCCGCTCGGCAGGGATGCGCCATTCCGCCCGGTCAAGGTCGATTTCCGCCCAATGCGCCCCCCGCAGCTCCACGGTGCGAACGAAGGTCAGCAGCATCAGGCGCAGGGCGATAACCGTAGTCCGATACCCGCCATAGGCATCAAGCGCCTTCACGAAGCCGGCTATCTGGTCGCGGGTCATGGGCTTGCGATGCACCACCTTGGGCCGATGGATCGCGCCCCGTAGTGCCGCCGCTGGATCAATGTCCGCTCGCAGGGTTGCCACGGCATAGCGGAAGATGGCCGATGCCCATTGCCGCACCAGCAAGGCCACGGTTTCCGCGCCGCGCCCTTCCACGCGCCGCACGATTTCCAACAGGTGCGCCGCCGTCACGTTGCGAATGGGCAGGTTGCCGACGTAGGGGAAAACGTCCGCCTCTAGGAATCGCTCGACTTGCCGCAGGTAGTAGGGTGTCCACCCCGGCTTTTTCTTGGCAATCCATTCCCGCGCCACAGCTTCAAAGGTGTTCGCGTTTCTGGCGGATTGCTCCATCCGCGCCGCTTGCCGATAGTGCGCCGGGTGAATGCCTTGCTTCACCAGCGCCCGGCACTCTTCGCGCCTTGCCCGCGCCTCGGAAAGTGTCAGCATCCCCGCATTGCGCCGGGATTGGGTTTGCTCTTTGGTTTCGCCGCTTGGGGCTTGGACATACTCCCCAACGGCAAAGACGTTTTCCTTGCCAGCGATGCGGTAGCGGTAGCGCCACAGCTTCGCGCCAGTCGTTCGCACTTCAAGATAAAGCCCGCCGCCGTCAGTCAGCTTGTAAGGGCCATCCACGGTTTCGCGGCCGGTCACCTTGCCGGTCTTATCCTTTATCGGCTTTTCGCCAGGCTTCGCGTTGCGGATTTCGCTATCGGTAAGGGGCATGGTAGCGGGTATCGGACTTGATACCCGCCACGATACCCGCTTTTATCTCGGATGGCAACGGACTATGCCGATTGCTGCCGGATGCTAGAACCGCGTGAATACTTGGTTTGTCGCCGGGTATCGGATAGCTGCGGATGCCGACGGATTGCGATGCCGATTTTCGATCATCAGAAGCATGGCGATCTCCTTAGTCCGAGTGGTCAAGGCCGGCCTGAACCTGTTCCGCCGCACGGATCAGTGCGCGTGCCTTGTTCTCGGTTTCCTGCCATTCGCTTTCGGGAATCGAATCCGCCACCACACCCGCTGCGGCCTGTACGTAAAGCATTCCGTTCCGGACGATGCCGGTGCGGATGGCGATGGCCAGATCCATCTGGCCGGAAAAGCTCAGATATCCGCAGGCACCGCCATACAGACCGCGTTTGACGGGTTCGAGTTCATCAATGATTTCCATCGCCCGCACCTTGGGGGCTCCGGTAAGTGTGCCGGCGGGGAAGGTGGCGCGAAAGACGTCGAGATTGTCCAGGCCTGGTTTCAGCAGCCCTTCGACATTCGAGACGATATGCATGACGTGAGAGTAGCGCTCGATGACCATCTGGTCGGTGACCTTGACGCTGCCGGTGCGGGCAATGCGGCCGATGTCGTTGCGGGCCAGATCGATCAGCATCACGTGTTCGGCGCGCTCCTTGGGGTCGGCCAGCAGTTCTTCGGCGTTCTGGCGATCCTGTTCCGGCGTTGCCCCGCGCGGGCGGGTGCCGGCCAGGGGGCGGATGGTGACCTTGGGGCCCTCCGGGGTGCTCTCCTGCCGCACGAGAATTTCGGGCGATGCGCCGACCACATGGAAATCGCCGAAATCGTAGTAATACATATAGGGCGACGGGTTGAGCGAGCGCAGGGCGCGATAGAGCGTCAGTGGTGAATCGGTAAACGGCTTTTTCAGTCGCTGGCCGATCTGTACCTGCATCATGTCGCCCGCGGCGATGTATTCCTTGGAGCGCAGCACGGCGGCGAGATAATCCTCTTTCCTGAAATCGCGCTGTACCGCGGTGGCGGTGCCGGGCGGGCTCTCGGGCATGCTCACGGGACTGCGCAATGCGGCGGTCAATGAGCGCAATCTTTCCCTAGCCCGGGCGAAGGCATCGGGTTGTGACGGATCGGCATAGACGATCAGGTAGATTTTCCCGGCCAGGTTGTCCACCACGGCAACTTCTTCGGTTTGCAGCAGCAGAATGTCGGGCATGCCGATTTCATCCGGCTTGTCGAATGCGGAAAGCCGGGATTCGATGTAGCGGACCGCGTCGTAACCGAAGTAGCCGGCGAGGCCCCCGCAAAAGCGCGGGAAATGCGCGGGCACATGCACCTTGAAGCGGGACTGGTATTGCGCGAGAAAGTCCAGCGGATTCCCCGCGTGCCGCTCCACTACCTGGCCATCGGTCACCACTTCGGTGGCGAAGCCGTTGCTGCGGACGGCGGTACGGGCGGGCAGGCCGATGAAGGAATAGCGCCCGGAACGCTCGCCACCGACGACCGATTCCAGCAGATAGCTGTTCGGCCTGTTGGCCAGCTTCAGGTAGAGCGAAAGGGGGGTGTCAAGGTCGGCAAAGGTTTCCAGGGTGACCGGAATGCGGTTGTAGCCTTCGGCGGCCAGACGCTGGAATTCGGATTGATTCATGATGACTCCACATGAGACGGGGACTGCGAGGGCGACGTGCGTGGCACCTGCGTGGGTGCGGGAGGGGCGCTATGGCGCGCCCGATGCGGATTACAGCCAGCGCCAGCGGCGCCAGGGCCAGGCCTCCGCCCCGAGGGCATGTTTTTTCGTCGCGAGCACAGTGGTGTGGAGCACTTTTCGGATCTTTGTGGTGAAAATCGGACCCGAATCTTCGGGGCCGGGCATTCAGAGGGACTCGATGCGGGCTGCCGCATCCATGAGTGTGGCCACTATAGCATCGCAGTCCAGGCCGCGCACGTCCTGGCCTTCGTTGTAACCGTAGGGCACCAGGAATACCGGGCACCCGGCGGCCCGGGCGGCTGCGGCATCGTGGCGGGAATCGCCGATATGGAGATTCCCCGGCGGGGTACTGTTCAGGCGCGCACACGCCTCCAGCAGCGGGCGCGGATGGGGCTTCTTTTCCGGCAGGCTGTCTCCCGAGAGGGCGAAGCGGAAATAAGGCGCGAGCCCCGTGGCGGCCAGCAGGGGGCCGGTGAATTCGGCGGACTTGTTGGTGATCACGCCCATCGGCAGACCGCGCGCCCTGAAACATTCCAGCCCTTCCCGCACGCCGGGATAGGGCTGGGCACCGTGGCCGTTGCAGCGGGCGTAATGGCGGCGGAACACGGCAAGGGCCTGGGCGTGATCCACGGCCGCATCGCCGATGCAGCGCTCCACCAGTTTGCCAATGCCACGGCCGACGAAGCGCCGCACCTCTTCCTCGCTGCGTGGAGGCAGACCCAGTTCCAGCAGCATGGCGTTGGCGGCCCCGGCCAGATCCGGCACCGTGTCGAGCAGGGTGCCATCCAGATCGAGGGTGACCGAGGTGATGGGCATGGCGCTAGACGCCGGCCAGTTCCGCGCGCAGCGCCGCGATGACCGAGTCGTAGCGATGGGGGTCGCCGTCACGGCCGGCACCGAAGATGGCGGAACCGGCGACGAAGGTATCGGCACCTGCCCGCGCGATCTGGGCGATGTTGTCCACCTTCACGCCACCATCGACTTCAAGCAGGATGCGGCGACCGCTCCTGGCTTCGTAGTCGTCGAGCTTGCGGCGGGCCTGGCCCAGCTTGGCGAGGATTTCGGGAATGAAGGTCTGACCACCAAAGCCGGGATTCACGCTCATCAGCAACACGATATCGAGCTTGTCCATCACGTGATCCATGTAGTGCAGCGGCGTGGCCGGGTTGAACACCAGGCCGGCCTGACAGCCCGACTCCCGGATCAGGCCCAGGGTGCGGTCGATATGATCGGAAGCCTCGGGGTGGAAGGTGATGACATTGGCGCCCGCCTTGGCGAAGTCGGGAATGATGCGATCCACCGGCCTGACCATCAGATGCACGTCGATCACCGCATCCGTCACCGGGCGCAGGGCCTCGCAAACCAGCGGGCCGATGGTGAGATTGGGGACGTAATGGTTGTCCATCACATCGAAGTGAATCCAGTCCGCGCCTGCGGCGATGACGTTGCCCACTTCCTCGCCGAGCCGGGCGAAGTTGGCGGAAAGGATGCTGGGAGCGATACGGAACATGGAGGCGACCTCGTAGACTGAAAGCGGATTTTACCGGGCACGGCGCTTCGCAGCGCGGGTGCTTCGAGTGCTCCGGGTATCCCAAGTGCCCCGGCGAATTGCGGCCGGACCGATTTTCGTGTGCAATGGCGGCCTGTCGAAAGCCGAACCCATGACCGATTCCAATCACTACCAGATCCGCGTCGAGGTGCTGACCGAGTACCTGCCCGACCAGTCCGAGCCGGCATCGAGCCGCTATGTCTTCGCCTACACCATCACCGTCAGCAATACGGGCAATGTGCCGGCCCAGCTGATCTCCCGCCACTGGATCATCACCAACGGCGACGGCAAGGTGGAGCAGGTGCGTGGCCTGGGCGTGGTCGGCCACCAGCCACTGCTGCCGCCCGGACATTCGTTCCAGTACACCAGCGGCTGTGTGCTGGAGACGCCGGTGGGAACGATGAAGGGCAGCTACCAGATGACGGCGGAGGACGGCACACAGTTCGAGGCCCCCATCGACGAGTTCGTGCTGTCCATGCCGCGGGTGCTGCACTGATCCTGGTCAGCGCCGCCGCCGTCGCGATGGGACGGTGTTGGTGATGCGGGCCCGGAGGGGCTTCGGGTTCCTGCCGGTCGTGCCGCTCAGAAGAGCAGTGGCACGTTGGTGTAGCCGCCATCCACATAGATGTTCTGGCCGCTGATCCAGCTACCCTGATCGCTGCACAGGAAGGCCACCATGTGCGCGATGTCCTCCCCGGTGCCGGCCCGTCCCAGCGGGATGAAGGATTTCACCAGCCCGTTCCAGGCGTCAGTGCGCCCCATGTCGTCCATGCGGCTGGTATCGATCAGGCCGGGACTCACGGCGTTGACGCGGATGCCGTGGCGCCCCAGTTCGCCGCTGAGAATGGTGGTCAGGGCGTTGATGCCCGCCTTGGAACTCACATAGGCCGCGGTATTGGCCGCCAGCAGACGGGTGCCCAGGGTGGAAATGTTGACGATGGCGCCTCCCCGGCCAGTCTTCATCATGCGTTGCGCGAAGGCGCGGGCCATGTAGAAGCCGCCGTTGAGGTTGGTATCGATGACGCGCTGCCACTCCTCCACCGGCAGGGTGGTGACTGGCTGACGGTCCTTGCCACGGGTGGAGCCGGCGTTGTTCACCACGAAATCGATGCGGCCGAACTCGGCCTCGATGCGGTCCGCGAGGGTGTCCACCGCGACCGGATCGGTAACGTCGGAAACCAGCGCGAGGGCGCGCCGGCCCAGGGCGCGGATCTCGTCGGCAACGGATTCGATATCGCGCCAGCCCGCCTGTTTTTCATCGTCGGGATACAGCGCCGGCGATTTTCCGGTGCCGGTCAGCACCACGTCGCAGCCGGCTTGCGCCAGGGCCACGGCGATGGGCCGGCCGATGCTGCGCATGCGGCCGGCGCCGGTCACCAGGGCGATTTTTCCGTCGAATCCGGTCAGGGTCAGGCTCATGGTGATCATTCCTTTGTGGGTGGGTAAAGCGTGCGGGCGAGAAAGCCGAGGGTGCGGCCCTTGGCAAGGAGGGCCGAGGGGTGGTGATAGGCGGCACGCTCCGGGCAGTTGAAACCGTGGTCGGCAGGGTAGCGCTCGACGCGCAGGGCCGGCTGACCGGCGCAGGCCGCGACGATCGTATCGATGGCGGCGATCGGGATGAACCGATCCTGATCGGCGAAGTGCATCAGCACCGGTATGCGGATCTCGGCCAGGCGGTGCAGGTGATCCTGGATGCGCCCGCCGTAGTAGCACACCGCCGCATCCACCTGGCCGCTGGCCGCGGTGAGAAAGGAGAGCAGGCCGCCCATGCAGTAGCCCAGCGCGGCCACTTTCCCCGTGCATTCGGGGCGCGCGCGCAGGGCATCGATGCTGTGGGCGATGTCCTGCAGCGCCAGGGGAAAATCCAGCCCGCCGATGGCGGCCATGACCTTCTGCATCTCGGCTTCGCCGTAGCCGAATTCCAGGTGTGGCTGCAGACGCCAGAACACATCGGGGGCCAGCACGGTGAAGCCCTCCGCGGCGTACTGGTCGGCCACGGTGCGGATGTGAGGGTTGACCCCCATGGCCTCCTGCAGCAGCAGCAGGCCCGGCCCGCTTCCGGTGGGCGGTGTCGCCAGATAGGCTTCGAATCCGGGATGGCGGGCGGTATCGATGCTGATCCATTGACCCATGTCTGTCTTCCTGAAAAAGTTTGCTGGCGCCCTCCGGCCACTTTCCGCCGCGGCAAGATGCTCTGGCCCGGTTCAGCCTCGGCGCATGATTCTGTCGGCCTGCCCGGCATACGAAAAAGACAGTAGCACAGATCGGCGGATGCCCATCCGGGCGTTTGCCGGAGGTGCGGCCCGATCCGTTGCCCGATGCGGATCGCGTGGCCGCGGCCTTCAGCGCGTCTTGGCCCCGGCGGCGCGGGCAAGATTGAGCGCCAGCAGGCGGCGGAGGATTTCCTCGTCGGGCATTTCTGGCGTGTAGTCGTCCCAGCCGTAGGCGGCGGCCACGGCCCGGTCGAGCGCCTTGTGGGCCATGTCGAGCCAGGCCGCTTGCCCCGCCTGCTTCGCGTTGTAGAGATTGGTCAGGGTGCGCTTCCTGAGGTCGGCCTCATGGCCGGGTTTGGCCACCGGGCGTTGCGGGAAGCCGGCCTTTTCCTCTTCCGGGGTGATGATCCAGTCGACCCATTCCGGTGGGTTGAGCCAGGCTTCGCGCAGTTCGTCGAGACGGTGGGCGGCGGCCGCGATGGCTGCGGCGAGCGGGCCGGACGGCGCGCCGGCGGCGGTGTCGCGCGGCGTCAGGCCGGCGGGGAAGGGGAAGGTTTCGAAGGTGGTGGTCGGGGTGTAGCGCGGATCGTTGCCAACGCCGAGGTAGGTGCAGAGGCGCAGCGACCAGAGTTCATGGAAGCGGGAATGCAGGATGCCGAAGGTGGTGTCGTCGGAACGGGCGATGACCGTAAGGTTCTTGTCGGCGACCGTAGGCGGTTGCATGAAAGCAAATACCCGGTGCTTGGCAACCTCGGGTGTGACGATGAAGCGCGGCAGCTTGGCGATGGCCCGGCGCATCAATGGCCGCGACCACTGGAAAAGCCACCACATTTCGTTGGTTCGCGCTTCGCGCTTGCCAACCCTTGTTGGCTGCACGTGCTCCCTAGCGTAGGCAAACGGCAACTCGTAAAGACTAGCTTCTGTTTCCGGCATGTCGGTACCGAAATCGACGATCCACATGTCGCGCTGGCGGCGCGTGATGTCGAGACCGTTGAACCACGGTTTGACGATTTCGCTGTTCGGGCGACCGTTCGGGTTGGGTTGGCTGAGCCAGCTTCGGCCCAGTTCACCGGGAAGATCGAAGGGGCCGGTTTTCTGGATGCCGAGGTAGGCGGTGCTGGTATTTTCCGGCAGCGGCTTGGCCTTGGTCAGGTTGACACCGACGGCTGCCGTCAAATCGGCGTGAATCGAATTTACTTCAAGCCCATCCAGCCGACTGCTGCGGTCGACCCCGAAAAACGGGCCAAAACCAACCAGCGACACGCGCACGGCGGCGCCTTCATTGACCCATTCCTCGTCGCTCCAGGCCTCGAAAATGCGCGTCGTGTCGACAATGCGCTCCAGCACCTTGCGGTTGGCGCCGCCGCGGATGGAGTTGGTGGCGACGAGGCCGGCGGCCTGCAGTTTTCCGGCGGCGATCCGGGCGCGGGCTTTTTCGAACCAGTAGGTGACGAGGTCGGCACCACCGGGAACGTGGCCGTCGTAGGTTTTACGCAGGGTTTCGACGTATTCGGAGCCGAGTTCGCCGCGCATGACCTTGTCACCGAGGAAAGGCGGGTTGCCGACGATGACGTCGGCGGCAGGCCATTGCGCTTCGCTGCCATCGGCGTTGAGCAGGGCGTCGCGGTGTTCGATGCCGTCGAGCGGTTTCAAAATGGGGTTGAGGGCGTGCGGGTAGCCGTTCTGCCGGCACCACTGGATGTCGCCGATCCAGACGGTGACGCGGGCGAGTTCGGCGGCGAATTCGTTGATCTCCAGCCCGAGGATGTTGTGCGGGCCGGTCTGCATGACGAGTTCGGGTTGCAGGCCGAGTTCGAGGGCGTCGATGTGGGCGCGCTTTTCGATGTCACGCAGGGCCTTGAGGGCGAGATAGAGAAAGTTGCCACTGCCGCAGGCGGGGTCGAGCACGCGGTAGTGGTTGAGGCGGTTGAGAAAACCCTGCAGCAGTTCCTGTCCGCGCTGCCGGGCTTCGTTGGGCCGGAACTGCGCTTTTTTGCGCGTCCTGACCATGCCGAAGCCGGGCGCCAGTGCGGCGATTTGCCGGCGGGTGGAGGCCCATTCGCTGGCCAGCGGTTCGCGCACCAGCGGGTCGATCAGCTTCTGGATGGTGCCGGTGTCGGTGTAGTGGGCGCCGAGCGGGGCGCGGGCGGCGGGGTCGAGGCCGCGTTCAAAGAGCGTGCCGAAGATGGTGGGGTCGATGGCGCGCCAGTCCATGTCGGCGGCGGCGCGGTGCAGGATGGCGATGTCCGTCGTGATCAGCGGTGGAAGGTCGATGGTTTTGAAAAGGCCGCCGTTGAACCAGGCGATGTCGTGGTCGCCATATTCGCCGCCGCGCTGGCGCATGGCATGGAAAAGTTTTTCGATGCGGCGGGCGGCCTTGCCGGCATCGCTGCCGGCGTGCTGCAGCAGATCGGTGAAGATGCCGGAGGGGAGCAGGTTTTCGTCTTCGGCAAACATGCAGAAAAGGCACTGGACGAGAAAGTGGGCGACTTTCTCGCCGCCCTCGCCGCGCCCGCGCAGGGCGGCGGCAAGCTGGGCGAACTGGCCGGCGGCCTGCGCGGTGATGGCGGCGGTGGATTTTTCCGGGCGCAGCTTTTCAGGATCGGTGAATACCCAGCGGAGTGTTTGCCGGGCGTGCGGCTCGATCAGTTGCCCGATGCGGATTTCACGGGGTTCGTCGGGGTAGCCGGTGAAGGCGGTATGGATGACGATGCGCTCGCGGTCGCAGACGACGAGCAGCGGCGGGTTGTCGAGTTGCAGGGCGTAGTCGGTGAGCTGCTTGAGGGCGGCATCGAGATTGCGGCCGGGTTTCTTGTTCTCCCAGCCGAAGTGGCCGCGCTTCCAGACATCGGCCCAGCCCTGCCGCGCCCCCTCGCCGCCGCCGGCCTTTCTTGCGCCGCGCTCGAAGCAGTAGTTTTCCGGATCGCGGGGTTTGTCCACGCCGAGCAGGTCGCACAGATCGTCGAAATGCGGCTGCGCGCCGGCGCGTTCGGTAAGGGTGTTGCCGCGCCAGCGGGCGATGAAGGTTTCCGGTGTCATGGCCGGTATTGTGCCAGTCGCCGGGGGATTCCTTGCAGTCTGCCGATCTTGTGCTAACCGAAGGAAGGTGCAGGCTTGCGGATCGCTTGTCCGCACGGAACGGGAAGCGTGCATGGATTTTTCTTCGTTTTTCGATTACGAACGCGCCGGTGCCGATTCGGACCCGGCGCCGGCCGCGATTTTTCTGGGCAATCTTCCCGAGGAGGACTGGACGCGCCTGCTGGCGGTGGCGCAGCGCCGGAAATTTGCGGCGGGTGAGTTGCTGCTGCGCCAGGGTGAACACAGCCGGGCCTTTTACATCGTTGCCAGCGGCCGGCTGGAGGTGTTTGCGAGCGGCCAGGATGGTGACAGGCACATCTATGACATCGAGCCGCTTTCGGTTTTCGGCGAGCAGGCGTTTCTCGATGGACTGGCGCGTTCGGCCAGTGTGCGCGCCCACAGCGATGGCGAACTGTTCATCATCTCGCTGGAGGCTTTCGATCTGCTTTCGGCGCGATATCCGGAGCTGGCGCGCATGGCGCTTTTCGATCTGGGCCGGATTCTCTCGCTACGCCTGCGCGAGCTGACCGAGCTCATGCTGCGCACACGCCGCTGAAATACGGATGAATCATGCCGGGCAATACGGCGCCACCGCTTTTCGCCAACTATCTGCAGTTGCCACCACTGTTCCCGCAGCGGGTATGGGATGCCCTGCGGGTGATGTCCGTGCTGGTTGCGCTGGCGACGGTGATTCTGCTCGTGGTCGCTCCCGCCATCGGCCTGGTGCTGTTCTGGCAGGTGATGGTGCCTGCCCTGCCCCTGCTCTTCCTGCTGGCACCGGGCATCTGGAGAAACATCTGTCCGATGGCTGCGCTCAACCAGCTGCCCCGCCGTTTCGGCTTCACCCGCGGGCTGACGCATACAACACGGATTCGTGAATACAGCTATACCGTCGGCATCGCGCTGTTCTTCATCTTCGTGTCCTCGCGCAAATGGTTGTTCAACGGCAGTGGTCCGGCGACCGCCGCGATGATTCTGTTCGGCTTGCTGGGGGCTTTTGCCGGCGGCCTGGTTTTCAAGGGGAAAAGCGGCTGGTGCAGCAGCATCTGTCCCCTGCTGCCGGTGCAGCGCATCTACGGGCAGACCGCGGCGCTGCCGGTTGCGAACAACCACTGCCAGCCCTGTGTCAGCTGCACCCGCAACTGTTTCGACTTCAATCCGTCCGTGGCCTATCTGGCCGACCAGTATGACGAAGACCGCCACTACGTGGGCCGCCGCCGTCTGTTCAACAGCCTGCTGCCCGGTTTTCTGGTGGCATTTTTTTCCATCCCCGCAGGGGCGGACTGGCTGACGCTGTACACCCGCTTCGCCGTGTGCTGCCTTTTGAGCATCGGCATTTTCCAGTTTCTGGATGCCTTCGCCCGTGTCCCTAAAAACCGGCTTACGGTGGTGTTTGGCGCACTGGCCTTCAACATCTATTACTGGGGTGTCTCCTCCACGTGGCTGGGCGGCCTCGCCGGCCTGACCGGTGGCTGGAATGCAAATGTCGCCGTGCAGGTGGTGCGTGCGGGCATCCTGGTGCTGAGCGTGATCTGGATCCGGCGCGGGTTCCGGGTCGAGGATGCCTTCATCCTCAAGGCGGTGGGCAAGACCGCGAATTCATCGATCGGCCTGGGCAGCGGGGCCGTCAGTGCGCTGAAGCAGGCGACTGCGGCACAGCAGGCGGAGCTGGTGATCCTGCCGGACGAACTGAAGGTGCCCGCGCAGCAGGGGCAGACCCTGCTGGAACTGATCGAGGGTTGTGGCGGCCGGATCGAGGCGGGCTGCCGGATGGGCGCCTGTGGCGCGGACCCTGTCGCGATCCGGGAGGGTGCGGAGGGGTTGAGTCCGGCGGAGGAGGACGAACTCAACACCCTGGCCCGCCTGGGGTTCGCACCCAATACCCGCATGGCCTGCTGCGCCCGTGTCCAGCGTGGCCGGATCGGCATCGTACTGACGCCCGACAAGGCGACCGCACCACCCGCCGCCGCATCGGGATTCGATCGCTCGATCCGCAATGTCCTGATCATCGGCAATGGCATCGCCGGGGTGACGGCTGCGGATCATGTGCGCCGGCGCCATCCCGAATGCACGCTGCGCATCGTCGCCGACGAGAACCACGCACTCTACAACCGCATGGGTATCAGTCGTCTGGTGTATGGCCGTTCCGCGATGCAGGGCCTGTATCTGATGGCGGACGAGTGGTACCGGGAGCGCAATATCGAGATGCTGCTCAATACTGCCGCCCGATCCATCGATCCGTCCGGCCATTGCGTATGTCTGGCAGACGGGGAAACGCTGGAATATGACCGGCTGATCCTGGCCTGCGGCAGCAGCGGCACCGTTCCGGCACTGGAAGGCTGGGGGCTGCCCGGCTGCTTCGTGCTGCGCAGTGCAGACGATGCCATGGGGCTGCGCAGTTTTGTGCAAAAGGAACAGGCACGTTACGCCGTGGTGGCCGGTGGCGGTCTGCTGGGCCTTGAAGCCGCCTATGCGCTGCATAAGCTGGGGCTGAAGGTCACGGTCGTCGAACGCAATGCCTGGCTATTGCATCGCCAGCTCGATGAACGTGGCGGAAGGATGCTGCAAGGCTATCTGGCCGGCCTTGGAATCGAGATTGTCACCGCCCGGGAGTCGCTACGCCTGGTGCGCGAAGACGGGAGAATGCTGCTGCATCTCCGGGATGCGGCACCGCTTGAGGCCGACGTTCTGGTCATGGCTGCCGGGATCACGCCCAATATCACGCTGGCGCGGGCTGCCGGCCTTGTGGTGAAGCGGGGTGTGGTGGTCGATTCGGCCATGCGCACCTCGGTCGAGGGGATATTTGCCGTGGGTGACATGGCGGAACATGCGGGCCGTATCCCGGGGTTGTGGCCGGTGGCGGTCGAGCAGGCCGAGGTTGCCGCCTGCAATGCCCTGGGCGAAGCCCGTGAATACCGCGAGCCGGTGTTGTCGACCATGCTCAAGGTGGTGGGTGCGGATGTGTATTCGATGGGCCGTTTCGAAGCGGACGGAAGTGATGAAAGCCTGGTACTGGAAGACGAGGTGGCGCACCGTTACCGCAAGCTGGTCTGGCGCGAAGGCCGGCTCGTTGGTGCGATCCTGATCGGCTGGCCCGATCTCGCCGGCCCGGTGGGCGGCGCGGTCAAGTCCGGCCGGGATATCCGGGCGAAGATAAAAGAGCTGCAAACCGGTGACTGGTCGGTACTGCACTGAACCGGCCCGGGGGATTCTCCGCATTCATGCGCCGCAGCTATTTTTCTGACGGCCCCGGCTTCGGCCTGGCCCGGTCTTCCAGCCGGACGGCGATCAGGTTGGCCAGGGAGTTGTGTCCGGCCTTGCGCGCCAGGGTCAGGGCGCTTTCTCCATCCCGCGTGGTGGCCGTGACGTCGGCGCCCCGCTCGATGAGCAGTTCGGCGATCTCCACCGTGCCGCCGGAGAGCGCCAGCAGCAGGGGCGTATTGCCCAGCGCGTCGCGCATATTGATGAAGGCCCCCTTCTTGATCAGGGCTTCGGCAATGGCTTTGTAGCCCTGAACGGGCTTGCCGCAGGCCAGGAGGAGTGGCGTCAGGCCGCGCTTGTCGCGGTCGTTCACCTCCGCCCCCGCCTTGAGCAGCATCTGCGCCACCACGGTGTAGCCCTTCATCAGGGCGAGGATGAGGGGCGGCGTGCCGTGCTTGTCCTTGATGTGGATGTTGACACCGGCGCGCAGCAGCAGGTCGAGCAGTTCCTTGTCGCCATGCGCGATGGTTTCGAACAGGCTGTCACCCGTGGTGGCGATGTTGCGCCGGGCCAGTTCGGCGACGGCGTCCTCGCGCCGTTCCGCCTGCTTGATGGTGGCGACCTCCCGATACTGGGCCAGCTTGATGATGTCGGCCAGCACGTCGGCGGGGAAACCCTTGCGCCCGCCCCGCTTGTCGATCAGCAGATCACTGAAGTAGTCGTCGATCGCCGGCGTTTCCCAGAGCTGCTCGATCCGGACCAGGATACGGTCATAGGCCCGTTCCAGAGCATGCGGATAATGGTTGCCCAGAGGTTTGAAAAGCTCGTGCTTCATGTCTGCCTGAACGCACCACCCTGGCGGAAGGTGCACCGGGAGAGACCGGGTAGCAAGGAGTCCAATCTACCATTGCACTCCGGTTCCCGCCATGGCACCTGTCCCGACCGTCCATTCCGGAGGGAGGGACAGATGCCATGGATGCCGTTCCACTTCAGCCGATCTCGCTGTGCGGAATCCCCAGCGCGTCGGCGATGCCCTTGCCGTAGGCGGGGTCGGCGCGGAGGCAGTTGCGGATATGGCGCAGCTGGATTTCGCGTGGTGCGGGGCCGATGGAGCGGGCGGTATTTTCGAACAGCACCTGCTGCTGGGCCGGCGTCATCAGCCGGAACAGGGCACCGGGCTGGGAGTAATAATCGTCATCCTCCCGGTGGTTCCAGTGATCGGCGGCGCCTTCGAGGGACAGGGGTGGTTCGCGGTAGTCGGGCTGCTCCTGCCATTCGCCATAACTGTTGGGCTCGTAGCCCAGGGTGCCGCCCTGGTTGCCATCCACCCGCATGGCGCCATCCCGGTGGTAGCTGTGCACCGGGCAGCGCGGAGCATTGACCGGGATCAGGTGATGATTCACGCCCAGCCGGTAACGCTGCGCATCGCCGTAGGAGAACAGGCGCGCCTGGAGCATCTTGTCGGGAGAAAAACCGATGCCGGGCACCACGCTGGCCGGATTGAAGGCGGACTGTTCGACCTCGGCGAAGAAGTTTTCCGGATTGCGGTTTAGCTCCATGACTCCCACCTCGATCAGGGGGTAATCCTTGTGGGGCCAGACCTTGGTCAGATCGAAGGGGTTGTAGGGCACCTTCGACGCATCCTTTTCCGGCATCACCTGCACCAACAGGGTCCATTGCGGATAGTCGCCGCGCTCTACCGCATCGTAGAGGTCGCGCTGGTGGCTTTCGCGGTCCTGGCCGATCAGGGCTTCGGCCTCGGCGTCGCTCAGGTTCCGCAGCGGCTGGCGGGATCTGAAATGGAACTTGACCCAGTGCCGTTCCTGATTCGCGTTGATGAAGCTGAAGGTGTGGCTGCCAAAGCCGTGCATGGCGCGATAGCTGGCGGGAATGCCGCGCTCGCTCATGACGATGGTGATCTGATGCAGCGCTTCGGGCAGGGAGGTCCAGAAATCCCAGTTGTTGCGGGCGGAGCGCAGGTTGGTGCGGGGATCGCGCTTGACCGCGTGATTGAGATCGGGGAACTTGAGCGGATCGCGCAGGAAGAACACGGGAGTGTTGTTGCCCACCAGATCCCAGTTGCCTTCCTCGGTATAGAACTTTACGGCGAAGCCGCGAATGTCGCGTTCGGCATCGGCCGCGCCGCGTTCGCCCGCCACGGTGGTGAAACGGGCGAACAGTTCGGTCTTCTTGCCGATCTGGCTGAAGATTTTCGCCCGGGTGTAGCGGGTGATGTCATGGGTGACCGTGAAGGTGCCATAGGCGCCGCTGCCCTTGGCGTGCATGCGCCGTTCGGGGATCACCTCGCGGTCGAAGTGGGCCAGCTTTTCCAGCAGCCAGACATCCTGCAGCAGGGCGGGGCCGCGCGGCCCCGCCGTCATGGTGTTCTGGTTGTCGGCTACGGGGCAGCCAAAGGCCGTGGTCAGTTTTTTTGACATGCGGTTTCTCCTCGGTTGGTGCGGCGATCAGGCAGGCACTGCGGATGCGGCAGGCGCTGCCGCGGGCGCCGTGCTGCGGATCAGGTGGTCGAAGGCGGCGAGGCTGGCCTTGGCACCCTCGCCCATGGCGATCACGATCTGCTTGAAAGGCGTGGTGGTGACGTCGCCGGCGGCGAAGATGCCGGGCAGCGAGGTCTGGCCACGGGCATCGACATCGATCTCGCCGCGGGGGGACAGGGCGATTGTGCCACGCAGCCAGTCGGTGTTGGGCAAGAGGCCGATCTGGACGAAGATGCCTTCCAGATCGATGCGCGTTTCCGCGCCGCTGGTCCGGTCCTGGTAGACGATGCCATTGACCTTCTCGCCGTCGCCCGTGACTTCGGTGGTCTGCGCCCGGGTGATCACGGTGACATTGGGAAGGCTGCCGAGCTTGGCCTGGAGCACGGCATCGGCGCGCAGCTGGGCGTCGAATTCGAGCAGGGTGACGTGGCTGACGATGCCGGCCAGGTCGATGGCGGCTTCCACGCCGGAGTTGCCGCCGCCGATCACCGCCACGCGCTTGCCCTTGAACAGCGGGCCGTCGCAGTGGGGGCAGAAGCAGACGCCGCGCGCCTTGTATTCCTTTTCGCCGGGGACGTTCATCTCGCGCCAGCGCGCGCCGGTGGCGAGCACCACGCTGCGGGCCTTGAGCGTGGCGCCGCTGGCGGTGCGCACCGTGGCGTAGCCGTCGGCACCGATGGGTTCGAGCGCTTCGGCGCGCTGCAGGTTCATGATGTCCACTTCGTATTCGCGCACATGCTGCTCCAGTGCCGCCACGAGCCGGGGGCCTTCGGTATGCGGAACCGAGATGAGGTTCTCGATGCTCAGGGTGTCGAGCACCTGGCCGCCGAAACGCTCGGCCAGCACGCCGGTGCGGATGCCCTTGCGCGCCGCATACACGGCCGCCGCGGCGCCGGCGGGACCGCGGCCCACCACGAGCACGTCGAAGGCTTCCCTCGCGCTGATCTTTTCGGCTTCGCGGGCAGCAGCTCCGCTATCCACCCTGGCGAGAATTTCTTCCAGGGTCATGCGGCCCTGGCCGAAGGGCTCGCCGTTGAGGTAGAGGGCGGGCACGGCCATGATCTGGCGCGATTCCACTTCCTCCGGGAACAGGGCGCCATCCACCATCACCGCTTCGATGCCGGGATTGAGCACCGCCATAAGGTTCACCGCCTGCACCACGTCCGGGCAGTTGTGGCAGGAGAGGGAGATGTAGGCCTCGAAGCGGAATTCACCGCGCAGGCTCCGGATCTGTTCGATGACCGCGTCTTCCACCTTGGGTGGATGGCCGCCGGTCTGGAGCAGGGCCAGCACCAGGGAGGTGAATTCATGGCCCATCGGCAGGCCGGCGAAGCGGATGCGGGCGGGCTCGCCGGGACGGCCCACGGCGAAGGAGGGACGACGGACGTCGTCATCGGACTCGCGCACACTCACCAAAGGCGAGAGTGTCGCGATCTGGTGCAGCAGTTCGCGCATTTCGGCGGACCGGGTGCTGTCGTCCAGACAGGCGACGAGTTCGATGGGTTGTTGCAGGCGTTCGAGATAGGCCTTGAGCTGGGTTTTGATGGCGTCGTCGAGCATGATGTTCTCCTGAAAGGGATCGCACTGGAAAGATGCCGCTTGTGACCGCATCTTTGCGCTGCAATCCGCTCCCGGGCGGTAACCTGGGAGGGACGGGGGGAATCGGCCTCAGATTTTTCCGACCAGATCGAGGGAGGGCGCCAGGGTCTTCTCGCCTTCCTTCCACTTGGCGGGGCAGACTTCGCCGGGGTGCGCGGCCACGTACTGGGCGGCCTTCACCTTGCGCAGCAGTTCGCTGGCGTCACGGCCGATCCCGCCGGCGTTGATCTCGATGATCTGGATCCGCCCCTGGGGGTCGATGACGAAGGTGCCGCGTTCGGCCAGCCCTTCGGACTCGATCATCACGCCGAAGTTGCGCGAGATGGTACCGGTCGGGTCGCCCACCATCACGTACTGGATCTTGCCGATGGTGTCGGAGGTGTCGTGCCAGGCCTTGTGGGTGAAGTGGGTGTCGGTGGACACGGCGTAGATCTCGACGCCCAGCTTCTTGAACTCGGCATGGTTGTCGGCCAGATCGCCCAGTTCGGTGGGGCAGACGAAAGTGAAGTCGGCGGGGTAGAAGAAGACCACCGACCACTTGCCCTTGAGGGCGGCTTCGGTGACTTCGACGAATTTGCCGTTGTGATAGGCCTGGGCCTTGAAGGGCAGGACTTCGGTGTTGATCAGGGTGGCGTTCATGTGGTTTGCTCCTTCGCGAGTGGATGAAAATCGGTGTGTCTTGCTGCGATGGAGTGAATGCTACGGAGATACCATCAATTGATCCAATTGATTATTGGAATTCTATTGATAGCTGAATGCAATGGAACCTTCCGCGGTGGATACGGCGGCGACCGTGATGGCGGCGTATCGCGCCCGCTCAGGTGCCGGGCGTGGCGACGGATGTGGTGGCAGGCTGGAGCGCTTCCAGTTGTGTGGCGGTGATCCGGCCGGAGATGGCCTGACGGTGGCCATCGTGGCCGATCAGATAGCTGCGTGGCAGTTCCCCATGCCAGGTTGGATCGATCGCATGGCGGATGCGTTCCGGGGCCGCCGCGCCAAAGACCCAGCACGGTCCCGTGACCGGATAGTGGCGCAACCGTGCGCGGATGGCGGAAGCGGCATCGATGGAGTCGGTGGCGATCCGGATCACGACCAGTCCGGGATGCTTCTTTTGCCAGCGCGAGAGCAGGGCCAGATTGTCATCGCAGTAAGGGCAGTCGAGCGACCACAGCATCACCACGGCCGGGCCCCGTTCCGGCAGCAGGCGGGTGGCGGTCTCCGGCTCCAGCGGGTGCAGGGACTCCGCTGCGGGTGCGGGCAGTGCTTGCGCACAGAGCGCGGCGAGCAGCAGGATTGCGAGCCGGTTTTTCATGGCAGGGGCAGTATCCGCAGCCCCTGGTCAAGGGTATTCCAGAGCACGTAGGCGTTCGCTCCGCGGGCCAGCAGATGGGGAGCATCGGAGGCGCCATCGGTGCGGGCGAGCGTGGCATTGGCCCAGGTGTGTCCGCCGTCATCGGAGCGGGCGGATTGCAGCACGGTGTGCGTGCCGTCGAATTCCTTCCACGCCATGTACAGGGTCGTTTGGGTGGCGAGGATGTCGGCATGCTCCGCGCTGGCGTCGCCAACCGGCTGTTGTCCCTCGACACCGTCAGCGCCGGGGCGGCCGTAGAAGACGTGCCCCTCGCCATTTCGCTCGGAAAACCAGACGGCGTGCCGGATTCCGGCCTGATCCACGGTGAGGGCGGGGCCGTGGTGGGGGCAGGCGTCGATGGCCCAGCCATCGAACGTGGCGCGCTGGAATCCGGTGATACTGCCATCGGGATGCAGGCGGGCAAGGGCGTGGTCACGCAGGTTGGGCGGGAAGATGTGGCGCCAGAACATGAGCACACCTGGCGTCTTGCCGTCACTGGCCAGGGCGATGCGGCAGCATTCGCAGCTATGGTCGGCCACCCGGTGGTCGCCATTGAAGTGGCCGCCGCCATCGGTGGACACGGCGAAGTACAAGGCGGCGCCGGTATACGCACGGTTGGCGGTCCGGGCCGCGACCAGGTCGCGCTTGTCGATCCAGGCGACGAAGATGTTGCCGGCAGGGTCGACGAACAGGGATTCGAAGCGATGGGTGATGGCCTGCCGGTCGTGATGAACGGTGAGTGCGGGTTCGAAATGGGCGCCGCCATCCCGGGAGCGGGTGAAACGGATCATGCCGGCGTAGGGCTGGGCGAGTGGCTGGGTCCAGCTCACATAGATTTCGTCACCGGGGCCGACGGCGAGTTTGGGACGGTTTTCTCCCTCCGCCGAGATGGCTTCTCCAGCCGGGCTGACGGGCATCCCCACGCTCCAGTGCTGGCCAAGATCGGAAGAACGGCGCAGCACGACGCGGCCCTGCTCGACGCGGACCGCGAGCAGGTCACCCCCGGCGGTGAAGGCTGCGGAGGCGCCCAGATCGGTGCGTGCGGTGTGCGCGTGTCCTTCATGGGCCGTGGAGGGAGAGGCGCTGGCGGCCAGCGTGAGGGCCGTCAGCGCAATGAGCAGGGTACGCAGGGGATATCCGGATCGATGCATGGCCGCCATTATCCGTCCTACCAGCGCAACTCCACCCCGGCGGTGAGTGTGCGGGGCAGGCCGGGTGAATAGACCGGGGTGCCGGACGAAATCGAGGCGCTGTCGGCGTAGCGCGTGCTGGCAAGGTTGTAGACGCTGCCGAAAACGGCGATGGCGGGGGTGATGGCCCAGTTGCCGCGCAGATTGAGCAGGTGATGGCCGGGGTAGCGCACGGTGTTGGCCGCGTCCAGCCAGTAGGCGCCGATGCCTACCCATTCCAGTTGCAGGCGGTTGCCTGCGCGTGGCTGCCAGGTGAGGCGCGCATTGACCAGACGGCGCGGCGCCGATTCGATTTCCTTGCCGCTGAAATCGCCCATGCTGGTGAGCCAGTGTTGATAGTGGTGTTCCGCCTGCGAGAGGGCGAGGTCGGCGCGCCAGGCATCGCTCAATGCCAGCCCCGCGCCCAGCTCGATGCCCTGGTGGCGGGTCTTGCCGGCATTCACGGTCTGGGTCAGGTTGGTGATCGTGTCACGGGCGCTGAGGATGTCGTCCTGTTTTTCCAGATCGTAGAGCGCGATGTCGTAGTCGATCCGCCCGGCACGGCCGCGCAGTCCGAGTTCGGCCTGGTTGGCCTTGATCGGCCGGAGGCCCAGGGCCGATTGCACGGCCACGCCGGCTGCTGCCGGCGTGGCGCTCCGGGCGGGACGGAACAGCTGGTTTTCCGACGGGACACGGAAGCCGTGGTTGTATGAGGCGTATAGATGGGTCTGCGCATCGAGCGCATAGGTCAGCCCCAGCTTGGGGCTTGCATGGCTGAAGCGCCGCGTGGTGCTCGCGGCCTGGCCGTAGTACGGGCCGGCGACCACCGCGCCGGCGGGCAGGTGGTTGTCGAACGCATACGCGATGCTGTCATGGCGCAGCCCCAGGCTGATCCGTAAGCGGTCCGTCGGCGAGAATTCCAGATGGAGGTAGGGCGAGAAGCCGCGATAGGTGACGTCGTAATCGTAGATGCGGGCGCCTTTTGTGTAGCTGCGATAGACCCGGGCGGCGCCGCTGCCCGTGGGTGTGGTCAGGATGCGGTTCTCGCGCCTGAAACCGGGGCTGTCCTCCATGTCGGCGCCAAGGATGAGGCGTGTCCGCAGGGGGGCGAAGTCCCGGCGCCATTTGGCCATGAGGCCGTAGGAAGCGTTCTGGGTGGTGTAGACCGTGGGATCGCTGTTGAGGCTGAAGGAGGCCAGCAGGTCCATGCCGTCGTGGCGGTAGTAGGGGGTCAGGCTGAGGCGTGTGGCGGCATCGGGATCGCTGTCCCAGGTCGAGGACAGGCGCAGGGCGCTGACCTTGCGAAAGGCGATGGGGAAGTAGTTGCGGGTGGGGTTGTTCTCGTAGTCGGCCTGCACCAGGGGGCTGTTGGCGCCCGTCTGCTGGCGCACTTCGGAAAAGGCGAGCACGGTACGCAGCCGGTTGCTGCTGTCCAGCGTCTTGTCCCAGCGCAGGGTGCCGCTCTGGCGTTCGTAGGCGGTGCGTTCCCGCCAGCCGTCGGTCGCGGTGAGGTTCAGGTCGGCGCGCCATCCGCCATCCGCTGTCGCCGCGCCGCCACCGGCCAGAAGCCGGCGCCAGCCATTCTGGCCGGTCTCGAGGGAGGTGTACCCTTCGCGGCCTGTCGCGGGCGGAGTGCGGGTGAGCACATTCACCACGCCGCCGATGGCGTCGGAACCATACAGGGCGGTGGCGGGGCCGCGCGTCACTTCCACGCCGCCCGCCTGGGGAAGATTGATTTCGTACAGGGCGTTGTGATTGAAAAAACCGGTGGAACGCGTGGGGATGCCATCTTCCAGAAACAGATAGACCGGGTTGGTGGTGAAGGGCTGGCGGATGGCCGTGGTGTGGCCCTCGCCATTGGTGACAGCCACCGCCACGCCGGGCATCTGGCCCAGCACCTGGGCGGGATGAGCCGGACGATCCTGTTCCAGGGTTTCTTCACTCAGCAGGCTTACGGCAGCGGGAGTTTCCACCAGCAGCCGGTTCTCGCGGGTGCCGGTGACGGTGATTTCCTGAAGGATTCCGCTATCGGCCAGCGCAGGTGAAGAAGCGCACCCCAGGGTCAGGGCGAGTGGCATGACATGGCGCGTGCGGAGTGTGCAGAGTGTGCGGAACATGCGGATAGGGAATGTGCGGAACAGGGCCGATCGAACGGGTCCGCATTTCACCACCGGCGAGCGCGCACCGGGTGCGACATGGTGTCGCGCCGGCCGGGCACGACGCGATGCCCCGCGCATGGCCCCGGATGTCGGGAATGCCGCCCTTCAGGGCTGCTGCGTCATCCCTTTTTGATCTCCGGCAAGGCACAATGGCCACCTTGCCCAATCTCCACAGGAAAGGATCTCATCATGGACAGACGCAATGCCCTGCTTACCGCCAGTGCGCTGGCAGCCGGCTATCTCGGGATGGCTTCCGGCAGTACGGCGGTTGCGGCCGAGGATCCCGCCGGCCACGGCAACCACGATCACCCGGAAGGCCATGGCGGCAGCCGGCCTTACATGGCCCTGACCCATGCAGCCACGCATTGCGTCATGTTCGGTGAGGCCTGCATCGGTCACTGCATCGAGCACCTTGGTCATGGCGACACTTCGATGGCGGCCTGCGCCCGCTCGGTCGAGCAGATGATGGCCGTGGCCCATACTCTGCGTCAGCTGGCGACCTGGAACTCTCCCTATCTGCCGGCTTTCGCCAGCGCGGCGCTACCGGTGATGCAGGATTGTGAAACCGAGTGCCGCAAGCACGAAAAGCAGTATCGGGAATGCCGCGTCTGCGCGGACGCCTGCGCCGCCTGTTTCAAGGAGTGCCAGCAGGTGCATGCCTGAAACAGGCACGAATGGTCCTGCGGCCGCTTACGGCCCTGCCTCAGCCCTTGCGCGGGGTGAGGAAGGCCGTGACTGCCGCCCGGAAATCGTCTTGCGCCACACAGCGCAGGAAAGCTGCCTTTTCAGCATCGAGACGCTGCGAGAGTCCCGCGGCATCACCGAACAGGCCCTTGATCTCGCGGACGGCCCGCGCCGGCAGGGCTGCGACCTTGTGCGCCAGGGCGAGGGCCGCGGTCTCGATCTGGTCGTCCGCCACCACCTGGGTGACGAGCCCCAGCGTTTTGGCCTCATCAGCGGAAAGGGTGGCGTTGGTGAGCAGCAGTTCCTGGGCGCGCTGGGCGCCCAGCCGCCGTTCGAGGGAGTAGCTGAGGCCCCCGTCGGTGGAAACCGCGAGTTTGGGGTAGGCCACCACGAACTTGGCCGATGCGCCGGCCACCAGCAGATCGCCGGTGAGCGCGAGAGAAAAGCCACCTCCGGCCGCGGCGCCATTGACTGCCACCACCAGGGGGACCGGCAGGCCGCGCAGGGTGCGGATCAGGCCATGGAAATTGTCGATCAGGCGGGCGATGAAGTCCTCGATGGTGGCCATGTTTTCCTGCATCGAACGGATGTTGCCACCACCCGAAAAGGCCGGTCCCTCGGCCTTGAGCACCACGGCGCGGACATCGGGGCCGAGGGCCTGGATCGCGGCGCGCAGGGCATCGTTGAGATCGAAATCGACGACGTTCATGGCCCGGGGCTTGTTCAGGGAGAGGAGGGCGACGTTGCCGTCGATCCGGGAGAGCACGAGGGCCTGGGTTTGCATGAACAGTCTCCTGTAATTGTGGCGGTCGTGGAAAATTGCCGGGAACGCCGCGCGGGTAGAATCGGAAAGTCGTGAGTGTATCAATTTAATTTTCGCCGCCGCAGCGGGGTGTATCTGGTACGAGGCGCTGCCGGCATTCTTCGCCGCACGGTACGGTTCAACATTCCATGACGCTTCCCGCCAGAGTCAAGCTGATCGACGTCGGCCCGCGTGACGGACTGCAGAATGAAAAGCAGCCGGTGCCCACCGCGATCAAGCTGGAACTGATCGCCCGCCTTGCCGATGCGGGCTTGTCCGCCATCGAGGCCACGGCTTTTGTTTCTCCCCGCTGGGTGCCACAGATGGCGGACGCCGCCGAGGTGCTGCGCGCCGCGCCACACCGGCCCGGACTCGCCTACACGGTGCTGGTGCCCAACCTGCAGGGCTTCGAGGCGGCGCGGGCGGCCGGGGCACGCGAAGTGGCGGTGTTCGCGGCGGCATCGGAAAGCTTTTCCCGCAAGAACACCAATTGCTCCATCGCAGAGGCCCTGGAGCGTTTCCGTCCGGTGGTGGCCGCGGCCCGGGATGCCGGCGTGGCCGTGAAGGGATATGTTTCCTGCGTCGCGGGCTGTCCGTACGAGGGTGAGGTCAGGCCCGATGCCGTGGCCGGGATCGCCCGGGCGCTGTTCGACATGGGCTGCGTGGAAATCGATCTGGGCGACACCATCGGCGTGGGCACGCCCGCCTCGATCCGGCGCGTGGTCGAGGCGGTGGCCGGCCATGTGCCGGTGGACCGGCTGATCGGCCATTACCACGACACCTACGGCATGGCCGTGGCCAACATCTATGCTTCGCTGGAAATGGGTGTCGCCATGTTCGACTGCTCTGTCGCGGGCCTTGGCGGTTGTCCCTATGCGCCGGGCGCTTCGGGTAATGTGGCAACCGAGGATGTGGTGTATCTGATGCAGGGCTTGGGCATCGCCACCGGCATCGATCTGCCGCGGCTGGTGGCGACGGCGCGCTGGATCGGCGCGCAGCTGGGGCGCCCGCCGCAATCCGCGCTGGCGCGGGCAGGCGTGGCGGTACATTGACCATCCGATGAACGACTTACAACCAAGAAGGAGATGCGCGTGGATACGCTGAAAGACAAGGTAGCGATTGTCACTGGCGCGGGAGGCGGTATCGGCCGGGCATCGGCCCTGCTCTATGCCCGCGAGGGCGCCGCGGTGGTGGTTTCGGATGTCAATCTGTCCGCCATCGAGGAAACCGTGGCGATGATCCGCGCCGCCGGCGGTCGGGCTGCGGCCCAGGCGTGCAATGTGGCCCAGGAAGGCGAGGTTGCCATCCTGGTGGACCGGGCGGTGAGCGAATTCGGCCGACTGGATTGCATGTTCAACAATGCCGGCATCTCCGGTTCGGATCCTGTCATCGACATGGCGGTTTTCCGCCGCACCATAGAGGTGAACGTGATGGGCGTGGCCCACGGCATCAAGTATGCCGTGGCGCAGATGCGCAAGCAGGGGGGCGGCACCATCGTCAATACCGCTTCCATCGCCGGGGTGAGCGGCAGCGGCACGCTGGAATACTGCGCCAGCAAGCATGCCGTGGTGGGCATGACCCGCTCCGCGGCCCTGCGCTACGCCAAGGAAAAAATCCGTGTCAATGCGGTTTGCCCCGGGGTGATCGTGACACCGATGACCGCGCCCATGATCGACAACCCGGCGATGAAGGCCCATCTCGATTCCATGTGCCCGATGGGTCGCATGGGCGAGGCCGAGGAAATCGCCGAGGCGGTGCTCTGGCTCAGTTCATCGAAATCCAGCTTCGTCACCGGTCATGCGCTGGTGGTCGATGGCGGCTTCATGTGCGCCTGAGCCGGGCCGCAGTCTTGTCGCCCGGCCCATGAAGGCATGCGGGGCCGTGCGTGACGATTGCGCCGGAGCATCGATCGTGGATGGCCCCGGCGCAACCATCCATCATCTGAATGTGTGAAGGAGAATTCGAATGAAGCCGGTCCTGCAAATCATCCGCACGTGTTTCGTGGAGCTTGAGACACCACGAAGATTGCTCCGGGGGGCGGGGCTGGCAATCGTCGCCCTGTCCATGCTTTCCCTGCCCGCGCAGGCTGGGGAGGCCGGGGCCAGAGAGGCAGGCGCATTGACCGAACGCTCCGCTGTGATCGACTGGAAATCCCAGATCGCGTTCGACAGGCATTCGCTGCACATCATGGAACAGCCGGCAATGCGCAAAGCCATCCATGACGCGACCGTGACCTACGCCTCCCACCCCCTGGCACGCTACCGGGATGGCGGGAAAACGCTGGCCAACGCGGTCGAGGCGATCGCGCTGACGGCCGCAAACTATGCACTTGCCGATCCGGATGCTCCGGCCATTGTCTGGTCGGCCAATGCCGCTCACCACTATGGCAGGCTGATGGTGAGAGGTTCGGGCTATGGAGTGGATAACCCGGACAATTTCTACCGGATGTTCGCTGTTGACGGAGACAAGCGATACGAGATCCATGGCCACCGCAATCACCCGGGACCGGCGATGGAGATGTTTCTGCTTTACGAGGCGATTCCGGGCACAACGGCGATGAATGCCGAGGGCGCCAAGGTGCTGGCAGCCTTGGCGGCAGATAGCCTCCAAACCGGTCCGGATGGAAACTTCGTCATCACTATCGACAGCGATCCTGCGAACGGCAGGAAAAACCACATCCAGACACCGGTCACGGCAAGGCGCTTGCACGTGGTCGTGAGAGATACGCTGGTCGATTGGGGAACGGAAATACCCAATCCGCTCAGGATCGGACGCACCGATCCGGTCATTCCTCATACTGCAAGGAGTGATGCGCAAATCGCGGAAGATGCAGCAGCGATCCTCAAAAAGATCACCCCGTTCTGGCTCGAGTATTTCGACCAGAGAACCTACAACTCGCCCGCAAATAGCGTAAAACCCCTGTGGGCACGCGCCGGCGGCTGGGGTTACGCCTCGGGCGGGTGGTTCAATCTGCAGGACGACGAGGCATTGGTCCTGACCCTTGCCCCTCTTGGTGCACGCTATCTCGGCTTCCAGATCGCCGATGTGTGGGGGGTGGCCCCCGAATACACGAGGCACACCAGCAGCCTGACCCAGAAACAGGTGAAGCCCAATGATGACGGCACCATCACCTACGTGATTTCAGCGCAAGATCCCGGAGTCTGGAACTGGCTGGATACCGTCGGGCTGCACACCGGCCTTTTCGCGATTCGGTGGCAGGGATTGCGGCCCACAGACGAACAGGTCAGGACGGCCATCCTCGGCGTTCGGGTCGTGAAGATGGCGAATCTGAAGGACGCGCTGCCCTCGCCCGCCGTGCCAGTGACAGGCCGGGAGCGTGAGCAGCAGCAGGCGGCCCGGGCAAAGGCGTACCAGACCCGGTTGCAGGGAATACCGGTCCGTGAATAGCGGGTCCGCGCGGTTCCGCTTTCTGAACCTCTCCCGGCCGGCATCGCAAGAGTTGCCCTGGCATCGGGAAGCCGGAGGCGTCGGGCAGACGGGTTGCCGGTCAATCCCTGACCGGGCGTTTCGCCAGCTTGCGCTGCAGGGTGCGGCGGTGCATTTTCAGCGCGCGGGCGGTGGCGGAGATATTGCCCGCGTGATCCGTCAGGACGCGCTGGATGTGCTCCCATTCGAGCCGGTCAACGGAGAGCGGGGTCGAGGGGGTGGGAAGGTCCGGATTGGGTGCGCGCAAGCGTAGCGCGGCGATGATGCTGTCCACGTCGGCGGGCTTGGCCAGATAGTTGTCGGCCCCGAGCTTGACCGCCTCCACCGCCGTGGCGATGCTGGCATAGCCGGTGAGCACGAGGATACGGATTTCCGGTTGCGCCGCCCGTAACCGGGCGACCAGCGCCAGTCCCGATTCCTCTCCCAGGACCAGGTCCACCACGGCGCAGGCCACGTCGGCATCGAGGAGGCCGAGGGCGTCTGCGCAGTTGCCGGCGCAGGCCACCTCGAAGCCCCGCCGGCCCAGGGTGCGTGCCGCGATGCGGCTGAAGACGGGATCGTCATCCACCAGCAGCAGTTTCATGGCGACGCTTCCACTCCGGCGAGCGGGATCTGCAGGCGGACTTCCGCACCGCTGGCGTCATTGCGCAGCATCAGGGCGCCACCGGCACGCTCGGCGTTGGCCCGGGCCAGGTAGAGACCGAGCCCCATGCCGTGATCCTTCGCGCTGTAGGGTTCCCGGCCTGCCTTGACAAGCGCAGTGGCGCTGAAGCCCGGCCCCCGGTCGCGGACGGTGATCACCAGTTGTCTGCCCTCGCTGCGGGCGCCCAGTTCGATGCCATCGGGGCGTGCGTCGGCCGCGTTATCCAGGAGGTCGTCGATACTTTGGGCGAGCGCCGCATCCGGCCGGATGCGGCGGGATGCGGTGGCAGCATCGATCACAAGACGCGGTGTGCATTCCGCACGGCGCTGCCGGAATCGGTGCAGTATCCGCTCCAGCCACGTGCCCAGGGTTGCATCCGCATTTTCGGCGCGGGCGGTATCGGCTTCCGTGAGCAGGCCGGTCAATATCTCCCGGCAGCGCATCACCTGGATGCGCAGTTCGGCCGCATCCTCGTGCAGTGTGGCATTCGCTGCCTGATCGGCAATGTCGTCGGCCAGGAGGGCCAGCGTGCCCAGTGGCGTGCCCAGTGCATGGGCGGCGCCGGCGGCCATGCTGCCGAGCGCCACGATGTGCTGATCGCGCAGGCTGCGCTCACGTGCGGCGGCGAGTTGCCGCTCCCGCATCCGCAGGGCGACGCCCATGCGACCGACGAGGCCAACGATCAATACGGCGGACAGGATGAAGGTGAGTCCCATGCCGGCGACGTGCATGCGGGCGGCCTGTTCCGTATCTTCCACGGTCAGGGGAACGGCGATGAACCACAGGGCCGCATAGGCGGCGACACTGAATGTGGCCAGCATCCAGGCCCGGCCAGCCCGCAGCAGCGCGGCGGCGGCCGCAACCGGCAGGAGATAGAGGGCGGTAAGCGGGTTGGCGACACCGCCACAAAAAATCAGCCATGCAGTCAGCAGGGCGATGTCTCCCGCCAGATGCCAGAACACCTCGTCCTCCGAAGCCCGCATCCGGTGCCAGAGCACGCCGGCACAAACCGCCCAGAAGGCGCAGATCGCCGCCAGCATTTGCTGCTGTGGCTGGACGCGGAATACGGGCGCGGCCAGCGCACTCATGCCGATGGCCGCCACGAGGGTAGTGATGCGCAACAGGGAAATGCGGCGCAGATTATCGGGAGAAAGGGGTAGATTCATGATGGAGAGGGCCGTGCGCCGATTTTAACCAGCCCCCTTGCGCACGCCTGCGACAACGTGCCGCAGTGCGGTGCGCGCTGGCGCGAAGCCCGGTAGACTCCGCTTTCTGTCCATCCCGGGGTTCCCGTCATGAAATATCGCGGCATCGACGCCACCTGTTTTTTCCGCATTTTCTGCGTCTTGAACATTCTGCTGGCCACGGCCGCCATTCCTGCCGCTGCCGCCGACCTCGAGGTGAACAAGCCCTGGGTGCGTGCCACCGTGCCGGGCCAGCAGACCGGGGCGGCCTATATGCAGCTTTCCAGCAGGGCCGGCGTATCCATTGTCGGTGTCAGCAGCACTCTGGCGGGCGCCGCCGAATTCCATGCCATGAGCCTGGAAGGCGGGGTGATGAAGATGCGTGGCCTGTCCCGGCTGGATGTTCCTCCCGGCAAGGCGCTGACCCTGTCGCCCGGCGGCTACCATCTGATGTTGATGGAGCTCAGGCAACCGCTCAGGCCGGGCGCCACGGTTCCCATCGTGCTGCAGGTGAAGGGGAGCGATGGCAAGGTTGAAACCGTCGGGGTGTCCGCCGAGGTCCGGGATTTTGGCAATGCACCGCCCAGTGACGAGCACCACCATCATCACTGACAGGAATGGATGAAACCCCTGCGGGGGCGATCACGCTCCCGCAGGGATGTTGCCCATCAGGGCGCCGGGGCTCCGCGGCTTTCGCGCCAGCCCTCGATCAGCGAGTAGACCGCCGGCACCACGGCCAGGGTGAGCAGGGTGGACGAAATCATGCCGCCGATCACCGTGATGGCCAGGGACTGGTTCTGCTCGGCGCCGGCGCCGATCCCCAGCGCGGCGGGGAAGAGCGCCAGCACCACCGTGGCCGAAGTCATCAGCACGGGGCGCATCCGGGTCGGGCAGGCATCACGCAGGGCCTGATCCACCCGCATACCCTGCCGTCGCCGCTGATTGGTGAGATCCACCAGCAGAATCGAATTCTTCGCCACCAGGCCAATCAGCAGCACCAGACCGACAATGGAAATGACGTTGATGGTCTGCCCGGTGGCCCACAGTGCGGCAACGCCACCCACCACGGCGAGGGGTTGCGCAAGCATGACGATCGCGGGCTGGAGGAAAGAGTTGAACTGGCTGGCGAGCACCATGTAGAGCAGCACCAGCGCCATACCGAGGACGAAGGTCACCTGCCCCATGACCTTCCCGAGTTCCTCTGCGGGGCCGGTGGGATGCAACGTATAGCCTGCCGGCAGCACCTTGCCCGCGATCCGGTAAACCTCGGCCGTGGCTTCACCCAGGGGGACCGGCGGATTGGCGTAGAAGCCGGCCGAATACTGCAGATCGTAGCGGCTGATGGTGGCCGGGCCGAGCTTTTCCTCGAACCGGGCGATCGAATCCAGCCGTACCAGTTTGCCGTCGTTGCCGCGCAGGAAGATGTGCGCGAGGTCCGCCGGTGAGGTAATCGCGCCTTCCTTGGCCTTGACGCGGATGTCGTAACGCTGGCCATCGCCCGGTTCATCGCTGTATTTGGCGATATCGATTCCGCCGGAGAGCATGTTCACCGCCAGAGCCACCTGAGCGGGACTGAGACTGGCATTCGCGATACGTACCCGGTCCGGTTCGAACACCAGTTGCGGCAGATTGAGCTGGAGGCTGGTATCCACCCGGCCGAGTTTGGGACTGGCGGCGAAGCGTGCCTGCAATTCCTGGGTCAGGCGTCCCAGTTCATCGAGATTGGGCCCGGTGAGGACGAACTGCAGCATTTCGCCACGGCCACCACCTCCGCCGATGACGGGGTAGGGCGCAGCGAAGGCCTGGACGCCGGCGAGGCGGTTGAAATCCTGCGTGATGATGGCAATACTTTCGGCCTGGCTGATCTTGCGGGCGTTGCGTGGCTTCATGCGGACCACGATGGTGCCCTGGTTTACCTGGGCGGAGAAGGTGCCGATCATGGTGAATTCGGTGGCCAGTTCCTTGCGGCTGCGCAAGATGGTTTCAACTTCCTTGAGCTTGCTGTCGGTGTATTCAATACTCGATCCCAGCGGGGTGCGGACAACGACGAGGAAACGGCCTTCGTCGTTGTCCGGGATGAAGGTCTTGCCCACCATGGCGATGAAGAATCCGGACGAGGCAACCACGACGGCGGTCAGCGCCACCACCTTCCAGCGATGCAGCAGCACCCAGTTGAGGACGCGGTGGTAGACGCTGTCCATGCTCTTCAGGATGCTGTCGAGCTTGTGATAAATCTTGCCGTGCTGCTTTTCCACCAGCAGATAGCGGGAACAGAGCATGGGGGTGAGGGTGAGGGAAACGAACAGCGAAACCAGCACACCGCAGGTCACCACCACGGCGAAGGATTTGAAAAACTGGCCGAAGATGCCGGGAATGAAGATCACCGCGCCAAAGATGCAGACCAGGGACAGGGTGGCGGCCATGACGGCGAAGGCCACCTCGTTGGCACCGTGAATGGCGGCACTCATCGGGTCCGGATCGATCTCCTCGCGGTGGCGGAAGATGTTTTCCAGTACCACAATGGCATCGTCCACCACGACCCCGATCAGCAGCAGCAGGGCCAGCATGGTCATGCTGTTGAGGGTGTAGCCGGCAAAGTAGATGGCGGCGATGGCACCCATCAGGGAAACCGGGATCGCCAGCGAGATGATCAGGGTGGAACGGCCGGAGCGGAGGAAGAACCACACCACCAGCGCGGCCAGAATGGTGCCTTCGATCAGGTGTTCGTTGAGGGAGTTGACGATCTCCAGGATGTAGTTGGAATCGTTGGCGACGACATGCAGGCGCAATCCCGGCGGCAATTGGGGACGCAGTTCGTCATTCACCTTTTGCATCACCCGCTTGGCCACTTCCACGGTATTGCTGTTAGTGACCTTGACGATGCCGATGCCGACCGAACTCACGCCGTTGAAGCGGGCCAGCTTGCGGTTGTCGGCCAGTCCGTCATGCACCTCGGCGATATCCTTGAGGCGGATCGGCGTGCCATTGCGGTAACCCACCAGCATGGTGGCCAGTCCGTCCACGGAATGGAATTCGAGATCGAGCTTGACCAGATGCTCGATGGTCTTGCCGACGACGAAGCCGCCGGCCATCTGGATATGTTCGCGGGAAAAGGCGTCGATCACGTCCTGGGCCGTGATCTGGTAGGCGGCCATGCGGTCGGGCAGGAGATCCACTCGGATGGTGCGGTCACGCTGGCCGCCGATGATGACCTCGCCCACATCGTCGATGGTTTCCAGCTTTTTCTTCAGGACATTGATGGCGTACTGGTTGACCTGCTGGGAGGTCCGGTCGCCTTCCAGTGCCAGCCAGACGATGGGCTGGGCATTGGTCTCGACTTTCATCACCACCGGTGGATCGGCATCCTTGGGCAGGCGGCGCTGGGCCTGGCTGATCTTGGACTGGATTTCGGTAAAGGCGACATCGACGTTCTTGCCCAGGGTGAAGATCACATTCACCTGCGAGACGCTGGGCGACGAGGTGGACGAGATGTGCTCGATTCCCGGCACCGAGTTGATCGCGGTTTCGATCACGTTGGTGACGCTCGAGTCGATCACGTCCGGGTTGCCACCCTTGAGGGTGGTGGTGATGGCGATGATCGGGAACTCCATGTAGGGCATCGAATCGACGCCGATGCGATTCATGGAGACCACTCCGGTCAGGACCAGGACGGCATTGAGCATCCAGGCCAGGACGTGGCGTTTGATCGAAAGTTCGGGCAGGGTCATGGCTTGGGTTCGGCGGACATCACCGGTTCCGGAAGGGTCCGGTCAGGGTTTTTTGGAAGAGGGTGATGATTCGGCCTTGATCGCGACCGCGGCACCGTCGGTGAGGAATCCGGCGCCATCAAGCGCGACGGTTTCGCCGCCCTTGAGTCCGGAGACCACTTCGATCATGCCACCATGTTTCGCGCCGGTAGTGACTCGTTGCTGCCGGGCCTTGCCCCCTGCAATCACATAGACCACCTGGCCTGCAGGGCGCAGCACCACGCCCTGTTCGGGCACGGTGAGGGCGTCGGGTTTGACGGCCACCACCACGGTGGCATCCAGGCTGCCACCGCCGCGCAGGCCATTCTTGTTGTCGATTTCCACCACGGCGTCGACGGCACGCGCATTGGCGCTGATGCCCGGAGTGACCTGGCTGATTTTTGCCTCGAGCATTTCGCCCGCAGGCAGCTGGGGGGAGGTCATGCGTACTGTGTCGCCCGCCTTGATCCGGCCGGCGACGGCCTCGGGAAAGGGGAGATGGGCGCGCAGCTTGCCGTTTGCGATGAGGGTCAATACCGGGTCGCCGACGCGGACATACTCGCCGACAGATGCGATCACGGTGTCGATCACGCCATCCGCCGGGGCGGAGATCGTGGTCTTGTTCACGCTGCGGGCCGAGCTTTCCAGCCGCGCACGTGCGCCGGCGAGCTGGGCGGTGACGGCATCACGCTGCGCCTTCACATCCTCGCCTGCATTCTTCGAGATGAAACCCTGGCTCATCAGCTGCTGCTGCCGCTCGGCAAGTTTTTCCTGCTGGCGCGTGAGGGCTTCGAGCCGGTGCACTTCAGCCTGATCGGCACGGTGCTGGAGCGTGGCGTCGACAGGATCGATCAATACCAGGGCCTGCCCGGCCTTGACCCGGGTGCCCGGGGTGACCAGGATGCGGGTGACCTTGCCGGGCACTTCGGCGGAGATCTTGGGATCCACCAGGGCCTCGAGGGTGCCACTGGTTTCCTCGGTTTCCTCGAAGGGTGCGGCCTTGACGGTATAGGTGGTGACAAGGGTGGGGGGCGGCCCGACGGTTTTTGTGTCATCGCCCTTGCCACAGGCCACAAGGGCCAGGGAAAGGAGCAGGAGGAAGCGCTTTTTCATGGAAAGGAAAAGATGAAGTGGAATCGGATTAACCGGGCAGGATAGCTTCCTGCCCGAAAAGTTCGGAGATCTGTTCGCGGCGCCGCACCAGATGGGCGCTGGCGCCATCAACCATGACCTCGGCGGCACGGGGCCGGCTGTTGTAGTTGGAACTCATGGTCATGCCATAGGCACCGGCGGAGAGGATGGCCAGTAGATCCCCTTCGGCCAGGGCGAGATCACGGTCATGACCGAGGAAATCGCCGGATTCGCAGACCGGGCCGACGATTTCGTAGGGCTGGCCCGGGCCGGGGCGGGACTGGACGGGCTGGATGTCATGCCAGGCATCGTAGAGCGCGGGGCGCACCAGATCGTTCATGGCCGCATCGACCACGGCGAAATTCTTGCCTTCGCCGTGTTTGAGGACTTCCACACGGGTCAGGAGCAGGCCCGCATTGCCCACCAGGGAGCGCCCCGGCTCGAACAGCAGCTGCTCGGGACGGCCCGCGGTGATCTGCAGCAGGGGGGCGAGGTATTCGGCCGCGCTCAAGACGGCTTCGTCACGATAGCGGATGCCCTTGCCACCCCCCAGGTCGATATGATGAATGGCAATTCCTTCGGCTGCCAGGCGATCCACCAGACCGATGATTTTTCCGGCAGCTTCGGCGGCGGGCGCCGGGTCGAGGATCTGCGAGCCGATATGGCAGTCGATGCCCTCCACGCGCAGGTGGGGCAGGGCTGCGGCGCGGTGGTAGAGCGCCAGGGCATCTTCAAAGGGCACGCCGAACTTGCTGGTTTTGAGTCCGGTGGAAATATACGGATGAGTTTTCGGGTCCACGTCCGGATTGACTCTCAGGGAGACAGGCGCCACCTTGCCCAGGCGGCCGGCCACCGCATCGAGCCGTTCCAGTTCGCTGGCGGACTCGACGTTGAAGCAGCGGATTCCCAGATCCAGCGCCTGCTCCATTTCCATTTCGGTTTTACTGACGCCGGAAAATACGACCCGTGCCGGGTCGCCACCCGCCGCCATGACGCGTGCAAGCTCACCACCGGAGACGATATCGAAACCCGCACCCAGCCGGGCGAAAACGTTGAGCACCGCCAGATTGGAGTTGGCCTTGACGGCGAAGCAGATCAGGGCGTTGCGGCCCGCAAGCGCGCTGCGGTAATCCTCGAAGGCAGCAGTCAGGGCTGCCCGGGAATAGACGTAGCATGGAGTGCCGAAGCGCGCGGCGATGTCGGCGAGCGCAATATCCTCGATCCGGAGCGCACCCTGTTGCCGCTGCAGCGGGTTCATGAGGCGGGAGCCTTCGCTGGTGGTACGGAAGTCGGGATGGGGGCGGTGCTAACATCGGTTGCCTCACCCGGCTTGACGGACGGAGCGGCGGGTTCGGATTGTGCCGGTACCGGTACCACGGGGGGCGGCAGGTACAGCGGCCCCTTCGTCCCGCAGGCCGAAAGAAGTACCGAAAGTATCAGGGCACGCGTCAGGGTTCTCATGGATGGGGCTGATTGCTGTATGGTCAATTGTTTTCTGGTAAGCTAATTTTAACACGCCATGGATGAGCAGGAATTCACCCATCTCGCCGATGCCATGCTGGCACGCATCGAGCGTTGTCTTGATGATTCGGATGCCGACATTGATTACGAAGTCCGGCCCGGCGGGGTGATCGAGATTGCCTTCGACAACGGCAGCAAGGTCATCGTGAATCGTCACGGTGCCGCCCGGGAAATCTGGGTGGCGGCACGCTCCGGCGGCTTTCATTTCCGCCCCCAGTCAGATCAATGGGTCGGCACCCGCGACGGCGAGGATCTGCTGCGGGTACTGTCCCGCTGCCTGAGCGAACAGGCGGGTACTGCCATCGAACTCGCCTGAGCTAGCTCAGGGCTTCTTGTCCGCCTTGTCGGACTTGTCCACGGGGTGCTCCACCGGTTTTGGCCTTGCGTCCTGCACGGGAGCGGGTGACTGCTGGGGTACTGCGGGTTTGTTGTCCTCGGGCACCACCGGGGGAGACGCGGGAGAGTCCCCGGGCATGCTTTCCTTGTAGATCAGTTCCTGTACCGGTTTGTTGCCATCAGGATCGCGGGCCTCGATCGTGGTCATCCCTTCCGGGACATCCATGTAGCTTTCAGGGACATTTTTCAGTGCCTGCCGCATGTAGCCGATCCAGATCGGCAGGGCGGCGGTACCGCCGGTTTCCCCGCTGCCCATACGCCGCGGCTTGTCAAAACCAATCCAGGCGATCCCCACAACCGTGGGCTGGTAGCCACAGAACCAGGCATCCACATAGTCGTTGGTGGTGCCCGTCTTGCCGGCGATGTCATAACGTTTGAGGGCCTGGGCCGCCTTGGCCGCGGTGCCGCGCCGGGTGACCTCGTGCAGCATGCTGTCCATGATGTAGGCGTTGCGGACATCGATCACCCGCAGATTTTCATCGCCGGCGACGGGCGGGTCGAAGCGGGCCAGTTCGTTGCCCTTAGCGTCCTGTATCTGTTTCACCACATAGGGCTGAATTCGGTAGCCGCCATTGGCGAAGACCGAATAGGCGGTCAGTTGCTGCCAGGGGGTGACCGAACCCGCGCCAAGGGCCAGGGTGAGATAGGGGGGGTTCTTGTCGGCATCGAAACCGAACCGGGTGGAATACTCCTGCGCGTACTGGGTGCCGATCGATCTGAGCAGACGGATCGAAACCATGTTTTTGGATTTTGCCAGGGCGGTACGCAAGGTCATCGGACCTTCGTATTTCCCGTCATAGTTTTTGGGTTCCCATGCCTGGGAACCGGTTTCCGACGCAGGAATGACGATGGGCTCATCCGGAATCACGGAAGCCGGCGTAAAGCCTTTTTCCATTGCGGCGGAATAGATGAAGGGCTTGAAACTGGAGCCGGGTTGGCGCCAGGCCTGGGTGACGTGATTGAACTTGTTGCGATTGAAATCGAAGCCCCCCACCAGTGCACGGACAGCACCGTCGATGGGACTGGCGGAGACGAATGCGGCCTCCACCTCGGGCAATTGTGCCAATTGCCATTGGCCCTTGTCGTCCTTGTTCATGCGCACAATGGCGCCGCGGCGTAGACGCCGGTTGGCCGGTGCCTTGTCATCCAGCATGCGGGCAGGCCATTTCAGGGCGTCGCCCGTGAGCGAAACTACGTCGCCCCCTCGAATATAGATCCGTACCAGGGCCGGATCGGCGTGTAGAACCAGGGCGGGCACCAGGGTATCGGCGTCGTCGACATCCGACAGGGCTTCCTCCAGTGATTCCTCCTGATCGTCGCGTACATCCTTCAGGTCGGCAAATGCCTCGGCACCGCGATAGCCGTGACGGCGGTCGTAATCCAGCACGGCACGGCGCAGTGAAGTGTAGGCAGCTTCCTGCTCATCCCGGACCAGGGTGGTGATCACGCGCAGCCCGGTGGAGTAAGCGGCCTCGTGGTATCGGTCAAAGACGATCTGGCGCGCCATTTCCGCAACATATTCTGCGTGCGTACCGAAATCGTTGGCATCGTGCTTGACCTTGAGCTGTTCGTCGGTGGCGGTCTTGAGTTGCGAGTCGTTGATAAAGCCGAGTTCGCGCATGCGCCGGAGGACATACAGCTGTCGCAAGTGGGCACGCTTGGGGTTGGCAACCGGATTGAAGGACGAGGGAGCCTTGGGCAGGCCGGCGAGCATTGCGGCTTCGGCCACGGTGATGTCCTTGAGCGGCTTGCCGAAATAGATCTGGGCGGCGGCACTGAAGCCATATGCGCGTTGGCCGAGATATATCTGGTTGACGTAAAGCTGGAATATCTCGTCCTTGCTCAGGCTATGTTCGATCTTGAAAGCCAGCAATGCTTCATAGACCTTGCGGGTGAGGGTTTTTTCGCTGGAGAGGAAAAAATTCCGTGCCACCTGCATGGTGATGGTGGAGGCACCCTGGCGCTTCCCACCGCTGACCAGGTTGGAATAGGCTGCCCGTAGCACCCCCATGGTATCAATGCCCGGATGCTGATAGAAGCGCTCGTCTTCCGCCGCCAGAATGGCCTGCTTCATCACTGCGGGGACATCCTGGATGCGTACCAGGTCGCGTCGTTCTTCGCCGAATTCCCCCAGCAGATAGCCGTCGGCCGAATACACCCGCAAGGGAATCTTTGGCTGATAGTCGGTCAGTGCGTCCAGTGACGGGAGCTGGGGAAAGGCAAGAACGACCACAATGCCGGTCAGGGCAGTGGCGATGAGGATCAGGCCGAGGATTCCGAGCAGTGCATAGAGCGCAATGCGCAGGGACGAGGACGGAGAGAAGGGCAAGACAGTCTCGGTGGAGGCGGGGAGGGGCGCATTATATAGGGCTGATCGTCCCTGTTTCGTGGGCTTGGTGGGCTAGCTTGCCATGCGATCTCCATCCGCCATGAAAAAAATGCTTTACACTCGTTATAGTTGTTGCTAGCATTTGATGTAAATTATCAGTATTGCGCCTAACTTGCTAATTTTATAGGGAAACTTCCTTGCAGATCGACCTCTCGATCTTTAATCCGAGCAAGCGGCCCCTGATCGGCCTGGATATCAGTTCTTCTTCCGTCAAGATGGTCGAATTGGCGGAAGGAGAAAAGGGCGGATACCGGGTGGAGCGCTATGTGATCGAACCACTGCCGCGGGATGCGGTGGTGGATGGCAAGGCCGTCAATATCGAGGGTATTGCCGAAGCCATCAAGCGTGGCTGGAAAAAAATGGGCGCGACCACCAAGTACGTTGCCCTTGCCCTCCCGTCCGCCGCGGTCATTACCAAGAAGATCATTCTTCCGGCTAATCTCCGGGAGCAGGAAATGGAGATACAGGTCGAGTCGGAGGCAAACCAGTACATTCCCTTCGCGCTCGAAGAGGTCAATCTCGACTTTCAGCTGGTTGGCCCCGCGCCATCAAGCCCAGATGAGGTCGAAGTGCTGATTGCGGCCTCCCGCAAGGAGGTGGTGGAAGATCGGGTTGCTTGTGCCGAGCTCGCCGGCCTGAAATCGATGGTGATGGACGTGGAGTCTTTTGCCGCACTCGCTTCTTTTGAGCTGGTCGAGCGACAGTTGCCCGAGGGAGGGCGCGACAAGGTCATTGCCCTTTTCGATATCGGCGCCAATGTATTGAACGTTGTCATGCTGCGCAACGATCAACAGATTTACTCACGTGAGCAGGCGTTTGGTGGTGGATTGCTGACGCAGGAGATCATGCGCGCCTATGGCATGAGTCCGGAGGAGGCGGAGGCCGCGAAACGCAACGGATCCTTGCCGGAAAACTATGAGGCTGAAATTCTGGCCCCTTTTCTTGAGAGCCTGGCTCAGGAAATTAGCCGTGCGTTACAGTTCTTTTTCACGTCCACCCAGTTTACTCATGTGGATTGCATCGTTTTGTCGGGCGGGTCCTCCACCATCACTGGCATCGTGGATGCCGTATATGGGCATACCCAGGTGGAGACGGTAGTGGCAAATCCCTTTGCCGCGATGGCCGTGGCTTCACGCGTCCGTACCAATCAGCTGATGGCGGATGCACCTTCACTCATGACCGCGTGTGGTTTGGCTTTGCGGAGATTTGATCAATGATCCGCATCAATCTTTTGCCGCATCGTGAGGAAAAGCGCAAGGCGCGGCGCCAGCAGTTTTTTGCCTTGCTGGGAGTGGTGGTGGTGGCCGCCGGGTTGATCTGGTTTTTGGGTCATACGGCCATCAATGGTTACATCGGCAGCCAGCAAGCCAAGAACGAATTCCTTGAAAAGGAAATCGATGGTCTGAAGAAGGAGATTGCCGAGATTTCCAAATTGAAGGATGAGACCGACGCTCTGCTGAAACGTAAACAGGTAATCGAATCCTTGCAGGGTAACCGCGCTGAAACAGCCAGGATGTTCGATGAATTGTTGCGTCGTGTGCCTGACGGTGTGAGACTGGTCTCCTTCAACCAGAATAACAATGTGATAGATCTGACGGGTGAGTCGGTATCCGAAGCCCGGGTGTCGACACTGATGCGCAACCTGGAAGAGTCCTCGATGTTTCAGGGGGTTAATCCTTTGGAGATTCGGGCATCCACCTCGTCCGGGGGGCGCTCCTTGTTCGCTTTCCAGCTTCGGATGTCGATCGAGCATCCGGCGCCGGCGAACGCCAAGGCAGGCAAGGATGTTTCCGGGAAGGGAGCAACATGAAGGCATCCATGCCCAAATTGCAGCTCAAGCTTCCGGCAATTGATTTCAAGCGGCTTGCCGAAGATTTCAAGACGCTCGATCCCAGGGATCCCGGGGTATGGCCGTTCATGCCCAAGGTCATCATCCTTTCGGGTGTTTTCGTCGTGTTGCTGGTACTTGCCTGGTTTGTGGGGTGGAGCAGCCAGATCGACGAATTGGATGCGGCAAAAGCCCGTGAAGTCGAGCTCAAGGATGACTGGCTGGCGAAAAAGCGTCAGGCCATCAATCTGGACGAATATCGCAAGCAGTTGGCGGGTATCGACCGAGCATTTGGTGAGTTGTTGAAGCAGTTGCCAAACCGCGCGGAACTCGATGCCATGATCGTCGATATCAGCCAGGCTGCCTTGACGCGCGGACTGAAGGTCGAACTGTTCAGGCCCGGTGCCGAATCACGCAAGGAGTTCTATGCCGAAATGCCGATTTCGCTGACAGTCAATGGTGCATACAATGATCTGGCGAATTTTGCCGGGGATATTGCCCGGCTGTCACGGGTCGTCACACTCAACAACATCAAGTTGAAGCCGTTGGATGTCAAAGGCCAGGGGCGTGTGAGCATGGATGCAACGATCATGACCTACCGCTATCTGGACAGCGAGGAAATCGCGGCCCAGAAGAAGCAGAACAAGGGCGGAGGCAAGAAATGATGCGCGGCCAGGTGGCATGGGGGATGATGCTGATCGCTGCGTTTACCCTCGTCGCATGCAGCGGTGGCGAGCCCGGGGATATCCGCGAGTGGATGCGTGAGTCGTCCAAGGATCTGAAGGCCAGGGTACCGCCGCTGCCGGAAATGCAGTCTCCTCCTGTTTTGGTCTATGAGCCTGGAGATCTGGCATCTCCATTTTCCACCGACAAGCTTTTTGCAGGGGATGCGGCGGGCGCAGGTGCAGGGCAGCTGGCTTCGGGTAAGGCGGTGAATACGGATGCCTATCCGCTGACACGCGCACCGCTGGAAACCCTGCGGCTGGTCGGAACAATCACCATCGGCAAGGAAGTGGTTGCCTTGGTGGCCATGGATCGTGCAGCACCGTACCAGGTTCGTGTGGGAGATTTCATCGGTCAGAATCTGGGCAAGGTTATCCGCATCCGTCCGGCAACGGACAAGGATGATGCAGAAATCACCGTCAAGGAAAGTGTGTTCGAGAAAGGGGTGTGGGTGGAACGGGAAAACCGGTTGCCGCTCCCCTCCTCTCAGGGGGATAAAGGATGAACGTCAAATTTTTGAAATACTTTCTGGCTTGTCTCGGAGCTGTCCTGGCGACGCTGACCTGGGCAGCCGGAGTTCAGGGCAATGCAATCGAAAAGGTCGAATTTTCAGAGCTGGCTGGCCAGACTCTGGTCAAGGTCACTCTGCGCAGCCCGCTGGATCGGGTGCCCGCGTCCTTCTCGGTTTCCAATCCGCCAAGGCTGGCATTCGACTTTCTGGATACCGAAAACGCGTCCGGCAATAGCCTTCAGCAAGCCGGCGTGGGTAATCTGCGTAGCGTAAACCTGGTTCAGGCCGCGAATCGCACACGGCTTGTTTTGAATCTGAATCAGTCGACCGTGTTCGAGCCGCGGATCGAAGGCAATGCACTGTTCATCAAACTCCCGGCCGCCATGTCGATGGCCTCCGCTCCTTCTACTGCCACTGCCCCCACATTGGCCAGGATGGGCGGACAGCCGAGTTCGACCATCATCAACAGCGTCGACTTCCAAGCCAAAACAACCGATCTGGCAACAATCAAGATAGAAGTCAGCGATCCCAACGCACTTTTGGATGCACGACAGCAGGGTAACAGCCTTGTGCTCAATTTCCCCTCTACGGGCATTTCCGAACGGGCAGAGCGAAAGCTGGATGTCCGTGACTTTGGTACCCCCGTGACCCTGTTGAATAGCCAGCGTGCCGGAGGGGGTGCTCAGGTCGCAATCACCAATCGTGGCGACTGGGATTATTCCGTCCGTCAGGTCGATACCTCGGTCGTCGTTGAGATTAGGCGTGCCAAATCCGATCCCAACAACCTCGCCGAATCCAAACAGCTGCAGGGTAAGGTTGTGAGTTTCAATTTCACCCAGCCCGTACCGGTGAGTCAGATGATCGGTATTTTCCAGGACATCACGGGATTCAACTTCATGGTGATGCCGGGAGTCGGCGGTGAAATCCAGAGCCTCAAGATGGACAATACCCCGGTGGGAACCGCGATTGACGTGATTTCACGCATGTACGGATTAGGGTTCCGCCGTTACGGAGATATTGTGGTCGTGGGCCGTGCCGACGACCTTGCCAAATATGACAAGGATGAGCGCGATCGGGCTGCGGCTCTGGCCAGCGTCGATCCGATCGAGCAGGATTCCATCAAGGTGCGATATCGTCCGGCTTCCGAGATCGTTCAGGCTTTGATGGGGCAGCCGGTTAGCACCAATAATTCCAATAATGCTTCCGCGGGTCAAGGTGGTGGGATGCCCCCTCCACCGGGAGGTGGACAGCCGGATATCCCTCAGGCCGGTGGTAACAGCAATGCGCCCCAGGCTTCCGGTGGCGCAAGCAAATCAATGATTTCCGCTCGCGGCAGCATTGCGTTCGATTCGGTGACCAATACCATTTTTGTCGAGGAAACACGTGCCCAGCTGGATAAGATTCGCGACCGGGTTTCCCTGCTGGACAGGCCTGTGCGCCAGGTCATGATCGAGGCACGAATCGTCAGTGTCAGCGATAACTACGCACGTAACCTGGGTGCGAGAATCGGTTTTTTACGCAACCCCAATGGTGCGACGATTTCCGGGACCGCAGGTACGAGTCCGAACGGTCCGCAGACCATCTCGGGAGGTACCATGCCGGCAGGCCAGATCGTTCAGGCCAGCGGTGGTTATGATTCGAGTCAGGGAGCCAAGTCGACCGATTTGATTTTCAATCTCTTCAATCAGAACCAGACGCGGATATTGCAGTTGGAACTCTCAGCCAGCGAAACGGACAATGCGCTCAAGGATGTCGCCAGTCCCAAGATCCTGACTCAGGATGGCCGTCAGGCAACGATTACCAACGGCCAGAACATCTGCTTTCAGCTCAGTGGCGCATTGACGGGACCGACCACCAGTTGTATCGACGCAGCCACCAAGCTTGACGTCACGCCGCAGATCAACCCGGATGGAAAGATCCAGCTCAAGGTTTATGTCAATAAGGGTGAACCTGCAGCCAATGCGGGCGGGGTGGTGACAACCAACAAGCGGGAGATTCGTACCCAGGTTGTGGTCGAGAATGGTGGAACCCTGATGCTGGGTGGCGTGTTTGAGGACTCGGCGACCAACAACGTGGACCAGGTTCCCTTGCTCGGTGATATTCCTGTTCTTGGCAATCTTTTCAAGACCACCCTCAAGCAGCGTAACCGGCAGGAGTTACTGATTTTCATCACCCCACGGGTGGTGAGCGAAGACCTGACTTTGCAGTAGTCTTCTGTGCCTGCGGTTTTTCTTGTCGGCCTCATGGGGGCAGGCAAAACCACGGTCGGGAGGTTGCTCGCCCGTGCTCTACACAGTGAGTTCGTCGATACGGACCATGTGATCGAGGATCGTACCGGGGTTTCCATTCGGACGATTTTCGAAATAGAGGGCGAGGCAGGCTTCCGGTTGCGTGAGTCTGCAATCATCGATGAATTGACGCAGCACGTGGATATTGTCCTTGCGACAGGTGGTGGCGCAGTGATGGATCCCGTGAATCGCAGTCATCTGCACGAGCGCGGGGTTGTCATTTATCTGTGTGCCACGCCGGAAATTCTCTATCAGCGCACAAGGGGTGATCGAGGGCGCCCCTTGCTGCAAGTGGAGGATCGTTTGGGAAAATTGCGTTCCCTGCACTCCCAGCGAGATCCACTGTATCGGGAAATTGCCCATCTCGTCGTTGAGGTGGGACATGCCCAGGCAACCCAGGTCGTTCGCCGAATTCAGGAATCACTCCCAGGAACATGCGCCAACTGATTGTTTCACTCGCCGATCGCAGCTATCCCATTCTCATCGCTTCGGGCCTGCTTGCCCGGGTTGATTTGATCGTTGAAAAACTCTCGAGTCGCCATGTGGCCATCGTGAGCAACGATACAGTGGCCCCGTTGTACTTGAAGCCCCTTTCCGACAAGTTACGTGATGCGGGCGTGAAGGTGACAGAGATCATTCTGGCGGATGGAGAAAAATACAAAAATTCCGCTACGCTGGGGCAGATTTACGATGCTCTGCTCGAAGCCCGTTGTGATCGGGGCACCACCCTGATCGCGCTTGGAGGCGGTGTCGTTGGAGATCTGGCCGGATATGCCGCAGCCACCTACCAAAGAGGCATTCCCTTCATTCAGATCCCCACCACATTATTGTCTCAGGTGGATTCTTCGGTGGGTGGTAAGACCGGGATCAACCACCCGTTGGGAAAGAATATGATCGGGGCATTCTGGCAGCCACAATTGGTGCTCGCCGATACGGATACGATCAGTACTTTGCCAGGCAGAGAATTGTCAGCTGGTCTGGCCGAGATCATCAAGTATGGCTTGATCAGGGATGCCGAGTTCCTTATTTGGCTGGAATCCAATGTGGAGCAACTGGTCGCCCGGGATAGTGCGGCACTCTCATATGCCATTGAGTGCTCCTGCACAAACAAGGCAGAGGTTGTTGCCGGCGATGAACGGGAAACCTCGAAGGAGGGAGGAAGGGCGCTGCTGAATCTGGGGCATACCTTTGGCCATGCCATCGAAACCGGTCTGGGGTACGGAGTATGGCTGCACGGCGAAGCGGTTGCGGCGGGAATGGTGATGGCCGCGGAATTATCGTGCAGGCTGGGCTGGATCAGCCGCGATGATGTCTCCCGGACCGCACATCTGCTCAAAAGGGCCGGGTTGCCGGTCAGAGGGCCGGCACTGGGCGTGGAGCGCTACTGGGAAATGATGGGGCACGACAAAAAGGTTATTGCCGGTGCTCTGCGTCTGGTCTTGCTCAAACACATCGGAGAGGCGGTCACCTGGGAGGGGGCACCGAAGGAAGATGTGCTGGCTGCGATTGCTGCTTGTTGCGATGGATGAACTTGCTCCCTTCGCGGTTTCCGAGCGCAACAGCAGGGGCAGGCAGATTCCCGAACCCCATCCCAAGTCTCGCAGCGAATTTCAGCGGGATCGGGACCGGATCGTCCACTCGACGGCCTTCCGCCGTCTGGAATACAAGACCCAGGTATTCGTCAATCATGAAGGGGATCTGTTCCGCACCCGCCTGACCCATTCCATCGAGGTCGCCCAGATCGGCCGCAGCATTGCCCGCGCCCTGAGGCTGAACGACGATCTGGTCGAGGCCATTTCCCTCAGCCATGACCTGGGCCACACACCATTCGGACACGCCGGACAGGAAGCGCTCAATGAGTGCATGGAGGGTTCAGGTGGCTTCGAACACAATCTTCAATCGTTGCACATCGTGGATCGGCTGGAGGAGCACTATGGCGCATTTGACGGACTGAATCTCACCTACGAAACACGTGAGGGCATTCTGAAACACTGCTCTTTGTCCCGGGCACGAGAGATGGGGGAACTGGGAAAACGATTTCTTGAAAACCGCCGGCCATCACTGGAAGCACAGATCTGCAATCTTGCCGACGAAATCGCCTATAACAACCATGACGTGGATGATGGTCTGCGTTCCGGTCTCCTGCAAAGGGAGCAGCTGGAGGAGGTTGAACTATTTGCGCGCCATAGTGCAATGGTTCGTAGCGAATTCCCGGTGCTATCGGGCAGGCGCAGGGTTCACGAAACCATCCGGCGAATGATCGATACACTGGTCACCGACCTATTGACCGAATCTGGCCGACGTATTATCGAATCCGGAATCACAACGCTTGATGAAGTGCATGTGGCACCAGCTCTGATTGCTTTCTCACCAGAGATTGGCCGGCAGAACCGGGAGTTGAAGGCATTCTTGCGGGAAAACCTGTATCGCCATTACCAGGTGGTCCGCATGACCTATAAGGCTCGCAGGATCATTGCCGAACTTTTCCAAGCCTTCAGCGCCGAACCTTGCCTGTTGCCGGATCAATACCGGGCAATGGCGCGGGAAAATGCACCACGCGCGATCGCCGATTACATCGCTGGCATGACCGATAGATATGCTATGCGGGAGCATCGCAGACTTTTTGCCGTGGGCGAAATATGACCTTTTGATATCTTCGATTGCTGCTCTGCAGCGTATTGAGTTTGTGGGAAATCGGGGGTATATTTAGAAACCCAAACAGATTCTCATGAACAAAGCCGGGGAGGCATTCGCCCCGGCTTTTTTTGACGGTTGCGCTTTGTGCAATCCGGTTATTTCAAGGACAGACGAGATGGACCTGCCCAGCCGACAGGGTCTATATGACCCGGTTCGAGAGCATGATGCCTGTGGTGTCGGATTTGTCGCCCACATCAAGAACAAGAAAAACCATGCCATCGTCGAGCAGGGCTTGGCGATCCTCAGGAATCTGGAGCATCGCGGTGCGACCGGCTATGATCCCAAGCTGGGGGATGGTGCCGGTATTCTGACGCAGCTGCCCGACGCGTTTCTGCGTGCCGAATGCACGGCTATCGGCGTGGAACTACCCGCAGCCGGGGCGTATGCCTGCGGCAATATCTTCCTGCCCCAGTCCGATACGGGCTGTGCCGCCTGCCAGTCCGCGGTGGCGCGCGTGATCTGTGAAGAAGGCCAGGTTTTCCTCGGCTGGCGCGATGTCCCGCGTGATAACAGCGGCCTGGCTGCTGCGGCCCGTGAAATCGAACCCGTCATCCGTCAGGTCTTCATTGGCCGTGGTGCGTCATGCGCCGATCAGGATGCCTTCGAACGCAAACTGTTCGTGATCCGCAAGCGCATCGAGCACGAGGTGCGACGACTGCATATTGCCGACAGGAAAATGTTCTACATTCCCTCCCTGTCCTCCCGCACCATTGTGTACAAGGGCATGCTGCTTTCCTGGCAGGTCGGTGAGTATTTTCTTGATTTGCGTGACCCACGCTATGTTTCGGCGCTGGCGCTGGTGCATCAGCGCTTTTCCACCAACACATTCCCTACCTGGGATCTGGCCCACCCGTTCCGCATGATTGCCCATAACGGCGAGATCAACACCGTCCGCGGCAATGTGAACTGGATGACCGCACGCCAGAAAGCCATGGCCTCCGACCTGCTGGGCGAGGATATGGACAAGCTCTGGCCTTTGATCGTCGAGGGGCAGTCTGATTCGGCCTGCTTTGACAATGCGCTCGAATTGCTGGTCGCCGGCGGCTATCCGCTGGCCCATGCGATGATGTTGCTGATCCCGGAGGCTTGGGCGGGTAACCCTTTGATGGACGAGGAGCGGCGTGCTTTTTATGAATTTCACGCCGCGGTGATGGAACCATGGGATGGCCCCGCTGCGGTGGCATTCACTGATGGCCGCCAGATCGGTGCAACCCTGGATCGCAACGGGTTGCGCCCAGCCCGCTATCTGGTGACCGAGGATGACATCGTGATGATGGCCTCGGAGATGGGCGTGCTCACCTTTCCCGAGAAGAAAATCGTCAAGAAGTGGCGTTTGCAGCCCGGCAAGATGTTCATGATCGACCTGGAGCAGGGGCGCATCATCGACGATGCCGAACTCAAGCGCACTATCGCCACCAGCGAGCCCTATGCCAAATGGACTGAGGAAGCCCGAATTTTCCTCGACGAATTGCCAGTGCCGAAAATGAAACAGAGCGCCTTGGAGTCTCTGCTCGACACTCAGCAGGCATTCGGTTACTCCCAGGAGGACATCAAATTCATCCTTGAGCCCATGGCCGCCGCCGGTGAGGAATCTACCGGTTCCATGGGGAATGATGCCGCACTACCGGTGCTCTCGAGCAAGAACAAGCAGCTCTACCTCTACTTCAAGCAGTTGTTTGCCCAGGTGACGAATCCCCCGATCGATCCGATCCGGGAAGAGATCGTCATGTCCCTCACCAGCTTTATCGGTCCCAAGCCGAATCTGCTGGGTATCGCTAATGCGGACGAAGCCATTACGCCTCGCCTGGAAGTGCATCAACCCGTTCTTCTGGAAGATGACCTGTTCCGCTTGCGTGAACTGGATCGCCTGACTCGCGGCAAGTTCAAGTCCCTGACACTCGACATCACCTACCCGGTGGCTGACGGTGCTGTCGGCATCGCCGCGGCGATCGACGCATTGTGCGCGGCTGCCGAGGGTTCCGTGGCGGAGGGCTACAACGTCCTGATTCTGTCCGATCGGGCCGTTGCCCGCGACCGCGTTCCAATTCCGGCCCTGTTGGCAACCTCCGCGGTACATCACCATCTGACGCATCGGGGGCTACGCACCAGTACCGGCCTGGTGGTCGATACCGGCTCTGCCCGTGAAGTGCATCATTTCGCTCTCCTGGCGGGCTACGGAGCCGAGGCCATCTGCCCCTGGCTGGCACTGGAGACGCTTGCTGACCTCAACGGCAAGGAGGCGAAGGACGCACATAAGCGCTTCATCAAGGCGATTGGCAAGGGATTGAACAAGGTGATGTCCAAGATGGGCATTTCCACCTATCAATCCTATTGCGGCGCCCAGATTTTTGAAGCTATCGGTCTTGACAGCAATTTCGTCGACACCTACTTCACAGGCACCACCACCCAGGTGGAAGGTATCGGCCTCAAGGAAGTGGCCGAGGAAGCCTTGCGCATCCACCAGGCCGCCTTTTCCGATGATCCGGTTCTGGCAAGCATGCTGGATGCCGGTGGCGAATATGCATTCCGTATTCGTGGTGAAGAGCATATGTGGACGCCGGATTCCATCGCCAAACTGCAGCACGCGACGCGCTCCGGCCGCTCGGACACCTACAAGGAATATGCCCGCCTGATCAATGACCAGAGCCAGCGCCACATGACGCTGCGCGGCCTGTTCGAGATCAAGGCTGCCGGCCCCGCCGTGCCACTGGAAGAAGTCGAATCCGCCAAGGAGATTGTCAAGCGCTTCGCCACAGGGGCGATGTCGCTGGGATCCATTTCTACTGAAGCCCATACCACACTGGCAGTCGCCATGAACCGGATCGGTGGCCGTTCCAATACCGGCGAGGGCGGTGAGGATCCGATGCGGTTCAAGCCTGTCCAGGCGGGGCAGACCCTGGCCGGCGTGATCGGACAGAGCCGGATCGAGAGAGACATTGTGTTGAATGATGGCGATTCGTTGCGATCTTCCATCAAGCAGGTGGCCTCCGGCCGCTTTGGTGTCACCGCCGAATATCTGGCCAACGCCGATCAGCTCCAGATCAAGATGGCCCAGGGCGCAAAACCTGGAGAGGGCGGCCAGTTGCCTGGCCACAAGGTGTCCGAATATATCGGTTTCCTGCGTCACTCCGTGCCCGGCGTCGGACTGATTTCTCCACCACCGCATCACGATATTTATTCAATCGAGGATCTGGCCCAGCTGATCCATGATCTGAAGAATGCCAATCCCAAGGCCAGCATTTCCGTGAAGCTGGTATCCGAAGTCGGCGTGGGCACCGTTGCGGCCGGTGTGGCCAAGGCCAAGGCGGATCATGTGGTGATCGCTGGCCATGATGGGGGTACTGGCGCATCTCCCATCTCCTCCATCAAGCACGCCGGGACACCCTGGGAACTCGGGCTGGCCGAAACCCAGCAAACGCTGGTACTCAACCGCCTGCGTGGCCGTATCCGCGTTCAGGCGGATGGGCAGATGAAGACCGGTCGCGACGTTGTCATCGGTGCCCTGCTGGGTGCCGATGAATTCGGTTTTGCTACCGCACCCCTGGTGGTTGAAGGTTGCATCATGATGCGCAAGTGCCACCTCAACACCTGTCCGGTGGGAGTGGCAACCCAGGATCCGGTACTGCGCCAGCGTTTCAGTGGCCAGCCGGAACATGTGGTGAACTATTTCTTCTTTGTCGCCGACGAAGTGCGGGAGCTGATGGCTGCAATGGGCTTGCGCAGGTTCGACGAGCTGATCGGTCGCGCCGATCTGCTTGATACCCGGCGCGGCATTGCACACTGGAAGGCCCAGGGGCTGGATTTTTCGAAAATCTTTTACCTGCCCCCGGTGCCGGCAGAAGTCGCGCGTCGCCATGCCGAGACCCAGGACCATGGCATCGGAAAAGCGCTTGATCACCTGTTCATCAGGCAGGCACAGTCCGCACTCGAAGGTGGCAGGCCGGTGGTGATCGATGCCGCCATCACCAATGTCAACCGTACTTGCGGTACCTTGCTGTCCCATGAAATCGCACGCCGGTATGGCCGCGAGGGGCTGGCTGAAGACAGCATCCGCGTCAGGCTTTCAGGTACCGCCGGACAGAGTTTTGGCGCCTTTCTCGCCAAGGGCATCACCCTGGAACTGACGGGCGAGGCCAATGACTACGTGGGCAAGGGGCTTTCCGGTGGCCGCATCATCGTCAAACCGCCCAAGGACTTCCGTGGCGTGCCCAGTGACAACATCATCGTCGGCAACACCGTGCTCTATGGCGCCACGGGTGGCGAGGTCTTCTTCCGTGGTGTCGCCGGTGAGCGGTTCTGTGTGCGCAATTCCGGTGCGACCGCCGTGGTTGAAGGTACGGGCGATCATGGTTGTGAATACATGACCGGCGGCACGGTTGTCGTGCTGGGGCAGACCGGCCGTAATTTTGCTGCCGGGATGAGTGGTGGCGTGGCCTACGTGTTCGATGAAGATGGCAGCTTTGAGAAACGCTGCAATCTCGCCATGGTGGCCCTGGAGCCCGTGCCGGAAGAAATCGCCCGCTCCGAGACCGGTGAGCTGGAAAGCCATGGCCGGGTGGATGTGGAAGATCTGGGTGTTGCCGACCAGGCCGTATTGCGCGACCTGATCGAGAAACATGCCGAACATACGGGGAGCGAGCGGGCACGGGAAATCCTGGCGCACTGGAGTACTTATCGAGGCAAGTTCGTCAAGGTCATGCCTCACGAATACCGTCGCGCCCTCAAGGAAATGGCGCAAGCCAAAGCTAGCAAGCAGCGGAAGGAGGCTGCGTAATGGGAAAACCCACCGGATTCCTTGAATACCAGCGCCTGTCCGAAACCTATGAGCCCGTCGAGGAACGGTTGCACCACTATCGTGAGTTCGTGCTGCACCTTTCCGATGATCAGGCCAAGGTCCAGGGGGCGCGCTGCATGGATTGCGGCATTCCTTTCTGCACACAAGGGTGCCCGGTCAATAACATCATTCCTGACTGGAACGATCTGGTGTATCGGGGCGACTGGGAGAGAGCCATCGAGGTGCTTCACTCCACCAACAACTTCCCCGAGTTCACCAGCCGCATCTGCCCGGCTCCCTGTGAGGCCGCCTGCACGCTGAATATCCCCCAGACACCGGTCGGCATCAAGTCGATCGAGCGCGCCATCATTGACAAGGCGGGAGAGAATGGCTGGGTTCTACCGCAGCCTGCCGCGATCAGGACCGGCAGGAAGGTCGCGATCATCGGTTCGGGCCCGGCCGGTCTGGCGGCCGCGCAGCAACTCGCACGCGTGGGTCATGATGTCACCGTGTTCGAGAAAAATTCCCGTATCGGAGGCCTCTTGCGATACGGTATTCCCGATTTCAAGCTGGACAAGCGCCTGATCGACTGGCGCATGGCCCAGATGAAGGCCGAGGGCGTCAGATTCGTGACCGATACGCTGGTGACCGGGGCAGCCCTGCCCAAGGGAGTCGCCAGCGATGCCAAAAAGTCCGTGACCGCAGCCGAGTTGAAAAAGCGGTTCGATGCCGTGATTCTTACCGGCGGCGCCGAAACCCCCCGTGACCTGCCCATCCCCGGCCGTGAACTGAACGGTGTCCATTTCGCCCTGGAATTCCTGATTCCGCAGAACAAGGAAGTCCACGGTGCCGGCAAGAATCCGATCAATGCCGGAGGCAAGCATGTCCTCGTGATCGGCGGGGGCGATACCGGCTCCGATTGTGTGGGAACATCCAATCGCCACGGTGCCGCCAGCGTTACCCAGATCGAACTGCTGTCGCGTCCGCCGGAACTGGAAAATGGCCCCCTGATCTGGCCCTACTGGCCGCTCAAGCTGCGCACCTCCTCGTCTCATGAAGAAGGGGTGGAGCGTGACTGGGCCATCGCCACCAAGGCATTCATCGGCGAGAAAGGCCAGCTTCGGGCTGTACAGGCGGTGCGCCTGGAATGGAAAGACGGCAAGATGGTCGAGATCCCGGGTTCCGAATTCGAGATCAAAGCCGATCTGGTCTTCCTCGCCATGGGCTTCGTCAGCCCCGTAAGCGGCGTGCTCGACGCATTCGGTGTGGAGAAGGATGCACGTGGCAATGCCAGGGCCGATACCGAATCCGGCGAGGCATACCATACCAGCGTGCCCGGTATCTTCGCGGCTGGCGACATGCGCCGCGGCCAGTCCCTCGTCGTGTGGGCAATTCGTGAAGGCCGGCAGGCCGCCCGGGCAGTGGATGCATATCTGATGGGGACGAGCGAACTGCCACGCTGAATCCGAACAATTCAAGCCCGGCTGCATCACCTGATATCAAGCCGGCATGGATGGCGCAGCACGGATAAAATCCTGCTGCCCCTTGTCTGGAGTTGAATTTGTCATCCATCAACGTTGTCATCCTCGCCGCCGGCCAGGGCAAGCGCATGCGATCTGCGCTGCCCAAGGTGTTACATCCGATTGCCGGTGAGCCCATGCTTGTCCATGTGATCGGGACGGCAAGAGAACTTCATCCGACAGGGAAAATCTGCATCGTGTATGGCCACGGCGGCGAGCAGGTACCCGCCATCCTGACATCACCCGACCTGGCCTGGGCCCGCCAGGAACCCCAGCTGGGAACAGGGCATGCCGTGCTCCAGGCATTGCCCATGCTGGACCCCGCCGTACCCGCGTTGGTGCTCTATGGCGATGTCCCGCTGATCCGTGCCGAAACATTACAACAACTGCTGTTGGCGGCCGGGAATGCATCCCTGGGGTTATTGACCGTCGATCTGCCCGATCCTTCCGGGTATGGCCGGATTGTGCGGGAGAGGGGCAGGGTACGGCGCATCGTCGAGGAAAAGGATGCTAGTGGGGCGGAGCGATCGATCCGGGAGGTGAATACCGGAATTCTCGTCGCACCTACCCATGCCCTGCTCCGCTGGCTGCCCGCACTTGGCAATCGCAATGCGCAAGGCGAGTACTACCTGACGGACATCGTGGCCATGGCTGTGGACGAAGGCCTGACGGTGGAGACGGTACAACCCTCGGCGGTATGGGAAGTCCAGGGGGTCAACAGCAAGTCGCAACTGGCCGCGCTGGAACGTATCCATCAGGAAAATATCGCACAAGCGCTGATGGAAGAAGGCGTTGCCCTGGCCGATCCGGCGCGTATCGATGTGCGTGGACAGCTCATCTGCGGCACAGATGTCAGCATCGACGTGAATGCCGTATTCGAGGGCATCGTGGAGCTTGCGGACGGTGTTCGCATCGGTCCGCATTGCGTGCTGCGTAATTGCAGGATCGGCCCGAATGCGCGGATCGAAGCATTCACCCATATCGAGGATGCACAGGTGGGTGCTGAATCCATCATCGGCCCCTATGCCCGCTTGCGTCCCGGCGCCAGGCTGGGGCGCGAAGTGCATATCGGCAACTTCGTCGAGATCAAGAACAGCACGGTGGCGGACCAGTCCAAAGCGAATCACCTGGCCTATGTCGGGGATGCCACGGTGGGTTGCCGGGTGAATATTGGCGCAGGCACCATCGTCGCCAATTTTGATGGAGCCAACAAGCACCGCACCATCATCGAGGATGACGCCCATACCGGCTCCAATTCGGTTCTGGTGGCGCCGATTACCGTGGGGCGTGGCGCCACCATCGGCGCCGGGTCGACCGTGAGCAAGGATGTGCCACCGGAGAAACTTACGGTTGCGCGTACCAGGGCGATTACCATCGGTGGCTGGAAGCGCCCGGTCAAACACAAGAGGGATTGAAAATCCATGTGTGGCATCGTTGCGGCCGTTGCCGCGCAAAACATCGTTCCGGTATTGATCGAGGGGCTGCGCAAGCTGGAATACCGTGGTTATGATTCCGCGGGGCTGGCCCTGGTCAACCCCGGTCTGCAACGCATTCGCGCCCTGGGGCGGGTTTCCGAGCTTGCCGCAAGGGCAGAGGGAGCGAGTGCGTTCATCGGTGTCGCCCATACGCGCTGGGCCACCCACGGCGCACCCAGCGAGCGCAATGCCCATCCCCATGTGTCAGGGGATCTGGCGATTGTCCATAACGGCATCATCGAGAACTTTGCCGAAATCAAGGCGGATCTTGAGCGTCGGGGCTATGCCTTTCACTCCGATACCGATACCGAAGTCGTGGCCCACCTGCTGCGCGAAACACTGAAGGAAACCCCCGATCTGCTGGAGGCGTTGCGTCTCGCTTGCAACCACCTCACCGGAGCCTATGCACTGGCCGTTGTGCGGGAGGGTGAGTCGCGGATTGTCGTCGCCCGGCAGGGGGCGCCCTTGCTGCTGGGAGTCGGGGAAAAGGGCCACTACGCCGCTTCGGATGCATCCGCCCTGCTGCAGGTGACGCGCGATATGGTCTATCTGGAAGATGGCGATCTGGCGGAAATCAGCAGTGCCGGCTGGAGGGTCATCTCTTCGCGTGGAGAACCGGCGACCCGTGCCATTTCCGAAAGCAGCCTCAGTGCCGATGCGGTGGAACTGGGCGCCTACCGGCACTACATGCAAAAGGAGATTTTCGAACAGCCCGAGGCATTGGGGAACACACTCGAAATGCTGGGCGGGGCCACGCGACTGTCACCCAATATTTTTGGCAGTGATGCACCGGAACGGTTTGCCGAAATTCGCAGCGTGCTGATTCTGGCCTGCGGCACCAGTTATCACGCCGGGCTTGTGGCGCGCTACTGGATCGAGGAACTGGCGCGCATTCCCTGTACCGTCGAAATCGCCAGTGAGTATCGCTACCGCGTCACGGTGCCTGATCCCAGTGCGCTGGTGGTGACCATCTCCCAGTCCGGCGAAACCGCCGATACCCTGGCGGCGGTCAAGTACGCCAAGGCCCAGGGGATGGAACATACCCTGACCATTTGCAACTCCCCCGAATCAGCCCTGGTGCGGGAATCCGCGCTGCGCTTCCTGACGCGGGCGGGCCCGGAGATCGGTGTGGCATCTACCAAGGCATTCACCACCCAGCTCACCGCCCTGGCGATGCTCGCGCTGGCGCTGGCCCAGTGCTCGGGAAAACTCGATCCGGAGAAGGAGCAGCGCCATCTGGATGCCTTGCGCCATCTGCCCCTGGCCGTACATAAGGTGCTGGCGCTGGAACCCGAGATCAAGGTTTGGGCGGAAAGATTTGCGGGCAAGGATCACGCCCTGTTTCTGGGACGCGGACATCACTACCCGGTAGCACTCGAAGGTGCGCTCAAGCTCAAGGAAATTTCCTATATCCACGCCGAAGCCTATCCGGCCGGAGAACTCAAGCATGGCCCTCTCGCGCTGGTGGACCGGGATATGCCGGTGATCGCCGTCGCTCCGAATGACATGTTGCTGGAGAAACTGAAGTCCAATCTGCAGGAGGTCAGGGCACGTGGCGGAGAACTGTATGTCTTCGCGGATGCGGATTCTTCGGTGACGGAATCGGATGGAATTCATGTGCTGCGCCTGCCCGAGCACTATGGGCTGCTTTCTCCCGTGCTGCACTCGGTGCCATTGCAATTGCTGGCCTATCACGTGGCCCTGGTCAAGGGTACGGATGTGGACAAGCCACGTAATCTCGCGAAATCGGTCACGGTTGAATAGATGGCAAGCCGCTGCTGACTGGCGTCGGCGCCATGGAGGCCGGTGTCAGCCAAGCAGATCGGCCATCCGGTCCACCTCGGCGTAATCCGCCGTGGCCGGGACCAGCAATACTTCATCCGCCCCCGCGGCCCGCAGGTTCTCGATACCCTCGCGGATTGCCGCCGGGGTGTGGCGCGTCATGGAGGCAGCGTAGCCTCGCGCAAAATCATCACCCGCAATCTTCATGTAGTCATAGACATAACGCTGGAGTTCCTCCTTTGCGTGAGGAGCCAGGCTGTACCAGAAACTGCCGATCAGATAAGGCTTTTCCTTGCGGCCCGCGGCGGTCCATGCCTCGCGGGCCATGTCGAACATACCTGCGTGACCTTCCCGGTCACCTGCCATGGAGGCGCCGTAAAGACCGTCGGCCCAGCGCGCCGCCCGGGCAATGGCTTTGGGACCCATAGCCCCCGCGTAAATGGGAATGCTGGCGCCCTGCGGGGATGCCGGCCCGATTTCATCACAGCCATCGAAAAGGGTCTCGCCACGCCAGACCTTGCGTATTTCCGCGACCTGCCGGTCCATGCGCTCATGGCGATGCTCGAAGGATGCGCCCACCGCCCGATAATCCTTCTCCCGACCGCCGACGCCGACAGTAACTGCGGCACGGCCATTTGAAATGACATCGAGCGTGGCGATTTCCTTGGCAGTCAACACGGCGGAGTGCATGGGGAGTACGTAGAGCGAGGGAATCAGCCGGACACGCTCGGTCACGGCGGCGGCTGCTGCCATGAGCGTGCGCATCTCGTAGGTATGACCGGTGATGCGTTCGCCACAGGACAGGCTGTGAAAGGGGCCCTGATCGATTTTGCGTGCCCAGGTGAGGATGCGATCCCGATCCAGCCCGTGAGCCATATAGGGTATGCAGATACCGATTTTCATAACACCTCCGCAAGTCGATCCATGTCGGCAGCAATGCTACCGCAAGAGGATTTTTTCTACTTGCTGTACTCACCGGCGTGCCAGGAGTACTTGCGCGGTAAAATACCTGTCATCACATGTTCGCAGAACATGTCTTTTTCAGGAGATATTGATTTGGCTATGGATACGGTAGGCGTGATCGGCGCCGGCATCATGGGTAATGGCATTGCGCAGGTGAGCGCCGCCGCCGGGTTTCGTGTGGTGATGATGGATGTCAATCCGGAAGCGATCGAGCGTGGAATCGAAACGATCTCCACGAGTCTCGACAGACTGGTGAAGAAAGAGAGAATGACGGCCGAGCAGAGGCTGGCCACGCTGTCCAGGATCACGGGCACCACCGATCTGCAGGATCTGGCGCCGGCCGATTACATCATCGAGGCCGCGTCGGAAAATGAAGCGGTCAAGATCAAGATCATCAAGGATGTCGCGGCGATTGTTGGCCCCTCCACCGTTTTTGCCACCAATACCTCCTCGATTTCGATCACCCGTCTGGCGGCCGCCAGCGGCCGCCCGGATCGCTTCGTCGGCCTGCACTTTTTCAATCCGGTGCCGGTATTGCCTCTGGTGGAGGTGATCCGGGGCATGCAGACTGCCGATGACGCTTACAACAAGATCATGGCTCTGGGGCGAGCGATTGGCAAGGCACCGATCAATGCCAGGAACAGTCCGGGATTTGTGGTGAACCGGATTCTGGTGCCGATGATCAACGAGGCGGTTTTTGTCCTCCAGGAGGGGCTGGCGACCGCCCAGGAAATCGACGACGGGATGAAAATGGGAGCGAATCACTCCATAGGGCCTCTGGCGCTGGCGGATCTGATTGGCCTGGATACATTGCTGGCGGTGATGGAAACCCTGTACGAAGGGTTCAGTCAGGATAAATACCGCCCGGCTCCGTTGTTGCGTGAAATGGTCGATGCGGGCTATCTCGGCCGCAAGAATGGCCGCGGGTTTTTCACGTATTCGTGATCCGCATCGGCTCCGGTCCGGGTTACGGGGGCATTACGAAGATTTCTTTTTTTCGTCCTTGACCGGAGCAGGGGGAGATGTCATCCCCATCATCAGGTTCCATGGCCAGGGGGCAGTACTGCCGTCCGGGCTGGTGGCCCCATCCGTACTGACGGCCTGACTCATCGATTGCATGGCGCCCAGGGCCGCGTGTTGCATTTCCAGGGTTTGTATGGTCATTTGCAGCATACCGAGGTTGGCTCTGAGCCAGCCCTCTACGGCTTTCAGATCCTTGATGCGTTTTTCAAGGTCTCCGACATCCAGTGTCGGAACGCTGAGACCGGGTAGCGGCGTGCCCATCTGGGACCAGAGGTTGCGAAAAAAATCAAGAGGGTCCGCGGGGGAAGGGGTATCAGCCATGGCGATCATCTCCTGTTCATTCATCGGGCCTGTCGAAGCCGCCATGGTAACCAAGCCCGGACCGATATGGGGAACGGAATTCTGGACTACACTGGTGGTCGGACCGATTTATGGTGACGGGATAATCCCATGTTGAAGCTCCTGGTAATCGAGGATCACGCATTGGTACGCGAAGGTTTGCTGCAAACCCTGCGTGGCCCCGATACCGTCGTTGTCGGGGCACAGAATGCGGATGAGGCACTGGCCATTCTGGATGCCAGTGCCGACATGGATCTCGTGCTGCTGGATTTGATGCTGCCGGGCATGAATGGCATGGGGCTGCTGGTGGTGATGCGCAAGCGTTTTCCGGCTGTGCCCGTTGTGGTGATCTCGGCGCTGGATGATGCGGAAACGGTCCGGCGAGCGATCAAGGCAGGTGCATCCGGATTCGTGCCCAAGGCCAGTAATAGTGTCTCTCTACTGGAAGCCCTGAACCGGGTGCTGGCGGGAGAAATTTATCTTCCCCAGTCCTGCCAGGATGTAGCGCCGACAGGAACACGGGGCATGATGGAGCGGCGTGGTTTGACCGTAAGTCAGAATCGGGTGCTTGAATTGTTGTCCCAGGGCAGGACCAACCGTCAGATTGGTGATCTGCTCGGTCTGACCGAGGGGACGGTGAAAATTCATGTATCGGCAATTTTCAAGGTGCTCAACGTCAATAACCGCACCCAGGCAATGCTTGTCGCCAGCAAGGGGCGCGTGCGGATTTAGCGATCGCCGTTCTGCTGCACGATGTGCTGGAGCAGTGCCCGCAGGCGTGCGGGACGCAGCGGTTTTTCGAGCCGCGCAAAAATTTTGTGGGTGGTTGCGCCTTCCGCACCGATTGCGATGAGTGGCGCACAGGGAAGCTCGGGCACATCGGTTAGAAATGCGAGATCACGATCGTCGGCAATGAAGACCGTGGGTGGGATGCGACAGGCATTCCGCAAGTCGTCAGAAGATTCCGCGTAACTGATCTCACAGCCCCATCCGGTGAGCAATTGAGCCAGATCTTCACGCACCCGATGGTTCTGGCTCAAAATCAGTGCGTGAGCCTGCAGTTGTGTTGCCAGAATTTCGGGGTGGGCCACTAAGCCTGATTCGGAGTCGGGCCTGGCGAGCGGCAGGGTGATGGCAAATACGGAGCCCTTGCCAGGGATCGATCGGACGTTGATCGGGTGATCCAGTGCCGTGGCCAGACGCTGCACGATGGACAGTCCGAGTCCCAACCCCTTGTTCGCATCGCGTTCAGGATTGTCCGCCTGATAAAACTCATCGAACAGGTGGGGTATGTCGTCGGGAGCGATGCCGATGCCGGTATCCCAGACTTCGACACGCGCATGGCGACCCTGCTGGCGTACGCCGATCATGATCCGGCCCCGCCGGGTGTAACGGATCGCGTTGCTGATCAGGTTGTCGAGAATGCGCTCGAGCAACTGCGGATCGGTATCGACCCACAGTCGCGTCTGGCGCGCCTTGAGTCCGATGTGTTTGCTGGCAGCGCTGTGGCGATGAGTGGTGGCAGCCAGTTCCAGTACGGTGCCCAGTTCAACGGCCCGTCGCCGAGGGATGGTCTGGCCGAGATCCATCCGCGAGAGGTCAAGCAGGCTGTCCAGAAGCTGCATCAGGGAGTCCGTCGATCGGGTGATCTGGCTGGCCAGGTGCCGCTGCCGGGAGGTTGTGACCCGGGATTCCATTTCGGCAGTAAAAAGGGACAGCGCATGTAGCGGTTGCCGGAGATCGTGGCTCGCGGCGGCAAGGAAGCGGGTTTTGGCCGCACTGACCCTTTCCGCGGCGTCCTTTTGCTGCTGAAGTGCAAGATTGGCCTGGGCCAGACGCCTGGTGGCGTCGTGGCGCTGCGTGATATCGAGCAGGACGAGCATGGTGCGGATACGAGTGTGATCGGCAAGCCGTACCGCGGCAATGTCATAAACATGCCATGCACCGGACCTGGCCTGAAAGCGGATTTCCATGCGCTCGATGTGTTCCGTGGCCTTGTCCGGTCCGGCGGCGACAGTGACATCCCGGCCCAGGAGCTTGCCGGGAAGAAGCGTGCTCTCAAAGAGTTCTTCCCGGCTGTATCCGGTGATGCCGGAACATGCGTCGTTGGCGAACACGATCCGGCCGGACTGGATGATGATCAGTCCGATGCCGGCATCCGACTGGGCACGCAGCATGGCGTTGGCGAATTCATGCTGCTCATGCAAATGGGCCTCGGAGGTGGCGAGCATCGCATCCGAGCGCGCCTGTGCCGTCTCCAGCGCGGAGGCCATGGCATTGATGCCGTCTTCCAGTGACTGTAATGATCGGCTGCCATGGGGTGTGACCCGGGCCGCCAGTTCACCCCGGCGGATCCGGGTGACCGTTTCTTCCAGCGTTTGCAGAGGTTCGGCAAGGTCACGGCCCAGGCGCCGCGCCAGCAAGATGCCGCCCAGCAGCATCAGCCCGGTCGCGCCAAGCGTCACCAGCAGGATCTCGCGCTTGTGCGCTACTACCCGTTCACGGGACAGCTCGAGCGTGAGGCTGCCCAGTAACCGATCTTCGGCGTGAGGCGTCGAAATTCGCGGGGACTGATCGAAAGGATCTTCAAAGGAAGTACCGGTCCGCACGATCTTGCTGTGGAACAGCAGGCTACGCTGGTTTTTTCCGCTCCCATGCCAGTGATCCGGCAACGTATCGGGGGCAGGCGGTTCATGCAGTGTTCCTGCGCTGATCATCGGCGTGCCATGTGGATCATAAAGGGTTACGGCGACGACATCGGGTTCATGCAGGGTGGCCTGAACCAGATGCCTCAGTTCGGCCACATTGCCTGAAAACATGCCATATACCGCAGCCGGAGCCAACTGGTTGGCCAGGCTGGTGCCGCGCTGTACCAATGCGGTTTCCACATCTCCGTAACGCAGGAAAGTGAAATAAAAAACGAGAGCGACGGCAGCTGCCGCCAAGGGGGCGGAAGCCAGGAACAAAATCCTGCTGTTCAGGCTACGGTATGCAATCTTGAATCGCCTGATATCGGCCGGCACTTTTGATTGAAAACCCGCTCGTGCTATAGGAATGTGGGGTGCAATACTGCCATGCGACCGAATGCTTGGGGGCGGCAGATGGCGGCCGGTCAAATATTTTTTGCCTGCCCGGGGTGGAAACTATAGATCCGGGTGTGGCGCCTGTCCGGGACTTCAATGACCTGAAGCGGCGAAACGCCAGGAATCGGAAAGCTGTTTGAAATCAGCAGGGCGTGTGGCTTCATCTCCCTTTTCGACTTTTCCCATAGCCCGTTCATGGGATCGGAAGAAAGGAACGCATAAACCAGATCGTAGAGCCCCAGCGGGATATTCCAGAGGTCGCCGTGGCGAATTTGCAGATTGGCGATCCTCGCCGAGCGCAAGCGGGCCCAGAGCCAGGGCAGCGGAGCGTGCTCGATACCGATAAACTCGCAGTCCGGACGGGCCAGCGCGAGGTGGCGTAGCAGCCTGCCGTCGCCGCATCCCAGGTCCAGAAACCGGCAAGGGTGCGGCGGGAGGAGGGTGAGCAGGGTGTTTGCCGTCGCTTCGTTGCTGAGATAGAGCGGAACACGGTTTTTATCCACTCGCCAGAAAACCAGGACCAGCCCCCCGAAACCGGTGAGCCAGAGTACTGGCGGGAGGTGTAGCCCCAGCGCCAGAAGGGTCAGGGAGGGAAAGGCCAGGTTGATGGGAATCCACCAAGACGGTATTTCCAGTTTGTAGCCCACCGTGGCGGCGCAAAAACCCAGGAGCGGGCCCAGGATTCCGGGCTCGCCACCCCAGCGGGGCTGGATGATCTGAATGATCGCATAGGCGATGGGCAGGGCGAGGATCTGGGCAGCGATGGCTTTGCGAAAGGGAGACATGGGAAGGATATTAACGGCAGGGATAAAGCGGTGCAGGTAGAAAAACAGTGAACCCCACATTGACATGAAAAATTTCTTGCACCATAATCACGGGTTCGCTGGGAGGGGTTCCCGAGCGGTCAAAGGGATCAGACTGTAAATCTGACGGCTCTGCCTTCGAAGGTTCGAATCCTTCCCCCTCCACCAGGTTTCATGCAGATCCGGCAGGGGTTGTGGTTGTAGCTGCCGGGAGTGGTGGTAGCGCGGGTGTAGCTCAGCTGGTAGAGCACTTGCCTTCCAAGCAAGATGTCGCGAGTTCGAACCTCGTCGCCCGCTCCAGTATTTGCAGGAATTTGATCAGCAGGATTTGCCCATGTAGCTCAGTGGTAGAGCACTCCCTTGGTAAGGGAGAGGTCGCGTGTTCAATCCACGCCATGGGCACCAGTGATATGGAGTGCCGTTCGCGGCGTTTTTTCTTTCGGGTCGGATTTTTTGGGGTGATCGATCATGGCAAAAGGCAAGTTTGAGCGGACCAAGCCGCACGTGAACGTAGGGACGATTGGTCACGTAGACCATGGCAAGACGACGCTGACGGCGGCGATCACGACGGTACTGTCGCGCAAGTTTGGTGG
>JAFEDH010000001.1 GCA_018241695.1 Pseudomonadota bacterium | reverse complement strand
TTATCCTCCCTGTTCTCGTGGCACATGCCACTAGCGTGAGAACATAGGATAGCCGAAATGTAGACAACTGTCTGAAGACGGATATGGCCCAATTCCTCATGCTGTTCCCGTATGAAACGGCGGATGACGGTCGAACAAGCCTTTGGCACGGTTCTTCGGGAACTCCGTAGTCTCACGGGTAAGAGTCAGGAGACTGTCGCGCTCGACGCCGGATTGGATCGAACGTACATCAGCATGTTGGAGAGAGGTTTAAGGCAGCCAACACTTGGAACGGTATTGGCTCTATCCAGACCCCTTGGCGTGAGCGCCTCGGAAGTTTTTGCCCGAGTCGAGGCGCAGTTCGATTTGTAGCGGGTTGATCGTGCAATTGATTGCAGTAGTCTGCTGACCGTCAGCCTACCCTAACTTGGATGCCAGTTCCTCCGCAGTAATGTGGTAATACCGCTTCAGCATCGCCAAGTTGGCATGCCCGGTGATGGCAGATAGCTCAATCACGTTTGGGATTTTCTTCGCTATGCGGGTTGTTGCCGTGTGTCGAAGATCATGGAAATGCAACCCATGTAATCCTGCTCTCCGAACGCCTCTCAGAAATGCAGCTTCCATAGCGGCAATATTGACCGGAAACACTCGGCCGTCAATGCTTCGTGGCATTGCAGCCAGTACCTCGATTGCCCGTGAAGACAGCGGCACAGTCCGGTGCGTGCCGCTCTTTGTGATAGGCAGGTAGGCGACGCGCCGGTCGAGGTTAACGTATTTCCATGTCAGATTCAGCAATTCAGATCGTCGCATCGCTGTTTCAAGGGCAACCTGCACCAGCGGCTTGATAAACGGATTTCGGCGACCGGTTGGCGTTAGCGCACAAAGTAACCGATCTTCTTCGCCACCAGAAAGAATGCGATTTCGCCCCTGTGGGGCAGGTGGCCTACGAATCATTGCTACTGGGTTGTTGATATGGAGCCCCCATTCTCTCCGGCTGTGGTTGATGACGGATGAGAGCATGGCAAGATCGCGTATTACCGTTCCTGCGCCGCAAGTTCGGAGACGGTCATCTCGATATTCCGCAATGGAGTTCGGTGTCAGTGTAGCCATGCTCAGCAAGGTCATTCTGTGGCGCTTCATCGCCTTGAGTCGAATGATCTCCTCACTGGCACCACGTTTTGTGGGACTGACCTCACGCATGTAGCGGTCGATGACATCGGCTAGGGTGAGACGTTCTGTTTCGGTTCGACTGACAAAGCAGCCTCTGTCCATCTCAGATTCGAGCGTTCGTGCCCACCGTTCAGCATCAGCTTTGTTATGGAAGGTTCTTACTTCGGGGGCAAATCCCTTGCGGCTTACTCGGGCTTGCCAGCCACCACTGCGTTTTCTGATTGACGCCATCGCTAACCTTACTTGGACAAGCGATGGACAAAACCTTCTGATGCGCTCGGCTACTCAGGAATTCCTCATCAATTCAGTTAGTGCCTGCAACGCCACTAAGGCTCCGCCTGCCAGTGCCCCGACTTGCCGCCCGCCTTCTCGAGCAGGCCGATGCCCTCGATGCGCATGCCCCGGTCCATGGCCTTGCACATGTCGTAAATGGTGAGCAGGCCGACCGAGACGGCGGTGAGGGCTTCCATCTCGACTCCGGTGCGGCCGACGGTTTCGGCGCGGACTTCCAGATGCACCGTGCTGTTGGCCTCATCGACGGTAAAGTCGGCGGTGACCCGGGTGAGGCCGAGCGGGTGGCACAAGGGGATCAGATCCCCCGCGCGTTTTGCCGCCTGGATCGCGGCGATGCGGGCCACCCCCAGCACATCGCCCTTCCCGGCCTGCCCACCACGAATACGGTCCAGCGTCGTGGCAGTCATCACGATGCTGCCACCGGCACGGGCCAGACGCCGGGTTTCCGGCTTTTCCGCCACGTCCACCATATGGGCCTGCCCGGATGGGTCGAAATGGGTCAATGAATCGCTCATGCGCCGATTGTAATGTCCCGTAAGGTCATCGGGAACCCGCACGACGCGCCGGCTATCATAGGTTGCGTGAAAAAACCCTTTCTTTATTTCCTCATGCTGGTGCTGGCCTGGATGCCCATCGGTTCCCGTGCACTGGCCGATGGCCTGCCCGATCTGGGCGAGGTTTCGCAGGGCGATCTTTCTCCGCAAATGGAAAAGCGTATCGGTCAGCAGGTGATGAATGACATCCGGCTGCACGATCCCGACTATCTCGATGATCCGGAGATCGAGGCGTATCTTGGCCGGATCGGCAGCCGGCTGGCGGCGCAGATCGAAGGCAGCCATCCCGATTTTTCATTTTTTGTCATCAAGGACAGCACGCTCAATGCCTTCGCCATGCCAGGCGGATTCATCGGCGTGCATACCGGCCTGATCCTGGCGGCGCAGTCGGAATCCGAACTTGCCTCGGTGCTGGCGCACGAAATCTCCCACGTCACACAGCACCATATCGCGCGCGGCATCAACAAGCAGCAACAGGGGCAGATCGCAGCGCTGGTGGCGATGGCGGTGGCGATCCTGGCATCGCGTGGTGATTCTCAGGTGACCCAGGGTGCCGTGGTCGGCAGCCAGGCCGCCGCGATACAGAATCAGTTGAACTATTCCCGTGATTTCGAACGCGAGGCCGATCGCCTCGGCTTCACCCTGCTGGACAAGGCCGGGTTCGATGTGCGGGGCATGGCAACCTTCTTTGGCCGGCTGGAAAAATTCGGCAGGCTTTACGAAAACAATGCCCCCAGCTATCTGCGTACCCACCCGATGACCACCGAACGCATGACCGACATCGACAACCGGGTGGTGCTCAAGCCCTACCGCCAGGTACCGGATTCCATCGATTTCCTGCTGGTGAAGGCCAAGCTGCGCGCGCAGGAAGGAACACCGGCCGATGCTGTGGCCGATCTTACCCGGCAGGTCGGGGAGCGCAAGTTCAATGCCGAGATCGCCGCACGCTACGGCCTCGCCTCTGCCCGGCTGCGCGCCGATGATGCCGCAGGGGCCGAGACGGAGATGCAACGGCTGCGCAAGGAAAAGGCGGATTCGCCCATGCTCGATACCCTGGCGGCCGCCATCGAGAGGAAAGCGGGAAATACGGAAGGGGCACTGAAAATATTACGTCAGTCGCTGGGCCGCTACCCGCAGGCGCGGGCGGTTGCCTACGGGATCATGGAGTGCCTGCTGGATTTGCATCGTGGTGAGGATGCCGTGCGTTTTGGCAACGACGATCTGCAAAGCTATACCACCGATTACCGCATGTACGCGCTGCTGGCCCGTGCCTATGCCGCGCAGGGAAAGCAGTTGCAACAGCACCGCGCCCAGGCCGAGTACTACTACCTGACCGGCCAGCTGATGCCGGCCATCGAACAGCTGACGATTGCCCAGAGGGCGCCGGATGGGGACTTCTACGGGCATTCGCAGGTCGATGCTCGTCTGCGGGAGCTGAAATCCATGCAGGCGGAGGAAGCCAAGGATAAAAAGACGCAGTAGCGACACCGGGGCCGGAAAAAGCACCGGACCCTGGACCGGTGCTTGCGAAAGCCGGGGTACGCAGGGGTAACGGATTACCCGGAACCCTGCGTGCTTGGCAGCCTTAACTGCCGAAGAAATCTTTCACCTTGTCCATCCAGCCTTTGGCGCGGGGATTGTGGCGCTCCGCGTGTTCCTGGCTGATCGATTCGAATTCACGCAACAGCTCTTTCTGGCGGTCGGTCAGATTCACCGGGGTTTCCACCATGACGTGGCACATGAGATCGCCCCGGCCAACGGAACGGATGCCCTTGATGCCCTTGCCGCGCAGGCGGAACACCTTGCCCGACTGGGTTTCGGTGGGGATCTTGAGGCGGGCGGCACCATCCAGGGTGGGGATTTCGATTTCCCCACCGAGTGCCGCGGTGGTGAAGCTGATGGGCATCTCGCAGTGCAGATCGTCGTGGTCGCGCTGGAATACGGGATGTTCCCGGATATGGATCTGGACGTAGAGGTCGCCGGCCGGCCCACCATTGACGCCATGCTCGCCTTCTCCGGAAAGGCGGATGCGGTCGCCTTCATCGATTCCGGCAGGAATCTTCACCGACAGGGTCTTGTGGGTCTTGGTGCGACCCGCACCGTGACAGCTGGGGCACGGGGTGGGGATGTAGCGCCCGGTGCCATGGCATTTGGGGCAGGTCTGCTGGATGGAGAAGAAGCCCTGCTGCATGCGTACCTGGCCATGGCCGCCACAAGTGGGGCAGGTCTTGGCCTCGGTACCCTTCTTCGCGCCAGTGCCGCCACAGGGTTCGCACTCTTCCATGGTGGGAATGCGGATGCGGGTTTCAGTGCCACGTGCGGCGTCTTCCAGACTGGTTTCCAGGTTGTAGCGCAGGTCGGCGCCGCGATAGACATTGGTACGACCGCCGCCGCCACGACCGCCGCCGAAGATGTCGCCGAAGATGTCGGAAAAAGCATCGGCAAAACCGCCCATGCCGGCACCGCCCGCTCCCGCTCCGCCCATGGAGGGGTCGACGCCGGCGTGACCGTACTGGTCATAGGCGGCCCGCTTCTGGCTGTCGGAGAGGATTTCATAGGCCTCCTTGGCCTCCTTGAACTGCTCTTCGGCCTTGGGGTTGTCCGGATTGCGATCCGGATGAAATTTCATGGCCAGCTTGCGGTAGGCCTTCTTGATCTCTTCATCCGACGCATCGCGGTTGATGCCCAGAATTTCATAAAAATCGCGTTTTGCCATGGTGGTCTCCCGGTAACGAAAAGGGGCCGCGGCTGAATTCAGCCGACGGCCCGCGTTTTCCTGCCGGCTGGATTATTTTTTGTCTTTGACTTCGGTGAATTCGGCATCCACCACGTCGCCATCATCCTTCTTCGCTTCGCCGCCGGGTGCCGCACTTGCGCCACCCGTGCCAGCCGCAGCACCGGCCGCGGCCTGGGCATCGGCGTAGATCTTCTCGCCGAGCTTCTGGCTGACCTGGGCCAGGGCTTCGGATTTGGCGTCCAGCGTGGCCTTGTCGCCAGACTTGATGGCCTCTTCGGCGGCCTGGATGGCGGCCTCGATCTGCTCCTTCTCGGCGGTGTCGATCTTGTCACCATGCTCGGAGAGCGCCTTTTTCACTGAATGCACCAGTCCGTCGCACTGGTTGCGGGCATCCACCAGTTCGTGGGCCTTGCGGTCCTCTTCGGCGTGGGCCTCGGCATCCTTCACCATGCGCTGGATCTCGTCCTCTGAGAGGCCGGAGTTGGCCTTGATGGTGATCTTGTTTTCCTTGCCGGTGGCCTTGTCCTTGGCGGAAACGTGCAGGATACCGTTGGCATCGATATCGAAGGTAACCTCGATCTGGGGCATGCCGCGCGGTGCGGGCGGGATGTCGGCGAGGTTGAACTGTCCCAGGCTCTTGTTGCCACCGGCCATTTCACGCTCGCCCTGCAGCACATGGATGGTCACCGCGCTTTGGTTGTCGTCAGCGGTGGAGAATGTCTGGCTCTGCTTGGTGGGAATGGTCGTGTTCTTGCCGATCAGCTTGGTCATCACGCCACCCAGGGTCTCGATGCCGAGGGAGAGCGGGGTGACATCGAGCAGCAGCACGTCCTTCACTTCACCCTGGAGAACGCCCCCCTGGATGGAGGCGCCAATGGCCACCGCTTCGTCGGGGTTCACGTCCTTGCGCGGATCCTTGCCGAAGAATTCCTTGACCTTTTCCTGCACCTTGGGCATGCGGGTCATGCCGCCCACCAGGATCACATCGGTGATATCGCCGACCTTGACACCGGCATCCTTGATGGCGGTACGGCAGGGCTCGATGGTGCGTCCGATCAGATCGTCCACCAGGGATTCGAACTTGGCGCGGGTGATCTTCTGGGCCAGGTGCCTGGGCCCGTTGGCGTCCGCGGTGATGTAGGGCAGGTTCACCTCGGTCTGCATGGAGGAGGACAGCTCGATCTTGGCTTTTTCAGCGGCTTCCTTCAGGCGCTGCAGGGCCAGCACGTCCTTTTTCAGGTCCACACCCTGGTCCTTCCTGAATTCCTCGATGATGTAGTCGATCATGCGCTGATCGAAATCCTCACCACCCAGGAAGGTGTCGCCGTTGGTGGAAAGCACCTCGAACTGATGCTCGCCATCGATTTCGGCGATGTCGATGATGGAAACGTCAAAAGTGCCCCCGCCCAGATCGAAGACGGCGATCTTGCGGTCGCCTTCCTGCTTGTCCAGACCGAAGGAGATGGCCGCCGCGGTGGGTTCGTTGATGATGCGCTTGACTTCGAGGCCGGCGATACGCCCGGCATCCTTGGTGGCCTGGCGCTGGCTGTCGTTGAAGTAGGCGGGTACCGTGATGACGGCTTCCGTCACTTCCTCGCCGAGATAATCCTCGGCGGTCTTTTTCATCTTTTTCAGCACTTCGGCGGAAACCTGGGGAGGCGCCATCTTCTTGTCGCGCGCCTGCACCCAGGCATCGCCATTGTCGGCCTTGACGATGGCGAAGGGCATCAGGTCGATATCCTTCTGCACTTCCTTTTCATCGAAGCGGCGGCCGATCAGGCGCTTGACGGCGTAGAGGGTGTTCTTGGCGTTGGTGACGGCCTGGCGCTTGGCGGGCGCGCCCACCAGAATCTCGCCATCCTCGGCGTAGGCGACGATGGAGGGCGTGGTGCGGGCGCCCTCGGAGTTTTCAATCACCTTGGGCTTGCCACCTTCCATGACGGAGACGCAGCTGTTGGTGGTGCCCAGGTCGATACCGATGATCTTGCCCATGATGTTTGTCCTTTACTTTGAATTCTGGGTGGAAAACTGAACCTGACCGGAAGATGGGGGCGGGTGCGCCGCCTTCAAGCATCCGTTTTCACGCATCGGGCGCCTTGGCCACGATCACCAGGGCCGGGCGGATGACCCTTTCGTGGAGGAGATAGCCCTTTTGCAGTACGGTGAGAACGCTGCCGGGGGCGGTGCCGGCCGGGGCATCGATCTGGCTGATGGCCTGATGACGATGCGGGTCGAATTTTTCGCCCAGCGGATGTACTTCGTTCAAACCAGATTTCTCGAAGGCCGCCACCAGTTGCTTGAGTGTGAGTTCGACCCCGGCTCCGAGAGCGGCGGCATCCTGATTTTCATTGGTCAGGGCGGCCTCCAGACTGTCCTTTACCGCCAACAGCTCACCGGCAAACTTTTCCACGGCGAATTTTCCGGCCTTGGCGATATCTTCCTGGGCACGGCGGCGGATGTTTTCCCCCTCGGCCTTGGCCCGCAGCCATGCGTCGTGGTGTTCGGCGGCCTTCAGCTCGGCAGTTTTCAGCATCTCCTCCAGGCTGGGCATCACCTCCGGCTGGGGCGACGCGCCATGGATGGATTCAGCGGCGGCGGGGGCCGTTTCCGGCGGGAGGGGGGCGGTTTCAGGGGTGTCTGACATGATTCCGGAGGGAGCTGGCTACGATAACCCCCTCCATCTGATGGTCGTCCCACCCCGTTTCAAGTCCCCGGCTGAAAATATTTTTCAGGCCTGGAACCGGCCTGCCGCCCCTGGTAGCTGGTCCGCCAGTTTGCGTACCTCGTCGGTCACCACGGCGAAGCCACGGCCCCGCTCGCCGACCCGAATGTAGACCTGAAGCCGGTCCGCGAGGAGGGATTAGATCAAATGAATCCGCAATTAACCGTCGCCAGTCACACGCTCAGGTCTATTTCCTGCAGGGCGCCCGCCTGTCCGCTCTCGCTCAGATAGATCCCGCTGCGCTTGACGGCGCCCAGGTCGCTGTTGTCGTTCCCCCTCAACTCGAAGGGCGTGGTGGCGCTGCCCAGATAGAGAGCGCCCACCCGGCGCTCGGCCAGGGTCTGCAGGCCCCTGTTGCCGGATTGGGGATTCCAGAGCCGCAACTGCTGGAAAACCGGGTCGTTTTCATCGATCCAGCCATTGCCGTCGCTGTCATAGGCGGCCAGCTCCGCCATGCCGCTGCCGCTGGCCGGGCCGAACAGCTCCCGTCCGGAATCGATGCGACCGTTGCCGTTCCGGTCCAGGGCCAGGTAGGCGCTGCCACTGCCGAGTAGGGGGATGGCGTCGGTTTTCCCCGTACCGTAGAGGTCGAAATTGATCCTGCCGTCGAGAAGGCGAGCGCCCAGTCCGTCGAAGTTCAGCATCAGCGGGTCCTTGCGCGCCGCGTCGCCGGCACGGAAGCGGACATTCGTTTCCTCGCGGAAATGGCGCGCCAGGTCCAGGGTCAGCGATACCTGGATGCGGCGGCCGTCCGCCGTGCGTATGGTGCCGCTGGCCGCGAAATGGCTTTGTTCCTGTTCCTCGTGGACTGACTGGTAGTCGTAGGAGATGCTGAAGCCCGCAGCCGGCGGAGGCATCGCCGCCGCCGGCTGCGGGACGGGAATCTGGACGGAGGCGCTGGTGCCGGAGGATGGCTGTTGGAAGGGCGTTGACCTGAAGATGTCGAAGCTGTAACCCGTCAGCATTTCAACCATCTGCTTGATCAGGAGTAGCACCGGGTCGTTCTCTGCCGCCGCTTCCGCCGCATCGATGGCCGTCGCCTGGCTGCTCGCCGCACGGGAAATCGAGATCGACGTCGTGTTCGATGCCGCCGCCGCAGGGGCCGTCATGGCACGCCCATCACGGACGGAGAGGGATTCGTTCACCTCGTCCCGCAGCGACAGTGCGTGAGTGGAGGAAAGGGTGATGTTGCCGGTGGTGATTTTCATGACAGGTTCCTGACGGTATCTGTCCGTACTACGGTCCCATTGGCCGCGGCTTTAGCCCTTTGTTTTCTCTGGCGAAAGCGACCCTTTTCAACTCAAACAGTTAGCACGGGAAGTGAATCCACTGTGTCATCTATTGCGCGCCGGAGATTTGCCCCCTATTCCTCCTTGCCCTGTGGGGGCCGGGACGCTACAGTGCGGGCTTGATTTTGCGTATCCGGAGTCCCATTGCATGTTTTCCATTCTCCAGGCTGCTGGCTGGCCGATCTGGTTTCTTCTCCTGGCTTCCATCATCTCGGTCGCCCTGATCATTGAAAGGACCCTGGCGCTGCGCCGCTCGCGCATCGTTCCTCCGGGGTTGCTGCAGGCTGTGGTGGCCGAATACCGGAAAAACGGTGCCAGCGCCGAACTGGTGGCGCGTACCGAGACACATTCGCCGCTGGGACGGGTACTGGCTGCCGGTCTGCGCAATGTCGGCAGCAGTCGTGAAGTGATGAAGGAGTCCATCGAAGAGGCCGGACGCGGTGTGGCCCATGAACTGGAACGTTTCCTGACCAGCCTTGGCACCATCGCTTCCATCAGCCCGCTGATGGGCCTGTTCGGCACCGTGGTCGGCATGATCGAAATCTTCGGCTCTTCCACCGCCGCGGGTAACAATCCCCAGGCGCTCGCGCATGGCATCTCCGTTGCGCTCTACAACACCGGCTTTGGCCTGATCATCGCCATTCCGGCCATGATTTTCTACCGCCATTTCCGTGCCCTGGCCGACAGTTTCCTGGTCGACATGGAGCAGCAGGCGATCAAGTTGGTCGAACTGGTCCTCGACGCGCGGAAATAGGCCATGAATTTCCAGCGCGGACGGGTCCGGGAAGAACCGGAAATCAATCTGATTCCCATGATCGATGTGCTGCTGGTGATCCTGATTTTCCTCATGATCACCACCACCTATTCCAAGTTCTCCGGCCTGGATATCAAGCTGCCCACGGCCGATGCGACCCAGAACCAGGAGCAGCCTGCCCAGGTGGATGTGGCGGTGACTGCCAGCGGCGAGGTCATGGTGAACAAGACCCCGCTGGCCGGCAGCGATGTGGCATCCATTGCCCTTGCCCTGAAGCGTGCGGCGGGGGATGGCAAGGAGCCGGTGGTCATTATCAGTGCCGATGCCAAGGCCACGCACCAGAGCGTGATCGACGTGATGCAGGCAGCACAGCAGGTCGGTCTCTCCCACATTTCCTTTGCCACCCAGCCGGCTCAGCATTGAGCAGGGGCTCGCCGCCGTCTGGCGCACGCGACGGGGCCTGGCCTGCCTGCTGCTGATTCCCGCCGGCCTGTTTCTTGTCCTTGCCACGCTGCGCAGGAGCCTCTATCGCAGCGGCCTGCTGCGTGGTGATCGGCTGTCCGTTCCCGTGGTGATGGTCGGCAACATCATTGCGGGGGGGGCCGGCAAGACGCCGCTGACGCTCCATCTGGCCCGGATGCTCAAGATGGCAGGACGGCGACCGGGCATTGTCAGTCGCGGCCATGGCGGCGCCGGGCAGGTGATGGAGGTCGGAGCCGACAGCGCACCTGCGGCCGTGGGTGACGAGCCCTTGCTGTTGCGCAGCCGCGCCAGCTGTCCGGTATTTGTCGGGCGGAAACGGGCCACCGCCGCACGGGCGCTGCTCGCCGCCTACCCGGAAACCGATGTGATTCTGTGCGATGACGGCTTGCAGCATTACGCCCTGGCGCGCGATATCGAAATCGCGGTGTTCGACCGGCGCGGCCTCATGAATGGCTGGCCGCTGCCGGCCGGTCCTTTGCGCGAGATGCCTGCCCGCTTGCGGGAGGTGGATGCCGTGGTGTTCAATGGCGATCCCGCCGGAATACCTCGCCATCCCCATGTCTTCCACATGACGTTGATGGGGGATCGCTTTCACCTGCTGGGCGATCCGTCCCGTCATTTCACCGCCGCCGATCTTGCAGGCATGAAACTGCACGCCGTGGCCGGCATCAGCGACCCCGGCCGTTTTTTCGATCATCTGGCGAGCCTGGGCCTGACGCCCGAATGCCATCCATTTCCCGACCATCATCCCTATGTCGCCGCGGACATTGCCTTTACCGGCGATGCCATCCTGGCCACCGAAAAGGATGCAGTAAAATTGCACGGGCTTGCCCTCCTGCCGGTCTGGGTGCTGCCGGTGGATGCCTGCCTTTCGCCCGATCTGGCCCGCTTCGTTCTGGAGAAACTCGATGGACCCCCGTCTGCTTGAAATTCTGGTCTGCCCCGTTTGCAAAGGTTCGCTCGAGCACCGCAAGGATGAACTCATCTGCAAATCCTGCCGGCTTGCCTATCCGGTCAGGGATGGCATTCCCGTCATGCTCGAAGGCGAAGCCCGTCCGCTGAATGCCGGCGAGGCATGAGCGGTCATTTCAAGATCGTTGTCCCCGCCCGGTTTGCCTCCACGCGGCTGCCGGGCAAACCCCTGGCCGACATTGCCGGTCGGCCCATGGTGGTGCGGGTGGCAGAGGCTGCCGCCAGGAGTGGCGCGGCGGAAATATGGATCGCCACGGACGATGAGCGGGTCCGGGCCGCGGTGGAAGCCGCCGGGTTTTCAGCCATGATGACCCGTTCCGATCATCCGAGCGGCACCGACCGCATTGCCGAGGTCGCTGTCCGGCTGGGCTGGGCCGAAACCGATATCGTGGTCAATGTCCAGGGCGATGAACCCTTGATCGATCCCGGCCTGATCCGGCAGGTGGCGGCCGCGCTGGATGAGGATCCGGGTGCGGCGATCGCCACGGCAAGCCATGAAGTGTGCGCCGCCACGGAGTTTTTCGACCCCAATGTGGTCAAGGTGGTCTGTGACGCCCGAGGTCACGCCCTGTATTTTTCCCGTGCGCCGATTCCGTGGGCACGGGATGCCTTCGCTGCCGACCGGGCGCAACTGCCTGACCGTCTGGGTGCGCAACGGCATATTGGCATTTATGCCTATCGGGTGGCCTTTCTGCGGCGCTATGGAACGCTCGAACCGGCACCCATGGAGCAGAGCGAGGCCCTGGAGCAGTTACGCGCCCTGTGGCATGGACATGCGATTCACGTGGCACCCTGTGCGAAGGCGCCGGCACCCGGGGTGGATACTCCGGCCGATCTAGAAAGAGTACGCCGTCATTTCGCGTCCGGTACGGCATGATTGCCGTGCCGGACCGGGTTTGACCCGGTCCGGGATTGCGGGTAATGTCCAAGAAAAACAATAAAACGGCGTCACACATCCACGTTGGGGACATTCATGAGACTCATTCTTCTGGGCCCGCCGGGTGCCGGCAAGGGTACCCAGGCCAATTTCATCAAGGAAAAATTCGGCATCCCGCAGATTTCCACCGGCGACATGCTGCGCGCGGCGGTCAAGGCGGGCACCCCCCTGGGGCTGGCTGCCAAGAAGGTGATGGATGCGGGCGGCCTCGTTTCCGACGACCTCATCATCGGCCTGGTCCGTGACCGGCTGACCCAGGATGACTGCAAGGCCGGCTACCTGTTTGACGGCTTTCCACGCACCATTCCACAGGCCGAGGCCATGAAGCAGGCCGGTGTCACCATTGATTTCGTGCTCGAGATCGATGTCCCCGATGGCGACATCATCGAGCGCATGAGCGGCCGTCGTGCCCATCTGTCCTCGGGACGCACCTACCACGTCAAGTTCAACCCGCCCAGGGTGGAGGGGCATGATGATGTGACCGGTGAACCGTTGGTGCAGCGCGACGATGACAAGGAAGAAACCGTCAAAAAACGCCTCGATGTCTATCATTCCCAGACCCGGCCCCTGGTGGATTACTACGCTGGCTGGGCGGCCAGGGGTGATGCCCTTGCGCCACGGTACCGGAAGATTTCGGGTCAGGGGGGTGTCGATGAAATTACCCGGCGCGCCTTCGAAGCATTGAAATAAGGGAAGGGGGCTGCTGCCGATGCGCATACCGAACGCTTTTTATGCCCAGTCCGGCGGCGTCACCGCTGTCATCAATGTTTCTGCCTGCGCCGTCCTCGAGACGGCGCGTTTGTTTCCGGAGCGCATCGGCAAGGTGCTGGCCGGGCGTAACGGCATCATCGGTGCCCTGCAGGAAGACCTGATCGATACCTCCCTGGAGTCGGCGGCGGCGATTCGTGCCCTGCGCCATACGCCGGGCGGGGCGTTCGGCTCCTGCCGGTACAAGCTCAAGGGCCTGGATCAGCACCGCGCCCAGTACGAGCGCCTGATCGAGGTGTTCCGCGCCCATGACATCGGGTATTTCTTCTACAACGGCGGCAATGATTCCATGGATACCGCCTGGAAGGTCAGCCAGATCGGCGAGCAGCTGGGTTACCCGGTCGTCTGCGTCGGCATCCCCAAAACGGTGGATAACGATCTTCCCGTGACTGACAACTGTCCCGGATTCGGGTCGGTTGCGAAGTACGTTGCCACCTCGATGCGCGAGGCCGGCCTGGATGTGGCTTCCATGGCCAGGACGTCGACCAAGATTTTCGTTCTCGAAGTGATGGGCCGGCATGCCGGCTGGATCACGGCCGCCTGTGGTCTGGCGGCGGAGCAGGAGGGTGACGCTCCACATATCCTGCTGTTTCCCGAAGTGCCTTTCGATGAGCCCCGTTTTCTTGCCCGTGTACAGGACTGCGTGGATCGCTTTGGATATTGCTGCATCGGTGTTTCGGAAGGATTGCTCGATGCCGGCGGGGCGCTGATGGCCGAGTCCGGCGGCAAGGATGCCTTCGGCCATTCCCAGCTGGGCGGGGTGGGGCAGATCGTTGCCCAGCTCATCAAGGACAAGCTGGGACATAAATATCACTGGGCACTGGCCGATTACCTGCAGCGCAGCGCCCGCCACATCGCTTCCGCAACCGATGTGGAGCAGGCGTATGCGGTGGGGAAGGCCGCCGTGGAACTGGCGGTACAGGGGCGCAACGCGGTGATGCCCACCATCGTTCGCGCCAGCGAGAATCCCTATCGATGGGAAATTGGCGTCGCCGAATTGAAGGATGTGGCCAACGTTGAAAAGAAAATGCCGCGCGAGTTCATCAGTGCCGATGGTTTCGGCATCACCGAAGCCTGCCGCCGCTATCTGACCCCGTTGATCTCGGGTGAGGATTTCCCTCCGTTCCGCAACGGCCTGCCCGATTACGGGCGGTTGCGGAACGCTTCTGTTACCCGCAAATTGTCCGGAGGTTTCACGATCTGACCGGGCAGGGAGAAATACAGGTTGCCGCCGGGCCGGGGATGGCGCGGCGGTGGCCGGTAGCTAAGAGGCGGTGTTGCCGCCAGTCTGTTCAAATATTTTGGAGGAGTGCATGACAACAGGACTGATGTTCGCGCTGGGCTGCGCCATTCTGGCGATTGCCTACGGCGCCATTTCAAGCCAGTGGATACTGGCCCAACCGGCCGGCAACGAGCGCATGCAGGAGATCGCTGCCGCCGTACAGGAAGGCGCCCAAGCCTATCTGAACCGCCAGTACACCACCATCGGGATCGTCGGGATCGTCCTCGCGGTTCTGATCGGGTATTTCCTGGATCCCAAGACCGCCATCGGTTTCGTGATCGGTGCCGTGCTCTCCGGTGCGGCCGGCTATATCGGCATGAATGTTTCGGTTCGTGCCAACGTGCGTACCGCCGAGGCCGCGCGCGGAGGTGTGACTCCCGCGCTCAATGTGGCTTTCCGCGGCGGCGCGATCACCGGCATGCTGGTGGTGGGCCTCGGATTGCTTGGTGTCGCAGGTTACTACGGCTGGCTCAGGCACAGCGCCGGCGATGCGGTCAGCCTCGATCATCTGCTGCATCCCCTGGTGGGTCTGGGATTCGGCTCCTCGCTGATTTCCATCTTCGCCCGCCTGGGTGGCGGCATCTTCACCAAGGGCGCTGATGTGGGTGCCGATCTGGTGGGCAAGGTCGAAGCGGGTATTCCCGAGGATGATCCACGCAACCCGGCGGTGATCGCCGACAATGTGGGCGACAACGTGGGTGACTGTGCCGGCATGGCTGCCGACCTGTTCGAAACCTATGCGGTCACCACCGTGGCAACCATGCTGCTGGGCGCACTTATGTACCACAGTGATGCGGCTGTGCTGTATCCGCTGGTACTGGGGGGCTTTTCCATCATTGCTTCCATCGTCGGCGCCTTCTTTGTCAAGGCATCGCCCGGCGGCAAGATCATGAACGCTCTTTACAAGGGCCTGGCGGTCGCCGGTGTTCTGGCCCTGATCGCGTTTTATCCCCTGACCACCTGGATACTTCCCGGTGGACTGACTGCGGCTGACGGCACGATCATCAGCCCCGTGGCGATCTACAGCACCGCGGTGATCGGCCTGGTGCTGACCGGTCTCATGGTGTACATCACCGAGTACTACACCGGAACCGAATATGCGCCGGTCAGGCACGTGGCCGAGGCTTCCACCACCGGCCATGGCACCAACATCATCGCCGGTCTCGGCGTTTCGATGAAGGCTACCGCCTGGCCCGTGCTGGCCGTATGTGCCGCAATCTGGGGTTCCTACACCCTGGGGGGGCTCTACGGTATCGCGATCGCTGCCACCTCCATGCTCTCCATGGCTGGGATCATCGTTGCGCTGGATGCTTATGGCCCCATCACCGACAATGCCGGCGGTATTGCCGAGATGGCGGAGTTGCCCGATAGCGTGCGCGCCGTCACCGATCCGCTGGATGCCGTGGGCAATACCACCAAGGCCGTGACCAAGGGCTATGCCATCGGATCCGCCGGCCTTGCCGCGCTGGTGCTGTTCGCCGATTTCACTCACGGACTGGAAGGCATGGGCAAGCATTTCTCCTTCGACCTGTCCAATCCGGCGGTCATCATCGGTCTTTTCATTGGTGGCCTGATTCCCTATCTCTTTGGCGCCATGGCCATGGAGGCCGTCGGTCGTTCCGCCGGCGCCGTGGTGGTGGAAGTCCGTCGCCAGTTCAAGGAAATCAAGGGCATCATGGAAGGCACGGCCAAGCCGGAATATGGCACCTGTGTGGACATGCTGACCCGTGCCGCGATCAAGGAAATGATGGTGCCCTCTCTGCTACCCGTGCTGGTACCCGTGGTCACGGCCTTCGGTATTCGCGTCCTGATGGGCGCCGAGGCCGGGGTCCAGGCGCTGGGGGGCGTGCTGATGGGAACCATCGTTACCGGCCTTTTCGTGGCGATCTCGATGACCACCGGTGGTGGAGCCTGGGATAACGCAAAGAAATACATCGAGGACGGCAATTTCGGTGGCAAGGGCAGCGAAGCCCACAAGGCCGCCGTGACCGGTGACACCGTGGGCGATCCCTACAAGGACACCGCCGGCCCGGCTGTCAATCCGCTGATCAAGATCATCAACATCGTGGCACTGCTGATCGTGCCGCTGGTGGCCTGATCATCTTGTAATGCAGGGCAACCGGCAGAAGTGCCGGTAGAGGTAGCAATGGGGCGGCTGTGGCCGCCCCGTTTCATTTTGTGCGTATCCTTCCGTTACCTCCCGCCCGGAACCCTCACCCCGTCGCTTTGTCGACAACGGTGTGTACCCGGACAGGAGAAAGCCATGCGATACCCTTTCGTTTCAGCCGCAGCGGTGCTGGCCTTGCTGGCGCTTCCGGCGTGGGCCGAAGTCAGCGTCACTTTCGTCAATCCGCAGCAATACGCCGATGCTCCGGCGCCCCGGCCTCGTCAACCGTCGGTGATGGAAGTGCTGAAGACCCACCTGCAGGAACTGGGATCCAGGGTATTGCCGGCGAACCAGTACCTCAGGATTTCGATTATCGATATCGATCTGGCGGGGCGCTACGAAATGTGGTGATCTCCCCGGTTTGACAACGTACCTCTCATGACCGACACCACATGGCCACGCATCAAGCTCAGCTATTCGCTGGAGCAGGACCATAAGGTGCTGAAGCAGGGTACCGAGGTTGTGGTCGACATGAATTATCTCGAACACATCAACTCCTATCCTGCGGATGATCCGCTGCGCTACGAAAAACACATGCTGGATGACTGGTTTCGTGCGCGCTTCGGCGCCGTACCGCCAGGGTGATGATCGCTGGTTTCGGGACGCGACCCAGACCGCATTACCCGCGGTACGGCGAACTACCGTCCTGCGCCTTACGGATAGGCATCCGATTTGACGAGGAATGCCCAGTAACCGGCAACAAACAGCACGAAGGCGGCCGTCCATAGCAGGCCCGAGAGCGTGATGGCGGCCGTATAGGTTGCAGGGATCAATCCTGGCAGCAGCACACGGACAGCCGCAGCGGCTTGAATCAGGCCATAGATCGCCACTTCGAGCCGACCGACCCGTAGCGGCTGGCCGGTATGGCCGCGGGTGGTGCGGGTCATCATTCCCAGGGTCAGCGTTCCCAGGGCGCCAACCGTGAGCGCATGAACCGCGAGGCTGTCCGGCACCTGGCCCAGCGCGGCGGCGGCACGCAACCCCAGATGCAGGGGAATCCAGGCATAGGCGGCATGGAGTACCCAGAGCAGGGGAGTATGCCGCGTCTGCCAGGGTTGCCAGTGGAGCAGGCAGGCGCCATGCGTGAGGCAGGCGAGAAGGGCGAGTGTGGCCTGCAGCAATGGAGGAGCATCCAGCGCGGTGGCGAGGGCGAGGAGGGGCAACAGGGTGATGGCAAGTCGCATCAGCCAGCGGGGTGCGCCAATGTTGTTGCGGTTGAGGCCGCGTGCGGTAAACATGGGGATCACCCGGCCACCCATGACGGCCATGATGATCAGGATCAGATCCAGCGCAAGATGCAGGCTCTTGCCGATCGGGAACCCGAGCCTGCCGGCAATGCCCAGGTGAAAGAGCAGGTTGGCCCCGCCGATACCCAGCAGCAGGGCAACGAAGAAGGCATTGCGGTAGTTTTTCGCCTGCCACAGGGATCGGGCAATACCCAGGGCGGCGGCAACGGCAAAGGCCAGGTCGGCCCCGAGACTCAGCGATGGAGAGAACGGTAGCAGGATGCGGGCGGCGAGCCAGAGCCCGAAAATTGCCATCAAAGCCCCCCGGCGTGGGGTCGGATAACCGGTCCAGTTGCGCACGGCGGCAAAGAGAAAACCCACCACCACGGCAAAGGCATAGCCGAAGATCATTTCATGGGCATGCCAGTAGGGGTGATCGAGGTGGCTGTGGAGGTTACCGACGTAGGCGGCGATCCAGAGCAGCATCACGATGGCACTAAAAATCGCCGCACCGAGGTAGAACGGGCGCAATCCCAGGCTCCACAGGGCATGCTGCGGGGAAAGAATGCCTCCCGTAGGGGAGGAGGGATGCGTCGGGGGCAAGGAGAGGATGGGTGCCATGGGCGGATTGGAGGAGGAGAGAGTGATGTTTGTGCGTTCCGGGTGAGGATACGATCCAGGATCGCCGGTTTGCCGGATTACGTTGGTAAAACCAAAAAATACGTCAGGAGCCACTGCGAATCTCCGGAAACCGTTCCGGCACATTTGGGAGCGGAGTGGATGGAGCCTCGGTTATGCTTGAGCCTTTCCTTTCCCCAGTTCCGGCTTTGATGTTGCAGCCCACCTTTGCGGACAATATTCCCAGGATTCTTTCACACCTGTCCCGGTTACAGGGAGTGACACCGACTTTCGCCGGAACGGAAGGTCGATGCAACGCGGGCGATTCGCATATAGACCCCGGAGATGCCGCACACCCTGCACCCGCGTACCACGAAGGTACGGGCGATAGTCCGGGGTGTGCCATCCCTATTCCCGACCAACGTTGTCCGGGTGAATTCGAGGGCTGAGTGGAACTGATCGACCCGCGTACCTTCCTGCTGGTTGCCAACCTCCTGGGGATGCTGTTTGCCCTGGTGCTCTGGGTTCAGGCACGCAGCTTTCCCGCCGATATTCACGGCCTTCGCCACTGGGCACTGGCGATCGCCCTGATTTCCGCCGCTTCGGGGCTCGCTTCCCTGCGTGGCATCGTGCATGACGGACTAGCCATCATTGCCTCCAACGGATTTTCCCTTGGCGGGGAGTTCCTCCTGGTGGTCGGGCTGCAGCGTTATCGTGGCATGACGCCGCACTGGCGTCCGGTGCTGGACATCATGGGCGCCACCTTGCTGCTCATCGTCTGGCTCACCTATGGGGTGCCCAACTACCCGGGCAGGATATTTCTCATGTGCCTTGCGCACATCGGCTTTTTCACCGTGGGAAGCTGGCTGGCCTGGGGCGCCCGTCCCAGCGGGTTTGGCAACCGCTTTCTGGGCACGGTGTTTTTCCTCGGGGTTCTGGTGGCTCTCTGGCGTATCGCCACCCTGTCTTCGGGTCTGGAGCAAGGCGAACATGTGGAACACAATCTGGTGCAGCAGGTCTATCTGGGGATGTTTTCCCTGGGAGCGCTGGCGCTTGCCATCGGGTTCATCCTGCTTACAGGCGAGGGGCTGCGCCAGCAACTGGAGTTTCTGGCGGCGCATGACCCGATGACCGGGGCGTTCAACCGCCGCGCATTTTTTGCCCGTGCCAGTGTGGAATGGGCACGGGCGGCGCGTAGTGGCCGGCCACTGGCGGTACTGGTCGCCGATATCGATTTTTTCAAAAAAATCAACGACGCTCATGGACACCATGTGGGCGACGAAGTCATCAAGGATTTCGCCCGACGGGTCGGAGAGTTGTTGCGGATACCCGATCTGCTGGCCCGCTTCGGTGGTGAGGAGTTTGTCATCCTGCTGCCGGATACCGGTGCCGAGGATGCCAGGCTGGTAGCCGAACGCATCCGCCGCGAAATCGCGGAGAGCAGTGCGCGTACTACCGCTGGAACAGCCAGACAACCGGGTTACACGGTCAGCATTGGCCTAGCGACAGCATGCGCGAAGGGAACTGCATTACCTGCGCCGGAAGCCTTGATCGCGACGGCGGATGCCGCCCTCTATCGAGCCAAACAAGGCGGGCGCAACCGGGTCGAAGGTATCTGAAATACCCGTCCGGATGCAGATTGAATGCATCCGGACAGATCCTCGGCCGAAAGGTTGTCGTCGCCTATCCGGTCTGCCCGCCCGCGCCGGAAAACTCCTCAAAGGCGGCAATGGCGTTGGCTGCATACATGAGGGAGGGTCCACCCCCCATATACACCGCCATGCCCAGGGTTTCCTCCACCTCGGCCTTGGTCGCGCCGAGTTTGACCAGGGCCTGTGTGTGGAAACCGATACAGCCGTCACAATGCGCCGCAACACCCAGCGCCAGGGCGATCAGCTCCTTGGTTTTCTTGTCCAGCACACCATCGGCGGTGGCAGCCCGGGACATTTCGGAAAAGCCCTTCATGACCCCGGGAATGTCCTTGCGCAGGGTGGCGAGATTGCGGGAGATACCCTGGGTGAGTTCCTGAAAGCTACCGCTGTGCATGTGACCTCCTCCTTACGATTTATCGATTTTGCAGGTGCCGATGCCGAGAATGGAATAGGCCGGGCAGAAACGGAAGATACCAGTGGCGATGGGTACGACGCCGATCCAGCCCCAGGGACCAATCACTCCCGCCAGCGTGGCGGTGATGAGTCCGACACCTGCGAGGATGCGGAGGATGCGGTCCGGGGTGCCCACATTGATTTTCATCATGATCTCCTTTGTGGTGAACGAAAAATCAGGATTTCCGGCGCTGGACGGCGGCGAAAGCCCTTTGTGTTTTTGCCTGCAGCCTGAAGTGGCGGTCGATATTGCCGCAGACCAGATCGCAGAGCTCATAGACCGCGGGATCCGCGATGCCGTAGAAGGCCGTGGTGCCCTGACTTTCCCGTGCCACCAGCCCCTGTTTGGCAAGCTGCGAGAGGTGGCGGGAAACATTCGCCAGTGAACATTGGCAAATCTCCGCCAGCTCGCCGACGCTGCGCTGCTCCTCGCGCAGGCTGTTGAGGATGCGCAGCCGCGTCGGTTCGGCCAGCACCTGAAAATATTGGGCGATCTGCTGCAGGGCCAGGTCGGAAAGGTTTTCCATTATCGGCATGCCTTGGTTCGGGTACGGAAAGAATCATTTTCCACTGTATCCACGGTACCCAGTATAGGCGGGTTATTGACTATTTGCAAGATTACGCAAATAATTTAATAAAGGGAGCGTCGAAAAACTCCGGATCGGGAGTGTGCCCAGACATGGAGAAGATCATGCACAGGCTGTCAAAATTCGTGGGGGTGGCCATACTGGCGATGTCGGTTCTGCCTTCGGTTCACGGGGCCGGACTTCTGGCGGTGGCGCCGGTACGCAGTACCGGAGAGCCCCGGTCCGTGGCGGTTGAAGGGGTGGTGGAGGCCGTCCGGCAGGCCCGTGTTGCATCCCAGGTTGCGGGTGTCGTGACACATCTCGCGGTGCGGGCGGGGGACCGGGTTGGTGCAGGGCAGGTGCTGGCACGTATCGATGCCCGCACCGCCAACCAGCTGGCTGGTGCCGCCAGCGCCCAGGCCGATGCTGCCCGGGCCACGCTGGAACTGGCAAGCCGCGAGTACGAGCGGCAGAAGCAGCTTTTCCAGAAGCAGTACATCAGCCAGGCCGCCATGGACCGCTACGAGACGCAGTACAAGGCTGCCACCGCACAGGCACGGGGGCAACTGGCGCAGGCAGGTGCGGCGCGCGCCCAGTCCGGTTTGTACACCCTCACTGCGCCCTATGCCGGCCTTGTTGCGGACGTGGCGGTGAAGGAGGGTGACCTTGCGATGCCCGGCCAGCCCCTGATGATGGTGTTCGATCCTGTCGCGCTGCGGATCACGGCCACGGCTCCGCAGCGCGTGGTGAATGCCTTGCAGGAGAAGGCGCCGGTCCGGATCGAGCTGCCGGATCTGGTGGCGGCGGAGCGCTGGCGGGCGGCCACCCGTGTCACGGTGCTGCCTGCCGCCGATGCTGCCACCCATACCGTGGGATTATGGCTCGACATGTCTGTGGCACCCGGGCTTGCCCCCGGCATGTTTGCCCGCGTCTGGTTGCCCGTGAAACAGGATGCGGCAGGTATTCCGGGGATCTATGTGCCTGCCACGGCAGTATTCCGTCGCGCGGAAATGACGCTGGTTTATGTGGTGGATGCCAGGGGTTGGCCACGTCTGCGGCAGATCAGGTCCGGACAGCCTCTGGGCACGGAGATCGAGGTATTGGCGGGTCTGGCGCCCGGTGAGCGTGTTGCGGCCGATCCGCTGGCCGCGGCCCGTGTGCGCGAGGTGCGCTGATGATGTCACCCATGCCTGAGGATCGCTCCGGCCAGAGTCAGCAGCCCCGACATTCGGGAGTTTCCGGTCGTATCGCAACCTATTTCCAGGGTGCGCAAATCACGCCGCTGCTGGCGCTGGTGGCTTTCCTGCTGGGTGTTTTTGCGCTCCTGGTAACACCCCGTGAAGAAGAGCCGCAGATCAATGTGACCATGGCCAATGTACTGATTCCTTTTCCTGGCGCATCAGTGAAGGATGTGGAACAGATGGTGTCGATTCCCGCGGAGCAGGTGCTGGGCCAGATCGCGAACGTCGAGCATGTACTGTCCGTCTCCCGTCCGGGGCTGGCGGTGATGACGGTGCAGTTCGAGGTCGGGGTACCCCGTACCGAGGCACTGGTCCGGCTCTATGACACCCTGCACAGCCATCGTGACTGGCTGCCCGCGGGGCTGGGGGTGCTGGAGCCCATCGTCAAGCCCAAGGGGATCGACGATGTGCCGATCCTCACCCTGACCCTGTGGTCGAGGCAGACAGATAGCGGCAGCCCGGATCTCGAGCGGGTGGCCCAGAGCCTGGAAGCCGATCTGAAACGGATTCCGGGTACGCGCGAAGTCATCACCACGGGCGGCCCGGGCCGCGGTGTCAATGTCGATATCGATGCCAATCGTCTCGCCGCCAGCGGGGTAACCGTGGCCGATCTGCGTCAGGCCCTGCAGTCAGCCAATCTCGGGCTGCCTCTGGGTGATCTGGTGGCGGGCAACCGGACGGTCGCCGTCGATGCCGGGCCATTTCTCGCCGATGCGCGTTCGGTGGGTGAACTGGTGGTGGGCGTGCACGCGGAGAAGCCGGTCTATCTGCAGGATGTCGCCTCCGTCAGCGATGGTCCGCTGCCTCCCAAGCGATACGTATGGCATGGTGTGGCCGGCAGGGAAGGTGGTTCTTATCCCGCGGTCACTCTCGCCATCACCAAGAAACCCGGACAGAACGCGGTGGATGTAGCCAATGCCGTGATGGCCCGGGTGGACGCGCTGCGGAATACGATGATCCCCGCCGGTACCGAGGTGAGTGTCACGCGCAATTACGGTGAGACCGCCAGCAACAAGGCGCAAAAGCTGATCCAGAAGCTGCTCTTTGCCACCGCATCGGTGGTGGCGCTGGTGGGCCTCGCGCTGGGCCGGCGTGAGGCGGCCATCGTTGGCAGCACGGTCATCCTGACCCTGGCCGCAACACTCTTCGCTTCCTGGGCCTGGGGGTTCACGCTCAACCGGGTCTCCCTTTTCGCGCTGATCTTCTCCATCGGCATCCTGGTTGATGACGCCATCGTGGTGGTGGAAAATATCCATCGTCATCAAAAATTGTCACCGGACAGGCCCCTGACCGAAATCATTCCCGATGCCGTGGACGAAGTGGGCGGCCCCACCATTCTGGCCACCCTGACGGTGATCGCGGCCCTGCTGCCCATGGCATTCGTCAGTGGCCTGATGGGGCCCTACATGAGTCCCATCCCGATCAACGCCAGCATGGGCATGCTGATTTCCCTGGCGGTCGCATTCGTTGTCACGCCCTGGCTGGCCCGGCTCTGGATGAAAGGCAGCCATGCCGGGAGCGATCCGCTGGCGCAAAAGCTGGCATCGGTTTTTCATCATCTCTTCGACCCTTTCCTTGACGCCACACATGGCAAAAAGGCCCGACGGGCGCTGGAACTGGGTGTGGTCTGCGCCATTGTGCTTTCCGCCGCACTGCCGTTGATAGGCTGGGTGCAGATGAAGATGCTGCCTTTCGACAACAAGTCGGAATTCCAGGTGGTAGTCGATATGCCAGCCGGCACGCCCCTGGAGCAGACGGCGGCGGTGCTGCGCGAACTGGGCGAATACCTAGCTTCCGTGCCGGAGGTTGCCGACTACCAGACCTATGCGGGAACCTCTGCGCCGATCAGTTTCAATGGTCTGGTCCGGCAGTATTACCTGCGTACCGGTGGCGAGGTGGGGGATATCCAGGTGAATCTGGTGGACAAGCATCATCGCTCCGAACAGAGTCATGCCATCGCCACCCGCCTGCGTCCCGCCCTGCATGAAATCGGTCGCCGCTCGGGGGCCAATGTGAAGGTGGTGGAAGTTCCTCCCGGTCCACCGGTGCTGGCACCCATCGTGGCGGAGATCTACGGCCCCACCGATGAGGGTCGTCGTCAGGTGGCCAGGGCCGTGCGTGCAGTGTTCGAGAAAACGCCCGGAGTGGTGGATGTGGACGACAGCAGCATCGTCGATGCGCCACGCACGCTATTGCGGGTGGACCGACGCAAGGCGGCGCTCCTCGGTGTGTCACAGTCCGACATCGTCACTACACTTCATGCCGGTCTGGCCGGCGAGGCCGTGACCTATCTCCATGATCAGTCCAAATATCCGGCAGCGGCAATCCTGCGTTTGCCCATGGTGGATCAGGGCCGGCTGGATACCCTGCTGCAGCTGGGTGTGCGTGGTGCCCAGGGCAGGGTGGTGCCGATCCGCGATCTGGTTAGCATCAGCGACACCCTGCGTGAACAGCCACTGCTGCACAAGGATGGTCTGGCGGTGAACTACGTTACCGGCGACATGGCGGGCCGGGTGGACAGCCCTCTTTACGGCATGTTCGCCATGCGCGACAGAATCTCCGGGATGAGCACGCCCGGCGGTGGAACGCTGCAAGAGTATTTCGTTCGCCAGCCGGACGAGGCCTATCGGGACTTCGCCCTCAAATGGGATGGGGAGTGGCAGATCACCCACGAGACCTTCCACGACATGGGCATGGCCTATGCCGTGGGCCTGATCCTCATCTATCTGCTGGTAGTGGCGCAGTTCGGCTCCTATCTGACGCCGCTCATCATCATGGCGCCGATTCCGCTCACGGTGATTGGCGTGTTGCCGGGCCATGCCCTGATGGGTGCGCAATTCACCGCCACCAGCATGATCGGCATGATCGCCCTGGCGGGCATCATCGTGCGCAACTCCATCCTGCTGGTGGATTTCATCCGTCTGCAGACCGCGCGGGGCATGCCCTTCAGGGAAGCCATCGTCTCTTCCGCCATCACGCGCGCCCAGCCGATCGCGCTGACCGGCCTGGCCGCCATGACCGGTGCTTTCTTCATCCTCGATGATCCGATCTTCAATGGCCTGGCGATCACCCTGATTTCGGGCATCCTGGTGTCCACCCTGCTCACCCTGGTGGTGATTCCGCTGCTGTATTACACGGCGTATCGTCACCTGTACGAAAAGCACTGACACGACTCAAGGAGAATCTCATGTCATCCTGGCGCATCGTTCGCATTGTTGCGGGTATTTTCATCTTGCTGTCCCTGGCTCTCGGTGTCGAGGGCAGCCCTTTCTTCATCAACAAGTGGTGGCTCGCTTTCACCGGTTTTGTCGGGGTCAATCTGCTGCAAAGCGGTCTGACTCGCTGGTGCCTGATGGAGCGTCTGCTGCGTAAATGTGGTGCGCAGGATGGCTGCTGAGGGAACGATGATGGATGCACTTCACATTGGCTGTCCCGTTTGCGGAGCCACGAACCGGGTGCCGGCCGGCCGGATCGGTGAAGATCCTGTCTGTGGCAGGTGTGGTGCCGCGCTGGCACCGGGTGAACCGGTGGCGGTCGATCAGGAGAGGTTTTCCCGCCTGATCGAAGCCAGCAGGGTGCCCTTGCTGGTCGACTTCTGGGCGCCCTGGTGTGGCCCCTGCCGCATGATGGCACCCCAGTTCGAGCTTGCGGCTCGGCAGGCGCCGGAGGTACGATTCCTCAAGGTCAATAGCGATGAGGCGCCGCGGTTGTCGCAGCAATTCGGCATTCGCAGCATCCCCACCCTGGTGCTGTTCCGCGGAGCACGCGAGATATCACGGCGCAGCGGGGCGATGTCGGCCACCGATCTACTTGGCTGGCTGGATCAGCAACGCGGGGTAACGCCATGAGCGATCACGAAGAGTTCTGGAGCGAACGCTATCGGGGGGTGGGGGATGACTATCTTTTCGGTACCGCTCCCAACAGGTTCCTCGCCCGGCAGATTGGACGGTTTCAGCGAGGCCAGAGGGCGCTCTCGGTCGCCGATGGGGAGGGGCGCAACTCGGTCTGGCTGGCGGAGCAGGGACTGGCGGTGACGGCGATCGATGTGTCGGCGGTTGCGGTGGAGAAGGCACGCCGTCTGGCATCGGAGCGTCAGGTCGAAGTCGGCTTTCAGGTGGCGGACATGCTGTCGGCAAACTGGCTCCGGCCCGACATACGGGGTGCCTTCGACTGGGTCGTGGGCATCTTCATCCAGTTCGCAGGGCCGGACGAACGGGTACGACAGTTTTCCGCGATGAAGGCGGCAACGCGCCCGGGAGGCGCCATCGTACTTCAGGGGTATACCCCGCGCCAGCTCAAATACCGCACCGGTGGTCCCTCAGCGGTGGAAAATCTCTACACCGAAACTTTGTTGCGGGATGCGTTTGCCGACTGGCACATCGAGGAACTGACCGAATACGAGGATGAAATCCGGGAGGGAACGGGGCATCAGGGGCGTTCCGCGCTGATTGGCCTGGTCGCGCGGAAGCCCGCCGGCGGGTGAGCCGCAGTCGTCAGGAGCCGAGCATCATCAGGCCACCGTCGACGGCGATGGTCTGCCCGGTGATGAAACGGGAATCGTCACTGGCGAGAAAGGCGAGGACCGGGGCCAGATCGAGCAGCGCATCGCCCAGGGTGCCGCCAAGGGGAATGCGCTGGCGCAGGGATTCATCCACGGCGGCCAGCGTGACCGGGTCCATCGCGGCACGCTGGCGTTTGAAGATGTCGGTGGCGATGGCCGGTGCCACACAGTTCACCCGCACCCGGGATGCGCCCCATTCCAGGGCTGCGGTACGTGTCCAGGCCATGACCGCGCCGCGCGATGCGGCGTAGGCGGCATTGCCGGCAAAGCCGCGGACGCCTTCCACCGAGCCCATGTTGACGATGGAACCGCCCTGCGCTTTCAGATGATGGAAGGCGGCCTGGTTGGTCCAGACCGTGGCATTGACGTTGATGTCGAACATCCGGTTCCAGTGAGCGGCGTCGATCTGTTCCGCGGCCATGGTACCGTGCATCCCCGCGGCATGAACCAGCACGTCGAGCCCGCCCATCTCCTCCACCAGGGCGGCAAATGTCCGGATCACATCGTCACGGTCGCTGATGTTGCAGGTGCGGGCCAGCACGCCCTGTGGCAGGTCCGGCGTGCTGTTGTGCACGGTACATGTCACGCGCGCGCCACGCGAGGCAAAAAGCCGCACAGCGGCATTGCCGATGCCGCCGGCGCCACCGGTGACGATGATGCGTTTGTTCTTGAGATCGGACATGGGGCTCGCTCCTGTCAGTGAGGTCGTTCGGAAAAGGGGGAAGATACGTGCCGCCGGAGAGGGATGGCCAATATTCCATACTTAATGATACGATTTTAAATAGATAAAACGATACGGAGGAATCCCCATGGCACAGGTGAAGTCGCAATGGTCCGCACGTGTGCTGTGTCCGGCCTGCCTGCCGGACCTCCCTTTTACCGAACTGATGGTTCTGGCGCGTACTCACGGATTCACCGCGTTCTCCCTGTGGCAGTCCGTCCCCGCAAGCGCCCGTGCAGCGGGATTGAGCGACGCCGACATGCGTGGCCTGCTGGCGGATCATGGCTTGCGGGTGGAGATGCTGGAAGCAGCGATCGACTGGGTGAATGCCGGGTCGGAGCGTGATGTTGTGGTGCGCACGGAGAGTCTGGCGCGTACGGCCCGATCCCTGGGGGCCACCAGCCTTTGCGCGGCGGCAATGGAGCCTGCGATCAACGATCCACGGCAGGCGGGCCGTAACTTTGCGCAGATATGCAAGGTCGCGGCGGATCATGGCCTGTGTGTTGCCCTGGAGGCACTGGCCTTCGGCGCCATCAATCATCTCGACATTGCCCGCGAAATCGTCGACCGGGCCGGCTGCGATAACGGCGGATTCCTGTTCGATACCTGGCACTGGGCCCGTACCGGTGCGGACATGGCGGCATTGCGCCGCCTGCCTGCCGAGCGTATCTATAACGTGCAGATCAGCGATCTCGGGCCGTCGGAGAGCTTGAGCGGCATGGAGGAAACCATGCAGTGCCGGCGCCTGCCGGGAGAAGGAACCGCACCGCTGGCCGAGGTGTTCTCGGTATTGCAGGACATGGGAGTGCACTGCTCCATCGGCCCCGAGGTATTCAACCCCGGGCTCAAAGCCGGTTCACCCGAAGAGGGCGCACGAATGCTGGCAGCAGCGGCCCGGGCGGTGGTACCCGGCTGGTAGCTCCGGCTCGGGGCAGCGCTCCGTCTGTGCTAGAGTTTTGCCTTGGAAGCCCGGCCCGAAATGGCTGGCGGATGGCCGGCATGACAGACTGACCGGCAACTCTTTGATCGCATCCCTGCAACAGGGCGCCTGATGCGCCCTGTTGGTGTTTCTGGAGCAGCACTATGCCGGTGATTACCCTGCCTGACGGATCCAGGCGCGAATATCCCAATCCGCTCACGGTGGCCGAGGTGGCGTCGTCCATCGGTACCGGGCTGGCCAAGGCGGCCCTTGCCGGCCGCGTCGATGGCCGGCTGGTCGATACCTCTTTCCGTATCGATCATGATGTGGCGCTGGCCATCGTTACCGACAAGGATGTCGACGGGCTGGAAATTATCCGTCACTCGATGGCGCACCTGCTGGCCTACGCGGTGAAGGAATTGTTCCCCGAGGCCCAGGTCACCATCGGCCCGGTGATCGACAACGGTTTTTACTACGACTTTGCCTACAAGCGCCCCTTCACACCCGAGGATCTGCAGGACATCGAGACCCGCATGGCCGAACTGGCGAAGCAGGATTTTCCCGTGACCCGGGAGGAATGGGAGCGGGATGCAGCCGTGGATTTTTTCAAGTCCATCGGCGAGCATTACAAGGCGGAACTGATCGCCGCCATTCCGGCAGGCGAGCCCATCGGCCTCTATCGTGAAGGCGCTTTCATCGATCTGTGCCGTGGTCCTCACGTGCCGTCCACGGGCAGGCTCAAGGTATTCAAATTGATGAAGGTGGCCGGCGCCTATTGGCGCGGCGATGCCAGGAACGAACAGCTGCAGCGCATCTACGGCACCGCCTGGGCGAAGAAGGAAGACCAGGATGCCTACCTGCACATGCTGGAGGAAGCCGAAAAGCGTGACCATCGCAAACTGGGCCGGCAGCTCGATCTGTTCCACCTTCAGGACGAGGCGCCGGGCCTGGTGTTCTGGCACCCCCACGGCTGGATCGTGTGGCAGGAAATCGAGCAGTACATGCGTGCGATCTATCGCGAAAGCGGCTATCAGGAAGTGCGTTGCCCGCAGATACTGGACAGCAGCTTGTGGGAAAAATCCGGCCACTGGGGGCACTACAAGGAAAACATGTTCGTCACCGCCTCGGAAAACCGGGACTATGCGGTGAAGCCCATGAACTGCCCCGGCCACATTCAGGTCTTCAATGCCGGCTTGCGCTCCTACAAGGAACTTCCCCTGCGTTACGGCGAATTTGGCTCCTGTCATCGCAACGAGCCTTCCGGCGCGCTCCACGGCATCATGCGGGTACGCGGTTTTACCCAGGATGATGGCCACATCTTCTGTACCGAGGATCAGATCGAGGCCGAGATCACGGCCTTCAACGCGCAGGTACGCAGGGTTTATGCCGATTTCGGCTTCCACGAAGTCGCGGTGAAACTGGCCCTGCGGCCAGAAAACCGGGTTGGTTCCGACGCGCTGTGGGACCAGTCGGAAAATGCCCTGCGTTCGGCGCTGCGGGCAAGCGGCCTGGAGTGGGAGGAGTTGCCCGGCGAGGGCGCGTTCTATGGCCCCAAGATCGAATTCCATATCAAGGATGCCATCGGTCGTTCCTGGCAGTGCGGCACCGTCCAGGTGGACCCCTCCATGCCGGCCCGGCTGGGAGCCGAATATGTCGGCGAAGACAATGCCCGCCATACGCCGGTCATGCTGCACCGGGCCATCCTGGGTTCTTTGGAGCGCTTTATCGGCATCCTGATCGAGAATCACGCCGGCGCGTTGCCGCTCTGGCTTTCTCCGGTTCAGGCCGTGGTCATGAGCATTTCCGAGGGGCAGGCCGAATACGCCCGGTCTGTGGCGGAAAAGCTGCGGGCAGGGGGATTGCGCATCGAGACGGATTTGCGTGCCGAGAAAATTAACTATAAAATACGGGAACATAGCTTGTTGAAGCGGCCTTATCTTGTCGTTGTGGGTGATAAGGAAAAGGCCGCCGGTCTGGTCGCGGTACGGGCCCGGGGCAATCAGGATCTCGGGCAAATGTCTCCCGAAGTGTTTCTGGAGCGCCTGCTGCAGGAAAAGGGCAGCAGGGCGTAGCGACCGTATTTTTTATTTTTTGGAGAATTGAACCATCGCCCAGGATAAATCGCAGCGCGTGAATGACGAGATCACGGCCCCCGAAGTTCGTTTGCTCGGGGAAGACGGCGAGCAAGTCGGTATCGTGTCCATTCGCCAGGCGTTGGCGCTGGCGGAAGAGTCGGAGCTGGATCTGGTGGAAATCGCCCCGCTGGCGAAACCGCCGGTCTGCCGGATCATGGACCTGGGCAAGTTCAAATACCAGGAAGCCAAGCGCGCCCATGAGGCCAAGCTGAAGCAGAAGCAGGTGCAGGTCAAGGAAGTCAAATTCCGTCCGGGAACGGACGAGAACGACTACCAGATCAAGCTGCGCAATGTGATCAAGTTTCTCGGTGAAGGCGACAAGGCGAAGATCACGCTGCGCTTTCGTGGCCGTGAAATGGCCCATCAGGAAATTGGCATGCGCATGCTGGAGCGGATCAAGGCCGATCTGCAGGAGCAAGCCCAGATTGAGCAGTTTCCCAAGATGGAAGGCCGGCAACTGATCATGGTGCTGGCACCCAGCAAGAAGCAGATACCGGTCAAGGCGAAAGCCGAACCGGCTGGAAAAACCGAAAAGGCCCCTGTGGCCGAGCAGCAGCAAGCGTAGTTCCGGTTTCACCCGTCGCCTCTGGTTGCGGGAATGACAAGCGGTACGGGTTATCAAGCGCCATCAGGGTGATGGCCACCTGGTATCGTGTGATAAGGAGATCTTCGATGCCGAAGATGAAGACCAAGAGCGGTGCCGCCAAGCGCTTCAAGGTGCGTGGCAGCGGCAGCATCAAACGCTCGCAGGCGTTCAAGCGCCATATTCTGACCAAGAAAACCACCAAATCGAAGCGCCAGTTGCGCGGTATGGAGGAGATTCATGCCTCCGACGTGCAGCAGGTTCGCGCGATGTTGCCCTACGCCTAAGGAGAAGCCGACATGCCTCGAGTCAAACGTGGTGTAACGGCGCGCGCGCGCCACAAGAAGGTTCTTGCCCAGGCCAAGGGATATCGCGGTCGGCGCAGCACGGTCTACCGCATCGCCAAGGAAGCGGTGATGAAGGCGGGGCAGTACGCCTATCGTGACCGCCGCCAGCGCAAGCGCCAGTTCCGCGCCCTGTGGATCGCCCGTATCAATGCGGGTGCCCGTGAACTGGGCCTGAAGTACAGCACCCTGATGAATGGTCTGAAGAAGGCGTCCATCGAGGTGGACCGCAAGGTTCTCGCCGATCTGGCCGTGTTCGACAAGCCTGCTTTTGCCGCCCTGGCCAATCAGGCCAAGGCCCAGCTCGGCGCGTAAGCGTTACCAACGCGCAGAAGAGGGAGGCCGGTTGGCCTCCCTTTTTTGATTCAGGACGCTATGGAAACTCTGGAACCCAATCTGGCCGATCTGGTCGCCCTGGCGGCTGCGGAATTCACCGCGGCCACCGAGCCGGCGAAACTGGAAGAAGCCAAGGCCCGCTATCTGGGCAAGGATGGCTCTCTCACCGCGCTCCTCAAGGGGCTGGGCAAGCTGCCTGCGGAGGAGCGCAAGCAGGCCGGTGCCGCCATCAACAAGGCCAGGGATCAGGTGGAATCGGCCCTGGTCGCCCGCCGCGAGGCCCTGCGTGAAGCCACCCTGCAGGCCCAGCTTGCCGCCGAAGCACTGGATGTGACCCTGCCCGGGCGGGGTTCACGGCCGGGCGGCATTCATCCGGTCACGCGCACCCTGGATCGTATCGAGCAGCTGTTTCGTTCCATCGGTTTCGAAGTGGCCGAAGGCCCGGAGATAGAAACCGACTGGCATAACTTCACCGCGCTCAATACGCCCGAGAAGCATCCCGCACGTTCCATGCATGACACCTTCTATCTGCTCGATGCCGGAGGCAAGGTGCAGGACGACGTGCTGCTGCGCACCCATACCAGCCCGGTACAGATTCGTACCCTGCTGGCCCATGTCGAGAAGTACAAGCATCTGGACACTCTGCCCGAGGTTCGCGTGATCTGCCCGGGCCGGGTCTACCGGGTGGATTCCGATGCCACGCATTCCCCCATGTTTCATCAGGTGGAGGGGTTGTGGGTGGGGGAAAACGTCAGCTTTGCCGACCTTCGGGGTGTGGTGGCCGATTTCCTGCGTCGCTTCTTCGAGAGTGAAGACCTCAAGGTCCGCTTCCGGCCTTCCTTCTTCCCCTTCACCGAGCCTTCGGCTGAAATCGACGTGGCCTTCATGAGCGGTCCCCTGGAGGGGCGCTGGCTGGAGATAGCAGGTTGCGGCATGGTGCATCCGAATGTGATGCGCTGTGGTGGCATCGACCCCGAACGCTATACCGGATTTGCTTTCGGCATGGGACCCGACCGGCTCACCATGCTTCGCTACGGCATCAATGACCTTCGCCTGTTCTACGAAGGTGACCTTCGTTTCCTGTCCCAGTTCAACTGAGCCAACGCCCGAGTTCATACCATGCAATTTTCAGAATCCTGGCTGCGCAGCCTCTGCAATCCGGCACTGGACACGGATCAGCTTTGTCATGTGCTGACCATGGCCGGACTGGAAGTTGAGGAAAGCCGGCGGGTCGCCGCACCCTTCGAGCACGTGGTGGTTGCACGCATTGTCGCCTGTGAAAAGCACCCCGATGCCGATCGTCTGCGTCTGTGCCAGGTCGATGTCGGAACGGCCGAGCCGTTGCAGATCGTTTGTGGCGCGCCCAATGCCGCGGCAGGTCTGGTGATTCCCTGTGCCCTGGTGGGCGCACGGCTGCCCGGTATCGAAATCCGCAAAGCCAGTGTGCGCGGCATCGAGAGCAGCGGCATGCTCTGTTCCGCCAGGGAGCTCGGCATTGCCGAAGACTCCGACGGATTGCTCGAACTTCCGGCCGATGCACCGGTGGGCATGAATATCCGGGAATTTCTGGATCTCGATGACCATCTGATCACCCTCAAGCTCACCCCCAACCGGGCCGATTGCCTGTCACTGGCGGGCCTCGCGCGGGAGGTCTCGGCGCTCACCGGGGCCGTGCTGCATCTGCCCGTCGTGGCGCCGGTGGCTCCGGCACATGATGATTCAAGGGCCGTGATGCTGGACGCCCCCGCCGCCTGTTCGCGCTACTGCGGCCGGCTCATCACTGGCGTCGATGCGGCAGCGCCCACACCCGACTGGATCAGGCAACGCCTGGACCGTGTGGGTATCCGCTCCATCTCCGCGATCGTTGACGTCACCAATTACGTGATGATGGAACTGGGGCAGCCTCTTCACGCATTCGACAACGCCAGGCTGCAGGGGACCATTCATGTGCGGCATCCCCATGCCGGCGAAGAACTGCTGCTGCTTAACGGCCAGACTGTCGTCCCGGCCGCAGATACTGTGCTGATTGCCGATGAGTCTCGCGCCCTGGCTCTGGGGGGCGTGATGGGTGGCGAAAATTCCGGCGTGACCGATGCTACCCGTGACGTTTTCCTTGAGTCCGCCTTTTTCGCACCCGAGGCGATCGCCGGCAAGGCGCGTGCGCTTGGCTTCTCCTCCGACGCTTCCTATCGCTTCGAACGCGGTGTGGATCCCGGCTTGCAGCAAACCGCGATCGAACGGGCAACCGCATTGATTATCGAGATCTGTGGCGGCAGCCCCGGACCGGTGGTGGCCGCGATCTCCGAACCCCATCTGCCCCGGCGCGCACCCGTGCGCTTGCGCACGGCCCGGGCTGCGAAAATCATCGGTGTCGATCTCGGCCATGAAAAAATCGGGCAACTGCTCACGGGGCTGGGGTTCGCACCGCGCCGTGATGGGGACGATTTCATCGTGACTCCGCCATCCTACCGGTTCGACATCGAGATCGAAGAGGATCTGGTCGAGGAACTGGTGCGCATCCACGGCTATGACAACATTCCTTCCCATCCTCCCGTCGGCCGTATGGCCATGATGGCGCTGCCCGAAACGCGACGCACGGCCATGACATTGCGCCGCGCCCTGGCGGGTCGGGGGTTTCAGGAAACCATCAACTTCAGCTTTGTCGAAGCCGGCTGGGAGGCCGACTTCGCCGGCAATACCTCACCCGTCACCCTGGCCAATCCCATTGCCAGCCAGATGGGGGTCATGCGCAGCAGCCTCATCGGCAGTCTGGTCAATGTGCTGGTCACCAACCGCAAACGGCAGCAGGAACTGGTGCGTGCATTTGAAATCGGGCGGGTGTTTTCCCGCGACGATGCCGGTCATCCGGTTCCCGGCTTCACCCAGCCGCAGCGCCTGGCTGTCCTGGCCGCCGGGCCGGTGGCGCCCGAGCAATGGGGCCAGGGCACCCGCTCAGTGGACTTTTTCGATCTCAAGGCCGATCTGGAGGCGCTGTTTCCTCCCGGTACGCTTTCATTTGTCCGCACGGCGCACCCGGCCCTTCATCCGGGGCGGTCGGCCCTGGTGCAGTCGGCTGGCGGTGTACTCGGCATCATCGGCGAACTCCATCCTCGCTGGGCATTGAAGTACGAACTGGGTGTGGCGCCGGTGGTGTTCGAACTCGATCTGGCGCCACTCATGAACGAGCCGATGCCCGCTTGCCGGGAGATTTCCCGCTTCCCCTCCGTCGCCCGTGATCTGGCGCTGATCGTCGATCATGCGTTGCCATGGCAGGATCTTGCAAGCGCATTGCGCGAAGCTGCGCCGCCCATCGTGACCGCCATCGAACTGTTCGACGTGTATGCCGGGAAAGGCATCGCCGAAGGTCGAAAAAGCCTTGCATTCAAGGTAGTTATGCAAGATACTCGGCGCACATTGGAAGATGCGGAAGTCGAGAATGTCGTGGCTGCCATGCTGGCGGCGGCCGAGGCCCGATTCGGTGCCGAACTGCGGCGATAAGCGATTGCATCAGGGAGCGAGAATGACACTGACCAAGGCGGAACTGGCCGACCTGTTGTTTGAAAAGGTGGGGCTGAACAAGCGTGAAGCCAAGGACATGGTGGAGGCTTTCTTCGAGGAGGTACGTCATGCACTGGAAGCGGGCGATAGCGTCAAGCTCTCCGGGTTTGGCAACTTCCAGCTGCGGGACAAGCCACAGCGTCCTGGCCGCAACCCCAAGACCGGGGAGGAGATTCCGATTACCGCCCGTCGCGTCGTGACCTTTCATGCCAGCCAGAAGCTGAAGGCCACTGTCGAGTCTGTTCGCAATGAGCAATCCACCTGAGCCGACGGAGCTGCCCTCCATCCCCGCCAAGCGTTACTTCACCATTGGCGAGGTCAGTGAACTGTGTGGTGTGAAACCCCATGTCCTGCGCTACTGGGAGCAGGAATTCACCCAGCTCAAACCCGTGAAGCGGCGTGGCAACCGCCGCTATTACCAGCACCACGAAGTCCTGCTGGTGCGCCGCATCCGGCAACTCCTGTATGAAGAGGGGTTCACGATCAGTGGCGCACGTAATCGTCTGGAAGACAGCACAAGCCGTGAGGATTTTCATGAATCCGCACCAGCATCCGCAACCGGGTCGTTACGTGCGGAACTGCTGGGAGTCATTCAGCTGCTTACGATCTAGCCTTTGCGTCGCCCATCTGCAAGTGTGCAGATTCTTGTGAATACCCGAATTACATTGAACCGGCGGGGATGGCATCCACCATCAGGATGAGGTGAATACGATTTACCCGATCATGCTGGAGCAGAAGCGGTAAACGTGGAGCTTCTTCTGCTACAATCGCGCGCTCAAGTCGGGGCGTAGCGCAGCCTGGTAGCGCACTTGCATGGGGTGCAAGGGGTCGCGAGTTCGAATCCCGCCGCCCCGACCAATAGAATCAAGGTAGTTAGCAGTAAGAAAGTAAGAAGAGGCCAGCGACAAGCTGGCCTTTTTCTTTTGCGGCAGGGTTTGCCCGATGGGGACATACCGCATTTTTCTGCATGCTGCGCGCCCTCGCGTGGATAGCCGGTCACAGAGGGGCGCAAAAATGGTAAGCCGCTTCTGTGGCATCCACCGCGTGGTCAAGCTGCTACGCGATCCGAAGTTCCAGGACCTGCTGCTCAACTACCCACGGGCCAAGCGCAGTTTCCTGGTTGCCTACGAGGCCACCGATAACGTCACCTCGGAATGGAAATTCCGGGTCGAAGAGGAATACCTGAAGCCCGAGGACTACCTGACACGGTTCGCTACCTTCATCCAGGCCAAGCAAGCCGAGATCGAGGCCCTGCAAGTCCTGATGACCCGGCCCCAGGAGTGGAAGACGGACGTGCTGGAAGGCTTGCGCGAGAAACTGCGTTCCGCCAGCTTCGAGGAGCGCGACCTGCAAAAGGCGTCCGAGCTTGTCCATCACCGCCTGGCCGACATCATTTCCCTGGTCAAGCACGCGGCCAAGGCCGAAGCCCCTATCTACACCGCCGAGGAGCGGGTGGATCACGCCCTGAGCCAGTTGCTGGCGCAGAATCAATTCACCGACGAACAGCGCCAGTGGCTTCAGCTAATCCGGGAACATCTGGTGAAGAACCTCACCATCGAGCTAGACGACTTCGATGCGCCGATCTTTTTCCAGCGGGGCGGGCTGGGCAAGGCTCGCAAGGTCTTCGCCGACGGCCTAGCACCGATGCTCAAGCGGATCAACGCGGCGCTGGCCTCGGTCTGACGGACGGCTGGTGCAATTGACTGCACGGGCAGCCGTCGGGGAATTTCCGGTCGGGGTAGGTCAAAGTAGCGTTTATCGCCATTTTTGCCTACAATGACTGCCATATGGCAAACAAGGAGTGTTGGTCATGAGCACAGCCGCAGCCTCAGTTGCAACCGCTTCAAGCTCTACTCGTTCGGTCGAATCCCTGCTGGGTGGCCGGGGCGTCCTGCACGTCAAACCCCGTACCGCCCTCGATTGGGTCTCGGTCATCCGCCACGGAATTTCGTCTTCGGCGGTGGAATTTCTCGCCAAAACCATTCAGGTCACGCAGTCTGAACTCGCGGTGGCGTTGGGCATCCCCGAGCGCACCCTGGCCCGCCGCAAGCGGGAAGGCACGCTGAACAGCGAGGAGTCGGCCAAACTCGTGCGGCTGGCCCGCGTGGTCGAGCGTGCCGAAGAAATCTTCGAAGACCTGGAAACCGCGCTAACCTGGCTCAAGACCCCGAATGCCTCGTTGTTCCGGGCCACGCCGCTGTCGCTGCTGGATACCGACATCGGTGCCGAAAGCGTCATGGACACGCTCGGCCGCATCGAGCACGGCGTGTTCGCCTGATGTTGGTCGTCTGGCGGCTGCTGACCGCCCGCTTTGCCCACCCCAAGGAAAGCGCCTTTAGCGGCGAGGGTGCCCGGCTGTACGGCGGGCGCTGGAATTGTAAGGGTGTGCCGATGGTTTATACCGCTGGCAGCCAGTCCCTTGCGACGCTGGAAATGCTGGTGCAGGACGAGCCGCTGCGAGCGCGGTACGTGATGATCCCGGTCGGCCTGCCCAAGAACCTGAAGATCGAGCGGGTGACAGTCGAAGAGTTGCCTGACGACTGGCGCGACCTCGCGGCCCGCGACCATACCCAGGCCATCGGCACTGCATGGGCCAGGCGCAAATCGAGTGCCGTGCTGGCCGTGCCCAGCGCCGTCATCCCCGCCGAAACCAACTACCTGCTGAATCCGCTGCATCCGTCGTTCTCGAAGATCGAGATCGGTGAGCCGCAGGACTTCATCACCGACTTGAGACTGTTAAAAACGTGAGTAGTCTGCGTCGCATCATCCCCGCGCCAGTAATGTCTGTGTGCGCTGAAATCGCGGCGAATCGGGAAACGCACGCGACGCTAGACAGCCTATTTACTTACGCTGGAGCACCGGGCGATCCACCAGCGGGAAGTAAACCTGCCAAGGCATTGGCGTGGCTTCGGCTCACAAACAAGGACGAAAGCATAAAGCCACTGGATGTTCTCGGGCGTCTAATCGAGAACTACATGGAAGCTCCGCTCGATCCTGAGAACTCGTGGGATCAAGGACTCCTGGAGGATCGGGAGCGTATCGCCCAAGTCTTGGCTCAATCCGAACTTCAGTACGTCAAGGGGGGCAAGGTGGCAGGTGCTCTCGGTACGCCATCTCGAACCCTGGAGGAGTTCATTAGGGATCGAGACCTTGTTTCGATTGACGCGGAATACACCCGCGCACTTGCTAACGTCGAGGCAAGCCCACGTGAGGCAGTATCGGCTGCGAGCAACATTCTGGAGTCAGTATGCAAGGTCTACATCGCTGAGGAAGGCTTGGAGCTTCCTGCGAAACAAGACTTAAAGCCTGTCTGGACTACAGTTCGGAAACACCTCGGTTTCGATCCAGGAACCATCGAAGATCAAGACCTTCAGCAAATTCTGTCTGGCCTGATTTCAGTGGTCGAAGGAATTGGGGCGATCCGCACTCATGCCAGTTCCGCTCATGGCGCTGGGAAGAAGAGCTACAAGCTCGAACCTCGCCACGCTAGGCTCGCAATTCACTCCGCCCATACCATCGCGCTGTTTATCCTCGAAACATGGCACAAGAAGAAAAGTGGCTTCTAGCAACACGGCCAGTTCAGTCCATGTTCCCTATATTCCAAACCGGCTAAGAGAGCAGTTCCGCATTTTGCGGTTTCACGGCAGGCCGCACTCCCGCCGGTACTCCGTGGGTGACTTGCCCGTCCATTGCCGGAAGGCTCGGCGGAAGGCGCGGGCGTCGCCGAAGCCGAGCAGGGCGGCGATTTCTTCCAGGGTGCGGTGTGGGGCATTGCGCAGATAATCCAGCGCCAGATCCTTGCGGCATTTTTCCTTGATGGCGGTGATGGAGGTGCCTTCTTCTTCGAGGCGGCGGCGGAAGGTGGCACTGCTCATGTTGAAAAGGCCGGCGAGCTGGGTCAGGGGCGGCAGTGTGTCCTGTCGCACGAGCTTGGCGGCGATGAGATGGTGCAGGGCATCGCCCAGCCGCTGGGATTCGACGCGTCCGGCCAGCAGGTCGAAGGGGAACAGTTCGGTTTCCAGCAGGTTGATCAGTTCGGCGTGGCTGCGCACCACGGGCAGGGCGAGGTGGCGGGTGGGAAAGCAAAAGCTGTTCTCCGGCTGCCCGAAACGTACCGGGTAGTTGAAAAGCGCGGTCACGGTTTCACGCTCGATGATCGGCGGGTAGGCGACGCCAATATCGGTCAGCTCGATGGGCGAGCCGATCAGCCAGCCGAACAGGCGGTGATAGCCGGTGAGCCCGATCAGATCTGCAAACAGCGCGCTGGTGGTCTTGCGCCCGCGATAGGTGTGCATGACGAAGGTGGCGGCGCCGCCGCGGGTTTCCAGCCCGAGCCTGCCGGCGCGGCCGCCGAGCATGGCGCAAAAACGCTGTGCGCGGGTGATGGCCTCGTGCAGGGTGGTGCAGTTGATGATGCAGTAGCAGAGCATGTCGAACTCTTCCTTGCGCATGGGTGGATAGTCTCCCTGTCGCGAGGAGTAGTCTTCCATGACCGCGGTGCATTCCAGGCTCAGCGCGGCAAAATGCAGGCCGGGCAGATGCTCGATGCGTCCGCTGTGCAGATCGTCGGGCGCGTAGGGCAGGCCGGCCCGCGCCAGCATCTGCTCGGGGGGGATGCCGATATGAGCCACCTCTTGCAGCAGGGCGCTGGCGAGGGCGGAAGGTACTGCCATCAGATGGGGCTTGGGTACCTGTTTGGCCATGATTTGAGCAATTGAGTCCGGTAATTGAGCGGTTCTATCACAATCGGCGCGGGGTGACTGCGCATAATCCATCCGAAGCTTGAAGACCGTAGGCCATGCCCTGTGGCGGTCGACACGAACTTCGAGTTTTTCCAAATCCATATTTCAATCCGAGGAGAACCCGATGCGTATTCCCCCGCGTGAAATCAAGTACGGCGGTGCGATGCTGGACCAGAAGGAGATCGATGCCGTCGTCAATGTGATGAAGACCAGCATGGTGCCCTACACCCAGGTGCAGTCTTTCGAGACCCGTTGCGCAAAGTTGCTGGGCAAGCAGTACGGCGTGATGGTGAACTCCGGCAGCTCGGCCCTGCTGGTGGCGATCCGTTTGCTGGATCTGCCTGCAGGCTCCGAGATCATCACCCCGACCCTGACCTTCGGCACCGATATTTCCAGCATCGTGCTCAATGGCCATATCCCCGTGCTGGTGGACGTGGAGCCCGACACCTACCAGATCGATATCGACAAGATCGAGCGCAACATCACGCCCAAGACCCGCGCCATGCTGATTCCCAGCCTGGTGGGCGGCATGCCCGACTGGGATCGCCTGCGCACCATCGCCGACAAGCATGGCCTGAAGCTGATCGAGGATAGCTGCGACACCCTGGGGGGCACCTACCGTGGCCGCCCTGCCGGCGAGCGTTCCGATATCAGCGTCACCAGTTTTTCCATCTTCCACATCATCACTTGCCTGGGGAATGGTGGCCTGGTGGCGATGAACGACACGAAGCTGTGGGACCGCGCCCTGATGCTGCGCAACTGGGGCCGCTCGTCCGAGAAATTCATGCACGGCACGCGCAAGAACGATAGCGATGGCCGCTTCCTGGAAAATATCGGCGATATCGAATACGACGGCATGTTCATCTTCGAGGAGATCGCTTACGGCTTCATTCCCAACGAGGCCGGCGCTGCCTTCGGACACGAGCAGCTCAACAAGCTCGACGAATTCACCCGCCTGCGCCAGGAGCGTTTCGCACTGCACGGCAAGTACATGGAGAAACGTTCGGACATCTTCGTCAAGGCCCGGGTTCATGACGATGTGTTCACCACGTGGATCTGCTACCCCGTGCAATTGCGCCCCGAACTGGGCTGGAGTCGTCGCGATTTGCAGATGCATCTGGAGAACGCCGGCATCTTTACCCGCGTGATTTTCTCCGGCCATGCCGCCCGTCAGCCGATGATGAAGGGCATCGAGTTCCGCGTCGATCCCGAGGGCTGTCCCAATGCGGATCAGGTGATGCGTCACGGACTGATGCTGCCCTGCCATCCCACCATGACGATCGAGGACTGCGAGTATCTGTACCAGACACTCGATGACTGGATCGAGATTCAGCAGGGCAAGAAAAAAGTGGCCTGAACCCCGGGAGGGCACGGATCAACGCCGCATCGCTTTGGGCTTCCCGTGCCTGCCCTGCCCGCCTGCCTGTCACTGACCGCGATGGATCGTCATCCGGTCAGCGTTTCAATCCTCCGATCCAGCGTGTGTACAGGTGGTCCGCCATCGGACGCATGTTGGCAATGCGGGCCTTGACATGCTCCAGCATTTGCGCGGGAGACTGTACCGAGGCGCTGACCGGCACATTTTCTTTTCGCCAGCCGGTGGACCACAGACGGATCATGTCTTCCGTCATTTCCACGTGGCACTGCATGCCCAGATGGGGGCCGAGGGCGAACGCCTGATTCTCACAGTGGGTGTTCGAGAGCAGGCGCAGGGCTTTCGGCGGCAGGGAAAAGGTTTCGCCGTGCCAGTGAAAGGCTTCGAAGGCTGGCAGGTCTTCCATCCACGATGCGGTGCCGGGCTGCGGTATCACCGTACCCCAGCCGATTTCCTTGACCGGATTGCGGGTCACGCTGCCACCCAGTGCTTTGGCCATGAGTTGTGCGCCCAGACAATGGCCGATCACGGGAATATCCGCCGCCGCGGCGGCGCGGATCAGATGCAATACTTGCGGAATCCAGGGGAGGTCGTCGTTGACACTCATCGGCCCGCCCATGAAGCACAGGCCCGAAAACTGCCCTGCATCCCGGGGAACCGGTTCTCCTTCATCGACCTTGACCAGAACATGGGGGATCGAGCGGGCCGCGAGGAATGTGGCAAAATAGCCCGGCCCTTCGCCGCGCCAGTGGCGGAATATCGCAACCGGCCGGGTAACCGGCCTGGCATGTGTGTTCATCTGACCCTCTTCTTTTTGTGTATTTCCGGTGAAGGATTCTAGCTTCGATGTTCCGGCCTCCATGAGTGCAGGCAACGACCGCTTTTCTCCCGCGGCGCTGCGCCGCCGTTTCGCCCGGCCCTGGCCCTCCGGCAGCATGATGGCGTCCGACGGTTTCGATCCGCCTGTCACGGGCAGCACTCCGGCCGCAGTGCTGGTGCCGCTGGTGGTGCGTGATTCGGGCACCACGGTATTGCTGACCCTGCGCACCGCCCATCTCAACGATCATGCCGGCCAGGTCGCCTTTCCCGGTGGTCGTTGCGAGCCGGGGGATTGCGATGCGGAACAAACAGCCTTGCGCGAGGCCAGGGAGGAGGTCGGGCTGGAATCTTCCCAGGTCGAAATCATCGGCCAGTTGCCGGAATATCTGACGGGAACGGGGTTTCTGGTTACTCCGGTGGTGGGATTGGTGACCCCGCCCTTGAATCTCAAACTGGACGATTTCGAGGTAGCTGAAGCTTTCGAGCCGCCACTGCCCTTCCTCATGGATCCTGCCCACTGGGAGCGTCATACGGTGTTCTATCAGGGCAGGAATCGCACCTATTGGTCCATGCCCTGGCAAGGCTATTTCATCTGGGGAGCGACCGCCGGAATGCTGGTCAACCTGCAGCGCTACCTGATGGCGGAGGATTGAATCCGTGACATTGCTCTCTGTTTTGCTGGCCTTGATCCTGGAGCAGTTCCGGCCCCTGGATGCCCTCCGCATGCAGGGCCGGTTGCGTTCGCTGGCCATATATCTGGAAACCCGCCTCAACGATGGCCAGCCCAATCGTGGTGTACTGGCCTGGATCATCGTTGTCGCGCTGCCCTCTGCCCTGGTCGGGGCGCTCTGGCTGATCGCTCTCGCGTTGCAGCCGGTGGCAGCCCTGCTGCTTGGGGTGGCCATGCTTTATATGACTATGGGATTCCGCCAGTTCAGCCACTTTTTTACCGATCTGCTGCTGGCCTTGCGCATGGGGGAACTGGATCGCGCCCGCAGCCTTCTCGGTGAATGGCGCAACCGCAATTCGGATCGATTGAATTCGGGCGAGATTGCCCGCCTGGCGATCGAGGAAGCGCTTGTCGCCTCGCATCGTAATGTCTTTGGTCCGCTACTCTGGTTTGTCCTTCTGGGTCCCGCGGGCAGTTTGCTGTACCGGCTTTCCCAATTTTTCGCCCAGTACTGGGATACCGGTACCGGAGCCGAATTCGGCGCCTTTGCCCGGCGTGCCTTCGCCTGGCTGGACTGGCTGCCCATTCGTGTTTCGGCCGCAGGCTTCGCAGTCGCGGGAGATTTCGAGGATGCGGTCTATTGCTGGCGTACCCAGGCCGGCCGATGGCCCGACCCGGCGACGGGTATACTGATTGCAAGCGGCGCCGGGGCTCTCGGTGTGCGCCTGGGCATGCCCCTGCACGGGGATGCCGAGGCCCTGGACCGGCCTGAAATCGGCACGGGAGATGACGCCGATGTGGATTTCATGCAAAGTACGATCGGGATTGTCTGGCGAACCCTGGTGCTGGGGCTGCTTCTGCTTGCGCTGATCTGGGTGGCCGGATGGGTGGGGCGTTGATCACATAGAGGAGAATTTCATGTCTGGAAAGCGCGAAGTCGTCGTCGTTGGTGGTGCTCGTACGGCCATCGGCACTTTTGGTGGATCCCTCAAGGATTTCGCCCCCGTTGATCTGGCCACGCTGGCCGTCAAGACGGCCATTGCCCGGGCCAAGGTGGATCCGGCGCGGGTTGGTCACCTGTACATGGGTACGGCTATTCCCACCGAAAGGCGCGATACCTATCTGTCCCGTGTGGCGTCGCTCAATGCCGGAATGGTGCAGGAATCCTGTGCCATGAATGTGAACCGCCTCTGCGGTTCAGGCTTTCAGGCCATTGTTTCCGCCGCCCAGTCCATCCTGCTGGGCGATGCCGATGCCGCCATCGGCGCCGGGGCCGAATCCATGAGCCGAGGCGGCTATCTGGTACCTTCCGCCCGCTGGGGTGCACGCATGGGGGATGCGCAGATGATCGACATGATGGTCGGCGCCCTCACCGATCCTTTCAGTACCGACCACATGGGCATCACGGCCGAGAATGTGGCGGCCCGCTGGCACATCGGTCGCGAGGAACAGGACCAGTTCGCCCTCGCCAGCCAGCAGAAGGCCGTGGCTGCCATCGCTGCCGGTCATTTCAAATCCCAGATCGTTCCCGTCGAGATCAAGACCCGCAAGGGTGTGGTGCAATTCGATACCGACGAATATCCCAAGGCCGATGCCTCGCTGGAAGCACTTGCCAAACTCAAGCCTGCCTTCAAGCGTGATGGCGGTGTGGTGACTGCGGGTAACGCCTCCGGGATCAACGATGGTGCTGCCGCCGTGGTGTTGATGGAGGCCGGAGCCGCCGCCCAGGCGGGAATCAAGCCTCTGGCGCGCCTGGTTTCTTACGGTATTGCCGGTGTCGAGCCATCCTATATGGGCGAAGGACCGATTCCCGCCGTGAAGCTTGCCATGCAACGGGCCGGCCTCAAGTTCTCCGACCTTGCCGTGATCGAATCCAACGAAGCCTTCGCCGCCCAGTCGATCTGCGTGAACAAGGGGCTGGATCTGGATCCTTCCAAGGTGAATCCCAATGGTGGCGCCATCGCGCTGGGCCATCCCGTGGGCGCCACGGGGGCCATACTCGCTGTCAAGTGCATCTATGAACTGGAGCGCACGGGTGGCCGTTACGGACTCGTCACCATGTGTATCGGTGGTGGGCAGGGGATTGCGGGCATCTTCGAACGTTTGTGAGTGCTGTCGCCGCTGCACCGGGGGAATGACACCCTGAGCGGAGCAAGGAGCGATGTCCGGCGGTAGCCAGAGATTCCCCGGTGGTGCAGCGGGTGGTTTGCAGGCGGACATCGTGTTTTTGTCACAGTATGAATTTTCCTGACGGACTGTTCGCCGCGCCTTGGGTTTTCGCCGGAAACGTACTGTTCGGCGTCCTGCTGTTCTGGAGCGCAGTTCGTGCACCCTGGCGCGAACTGGCGCAGGAACCGCGCCTGCATCGCTGGCTGGCCGCCATCGTGCTGCTTGCGCTCTGCTGGAATCTCAAGGCGGGAGTGCGTCCCGGATTGAACCTGCACTTCCTCGGGGTGACCACGCTCTACCTGATGTTCGGCGGGCGCCTGGCCCTGGTGGCACTCGCGCTGATCCTGGTGGCGGTTTGTCTCAACCATTCCGCCGGCTTCATGGATTACGGGCTCAACGGCCTGGTGATGATTGCCGCTCCACTGGCGGTTTCCACGATCATGGCGGGCATTGTGCGCCGCATGCCTCAGCACAATCTGTTCGTCTTTTTGTTTCTCGGCGGCTTTTTCGCGGCGGCCTGCTCCGTTTTGGCGACCGGAATACTCTCTGCCTCCTTGTTGCTGCTGGCGGGTGAGTACAACCGGTATCTGCTGGCTACCGAATATCTGCCGTTCTACTGTCTGCTGGCCTTTGGCGAGGCCTGGCTCAATGGTGCCGCGCTGACTTTGATGGCCGTCTATGCCCCCCATTGGCTTGCGGGATTCGATGCGCGCCGTTATCTTGCCCTGAACGAAAAACTGTGAGACCGTTGGGGTGGCCGTGGCTGGCAAAACGGGCGGGATGAGTGTGCCGGTTTATGTTGGCCGTTACGCGCCATCCGGAGGCCGCACGTCGTACATTTCCCCGGTGGCTGCCATCCCGTCATACGGCACCGGTTGTGTGAAGGGAAAAGATCATGGGGGGGCAGCAGATGCAGGCTCGAACCGAGACCTGGATGGATAACGGGAGCCATTGGATACTGGATCTCGTCGAACAGAGGCATGCGGCCCGGTATGCGGCCTGGGTGATGTTTGTCGTTATCGCCCTGTTCGACTGGCTGACCGGGGCAGAACTCACCATGGGGCCTTTTTATCTGGTGCCCCTTTTCCTGGTAGGAATGCGTGACGGGTGGAGGGCCACGATGCTGATGTCCCTGCTGGCGGTGGCGATGAGCATCATCATCGGGCTACGTTATGGTCACCGGTTCAGCAGTGAATTCTTTTTTTACTTCAGCGTATTCGGCAGGCTGATGTATTACACGGCGTTCATGTTTCTCATCGAATTGCTGCGCAATGCCTTTCTGATCCAGGTCAAGATGGCGGATCGGGATGCCCTGACCGGCCTGTTGAACCGCCGCGCCTTGTTTCGTACCCTCGATTTCGAGCTGGCCAGGACGGCCCGGGGCAAACAACCGGTAAGCCTGCTGTTTGTGGATTGCGACAACTTCAAGGGAGTCAATGATTCGCAAGGGCATGCCGCCGGAGATGAGGTACTCAAGGCGGTTGCCATCACGCTGCGCAGCGAATTGCGGACGATCGATATCGTGGCCCGTCTGGGCGGGGATGAGTTTGTGATTGTTCTGCCCGATACCACCGGTGATGCAATGCTTACCGTGGCCCAGAAAGTACAAAGTGTGCTGACCGCCGCCATGGAACGTGATGGCTGGCCGGTCACTTTCAGTATTGGGGCGCACTCCGTTCCTGCCAGTGATACGCGGGATGCGGAAAGCCTGATCGCGAAAAGCGATCTGGCGATGTATCTTGCCAAACGACAGGGGAAGAACCAGATCGTGGTGGCATGACGCACGCAGCAGGGAACTTGCGTTACGGATGGGTTCTATGCGGCTGGGGTTCTGCGGCTGTATTCCCGCGGGGTGGATCCCCGCGGGGGTGCGGAGTTGCTTCCTTACGGCTTATTTGCCGATCTGCTTGCTGACCGAGTTTTCCTGCTGGTTCAGGGTTTTTTGTTCCTGCTTGGAGATGTGGCCCTTGTCCTGGCTGGCCATGTCGCGCTCTTCCTGACGGATCTGATGGTCGTCCTTGTGGAGCTTGCGGGCTTCGGCCTTGCTCATTTCGCCTTCCTTGACTTCCTTGTCAATGCGCTTGTCCTGGTTCTGCAGGCGGTCATTCACTTCATGGCGGCGGGGATGTTCCTTGCCCCAGTGACCTTCGGCGGCCATGGAGGTTGCGGCGGTGCCCAGAGCAAACAGCGAAACCAGAGACAGGGCAACGGTTTTCTTGAGGTTCGAGGTCATGTGTTTCTCCTTGATGGTTGGAACCAGCAGCGAAAGTGTTGCCGGTTGAGCATCTAACGGAGGCGAGCAGATATGCGCTGACACCGGGAATGTAAGAAAGAATTGCAGAGCGGAGGCATTCTGCATTCGATTATCGTCAGAACTTTGTCAAGATTGTGGCCGCGATTCGGCGAAACAGCTCCAGACGTTGTGCGGAGATGCTGCCGAGCAGAGCGGCATCCTTGAGGGCGCAGTCAGGTTCGGCTTCATGCTGGCAATCACGGAAACGGCAGTGGCCGAGGTAGGGGCGGAATTCACGGAAGGCGAATTCCAGTTCACCTCGGTTCAGATGGGCGAGGCCGAATTCCTGCAGTCCGGGGCTGTCGATGATACGAATGCCATCCTCTGTGGTGTAGAGCCGGGCGTGGGTGGTGGTGTGTTTGCCGGAGTTCAGTGCCTGGGAGATTTCCCGCGTGGCGGCCCGGGCGCCAGGCACCAGGGTATTGATGAGGGTGGACTTGCCCATGCCGGACTGGCCGACCAGAACACTGGTTTCCCCTCGCAGAAAGTGGCGCAGGGGCGTCGCATCCTGAACGGCACTCAGGGGCAGCACGGGATAGCCGATTGACTCGTAGAGGGCTAGGCCGGCTTGTGCAGGAGGTAGCTCTTTCACGAGATCGCATTTGTTGAGCACGATGATGATGCGCATGCCCTCATGTTCGGCGGCGGCGATGCAGCGACCGAGGAGCTCATCGGAAAAGGCGGGTTCGGTGGCGGTGACCAGTACCAGTTGGGTGGCATTGGCGGCAATGAGTTTCTGCTTCCATTCGTCGCTGCGATACAGCAGGGTGCGCCGTTCGCCATGACGCAGGATCTGCCCCTGGTCGGTGGCGGTCAGATCCAGTTCGATCTCGTCGCCGCAAGCGAAGGGGCTTTTCTTGCCGCGAGGAAATCCGGTGACGGTACGGCCATCGGTGAGGGCGATTTCGTAGTGGCGGCCAAAAGCCGCGATGACGGTGCCGTGGACGGGGGTGGCTCTGGCCAAGGTCAGCGGTCTGCGAGCCGTGCGATACGCAGACTGGCCGGTGGGTGGGAGTCGTGGAACAGGGAGTGCAGCGGATCGGGTGTGAGCGTGGAGGCATTGTCCCGGTAGAGCTTGACCAGAGCACTCACCAGATCGGCAGCGCCGGATTGACGGGCTGCGTAGGCGTCGGCTTCGTATTCATGGCGCCGCGACAGGGCCGACAGCAGTGGGGCAAAGGGGAATGTGAACAGGGGCAGGGCGATCGAGAACAGCAACAGGGCCATGGCGGTTCCCTGAGTGTGCACACCCAGACCGGAGTAGAACCATGTCTGATCCATGAGCCGGCTCAGGATCCAGAGCAGTCCCAGCGAGATGACAGACAGCATGCCCAATCGCTTCCACAGGTGATGGCAGCGGTAGTGCCCGATTTCGTGGGCCAGCACGGCTTCCACTTCCGGGGGAGCCAGATGGGCGAGCAGGGTATCGAAGAACACGATGCGGCGGGAAGTGCCAAAGCCGGTGAAGTAGGCGTTGCCGTGGGCGGAACGCCTGGACCCATCCATCATCAGGATGTCGGCCCTGGTCACGGCGCAGCGGGTGAGCAAGCGTTCGATCCGGGCCTTGACATCCCCCTGTTCGAGGGGCTTGAAGGTGTTGAACAGGGGGGCGATCAGGGTGGGGTAGAGCACCAGGGCGAGCAGGTTGAAGCCTAACCAGCACGCCCAGACCCATAGCCACCAGGTGTCTCCCATGCGTCCCATGAGCCAGAGTACTCCCCAGGCGAGGGGGCCTCCGATGACGATGGTGAGGGCCATCTGCTTGAGGTTGTCCATCACATAGAGGCGCGGCGTGGTCTTGTTGAAGCCGAAGCGGGTTTCGAGCACAAAGGTGCGATAAAGACCGAGAGGAAGATCGATCACAAAGCCGATCAGGATCAGCAGGCCGAACAGGGCAACCCCGAAGGCAGGACTATCAGCCGGAAAAGCCGGGGAGATGAGATCGGCACAGCGCTGCAACAGGCCACCCAGAGTCAGGATCAGTGCGGAGGCTGCCCCGATCATCAGATCGGCAATCCCGATCCGGGTTTTGGCCAGGGTATAGTCTGCGGCCTTTTGGTGGTCGGCAAGAGAAATCCGGTCAGCAAACCGGGCCGGTACGGTGTCCCGATTTGCGCCGACATGAATCATCTGGCGACGGGCAAGCCAGCCACGGAGCAGGGTGGTGACGATCAGGGCAGCCAGAAAGATGAGAGTGAAGGCGGTAGCAGGCATTGCGTCAGCACAGAAGGTGTTCGAAAGATCCGTATTCTACCGACCGGGCCAGCACCTGCCCGAACCCGCCATGGGTTCTCATCCGGGGGCATATTGCCTGATCGTACTGGTCAGATGGCAGGAAGCTTGGTAGGGTGCGGGGGTTTCAACCCGGCAGGATTCGCAATGGCACAAGATCAAAACGCCCTCGTCTGGCTCGACATGGAAATGACCGGCCTCAACCCGGAGGGTGACAGGATCATCGAACTGGCGATGGTCATCACCAACAGCAACCTGGAAACCATCGCGGAAAGCGCCCCCTGGGCGGTCCACCAGAGTGATGCGGTGCTCGATGCCATGGACGAGTGGAACAAGAAGACCCATGGAAAATCCGGATTGATCGAACGGGTACGCAACTCCGCCTTGCCGGAAATCGCCGTGGAAGCCCAGGCCCTGGAGTTTCTCAAACAGTTCGTGCCTGCCGGCAAATCGCCCATGTGCGGCAATTCCATCTGTCAGGACCGCCGCTTCATGGCCCGCTACATGCCCGGGCTGGAGGCGTATTTTCACTACCGCAACCTGGATGTATCCACGCTCAAGGAACTGTGCAAGCGCTGGAAACCCGAACTCGCCAAAGGCGTCACCAAACATGGCAAGCACGAGGCCCTGGCGGACATCTACGAATCCATCGACGAACTCAAATACTACCGGGAGCACTTCCTCAAGGTTTGAGGTTTTTTCGCGGACCTGGAGGCCTCTCAGATGTCCCGCATCCATTGCGCCAAGGTGGCGCCCTCGGCACCGCCTTCCGCCTTCAGACCTCGCACCACACCGGCCCGGTCATCCGGCGTCCGGTTCTGGCTCAGCTTCCACTTGCCTTCCAGTCGGGTGATCTGGATTTCGATCCCCACCACCGCCCGCACCATACGGTCCAGATAATCGGCCGGCGCATCCTCCATGGCCCAGGGGGTGGGACGCGCTGCTTCGTGTACCGCGGTCAGATCCGCCAGCAGACGGCGTAGCCAGGCTTCGTCGTCCATCGCCCGCAACTGGCCGTGGGCATGCACCACCACGTAGTTCCAGGTCGGCACCACGCGGCCGTGTTCGGTTTTGCCAGGGTACCAGCCAGGGGAAATATAGTGGTGGGGCCCCTGGAAAATGGCAAGGCAGTCACAACCACTTTCCGCAAGTTGCCAGAGGGGATTGGTCCGTGCCACGTGGCCCCGCAGCAGGCCGTATGGGCCAGCGCCTGGATCCGGCAGCAGCGGAAGGTAATTCGCATCCAGCCCCTCGGGACCGGCGACGACCACGTGAGCCAGAGGATGGTCGCGCATCAAGCCGTGCAGGGCGGCGATGTCGGTCTGGGTGAAATGGCCGGGGAGGTACATGGGGCGCAGGTTGGGGATGACGACCGGCCCATGATACAGACGACTCATCCGCTGGGCTGGCTCAACCGCTGCGGCGATAGAGCCTGAGCCTTTCCCCCTTGTCGCCAGGACGGTGGCCTTCCCAGACCTTTTTCCAGCCTGCGGGCGCAGCTTCACCGCGTTCGCTGCTCTGGGTCAGCAGCCAGGGGCAGTGCCTGTCACCGGCAGGGGCCAGCCTGAGGCTGATGAAATAGCGCAAGGAAGCTTTCTGTCCGTCCCCAAGATTGCTCTGGGCGATACATTGGTGGCTGCCGCCAAGCGCGTCTTGCAGCGAGATGGCGACGGGACGATAGCTTTTGCCGTAATCGAACCAGGGCATCCAGAGCAAGGCCAGCAGTCCCCAGGTAAATGCCATGCCGGCAGCCCAGTGACGGACCCCGCGCCAGGGCCCTTTGGGCAGGCGTACCAGGGTCCACAGCCAGAGTACGGTGAGGGTCAGCGCCGCGATCAGGGCCGGAATGGAAAGCTGGCCGACAAAACCGGGTTCGGCCTTGAGAAAGTTGCGTGCCACGCGCTCCGGCTGGCCACTCATCATGGATACGCTGCCCAGCCAGATCAGGCCCGCAGTCAGGGTGAAGGTCATCATGCCGAACCAGTCGAGCGCATTCGCCGCACCCCGCTTAAGCCTTCCGACACCAGCCGTTGCGAGCAGGGCCAGGGGAGGGTAGAGCGGCAGATGATTGAGGGGGCGGGCATCGTTGCAAAGAACGATGAAAGCAAGGGCGACAAGGGCGCTTGCCAGTGGGACCACGATCTGGGGTTCGCGCCAGCGCTGGCGCAGGGTCCATAGGGCCCAGAGCGCCAGGGGCAGGATCGGCCATGCGGCCCAGCCCAGGAGTTCCAGATGATCGAGGATCGATTCGCCCGAGCATTTCAGGCCAAGGCGCATCGTTTCTGCCGACCACCAGCGGGACACGAGTTCGGGATGGTGGCCATGCAGCAGCATCGGCCAGAGGGCGGCGAAACCAAGGCCGAGGATCAGGGCCATGAGCAGGCTCGCCAGTACGGTGCCACGATGCCGCTGGCCGATCATGGACAGGAAGATCAGGGGGAGAAGCAGTACCAGCGCCGCGAGGCCGCTGGTCCATGCACCCAGACCCAGGGCCAGTCCGGTAATGATGCCGCCCCGCATGGGATGTTCGGGAAGACGGATCAGGCCGAGGAGAAAGAAACTCTGGGCTGCCAGAAATCCGATCCAGGGTTGGGCGTCATGAATGGGGGTGAGCAGGCCGAGCGTGCCCAGAATGAGCAGCGGTGCCCCTCGCCCCGAGGTTTCATCGTGCGCCCGGGCTGCAAGGGAAAGACCCCAGAAAAGCAGTGCCGCGAAGCACAGGGTGACGAGGCGGGCTCCCGCGGCAAAGGACAGAAATCCGGCGGTCGCCTTGCCCGACAGGGCGGCCAGCCAGTGATAGAGGGGTGGTGCGCCGAACCAGGGATCCCCGCCCAGACGTGGCCGCAGCCAGTCCCCGCCGTGGGCGAACTCGAGGGCAATGCCGATGTGGGTGGCGTCGTCCGCTTTCCATGGGTCATGGTCGAGTAGGCCCAGACCGAGGAACAGGCCACAGAGCAGCAGCAGGGGCCAGCCGGCGGAGATGGCGCTCAGTGACAGGAGGGGAGGCCGACTCGATATCTTCATGCTGTGCCAGTACCGGCTCCGAAAACAAAAAAGGCAGCCGAGGCTGCCTTTTCAGTGCCGAACATGGGATCAGGCGGCCTTCTTGCCGTATTTCTGGCGGAAGCGTTCGACACGACCGGCGGTGTCGACGATCTTCTGCTTGCCGGTCCAGAAAGGATGGCAGGAGGAGCAGACTTCAATGTGCAGCGGCTTGCTGTTCGTGGACTTGGTTTTGAACTGGTTGCCGCAGCTGCAGGTCACGTCGATTTCGACGTAGTTCGGATGGATGCCTTCTTTCATGATGGTTTCCTTGAGTTGCGGCCCGTGGGTTTGGCGAGCCTGAGAGGGCGCGATTATCCCGGAAAATCCCTTCCGGATCAACAGGCCCCGTAACAGGATTGCGAGAGTCCGGTGGAGCCTCAGCGGCGCATGGCGTCGAAGAACTCGCCGTTGTTCTTGGTGGCCCTGATTTTGTCGAGCAGGAATTCCATGGCATCCAGATCGTCCATGTTGTAGAGCAGTTTGCGCAGCACCCACATCTTTTGCAGGACGGCGGGCTCCAGGAGCAGTTCCTCGCGCCGGGTACCGGAACGGTTGACGTTGATGGCGGGGTAGACCCGTTTCTCCGCCATGCGCCGGTCAAGGTGGATTTCCATGTTGCCGGTACCCTTGAATTCCTCGTAGATCACTTCGTCCATACGGGAACCGGTGTCGATGAGTGCCGTGGCGATGATGGTCAATGAGCCGCCTTCTTCGATATTGCGGGCGGCGCCGAAGAAGCGCTTGGGTTTTTGCAGGGCATTCGCATCCACGCCACCGGTGAGCACCTTGCCGGATGCCGGCTGCACGGTGTTGTAGGCACGGGCGAGGCGGGTGATGGAGTCGAGCAGGATCACCACATCCTTTTTGTGTTCGGTGAGGCGCTTGGCTTTTTCGATCACCATCTCGGCCACCTGCACGTGGCGGGTGGCCGGCTCATCAAAGGTGGAAGCCACCACCTCACCCCGTACGGTACGGGTCATTTCCGTCACTTCTTCGGGGCGCTCGTCGATCAGCAGGACGATGAGGGAGACATCGGGATGGTTGGCGGTAATGGCGTGTGCGATGTGCTGCATCATCACCGTCTTGCCGCTCTTGGGCGGGGAGACGATCAGGCCGCGCTGGCCCTTGCCGATGGGGGAGATGATGTCGATGATGCGGCTGGTAGTGTTTTCTTCGGCGCGGATGTCCCGCTCGAGACGCAGGTGTTCGGTGGGATGCAGGGGCGTGAGGTTCTCGAACAGGATCTTGTTCTTGCACGCCTCGGGCGGCTGGCCGTTGATGGCATCCAGCTTGGTCATGGCGAAGTAGCGTTCGCCATCCTTGGGGGTGCGGATTTCACCTTCGATGGTATCGCCGGAATGCAGGTTGAAGCGGCGGATCTGGGAGGGGGAGACGTAGATGTCATCCGTGCTGGCCAGATAGGAGGTATCCGGAGAGCGGAGAAAGCCGAAACCGTCGGGCAGGATCTCGAGCACGCCATCACCGTTGATGGATTCGCCTTTCTTTGCTTGGTTTTTGAGCAGGGCGAAGATCAGTTCGTGCTTGCGCAGGCGATTGGCATTTTCAATGCCGTTGGCACTGGCCATTTCAAGCAATTGGCCGACGTGAAGGGCTTTGAGCTCCGAGAGATGCATGGGGAAACCTGTGGGTATGGGGTGAACCGGCAGCGAACGCGACCGGCGGGATGCGGCGGTTAGATTGGAGTGGGGATGTGCAGGGCCGGATTTTCAATCCGGACCCTGAGGTCGCACCGTCTGTTGCAGGGTTACCGGCTTTCGCCAGGGCGGGCTACGGAGCGTGGGTCCGGGCGAACTGTAGTGGTATTACAGGTTGCTGTCAATGAAAGCGGTAAGCTGGGATTTGGACAGGGCACCTACCTTCGTGTCCTCGACGTTGCCACCCTTGAACAGGATCAGGGTGGGAATGCCGCGAATGTTGTACTCGCCGGGAGTCTTGGGATTGTCATCGATATTCAGCTTGACCACCTTGAGCCGGCCACTGTATTCCCTGGCCACTTCGTCCAGAATGGGGGCGATCATCTTGCAGGGACCGCACCACTCGGCCCAGTAGTCCACGATGACGGGAATGGAAGAGTCGAGCACTTCGCTCTTGAAGGAAGCATCGGTGACGTGGTGGATATGTTCGCTCATGGGTTCCTCGGGAAATGGCGGGCGCTTTCGCAACGTAGAGCCGCTTGACGCAGGCTTACGGGGCTACAATGAATGTAACGGAGCGTGACAAGAGTACCATGGCTTGGCCGTGGCGGCGCATTCCGGTCCGCCGCTACAGTGCGGAGTACAATCCATTTCCTCGCTTAACCTCGACAAGGTAGTTTGAGACATGACCTACGTAGTGACCGAAAACTGCATCCGTTGCAAATATACCGACTGCGTGGATGTGTGCCCGGTGGATTGTTTCCGGGAAGGGCCGAATTTCCTGGTGATTGACCCCGACGAATGCATTGATTGCACCCTTTGCGTCGCCGAATGTCCGGCCGAGGCAATTTTTGCCGAGGACGACGTTCCTGCGGACCAGCAGCATTTCACCGAACTCAATGCTGAACTGTCCAAACAGTGGAAGCCCATCATCGAGCGCAAGGATGCGCTGCCCGATGCCGACGACTGGGTCAAGACCAAGGAAAAGATGCAATACCTGGAGCGTTGAATGCCGGAGCCGCAGGATCGGCCCGTCCGGCTGGACAGGATGGTGCGGAGGTGGCGGCTTATCAAGCGGGTTGGCTTCAGCTAGCATAGGAGTGCATTCCCGTAAACCGAGGAGGGAGCCGAGATGCAAGTCAGAGAAATCCTGGCCATCAAGGGCGTGGTGCTCTACACCATCGCACCGGAGAAAAAACTGTCGGAAGCCTTGACCATCATGAGTGACCAGGATGTCGGCTCCCTCGTGTGTTTCGAGGGTGGGCGCATGGTTGGCATGCTGACCTTCCGCGAGGTGATCAATGCCGTTCATCATGCTGGCGCAGCATGGGGGGCGATCAATGTGGGTGATGTCATGGTGCGCGATCCGATTGCAGTGGATCCGGATACGGAAGTGGACGATCTGCGCCGCATGATGCTCGAACACCATATGCGTTATCTGCCGGTGATGGACTCCGGAGTATTGCAGGGCGTCATTTCATTTCATGATGTGGCCAAGGCGGTGCTTGAAGAGCAGAGCTTCGAAAACCGCATGCTCAAGGCCTATATCCGCGACTGGCCTGAGGAAGAGCGCAATCACGGTTGATCTGGCGTCCCGGCCGGATGGATGGCGGGTTCGTTCGGTCATGTAAAATCACGGTTTTGACGGCGCTTTGCGCTTTTAGCAATCCATGCCCGCCAACAGTTTCGGTTCCCTCTTCAGCATCACCTCTTTCGGCGAGTCTCACGGCCCGGCCATCGGCTGTGTCGTTGATGGCTGCCCACCCGGGCTGGAACTGTCCGAAACGGATATCCAGCGGGACCTGGATCGACGCAAGCCCGGCACTTCGCGCCATGTGACCCAGCGACGGGAACCCGATCGTGTGGAAATCCTCTCCGGTATTTTTGAGGGCCGCACCACGGGAACCCCCATTGCGCTGCTGATCCGCAACGAGGATCAGCGCAGCAAGGATTACGGCAATATCGCCAGCAGTTTCCGGCCGGGCCATGCCGACTATGCGTACTGGCAGAAGTATGGCATCCGCGATTACCGCGGTGGCGGCCGTTCCAGCGCCCGGGAAACCGCAGTACGGGTGGCGGCGGGGGCCATCGCCAAAAAGTGGCTGAAAGAGCATCATGGCATTGTCGTGCGAGGCTACATGAGTCAGCTTGGCACGATGGCAATCCCCTTCGAGGATTGGGGTGCCGTGGGTGAGAATCCCTTTTTTGCCCCTAATGCCGGCCTTGTGCCCGAACTGGAGGCTTACATGGATGCCCTGCGCAAATCCGGCGATTCGGTCGGTGCACGCATCCAGGTAGAGGCCGAGTCCGTCCCCGTGGGATGGGGCGATCCGGTGTTCGACCGGCTCGATGCCCGCATCGCCTACGCCATGATGGGCATCAATGCAGTCAAGGGCGTCGAGATTGGCGCGGGTTTTGCCTCGGTGTCCCAGAAGGGTACCGAGCATGGGGACGAGATGACGCCCGGGGGATTTCTCGGGAATAACGCGGGCGGCATCCTTGGCGGAATTTCCACCGGCCAGACGATCCGTGTCGGTCTTGCCATCAAACCGACTTCCAGTATCCGCCTGCCACGTCGTTCCATCGATATCCAGGGGCAGCCCGTAGTCGTCGAAACTCACGGCCGTCATGATCCCTGTGTGGGGATCCGCGCCACACCCATCGCCGAGGCTATGCTGGCCCTGGTGCTGATTGATGCCGCGCTCCATCACCGTGCCCAGTGCGCGGATGTGCTGTGTCCGACTCCCAAAGTACCCGGTACCGTCTCTGGCCGGTAGGTCCGGATGACCAGAAGCACCGTGTCCGTTTCGGTAATTCCGTCCCGGTGCTGCTTATGAGCGGGTTCGTCGGGATGTTCGTCTGATTTATCCGGCACAGCAACCTCTTCTCGGGGAACTGCAATGCCCCTGAGGCGGCTGGCAGCCTGGTATTTTTGCTACTTCGCATTCCTGGGTGCTTTCAACACCTACTTCGGTCTTTATCTGAAGGGGCAGGGGATTTCCGCCTGGGATATCAGCATCCTGCTCTCGCTGTTGCCGGTCATGCGCACGGTTGCTCCCTATTTCTGGGGGTGGCTGGCGGACCGGAGATCCACACAGACTGGCGTGGTCAGGATGTCCGCGCTGGGATGCTCCATCGCATTTGCCGCCTTTCTGGTCGTCGACGATTTTCCGGGGCTGCTGCTGGTCACGCTGGTGGTGGCGTTTTTCTGGAGTGCGGCGCTGCCCCTGGTCGAATCACTCACTCTGGCCCATCTGCGCCACCGTACGGATCGTTACGGCCATGTCCGGCTCTGGGGGTCGATAGGCTTCATCGTCGCCGTCCAGGGACTGGGCATTCTGCTCGACTTCATGCCCACCACCTGGCTGGTGGGGATATATCTGGCACTGTTATGCGTGACGGCGGTCAGCGCCCTGTCCTTGCAGGATGCCCCCTCAATCGAGAGCCGTGCATCCGTGGTGGTGGCGGAGTCTCCATGGGGGCAGCCGCGCATGCGGGCATTGCTGGGTGCCTGCTTCATGATGTCGGCAGCCCATGCACCACTCTATGTTTTCTACTCCATTCATCTGGTGGATCATGGCTACAGTACCTCCGCGGTGGGTGCACTCTGGGCGCTGGGAGTGATGGCGGAAATCCTGGTTTTCATCGCGATGCCCCGATGCATGCAGGCCTGGTCCCTGACGGGCATTCTCCAGACGACCTTCGTTCTGGCCGTTTTGCGTTTTCTGATCATCGGCTGGATGGCGGATGAAGTGATGGCGATGATCCTGGCTCAGATGCTGCACGGCGCCACCTTCGGTGCCTGCCACGGTGCCGTCATGGCTGCGCTGAATCGCTGGTTCGATGCGCATCACCAGGGACGTGCCCAGGCACTCTACAGTGGCATTTCATTCGGTGGCGGTGGTGTGCTGGGAGGCCTGGTCGCAGGCTTTATGTGGGACCGATGGGGCGCCGGTTGGACCTACAGCTTTGCGGCCCTGGCGGCTTTGCTGGGGTTGTCGATAATCCGGCGGGGATTCGGACGGGACTAGCTTTTCAGCCTTGCGCGTCACGGGCGTATTGGTGCGCTGCAGCGGGCGCTGTGCGATAATCGGCGTTCTCCCCGATTGAGTGCATTGCCATGCCTAAGACGCTTTACGACAAGCTTTGGGAAAGCCATGTCGTCCACACCGAAGCCGACGGAACGGCCCTCCTCTACATTGACCGCCATCTGATCCACGAGGTGACCAGTCCGCAGGCCTTTGAAGGACTGAAACTCGCCGGCCGCAAACCCTGGCGCACTTCCTCCATCGTTGCCACGGCCGATCACAATACCCCCACCACGCATTGGGAGCGGGGCATTGAGGATCCTGTTTCGCGTCAGCAGGTAGAAACGCTCGACGCCAATATCCGCGAAGTGGGAGCGCTGGCGTATTTCCCCTTCAAGGATAAACGTCAGGGCATCGTGCATGTCGTTGGCCCCGAGAATGGTGCGACCTTGCCGGGGATGACTGTGGTGTGTGGCGACTCGCACACGTCCACGCACGGCGCTTTCGCCTGTCTGGCGCACGGTATCGGCACCTCCGAAGTCGAGCATGTGCTGGCTACCCAGTGCCTGCTGCAGAAAAAATCCAGATCCATGCTGGTGCGTGTGGAAGGCCCGCTTGGGCGCGGCGTGACGGCCAAGGATATCGTGCTGGCCCTGATCGGTAGGATTGGTACCGCCGGTGGCACCGGTTACGCCATCGAGTTTGCCGGCTCGGCGATCCGCGCCCTGTCGATGGAAGGCCGCATGACGATCTGCAACATGGCGATCGAGGCGGGCGCCCGTGTGGGCTTTGTCGCGGTGGACGACACGACCATCGCCTACCTCAAGGGACGTGACTTTGCGCCGCGGGGTGAGGATTGGGAGCGGGCGATCGCCTGCTGGCGCACCCTGGTGTCGGATTCTGACGCCCGATTTGATGCGGTGGTCGATCTGGATGCAAGCGGTATCGTTCCCCAGGTGACCTGGGGAACCTCTCCCGAAATGGTGGCCGGCATTGATGGCGCCGTACCCGCCCCCGAGGACTTCCAGGATCCGGTCAAGCGCGAGGGGGTCGAGCGTGCCTTGCAGTACATGGGGCTGACGCCACGAACACCTATCGGCCAGATCAGGATCGACAAGGTTTTCATCGGCTCATGCACCAACTCCCGCATCGAGGATCTGCGCGATGCCGCCACGGTGGTGCGCGGCCGCCATATTGCCGCCAATGTCAAACTGGCCCTGGTGGTGCCGGGTTCCGGCCTGGTCAAGTCTCAGGCCGAGGCTGAAGGTCTGGACAGGATTTTTACCGCCGCCGGCTTCGAATGGCGACAGCCCGGTTGCTCGATGTGTCTGGCCATGAATGACGACCGGCTCAATCCCGGTGAGCGTTGTGCTTCCACCTCCAACCGTAATTTCGAGGGACGGCAGGGCGCGGGCGGGCGTACCCATCTGGTCAGCCCGGCAATGGCTGCCGCCGCCGCGATCGCCGGACATTTTGTCGACGTTCGCCAACTTGCCTGAGGATCGCGAAGCCATGAAAAAAGTTTTCTTTTTGATCGCCGGTCTGTGTGTCCTCACGGCATGCAACACGGTGCACGGAATCGGCAAGGACATCGAGCGGGGTGGCGAGGCCATTCAGAAGGCTGTGAAGTGATGAAACCCTTTACGCTTCACGATGGGCTCGTGGCGCCGCTTGATCGCTCCAACGTCGATACGGATGCCATCATCCCCAAACAATTCCTCAAATCCATCAAGCGCTCCGGCTTTGGCCCCAACGCCTTTGACGAGTGGCGTTACATGGATCAGGGCGAGCCGGGGATGGATAACTCCCTGCGCCCGAAGAACCCCAATTTTGTTCTCAACCAGGATCGCTATCAGGGTGCTTCGATCCTGCTTGTCCGGCAGAACTTCGGCTGCGGCTCATCGCGCGAGCATGCGCCGTGGGCGCTGGAGGACTTTGGTTTTCGCACGATTATCGGAGAATCCTTTGCCGATATTTTTTTCAATAACTGTTTCAAGAATGGCCTGCTGCCCATCGTGCTGCCCAAGGCCGAGATGGATGCGCTGTTCGGCCTCACCGAGCATTCTCCGGGGTTCCGTCTCAAGGTGGATCTGCCAGCCCAGCTGGTGATGCGTCCCGACGGCCACGCCATTCCCTTCGAGGTGGACGCGTTCCGCAAGGAATGCCTGGTCAATGGATGGGATGATATTGGCCTGACGTTGCGCCATGCAGACAAGATCCGCGAATACGAGGCGAATCGTCGTGCCGGACAACCCTGGCTTTTTGCTTGAGAGATTCGAGAAAGAATGAATATGAAAATTGCGGTTCTGCCGGGGGACGGCATCGGTCCCGAGATCACCGCCGAAGCGGTGCGGGTGCTCAAGGCGCTCGATCTGAAGTTCGAATTCGAAGAGGCTCCCATCGGCGGTGCCGGCTATCGCGCCCTGGGCCATCCCCTGCCCGAATCTACTCTTGAACTGGCACGGGCCTCCGATGCCATTCTGTTCGGTGCCGTAGGTGATTTCAGTCTCGACAATCTGCCCCGCGAACTGCGTCCCGAGCAAGCCATTCTGGGTATCCGCCGTGCACTCAACCTGTTCGCCAACTTCCGCCCCGCCATGGTCTATCCGGAACTGGTGAATGCCTCCTCGCTGAAGCCCGAGGTGGTGGCCGGCCTGGACCTCCTGATCGTGCGCGAACTCACCGGTGATATCTACTTCGGCCAGCCCCGCGGTGTGCAGGTTCTGGAAAATGGTGAGCGCGAAGGCTTCGACACCATGCGCTACAAGGAGTCGGAAATCCGCCGCGTGGCCCAGGTAGCCTTCGAGGCCGCCCGCAAACGCGGCAGGAAGCTGTGCTCGGTCGATAAATCCAATGTGCTGGAGACCATGCAGCTCTGGCGCGAGATCATGATCGAAGTGGGCAAGGAATACCCTGACGTCGAACTGTCGCACATGTACGTCGACAACGCCGCCATGCAGCTGGCGTACCGGCCCAAGCAGTTCGACGTCATCGTCACCGGCAACATGTTCGGTGACATCCTGTCCGACGAAGCTTCCATGCTGACCGGATCGATCGGCATGCTGCCCTCGGCTTCGCTGAACGAGAAGAACTTCGGCCTCTACGAGCCGATTCACGGTTCGGCGCCGGATATCGCGGGCAAGGGTATTGCCAATCCTCTGGCCACCATTCTTTCGGCTGCCATGATGCTGCGCTACTCCCTCGATCAATCCGCTGCGGCCGATCGCATCGAAGGAGCAGTGAAACAGGTGCTGGCCCAGGGATACCGTACCGGCGACATCGCCGAGCCCGGCAGGAAGACAGTGGGTACGCGGGAAATGGGTGATGCGGTGGTCGCGGCACTTTAATCTGAAATGAACAAGCAGGTGGAATCATGAAAAAGGTTGGCTTGGTGGGATGGCGTGGCATGGTGGGCTCGGTCCTCATGCAGCGTATGGTCGAGGAAAAGGATTTCGACCTGATTGATCCGGTTTACTTTTCCACATCCGCTGCTGGCGGAAAGGCTCCCGCATTCGGAGGCAGGGAGGGTGGCATCCTGCAGGATGCAAACTCCGTCGATGCCCTCAAGGCCATGGATGTGATTATTTCCTGTCAGGGAGGGGATTACACCACCGCGATTTTCCCCAGGCTGCGTGCTGCGGGCTGGAATGGTTACTGGATCGATGCGGCGTCCACGCTGCGCATGGAGGATGATGCGGTGATCATCCTCGATCCTGTCAACGACAATGTGATTCGTGCCGCACTGAAGCGGGAGGTGAAGAACTACATCGGCGGCAATTGCACCAACTCCATCATGCTGATGGGTGTGGGTGGGCTTTTCCACGAAGGGCTGGTGGAATGGGTCAGTTCCATGACCTATCAGGCCGCATCCGGCGGTGGCGCCAACCACATGCGCGAATTGCTCAGAGGTATGGGAACGATCCATGCCGCCGTTGCGGATGAACTCGCCACGCCGGCTTCCGCCATTCTCGAAATTGATCGCAAGGTGGCCAGTACCATCCGCGATGATGTACCACGTGATTACTTTCCCGCGCCGCTTGCCGGCGGGCTGATCCCCTGGATCGACAAGCAGATGGAAAACGGCCAGTCCAAGGAGGAATGGAAGGGTCAGGCCGAGGTGAACAAGATCCTTGGCAACACGAGCGCCATCCCCGTCGATGGCCTGTGCGTGCGTGTTGGCGCCATGCGTTGCCACAGTCTGGCCCTGACGCTGAAACTCAACAAGGATCTGCCTCTCGCTGAAATCGAGTCGGTCATCAAATCGGGCAATGCCTGGGTGAAGTGGGTGCCCAACGAACGTGGTGTGACCGAACAGGAACTGACGCCGGCCGCTATTACCGGGGGCTTGCAAGTGGGCGTGGGAAGAGTGCGCAAACTGAACATGGGACCGGAATACATCTCGGCCTTTGTGATTGGTGATCAGTTGCTCTGGGGAGCTGCCGAGCCATTACGTCGCATGCTGCGGATATTGCTTGACTGATACACCCCGGCAACGGCGGGGGAAGGTGATGCGTTGCATTAGCTTGCATCGCTAAGGCCATGATGTTATTTTGAATGCTGCCGAAATTATCCCCAAGGGGGGCGCCGTGCTCAAAAACGACAAGCGAAAAACGCTGAAGCTTTCTTTAATCACCGCCGCGCTGGCGGCCCTGCCGTTGGTGGCGGACGCTGCCGGGTTGGGGCGGCTCACCGTTCTTTCCGCGCTGGGCCAGCCATTACGGGCCGAGCTTGATATCAGCGCGGCTGCCGAGGAGAGCAATTCTCTTTCGGCCCGGGTGGCGCCCGTCGAGATGTTCCGGCAGGCCAATATCGAGTACGCCACGGTTCTGGGCAACCTGCGCTTCACGCTGGACAAGCGTGCCAACGGCCAGCCCTATTTCAAGGTCAGCAGCGACCGGCCGGTCAATGATCCTTTCCTCGACTTTCTGGTCGAGCTGAGCTGGTCGTCGGGCCGTCTCATCCGGGAATACACTTTCCTGCTGGACCCCCCCGAGATGGCTCAGTCCGGGGCGGCGACCTCCCCGGCCCCAGCTGTCAATGTTCCCGATGTCAGACGTTCTCCCGTCCCATTACCTGCTGGTGATGCCGGGCCATCCCGATCCGTTCCCCGGCATGAAGCCGGAAAAGTGGCTGCTGTTTCCCCTGCGGGGAAATCCACCGCCAAGGCTGGCGGGGAGACCCGTGAGGTTCATCGGGGGGATACCCTGGGAAAGATTGCCGCCGCGACCCGGCCTGACGGTGTCAGCCTTGACCAGATGCTGGTAGCGCTGTTTCGCGGCAATCCCGACGCGTTTGAAGGTGGCAACATGAACCGCCTCAAGGCGGGCAGGATTCTCTCGGTGCCCGATGCGCAGACGGCAACCAGCGTAACTCCGGATGATGCTCACAAGACCGTGATGGCGCAGTCTGCGGATTTCGAGGCATACCGCCGGAAACTTGCCTCTGCCGCTGGATCCGCTCCAGCCAGGGAGGCTCCTGCCCAACAAGCCACCAGTGGCAGGATTACGCCCAAGGTGGAAGACAAGGCGGCAGTACCGGGAGGCAAGGATCGCCTGGAAGTGTCGCGTACCCAGGGGGGAAAGAACGGTGTTGCCGGGGGAGGCCGCGAGGAAGCCCGGATCGTTCAGGACAAGGCACTGAAGGACGCACAAAGCCGGATAACAGAGCTGGAGAAAAGTCTGGCCGACATGAAGAAGCTGGCGGAGTTGAAAAGCGCTGCCGGGGCCAAGATCCAGCAACAGGCCGAGACCGCCAAGGCAACTCCTGCAACCAAGGCTCAGGTACCGCCAGTAGCAGGAAGCCAGAATAATGGTGCTGGCAAACCTGCCGAGCCTGCCAAGGCAGGAGATCACGTATCCCCCCCCGCGATCGCCGCAAAACCGGCGGAACCGGCCAAACCTGTCGAGGCACCCAAGCCCAGGAAGCCCGTATCGCCGCCGCCCATCTCCGAGCCTGGATTCATCGAAGAGAACAAGCCTCTGGTTTATGGTGGAGGCGGGCTGCTGGCTCTGCTCGCCGGGTACCTGGGGTTCCGCGCCTGGCGGAGCAAGCGCAAACAGGCTCCTTACGGGACTGAAAGCGTGCTGTACGCCAGTTCCAGCTTTAGTCCCGTGAGCAAGCCTGGGGATGATGCAGGTGCTCACGAGTCCGGGGCATCCGGTTTCAGCGAGGCGGTTGCGGGTGCCGAGGCCGAGGCAGTGGACCCTCTCCAGGAGGCCGAGACCTACCTTGCCTACGGACGTGACAGTCAGGCCGAGGAAATTCTGCTCGACGCATTGAAGAAAGATCCTTCCCGGCTTGAGGTGCATTCCAAGCTGCTGGAAATCTACGCGGCACGCCGCAGTACCGCACAATTCAACACGGTTGCGGCAGATCTGAAGGCACAAACCGGTGGTGTCGGGCCCGAATGGGAAAAGGCAGTCGCGCTTGGAACCGGGCTGGATCCTTCGCATCATCTTTACGGCAAGGCTACTGCGGTAGCTGCCGCTGTTGTAACCGCGGCAGCGGCTGCAGCCATTGTGGAATCCTCCCCGACCTCGACGGCTGCCCCGGCCGTGTCGCAAGAAACACCGATTCCGGAGGCCGATACGGCGGAAGCACCAGAACCTCTGGATTTCGATCTTGGTCTCGATGCTCCAGAGGTCAAGCCCGAAGCGGCGCCGGCCGTGACGGAAGCTGCAAAAGAGATTCCACCGGAAGCGCAAGTTTCGCCTGCGGCACAAGATGATCCGCTCGACTTTGATCTGGATCTCGGGGCTTCCGCTCCGGTAGCACCCGCGCCGGCCGCTGAGCCGGAGTCTGCACCGGCCGCCGGCGGGACGATGGATCGTGGTCTGGATTTCGATTTCGATCTCGGCACGCCAATGGCGGATTCTGCGGCAGTGGAAACCGTAGCGACTGCTGCGCCTTCCCTTGATGAGGGCAATACCATCGATTTCGACATCGGTGGTGATGCTCCCGCTCCGGCGATGGAACTGCCTGCGCTGGAGCAGAGTGCTCCTGAGGTTCCGGCTCCACCTGCCGCCGGGCCTGCAGGAGAAGGCCTTGATTTTGACTTCGATCTGGATCTTGGCGATGCCCCCCAGATATCGGACGCGGCACAGAAGGCACCCGTCCTGGACCTGACTGATATCAATCTCGATTTGCCGCAATCCGTGGCTGCAGTGACGGATACGTTACCTTCACTCGATCATGGGGCAAATGAATCCGATGATTCTGAGGCTGCCACCAAGCTCGAACTGGCCCAGGCCTACGAAGATATGGGTGATCTGGAGGGTGCGCGCGATCTGCTGCAGGAAGTCATCAACGAAGGCAGCAGCAATCAGAAGAACCAGGCCCGCGACCGGCTTGCCAAACTGGGTGGATAGCCGCGGGGGGAGTATCCCCCTGCGGATTTCCTTTCATCCCGCCACTCTTCTCGTTGCCTGGGGGGCCGGTGTTTTGGCCCTGCCCCGGCTTGATCCGGAAGCACTGCTGTTACTGACACTCGTGTCGCTGCTGGCGGCGCGATGGTGTGCCGGGGCAATTCTCAGGGCACTGCTGCGGCGTTGTCGCTGGCTTCTGTTATCAATGGTGGTTCTGTTTCTCTGGATGACCCCGGGCCTGCGCTTGCCGGACCCGCTGGGTGCGCTGGGCTGGACCCGGGAAGGGCTGATGGCGGGTGCCGAGCACATCGGGCGCTTGCTGCTGGTGCTGGCCCTGCTGGCCTTGCTGCTTTCCCGTCTGGCCCATGAGGGGATCGTCGCCGCACTGTATCTGTTGCTGGCACCGTTAACGATGGCGGGTGTCGATCGGCGCCGATTGGCGGTGCGGATGCTTCTTGCCCTGGAATATGTGGCTGCGGCCCGATCAGACTGGAAGGAAGTTTTTCACGATACCGGCGGGTATGGGGCCGATGACAACCTGGTCCTGTATTTTCAGCCAATGGCCTGGTATGACGTGGCGCTGCTGACAGGAATCGTTGCCGCAGTGGGATGGGGGGTGGTGGTGTGAGGTTTGCCCTTTGCATCGAATATGACGGCTCCACCTATCAGGGCTGGCAGTCCCAGCCGCATGGCCAGACCCTGCAGGATCATCTGGAGCGGGCGCTATCTTCGATCGCAGGAGAGCGCATTCATGTCGTGGCTGCCGGCAGAACCGATGCCGGTGTTCATGCCCATGCCCAGATCATTCATTTCGACACATTGGCGCTGCGGCCTCTTCAGGCCTGGGTGCGGGGTGTGAATGCCCACTTGCCCGGCACCATCGCCGTGCGTTGGGCAAGAGCCGTGGCGGAGGATTTTCATGCCCGCTTTTGTGCCCGGAACCGCAGTTATCGCTACATTCTGTACAACCATCCGATACGGCCCGCCCTGCAGCGGGGCCGGGTTGGCTGGTATCACCGCCCGCTGGATGCGCAGGCCATGGCTGCTGCTGCCGTCCATCTGCTGGGAGAGCATGATTTCAGTACCTTTCGCGCATCGGAATGTCAGGCCCGGAGCCCGGTCAAGACGCTGTTGAAAGCCGATGTGTCGCGTCGTGACGAGTATCTGGTGTTCGAGTTCCAGGCCACCGGCTTTCTCCACCACATGGTGCGCAATATGGTTGGGGCACTGCTCTGGGTGGGGTATGGCAAGGAAACCGCGACATGGTTTCCCACGCTGCTGGCTGCACGGAATCGCACCCTGGCGCCGCCGACCTTCATGCCCGATGGCCTGTATTTTGTCGGCGTGGACTACGACATCCGCTGGAACCTGCCCCAGGGGGGCCGTATCATCGCCCCCTTACCCTCCCTGCTGATCTGAAAGTCACCATGTCTCGTACCCGAATCAAGATCTGTGGCCTGACCCGGATCGAGGATGTTCGTGCCGTGGTGATGGCCGGGGCTGATGCGATCGGATTCGTCTTCTATCCCCCCAGTCCGCGTCTGCTGAGTCATGCACAGGCCGCCACTCTGTCGGCGCTCGTGCCACCCTTCGTCAGTCGTGTGGGACTCTTCGTGAATGAGCCGGAAGCCTCGGTCCGTGCCACCATCGACGCTGTGGGCCTGGATCTGCTGCAATTCCATGGTGAGGAGAATGAAGCCTACTGCCGCCAGTTCGGCCTGCCCTATATCAAGGCCGCCCGAGTAAGGCCGGAAGTCGATCTGCTAGAATTCGCCTCCACCTATCCTGCGGCCAGAGGCCTTCTGCTCGACGCCCATGTAGCGGAATACGGTGGCGTCGGCAAATCCTTCGACTGGCAACAGGTGCCCGCAGGGATTCCCCTGCCCCTGATTCTTTCCGGAGGGTTGTCCGCGGACAATGTGGGGGAGGGTATCCGCCGCTTGCGGCCCTGGGCGGTGGATGTCAGTAGCGGCGTCGAGGTCGCCAGGGGCATCAAGGATGCCGGAAAGATCAAAGCATTCGTCGCCGCAGTGCGCGAGGCGGATGCGAAACTGGAAATCTAGGAATCTATGCGTCGATTCATTGGCGGTTACATGCGCTCCAGCTGGCGGCGCCATTTTGCGGACCATGTCTGAGGCGGCTTCTCGCGCCCAGTATTCCCACATCGTCCGCTCCTGGAACCCAGACATGCCTGCCAATACCTATTCACTTCCCGATGACAGGGGCCATTTCGGCCCCTACGGCGGTGTCTTCGTCGCCGAAACCCTGATCCCCGCACTTGAGGAACTCAGGGCCGCCTACACCGAAGCCCTGGCTGATCCCGCGTTTCATGCCGAGTTCGAATACGAGCTGAAGCACTATGTGGGCCGTCCCAGCCCGGTGTACCTCGCCAAACGCTGGAGCGAGACACTTGGCGGTGCGCAAATCTATCTGAAACGCGAGGATCTGAACCATACCGGCGCCCACAAGGTGAACAACTGTATCGGCCAGGCCCTGCTGGCCCGCCGCATGGGCAAGCCACGGGTGATTGCCGAGACCGGCGCCGGTCAGCACGGGGTGGCCACGGCCACCGTGGCTGCCCGCTACGGCATGGAGTGCGTGGTCTACATGGGCAGCGAGGATGTGAAGCGCCAGGCTGCCAACGTCTATCGCATGAAACTGCTGGGCGCGAGGGTGGTACCAGTCGAATCCGGGTCAAAGACACTGAAGGATGCCCTGAACGAAGCGATGCGCGACTGGGTCACCAATGTTGCGGATACTTTCTACATCATTGGCACCGTCGCCGGTCCCCATCCGTATCCGATGCTGGTGAGGGATTTCCAATCCGTGATCGGCGAGGAGTGCAAGGTTCAATTGCCTGATCTGGCCGGCCGCCAGCCCGATGCCGTGATCGCCTGCGTGGGCGGTGGCTCCAATGCCATGGGGATCTTCTATCCCTATATCCCGGTGGATGGTGTGCGTCTGATCGGTGTGGAAGCTGCCGGTTACGGGATCGATAGCGGCCGGCATTCCGCATCTCTCACCGCGGGTCGTCCCGGAGTGCTGCACGGCAACCGCACCTACTTGCTGCAGGACGCCAACGGCCAGATCATCGAAACCCATTCGATCTCCGCCGGTCTCGACTATCCGGGCGTCGGCCCCGAGCACGCCTGGCTCAAGGATAGCGGCCGGGCCGAATACGTCACGATTACGGACGACGAGGCGCTCAATGCCTTCCACGAACTGTGCCGTATTGAGGGCATCATCCCGGCCCTGGAGTCCAGCCATGCCCTGGCCTATGCCGCCAAACTTGCCCCCACCCTGCCCAAGGACAAGATCCTGCTGGTGAATCTCTCCGGCCGCGGTGACAAGGACATGCATACCGTGGCCGAGAAATCCGGAATCCAGTTCTGATATGTCCCGTATCCAGGCCACTTTCGAGCGCCTTCGTGGCGAAAGCCGCAAGGCCCTCATTCCTTTCGTCACCGCCGGCTTTCCCGAGCCTGGCCTGACGCTCCCTATCATGCAGGCTCTGGTGTCCGGGGGTGCCGACATCATCGAACTGGGCGTGCCCTTCTCCGACCCGATGGCAGACGGACCTACCGTCCAGCGTGCTTCCGAAGTTTCCCTCGGTTATGGCACTTCCCTGCGCATTGTGCTGGGGATGGTGAAGGAATTCCGCAAGACCGACACGAGCACCCCGGTGGTGCTGATGGGCTATGCCAATCCGGTCGAGGCCTACGGTGCCGAGTCCTTTGCCCGCGATGCCGTGGCCGCCGGTGTGGATGGTGTGCTGGTCGTGGACTACCCGCCCGAGGAATGCACCGGGTTCGCGGCGACATTGAAGGCATCCGGCCTGGCCCCCGTGTTTCTGCTGGCACCAACGTCCACCGAAAAACGCTTTGACGAGGTGGCCCGGATCGGTAGCGGTTATATCTACTACGTGTCGCTCAAGGGCGTGACGGGTGCGGGACATCTGGATCTCGATGAGGTGGTCGGACGCATCCCCGCGATCCGCGAACGGGTGGGCATGCCGGTGGGCGTTGGTTTTGGCATCCGCGATGGCGCCAGCGCCGCGCGCATTGCTTCCGTGGCGGATGCCGTGGTGATCGGCAGCCGCATCATTGAGGAAATCGAACAGTCGCCCCGGGATCAGATTGAGGTACGGGTGTCGGCCTTTCTGCGTGGTGTGCGCAACGCGATGGATGAAGTCAAGGAGAATTCATGAGCTGGCTCCAGAAGCTTCTGCCGCCAAAGATCAAACGTAATACCGAGGGGGCCCGCAAGGCCATTCCGGAAGGTCTGTGGTGCAAATGTCCGACTTGCGAGGCTGTGCTGTACAGCTCGGATCTGGAAAGCAATCAGGGGGTGTGTCCCAAGTGTGGCCATCACCATCGCGTGGATTCGCGCACACGGCTGGATCAATTGCTGGATGCGGAGGGCCGGTTTGAAATCGGCACCGAGGTGGTGCCGGTCGACCCTCTGAAGTTCAAGGACAGCAAGCGCTACCCCGATCGCCTGGCCGCTGCCGCCGCCGATACCGGGGAAACCGATTCCATGGTGGTGATGCAAGGCGCCATCAACGCGCTGCCGGTGGTGGTGGCCTGCTTTGAATTCGAATTCCTGGGCGGGTCCATGGGTTCCGTACTGGGAGAGCGTTTCGTTCGTGGTGTGCGTACCGCGATCGAACAGCAATGCTCTTTCATCTGCATCACCGCATCGGGCGGGGCGCGGATGCAGGAGGGCCTGTTCTCCCTGATGCAGATGGCCAAGACCACGGCAGCGGTGACCCAGCTTGCGCGCCATCAATTGCCCTTCATTACCGTCCTGACTGATCCGACCATGGGCGGCGTGTCGGCCTCCTTCGCCTTCATGGGTGATGTGGTGATCGCCGAACCGGGCGCGTTGATCGGTTTTGCCGGTCCTCGTGTGATCGAGCAGACCGTGCGCCAGAAGCTGCCGGAAGGTTTCCAGCGGGCAGAGTTCCTGCTCGAAAAAGGCGCTTTGGACATGATCGTGGACCGACGGGAATTGCGTGCCAGACTCTCGTCCCTGCTCAGCCTGATGCTGCGTCAGCCCGCGTCCCGCTGATGCCCCGCTCCCTGGATGACTGGCTGGTGCATATCGAGCACCAGCACGGGCAATCCATTGCCCTGGGGCTGGATCGCCTCCAGGCCGTAAAAGCCACCCTCGAGCAGAAAAAATCTTGCCCGATCATCCTGGTGGCCGGTACCAATGGCAAAGGTTCCACCTGCGCCATGCTGGAGCGGATACTGCTCTGTGCCGGATATCGGGTCGGCCTTTATACCTCTCCCCATTTGCTGCGTTACAACGAAAGGGTCCGGATTCAGGGACGGGCGGCAAATGATGACAGCCTGTGTGCGGCATTCGAGAAAGTCGAGATGGCACGGGGAAATATCCCCCTGACCTATTTCGAATTCGGCACCCTTGCCGCGTGGGAAATATTTGCCATCTCCAAGCTGGAGGTGGTGATTCTGGAGGTTGGCCTTGGTGGCCGGCTGGATGCCACCAACATCTATGATCCTGATTGCACTGTGGTCACCGGCGTTGATCTGGACCACATGGATTTTCTCGGTCCCGACCGGGAGTCGATCGGTTTCGAAAAAGCCGGCATCTTCCGTGCGGGGGTACCGGCTATCTGTGCGGACCCGGCTCCTCCTCGATCCCTGCTGGCGCACGCCGAAACCATCGATGTACCTTTACAGGTGATCGGGCGGGATTTTGGCTATCTGCGTCAGGAACAGCAATGGCAGTTCTGGGGGCCGCAGGGTAAACGGAGCGGGCTGGCGCATCCTGCGCTGCGAGGTCGCAATCAGTTGCAGAATGCAGCCGGCGTGCTGGCGGCGCTCGATAGTGTGCGGCAGGTGCTGCCGGTGGCGATGCAGGATATCCGGCGCGGTTTGCTGGAGATGGAATTGGCCGGTCGTTTTCAGGTTCTGCCAGGGCGCCCGACCGTGGTGCTGGACGTCGCCCACAATCCGCAATCTGCTGCGGCGTTGGCTGACAATCTGGGCAATATGGCTTTTCACCCAGAAACCTGGGCAGTGTTCGGCATGCTGGCGGACAAGGATATTCCCGCGGTGATCCAGGCCATCAAGGGACGCATCACTCGTTGGCTGCCCTGTTCACTCACGGGTCCCCGTGCGGCGACCGCAGAGACGTTGCGCGATTATCTTTGGGCAGGTGCCGTGACGGGAGATGTGCCCGTATTCGCGAATCCTGCGGAAGCTCTGGCTTATGCCCAGGGTCAGGCGGGTGAGAATGATAGAATTGTCGTCTTTGGATCTTTCCTGACGGTAGCCGACGCGCTGCGCGCCCTCCATCGCGACGTTCAGTAAATATGGCCGATAACGCTGCTTCCACCGATGACTCAAGCGAACTGAAGAAACGTGCCCGCCGCCGTCTGGTGGGGGCTGCAGCCTTGGTACTGTTTGCGGTGATCGTTCTGCCTCTGGTCATGGACCGGGAGCCCAGGCCGCTCAATCCGGATATTCAGATTCGCATCCCCAGTCAGGATGCCGCAGTACTGCCCGCAGTGACACCAACCGCCGCCGTGCCCGCTGCAACAGTGGGAAATACCGAACCGGCGGATTCGACCCGGGAAACTGCTCCGGCAGCGCAATCGCAGGCAGCGGGCACGCCAGCAAAACCTGACGGAAGCACCGTACAGCCTGCGGTACAACCTAAACCCGTCCAGAATGCGGCAGTACCCGCCCCTGTGGTGCAATCAAGGCCCGCAACCGAGGCAAAAGCCAGATCATCCCAGGGGCAACAGCAATCCGAGGAGGCTCGTGCTACGGCGGCGCTTGAAGGCCGGTCGGCAGGTGGTCAATGGGTTCTACAACTCGGCGCCTATCAGGAGTCGGGCAACGTGGCGGTGCTGCAGGGCAAGATCAAGGAATTGGGCTATCCGTCCTACACGGAAAAGGTGAGTATCGCGCAGGGAGCCCGCATCCGTGTCCGGGCAGGGCCTTTTGGGTCCCGTGAGTCGGCTGAAAAAGCCCAGCTCCGCTTGAAAAAGATCGGGGCGGGCGGCCCTCCCGGCGGCATACTGGTCCAGAAGTGAGGCCGGGGCTGAGGCGGGCGTGACTCTCTTTGATTACACCGTGCTGGGGGTGATTGCCGCATCGGTGCTGCTGGGGTTGTGGCGAGGGGTGGCTAGCGAGTTGCTGGCCCTGATTGCATGGGTGGCCGCTTTTTTTGTAGCCCGTACCTGGGCGACAGCGGTGGCGGAAATGCTGGCTGGATCGCTGTCGGACCCCATGCTGCGCTATAGCGCAGCCTTTGCAATCCTGTTTCTGGGTGTGCTGATGGTTGCAGGGGTGCTCCGGTTTTTGGTCAGCCGGATATTGCGCTCGATCGGACTCGGGCCGCTGGACAGGGTGTTGGGAGCAGTATTCGGTATCGGACGTGGTTTGGTGCTGGCATTCCTGGTTGTGTTTGCCGCGGGCTTCACCACATTGCCCAGACAGTCCTGGTGGCAGCAGGCGGAACTGGCGCCACCTTTTGAAACGGCGGTGATCGCCAGTAAATCCTGGATGCCGCCGGAAGTGGCCAAGCGAATACATTATCGGTAGGGGTCGTTATGTGCGGGATTTTGGGGGTGGTGGCAACCACCGCAGTCAATCAGCTGCTGTATGACGGCTTGCAGGTTCTGCAGCATCGGGGGCAGGACGCAGCGGGAATCGCCACGGCTGAAAGCGGGCATTTCCACATGCACAAGGGGCCCGGGCTGGTGCGGGATGTTTTCCGCACACGGAACATGCGCAGTCTGGTGGGCAACTGGGGGATTGGTCATTGCCGTTATCCGACTGCCGGCTCCGCCTACAACGCCGCGGAGGCACAACCTTTCTATGTGAACTCTCCTTTCGGCCTGATGCTGGCCCACAACGGCAATCTGACCAACGCCGACCAACTCAAGCAGGACATGTTTTTGCAGGATCTGCGGCACATGAACACCAGTTCGGACTCCGAGGTGTTGCTCAATGTGCTTGCCCATGAACTGCAGGTAGCTTCACAGAACCGGTATCAGGTTGATCCCGATACCATCTTCAAGGCGGTGGCCGGTGTCCACCGTCGTATCCGGGGTGCGTACGCCGTTGTGGTGATGATTGCCGGCTATGGCCTGCTTGCATTTCGGGACCCTTACGGAATTCGACCCCTGGTGATTGGCCGTAACGATACTTCTCGCGGGCCTGAATATCTGGTGGCATCGGAAAGCGTTGCTCTTGATACGCTGGGGTTCAAATTTCTGCGCGATGTGGAGCCGGGTGAGGCCGTCCTCATCAATACCGAAGGGCATTTTGTCAGCCGCCAGTGTGCCGAACACACACTACATGCACCTTGCATGTTTGAGTATGTGTATCTGGCGCGTCCCGATTCCTTGATGGACGGCGTTTCGGTGTACGAAACGCGGGTAAAAATGGGCGAATTCCTCGCCAGCAAGATTCGCCACACCATGCCGCATCTGGCGCTTGATGCCGTGATTCCGATTCCGGACTCTTCGCGGCCTTCCGCCATGGAACTTGCGACCGCCCTGGGTGTGCCGTATCGGGAGGGATTCGTGAAGAATCGCTATATTGGCCGGACGTTCATCATGCCTGGTCAGGCGACACGCAGGAAATCGGTTCGACAGAAGCTCAATGCCATCGCCCAGGAGTTTCGCGGAAAACGGGTGATGCTGGTGGATGATTCGATCGTTCGGGGAACCACCAGCCGTGAGATCATCGCCATGGCCCGGGAGGCCGGTGCGAAGAAAGTGTATTTCGCATCCGCATCTCCACCGGTCCGGTTTGCCAATGTGTATGGCATCGATATGCCTACAAGGGCAGAATTGATTGCCGCCTATCGTGATGACGCCGAAATCTGTCGGGAAATCGGCGCCGATGGCTTGGTGTATCAGGATCTGGATGACTTGAAGGCCGCTGTCCGGGCGGTGAACCCCTCTTTGGTCGAGTTCGAGGCATCCTGCTTTGACGGACGCTATGTCACGGGAGACATTACCGACGCCTATCTGGAAGCAATCGAGGCACTTCGTAACGCTTCGTCACGAAGTGTCGAGGAAGGCGAGGGCGGGCAGATGGATCTCAATCTGGTGCCTTCGGAGTAAAACCATGAGTCACGATCGTGATTTTGAGACCCTGGCGGTCCGGGCTGGACAGGAGCGCAGCCAGTTCAATGAACATAGCGAGGCGCTTTACCTGACATCCAGTTTTGTGTTCGACAATGCGGCTCAGGCGGCAGCACGATTTTCCGGTGCTGAAGACGGTTACGTCTATGCCCGCTTCAGCAATCCTACTGTCGCGATGATGCAAAATCGCCTCGCTGCGCTTGAGGGAGCCGAGGCTTGTGTTGCCATGGCGAGCGGCATGGTTGCGATTCTTGCGACCGTGATGGCCTTGTTGAAAGCGGGGGATCACATCGTTTCATCGCAGGGAATTTTCGGTGCGACACAGCAGCTGTTTGGCAACATTCTGGCGCGCTTTGGTGTTGAAACCACCTATGTGCCGGCAACGCAGGTAGATGCCTACCGGGCGGCGGTACGCCCCAATACCCGCCTGATTTTTGCCGAATCTCCTTCCAATCCTTTGACCGAGGTGGTGGATATTGCCGCCCTGGCCGGTATCGCAAAGGAAAAGGGAATTCTCCTGGTGGTTGATAACTGCTTTTGCTCTCCGGCCTTGCAGCGTCCTTTGGATCTGGGGGCCGATATTGTCATTCACTCCGCGACCAAATATCTTGATGGCCAGGGGCGGGTCCTGGGCGGTGCGGTATGCGGCCGTAAAGCCGAAATGGAAGAGATTTTCAGGTTTTTACGAACGGCAGGCCCCTCCATTTCTCCTTTCAATGCTTGGGTGATTCTCAAGGGACTCGAAACGCTGAAACTGCGAATGGATGCGCAGTCTGCCAATGCGCTGACACTGGCTATGCGTCTCGAAAAGCACCCGCAGATAGCCCGCGTGTACTATCCGGGGCTTGCCTCTCATCCACAGCACGCCTTGGCGATGCGTCAGCAAGCGAGTGGAGGAGCGATCGTATCGTTTGAAGTAAAGGGTGAGCGAGCCGAGGCTTGGCGCGTGGTGGATGGGTGTCGTGTGTTGTCGGTCACCGCGAATCTGGGGGATGTGAAAACCACGATCACTCATCCCGCCTCCACGACCCATGGGCGCATCACCGCCGAGGCCAGGGAAGCATCCGGCATCCACGAAGGGCTTTTGCGCGTGGCGGTGGGTCTTGAATCGGTAGACGACATTTACGCCGATATTTGCCGGGGTTTGGGGTAATCCCGTCTGCGGTTTCATGGACCGTACCGAGCGTTTCTACAAAATTGATCAGCTTCTCAGGGAACGCAAGGTAGTCCCGTTTTCCCTGTTTGTGGAAAAGCTGGATGTATCACGGGCCACCATCAAGCGTGATCTGGAGTACCTGCGCAATCGGCTGCATGCGCCCATAGTCTGGGATCGTATTGCTGGCGGCTATTGCTTTGAATCTCAACCCCATGCGGTTGCCCAATATGAATTACCGGGGCTTTGGTTCAGCGCGTCTGAAATCCATGCGCTGCTGACAATGCAGCATCTGCTAGCCGGAATCGATAGCGGGGGGCTGCTGGCATCCCATGTCGAACCACTGAAGACCCGGCTGGGCATGCTGTTGGCGACAGACGGTAACGATGGGGATGAAATACGCAAACGCATTCGTGTTTTGGATATGGCGGTTCGCTCAACGGAACTGGCACATTTTGCGAATGTGGGTTCCGCGCTGCTTCGTCGAAAGCGTTTGTTACTTCGCTATTACACTCGCGGTCGGGGAGAGACTCTGGAACGGGAGGTATCTCCACAGCGCCTTGTGTACTACCGGGGAAACTGGTATCTGGACGCCTGGTGTCATCTGCGGGAAGGGTTGCGCAGCTTTTCCGTCGATGCCATTCGCGGGGCCAGAGTCCTCGACTCTGCGGCCCGGAATGTCTCCGAGAACACATTGGACGCTGAACTCGGGGCTGGTTATGGGATTTTTTCGGGCAGAAAAATTTCGTGGGCCAAACTTCGGTTCAGTTCCCGTCGCGCACGCTGGGTTGCTGCGGAGCGCTGGCATCCACGCCAGAAGGGGCGACTTCTGGATGATGGTACGTATCTGCTGGAAATTCCCTACAGTGACTCACGGGAATTGTTGATGGACATTCTTAAGCATGGCCCGGAAGTGGAGGTGTTGGCCCCTCAATTACTGAAAGATGAGGTGGTCAGCCTGTTGCAGCAGACTGTTGGCTTATACGGAGTTCCTGCTGGATAACCATGATGTCGTGAATCGTGTAATGGGTAATGAACACTTTCCTTCTGATGAGACAACCCATGATTTCGGTACCCCCAGAGAAAAATGTACAACTGGGGTTTACAGCAGTAAGGGTTATCCATATAATCTCATCTCTCTGCTGAAGAAACAGCGAGAGGTTGCGGAAGCAGCGGTTCTTTAAAAACTGGAACAGCCGATAGGTGTAGGTACTTGCTAGGCTGAGGTAGTGATGAGTGGATGGCTCCGAGATCGAAGGGGTTGTTCATGGGTCTGAGAGGGCCTGGCCGAGAG
>JAFEDH010000019.1 GCA_018241695.1 Pseudomonadota bacterium | reverse complement strand
CGGTATTGCGTTTGGCGGTCTCCATCAGTTCGGCCGGTACGAGCGGCACCAGGCTGGCGATATCCATGCCCTGGCCTTCCTCGTTCACCCGTGCCAGCCATTCGGGGCGGGCGGGCGGGGTCCAGCGGCTGACGCGATCTTGGTTGCTCATCAACATTCTCCTCGACTCAGTTTTAAACGCCGAAACGCTGGATGGTGCCGCGCCGCCGGGTGGCGATCTGCTCTGCGCGCTGGGCTGCGGTGACGCGCTTGGCCTTGGCCGGCAGGTGCTGGCCAAGATCGGCCAGCTTGACCTGGGTGGCCACGGGCTGAGGGTAATGGTCGGCTTGCATCCAGCGGATGCAGACATAGCCTTCGTTGAAGCCCGACGCGTCGAGCCAGTTGGCGACACCGGGATCGGCGTGGGAGATGACGATGATCAGTTCGCCGTCATCCTCCAGTTGCGCGAAGTGGCAGTTGGTGGTGGACAGACGGTTGCGATAGTCCATGGAGCACCACCAGTAATTGCCGAATTCGACCGCCCAGTACAGCGCCTTGGGCGGTTTGACGCGAATGATCATGGCTTCATCGTCGGGAATCGCCCAGTAGGCGACCAGCGGCTCCCCGCCGGGAGTGACATCGAGGCCGTTGTTATCCAGCTGGCGGTAGGACAGAAAGGTATTGCGGCGCGCCTTCCACATTTCGATCATCTCCGCCCAGTAGCGGATCGAATCACCCACCCAGCGTCCCGAGGCGCGCAGGCCTTCGGCCATGCGCTGTGCGTCGATCCGTGGAGGAGGAGGCGCCTTGTCGGTCAGGCGGTCGATACGTGCCTTGAGCGGGGTTTCGTTTTCCCAGTCGGCGAAGAACTGGCGGAAGGTGACGCGGAAGGTGTTCGGAGTGGTGTGCAGCCAGTTGCCCGGATGCGGATGCGGGCTGCAGATCAACTCGAAGCTGCCGTCGGCCTCGGTCTTGATGTCTTTGCCAAAAAGGGTCTGCGCCACCTTGCCGCCCCAGGGAGTGCTGCCGGTTTCCACCGCGGTAACGGCAAAATAGCGCGCGGTGCCGCGGTGACCGTGAATGCGATAGGTATCCGTGCCGTTGATGGGCGCACCGACGTATACCGCATCGGGGTTGTCCCCTCCCTGCTTGCGCAGCGGGTCGAAATAATGGAGCAGTTCGGGATGCACCGGATCGCTGTTTTCGAGTTGGAACTGCAGCGCCAGGGAAATGTTCTGGGCCAGGGTACGGAACCCCGCTGCGCGAGAGAGATCCCCCTGGGGCACCAGCGGCCGGAACGGCAGCTCTCCGGCGGATTTGAGCTGATCACAGAAATCGTTCCAGGCGTCCCGAAGCAGGGCGTCCTCACGGGAGGTATCGGTCATGGTGTGACTCCTTTGGCGAGTTGGGCGACGGCTTTGTCTACGGCCGATCGCAAATAGATCTTGTGGTAATGGTCGGGGTCGAGCAGTGCGTTGCAGGCCAGGCCGGCAACAAAATGCATCAGGGTGTCGGCGATGTCCGCACAATTGATCCGCTGCGGTATTTCACGCATTTGCCGCGCCTGTTCCAGGTCGGTGACAAAGCGGTTGCGGGTCAGGTTGAGGCGTCGCCGCTGTGCATCCCGCGCGGTTTCGCTGACGGTGGCCAGGCTCCAGAAACGCAGGCGGATTTTCCATTCGTGCACCGATTCGGGGGTGAGCGGCAGTGCGCAGTACAGGCGGGCGCGCAGCGCCGCCAGACCCTGGTGACGCGCCAGGTGGCGCGTTTCGCGGCGGATGTAGCGGGCATTCATCCAGGCCAGGGCCGAATCGATCACTTCTTCCTTGTTGGTGAAGTAATGCTCGACCACACCCTTGGAAACCCCCGCCCGCTGCGCGATTTCGCGCATGGTGGTCTGCTCCAGGCCAATCTCGGCGATGGTCTGGGCAGATACGCGGGCAATGTGCTCGCGGCGTTCTTCGGGGTCGACAACCTTGGGCATGGGACGTGTTCCTTCGAGTCGATGGCAGGCATTGTGCGCCTGATGATATTTTTTTGCAAGCCAATTGGCTTACAAAAAGTTTAAGCGACGCCACAAGGGGACGAAAGGTGTGACGGGATTATTCGAGCAGCAGGTCGCGCAGCCGTGCGCGGCGCAGGTCGTTCAGGCCGCCGGCATGGTCCAGGTAGGCATCCACCGAGCCGTGACGGGTGCGGATGGTATCCAGTGCGGCATCCAGATATTCGCTGCGCACGGCGGAGAGCGCGGTGAGGAGTACGTCGTCCGGTGCGCGCCCCATCTGGGCAGCGACGAATTTCGCGGTCTGCTGTTTCATGCGCTCAAGGTTGCCGGCTTCCAGGGTGCGCAGGTAGTCGCGGTAGACCTCGTTTTCGCTGGCGCCCAGCGCCAGCAGCAGCATGGCCGCGACAAAACCGGTGCGGTCCTTGCCGGCAGTGCAGTGGAAAACGAAGGGATAACCCTGTTCGCCCTCCAGCAGGGCATCGAAAATGCGTGCCAGTCCGGACTCGAAGGCCACGGGTAGCAGGCGATAGGTATGCAGCATGATCTGCTCCGCGCTGCCGGCATCGGCACCCTTGCGAATCAGGTCGATGAGGTCCGTATGGCCCGCCCGCATGTCCACATTGACATCGAGGGTCAGGATTTCCGGGGGATTGGCTTCCGGCCACAGCGAGGGTCGGTGCTGCCGCTCGTAGGCGCTGCGCAGATCGGCTGCACGCCGTACGCCCAGTCGCGCCAGCCGTGTCCGGTCGTCCGCGGTGAGATGGGCCAGGCTCTCCGAGCGATACACCCTGCCATGGCGGACACGCCGGCCATCGGCAGCGCGATTGCCACCCAGATCGCGGAAATTCGGGGCACCTTCTAGATTGATCGTGTCGCTGGTCATTGAGCAGTCCCGCTCGTGGCGGGCCGGATGGCTGAGGAACTCGCTTGGATTCAGCTGCCCGGCGCGCCGGGCAGACCTTCGTAATAGCGGCCGATCACCATGCCGCCGTCCACGGCAATTTCCGCACCGGTCACGAAGGCCGCCTCGTCACTGGCCAGATAGAGATTGGCCTTGGCGACTTCCTCGGGTTCTCCGGCATGTTGCAGGGGCACGCTGACATAGTATTTGTCGATCTCGGAACGGGGCGCGCCGTTCGGGTTGGCCATGATGGTATTGATGCCGCCCGGGTGCACGGAATTCACGCGGATGCCCTTGTGCCCGAGCTCCATCGCCGCCACCCGGGTCAGGCCGCGCAGACCCCATTTGCTGGAAGCATAGGCACCCAGGCCGTTGGCGCCCTTCATGCCGTCTACGGAGGAAATGTTCACGATGGCTCCCCTGCCCTGCCGGATCATGCCGGGAGCGACCGACCGGATGCCGAGAAAAGCGCCTACCAGATTGATGTTCAGCACTTTCTCGAATTCGGCCTTCTCGATTTCGAGCAGGCTTTTGAACATCAGGATGCCGGCATTGTTGATCAGGATGTCGATCCGGCCGGCATCCTGTTCGGTCTGTTGCACCACCTGCCGCCAGCCATTTTCGTCGGTCACGTCGAGATGGCGGTAGACAGCGCCACCGCCCAGTTCGGTGGCCAGCGCGGCGCCGTCGGCGTCGAGTACATCGGTGATTACCACCCGTGCGCCCTCGGTGGCAAACAGGCGTGCGGTGGCGGCGCCCATGCCGCGGGCTCCGCCGGTGATAATGGCAACCTTGTCCTGCAGGCGCTGCATGGCTTCTCCCCGATCAGACGGAAGTGGATGCCCGATTGTACTGCCCGCCTAGGACGCTTGTCTTGAAATAAGACTCCCGCTGTGGCTAAATGCGGCGAGGTTCAACCATGCCCCCGAGAGAGGAAGTTCCATGGCCTACGTTTGCATCAAATACGAATGCCGCGCACCCGCCGCGACCACCAACGTTTCCCTGGCGGAAATCTACGACACCACACTGGAGCAGATCGCCTGGGTGGACTCCCTGGGGTATCCGGTCACCATCAATTTCTGCGAGCACCACGGTTCCGACGACGAGTATCTGCCCAGCCCCATCGTTCTCGCCGCTGCGGCGGCGCGGATCACGAAGAATGTACGGCTTCAGGTGAATGCCATCATGCCCTTTCTCGACCCGTTGCGGGTGGCCGAGGATGTGGCGGTGCTGGACCAGTTGAGCCGGGGACGTGCCGAGGTGTTGCTGCTGGGCGGTTATGTGCCTTCCGAAATGACCATGTTCGGGGTGGACCCCAAACAGCGCGGCCGTCTGATGGATGAGGGGGTGGTCGCGCTCAAGGCGGCGTGGACCGGCGAGCCGTTCGAATATCGTGGCCGCCGCTGCCAGATTCGTCCTCACCCGTTTCAGCAGCCTCATCCGCCGATCTTCATGGGGGGGACTTCCGCCCCTGCCGCACGCCGCGCGGCTCGCGCCGGCGATGCCTTCATCGGCGGCCTGACGGAGCTGAACGAGATCTATGTCAAGGAGTGTGCAGCGCACGGGCGTCCGGCACGCTACCAGGGAAACATGCCGTTCTCCATCCTCTTTGTGTCCGAAAACCCGGATGCGGACTGGGAACGCATCGCACCCTACTGCCTCTATGAAACCAACACCTATGCCCGCTGGCAGGCCAGCGCGGACCAGGGCGGCATGTTCAACTCCGCGCTGGATGCGGCTACCCTGCGCTCCTGGGGCACCTACCAGACCGCCACGCCGGAACAGGTGATCGCTCGGGCGCGCAGTGACATGGCGCCCAACGATGCCTTCATTCTGCATCCGCTGGTCGCCGGCATGGAGAAATCGTTGAGCTGGTCGGGCCTGCGCCTGTTCTTCGAGAAGGTGGCGCCGCACGTTCCGCTCAACGGCCTGTGAAATGCCGCGCATCGTTGACCATGATCAGCGGCGCGACCTGATTGCCAGGGCGGCCGCTTACCTGATTGCCGAGCAGGGCCTGGCGGGGGCGAGCTTTCGCGAGATCGCCGCCCGCACCGGCTTCTCCAAGGGGGTCATCGAACATTATTTCAAGGGCAAGGACGACATCGTCGGCAAGACCCTGGACTGGGTGAACGCGCGTTATGTCGAGCGAGAAACACGCCTGATCCAGGGCAAGCGCGGCATGGCCCGCCTCCACGCCCGTCTTCACGCCGCCCTGCCGCTGACTGCGGAGGCCGTCCGCTACTGGAAGGTACGTCTGCAATTCTGGGCGCTGGCTTCCCATCATCCCGAATGGCAGAGCGACATGGAGCGACGCATGAAGCTCATCTATTCGGGCTATCGCGCCGATCTGGAGGATGCAGTGGCCCTGGGCGAGCTGGATACGGGGTTCGACATTCTCACGGCCGTGCAGTCCCTGGTGCATTTTGTTTCCGGCGCCAGCGTGCATTCCCTGATCGCTCCGGCAGTCTTTGGCCGGGAGTATCTGAAGGGAGTTTCCGATCATCTGATCCGGGATCTGCGCGACATGCATCCGGGGCAGGGAGATGCTTCCCGCTCGCGCATTCCGGGGCTGCGTTCCGCTGCCTGACGCGCAGCGCAGCCGATGGGTGGAGAAACACCATCTCACATGAGATTCACATCAGCTTGCGTCACACAACTCCGGGTCTTTGGCGCCTCTGCGGCATTCGGCCCGGATCGGGGTTGTTGCGACAGCCCGGAAAGTTTTTAAAAACGCATCAATCACGAGGAGAAAAAGCATGGGTAGATTGGATAACCGTGTCGCTGTGGTCACCGGTGCGGGACTGGGGATCGGTCGGGGTATCGCACGGCGCCTGGCGTCCGAGGGTGCGGCCGTACTCGTGGCCGATTACAACGCACAGGCCGGTGAAGTGGCCGCGGCGGATATCCGCAAGGATTTTGCTTCCCGTGCCGAATTCATGAAAGTGGACGTCACCCAGAAGGCCGATGTGGTGGCCATGGTGGAGAAGGCGGTCAGCACCTTTGGCAGTGTGGACATCCTGGTCAATAACGCATGGGGAACACTCAAGGGGAGTTCTGTCGGGCGCCTCGAATGGAAAACCGATGCTGAAATGGAGCATGCCTTCAAGGTGGGGCCCATGGCCGCCTACTGGGCCATGCAGGCAGCGTACCCTCATATGAAGAGCAGGCAATGGGGACGCATCATCAACCTCGGTTCACTCAATGGCGTGAATGCCCACCCCTTCTCCGCCGATTACAACATGGCCAAGGAAGCGATCCGGTCCATTACCCGTTCCGCCGCACGTGAATGGGCCCGCCACCAGATCTGCTGCAACATCATCTGCCCCGCCGCAGCCACCGAGGCCTATCGGGGTTTCGCCACCGCACAGCCCGAGAACGCCGCACTGATGCTGCGGCAGAATCCAATGGGGCGCATGGGCGATCCCGAGCAGGATATCGGTAGCGTGGCTCTTTTCCTCGCCAGTGAGGATGCCCGCTATCTGACCGGCAACACGCTGTTTGCGGATGGCGGCAGCCATATCAATGGAGTCAACTGGGCTCCCGATCTGCCGGAGTGATTTCATGAACAATCGCCATATCGAACACCGGCAGATTGACTGTGGTGAAGTGGAAATTCATGCCGCCATTCAGGGCAAGGGCCCCGTGGTCCTCATGGTGCATGGTTTCCCCGGCCTCTGGTACAGCTGGCGCCACCAGCTTCCGCTGCTGGCCGATGCCGGCTACCGTACCGTTGCCATCGATACCCGGGGCTATGGCCGCTCCAGCCGCCCGGCCGATCCTGCCCGTTACGACGCCGAATGCATCTTGAACGATCTGGAGTGTGTGCTCGATTCCCTGGAGGTGGAAAAGGCCATTCTGGTCGGACAGGACTTCGGTGCCCAGGCCGTGTGGAACATGGCGCTACGCCGGCCACACCGGGTAAGCGCCGTGGTTGGCTGCGTGCCCTACGATTTCGATCTGGCGGGGCGCGCCTGCGGCGGATCGCATCCGCAGGCGCCCGACGGCACCCCCGATACGACTTTCGCCTCGGCCACCCTGCGGCCCAGCGAAATGTTCGCCGCGGCGGCACGCAAGCACTTCTACCACATGCATTACTTCCAGACCATCGGCCCGGCGGAGCGGGAACTCGGCGCCCAGCCCGCCCTGTTCCTGCAGCGGCTGTTCTGGGCGCTTTCTGCCCGTGGCCACCTGCTGGACTGGACCCGCTTCCCCAGCGCAGGCACCGGCTACCTCGACGTGCTGGCGGACCCGGAGATTCCCCTGCCCTGGCCCTGGCTGAGTCAGGCGGATTTCGACGTCTATCTCAAGGAATATCTGCGTACCGGGCCAGGCAGCGCCTTTATCGGAGGCCTGAATTCTTACCGCGTGGCGGATCGCAACTGGGAACTGGGCGCCCCCTGGGCCGATGCCAATGTCGAACAGCCCGCGCTGTTCCTTTGCGGTGCTGACGACGTGGTGTTGCAGATGTTGCGTCCCGACTGGCTGGATCTGATGCGCACGCGCGTACCGCGCCTGGCGGCGCCGGCATTGATCCCCGGTGCCGGGCATTTCGTCCAGCAGGAACAGCCCGAGGCGTTCAATGCCGCCCTGCTCGGGTTCCTCTCGGGCTTGCCGCGTTGAGTCGGGGGTGGATTTGTGGCAGGGCGCTGCCCGTTGCAAGGTGCCGGTACTACCGCGCAGGGCCGCAACATGGTTACGGACGGGACTGGAGCGGG
>JAFEDH010000018.1 GCA_018241695.1 Pseudomonadota bacterium | reverse complement strand
GATCCAACTCTTCTGTATGGGGTATCTGTCCAGAATATGGACAATTGACCGTTGAAAAAATTGACATGTGTCGAAAGACATACAAAGCGGAAAACGGCGAAGCTGTAACGGAGATGTATTGCCATGAGCCTGTTTGCGGGGTGTGCTGAATGAGGGCTTTGATGCGGGCGACAAAGACCATTTCCAATCAACGGCACTGGGTGCTGGTGGGCATGCTGGCCTTGCTGCACGGCGTGCTGCTTGTCGGTGCCGGAAGCGTGCTGGGGCGCGCGCTGCTGCTGGCGCATCTGGGCCTGTTCCTGATCTGGCAACCCTTCATGCGGGCGGAGGCGCGGCTGGGCAATCCGCAGTTGCTTGCCGTGGTGGCGGTCGTGGTGGCCGGGCTGGTCTGGTTGTCCTGGTGGATGATGGGCATCTGGCTGATCCTGCTGGCGGGGCTGGTGGGCGGACGGGTGTTTTTTTTCCATCAGCTCTGGCGCAAGCGTTTTTTTTCCCTTGCGCTGGTGTATCTGATTCTGGCCCTTTTGCTGCTGGCCATACCGCATGCCTTCCCCCGCACGATCGTGATCGATCCGGTGGTATACAGCCTGGCCCGATATGGACTGCCGTTTCTGCTGCTTTGCATGACCGTGCTCCCGGTCGGCGGGAAGTGGGACGAGGAGCCGGAAGCCATCGATCTTGCCTACAGCCTGCTCATGATTCTGCTCCTTGCCGTGCTGGTACTGGGGAGCGCTGCGTTGATGCTGCTGCAGGGGATCAGCTATTTGCCGGCACTGCTGATGACGCTGTTTGCCATGGCTTCCATGCTGGTGCTGTTCGGCTGGATGTGGAATCCACGGGCGGGATTCGGTGGACTGGGGACGATGGTGTCGCGTTACATGCTCTCCATTGGCAATCCCTTCGAACACTGGCTGCATGCGGTGGCCGATCTGGCGCAGGGCGAGCCCGACCCCTATCGCTTTCTGCGGGCGGCCTGCCGGGACATGGTGCGGCAGATTCCCTGGGCGCGTGGCGGTGGCTGGCACCTTGCCGGGCAAACAGGAGATTTCGGCGAGGCGGGTGGTTTGGAAACGGTTTTCGCCACGGAGGACCTGACACTGGTCTTGCGTACCCAGCAGGTACTGCCCCCGGCCCTGGTCTGGCACATGAATCTGGTCACCCAGCTGCTTGCCGAGTTTTGCCGCAGCAAGCTGCAGGATCAGGCGCTGCGGGAAATGACCTATATGCGGGCCGTCCATGACACCGGTGCGATGCTTACGCATGACATCAAGAACCTGTTGCAAATCCTCAATGGACTCATCTTCGCGGTCCGGCAGGAGGGGGAAAACGAGGCTTTGCTGCACCGGCTGTTGCAGCACCAGCTTCCACAGATCGGCCAGCGTCTGCAGCAGACCCTGGAAAAACTGGGAGGGATATCGGCTCCGGTCACCTCCCTGGTGCCGGTGGGGGTGTGGTGGCAGTCGTTACCGGCACGTTACGAGGGTCAGGACATTGAATTTCACCTGGTGGGAGTGTTGCAAGAGAGGGAAATTCCCGATGCCCTGTTTACTTCGGCGGTAGAAAATTTTGTGCAGAATGCGCTGGGCAAGCGCACGCTGGCCACGTCGGTTCGCATTGATGTGATCCTCGATTGCACGGCGGAACGGCCATTCCTCCGTGTGATCGATACCGGTGCGGCGATGGCGGACTATCTGGCCGAGGATATTGGCAGGCGTCCGGTGACATCTGCCGGGGGGCTGGGCATCGGGCTGTACCAGCTTGCACGTGCCGCACGGCTGGCGGGCTATCGGGTGCATTTACTGGAAAACCGGCCGGGCCGGGTCAGTCTTGGATTACTACCTGCGGAGCAAATGCCTGGGCCATCTTTCTCCGAAAGCGGACCGGCTTCGACAGCGACGCAGTGAGCCCGGAGGATACGGTCCGGGTCAGGTTCCCTGGGTCTTGCCAATCAGACGATGGACGACCATTTCCCCTTTCCCCTTGAGGTAGATGGTCTGCGGTTCGTGGAAAAGGAAACGGTTTTGCAGGCGCCGGAAGGTCGTGACATCGCACTGGATCATGCCCGGCACTCCTTCAGAAGTAATACGGCTGGCCAGGTTGACCGTATCTCCCCACAGGTCGTAGATGAATTTCTTCTTGCCCACCACGCCGGCCACCAGGGGACCGGTACCGATACCGATGCGGATATCGAGATGTGACTGGTTGATCGAAAAATCCCTGCGCAGCAGATCGCGCATGGCGATGGCGAGATCGGCGATGGCGGCACAGTAGTCGCCCTGGGTCTTGTTGAGCCCCCCCGCCACCATGTAGGCATCACCGATGGTCTTGATCTTCTCCAGACCAAACTGTTCGACGAGATCATCGAAGGCCGAAAAGATCCGGTTGAGCATGGCGAATACCTGGGAGGGTGCCATGCTCGCCGCCAGCTCGGTGAAATTGACGATATCCGCGAACATCACGGTCACGTCGGCAAAGCCATCGGCGATGGTCTGATCCGATTCCTTCAATCGCTTGGCGACCGGGCCGGGCAGGATGTTGAGGAGCAGGCGCTCGGCCTTTTCCTGCTCTGCCTGCAGGGCCTGATGGGCATCCTGCAGTGCGGCCTCGATTTTGTATTTTTCGGCAATCGAATGGCGCAAAAGGATGTAGGTCAGTGCCGATACCGCGATGAAGTTGAGCGCGAAAAAAACGACGCTGGTTTTCTGGGGAATGGGTGGAACTTTGGGGGCCAGATCGGCCAGGTAGTAATCCATCGCGCCGGAGAGCGCGATCATGATCGCCCAGGCAATGAACCAGGCCAGCGATCCCTCGATGCCGAAAATGATGATTGCACCAATCGGTGCGAGCAATCCCCACAGGCTGACACCGCTGGCCGTGATGAAGTTGCCCATGCTCCACTGCATGGCGAAAGGGACAAAGAGAAAAAGCCCGAGCTGGGTGACGCGGAAGAAATCGAACCACCCGGTCTTGACATAGAGGATCAGGTTGGCCGTGAGCAGCAGGAGAAAGGCAAAAGGGTAGGTGGACGAAACTTGCGGTCCGAGGATCCAGTAGAGCGAAAGCCAGACCATGGCCCCGCCCCCCACCAGACCGGTAGCGAAAACAAGCAGGGATTTTGCGAGCCGCAATTCCGCGCTGTCACCGGGCAGGACCCCTGCATTGTGCAGGCGCTGGAGAAACGAATCACGATCGGGAACAGCCGGCGGTGGCACGATGGAGTATGAGGGTGAAATCAGTACGGAGACATAATAGGCCAAAAATCCCGCCGGTCGCGCGAAGTGGCGGACCCTGGCTCAGGGCAGCTTGCCGGCAGAGAGCATGCGGCTCATCAGGAGGCTGGTTGGCACCCACGTGAGCTGATCGTCGATGGCGTTATTGCTGACGAAGTTCGCGGTGCCGCTGGCATTGGTCTGCTCGTCCGTACTGGCGTTGCCGGGAATGACCAGGCCCTGGGTCGAGTAGGCTCCGACTGCGTTCTTGCCGTGAGAAACGACGACGGCCGGCAGGGCAGAGGCCACGGTGACTCCGCCGGCGGTGGCCGTGCTGACGGTGATGTCACCCGGACTGCACAGTGCGAAAGAGGCCGTCGTGGGGGGGCTGGGAGGGATGCAACCCAGGCCCAAGGGCTGACCGGTCCCTTGGGCGAAGCGCGCGGTGACACGATAGGTGAAGCGGCTTCCCCAGGCATCAATTTCAGGAATACCCAGGGTTGCCCAGGGCAGGACCCCTGATAACGAGGCACACGTTGTGTTGGGCGCGGTACCGGTCGTGGCTTCCAGGCCGGCACCGGCAGCGCCGGAAGGGATCGTTGGGGTCGCCGGGCAGGGTAGTCTGCCATTGATGACGGCAAAGCCGATCAGTGCAGTCTGGATGCTGTCCAGCATTTTCTGCGTATCACTGATGCGGCGATTGTCCTGCTGCGCGGAAAAGGGCATCAACATACCGCCGATCAGGAGCGAAACGATGACCAGCACCACAGCCATCTCGGCGAGCGTGAATCCCCCATGGGTCCGCCGGGTTCCTGATGAATGGGTCATTGGCTTCTGAGGACGAAATTGGAAATGACAATATTCTGGTTGGTTATGGACGTGAAGGCACGGGAATTGGTGAAACCCACATAGACACTGGACAGGGCGCTGCCGACTACATCGTTGATCGGAATCATATCCTGCTCGATGGTGGCGGGGCGTGATGGACACAAATCGGACAGATCGCGGGACAGGTTCTGGAAATCGCTGGCGACACAGTTATAGGCCAGCTGGTTGAACAGGTTGTCCATATAGCCTTTCATCGTCAATATCGCCCGATGATTGACCGCATCATAGGTACGGCTGATGTCCAGACGGACATGAATCGTGCTGCCCCGGGGCATGTTGTTGCCGGATGGAAAGTAGGGCAGGGTGGACACTTTGGCGAAGCCGGGTGCGGTAAACGAGGTGGCGTTGAAGGTGCCGCCAGGATTGTTGGCGAGAGGGACACTGAACTGTGTGGTGTTGATCACGGTAGCGACGAATGATCCGTTGTAGGTGGAGGGGAAAATTCCGCTGATGGTCACCAGTTGGCCGGTGCTTAGTCCATGAGGTATCGAGGTGGTGAAAGTGGCGGCTGCAGGGGCGGACGGGGTTGCGCTTTGCCAGATGGCGCTGGAGATTCCGAAGGCCGGGGTGAGCATGCTGTTGGATGAGACTACTCCGGGGGCGGTTGGAGCAGGAGAGCCGAGTTCGAGCTGATTGCCACCTAGCGGCGGCGATGATCGGGTGATCGGAAAGATGCCATTGTATTCGCCCGGGTTGATACCCGAGATGTTTACATACTGCCCGACGGCAAGGCCGTGGTTCTGTGTGGTGGAGATTGTCAGCGAGGTGCCATTCCAGTTTGCGGTACTGATGGAGGCCGCGCGGAAGGTCACTCCACCGTTGATGGTCGTACCGGGGTCTGTCGTACTGGAATAGGTGAATTTTGTTGCACCCGTAACAGTGACGGATACGATTTTCCGGTATTGGAGGGATGAAACCATTACCGTCTGTCCGCTGGTGAAACCATGAGGCGCCGAGGTGGTGACCGTGACCAGATCGGTTACCGGACTCCAGCTGGTTCCGGTGATCTGGACATAGGGAGTCATCGTAGCCGTGGTAATACTGAGACTGCGCGGATTCTGGGGTTCATAGCCGCTGCCGGTGATACCGTTGCCGTGGACATTGTCGTCGTTGCCGCTATTCGAGGTGATGCCGTTGTCGGCAGCAAAACCCCAGTAGAGGAAGGCGAAATGATCGCTGGTTGTGTCGTTATAACCCCCCTGGTATTTGTTATCGAATTCAATGCCGATCTTGGGCGGGGCAATGCCGGCCTGCGTGCCTCCCTGCGGGATACCCGAATAGCCCAGTCTTCCCTCGTTCGGACCACCGCACATGGGGGTATCGATGTTGCCAGGATTGTTTTGCGGGATGGATGCGTCGGCGAGGGTGAGAGTAAACCCGTTGGTCGTCATAACGGATGAATTGATGACGAAGGTGAAATACAGCCGCAGACTGGTGTTGATGGTGAACGGGGAGGGATACCAGACGCAACCCGAACCCGGGGAGTTTCCACCCAGGGTGACGCCTTTTGTGCCGCCGGTGGAAACGGATGTGAGCGGGCTCCATGTGGTGGGATTGACCTGCCCTGCATTGAACCCGGCGATGTTCTGGGCAAAGGAGATGAAAGTGCCCGGGAAGAGGCAGGCACCCACGTCGGCGCTGGGCTTGGCGGGCAGATAACTGTTGCTTCCGTTGAAGCTGGGAGTTGCCCCGGTGAGAAGATTCAGCCCGCCACCGGGATCAGCGACGATCGGTTCGAAGTAGGCTGCGAGATTGGTGGCATCAGCGCTGGCCCGGACCCGGGACATGAGGTTGGTCGGGCTGATGGTGCCCTGGCCGGCGAACATCAGGGCTCCACGGCAGCTGGTCCCATTGATAGTCAGGCAGGGGGTACCGAGATTGGAGCAGACGATATCCCGGTATTGATTAAGCCAGTGGGCGTAATAGGTCCCGTAGCCCATGTTGAGGAAGCCGTTCGACAGGGTGGTGGGCAGTTCACCCACCATCCGGCCGGACGGCTGTGTGTAGCTGCTGCGATTCACCGGGGCGCTGTTGACCGGTGTGCTTCCCGCCATCAGATCCTGCTGAATGGTGAAATCAAGGGCGGCCCGCATCTGGTCGGTCAAGGTGTTGATCTGTCCGGGGGGCACACCGGTCAACGGGTTATTGAAGTCCTGGCGGGGCAGGACCCGGCTGAAAATGTCCCGAGGAGTGATCCAGACGATTTGGTCGTTGTTGGTGCTGCTGCCGGGAATGCCGCGAGTGACTACCAGGGGAGCGGTTTCCGATGAGGCGAAGTTGCCGTTGGTATCGAGGGCGACGGATTCGAGATAGGTGTTCCAGGCACTTTTGGCACTGATGCCGCAGGGGCCGGTTCCCGAGGGCGTGCGGTTTTGCGTGCCGATGGGGGTCCCCGCGGCGAAGATGACGGCGACGGCGCCGCCTTCGTTGCCGTTTTGCGGATCGGCCAGCACGGTGACACCGTCACTGTCGACGATCCTGATCTGGCCGCGGGTATCCCAGTTGAGCGGTGTGGGGCGGTAGGCGCCGGCAACGTTCTTGTGGCGTGGCGAGACTGCATACCAGAGGCATGCATTGGCATCGTCCCGCAGATCGCCCAGGCCCAGGGTGCTGTAGGGAAGCAGGCCGACCGCGACCTGATCGGTGCCGGTACCCAGCACGGTGACGAAGCCGGCGCAGGCAGTGGTGGCGGTGCTGGGGTTGGCGACACCCGTACCGTCGGCATTGGGGCAGGGAAGATAGCCGAAGACGTCGTTGCCGCTTTGATCCCGCCAGGTCGCGGCATAGGCGATCAAGGCCTCCTTGGCCTGGGCCAGAACCATCTGGGTACGGTTGGCCCGGTTGAATTTGGCCTCAACGATATTCAGGTTGCTGACGATGAGATAGAGCATGCCCAGCGCCACGATGGTGAGCAATGCCATGAGGGCGAATCCGCGTTGTTTTCCACGATTCGCACCGGTTTGCAAAGCGGGCGCGGGGCGAGAGAGTTCAGCGGTGCACGGAGCGGATCTTGATGCTGTCATCGCCGAGTGCGTTGCTCTTCTCGCGCGTGGCGCGGTTGATGTTTTCACCGACTTTCAGCTCGACCGAAGCCTCGCCATTCGGGGTGAGTGTGGCCTCGCCAGGGATGGCCGGACGTGTGCGGGCTGCTACGCCGCCGGAACCGGTATTGTCATTCTGGGGGCGGCCATTGATCCAGACGGTTTTACGGCCATCGCTACGCAGAACGACTCCGTCGAGCTGCAAGGTGGCTCCCTGGAGCGTCTGGGATTCCTGGAGATTGAGCTGTCGCTGCTGATCCAGATCGGCACGTTTTTCGGGGGTGAAGAAAAGTCGCCCGAGGGCGGGCGGTTCGGCGCCCCATGCAAGGGAGCAGGGCAGCAGAAGCATGAAGGCGGACACAAGGCGATTCATGACTGCGGTTCCTGAACGGTGACCCAGTCCAGTTCGCAACTGGCATTCAGATACGCGATGCCGCCACCGGCCGTTTTGCCGGCTTCGGCCAGACGCCCCAGCGTGCAGTGGCGGGGACGCACCAGGGCACTGGCGTGAAGACGCAGATCGGAAAGCAGATGGATCAGATCTCCTTCGTGCAGCAGCTGGAGTTCCATTTTCATCGGGCTGCTCATGAGGGTGTAACCGGTACTGGCGGGTATTCCGATCACGGATGTTGCGGCGCTTTCGAAGGCGCGCTGCGGCTGCAGTTCGTAGCTGATGGCGGGAATCCGGCGCTCCTGCTCGATCCGGTGCAGGAGCTCCCTCCAGTCCAGGCGATGCTCCTGGCCGATGATGCCCCGGCTCGTCAGTGTGTGGTATTCGGCAATTTTGTTGCGCAACTCCTGCACCTCGTCCTGGGCGCGGGAAAGCTTGCCGCGGATTTCATTCTGGTCCACCTGGGCGCGTTTTTCGCGCAGATCGGCCTGAGTCCAGATCCGCTGGGTGGTGTACAGCAGGACACTGCCGACAACCACCAGGGTGGCACACAGGATCACACTGCCCCGGATGTGTTTGAAATCGGCCTGGGTGAGTTTGAATGTCATGACGGGTTCAGATTCTGGATCACACGCAAACCGAAGTGAAGTGCCGGATCGCGCGATGCGGGCGCGGCGCCATCGCTTTTGATGGTCTGGCTGGATTCGGCGTCAAAAGGCTGATTCAGCAGCTGCACGTCGCTCGCCCCGGCTTTGCGCAGGTCATCGGCAAAGGCCTGCACCGCGGCTCTTTGCGCCTTGTAGTCATTCGAAAGCTCCGGTGGCAGGGTTGCATCCACCGTGGTCACCGCGTAGTAACTGCCGTTCAGGGCGGAGGCGTTCTGCACGGGCTTGCCTGTCGGATCGGATGACAGCAGCCAATCCACCTTGTATAGCTGGATCCGGGGATTCTGGTCCAGGGCGTGACTGAGGGGCAGTAACGCCGCATCCAGGGGAGGCGAGTGTTTCAGCAAGCGGTCATATTGATCTGTGACGTTGCGCAACTGGTCCGGCCCCAGAGGAATCGGAGGCAGCGATGCGAGCATCGCGTTGTGGCGCTGCTGTCCCTGTGCGGTTTCCAGGGTGAGGGCTGCGGTCCGGTTATTCAGGGTGTAGGTATCGAGCCCGCGTTTGGCCGCGAATACGGCGCAGCCGAGGAAAACGATGATGCCCAGCGCGCCGAGGGCATGGCGCAGTTGATAGAGACGGTAGAAATGCCGCTCCTCCTCTGCCACCAGTTGTTGTGCCGGCGGGTTGCGGGCAAGGAGGTGTAGCAGCAGGAGACTGCTGTCCGATCCGGACAGACCGGATTTGAGGCCGGATGCACCTGCCTGGGCCTGCAGGTCGACAAACTCGAACTGGAGCTGGTCGCTGCTGTGGCAGCGCTGCTGAAAGGTATCCCGGTGCGAGGGATGAACATAAACCCGGGTCTGGAGCGGGACGCCACGCTCCACCTGCCGCTGGCCAACCAGATACTGATAGGTCTTTGCGGCCTCCAGTGCACAGGCAACGGATTGTTCCTCGACGGACCCTGTGGCCAGTGGCGTCAGGCGGGAGAAGCGTAGCTTGCCGCCGTCGAGAAATGTCTGGCGCAATCCGCCGTGGCTCAACGTGATGACCAGGGTGGTTTGTGCGGGTTGTGCGGGGCCGGACCTGGGAAGCAGCCGGTCGATGACCAGGGGGGTTGAATAGACCCCCGCCAACTGGATTTCGTGGTCTTTCAGTGCGGCCAGCCAGGGTGCGGTGTCGGCGGGCCGGGTGAGCGCCATGAAAAGGATCTTTTCGTCGCGGCGGCCACTTTTCTCCCGCCCCAGGGAAATGGCTGCCGAGAGGGGGGTGCCGAAAAAATACTGCCCCAGGCGGCGGTCGAGCATCGCGGTACGGTCGTTGCCGGCGACAAAGGGCAGGGTATCGATCTGGAAACCTTCTTCCACCACATCGACCAGCATGCGGAATACGGAGCGGGTTCGGCTCCGGAGATACGCGGCAAAGGCTTCGAGGCCCGGTACGTCGAGAGCGAACACACCTTCCGGCTGGAGTTGCCCGTTCTGCCATTCAAAGGCGGCGAGCCGGCTGGCATCGACGTAGAGGAGGCGTTGGCTGGCCACGGCTATACCTTGATCTTGGAAATCGTATCGTAGATGGGGCCAAGCACGGAAAGCATGACCCAACCCAGGATGGTGCCGACGATGACCGTCATGGCCGGTTCGATCATGGCCTGCACCTTGCCGATGGCTTCTTTCACGTCGCGATTGTAGAAATAGCTGACGTTGGTCAGCGCCCGGTCGAGAGCACCTGTATTTTCACCGACACGCAGCATGCGGATCACCAATGGCGGGAACAGACCGACATTCTGGAATGCCTGGGTGACGTTCTGCCCGTCGGCGATCATGCGTCCGGCTTCTTCGAGCCCTTCCCGGATGACGATGTTGCCGACGACTTTCTCGGTGGCCTTGATGGAATCGAGGATCGAGATTCCGGAGGCATACATCATGGCGAATACCGAGGCGAAGCGGGAGAGGATGATCTTGCGCAGAATGGCCCCGAGCAACGGGATACGGAGCTTGACGGCGTCGAAACGGTGCCGTGCCGCCGGGCTGGTGCGTACGGCGGCAAATATGCCGGCCGCCAGCAGGAGCGGAACCAGGATCACGACATACCAGTAACCGAGAAGGAAATCGGACGTGGCGATCAGGAGTCGCGTCTGCAGGGGGATCTGCTGCCCCATGTTTTTGATGAAGCCCACCATCTTGGGCACCAGATACAGCATCATGAAAAAGAACACCGCAACCACCACCACGCCAAGAAATGCCGGGTACATGATGAGCTTCTTGGCCTGCGCGGAGAGTTCATCCTGCCAGCGCAACGATTCGGTCAGGCTTTGCAGTACGGTGGGCACGTTGCCGGTATCTTCCCCGGCACGGATCAGGGCGGTGAACACTTCGTCAAAAATCCGGGGGTGTTCGGCCATCGCCTGGGACAGGGTGCGGCCGCCCTCGATGCTCTCGATCATGCCGGCGATGACTTCCCGGAAACGGGGGTGCTCAAGGCTGTCCCGCAGATCGGCCAGACCTTCGATGATGGGAACCCCGGCACGGGTGAGCTGTTCCATGTGGAAACAGAAATTGATCAGCTCGGGCCGCGGGATGCTCGCACCCTTGAACAGCCGGTTCTGGCTGATCGGAGCGCCATTGATGAAATCCAGTTCGATGCGCTTGAGGCGCATTTCCAGATCCACCAGATTCATGGCCTCAAGGCGACCCTGCACGATGCGGCCGACGTTATTGACGGCTTTGTAGGAGTACAAGGCCATGGCCGGGCTACATCCGTCCAGTAAGATCGATCACCCGCGCTACTTCCTCCACCGAGGTGGAGCCATCCAGCACACGTCGCAGACCATCTTCTACAAGAGGACGGAATCCCTTTTCGAGTGCTGCATTGCGGATTTCGCGTGCGGTGGCCCGGCGGGCGACAAGCTCATCCAGGTCGCCATCCATGCGTAACAGTTCCATGATGGAAATGCGCCCACGATAGCCCTGGAAGTCACAACGCTCACAGCCCGTGGCCCGGTAGAGCATGGGGGTCGGGCGCTGGTTTTCCATACGCAACAGGCGGCACTCGTGGGGTTCGGCGGGTTGCGCCTTGCGACAGTGCACGCAGAGCTTGCGGACCAGGCGCTGGGCGATGATGCCGATCACGTTGCCGGCCATGATGTCGGGCTGGATGCCGATATCGAGCAGGCGGGGGATGGCGCCGATGGCGGAGTTGGTGTGCAGGGTGGAGAACACCTGATGGCCGGTCATGGCCGCGCGAAACGCCATTTCGGCGGTGTCGTGGTCGCGTACCTCACCCACCAGGATGACATCGGGATCCTGGCGCATCATGGAGCGGATGCCGTTGCTGAAATCCAGCTTGGCCGCTTCCGCCACGGAGGTCTGCCGGATCATGGCCATGGGGTATTCCACCGGATCTTCCAGGGTCATGATATTGACCCCTTCCTCGTTGATGTGATTGAGGACGGAATACAGGGTGGTGGTCTTGCCGCTGCCGGTGGGGCCGGTCACCAGGAGGATGCCCTCGGGGCGGGCGATCATCAGCTTGAGCAGATCGAGCTGATCGTCTTCGAGCCCGAGATTGTCGAGGAGGACGATACCCTTTTGTCGGTCGAGGATGCGCAGCACCAGATTTTCACCATGGATGGTGGGCTGGGAGGCAACGCGGAAATCGACGGTGCGGCTGCTGATGTTGAGCGAGATGCGGCCATCCTGGGGGGCCCGGGTTTCGGCGATATTCATTCCAGCCATGACCTTGAGGCGTACGGCCATGGCCGCCCAGTAGGATTTATGCAGGGCGCGAATCTGGCGCAGGATGCCGTCTACACGGTAGCGGATGCGCAGGAATCGTGCTTCTGGCTCGAAGTGGATATCCGAGGCTTCGCGTTTGACGGCATCGGTAAGCAGTGCATCGATCAGGCGTACGACAGGCTGGCTGTATTCATCGAGAGAAGCGGCGAGGGAGCGATAGTCGATCTCGCCGGTCTCGATTTCATGCAGGATGCCGTCAATGGATAGTTCGTGCCCGTAATACTGGTCGATGGCGCGCGTGATTTCCTGCTCGCCCGCCAGCAGGATCTCGACCTGCAGCTCATCGTGCGCCAGGGCGCGCAACTTGTCGATCGCGACGATATTGTTGGGATCGGCAATGGCAACGATCAGCCGGCGCTCCAGCGGCTGATAATCCAGTGGCAGGAGGCAATGCCTCTTGGCCATCTCCCGAGGCACCAGGCGCAGGGCGCCGGAATCGATGATGGCCCGGGATAGATCCACCGATTTCTGCCCCAGGGATTCACCCAGGGCATCGCGCAGTGTGGCTTCGGAAATGAAGCCCATGCTGACCAGCAGCTTGCCTACCGGCTGGTTGGACTTCATCTGCTCCAGCAGCGCAATGCGCAACTGGTCCTCGGTGATCACCCCCTGGGCGATCAGGACCTGTCCGATGGGCCTGCGATGGGCGCTTGGGGCGTTCATGGGCCCTTGATTATCCGGGTGAATGATGAGATGGGGAAGTGTCAGGGCTGCAGTTTTTTCAGGCGCTCCGCCGCCTGTATCTTGTCGAATCCAGCCGGGCGGCGATCGGCCGCTGCCAGCGCCTGGCTGTAATACTGGGCAGCAAGACGGGTCTGATGCAGGCGGTCCAGGCTGATGGCCAGATTGAACAGGAGATCGGGATTGCCGCCATCCAGTGTCAGCGCCTTGAAATAGGCCTGCTGGGCCTCGCCCCAGCGGCTCTGGCGGGACAGCAGATTTCCCAGGCTGGTATTGAGGGCGGCGGAGTCGGGCTGATCGGCGAGCAGGGAGCGCAGCCGGCTCTCCGACTGGGAGCTGTCGGCGCCACTGTGCAGATTGATCAGTCCAGCCTGGGCAATGGAATCCTTGGGATCGGCATCCAGTGCACGTTGCAGATAGCTCTCCGCCATGCCTGTCTGCCCCTGGCGCAGGAGGATGGCGGCCATGCCGTGGAGCGCATCCGCATTGAGCGGATCGCTGCGCAGGGCCTGTTCATAGGCGCTACGCGCCCGTGTCAGATCGCCTTTTTCCAGGGCGTTGAAGCCTTGTTCCAGCGCCGGGTCGATCTGGGGCCGGGAATGACTGATGCGGATCGGTACAGCACTATCCGCCGTCCTGGCAGCCATGGTTGGTGTTGGCGGGGGCTGGGTTGAGGTTTCCGGTTTTTCCTCCTCCTGGGGCGGAGGAGGGGTCTCCTGCGTCGGCGGCACGGCTGCCAGCGCGGGAGGTGGCGCGGGCGGTGTGGGGGATGCGGTGGCGATGGGTGCCACCGGGGTGGGTTTCCTGCCCGCCAGCAGCGAGGGTCCGGGGTGCAGCTGGAGCCAGAAGTAGATGCCGATGCCGGCCAGGGCGATCAGGGTCGCCAGGCCGATGGCGATATTCGTGGTTTTGCGCGAGGAGGTGGCGGCAGGCTGCTTGGCCGCAAAAAGGTTTTGTGCGGCTTCCTGCGCCCGGGGCGTCGGGCTTCCTGAAGGCGGTTGCGGGCTGGTGGCTGCCGGCGTAAGTTCAAGGGGAGATGGGACCGTGCGCGAACGGGGCTCGCCCGCAGACGGAGCGGGCGGCGGTACGGATGGAGCAGGAACCTCGGCTTTCGGTTCCTTTCTGACACCGGCACCCAGGTCGGCGGCAGTGGCCATGAACTGCTCATCGAGCAATTCCAGGCGCGAGGTGAGGTCGGGGAGTTGCTGGGGACGCTCATTCTGGGCCGGCAATACAGGTGCCGGATCCAGGGGAGACAGTTCCAGAGGAGATTGCCCGGAAGGAGATGACTCGGATGAGCGTTCGGGTGAACCAGAGGCGGCCAGCTGTCGCTTGGCCTCCTCCGCCTTTTTCAGGGCCTCCATGAGCAGGCTCATGGGGATGAGCCTTCACTGCCGTAGGGGCGTGGACCGGTTGGGGCCGAGAACATGTCGCGACCGGGGAGTTGATCCCTGAGATGCCGGTAATCGCCTTCCAGGCTTGCATCCTTGATGACGACCGGTCGCAGGAAGACCACCAGCTCGGTCTTGCTGCGGCTGTCGTCCCGGTTCTGGAAAAACAGGCCCAGACCGGGGATGCGGGATACACCAGGTATGGCATTGTCGGTGTTCTGCTGTGTGTCTTCCATGAGACCACCCATGACCGCGATATTGCCGTTGTCCACGCGAATCATGGATTCCATTTCGCGGGTGCGGATGATGGGAATCTGGCTGGTGACACCCGCGGCCTTGAGTGCCGGATTGGGGTCGGCAACATAGCTGACGATGCGGGAAATGCTGGGGCGGATATTGAGCAGCACGGTGCTTCCGTCGTCAATCTGCGGCGTGACATTCATGACCAGACCAACGGGCACCGAATTGACCGTGGTGGTGTAGGTGGTGGTGGTAGTGGTCTGATTGGCGGTGGTATCCGCCTTGAGGGTGAAATACACCTGGTTGTCGACCACCTTGAGCACGGCGGTCTGGTTGTTCAGTACCGAAAGCTTGGGGCTGGAGAGCACCTTGACTGTACCGTAACCCTCCAGCAGGTTGACGGCAGCGGAGATGCTGCCCGGGGCGTTCTTGTAGCTCAGCTGCATCAGGCTGGAGGCCGGATTGGCGATGTTGCCGGTGGCGTTCTGGACCAGGGTGAAACCTGCTCGGCCCAGCGGCATGGTCTGCCAGTTGATGCCCTGCTGATAGCTCTTGGAGAGGGTAACCTCGGCGATGGTAGCCTCGATCAGCACCTGGCGCCGGGCGGAATTCATGACCTGGTCGATGAACTCCTGAATCTTTTCGTGCTGACGTGTTGTGGCACGCACCGTGATGATGCCGGTTTCCGGATTGACAATCACCGAAGCGGCTTCCCGGTAGGTCGCGCGCCGGACGACAGTGGTGCCGTCCTGTTGGCTGGCCACGGTACCGTTGCCACCGCCGGTCTGGGTCACCGTGCCGGCCTTGCTGAGCGATGTCTGGGCACCCGTGGAGCTTTGCTGCTCGGAACGTTCGATGGTGGTATCGCTGGAACCTTCGGGGAGGATCTTGTCCGTCTCCCGCAGGAGATCCTTGATGTTGTGCTCCAGGGTATCCCAGAAACGGTTCTGGGATTTGTTCTCGATCTTGGTAATGGAGTTGTTACCACCCGTGGAGCCACTCGATCCGCCACTGCTGCCACCGGTTCCCCCTGCGCTTCCGGTATTGCCCGTGCCGGTGGACGCGATCTGGGTGGTGACGGTAACCGAGCCCGAGGTGTCGCGCGACATGTTCACATAATCGATCTTGTAGGTGCGCAGGAAGGGGGTGTCGGGCATGACCGACAGATTGGGGCCGTCGATTTCCCAGCGTATGTCGACCTGCCTTGCGATGCGGGTCAGCAACTGCTGGAGGGTCTGGTCGATGGCGTTGAGGGTGACAGTGCCGGCAATGCCGGGATGGATGTCCACATTCAGCTTGGCATCACGGGCCAGGGCAAAGAGCAGGTCGCGGGCATTCACGTTATTGACCACGACACTGTAGGTTTCGGTCTTGCTGGCGGCACGGGGCCGGGTCAGGGGCAGGCTGTTCTGGACCGGCTGGGGAATGGCGGCGGTATCCGCGGGAGCGGGACTGGGCTCGGTGGTCAGGTGGCCGCCTGAAACGGGGAGGGTGTTCGTGGTGGAGCAGCCGCCCAGGGTCAGGAGGGAGGCTGTCAGGGCGAGCAGGCGGTAGCGGGTATCTGGCACGCGAAAAACCCCGATTAGGTCATGCGTTTATGGTAACACTTAAATAAACCATCTCAACTC
>JAFEDH010000017.1 GCA_018241695.1 Pseudomonadota bacterium | reverse complement strand
GGGCCTATCCCCGCTCGCGCGGGGCAACCTCTATTGTCTAACTAACTGTCACGATAGAGAAAAACACTGGTTAGTACGGAATTTTAAAGAGCTTTTGTGACTTTAATGAATCATCTGCGCACGACCCACATACCATCGAGTTCTACGAGTTCACGGGGCGGATTACCCAAAAAGGCAAGCCCGACCCCACCCGTTGCATTACTGTCGCGCCAGACCATGACGGCACTGCCCTGTGGTTCCGTGGAGTACCAATCGCTAAGTACAGCCCATACTCGTTCACGAACACCCGGGTTCATGCGTGGCGAGATGAATACATTTGGAGCAACCTCCAGCATCACCGACGACAAAAAGCCGTGGTAGCGGTTGGCCATGTCACGTATCACTATCGTGACCAGCGCCATGCTGCACCTCGTCCATGCGCAAAACGGTTTGGATGCTGTCAATCATGGAGGGAATCACCCCCTGTTTGCGAAACACCATCGCTGCCTCACGCCGCACCAAGCGATCCACAGGTTCATTGGATTTTTCCGCCTGCTTGGCTGCGGTGAACGCGATGCCCAGCGTGATGTTGTCGCGGTACAGGTCGGCAATATCGAGCACGAAGGATTGCCCGGAATCCTCGTGAATAAACCCCAGTGGCGGCAGCGCTGCCATGGCCTGCACAGCAATAGCAGCAGCTGCTTGCACGGCGGTGGCGGCGTGGTTGATAGCCTGGTTGGGCAGGTCGGTAGCGTTGGGATTCGCGCGGTCGTAGTGACGACCTTTCCAGGTGATACTGTATTTGTTCGCCATCAGGCCGTACATGGCCTTGACGCGTGCCCCTTCAATGCCACGCAGGGTATCCAGATCACGATGCGGAAGAATTTCCCCCAGGCGCAGCGCGTACATGTGGTGCGCCACGCTGATGCGCCGGCGCGGGTTACCCCACAACTCGGCTTGGCGGCGCGCCACGTCCGAGCGGTCGGGCAGTAAGGGTGGTGCAGTGTAGCTACGCACACCATCTTCGCCCACGGCGGCCAGCAAGGTGCCGTGGCGTGCCAGCAGGCGCAGCGCGTCATGCGTGACGCTGCTGCCGGGGCCGAGCAGAATCATCGAGACCGACTGGTGTGGTATCTGGTCGATACCGGGAGTCAGGCTATCTTTGCCGCGCACAAAGTGCAGGCAGCCATCGATGACCGACAGCTCCCCACGCGAGAGCCACAGCAGGCCGTGGCGGTCGGCGTGGGGGATGCGGGCTTTTTCCAGTCCCAGGCGGCCTTTGAGCATGTGCGCTTTTGGCTTTTGCTCTGTCAGTCGGCGCGGTGCAGCAGTACCATGCCAAAGCCATAGCTGCGGTGCCGCCCGATGCCGCGTGCCAGTAAGTGAGCAAAGGCTGTCGGGTCGGTCACGCGCAGGTGGCCGGTCAGGGTCGCATCCGGGCCGTCGATGGTGCGGCCTTTGCGGGCGGAATTAGCTCCTGCTTGGCTGTGGCGCCGGATGGGGCTGCGGGCAAAGGCGCTCAGTTGCACGTCCAGCAGTTCCACAGCCCCTTGCCAGGGCTGGCGAGGCTGGCCGGGGCGCTCACCCAATTGAGCACGCAACCAATCGACATACACCGCCTCGCGCGAGACGAAATCGCCCTCCTTACCGCCAGCGGCTGCCACGGCGTGCAAAAAAGCATCTTGCTCGCCTTTGGCACCGCGCACGGTGGGGCGCACGCGCACTGCAAAGCCCAGCACCTTGCCCAGCGGCCAATCGGTAGGAAAGGGGCGCAGACGGCAGCCGCTATGTCCATGCCCTGCCCCCAAACCCAGGGTGCGGGCGGCCTGTGGGTCGGCCAGCGCTATGTGCTGCTCCAGCGTTGCCGCATCCAGTGCGGTATAGGCCAGCAGGCCGCGCTGCTCGTCCAGATAGCGAAAGGGCTGGGGCGCTTGTGTGCCGAAGGCCGCGCGCAGCAGGCCATGCAGAGCCTCGCCCTCGTCTTGCGTGCGGTAGCGCACCATCCAGGTGGCCAGCAAACGGGCATCTGGCTGCACATGCAGCAAATGCAAAGCGGGGACATTGCTCATGCTGGCACCTCCTGCGGGTGCAACAGCCCTTGGCGCACCGGTCGCCAGCCGCCGTGCAACTGGGTGTGCCAATTGCGTTCGTCGCAGACATCGAGCACGCGGTCGCCCGGCTGGCTGCCTTCGCCGTCCGGCCATTGCGCGGGCCAGGATCGGGGCTTTTGGGATGGCTGCGCATTCACGATGGCTTGCAAGGCGCTGCACAGGTCGGCGGCGTCTTGCCAACCGGCCACCAGTCGATCGGTGGGCAAGCAGGGTTTGCGGCCGATGAACAGGGGGCGGGCGGGTTTGTCCAGGGCCTGGGCAAGAGCCTCCAGCGTGGGAGCCTCCTCTGCGGGTAGCAAGGTGAGAGTCACCCAGGCGGTCAGGTCGGCGTGATAGTCGCGGTAGCGCAGGTGCGGGCCAGCGTAAGTTCCTGCACCGCCCGCGCGCTCTTCGGGCACGCCCCAGGTCGTCCAGCCTTTGTCATCTTTGCCCAGTTGGGCGGTTTGAAAATCCTGCACCCGCTGCGCCCCAGGCACCAGCACGCAGCCCAGGCGCAGGCGCTCTTGCAGGCGGTTGTGCGCTGGCGCGTCACCACGATCCCAGCCCAGGGCGTTGGCCAGCAGGCCGGTCACCATGGAGAGCGCCGGAAAATCCCGAATCACGCCCAGGTTGTCGATGGCCTCGCCGCCAAATGCAATCAGGGGCGAGGCCAGCCGCAATACAAGGTGGCGGCGCACGTTTTAGGCCTCCACCTGCGCTTGCACCACGGCCTCGCGCGCCCAGTCGGCCAGCACTTTCAGCGACAGGCGCTGCGCGCCGGGCACGGCCACGTCGTCCACCGCCAGAAAGCGCCGCGCCAGCGGTGCGCCATAGGCGGCATCCAGGCGCTGGATTTCATTGGCCAAAGACTGCACCGCCGTTTGGCGCAGCTGCGGCTGGCGGGTGGACAGAGCGTTTTGAAACGCGCCCGCCAGGCTGCGTGGCTGCCAGTCGCCCACCTCCACCAGCATGAATTTGGCCCATTCAAACGGTGCGGTAGAGCCACGCTTGGCCCCGGGGCTGACGGTGGCCACCAGGTGCAGCAGGCTTTGCACCACACGGCCTGCCAGGGCGCGTTGCTCGGGTGTGATGCTGGCCCAGTCGGTGATCTTCACGCCCTCCAGGTTGGCGATGAGCTGCGGCAGATCGATCACCACATAGCCGTAGTACAGGCCGCTGGCCAGTTCGGTATCAAAAATACCGGCGGAGCCAACTTCGCCCGCGTCGCGCAGCAGGTCATCGACGACGGTGAAATAGTCGTTCTCCACCTGCGCCTCATGCACCGTGAAGGCGTGCGCCACATAGACGGCGGCGTCGCGGCTGGCGAGCACGTCCGAGGTGACCATGCGGCCAAACAGGGCCGATTCCAGGCCGCTGCCCAGACGCAGGGCTTCGAGGTTTTTCTTCTCGTCCTTCAAGAAGGCGGCAATGGCGGCTTTGAGGACTTTTTCTTCGGTGTGCTCTGCCGCCAGTGCGGCGCAGCGCTGCACCAGGTAGCCGATTTCGGCGTAGCCCAGCAGAACGGCCTGGCCGGTTTCCAGCGCTTCTTTGCCTTTGAGGTCTTTGGCCTTGTCCACCAAGCCTGCCGCGCGCAAGCCCTCGACGGCAATTTGCGCCAGCGGCTCGGTCACACCCGCCGCTTGCAAACGGTCTTTGATGAGGCGCGGCGTTTCACGCGAACGCACCGCCATGGGCACATCCAAGTTCTTGAGCGCAAACGCATCGTCCGCCACGCGCCAATGGCGCTTCAAGCATTGCGAAGAAATGCGCGTGCGGATGGCATCGCCATAGGGCAGGCGCTTGGCCAGGCCCGCATCGTCGCGGTTGAGCAAGGTGGCGCTGTAGTTATGCAGGGTGTGGATTTGCAGGAAACGGGGCAAGGTCATGGGGATGCTCCAGAAAATTTGTCGATGTTCGGGCTGTTTTTGATAGCTATTTGCGCTTGTTAGTCGGGCGCTAAGCGCCTTTTTCCACCTTGGAAAGCGCAGAAAAATAAGCCCCTGCAATACGCAAGCGGATGTCTTCGGCCTCGGCCTGATCGGCACCGTCATCACCGCTTTCTTTGAGGATGAGCGGCCCCAGCTCGCGCCAGTTGGGGCGCACGCCCTGACTGGCCAGCAGGCGCAACAGGCGCGGCAGCAGTTGCACAAAAGCGCTGCCGCGTGCGGTGAGCAGACGGGTGACACGCGGCTCGGACACCTGGGCCTGGGCCAGTTGCGCGCCCAGCTTCCCAGCAGCGTCGTGCCCGGCCAGGGCGATGCCATGGGCAATCAAGGCCCAGCGCTGCCAGGTTGCGGGGTGCCACTGCTCCGGGTTCAAGTCGGCGGCGATGAGGGCACGCGCCAGGGCGGCGATTTCGTGCGGGCGCAGCGGCTGCTCGGGCGACAGCCGCGCCAGCGCCGCACGCTCGCCCGTGCTGGTGCCGGGGCTGGCGATGTGCGCGGCCAGCGCGTCAAAAGGGCGGCGCGGCGCTGGCCTGCTCACAGCAGGCTCAGTTGTTGCTGCGGGGGTGTCTGCGGTGTCAAGCAAGGGCATCTCCTTGAGGTGATGGGGTGGAATGCGGAGCGGGGCGCGCGTTTTCGCGCTGCGTGGCGTAGTGGGTCACCAACTCTTGGAACAAAGGCTTTTTGCCGCCACGCAAGCCGGCGTGAAAGCGCGACATCGCCGCCGACTGGGCCTTGTAGCGCTGCATGGCGCTACGCGGGCCGGCGTGAAAAGCGTTGGTCAACACGGCCTCGGCGCGCTCGGCCAGGCCCAGCAGCCAGGCCAGATACACAGCAGCGTCTTGCGCCTCGCCTTCGGCTTCAACCTGGAAATTTAGATCATCAAAAAAGCGGGCATCTTCCTGTTGCTCAAAAGGCTGGGTAAAACGGCTGGCGCGGTTGCTGACGGCATCGCTGCCGCTATCGCTTTCGCCGTTGGCAAACAGCAGCGCCAGCGCCGTCCAGAGCAGCTTGCGCATTTGGGCGATGGCGTCGATGCGCCGCTTGGCCTGCCGCGCCACTAGCGGGCGCTGATCGCCGGCAATTTTGCGGCGCAGCTTGGGGGAGATGGGAACGCGACGTTCGTGGTAGCCCTCTGTTTTTCCCTGGCCGCGCACGGTGGCTTGGGCGACCGCTTGCAAATGCGCATCCTGCGGCCAGTCGTTCAGCCGCCACGCTGCTCCCTGGGTGTACTGTGCCCCGGCTAGCAATTCGCTCATCAGCTTGTAATCAAAACCGTTGCGCGACACAGTCAGAGCCTTGCTTTGGGCCGTGTCTATGGGTGCCCAGGCATCCCCGGTGACGCCATTGCTTTCCTTGGCCGCAATGCGTGCCACTTTGCTGCCGGTGGCGTGGGCCTGCACCTTGCCGCCCACCATGCCCAGGCGCACGCGGCGGCAGACCTCGATGTACAGCGGATCGAGCACCAACAAAGCCAGGCTGTCCGCGCCCGACCAGGGCAGCAGCCACAGCAGGCCATGGCCGCCCTCATGCGCCAAACCAAACTGCTCAGCCACCGTACTGCGCTGCGCCAGCACGCTGGCCATGTCGGCCCGCCAGCGTGCGCCCCAAGCACCGACAGGGGCCACGCCCACGCCGGGGCGACTGGCAAAACCACCATTCATGCGTGAGATGCCGTAATTGCCTGCGCCCAAAAATCCTTCCTGGGTTTGCAAACTGAGCAGGGCAAACAGCCAATCGTCGGCCTGGGCGGCGCGGGCGCGTGCGGCTTTGAGGTCGTGATTTTTGGACGTGACCAGCATGTCCAGCGCATCGGGCGCGTGCCACAGATTGTTCCAAGTGGCAGGGTTTTCACCCGGCACCGGCGCTTGCAGCAGCGCAGGCCGATCCGGCGGGGTCACCAAGCACCATGCCGCCCCATCCGGGTCACCCGGCGTGAGCGCCAGCAGCGCCGCCCGCCAATCCGGCGCATTGAGCCAGGGCTCGCTCTGCCCCGCGTAATGCAAGGCCATGGCCGCCAACTGCACCAAAAATGCGTGCCAGGGGTGGCGCTGGTGCGGGCGCAGGGCGGGAAAGTCACGCACCTCGTTGGCCGCCAAGGCCGCCAGCAACTGCGGCAGGCTGGCGCTGCACGCCGTGCCCGTGGGGTGGCTGCGCCAACGAATCAGGGCTTCATCCAACACATTCCAATGCAAGCCGGTGGACGGCATAGGTGCTCCCTCCTGGTTCTGGCGGCAAGGTGATGTGCCGCACGGTTTTTATCAGGCAGTAGGCCGGTGTCTTACTTCAAAATCAGCTCCACGCCAAAACGACTATAGCGGTAATTACGTACACCAAAACTGAAGCCGAAGCCCGGCTCATCCTCCAGGGGCACAACGGATTGGGGCTGCGCGTCCGGCGGCAAGCCGGGTTCCACCAGGTGGTGGCGCAGCGCCAGTTGCTGCACGGGCTGGCCGAAGGGGCCGTTGGGAGCAGGATCAAACACCAGCAGGCGGTCGGCTGCGCCCAGGCGGGTGCCGATGTCGTTGTGCGGCGGGAAATACTGCTTGCCAAACTCTTTTTCAAACGCCAGGGTGTGCAGGTTGGCGGTGGTTTTGAGGGCGGCCAACGCACCTTCGTACTCTTGGCCAAATCGCTCCCCGTCCGCCCCCATCTCTTGCGCGATGGCATCCAAGGCTGTGGGATACGTGGCCTGTTCCACCAGCAGCCGGTTGTCTGCCGGAATGCTGCGCGTGGGGGCCGCAGCGATCAGGTTTTTGGTGGCCTGCAGCACGCGCACATCGGGATAGACGCCACCCATGGCTTGGCCTTGGCGGCGTATCGGCCCCAGGCCATATTGCTGGCGTTGCAGCAGTGGCGCCAAATCATGCCCCTCAGGGGTGAGCACCCAAGCGCGCGCCTGCGCAAAGCCTTGCGGGCGCTGCTCGCGGTGGTGGCGGTGCAAGCGGCCCAGGCGCTGCAAGAGCACGTCCATGGGGCACAGGTCGGTAATGAGCAAGTCCGCGTCAATATCGAGGCTCTGCTCCAGCGTTTGCGTGCCGACGATGATCAGCCCGGCACCGCCCGGGCGCGGCGCACGTTCCTTGCCCATTTGCACCTGCACCTGGGCATCGAGCAAGGGGCGGTCGGCCCGGCTGAAGCGGCTGTGGTGCAGGGTGCTGACACCGTTCACTTTAAACAGCACATCCAAGTTGCGCGCCTGCGCCAGTGCCTCCACAGCCTGCGCCGTGGCGATGGCGGCGGGCACGGTGTTGCGCACCACCAGCACGCGTGCACCCTGAGCGGCGGCATCGACGGCCAAAGCAGCAATGCGTTGCGGATCGGCAATGGCATCGAGCAGCGTCCAATGCACGGTTTTCTGGCGTGGGTTGCCTTGCACGGGCTGCACTTGCACACCCTGGGCATTGCAGTGGCTGATGGCCGGATACGCCAGTGCCTGCGCCTGCTCCAGTGGCGGCAAGGGGGCCGGCCCGCGCTGCCCCAGGTGCAGATAACGGGTGCGTGCCACGGCGCCTAACGTGGCCGACAGCAACAGTGCCTGCCCCCCGCAGGTGGTGTGGGCGCGCAGCAGTTGTTCGGTCAGGCGCGTCATGTAGGCGTCTGACGCATGAACCTCATCAATCACCAACAGGCTGCGCGCCAGCAGCGCATGGCGCAGGTGTGCGTGCTTAACCTGCAAGGCGGCCAGCAACGCCTGGTCAATGGTGCCCACCGCAATGGGTGCAGCCAGGTAGCGTTTGGGCGACTCAGCAGCCCAGCGGCGCTCGGCCTGCGCGTCGTCGGGCTTGTCACTCCACAGCACTTGAAAACCCGGCAACGGCTCGTAACCGTGCCCATCGGCTGCGGCATAGCCGGGCAAGGCGCGCACGACCACAGGTACTTCTCCACCCGAAGCGCCCCAGGCGCGCTGCACAAAAGCATGAACCCGTTCATACAACTGCGTGGCCGCCACGCGCGTGGGCAGGGCGAAGTACAGCGCATCCACCTGCCCGGCTCGCCATAGGTGCAAAAAGCGCCACAGTGCGGCCTCGGTCTTGCCGCTGCCGGTTTCTGCCTCCAGCACCACCACCGGCCCCAAGGACAAATCGGCCAGCGCGGTTTGCATGGGCCGTGCCTGCCCTTCTTGGCCCAGGCCAAAGACCTGAGCGAAATCAATGGAGGTGCGTTGGGGACGCTGGGGTGCCGCTTCAGCTATTAAACCAATAGCTTGCAGCGCTTTCTGCGCAAGCGCTGGAGCCGTTTTTGAGCGAATTTCACCAGCTTGCGTGTAGGCAAAAAATCCGGGGCGATTGTCGGAAGCCACCCAATCGGCCAACTGCACCAGACCGGCAAACAGATGCGCAAACGCGGCGCTGCTGGGCAGCTCTGGCGCATCGCTCACAAAGGCTTGGGGGTACTGGGTTTGCACTGCAGCACCGATGGCAGCCAAAGCCTGGGCGGGGTCATACAACACCTGCCTTTGGTGCTGCGCCGCTCGCCAGCAGCAGCGATTGTCTTCCTCGGCCACAGGTTGGCCGTGGTGGCTGATGCTGGCGTGCAGCAGCGGCATCCAGGCATCGCCCCAGTCTTGCAGCGCCTCCAGCGGCAAACCGGCTGCAACGCGTTTTGCCCAATGCTCGTTCTCCAAGCACTGAGCGATCAAATCCCAACCTTGGCTTCCATGCCCGGCAAACCCCGGCCAGCCCGCAGGGCACTGGCCATCCTCCCAATAGCGTCCTTGAAAGCCTGCATTGGCCTTGCCAAGGTCATGCAAAAAGGCCAACGCCGTGAGGCGTGCACGATCGCTGTCGTGCAAACTGCGCCCGGCAGCGCGCTCCAGGGCTCGGGCGATGGTCGGAATATTTGCCAGTGCCGCCATGACGGCGGCGACATCCATCATATGGTCAAGCAGGCCATGCGTTGAGGGCGGTTGCGTGGAGCGATTGAGCTTGCCCCAGGGGAAGGTCCTGTCCATTTCAGTCTCGCTTCAAAACTCTTGCCTTTCAAGCCAAACTCTAGCTACCGACGACTCTCAACCAGCCTAATCCTGGTGTCGGTAGCGATGCCATTGCCGCAGCCATTGCCTGTGCTGCATCGAAACGCAGATACCGGCTTCCCCGGCAACGTGGGCAGACACAGCCTGTCGGTCCGCGCGCGGCTGCAAGCGCGGCTTCACACTTTGCTTCCGTTCCGGAACGCCCCAGGCATTCGGATAACGGCAGCCCTCGCTGAAATGGCACCGGATTCTTCATGGCAGACCTCCATTCGTTCGTCCGTCTCATTTTCAGGCTCTCACTGGCTCACTACGTGAGCCAGTGAGACCGGTCGGTCATCGGAAGCCAAATTGAACCGGGAATTGTCTTGAAAAATTGGGGTTTAACAAACCCGCCCTACGGCGCATCCATCCGTCTCAAGAACGCCGCTGTCGGGTCGGCATCCTCGTTCGACTCTCCCGTGTAGAGCTTCTGCAACTCCTGCCCCGAGAGGGTGGGTGTCTTGTCCAGCCCTGCGCTGACCAGGCCGGGGAAGGCGATGATCAGTCCCACCATGATGATCTGGATCACCACGAAGGGCACCGCGCCCCAGTAGATGTCGGTGCTCTTCACCGCCTTGGGGGCGACGGAGCGGAGGAAGAAGAGGGCGAAGCCGAAGGGTGGGTGCATGAAGGAGGTCTGCATGTTCACGCCCAGCAGCACACCGAACCAGATCAGGTCGATGCCCAGCTTCTGCGCCGCGGGGCCGAGCAGGGGGATGAGGATGAAGGAGAGTTCGAAGAAGTCGAGGAAGAAGGCGAGCACGAAGACCAGTAAATTCACCACGATGAGAAAGCCGATCTGCCCGCCAGGCAGGTGGTGGAGCAGATCCTCGACCCAGAGGTGGCCATCCACGCCGTAGAAGGTGAGGCTGAAGACCCGTGCACCGACGAGGATGAAGACGACGAAGGTGGTGAGCTTGGCGGTGCTGTCGAGCGCCTGCCGGAGCAGGGCAAGGGAGAGGCGGCGGCGCAGCAGGGCGAGGATCAGCGCGCCGGTGGCGCCCATGGCACCGCCTTCGGTAGGGGTGGCGATGCCGAGGAAGATGGTGCCCAGCACCAGGAAGATCAGGGTCAGGGGCGGGATCAGCGAGGTGAACACGCGCAGCAGGAGCGCGCGGCCGCGCAGGGTCCGCGCTGCTGCCGGCAGGGCCGGCGTCCACGCGGGGCGGGCGAGGGAGACGATGAACACATAGGTGGCGTAGAGCCCGGTGAGCAGCAGGCCGGGCACCAGCGCACCGGCATACATGTCGCCCACCGATTTGCCCAGCTGGTCGGCCATGATGATGAGCACCAGCGAGGGCGGGATGATCTGCGCCAGGGTGCCCGATGCGGCGATGACGCCGGCGGCGAGCCGTTTGTCGTAGCCGTAGCGCAGCATGATGGGTAGGGAGATGAGGCCCATCGAGATGACCGAGGCGGCGACCACGCCGGTGGTGGCGGCGAGCATGGCGCCGACCAGGATCACCGCGTAGGCCAGGCCGCCGCGCACCGGGCCGAAGAGCTGGCCGATGGTGTCGAGCAGATCCTCGGCCATGCCCGAGCGTTCCAGCAGCAGCCCCATGAAGGTGAAGAAGGGCACGGCGAGCAGGGTTTCGTTGTTCATCACGCCGAACACCCGCTCCGGCAGGGCCTGGAACAGGGCCGGCGGCAGCACGCCGAGTTCCATCCCGATCAGGCCGAAGACGATGCCGTTGGCGGCCAGGGAAAAGGCCACCGGGTAACCCAGCAGCAGGAAGACGATGAGGGAGGCGAAGATCAGCGGTGCCAGGTTGGCGGCGAGGAAGGCGGTCATTGCACCGCATCCCCTTCATTGGCGTGGCCGCGACGCAGGGCGGCGGAGGGGTCGAGTTCCGCATCCTGTGCCTGGCTTTCGGCCGGATCGGGCCCCTCGCCGCGCAGCCAGGCGATGCGCTTCACCAGTTCGGAGAGGCCCTGCAGGCCGAGCAGCCCAAAGCCCAGGGGCATGAACAGCTTGACCCACCACAGCACCAGCCCGCCGGCATTGGCCGAGGTTTCGCCACTGCGCCAGGCATCGAGAAAATAGGGCCAGCACAGGGCCAGCAGCAGGCCGGCAAACGGCAGGAGAAACAGGATGGTGCCGGCAATGTCGATCCACACCTGGGTGCGGCGCGACCAGCGGCCATAGAGCAGATCGATCTTCACATGTTCCTGCCGGAGCAGGGCGTAGCCGCCGCAGAGCAGGAACAGGGCGGCGAAGAGATACCACTGCATTTCGAGAAAGGCGTTGGAGCTGAAATCGAACGCCTTGCGCACCACCGCATTGCCGGCGGAGAGCAGGACGGCGGCCAGCACCAGCCAGGAGGCGGCGCGGCCGATCCGGCGATTGAGCGCATCGATGCCGCGGGCGAGGGTGAGCAGGTATTTCATTGCGCAGGGGCGTTCGGGGAGGATGGCGGAAGGACGGTAAAATGGCGGCACGTCATTCTAGCCGCCCCGCCCGGCGCGGTTTCTTTCATGTCCGCCACCCGATTCTGCATCGTCCGCCATGGCGAAACCGCCTGGAACGCGGCCCGTCGCATGCAGGGGCATCTCGATATTCCCCTCAATGCCACCGGTCATGCCCAGGCCCGGGCCGTGGCCCGCCATCTGGCCGGGGAAGCGTTCGATGCCGTGCTCAGCAGCGATCTCGCACGGGCCATGGCCACGGCGACGCCGGTCGCCCGCGCCCTGGGCATCGAGGCTCGCCCCGAGCCGCGCTTGCGCGAGCGCCACTATGGCGTGATGCAGGGGCTGACCCACGACGAGGTGATGATGCACTTTCCTGCGGATGGCCCGCGCATCCGGATGCGCGATCCGGCCTACGATTTTCGCGGCGGTGAAACCCTGCCGGACTTCGCCGGCCGGATCACGGCGGTGGTGGACGAAGCGGCCCGCGCCCATCCCGGTGGCCGGGTATTGCTGGTCTGTCATGGCGGAGTGCTGGATGTTTTCTATCGCAAGGCGCTCGGGCGGGGGCTTTCAGGCCCGCGCGATTTTCCGATTCCCAATGCCGGCATCAATCGTCTGGAAGTGGCGGGCGGCCGCTGGCGGCTGGTGGAGTGGGCCTATTGCGGGCATCTGGAGGAAAGCCTGGACGAGGTGCCCGGCTGACCGTCCGCTTGCGCGGCAATGTGTGTGACCAATGCGTGACCAATGCGCGGATTGGCGCCGGTGCGTATCGCGGACGGGTGTGCGGTCAGGGGCCGCGCTTGACGGTGATGGGAATCACCCGCTTGCCTTTGTAGGTTGGCTGGGGAGCATAGCCCCCGGCCAATTGTTTCTTGCGCTCCGCGCTGCGCCAGAGCGCCCGCAGGCCAAGCAGCAACGCCAGCACCAGGCCGTAGAGCAGCGGCTGGGTCACATCCAGTTTCACCAGCCAGGTGTAGTGCAGTATGGCGAGTATGCCGATGGCGTACACCGAGCGGTGCAGGGACTGCCAGCGCCGGCCACCCAGGCGCCGCACCATGGCGTTGGTGGACGTGGCCGCCAGCGGCACCATCAGGGCATAGGCCGCCATGCCGGCAGTGATGAAGGGATGCTTGAGAATATCCTTGGCGACTTCGTGCCAGTCGAAATCCTGATCCAGCCAGAGGTAGCTGGTCAGGTGCAGCGTGATGTAGCAGAAAGCGTACAGGCCGAACATGCGGCGCAGGCGCAGCAGCCAGTGCCAGCCGGTGATGCGGCGCGCCGGGGTGATCGCCAGGGTGATCAGCAGAAAATTGAGGCCCCAGGTGCCCAAGCCGCGGGTCAGGGCCTCCACCGGATTGGCGCCCAGATCATCCTGATAGAAGCGCCAGCCGATATGGGCCAGCGGCACCAGACAGAGCAGGAACAGGACTGCCTTGAGGTAGGGAAGGGTACGTTGCATCAGAAGTATTTTCGCAGATCCATGCCGGTATACAGCATCGCCACCTGATCGCCGTAGCCATTGAACATCTGCGTCGGGCGCTTGAACAGCTCACCCAGGCGGCGTTCCTTTGCCTGGCTCCAGCGCGGATGGTCGACCTCCGGGTTCACGTTGGAATAAAAACCGTATTCGCGGCTGTTGGCCTTGACCCAGGTGGTCTGCGGCTGCTGCTCCACCAGCCGGATCCGGACGATCGACTTGCCACTCTTGAATCCGTATTTCCAGGGCACGATCAGACGGACGGGGGCACCGTTCTGGTTGGGCAACACTTCGCCATAGAGGCCGAACACCAGCAGAGCCAGCGGATTCATGGCTTCGTCCAGCCGCAGACCTTCCACATAGGGCCAGTCGAGCCCGCTGCCCCAGCCCACGCCGGTCATCGTGTCGCGCTGCAGAGCGGTGGTGAATTCGACGTAGCGGGCGCTACCCAGGGGCTCCACCTGTTTGAGCAGGGCCGCAAGCGGAAAGCCGGTCCAGGGCACCACCATGCTCCAGCCCTCGACGCAGCGGTGGCGGTAGATGCGTTCTTCCAGCGGCGCGAGCCTGAGCAGATCCTCGATGGCAAAGGTGCGGGGCTTTTGCACCAGGCCATCGACCACGACGCTCCAGGGCCGGGTGCGCAGGCGATGCGCGTTGGCCGCCGGGTCGGCCTTGTCGGTGCCGAATTCATAGAAATTGTTGTAGCTGGTGACGTTCTTGAAGGGGGTCGGGGTTTCCGTGGTGGAGTAGGGGCCGGGGCGGCCTGTCAGTCTGTCGGCGGCGAAAGCCCGCGGCAGGGTTGTCGCCAGCGCGAGGCCGGCGGCATTGCGCAGGAATGCGCGGCGGCCTTCGTAATGTTCGCGGGGGGTGATTTCAGATGACGGTATGTCGGTGGGGCGCTGGATCAACATGGGCTATCCTCCTCTTCCCATTCGTCGGGCCGGGAGGCCAGACCTTACATCTGATCGCTGTCGATGACGAGAGTTCTGCACGAAACATTGGCCGATGCCTTGGCCGCGTCGGCCGTCGAGGACAAACTGGCGCGGGTCGGCGCCCTGGCGGCGGACCGGGCCACCGGGAAAACGGAAACGGCGCCGGTCTGGCCCGTCCCGCCGGAGACCGCGCGCGGCCGCCCCGCGCGTCCGCTGCTGGTGGCCCCGAAAGACCTGCCCACCCGCCGCCCCGGCAGCCCGGACGGCCTGCCGGCGCTGATCCATGCCGTGGCCCACATCGAATGGTGCGCCATCGATCTCGCCCTGGATCATGCCTACCGCTTTCCCGGCCAGCCGGACGAGTATTACGCCGACTGGATCGGTGTCGCCGCCGAGGAAGCAGGGCATTTCGTGCTGCTGCGCGATCACCTGCGCAGCCAGGGGCGTGACTATGGCGATTTCCCCGCCCACGACAGTCTCTGGCAGCTCAATGTGCGTACCGGCCATGACCTCGTCGCCCGCATGGCCCTGGTGCCGCGTCTGATGGAAGCGCGCGGGCTGGATGCCACGCCGCCGATACAGGCCAAGCTGGAACAGGCGGGCGATCTTGCCGGGGCGCGCATTCTCGACATCATCCTCCGTGACGAGATCGGCCATGTCGGTCTGGGGGACAAATGGTTCCGCCGCTTCTGCGCCGATCGCGGCCTCGACGCCGAAGCCGAGTATGGCCGTCTGATCGTCGAATACCGGGCGCCGCGCCCGGTGGCGCCGGTCAATCTTGCCGCCCGCGCCGCCGCCGGCTTCAGCCCGGCCGAACTGGAGCGCATGGGAGGGCGGCCCTGATGCCCCGGCCCCCTACGCTTCCTTCGCGTCTGCCGCGCGTGGGCACCACCATCTTCACGATCATGTCCCGCCTTGCCGCGGAGCATGGTGCGATCAATCTTTCCCAGGGCTTCCCCGATTTCGCGCCGCCGCAGCTCCTGCTGGAGCAGCTGCATCATCACCTCGCGCAGGACTGCCACCAATACGCGCCGCTGGCCGGCGTTCCGGCCCTGCGCGAAGCCATCGCGGCCAAGGTGGCGGCGCTCTACGGTCGTCAGTACGATGCGGAAACGGAAGTGACCATCACGGCGGGCGGAACACAGGCGTTGACCACGGCAATCATGGCCTGCGTGCGGCCGGGCGACGAGGTGGTCGTCTTCGCCCCGGTCTATGATTCCTACATCCCGGCGATCGAGCTCAATGGCGGTGTGGTGCGGGTGGCGACCCTGCGGGCGCCGCACTACCGGCCCGACTGGAACGAGGTACGGGCGCTGCTGTCGCCCCGTACCCGGCTGATCCTCCTGAATACGCCCCACAATCCCACCGGCAGCATCTGGTCGGCGGCGGACATGGAGGCATTGGCGGCGCTGGTGCGCGGCACGGATATCCTGCTGCTGGCGGATGAAGTGTACGAACACATGGTCTATGACGGTGCGCGGCACGAGAGCCTGGCGCTTTATCCCGATCTGGCGGCGCGTGCCTTCATCGTTTCCAGCTTTGGCAAGACCTATCACATCACCGGCTGGAAGATCGCCTACTGTCTCGCGCCGGCGCCGCTCATGGCGGAGTTTCGCAAGGCGCACCAGTTCAATGTGTTCTGCGTGTTTCACCCGGCCCAGCGCGCCCTGGCCGATTTCATGGTGGCCGATCCCGGCTTTGCGCTCGGCCTGGCGGCCTTCTATCAGGCCCGGCGCGATTTCTTCCGCACGGCCCTGTCCGGTTCGCGCCTCGCCCTGCTGCCCTGTGCCGGCAGCTATTTCCAGCTGGCCGACTACAGCGCCCTGAGTGACGAACCCGATACCGAATTCGCCCGCCGCCTCACCATCGAGCATGGCGTCGCGGCGATTCCCCTTTCCGCCTTCCATCCTGAGGGCACCGGGCAACGCATCGTGCGCTTCTGCTTCGCCAAGCACGAGGACACCCTGTCGCGGGCCGCGGAGCGGCTGTGTCGACTGTAGGCAGGAGTACACAACCATGGTCCAGATCGCCGATATCACCCACACCATCCAGCTGGCCGTTGCGCCGGTTTTCCTGCTCACCGCCATCGCCACCCTGATCAATGTCACCAACCAGCGCCTGGGCCGCATCGTGGACCGGCGCCGGGTGCTGTACGGCCGTCATTCCGGCCTCGACGATCTGGGGGAGGATGCGGACGAACTCAGCAGCCTGCACCATCGCAGCCACCTGATCTACGGCTCGATGCTGTGCGAGGTGCTGAGCGGGCTGCTGGTCTGCCTCGTGGTGTCCTGTGCCTTTGTAGGTGCGATCGTGGAAATCGAAATGGTGCGCACCGTGGCTCTGCTTTTCATCTTCGCCCTGCTGGCGATGATCGTCGGGCTGTCGCTGTTTTTGCGCGAGGTGTATCTGGCGGTGCAGTCCCAGGGGCATCGCAGGCCCTGAGGACGGAGGGGCCGGCGGGACAATGAAAAGGCCGCCGGAGGGGCGGCCTTGTCAGGTGGTGAGGTTGCCCTGCCTACAGGCTGCCGTAGGAATGCAGCCCCGAGAGGAACATGTTGACGCCGAGGAAGGCGAAGCTGGTCACCACCAGGCCGCTCACCGACCACCAGGCCAGCACCGCGCCGCGCAGGCCCTTGGTCAGGCGCATATGCAGCCATGCCGCGTAGTTGAGCCAGACGATCAGCGCCCAGGTTTCCTTCGGATCCCACTGCCAGTAGGTGCCCCAGGCTTCGGCGGCCCAGAGGGCGCCGAGGATGGTGGCGATGGTAAAGAAGGCGAAGCCGACGGCAATGGACTTGTACATCACATCCTCCAGCACCACGGGTGCTGGCAGGCGGGTGGCGAGAATGCCCCGGCTTTGCAGCAGCCAGGCCACACCCACCATGGCGGCGAGGGCGAAGCTGCCGTAGCCGATGAAGTTGGCGGGGACGTGGATTTTCATCCAGTAGCTTTGCAGGGCGGGCACCAGGGGCTGGATGCCCTGGGCATCGCGGGAGAAGGTGTACCAGAGCAGGAAACCGACGGCGGCCGAGATCACCAGCAGCACGAAGGCGCCGAGCCGGCGCGTGCCGTAGCGACGCTCGTAGTGCAGATAGAGCAGGGCGGTGATGAGGGAGAAGAGGACGAAGACCTCATACAGGTTGCTGACGGGAATGTGTCCCACATCGGTGCCGATCAGGTAGGACTCGTACCAGCGCACCATCATGCCGGTGAAGCCCATCAGCACTGCGGTCCAGGTCAGTGCCGAACCCGTCCGTTCGGCAAAATCGGAGCGGGCCAGCAGGCCCAGCCAGAAGGCGCCGGTGGCCATGAAAAAGAGGGCGCACATCCAGCCGATGGCGGTCTGGCTGGAGAGGAAATACTTGAGCCAGAAAACCTGTTCCGCCCGGGCCAGATCCCCCTGGTAGAGGCTGATGCCCGCCAGCGAGAGCAGGGCGATCAGCCCCATCAGGTTGCGCAGCGCGGACCATTGCCAGGCCAGCCAGGAGAAGGTCGGGACGGCGAGGACGAGGAATGCCTTTTCGTAGCCATCCATGTAGCCGCCGTAAGACCTGAATGCGTAGGCGGCGCCGAGGGCCAGCAGCAGGGCCGCGGCCCAGTCGAGCGGTGCCAGGCGGCGCAGAAGGGGGGGGTTAGCCTGAATGAGTTCCATGGTCGGACTCCGGAAGCGTCAATAACTGTTGTAACTGATCGCGGTGACGGACGAAGGTTTCCTCGAAATCGAGGGTTTTTCGGTTGGTGGACATGGCCAGCAATACGGAGCCATCTTCCTTGACCAGTGCGAAGAACCGTCGTTCGCGCACATAAAGCATGAAGCATACGCCTGCGATGAGCAGGGCGCAGCCGAGATACACGATGTACTGGCCGGGAGAGCGGGTGGCCTGGATCACGCTGGCCTGAACCAGATCGAAACCGGTCATTTCGATGAATACCGGCGCGCCATAGTGGAAGCTGTCGGAAATCGCGTTGAGGCTGTCATTGATGAAGGCGGCGCTGATGCCGTCCATGGGCCAGGGGGCGAGCTGGCGCTGCTCCCGGGAGAGCTGCAGGGCTTCCCAGGCCGCGCCCTGGAGCACCTTGACGAAGACCTCGGCGGCTTTTTGCTGCTCGGCGGCCGGCAGGGTGGTGCGGATGAATTTGTCCAGCCCTTCATAACCGCCATCGGCATACAGCCCAAGGGTGTGTTCGGTGGTGTCGCTCAGCTTGCTGCGCAGGGTTTCCGAAACGGCGTCCCCCTTGAGTGCTGCGGCGGTGAAGCGGCGCGCGATCTGGGCGCGGGCCGCCGGATCGGTCAGCAGCGTGCGCAATTCGAACCAGGTCGTCATCGTGCCTTCGCGGTCTGCCGGAATGCGCATGTAGCGGAAATCGTCGGCCTGGGCATCTCGCACTCCGGCGAGGAAGAAGCGTCGGCCTTCCTGTTCGATGGGCAGCATGTAGGAATTGAATTCACGGGCCTGGCCGGCGTTGTCACGCAGCTTGAAGAGGATGCTGGGGCCGACGTTGTGCAGGTCGCGGTCGGATTTGGCGCCGCTGCCCAGGTGTTTTTCCAGAAGGTTGCCCGTATCGGTGCGGGGGCTGCCGATGTTTTCGACATTGATCGGACGCAGATTGGTCAGCTCCAGGGTCAGCGGGGCGTCGCGCCGGGTCAGGCGGATGGCGTCGCCCACGGCACCGGTCAGGTCGAGTACCTCCCCCGAACCGGGGCTGAGGCTGTGGGCCTTGAGCCGCAGCACCGATCCGCCGTCCTCGAAGCTGGCCTGGTAGAGGGTGATGCCCTGGTAGGTGAACGGCTTGTTGACCTCGATGGTGCGGGCTGTCGAAATCCCCGTTTTCTTATCCACCAGCACGACGTCGCTGGCGAAACGCTTGGGAGCGCCGGTGGAGTAATAATCGACGTGGAACTTCTTGAGGATCAGATCGAAGGGCAGTTCCTGGATCAGGAAACCGTCACCGATGTTGACGGTGGCGAAGTCCGCGCGCTTGCCCTCGGGCACGAAGATGTTGCCGCGGTAACTCCAGTGATCCACGGGCAGCCGGCTGGCGGGGGGAAGCCGGTCGAGGGACTGCGTGCCCCTGGCGATCTGCTTGTTGCCCAGCCAGAGATGGAGATTGAGCGGCAGGTCACCGTCGAGCAGGCCGCCGATGCAGATGGTGACGATGGCCGAATGGGCCAGGATATAGCCCAGCCGGTTCCAGCTGCCTGCCTTGGCCGCGATCAGCAGCGCGCCCGCGCGGGCGTTGCGGCGGGTCTGGTAGCCCTGCTGTCGCAGATGGGCTTCAATACGGCCCCCTGCTTGCTCGACACTCAGCGCGGTGGCCAGTTCGGCACGATGGGCGAACTGGCGCAAGGAGGATTCCTTCGCATGCTCACGGTAGGTGCGCATCTCGTGCAGCATCTGCGGCGCCTGACGCAGGATGCACAGGCTGGTGGAGATCACCAGGAAGGCGAGAATCGTCAGGAACCAGCCCGCGTGATAGACGGCGTAAAGGCCGAGCCTTTCAAAGATGCCGAACCAGAACGGACCGAACTGGTTGAGATAGGCGTTGTAGGCTTCGCCCTGCTTGAGAACGGTGCCGATGGCCGATGCGATCGCCAGTATGGTGAGCAGGCTGATGGCGAAGCGCATCGAGCTGAAAAGCTCGTAGAGATTGTGACGGAAGCTGCGGTTCATGGGGCCGGAAAGTCAAAAGGGTGGCGCCGCCACCCTTTTGCATGTTCGAAGCGTGAGAAAAATTCCTGGCAGGACTCAGTGCAGGCCGGCGATGTAGTCGGAAAGGGCCTTGATTTCGTAATCAGACATCTTGGAGGCCACCATGCGCATCATCCTGTTGGGGTCGTTGGCACGATCGCTCTTGTCGGTAGGGTCGGTGCCGGCGGTACGGAAGGATTTCAGCTGCGCCTCGATGTAATCGGCATGCTGGCCACCGATGCGCGGGTACTGGGCGGGAATGCCGGAGCCGGTCGGCCCGTGGCAGCCGGCACAGGCAGGCAGGCCGGTATCGAAATTGCCGGCACGGTAGAGTTTCTGCCCTAGTTCGACCGTGGCCTGGTTCTTGGCAATGCCACCCTTTTCCGTCTGGCTTGCGAACCAGGCGGCGACATTGCGCATGTCTTCTTCGGAGAGGGGAGCAGCCATGCCTTGCATCACCGGGCTGGAGCGGACACCACTCTTGAAATCGCGCAGCTGCTTGAAGAGGTAATCGGCATGCTGTCCCGCCAGCTTGGGATTGGCGGGGATCAGGCTGTTGCCGTCCGCGTTGTGGCAGGCGGCACAGGTACCCGCGGCGATCGCCTGACCCTTGGCAGGATCGGCTTTGGGGATGGCCTGTTCGGCCGCCTGTGCTGCAAAGGCGACACAGAAAAAGAGCGGCAACAGAAAGCGCGTCATCGAAAGACTCCTCGGAGCGGGGGTGTGCAAAAGCTTGATATTCTATACCAGCCCTTTCCCGGCCGCCTATGCCGGCCTTTGCCGAATTCCTCCATCTTCGCCATGTCCCTGTTCCGCCACGCGGTTTTCGAAATTTCCGTTGCCAATCCGACGGGCTTGCCGATTTCCGCCGATCCCGAGGTGGCTTTTGCCGGCCGCTCCAATGCCGGAAAATCTTCGGCGATCAATACGCTGGCGGCCCACACCCGGCTGGCCTATGTGTCGAAGACACCAGGCCGGACCCAGTTGATCAACGTTTTTCGGCTCAGAAACGGTTCGGCATTGATCGACCTGCCCGGCTATGGTTATGCCGATGTGCCGGAGGTGGTCCGGCGCCAATGGACCGGGCTGCTGGAGCACTACCTGACCCGGCGGCAGAATCTGGTCGGGCTGGTGCTGATTATGGATGCCCGCCGCCCGTTCACCGGGCTGGACCGGCAGATGCTGGGCTGGTTCGCCCAGACCGGGAAACCGGTACATTGCCTGCTGACCAAGGCCGACAAGCTGACCCGTCAGGAACAGGCCAAGGTGCTTGCCGCAGCCCGCAAGGATGCCGCGGAATTGTGCGCCCACCTGACCTTGCAGCTTTTTTCCAGCCTCAAGAAGACCGGCATGGAGGAAGTGGAAAAGACCGTGGGCGCCTGGCTGCAGGCGCCTGTCGGGAGCGATCCAGCCCCCCTCTAGCAGTGGCAAGATACGGCAGGCCGCAGCCTCAGGCGCCCAGCGCCTTCACCTCGTCCAGTTTCATGACCCGCGTTTCCAGGGGCGCCACGGCTTCCTGCGGCAACAGGAAGCGCCAGTACATGAGGCCACTGGGACGTCCCTGGGTATCCAGCCAGTTCGGCACGCCGGGATCGCGGTGGGCCACCACCATGCGGAAACGGCCATCGGCCAGCAGGGTCGTGGTCTTGCGGTTGCGCGAAATGGTGTGGGTCTCGAAGTCGTAGGTCTGCAGAAAACGGTTCCACAGCATGAGATTGGCGAAGCGGCAGCGAGGAAAGCGACCTTCGATCACCAGGGCCTGGTCGGGCGCGAGGAAGTAGGGCGCCATGGCGTAGGCGGCGCTGCGGTTGGCGAAGCCGATATCGTCGTCGGGAATCCGGGCCGGGTTGAATTGGTTCGGCACCAGGGAAACCCAGGAGGGTACCTTGCCGGGCTGCATCATCTGCATGCCCAGCGTCGTTTCCCGGAGGAAGGTGGCGGCATGGCGGATGCCGGCGGCGATGGAACCGTCGTCCGGTGCCGGGCGCGGACCGGGCGCGTCCAGAGGCTCGATGAGCAGGGGAATCACGATATTCGGATCGGCGGCGACAGGCTGCTCGCGCTCGAAGAAGTGGCGCGTCTGGATGCTGCCGGTATCGGCATCGAGCTGGAACCCGCCGGGGCCCCTGGCCTCGGGACCGATGTGGAATTCGTAGCTGCCGTCCGCGGCAATGGCCAGTTGATGATCCTCGATGACCCGGGTTACGCCTTTGGACGGATGGCCATCGGCACCGCCCCGTTCCAGACTGAAGGAGGTGAAGTCGGCGCCGGCGATGTTGCCGCGGATGCGATAGTTTCGATCGGGCCGGATGAAGGCGGTGTAGTAGATCGCATCCGGGTTGTCGCCGAGGAACTTCATGGTCGGCGTGGTGGTGCGACGGAAGGTGGGGCGCTCCGGATCGGCTTCGAGCACGATCGACAGGGCCAGCTGCAGATGGTGCAGCAACTGGCGATGGCCGTCGGATACGTCCGTCACGCTGGCGATGCGCCGTGCCGGGCTCAGGTACTGGCTGTCCAGTTCCTGCATGATGGCGATCAGTTCGTGGTAGGCGGCGCGGCTCTGGGTGGGCAGGAGATCTTGCATGGACGGGGCTCCCAAGGTGGATGGATCCGGGGTGACGGCGGCGAAGGTATCGGGCAGCAGGACGGCAAGGCCGCTGGCGCCCAGGGTGTGGATGAAATCACGGCGGTTCATGACGGTTCCTCTTTCAGGGTTCCGAGGGAACCGCGAAGTAATTCTGATAGCCGGCGACCCGGGTACGCTCCGTGGTGGCGTCGAGGCCAAGATCCTCGAAACGGTGCCCGGGGCCGCCGTGGGCGCCGGCAGGGTGATCGGCAACGTAGCGCCGGATCGCGCTGTCAAGTTCTGCGGGCCAGGGCAGGCCGAGGCGATCATAGATACCGCGTACCGTCCCGGCCTGATCCGTCATGAAATCTTGAAACCGGGTGTCGATCAGCGTATGCCCCGCCAGGGCTCCGCTTTCCCGTACCCGCCAGGAGGAATCCAGAGCTTCGGCGTGATAGGCGGCCCATTCTCTTGCGACGGCCCGGGGATCGACATGGTCGCTGGCCAGGCAGCGCATGGCGGTCACCAGACGGGTCACCGAGGAAAGCACCTTGAGCGGATCGCGGTGGGTCTGGATCAGGCGGGCATCGGGATATTCGGTCACCAGGGCGGCCAGCGACCATTGATGCCCCGGCGATTTGAGCACCCAGCGCTGGCGCGGATTGCGCCATTGCAGCAGTTGCAGGAAGCGGCGGTGAAAGCGGTAGTACGGCGCCATGTCCGCTTCGTGATGCAACCAGCGCGTATAACTGGGGATGTGGTACAGGGTGGGCAGCATCATGCCGGCGAAGACGTGGGCGGTAATGGCCACGCATTCCTGGGGAAGCTGGCTGCCCTGCCGGTGCATGAGGCGGATTGCGGGGAGCAGCGCATCCAGCCCCCGGTACTGTTTTTCCATCTCGGCGATGCGCGGATCGCTGGTGTACCGCGCGGATTCCGGAGGAGGACAGGGCGCGTTCACTTCCCATGACTGAGGCACCCGGTTGTGGTCATCGAGGGCCATCAGTTCGTGGAGAATCGAAGTGCCGGTGCGTGGCATGCCGATGATGAAGACGGGGGCAACAATGGGTTGGTCGGCGATTTCCGGGTGACGGTTGAACCAGTCCTGGATCTGGAGCTGGGTCTTGAGGCTTTTCAGCAGGTAGTCCCGGGCCAGGATGCGACCCAGGGAGGAGAGCCGGGCTTCACGCTCCAGGGCGTCCACGAGAATTTCCATTTCCCCGAGAAACGGCCCGGCCCCGAAGTCGGTGAGCAGGGTTTGCTGCTGTGCCGCCGCGATCAGGCGTTCGGGGGCGAGCCGGTTGCGGTAAATGCCCAGCGCCCGTGCGGCGCTGCCAAGGGTGTTGAAGGTACGCAGCGGCAAGGGCAGACGTGGAGGAATGAGCATCGTGGCGCCAGGGTTGGATGGAGTTCACCACCCTCTCGGGCTGCGCCGGCGAGAGGGAAGCACAATCTTAATCCGGAAAATAACGTGGCAGGCGCAAGCATTCTTTCCCGGGGCTACCGGGATTTCAGCTACGGGATGCATTTGCCGACGGCGGATAGAAAAAACCCTCGGCCAAAGGGGAGAAAGCCGAGGGGAAAACGCCTTAATGGGATTAAGGCACCCGCTCAGGGAGGTGAAGCGGGAGACGGTCAAATACCATCTGCAGGTATGATGGAACGTGTCCGGAAAAGTTCCGGATTCACCCGATTTTTTTGATAACACCATGAAAACAAAAGGTAGATTCCCTTCGAGCCGGATGCGTCGCATGCGCCGGGATGATTTCTCCAGACGCTTGATGCGGGAGCATACCCTCACCACCGATGATCTGATTTACCCGGTGTTTGTTCTGGAGGGGGAGCGCCGCACCGAAGCCGTGGCCTCCATGCCCGGTGTCGAGCGTCTGAGCCTGGACCGGCTCCTGCCACTCGCCGAGCGCGCATTGACGCTGGGCATTCCCGCACTGGCGCTGTTTCCCGTGATCGAGAGTGGCAAGACCGAGAGCGCCGACGAAGCGTGGAATCCGGATGGTCTGGTGCCGCGCGTGGTGATGGCGCTGAAACAGGCATTTCCGGAACTCGGGGTCATTACCGATGTGGCGCTGGATCCCTACACCAGTCATGGCCAGGACGGCCTGATCGATGCCGGCGGGTATGTCCTGAATGACGAGACGCTCGCTGCACTGGGCCGCCAGGCGCTGTGTCACGCCGGCGCCGGCGCCGATGTGGTGGCGCCTTCGGACATGATGGATGGCCGGATCGGCCATATCCGTCGTCTGCTCGATGGTGAAGGCCGCATCCACACCCGTATCCTGGCCTATGCCGCCAAGTATGCTTCCGCTTTCTATGGTCCGTTCCGCGATGCCGTGGGATCGGCGGGCAGTCTGGGCAAGGGCAACAAGAAAACGTATCAGATGGACCCGGCCAACAGTGACGAGGCCCTGCGCGAAGTGGCGCTGGATCTGGAGGAAGGCGCCGATATGGTGATGGTCAAACCCGGCATGCCCTATCTCGATGTGGTGCGGCGCGTGAAGGATACGTTTGGCGTACCCACCTACGCCTATCAGGTCAGCGGCGAATACGCCATGCTGCAGGCGGCCTTTGCCCAGGGCTGGCTGGACCGTGACGCGTGCACGCTGGAGTCGCTGCTGGCCTTCAAGCGCGCCGGCGCGGATGGCGTCCTGAGTTACTTTGCCCTGGCGGCCGCGGAATTATTGAGGCGGTAGACACAAGATTCAGCGCGTGGGTGCCGGGGCCATCGACCCGGTCCGGCGATCGGGCGCTCAGGCGCCCGCCGGACGGGCTGGCCGTGCCGCGAGACGGTCCAGATGCCGCGGCAGATCGAGCACTGATTGCAGGCGCACATCGACGTAGGGCTGGACCCGCGCATGGCTCGAAATCAGGACGGTCTGCATTCCCAGTATTTTCGCGGTGCGCAGGTTATCCGCCGTATCCTCGATCATCACGCACCGGGCGGGGGAGATCGCCTCTGTCCGCAGCAGGCGATGGAAGGCGAAGGGATCGGGTTTGGGACGGAAGCGCAGACGCTCGATGGTCCACACGGAACTGAAGCGCCGGCGGATGCCCAGGATTCGCAATACCGCGTCGGCATAGCGAACCGGTGCGTTTGAAAAAACGATCTTGCGTCCGGGCAGGCGTTTGAGCATGGCATCCAGGGCGCAGGAGTGGACGACCATCGACGCTAGGTCAGGAAACTGATGGGTGTGGTGGAGAAAATGATGCGGATCGGTGCCGTGATTGCGCATCATGCCGGTGAGGGTGGCGCCATAGCGGCGCCAGTATTGCAGGCGCATCCGGTTGGCTTCCGGTTCCGACAGGCACAGCACTTGCGCCAGATAGGCGGTCATGGCCCGGTTGATATGGGGAAAGATGTGGGATGACGCATCGTGCAGCGTGTTGTCCAGATCGAAAAGCCAGACTCTGTGCATGAACGGCGCCCCGGTGTTCAGTGTGTCGACAGATCGCTCAACGCAGGACGCATGCGATGCGGGTGCCGGACAGATCCGGCACGGCGCACGGCGTTCATCTGCTCTTGATCAGCGTGCCGACACCCTCGTTGGTGAGAATCTCCAGCAGCAGGGCGTGCTCGACCCGACCGTCGATGATGTGCACGCTTTTGACACCGTTGCGCGCGGCGTCCAGCGCGGAGCCGATCTTGGGCAGCATGCCGCCGGAAAGCGTACCGCTGGCCACCATGTCGTCGATCTGCGCGGGGGTGATGCCAGTGAGCAGTTGCCCCTGCTCATCCAGCACGCCCGGTGTGTTGGTCAGCAGCACCAGTTTCTCGGCGCACAGCACCTCGGCGATCTTGCCGGCCACCACATCGGCATTGATGTTGTAGGTTTCGCCTTCTTCGCCGACACCAATCGGGGCGATCACGGGGATGAAGGCGCCACCGAGCAGGGAGATCAGGGCCGGGTCGATGGAAACGATGTCTCCGACCTGGCCGATGTCGATCAGGTCGTCCGGATTGTCCTTGTTCTTCATCAGCAGTTTTTTGGCGCGGATGAAACTGCCATCCTTGCCGGTGAGGCCCACGGCCTTGCCCCCGGCCTGATTGACGAGGTTCACCACATCCTTGTTCACCTGGCCGCCGAGGACCATTTCCACCAGTTCCATGGTTTCTGCGTCGGTCACGCGCATGCCCTGGACGAACTCGCCCTTCTTGCCCACGCGGGCCAGCAGGTTCTCGATCTGGGGGCCGCCACCATGGACCACCACCACATTCATGCCGACCAGCTTGAGCAGCACCACATCGCGGGCGAAGCATTGCTTGAGGTGCTCGTCGGTCATGGCGTTGCCACCGTATTTGACGACGATGGTCTTGCCGTGAAATTTCTGGATATAGGGCAGCGCCTCGGCGAGGATGCCGGCTTTGGCCTGGGGAGTGATGGTTGGACTCATGGCGGGACGGAGGGATGGACTGACAATACCGGCCATTTTACCGGTCCATGACCACCCGGGGACACGGCAGCCGTGTGGCGCCGCGTCCCCGCAGGATGGGCCGGACTTACTGGATGGCGAGACGCCGGGCCTGGACGGCGGCTTTCTTGGGTAGATCCAGTTCCAGCACACCGTCGGTAAAGCGGGCGCTGGATTGCGCTTCGTCAATCTCCTGTCCAAGCTGGAAGGCGCGCGATACCTTGCCGAAATATCGCTCGGTACGCAGTACTCGTTCTCCTTCCTGGAGTTCCTTTTCCTGCTTGCGTTCAGCAGTGATGGAAACCTGGGCACCATCGATGCTGACGTGAATGTCTTCCTTTTTCATCCCCGGCAGTTCTGCGAGTACCCGATAGGATTTATCCTGCTCCTTGACATCCACCTTGATGGCGGGGGTGTCTCTGCTGGCGGAAAGGTCGACGGGGCGTACAAAAAAACCGCGGAACAGTTCGTCCAGCGGATCGATGCGATTCAAGCTGCTCATGATCATCTCCTGTAACCGTTGCTGGGTGGTGCCGCATCGCGGCATGACTCCAAGATGGGTACGCTGGCAGGGTTTTCAAGCGGGGATGTCGCGGGGTTTTGTACGAGGGAAAGCAGGAAAGGAAGGGGACGATGAAAACCGTCAGTGATAACAGCCGATGCCGGGGGTGTGGTACCAATTTTTCCTGTGGTGTGAAGGCGGGCACCGGGCAATGCTGGTGCATGTCGTTGCCGGCAGTCCCGCTGCCGGCGGATGCGGGAAAGGAAGCGGAGATTCCTGCCTGCTACTGCCCCGCCTGTCTCTCACGCATCCGGAGTGAAGCGGTTTCCGCCGGGCATCATGCTTCGTCCGGGACGTTGAAGTAGCGTTGATAGCGGGCGAAATGGGTGCGCGCCCGGGCGACCTGCGCCGCATCACCGACGGAATAGGCATGGGCGCCGAATTTGCCCTTGGGCTTGCCGGCCAGATAACTGGCCATGCGTGCCTCCACATCCGCATCGAGCGGCAGGCCGATTTGCAGATAGACCTTGCGCAGTGCGGCCAGGGGATCGTCGATCAGGTCCGCATAGCGTGAGCTCGCGCATTGCGCGCGGGGAATGATGCCGTCTTCGATCCAGTCGATGACCCGCTCCAGCCGGGCGGCCATGTGCTGGGGCGAGAGCAGTCCTTCGAAGGCGGCAACATCCAGCGGCTTGTCGCTGCGCATCCAGTAGAAGGTGCCGGCCAGATTGGTGACCGATGCCTGGGCCTGGAGCGGATCACGGTGGGTGAGCAGCACCCGGGCGTCGGGAAATACCTTGAACAGCGTGGGCAGGTAGTTCAGATGCGAGGGTGCCTTGAGCAGCCAGTGCTGGCGCGGGTTGCGCCATTGCCAGAGCTGGAGCAGCTTTCTGTAGAACTGGTAAGGATATTCCCAGTCGGCATGGCTGCCCAGCCATGCCATGTAGGCCGGCACCTGGAACAGGAAGGGAATGTACTCGCTGACGAAAGTGGGTGACTGGGCGATGATGCACTCATTGGGCAGGCGCGCATCCATCTCGTGCATGGTGGCGTAGGTGGGGGTGACCCGGTTCCACTGGGTGATCAGGTGCTGGCAGCGCTCGATGCGTGGATCGCTGTCATAGGTCGCCTGCTCGGGCGGCGGGCAGGGGAACATCATTTCCCAGTGACGGGGCGAACCGAAGCGCGGGTCCCGGGACATGAGCTCGAAAAGAATGGATGTACCCGAACGGGAAAGGCCGGCAATGACCACCGGGCGATCGATCCGCTCCTCGGCGATTTCGGGATGGGTGGTGAAGGCGGCCTGGACGCCGAGCAGGGCCTGCAGCCAGATCAGCAGGTCGTTGCGCGTCATCAGGCGGCCGAAGTAGTGCAGCTCGGCTTCCTCATCCAGCGACTTGAGCAAGACCTCGAAAGGCTCCCGCCAGCGATCGTCACCAAAATCGGAAAGCCCCGTGGTGCGGCAGGCCGTGGCGATCAGTTCATCCGCCCGCAGTGGCACCAGGCTGCGCAGATCGGAATGTTGACCTTCGGCGTTGAAGCGGAGCAGCCATTCAGGCCGTGGTGGTGGCTGCCAGGAGATGGGCGTATCGCTCATGGGATCCTCCGGTTCAGTAACCGAAGCGCCGGTTGACACCACGTCTCCGGGCGGCGAGCTGTTCGCTGCGTTCAGTCGCAGAGATGCGTTTGACATCGGGAGGCAGATGCGTGAAAAGCGCCGCCAGCGGCAGCTGGGTTGCCTGCGGCACCGGCTGCTGTTCCGAGAGCATCCAGCGGAAGGTGACATAGCCGGCGGAAAATCCGGCGCAGTCGAGCCAGTTGGGCACGCCGGGATCTTCGTGCGCCACGACCACGATCAGTTCCCCGCTGCTTTCACGCGCGGCATAGTGCATGTTGGTATTGGACAGCCGGTAGCGATAGTCCACGGTTTCCCACCAGGTGTTGCCGAACTCCACGCCCCAGTACACGCATTGCTCCGGTGGAACAACACGAATGACCAGGGCCTGGTCGGGAGGCAGTTCCCAGTAGCAGACCATGGGATCGCCACCCGGAGTCGCGTCGATACGGTTTTTTTCCAGTTGCCAGTAGGAGAGAAACCGGTTGCGATGGGGTTTCCAGCGGGCCAGCATTTCCGGCCAGTATTCGACCGAGTCCTGCAGCCAGCGCACCGAATCGGTCAGGCCCCGGGCCAGGTTCGCCGGTGAAAGTGTTGGTGCTGCGGGGGCGGGCAGGGTCAGCCGGTCGATTTGCGCCCGCATCGGCCGTTCGGTTTCCCAGTCGGCGAAATACTGGCGAAAGGTGATGCGGAAGGTATCCGGCGTCGTCTGCAGCCAGTTGCGGGTCTCGCCCGCCGGAGGCGGCTCGGGGCCGATCCAGAGATCGAAATCGCCGTCTGCACCGGTTTCTATCTGATGGCCGAACAGGGCATGGGCGACACGACCACCCCAGGGCGTGAGGCCGGTTTCCACGGCCACCACGGAAAAATATCGTGCGCTGCCACGGTTTCCCCGGACCCGGTAGGTGTCGGTGCCGTTGATCTGGGCGCCGACATAGACACAGTCGGAATTGTCGCCGCCCTGCTTGCGGGTCGGGTCGAAATAGCGCGCCAGTTCCGGGAAGAGCGGGTCGTGGTATTCGTACTGGAACTGCCAGGCGAGGGAGAGGTTGCGGATCAACTGCTGGAACCCGGCCGCCCGGTCCCGGGGAGTATCCGGGATGTCGGGCCGCAGGGGGATCCGGCCGGCCGCCTTGAGCGCGTCGCAAAACGCGTCCCAGGCGGCGGTCAGGTTTTCAAGATCATGGTGCATCCCCTCTCCTTCGCTAAGGCACGGGCTCAGGGCATGTAGGCGCCGCCGCTGACGCTGATCAGCTGCCCGGTGATGTAGCCGGAGGCTTCAGAGGCGAGGAACAGGGTCAGATAGGCGATGTCTTCGGGGCGGCCCAGGCGGGGAATGGGCAGACCGCTCATGTTCCAGAGCGTGCCGTCTTCCAGCGCTTTCTCCATTTCGTCGGGTTTGCCCATGGTGTTGAAACCGAACCGGTTCCAGAAGCTGCCATCGCCCACTTCCTCGGCCTTGTAGGGCACGATCCAGCCCGGGCAGATGTTGTTCACCCGTACGCCTTTTTTTGCCCATTCCCAGGCCAGAGCCTTGCTGAAGCTGTTGACGAAGCCCTTCACGCCGCCGTAGTGCACGATGTTGGCGGCGGCTTCGCCGAGCAGGGAGGAGTTGGAAGAAATGTTGATGACACTGCCGGTCTTGCGGCTCAGCATGTCTTCCGCCACGGCCTGACAGCAGTTCACCACGCCGTCGATGTTGAGGGCGATTTCCCAGCGCCGGCCGTCTTCGTCGAACTTTTCGAAATCCGACGGATGGGCCACACCGCCGGCGTTGTTGACCAGCACGTCCACCGGGCCGAAGGCCTTGTGGGCCGCAGCTACCATGGCATCCACGCTTTCGCGCTTGGTCACGTCGGTTTTCACCGCCAGCACGGTGCCGGCCAGGCCCATGGCCTTGGCTTCTTCCGCGAGCTTGCGTCCGGTGGTGTCATCGCGCGAGGCGCTGATGACGTTGCAGCCCTCGCGGGCGAATTCGAGCACCAGGCCACGGCCGATGCCGCCGCTGCCGCCGGTGATGATGGCGGTTTTCCCTTTGAGTCCGAGATCCATGAAAGTCTCCTTGCTTAGTTGAGTTGAGGTGAGGCGAGGCGGGCGTGGGTGGCGCCGTCGATCGGCACCACCACGCCATTGATGTATTCAGCCGCGTCGCTGGCCAGGAAAAGCGCGGCGCGGGCGATGTCCTCGCCGGTGCCGAGGCGGCCGCTGGGGATTTGCCGGCCATAGCGTGCGGGGCCGTCGGGGAAGGTGTTCAGCCAGGCGCGCAGGGCCGGGGTGTCCATGGCGCCGGGAGAAATGGTGTTGGCGCGGATGCCGCGATTGCCGAATTCCGTCGCCACGCTCTTCATCAGGTTGATGACGCCGGCCTTGGCGGCACCATAGACCGCCAGCCCGTCGACGGCGTTGAGCCCGGCGCCGGAAGTGGTGGACAGGATGCAGCCGCGGCCCTGCTTCAGCATGACGGGCAGGGCGGCGTGGACGCCGTAGAACACCGAATCGAGATTGAGGGCGATGATGCGCTTGTAATCCTCGATGCTCTGCTGTTCGGTGGGTGTGGGGAAGGCGCCACCGGCATTGTTGAACATCACATCCACGCGGCCGAATTCTTTGACGGCGCGGGTGACCAGCGCCTGTACCTGGGCGGCATCGGTGACATCGGCGGTCTGGGCGATGACTTTTCCACCCGCGGCCTTGACGGCCGCCTCGAGAGGTTCCGCGTTGATGTCGGCGGCGATGATGGCGCTGCCCTCGGCAGCAAATGCCTTGAGACAGGCCAGGCCGATACCGCTGGCGGCGCCGGTGAGTATGACGACGCGATTTTCAAGAGAAAGATTCATGAGTGCCTCGCTGGTTTCAGGTTTCGTTGGGAACGTGGTGGTACTGCTGATAACGGTGGAAGATCTTCCGTTCCCGCGCAATGCGGGCCGGGTCGCCGATGTCGTAACTGTGAATGCCGAATTTTCCCTTCGGCTTGGCGGCCAGATAGGCCGCCATCGCCGCCCGGGCGGATTCGTCGAGCGCGAGGCCGAGCCTGCCATAGAGCGCGGCCAGCGCCGTGGCGGGATCGGCCAGCAGATCGGCGAACTGGAAATCGTGAATGCGATCGCGTGGCACGGTGCCGGATTCGATCTGCCCGATCACGTGCTCCAGGCCGGCGGCAATCGCCTCCGGGGTGAGCAGGCGTTCGAAGGATGCGGCATCGAAGGGTTTGTCGCTGCGCATCCAGTACATGGTGCCGATCAGGCTGGTGACGGATGCCTGGGCCCTGATCGGATCGCGATGGGTGAGGACCACCGTGGCCTCGGGGAAGACCGCGAACAGCACGGGCAGATACTGAGTATGGGCGGGCGATTTCAAAAGCCAGTGGCGGCGCGGGTTACGCCATTGCAGCAGCTTCAGCATGCGTCGGTAATAGGCATAGGCCGGGGTCAGGTCGGCCCCGAGCAGCCAGGTGTAGTAGCCGGGAATCTGGTAGGAAACCGGTAGCGTGTCGCTGGCAAAGGTGCAGCACATGGCAACGGCGCATTCGTGGGGAATCCGTGCGCCAATCTCGTGCAGGGCCGGGAAGGTGGGCGTCACGCGGTTCCACTGGCCGAGCAGGTGCTCGGCCTTGGTGATGCGCGGGTCGGTGGCGTAGGTGGTGGCCTCGGGAGGCGGGCAGGGAAACATGATCTCCCAGTTCGCGGGTGCGCCGAACTGCCGGTCCCGGGATAGCGTTTCGAACAGGATCGATGTTCCGGAGCGTGGCAGGCCGGTGATGAAGACCGGGGGCGCCAGTTCCTGTTCGTCGATTTCGGGATGACGCCGGTAGGTTTCCTCGATTTCCAGCCGCTCCTGCAGCCAGACGAGAATGTCGCTGCGGGTCATGAGACGGCCGAAGAGAT
>JAFEDH010000016.1 GCA_018241695.1 Pseudomonadota bacterium | reverse complement strand
TCGGCCCTGATTTTGTGGGGCGGATTATATCAGCCCGAGGAAGGGCTTCCGGGCCGATGGGCCATGCCCGCTACGGATGCAATCCCGCACTTCGGCCTGGCTCCTTTCATTTTTATCTTTCATTCCTTTTGGGCGAGCGTGTTGGCGATGCGAACGAAATCCGCTATTTCGAGTTCTTCGGCCCGGACGGTCGGATCGATATTGAGTGCCTCCAGGGCTCCCGCCGGCATGAGATCCCTGAGCGTGTTACGCAGCATCTTGCGGCGCTGGGAAAAGGCCGTGGTGACCACCTGCGCCAGCAGGTCCGGATCGCAGGGGGCCATTTCCACCGCGGTTTTCGGGATCAGCCTGACGATTGCGGAATCGACCTTGGGTGCGGGAGTGAATGCATCGGGGGGAACGATGAACAGGGATTCAACGTGGAAGCGATATTGCAGCATGACCGAGAGGCGGCCGAACTCACGGCCGCCCGGCCCGGCCACCATGCGGTCGACCACTTCCTTTTGCAGCATGAAGTGCATGTCGCGGACCAGGCCGGCGTATTGCGCCAGGTGAAACAACAGTGGCGTGGAAATGTTGTAGGGGAGATTGCCGACGATCCGCAGGTCATTCCCCAGTGCGGAAAAATCGAATTCGAGCGCATCTCCTTCGTGAATCGTCAGTGCCGCGGATGAAAATTGCTGGCGCAGGCGGGCAATGAGATCGCGGTCGATTTCCACTACATGCAGATGCCGCACGATTTGCAGCAACGGTGCGGTGAGTGCCGCCAGCCCGGGGCCGATTTCGACCAGGGCATCGTCGGGCCGCGGGCAGATGGCGTTCAGGATATCGTTGATGACCCCCTGGGAATTGAGGAAATTCTGGCCGAAGCGCTTGCGCGGAATGTGTTTCATCAGGGGGTGGCCGACACGCCGCCGCTAGGCAGGGTGCATGGCGATGGTGGCTGCCAGCTTCACGGCAGCGTGCAGGCTGCCGGGATCCGCGCGTCCTGTGCCGGCGAGATCCAGCGCCGTGCCATGATCCACCGAGGTACGCAGTATCGGCAGGCCCAGCGTGATATTCACCCCTTCTTCAAAAGCGGCGTACTTCAGCACTGCCAGCCCCTGATCGTGATACATCGCCAGTTGCGCATCACTGCCCTGGAGCACGTTGCGGGTAAACAGGGTATCGGCGGGCAGCGGGCCGATCACATCGATGCCTTCCGCGCGCAGGGCATCGAGCGCCGGGGCGATCACCTCGATCTCCTCGCGTCCCAGATATCCACCCTCCCCGGCATGGGGATTGAGACCAGCCACCAGGATGCGCGGCCGGGGAATGCCGAACTTCTCGCGCAGATCGCGCGCCACAATCCTCACCACCTGCCTGAGTTCATCAGTCTGAATGGCGGCGGGCACATCTTTCAACGGCAGATGGGTGGTGGCCAGCGCCACCCGCAATCCGCCCCCCGCAAGCATCATGACCACCCTGGGGGTACCGGTTTTTTCGGCCAGGTATTCGGTATGTCCGGTGAATGGAATCCCGGCATCATTGATCACGCCCTTGTGTACCGGGGCCGTGACCATTCCGGCAAACTCGCCGGAATGGCAGCCCGCGAGGGCGCGGTCAAGCAGATCGATCACATAGGGTGCGTTGGCCGCATCGAGCCGGCCCGGAATGCAGGGCACCCTCAGCGGGATATCGAGTATCCGCAGCCCGGTGCAGGGTTTCCCCAGCTGCCGGGCACGATCCTCGATCAGGCGGCGGTCACCCAGCACCACCACATCAGTGGCGCCTCCGGCGTCCGCGAGCGCCAGGCAGATATCAGGACCGATGCCGGCCGGCTCGCCGCTCGTGACGGCGAGGCACGGACGGGTCACTGATCCTCCAGCCGATACTCGACGTAAGCCTTGTCGCGAATCTGGCGCAGCCAGTCCTGATACGCCTCGTCCGCCTTGCGGTCCCGCACCGCGATACGCGCCGCGAGGCGCTTGCGATCTTCCGAACCCTCATCGGTGCGGCGTTCGAGCACTTCGATCAGATGCCAGCCGAAAGGCGACAGTACCGGCGCGCTCACCTTGCCAACCGGCAGCGCATCCATGGCCTGCTCGAATTCGGGAACGGTATCTCCCTGGCCAAGCCAGCCCAGGTCGCCTCCTTTGGCGCCCGACGGATCGTTGGAGTAAAGCCGCGCCATTTCGGCAAAGGACGCACCATGATCGAGACGTTCCTTGATTGCATCAATCTTGCGTCGTCCCTCGGCCTCGGACACCTTGTCATCGACACGGATCAGGATATGCCGGGCATGTGTCTGGCGGATGGCCGGAAGATCACTCACTCCGCCCTTGCGCTCGATCAGTTTGACAATATGAAATCCGGCAGAACTTTGCAGTACATCGCTGACCTCGCCCGGCTGCAGCTTCTTCGCAGCCTCGGCATACAGGGTCGGCAACCGGTCCAGGGTCCGCGCACTGATCACGCCTCCGGTCAGCGCATCGGGAGCATCGGAAAAGCTGGCCGCCACCTTGGCGAAATCATCACCACGCCTGATCTGGGCCAGGGCCTGCTCGGCCTTGGCCTTGAGCCGCGTGAGCTGTTCCGGGCTGGCCTGTTCGGGGGCGCGCACCAGGATATGGGCCAGGCTGACCGAAACCGCCGCATCCCCCGCACTGGCCACGGCCGCCAGATAGTTGTTCACTTCGGTATCGGATACGGTGATGCGGCTGTCGACCTCGTTCTGCCGCACCCGGTTCAGCGTGATCTCGTCACGGACTTCTTCGCGGAACCGGCTCCACTGGACTCCATCCTTTTCCAGCGCCGCCTTGAAATCGGGCAGCGCCATGTGATTGCCCTCCGCGATGCGGCGCAACGCCGCATCCAGTTCGCTATCGTTCGGGATGGCGCCGGCATCCTTGGCCATCTGAATCTGGATACGATCCACGATCATCCGTTCCAGCAGCTGGTGTTCCAGCACATCCCTGGCTGGCAGCGGAATATTGCGCGACTGCAACTGGCGTTCGACCGAAGCCAGCTTGGCCCGGAATTCGCTCAGGGTGATCGCCTCGTTATTCACCACCGCAACAATGCGGTCCACCTCTTCCGGCCCCCGGGCCTGCGCCGGCATCGGTACACACAGGAAGATCGCCAACCAGGCAAACAGGATTTTCGAGATTGCGTTCATGAATCAGTTCGTGCCGAAAATGGGATTGGAAGAAGGCTGGATGGTCCGTCCATAGCCGGGTACGCTGCGCCGGAGCATATCGAGGGGGTTGGACCCAAGGCGGGAGAATCCGTTCAATTCGAGCTGGATGAAAAAGGCCGAGGAGGTCTGTCCGATCGCCGTGGCAAGCTGCTGAATGACAAAGCGGGTGCTCCAGCAACCGGCGTTGTATTCAAGACCGGCGATGGTCTCGATCTCGCGCTTGTCCTTGAAAGAATAGTTGTAGCGCCCCACTACCGACCAACCCGGCATCAGGGGCCACTGCCCGGAGATGTCGATCTGGTTGAGCAGATCACGGGTGAAGCGGTATCCCGCATTGATCAACTTGCCCGTTTCCGGCTGATAGCGGCTGGTCAGATTGAAACGCTGGACCTGCTTGGCCTGCGGATCGTATTCCAGCGCGCTGTCGAGGAAGGTATTGACATTCACGCGTGCGGTCACCCCGGCAAGATAGTTCGCCAGGTGACTGGTACGCGGCGTCTGGCCGGGGAAAGTCACATACTGGTCGGTGAAGTAATAGCGCTGCCCCAGCATCACCTTGAAATCCTCGTTCCCGGTCAGCGGGTCGATGATCCGGCTGCTGATTGCGGCGGTGAGCTGGTTCGCGTCGGCAATGCGGTCACCCCCGGTGAAGATGTTCTCGGAAAATATCTGCGCGAAATTGAAATCGGCAATACCGGTATCGAAAATCGGATACAGGCTCTGGTCGCGGCGAGGAACCTTGAGGTAATACAGGCGCGGCTCCAGGGTCTGCGTCATGGTGCGGCCGAACAGTTCCATGTCGCGCTCGAAAGTGACGCCCGAATCCACGCTGAAGATCGGCACATTCCGGCTCAGGCTGGAAGGCGTGCCCACGGGCTGCTGATCCAGCCGGTACTGGGTGGAATGCAGGCCGATCTTGGGTGTGAGGTAAAACGCGGCCGTCTGCATTGGCAGGGAAATCTGCGGATACAGGATGGTGCGGTTGCCCTGGGTCAGGGTCTGGTCGGGATTGCTGAATTTGGCGTAATCCCCGGTGAAATTGAACAGCAGCCCGGCGGGCAGGTCGGGACGGATCGCGGTGACCGTGAATTGCGGCAACCGCTCGTAGGGGTGGCCGATCAGCGGCTGGCCCGGCGCCTGCAGCACCTGATAACGCTGAACCAGAAGCGATGCATTCCACCAGGATGCGCCGTAGAACAACTGTCCCTGGCGCAGCAGGTAGGTTTGGGAAATATTGGTCAGGCGGGAGGACAGATCCGTGAAATAGCTATCGTCGGAAACCCGGCTCGCGTTGATCAGGCCCAAAAATCCGTTGCCGAAACTTTGTGTATGCACCAGGGACAACGCGCTGCGATCACCATGGAAAACACGGTCGTTGGGCAGTACTTCACCATTCAGCTGGCCACTGTAGCCCGCGCCCAGGTAACGCAGCTCGCCCATGAACTCGACCCCACGCTTGGTCAGCAGCCGGGGGGAAAGGGTCGCATCCATGTTGGGCGCGATATTCCAGTAGTACGGCGCGATGACTTCGAGGCCGCTCTGGCTGGTGCCACCCACGGTCGGCGGCAGCAGGCCGCTCTTGCGCTGGTTGTTCAGCGCAAACGACAGCATCGGGGTATAGAGCACGGGCACTCCCTTGAAGTACACCGTGGCATCGGAGCCCGTCGCCAGATCCTGGTCATAGTCGAGTTTGAGATCGGCAATCCGCGCATACCAGTCGTTCTGCTGTGGCCCGGCCTCGCAGGTGCTGTAGGTGGTCTTGCGAAAGTGATACTGGTTTTCTCCCTCGAAATCGAGCTGCTCGGCCACGCCCCGGCCCACCAGCGGCTTGCCTGCGGGCTGCCCGGTCTCGACCTTGGGGATGCGTTTGAGGGTGTAGGCCGGAGTTTCGAAAGAACCCTCGTTATCCCCCAGGTTGAGTTTCAGGTGGGGCCCGCGCATCTGGTCGTCATTGCGACGCAGCTCGACATTGCCATTGGCCTCCATCTCGTCGGTGAGGGAGTTGTAGGTGAGATGATCGGCCAGGATCTGATCGTTGCCCCGGCGCATGTCCACGGCGCCATCCGCGATGGTTTCGACATCGGAGTTGCCCTGGATCTGGTCGGCCACCACATACACCGGAGGTTTGGCGCCGGGCGCCGCGGCAGGCTCGGTTGCCGCGGCGGGAGCGGGAGTTGCTGGCGCAAGACTGTTTGCAGGAACCGGCAGCGGGCTGGCACCAGGTGCAGAAACGGGTGCCGGAGATGGAGCGGGTACGGAGGACGTGCCGGTTGCAGCCGGTATCGGCGTGGTGGCAGGCAGGGATGCGGGTGTCGCAACGGGTACCGGTGCCGGAGTCACCGGTGTCGCCACTGCAGGCGCCCCGGACGCAGGTGCGGTGACAGGAGGTGTCGCCATCGTGGCCGGAGCCGCAGCAGGCTTGAGGGGCGCTACCCCACCACCGAGCAGGGCGGGATCGACCCGCAGGGGAGGAAGGGATTCTGCCTTGCCAACGCTGCCGACGGCAGCGAGCAGCACACACAATCCGAGTTGGCGGCGGGAACGATGGGACATGCGGTTTGCCGGCCTCCCTGGGCACTTCCCTCGTGGGAGCACCGGGCGACGAATGTTAGAATCGCGCAATTCTAACATCGGCTCCGGGCGCTCCCGAGCGGCCCGGTTCCCCGGTTTCAATCCATTCCGTATATCGACCCCATGGAGCGGCAAAACCAGATCCGGCAGTGGCTGTCCAGCCTCTGGCCGGGCTTCGCTTTCAGCCTCGCACCGGCCTCTGCCGACGCCAGCTTCCGCCGCTACTTCCGCGCCCGGCGCGACGATGGCCACAGCTTCGTCATCATGGACGCTCCGCCCGGCCATGAAGATGTCAGGCCCTGGCTCCATGTCCAGGCGCTGTTCCATGCGGCCAGTGTCCACGTACCCGAAGTGCTCGCCCGCGATATCGAACGCGGCTACCTGCTGCTCTCCGACCTGGGCAGCACGACCTATCTCGCCGCCCTGACGCCGGACAACGTGGAGCGCATCCCTGCCTATTACCAGGATGCCCTCGACGCCCTGATCCGCATCCAGAGCGCCAGCCGCCCCGACCAGCTGCCCGGGTACGACCGGGCCCTGCTGCAGCGGGAACTCGACCTGTTCCCCGACTGGTACATCGCCAGACACCTGGGCATCACGCTGGACGGCACGCAACAGCAGCAACTGAGCGAAGCCTTCGGGCGCATTCTGGCGGTCAATCTGGCGGAGCCGCGAGTCTTCGTGCATCGCGACTATCACTCCCGCAACCTCATGCTGACCGACGCCAATCCCGGCATCATCGATTTTCAGGATGCCGTCTTCGGCCCCGTCAGCTACGACCTGGTTTCCCTGCTCAAGGACGCCTACGTGGACTGGGACGAGGCAATCGCCCTCGACTGGCTGGCCCGCTACTGGGAAAAGGCAAAGAAGGCCGGCGTTCCGGTCCGCACCGATTTCGCCGAGTTCCACCGCGACTACGAGTGGATGGGCGTGCAGCGCCATCTCAAGGTGCTCGGCATCTTCGCCCGGCTCTGCCACCGCGACGGCAAGGATGGCTACCTGAAGGACATGCCGCTGGTCGCGAAATATCTGCGCAAGGCGGTCGAACGTTACGATGAACTCACGCCCCTGCGCCGCATCCTCGATCTGCTCGAGGACAAGGTGACGGTGCTGGGCTATACGATGGAAAAGCGAACGGAATCGGGAGCGGGGAGTGCGGTGTAAAACCCCGTGCCGCGCTGCCCATGCTATCCGGGACCGCGAACATCGCCGTGCCGGTGCACAGGTCTGGGAGCAGGTGGCTGCCACAAGCCCTCATGGCCCTGCGGAAATAATCCCTTGAAAGCCATGATTCTCGCGGCAGGCAGAGGGGAAAGAATGCGGCCCCTCACCGACACCGTGCCCAAGCCCCTGCTTCCGGTCGGTGGCAAGCCACTCATTGTGCATCACCTGGAACATCTGGCCAGCGCCGGCTTCCGCGAAGTGATCATCAACCACGCCCATCTGGGCGGGAAGATCGTTGCTGCGCTCGGTAACGGCAGCACCTGGGGCCTTGCCATCACCTACTCCGCCGAGCCGCCCGGGGCACTGGAAACCGCGGGCGGTATCGCAAAAGCCCTGCCTCTGCTGGGCGACGCACCCTTTCTGGTCGCAAACGGCGATATCTATTGCGATTGGGACGTCGGTCGTGCATTCACGGGCCTTGCCGACACCGACACGGCCCGCCTGGTACTGGTGCCCAATCCAGCCCAGCATCCCGGGGGCGACTTCCATCTGGCAGGGGGGCGTGTACATGATGCGGGCGAACCGCGTCTGACCTTCGCCGGCATCGGCATCTATCGGCCCGCCCTGTTCGCCGGTATCGTCCCGGGCGAACCCGCCCGACTGGCGCCCCTGTTGCGGGCCGCCATGACGGAAGATCGCGTTGCAGGCGAATTTCACCCCGGCCGCTGGGAAGACGTGGGCACCCCCGCCCGGCTGCAGGCACTCGACGCCGAACTCAGGAACCCCTAATCTCGCTCCCATGAACATCACACCCTTCCAGGCCCGCCGCGCCAACCTGCTTTCCCGCATGGATGCCGGTCTCGCCATCATTCCCACCGCACCCGAAAAGCTGCGTAACCGTGATACCCACTATGGCTACCGTGCCGACAGCTATTTCCACTATCTCACCGGTTTTCCCGAACCCGAGGCCGTGCTGCTGCTGATCGCCGGTGATACGCCGCGCAGCCTGCTGTTCTGTCGTGACAAGGATGTCGAGCGCGAAATCTGGGATGGCTTCCGTTACGGCCCCGCGGGTGCCTGTGAAGCATTCGGCATGAACGAAGCCTTTTCCATCTCCGAGTTCGACGGCAAGCTGGCCGAGCTGCTGGCCGATCAGCCAGCGCTGTGGTACTCCCTCGGCCATGATCCGGCCTGGGACACCCGCATCAGCAGCGCGCTCAATGCCGTGCGGGCGCAAAGCCGCAGCGGCAGGCGCGCGCCGGCCGCCCTGCTCGATATCCGTTCGGTGCTCGACGAAATGCGCCTGATCAAGGACGGCCACGAGATCGCCACCATGCAGCGGGCCGCCGCCATCTCCGCCGGTGCCCACTGCCGTGCAATGCGTGCCGTTGCCCCGGGCTGTTTCGAATACGAACTCGAAGCCGAACTGCTGCATGAATTCCGCCGCCACGGCAGCCAGGCCCCCGCCTATGGTTCCATCGTCGCCGCCGGGGCCAATGCCTGTGTGCTGCACTATGTCGGCAACGACAAGGCAATTGCCGATGGCGACCTGATCCTGATCGACGCCGGCTGTGAACTGGACGGCTACGCTTCCGACATCACCCGCTGCTTCCCCGCCAATGGCCGTTTCAGCGGTCCCCAGGCCGACATCTACAATCTGGTGCTCGCCGCGCAGGATGCGGCGGTCGCCGCCATCCGCCCAGGCGCAACCTTCCAGCAGCCGCACGATGCCGCCGTCCGGGTGCTGGCTCAGGGCATGATCGATCTCAAACTGCTCGGCGGCAGCCTCGACGGTGTGCTCGAGTCCGAAGCCTACAAGCGCTTCTACATGCATCGCACCAGCCACTGGCTGGGTATCGACGTGCACGATGCGGGCGAATACAAGGAAGGCGAGGACTGGCGCGCGCTCGAAGCCGGCATGATGCTCACCGTCGAACCGGGCTGCTATGTCCGCCCCGCGGACGACGTGCCCGGCGCCTTCTGGAATATCGGTGTCCGCATCGAGGATGACGCCCTGGTCACACCCGCCGGCTGCGAGCTCATCACCCGCGACGTGCCGGTCGCCATTGCCGACATCGAAGCCCTCATGCGGGCCCGTACCTGACATCATGATCTCACCGGATGCGGAGGACCGGATTCCGGTCGCCATCGTGGGAGGCGGGCCGGCCGGCATGGCCCTCGCCCTCGCGCTGCAGCGCGCCGGTATCGGCGCCGCGATCTTCGATGCCCGCGAGCAGGGTGCCGGCGCAAAGGATTCACGGGTACTGGCGCTCTCCCATGGCTCCCGCCAGACACTGGAATGGATGGGGGTCTGGTCCGGCGTCGCCGCCACTCCGATCACCACCATCCACATTTCGCAACGTGGCGGCCTGGGGCGCACCCGTATCACGGCGGCGGAGCACGGCCTGCCGGCACTGGGTTATGTGGCCCCCGCGGCCAGCCTGATCGAGGCACTCGGCCAGGCGATCGCCACGGCGGGTATCCCCTTTCACGCAAGGAGCCCGGTCGAGGGCATTGCGCCGGCAAGCGATCACATTGCATTCACCGCCGGTGGACAGGCATACCATGCCGCGCTTCTCGCCTTCGCCGAAGGCGCCGTGGATGCCGCAGCCGCTACCGCTGGCCGGGATTACGGCCAGCACGCCGTGCTGTGCGATGTCCATGGCAAACCCGGTCATGCTGGCTGCGCCTGGGAACGTTTTACCCCGGACGGCCCGCTCGCCCTCCTGCCACATGGCGAGCGTCTTTCCGTCGTCTACACCTGCGCACCCTCCACCGCCGATCTGTTGCTGACCCTGGACGACGCTGCCTTCCTTTCCCGCCTGCAGGCGCAGTTCGGCGCACGGTTGCGCTTTTCCGCGGTCGGTCCACGCACCCGTTTTCCCCTCGGCTTGCGCTATCGACGCCAGGTGACCGGAGATCGTCAGGTGTGGCTGGGCAATGCGGCACAGACCCTGCACCCCGTCGCGGGACAGGGCTACAACCTGTGCCTGCGCGACGTGCGGATGCTGGCCCGGATTCTGACGGATGCCCCCGATCCTGGCGACCCCGGCCTGCTCGCCCGCTATGGCGCGGGGCGCCGGCGGGATCGTGCCGGCACCATCGGCTTTACCGACAGCCTGGTCCGCATTTTCAGCAACGACATTCCGCTCCTGCGCCACGCCAGAGGTGCGGGCCTGCTGGCGCTGGACCTGCTCCCCGCGCTGCGTGGCAGTGTCGCCCGGCGCATGATCTGGGGCATACGGGGCAGTTGAAAGCAGTTGAACATTCCCCCCCGGCAAGACAGAAAACAATTCCCCATCCGCGATAACCACTTTCAATCGCCCCAAAAATAATCAGGCGGGTAAAATGCGTTCCCCCTGCCGAACCACTTTCCTTTCCCTACCTTCCCCCCCTCGCCCGAGCGCCATGGATTTCGCCGGATTCGCCCTGCGCAACAATCTTTTCGTCGCCCCCATGGCCGGCGTGACCGACCGTCCTTTCCGCATGCTGTGCAAGAAGCTGGGTGCGGGTCTCGCGGTCTCGGAAATGGTCACCTCCAATTCGCTGCTCTACGGCAGCGCGAAGACCCGCCGCCGCGCCAATCACGAAGGCGAAGCCGATCCCGTCTCGGTCCAGATCGCCGGTGCCGATCCGCTGATGATGGCCGAGGCGGCCCGGTTCAATGTGGACAACGGCGCCCAGATCATCGACATCAACATGGGCTGCCCGGCGAAGAAGGTCTGCAATGTCATGGCCGGTTCGGCCCTGATGCAGAACGAACCGCTGGTGGCGCGCATTCTTGAAGCCGTGGTGCGGGCCGTGCCGGATACACCCGTCACCCTCAAGTTCCGCACCGGCTGGAACCGTGAGAACAGGAACGCGCCCATGATCGCCCGCATCGCCGAGGAATCCGGCATCCGCGCGGTCGCCATCCATGGCCGCACGCGGGCCGACCAGTACATGGGCGATGCCGAATACGACACCATCGCCCTGGTAAAAAGCCGGATCGGCATTCCCGTGATCGCCAACGGCGACATCACCACGCCCGAAAAAGCCAGGTTCGTGCTTGACGCCACCGGCGCCGACGGCCTCATGATCGGCCGTGCGGCCCAGGGCCGGCCCTGGCTGTTCCGCGAGATCGAGCACTACCTCCGGACCGGTGAGCACATGGCGCCGCCCCGGGTCGGCGAAATCCATTCCGTACTGCGCGAACACCTGGCCGACCTCTATGCCTTCTATGGCGAAGAGACCGGCGTGCGTGTGGCACGCAAACACATCTCCTGGTACACCAGGGGTCTCATCGGTTCGGCGCACTTCCGCCACGCCATGAACCAGCTCGCCACGGTGCAGGAACAACTGGCCGCGACCGACGCGTTTTTCCTCGCCCGGGCCGCTGCCAACGATCAGCTTTGCTACGACGAAACAGCCCTGGCCGCATGAAACCCCCGGCCGGGATCTCCAGAACAACACGACGCACCCCGAGGTGCGCGATCATTGCCGTATCCGCTGCGGATCGGTAGGGAGGCAACAACAATGAGTGCAGAACTCTCGGATTGCGTCAGGCGATCGCTCAACCGCTATTTCCGCGACCTCGACGGCCAGGCACCCCACGCCATCTACGACATGGTGATCCGGATGGTGGAACGCCCCATGCTCGAAGTGGTGATGAAACAGGCGGGCGGCAACCAGACCCTGGCCGCCGACATCCTCGGCATCAACCGCAACACTCTGCGTCGCAAGCTCACCGAATACGAACTGCTCTGATCACTGCCATGAAAGTCACCCAAGCCCTCCTCAGCGTTTCCGACAAGCGCGGCATCCTCGAATTCGCCCGCGAACTTGCCCGTCTCGGCGTTGCCCTGCTGTCTACCGGTGGTACCGCCAAAATGCTGCGCGATGCCGGCCTCGCCGTCACCGACGTGTCGGACTACACCGGTTTTCCCGAGATGCTCGACGGCCGCGTCAAGACCCTGCATCCCAGAGTGCATGGCGGCATTCTCGGCCGGCGTGATCTGGACGAACACCGCGAGACCATGGAGGCTCATGACATTCCCCGCATCGACCTGGTGGTGGTGAACCTCTATCCCTTCCGCGAGACGGTGGCCAAACCCGGCGTCACCCTCGACGACGCCATCGAGAACATCGACATCGGCGGCCCCGCCATGGTGCGCGCCGCGGCCAAGAACCACGGCAACGAGCAGGGCGGCGTGGGTATCGTCACCGATCCAGACGACTACGCCCCGATCGTGGATGAACTCACCGCCAATGCCGGCGCCCTCACCTACCGTACCCGTTTCGATCTGGCGAAAAAGGCCTTTGTGCATACCGCCCGCTACGATTCCGCGATCGCCAACTGGCTCACCCGTCTGGATGGGAACAACCAGCCCGGCACTTTCCCCGAATCCCTGCAACTGGCCTTCGACAAGGTGGAGACCCTGCGCTACGGGGAAAATCCCCACCAGCAGGCCGCCTTCTACCGTGAAACCACGCCCGTTCCCGGCACCATCGCCGGCTACCGCCAGATCCAGGGCAAGGAGCTTTCCTACAACAACATCGCCGATGCCGACGCCGCCTGGGAATGCGTGAAGGCATTCGATACCGGCAGCGCAGCCACCGCCTGCGTCATTGTCAAGCACGCCAACCCCTGCGGTGTAGCCCTGGCCGCCAGCGCCGAAGAAGCCTACCGCAAGGCTTTCAGCACCGATCCCACCTCGGCCTTCGGCGGCATCATCGCCTTCAATGGCCCGATCGACAAAGCCGCGGCCGAAGCCATTGCCGGCCAGTTCGCCGAAGTCATCATCGCGCCCGAAGTCACGGCCGAAGCCCGCGCGGTATTCGCTGCCAAGCAGAACCTGCGCGTACTCATCGTGCCCCTCGGCAATGTTGCCGGCACCTTCGACTACAAGCGTGTCGGCGGCGGCCTGCTGGTGCAGAGTGCCGACGAGGCCCGCATCACACCGGCCGACATCAAGGTGGTCTCCAAACGTGCGCCTACCGAACGGGAAATGCGCGACCTGCTCTTCGCCTGGCGCGTGGCCAAGTACGTCAAATCGAATGCCATCGTCTATTGCAAGGATGGCATGACGGTGGGTGTCGGCGCCGGCCAGATGAGCCGGGTGGATTCGGCCCGCATCGCTGCCATCAAGGCCGAGAACGCCAAACTCACCGTGAAGGGCTCCGTAGTCGCATCGGACGCCTTCTTCCCCTTCCGTGACGGCCTCGACGTACTGGCCCAGGCCGGCGCCACCGCTGTGATCCAGCCCGGCGGCTCGATGCGCGATTCTGAAGTGATCGCCGCCGCCGACGAGCAGGACATCGCGATGGTATTCACCGGCTTCCGTCATTTCCGCCACTAGGCAGCATCCGGGACAAGGGAACGCACCATGAAAATTCTCGTCGTCGGCTCCGGTGGTCGTGAGCATGCCCTGGCCTGGCGCCTGGCGCAGGCCCCCGGCCTGCAGGCGGTCTTTGTCGCCCCCGGCAACGCCGGCACCGCCCGCGAACATGAGTTGAAGAACGTCCCAATCACCGATCTCGATGCCCTCGCCGATTTCGCCGAGCGGGAGAAGGTACATCTCACCGTGGTCGGCCCCGAAGCGCCCCTGGCAGCCGGAATCGTGGACATCTTCCGTGCCCGCGGGCTGCGCATCTTCGGCCCCTCGAAGGCGGCGGCACAACTCGAATCGTCCAAGGATTTCGCCAAGCAGTTCATGATCCGCCACGGCATTCCCACGGCCGAATTCGAAACCTTTACCGACGCCGCTGCCGCCCATGTGTATATTGACCGCAAGGGTGCACCCATCGTCGTCAAGGCCGATGGCCTGGCCGCCGGCAAGGGTGTGGTGGTGGCCACAAACACGGCCGAGGCCCATGCCGCCATCGACGACATGCTCTCCGGCAACAGGCTGGGCAACGCCGGCGCGCGGGTGGTGATCGAGGAATTCCTCGATGGCGAGGAGGCCAGCTTCATCGTCATGGCCGACGGCAGGAATGCCCTGGCCATGGCCACCAGCCAGGATCACAAGCGTCTCCTGGATCAGGATCGGGGCCCCAATACCGGCGGCATGGGCGCCTACTCCCCCGCGCCGGTGGTCACGCCCGACATCCACGCGCGCGTCATGCGCGAGGTGATCATGCCCACCCTGCGCGGCATGGAGTCCGACGGCATCGTCTACACCGGCTTCCTCTACGCCGGCCTGATGATCAAACCCGACGGTTCCCTCAAGGTGCTGGAATTCAACTGCCGTTTCGGCGACCCGGAAACCCAGCCCATCATGATGCGGCTCAAGAGCAACTTCGTCACGCTGCTCGATGCGGCCATTGATGGCCGGCTGAACCAGGCCGAAGCCGAGTGGGACCGGCGTGTGGCGCTGGGCGTGGTGCTTGCAGCCGGAGGCTATCCCGAGCAACCGCAAAAAGGCGCCGTCATCCACGGCCTGCCCTCCGGAGAAGCGGAGGATGGCCACGTCTTCCACGCCGGAACAGCAGAACAGGATGGCCAGATCGTTACCGCCGGGGGCCGGGTGCTGTGTGCCACGGCGCTGGGAGATACGGTCCGCCTCGCGCAAAAGCGCGCCTACGAGCTGACCGCACAAATTTCTTTCGATGGCATGCAATACCGCCACGACATCGGCTATCGTGCCATCAGGAGCTGACCCCGACCAGGAACCCCGCCATGCTTCGTTTGGGAAGCCGATTCCGCAGCCTGAAGACGCGCCTCACCGTTTTCACCCTGCTGCTGATTCTTGCCAGCATCGTGGCCTGCGATCTCCTGATCGACCATTTCCTGCGTGGGGAACTCACCAAGCTCATCGCCCGGCAACAGCTTTCCCTTGCCCATTATGTAGCCCAGGACGTGGAAACCAAGCTCCGGGCCCGGCTCGACCTGATCGGTCATCTGGCGCAACAGTTTCCCCTCTCCATGCTGCACAACCCCGATGCGATGGCTGCCTGGCTGGCCGAGCGCCATGCCACCAGTCCCCTGTTTTCTGGCGGAATATTTTTGATCTCGCCCCAGGGTACGGCCCTCGCCGACGCCCCCCTCCTGCCCGGCCGGCGGGGCCGGTTCTATGGCGACCGCGACTATTTCCGTGGTGCACGCGACCAGGGCGTCCCCGCCATCGGCATGCCGGCCATGGGGCGGGCCACACGGCAGCCCATCATCGGCATGGCGGCTCCGGTCAGGACGACGACCGGTGAGGTGGCGGCGGTGCTGGCCGGGATTGCCATTATCAATACCCCTGATTTTCTCGGCTCGCTGCAGCAAAATCATATTGGTGAAACCGGGGGCTACCTGCTGGTCTCGCCGCGCGACCGGCTATTCGTCACCGCCACCGATCCCGCCATGGTGCTCAGACCACTTCCCCCGGCAGGCACCAATCCGCTTCTCGACCGGATCGTCACCGGTTACCGCGGCACCGGCACCACCATCACCACCGCAGGGGTGGAAGAACTCTGGGCCATGACGGACATACCCGTCACCGGCTGGGTTCTCGTGGTGCGCTTGTCCACAGCGGAGGCTTTCCGCCCGCTCGAACATCTCAAGCAGCAGACCATCCGCTACAGCCTCGGATTCGGTTTCCTGCTCCTGTGTGTCGTCCTTTATGTGCTGTCGCAAATGTTCAGGCCGCTTGCTGAAGCCGCGCGGCAGGTCCATACCATGGCCACTGGCGCCACACCCACACACGCCCTGCCCGTGCGGCACAAGGATGAAGTAGGGTATCTCGCCAATGGCTTCAACCTCCTGCTGGGCCGCCTGCGGGAACGAGAAGCCGCACTGGCGCGGCTGGCGCATCATGACCCGTTGACCGGCCTGCCCAACCGCATTGCCTTCCTCGACCGGCTGAGCCAGTCGATCGCCCTGGCCCGGCGCCAGAACAACCGGCTCGCGCTGCTGTTTCTCGATCTGGATGGATTCAAGCCGGTGAATGACGATCACGGCCACGAAACCGGCGATCAGGTGCTCTGCCTGGTCGCCCGTCGGCTGCTTGAAGCGATGCGCAAATCGGACGTCGTGTCCCGCTTTGGCGGCGATGAATTCGTTATTCTGCTCGCGGATATCGGCAATCTCGACAATGCCTGTGCCGCTGCGCAAAAATGTATCGACACCCTGTCCGTGCCCATGGATATCGATGGCTGCCGGATCAAGGTCGGCGCCAGCATCGGCATTGCCCTCTATCCCGAACACGCAGTGGATGACGGTACGGCGCTCATCACCCTGGCCGACGCAGCCATGTATGACGCAAAGCATGGTGGCCGCAACACCTACCGCATCGCCCCCTTTCCAACCTAGCCCCTTTCTTCCATGGACAGCACAAGACTCCGGCAATATTTCACCGACCTGCAGGAACGCATTGTCAACGCCCTCGAAGCCTTCGACGGAAAGCCATTCAGGCGCGATGCCTGGGGTCGCGGCACATCGATGCTGATCGAGGAAGGCGATTTCTTCGAACGTGGCGGAGTCAATTTTTCCCACGTGACCGGTGACAGGATGCCCGCCTCCGCCACCGCCCACCGCCCCGAACTGGCGGGCCGGAATTTCGAGGCCCTGGGCGTTTCCCTGGTGCTGCATCCACGCAACCCCTACTGTCCCACGGCCCATGCCAATGTGCGCTGCTTCATCGCCAGCGCCGAGGGTCAGGCGCCGGTCTGGTGGTTTGGTGGCGGCATGGATCTCACACCCTATTATGGTTTCGAGGAAGACGTGATCCACTTTCATCGCACCTGCCAGAAGGCGCTCTCACCCTTCGGCCCCGAGATCCATGCCCGCTACAAGCAATGGTGCGACGAGTATTTTTTCCTCAAGCATCGCAACGAACCACGCGGTGTCGGAGGCGTGTTCTTCGACGATCTCAACGAAGCGGGGCCGGGTGGCGATACCCCCTTCGAGCGCTGTTTCGCGCTCACCCGTGCCGTGGGTGACAACTTCATCGAGGCCTACCTGCCCATCTGTGAACGACGCCGCAGCCTGCCCTATGGCGAACGGGAGCGGGATTTCCAGGCCTACCGGCGCGGCCGCTATGTCGAGTTCAACCTGGTGTGGGACCGGGGCACCCTCTTCGGCCTGCAATCGGGCGGACGCACCGAATCCATCCTCATGTCCCTGCCCCCGATTGTGAAATGGCGCTACGCCTGGCACCCGGCGCCGGGCAGTGCCGAGGAGAAGCTCTATACCGATTTTCTGCGGCCACGGGACTGGGCCGGACTTACTTCAGCGCCCGATCGATAAAGTTGTGCGGTACGCGGCTGCGCGGCACGGTCTCCTCGAACCAGAAGCGCACATCCTCCTCCAGCCCGACGCCGTGCATGTAGTTGTAGAGCGCCTTGTTCAGCGCCCGGCCGAGAGTATCGTGATCGGTGCCGGTGGGATCAATGAACGCGACATCGTTGCGGGCAAACGTGGCTCCAGGGTGCGGCAGCAAGCGGATGCCATATTCCTCGGGATGCCTGCCCACCGGAGAATGCACGGTGCAGGAGAAGCGATGGAAGAAACCCGACTGGATGCAGTCCGCGGCAAATAGCTGGCGTACATATTCCAGCGCATCCACCGTGTCCTGCACGGTCTGGGTGGGGAAGCCGTACATCAGATAGGCATGAACCAGGATGCCCGCTTCGGTGAAGGCGCGGGTCACCCGCGCCACCTGTTCCACCGAGACGCCCTTCTTCATCAGAGCCAGCAACCGGTCCGAGGCCACTTCCAGGCCACCGGAAACGGCAATGCAGCCGCTCCCGGCCAGCTCACGGCAGAGCTCGGGGGTGAAGGATTTTTCAAAGCGGATATTGCCCCACCACGAAATGGCGCGGCCACGCTTCTGCAATTCTGCCGCCAGGGCACGCAGGGCCTTGGGGGGTGCCGCCTCGTCCACGAAATGGAAACCGCTTTGCCCGGTCTCGGCGACGATGGCCTCGATGCGGTCCGCGATCACGCTGGCGCTGGCGGCCTCGTAGCGGGAGATGTAATCCAGGCTCACATCGCAGAAGCTGCACTTCTTCCAGTAGCAGCCGTGGGCTACGGTGAGCTTGTTCCAGCGTTCGTCGGACCAGAGCCGGTGCATGGGATTGAGCATGTCCAGCAGCGAGAGGTAGCTGTCCTGCGGCAGGCCGGCCCAGGTCGGGGTTCCCGTTTCAGCAAAAGGAATGTCGGGCTCGGCGGCATCGATGAATCTCACTCTTCCGTCTTCGCGCACGAAGGTGCGCACCAGACCGCTGGCGGGCCGCCCGCCAGCCAGATGATCGAGAAGGGCCAGCAGCGGGCGTTCACCATCATCCAGCGTCACATAGTCGAAGTAGTCGAACACCCTGGGCTCGGCCAGTTCGCGCAGCTCGGTATTGACATAACCGCCCCCCAGGACGATGGGAATGTCGGGCGCATGCGCGCGGAGGGTCTGGGCAATGCGGAAAGCGCCATACACCGCGCCGGGGAAGGGTACCGACACCAGCACGAGATCGGGCTGGTGATGCGCCACGACCGCGCTGGCAAGCTCGGCCAGGGTACGATCCACAAGCGTGCCCGGGGCGGCCAGTGCCTGCGCCAGCGGCTCGAAGGTGGGCTGGCTCATGGCCAGGGATTCGCCGTAGCGGACGAACTCGAATCGCTCATCTACGGCCTGCCGCAGCACATCGGCCAGATCGTTGAGATACAGGGTCGCCAGATGGCGCGCCCGGTCCTGTAGGCCCAATGCGCCAAAAGCCCAGTCCAGCGGATCACCATCCCCCGCGTGACCGGAATTTCCATACGCATCGAGTGCGGCGAAGCGCGGCCCCTCGGGCAGAAAAGTGCGGCCAGCGATGCGATGGGCAAGAGAGGGATCGCGCCCCTGCAAAAAGGCGATCACCGGTCCGATCGTGGCGCGGAAGCGGTGAAACATCGCCGTGAAATGCCCGATCGCCGGCTGGCGCTGGCGCTTGCGTGGCAGGGTGGCGATGACATCGAGCAGGGCATCGAGTCCAGCGGCGGAAAAAAGCCGTAGCACCAGGGCGATGGCGAGATCCTCCTGCACCGCGTCCACGCCTCTTGAACGGAGGAAACCGGTGAGATAGGCGGTGGAGGGATAGGGGGTATTGAGCTGGGTCATGGGAGCGATCAGGGATAGCACCTTGATGCCCGCCACACCTGGCGTTACGGAGGACGGCCCTGCTTCATGCCGTGCCGGCTGCTCGATCGGATGAACAGGGATGGAGTGCAACACGTGGTTGGCGTGGCTGGCGGGGCCGCTCCGGGTTCCCGCGCCCCTCTCTCCGCTCAAAGCAGGGCCGCCGCCCGGTAGTGCCGATTGGCCGCTGCGCCCTGTTCGAGAAAATCCAGCAGCCCGGCCAGTTCGATGTGGGTTTCACGGCTGGGCTGCACCGACAGGGAAGCCTCGAGATAGCTTTGCGCCTTGCCCCACAGTTTCTGACGGCGACACAACCGGCCCAGGGTAAGCAGCAATTGATGGTCGCGGGGATGATCGGTCAGCCATTTCTCCGCATGGGAGATGTGGCCCAGAATGTCGCCATTTCCGCAGCCCCCATACAGGCCGGCCAGCGCCGAATCCCACTCCCGGTCATCGAGCACACTTTCGATCAGGCCCGCGCTCTGATTACAATCACCGGCCTGCATCAGCGCCCGGGCCAGCACCGACACCAGTTGCGGATCCTTGAGTTCGGCGGCAGGTATCTGGCCGAGATAGGCAACCAGCCCCTCCCGGTCGTCCGTCAAGCCTCTAATCGCTTCACGGTGCGCCTTGAGTTTCCACACCCCGGCCTGCAGGGGGGTCATGGCGCCATGCTTCTCCAGGCGGCGCAACAGATGCAGAACCTCACGCCAGTGCCCCAGCCCATGGTGAGCCTTGAGCGCCAGGCGCTGGGCGGCGATATGACGACCGCTTTCACGCTCCAGGGTGGCCAGGGCCGCGGCGGCACGGGCAAAATCGCGATCGTTCAATGCCAGATCGGCTTCCGTCATCAATCGCGCGCTGCGGGATGTGCCGTCATGGCGCTGTGCCTCGACGCGCCAATGGTCGGCACGCCTGCCATCGCCCATCGAATGTGCGGCACGCCAGGCCAGCAGCGCCGTCACACCGGGGGCATGACCCGCGTCGTAAGCAGCTTCCGCACGCCGCAAGGCATGGCCAAATCGCCCTTCCAGCATGAAGCGGATCCCTTCCTGCATCGCGGATTCAGCCGCCAACTGACGTCGCCGGGCGCGATAGGCGGCAACGCTGGCTGGCAGGCCCAGCATGGCCGAGAGCAGGCGCAACAGGAGATGCAGTCCGAGAAAACCCGCCAGCGCCAGGACGATCAGCAGGTTGAGGGAAAGCTCGAGGCGCCAGGGGGGCAGGACAAAGAGAGCGTAGCCCTGGTTGTATCCTGCGGCGATGGAAATACCCACAGCCAGCGCGGCGAGAGCCAGCAACCAGACCAGAAGCCGCATCAATGCCCCCCGCGGACCGGCTCACGGCCACCGGCGAGCTTGAAATTGCGTACCGCGCCCAGCGTCTCGTTCAGGCTGGGCAGATCCTGCGCCACATCCACCGCCCCGAGGGATTTCACGACGGACAGTGCGTAGGCGACGGACCGTGCATGAATATCGAAATAATGTTCCAGCCACATGCGCGACTGCTGCATGTCCTGTGTGTAGGCACGGCCGCTGCGCGAGAGCAGGGCGATGCGGGCGCTGGCCAGATGCAGCTTGAGGTTTTCGCGCAGGAAAAAAACCTGATCGGGGGGCAGCAGGCCGGGATCGGTGCGGTCCACACGCTCGATGCGCACCAGTTGCCGGGCTTCGCGCCAGAAGTCTTCCCACGCCGCCCGCCAGCCGGTCGGCGCTGGCATACCCTTTTCCGACTGCGCCGCGACACGGGGCCGCTGCTCGAACGCCAGGGGCAGCGTGTCGACACTGGCAATCAGGCTTTCCAGCTTGAGCGCCATACCCGATACATCGGCCACCGGCTGCGCCTTGAGGCGCTCGATGTCGTGTTCGACCCGTTTGCGTAGCGGCAGCCACTGGGGTTGCGCGGTTTTGGCCAGACGGCTGTCGACGCCCTGGAGCGCGATCAGGGCGGCTTCGATATTGCCGGCCAGTTGCAGTTGCTGGGCGGCAATGGTGATGGTCTGCTCCACCTCGGCCAGCAGACGTTCGTCACGGCTGCGGGAGTATTCCTGATACAGGACGGAGAGCGCCCCCTGCTGGCTCTGGGCTTCGGCCATCTGGGCATCGAGGGCACCAACCTTCGCCTGCAGGGTGGCCAGGGTTTCCTGATTCTGCCGCACCAGCGCACGCGCCTCGGTGACCGATGCATCGCCGCTCGCCAGACGCCGCGCCAGTTCTTCTTCCAGCGCACGGATGCGCATGCGGGTATCGATCCATTGTCCACCCACCACGATCACCGCAATGCCGGCAATCAGTACTGGCATGCGCAGCCGCAACGGGTGCGGCGATGCCGGGGATGGAGACTGGGCGGGCGCGGGATCAGCGGGCAGATTCATGGTCATGGGCAAAGTATTGCACTAATCCGCCGAGAAGACCCGCATCACCCGGGCCGGTGGGCACAACCCGGTGATGCCCGAGCGCAACGGCCTGTTCGGCAATCCGGGCATGAGGCACGAAAGTAGGTGTCCTGCGGAGCCAGGCCTCGCCCAGCTTGCCCACCATGGCATGAAGGTTACGTAGCCCCTCGCTGCTGGTAATGGTGACGGCATCCAGGGTGCCGGCTTCCCAGTGTTTGAGCAGCGGGGCCGGATCGGATGCCGGACGGGTGCGCCGGTAGCAGGAAAGATATTCGACCCGGGCGCCGCGCCGGGTGAGTGTTTCGCCCAGCAGTTCGCGGCCGCCATCGCCGCGGAACACCAGCACCTGCCAGCCGGCGACCTCCTGCAGTTCGGGCAGGGCCAGCAGGGCTTCGGAGTCGAAACGGTGCCGTGGCGCGATCACATTGCGCAGACCGTGGCGGGCCAGCGCCTGTTCGCTGGAAAGCCCCACCGTCGCCACCCGCAGCGCGGCAGGCCAGGCGCGCTGCGAAAGCAGATCGGGCAGCGCGTGCTCGACTGCGTTGGGGCTGACGAAAACCGCCAGATCGAAACTGTCGAGACGTGGCAATACATTACGCAGGGGGGCGGGGTCCGCGGCAGGCTGGATCGACAGCACGGGAAACAGGACGGGGTGTGCGCCCAGGGTAACCAGGCCCTCGGCAAGATGGCTCGCCTGGCCGGCGGGCCGGGTAACCACGATGTGGCGGCCCGCCAGCGGCTGATCAGTCACGGCGCGAACCCCGGATTGTGCTCATCCCGAAACGACCAGAAACCCGGCCCCGGTGGTGTCTAAGGGTTCCACCCATCGAGCCGGTCCATGCCTACAGGGAAGCCAGCAGCGCATCCGCGCCCTGGGCGCGCAGATCGGCGGCCAGCGCATTACCCAGCGCCTCGGGCGCATTGGCCGGGCCGCGACGTTCGGCCCGCAGGAGGACGCTGCCATCGGGCCGTGCCACGAAACCGCGCAGATGCAGGGTGCCATCCTGGATCTGGGCATAGGCGCCCAGAGGAACTTCGCAGCTGCCGGCCAGCGCGCGCGATACGGCGCGTTCGGCACGCACGCAGGCCGCGCTCTCCGGATCGTCGAGGGGCGCCAGCCAGGCCCTCAGTTCGGGGCGTCCGGCACGAATCTCGATGCCCAGGGCGCCCTGGCCCGCGGCGGGCAGCGAGGCTTCGGCCGGCAAGACGGCGCGGATGCGATCGCCGAGGCCGAGCCGGGTCAGGCCCGCGGCCGCGAGGATGATGGCGTCGTACTGGCCTTCATCAAGCTTGCGCAAACGGGTGTCCAGATTGCCGCGCAGGCTGGTCACCGCGAGATAGGGATAGGCGGCATGGAGCTGGGATTCACGGCGCAGGCTGGAAGTCCCCACCACCGCACCCGGCGGCATGTCGTCCAGACCGGCGTAGCGATTGGAGACGAAGGCATCGAGGGGCACTTCACGAGGACCGATGGCGGCCAGCTCGAACGCGTCTCCCAGCACCATGGGTACATCCTTCATCGAATGCACGGCGATGTCGGCGCTGCCATCGAGCAGCGCGGTTTCCAGTTCCTTGACGAAAAGGCCCTTGCCGCCCACCTTGGCCAGGGGGCGATCAAGAATCTGGTCGCCGCGGGTGGTCATGCCCAAAAGCTCGATTGCACACGAGGGATACAATGATTGCAGCAGATCGCGCACATGTCCGGCCTGCCAGAGAGCCAGGCGGGATTCGCGGGTGGCGATGACAATGCGCCGGGGCGCCGGAACGGACGGGGAGTTCAAGGGATGGCTGGGAAAACTGGAACAGGAAACAAGGACCACACAGACTTCGGACGGGACTTGGAAAGCCGCACGGATTCTAGCATGGCACCCGTCGACGCCACCCCGGATACGGCCGACAAGGATGCGCCGCTACGAGCCGATATCCGGCTGCTCGGGCAGGTGCTGGGAGACACCCTGCGCGAACAGGAAGGTGACGATGCGTTCGCGACGGTCGAGCGCATCCGCCAGTTGTCCCTGCATTTTTTACGCGATGGGGACGGCGCTGCCGGAAATGAACTGCAAGCCATGCTCGCCCGGCTGGATGCCACACAAAGCGTGCGCGTGGTGCGGGCCTTCAGTTACTTCTCCCATCTCGCCAATCTGGCGGAAGACCAGCACCATCTGCGCCGCGCCCGCGCGCATGCCAAGGCCGGATCACCGCCCCGGGAAGGCAGCTTCGCCCTCGCCCTGGAACGGGCACTGGCCGGTGGCGCCAATGCAAAACGGCTCCAGGCGCATTTCAGCACCAGCCATGTCGCGCCGGTACTCACCGCCCATCCCACTGAAGTCCAACGCAAAAGCATTCTCGACAGCGAACGTGAAATCACCGGACTGCTGGAGCGGCGCGACCGTGTGGACCTGACCCCCGACGAAGCCGGCGAGGATGCCGCAGCCCTGCGCCGGGCCGTGCTGACCCTGTGGCAGACCCGCATCCTGCGGCCCGTACAGCTCGCGGTGATGGACGAAGTGCGCAACGCGCTGAGCTACTACGACACGACCTTCCTCAGGGAACTGCCACGCCTGCACAACGCGATGGAAGACCGCCTCGCCACTGTGCCGGGCTGGAATGGCGCGGCCCTGCCGGCCTTCCTCCGCCCGGGCTCCTGGATTGGTGGCGACCGGGATGGCAACCCCTTCGTCACGGCAGCCGTGCTGGTGGAAACACTCCAGACCCAGAGCCGCAAGGCGCTCGGACACTATCTGGACGAGGTGCACACCCTCGGCGCCAGTCTTTCCCCCTCGCTGCGCATCGTCTCGGTGTCGCCCGCCCTCACCGCTCTGGCCCGAAGTTCGCCGGACGCCAGTCCGCACCGCGATGACGAGCCCTATCGCCGGGCGCTGGCAGGCATCTATGCCCGGCTTGCCGCAACGGCCCGCACCCTGGACGGGCTGGAAGCGCCCCACCTGGCCGTCGGCGCCGCGCCCGCCTATGCCGATGCGATCGAATTCGCCAGCGAGCTGGATGTGCTCGACGCCTCGCTGCGTACCCATGGCGGAGCCCTGCTGGCGGACGGCCGTCTGCGCCAGTTGCGCTGCGCGGTCGCCATCTTCGGCTGGCATCTGGCACCGGTGGATTTGCGCCAGAACTCCGATGTTCATGTCCGCACGGTGGCCGAACTGCTGGCAGTGGCGCGTCCGGGATGTGACTACTCCGCCCTGGATGAGGCCGGCCGCGTCACGCTGCTGGTAGATGAGCTGGCCACACCACGTCTGCTGGCATCGCCCTTTGTCGACTACAGCGCGGAAACCCGGGGGGAACTTGCCATCTTCACCCAGGCGCGGGAAATCCAGCAACGCTATGGTGCGGGCGCCATCGAGAATGTCATCATCGCCAAGACCGATGGCGTCTCCGATCTGCTCGAAGTCGCCCTGTTGCTCAGGGAAACTGGATTGCTGCTGCCCGATTCAGGGCACCTGGGTGTCAACATCGTGCCGCTGTTCGAGACCATCGATGATCTGGCGCGCTGCGGCGCCATCATGGAAAAGCTTCTGTCGCTATCCCTCTACCGACGCCTGCTCGCCAGCCGCGGCGACCTGCAGGAAGTGATGCTGGGCTATTCGGACAGCAACAAGGATGGCGGGTTTCTCACCTCCGGCTGGGCGCTGTATCGCGCCGAACGGGAACTGGTCGAGGTGTTCCGCCGCCACGGCGTGCAACTGCGGCTTTTCCATGGCCGTGGCGGTTCTGTCGGACGTGGCGGTGGCCCCGCCTACCAGGCCATCCTGAGCCAGCCGGCCGGCGCCCTGCAGGGCAGAGTCCGCATCACGGAGCAAGGCGAGGTCATCGCCTCCAAATACGCCAATCCCGAACTGGGTCGCCGCAATCTGGAAGTGCTCGCCGCCGCCGCACTCGAAGCCAGCCTGCTGCCGCGCCGTCATGACGATCCCGTTCCCGGATTTATCGACACCATGGAAGCCCTGTCCGGCCACGCCTATCGCGCCTATCGCGCCCTGGTCTATGAAACGCCCGGATTCGAGCGCTACTTCTGGGAATCCACGGTCATTACCGAAATCGCCGCCCTCAACCTGGGCAGCCGCCCCGCCTCTCGCAAAAAGACCACTGCCATCGAGGATCTGCGCGCCATTCCCTGGGTTTTTTCCTGGTCTCAATGTCGTCTCATGCTGCCCGGCTGGTACGGATTCGGCAGCGCCGTGGCAGCGCTGCGTGCGGAATGTGGCGCCGGGGTGATGCCGCTGCTGCAGCGCATGGCGCGGGAATGGGGATTTTTTCGCACGCTGCTGTCCAACATGGACATGGTGCTGGCCAAAAGCAATCTCGACATCGCCGCCCAGTATGCCGGGCTGGTGCAGGATGCCGCCTTGCGCGATGCCATCTTTCCGCGTCTCGCGGCGGAGTGGAACGCCACACGGGCGGCCCTGCTCGAAATCAGTGGCCAGCACACGCTGCTGGAGGCCAATCCGCTGCTGCAGCGCTCGATCCGCAATCGTTTCCCCTATCTCGATCCGCTGAACCACGTGCAGGTGGAACTATTGCGCCGCTACCGTGGCGGAGATCAGGACGAAAGGACCCGGAGCGGAATCCACCTCACCATCAACGGCATCGCTGCCGGTTTGCGCAACAGCGGCTGACGCCGGGGATTCGTCGCGTTCCGCGCAATCAGTCCGGTCTGGGCAGCCCGAAAAACCGGGTGATCCGTTCCAGAATCCGGGCGTGATGGTGGGCATGATGGCCGCTGTGGGGCATGGCCTCCAGGCCCTGCCGGGCCTTTTCCAGTTCGGCCTCCCGAACGGCGAGAATGCGGGAAATATCCTCCACGAGGGCGGGACGGGCGAGGAGTACGGATTCCAGCCCCGCCTTGTCCAGGCGGTAACAGTCCACGTCGTCACGGGCGATCACGGTGGCGTTGCGCGCGGCACCGGTCATCAGCCCCATTTCACCGAAGACACCGCCGGCGGACAGGGTACCCAGCGGATGGCGCCCGCCCGCATCGCCTTCGAGCCAGACCGCGGCCTCGCCCGCCACGATGATGTAGAGACTGTCCGCCACCGCGCCCTGGCGGGTCATGATGTCGCCACGGGCGAAGGGTGCGGGATGGAGCGCAACAGCGACGGTTTGGCGCTCGTCCGCGGACAAACTGTGGAATAGTTCCACCGCCGAAAGGGCCGCAAGGCGCCGCTGCAGTTCTCGCTCCGGCAACGCCTGCTCCGCATTTCCGCTGGTCAGATGCCGCACCTCCTCCGGCAGTGCCAGGGCGAGGCCGGCACGCTCCAGGGCATTGAAGACATGGATGCGCACCTCGGAATCGGTGGGGTCATCGTAGAGCGGATCGGTCAGCCAGTAGCGCAGCGCATAGCGGGCATATCCCGCGCCGAATTCCATCAGCACCACCGAGGGCGCGGGATTACGGGCCACATTGGGAATTTCCGCATCGGTCACAGCCCGCCCCGCCACCTCGATCACACGATGCGGCGCATGGTCGAGGCCGACGTTGAACCACACCCAGCGGCGCCAGGCATTCGCGCTCCCTCCATAGATGCCCACCACGGAGAACTTGTTCTTCATCAGCACGCTGTTGGGCATGACGATCTTTTCGCCATTGCGGGTCATGATCTTGGTGTAACGCCAGCGAATGTCGATCACCCGCCCCGAAATGCCTTCGATCACCACCCAGTCGCCGATTTCGACCGAATGATCGAGGTGAATCGCCAGCCCGCCCAGGATGTTGCCCAGGGTGTCCTGCATCGAGAACGCGATGATGGCCGTCACAACGGCAGAAGTGGCGACGATCTGCGACAGGTCAAGGCCGGCAATGCGCAGCCGCACCATCCCCCAGGCGACGTAAGCGGAGATGACGGTGATGTCCTCGAGGATGCGTGGTGTCTCGAAGCGGAAGGCCGGCATCAGGACCCGGAACAACAGCAGGCCACCAAAACGGATCATGGCGATGCCCGTACCCAGTATGAAAAACTCGCCCAGCGAGCCCGCCACCCGATCCCATCCCATGGCATCCATGAAGGATGCTCCCAATTCCCCCAGCAGGCAGAGGACGAGGAATGTCATGGTCTGGCGGTGCACATAGTGGCTCCCCGGCGGCAGGGTGCGACGCAGGATCCACCATGCGATCAGCGCCAGGACGACCACCCAGGGTTGTTCCGGGCGCCAGAATCCGCTCGCCACCTCACGCACGAACACCCACACCGGCTCCACCATCAAACCTCCCTCATGTGCTGATCAATGCCTTCACCTGGGGCCACTGGCGACGGCTGACCGGAATCCGCTCCGTGCAACCGCGCAGGCGCAGCAGCCACTTCGCATCGCCCTCGGGCTCGTCTCCACCCCGCTCGTAGCCGGCCACGGCCGCGAGTGCCACCAGACAGTTTCGATGGGCGCGGAAAAAACGCGGACCGAATTCTTCTTCCAGCTGGGTCAGGGAATCCTCGATCAGATACTCGCCCTTTTCGGTACGCGCGGTGACATATTTCTGCTCTGCCTTGAGATAAATCACCGCGTCGACAGGAACAAGATGGGTGCGTCCTCTCTCGGTGGAGCGCAAATGGCGGCGTCCTTCCGGCACCAGAGCGGACAGCGACTCCGGCGCCAGGGGCCGAACCTTCTGCAGGGCGGCCAGCAGGCGTTCCGCCCGTACCGGCTTGAGCAGATAGTCCACGGCGGAAAGCTCGAAGGCCTGCACCGCATACTGGTCGTAGGCCGTGGTGAAAATCACGGCGGGCGGCACCGGCAGGCGCGCCAGATGCAATGCCAGCTGCAAACCGTCCATGCCCGGCATGCGGATATCCACCAGGGCCACATCGACCGTACCGGCCCGGATCGTTTCCAGCGCGGCGATGCCGTCACCCGCCTCGGCCACCACCATGGCCGGCATCTGATCCGCAATGTCGCCCAGCAGATGACGCAACCGGTTGCGTGCCGGAATTTCGTCATCGATCAGCATCACCCTCATCATGATGTCTGTCTCTCCAGTGGCAGTACGATGCGCACCGTGTAATGCCCGGCCTTGATCTCCGCATTGAGGTAGGCCGCAAGGCCATAAAAGATTTCCAGCCGCTCCCGGATATTGGCCAGCGCCATGCGATTTCCCCTTGCATGCATCTGACTGGATTCATGGGGATTGGTCAGTTCGATCACCAGCATCCGCCCCGATACCGTCATATGAAATCCGATCGGCTCCGGCTGTTGCAGCGGCTCGATCCCGTGATAGACCGCATTTTCCAGCAATGGCTGGAGCATGAGCGGTGGCACCATTGCATCGGGTGGCAATTGATCGATGCTCCATTGCACCTGAACCCGGTCCCCCAGGCGCAGCCGCTCCAGATCCAGATATTTGCGGCAGAGCGCGATTTCGTCGGAGAGGGGCACCAGTTGCCGTGGATCGTGCATCAGGGCGCGAAACAGTTCCGCCATTTCCTCCAGCGCCGTTTCCGCAGCACGGGGATCGCTGCGGATGGTGCCGAGCACCGCGTTGAGGCTGTTGTAAAGGAAATGGGGGCGGATGCGCGAGGTCAGCGCCATCAGTCGCGCCTCATCCATGGCGGGTGTTTCCCCGTGCTGCCGCCAGACCCAGCCAAGCGCCGCCACGGCCGCCAGGGCGCTCGCCAGCAGCACCCAGACCACGGCGGGCAGGACCAGGCCCGAAAGCGACAGCAGGCCGAAGGTCGCGAGCATGGCGGTTTCGATGACGAGGAAAACAACGCCGAACCGCAGCAGGTCGGCCCGCCAGCGAGGCCGGCCGGGGAATTGCCGTATACTTTCGGACTCTGGGGCCATGGGCCAATGTAATTGATTTAACAGCGAAACGATTATGACAGAAGAACAGGGCAAAGCCTGGTCCGGGCGCTTTTCCGAGCCGGTGTCGGATCTCGTGAAACGCTACACGGCCTCGGTTTTTTTCGACCGGCGCATGGCTCTGCAGGATATTCGCGGCTCCCTCGCCCATGCCCGGATGCTGGCCCGGCAGGCCATCATCTCCGCAACCGATCTGGCTGCCATCGAACAGGGCATGGCCAGGATAAAAAGCGAGATCGAACAGGACGTATTCGTCTGGAGTCTGGACGATGAAGACGTTCATCTCAATATCGAAAAGCGCCTCACGGCCCTGGTGGGCGATGCCGGCAAGCGCCTGCACACCGGCCGCTCCCGCAACGATCAGGTGGCGACCGATATCCGCCTCTGGCTGCGCGACATGCTGGATACCATCGACCGCCTGCTCGGGGACTACATCCTGGCCCTGCTGGCTCTGGCCGAACAGCACGCCGGAACGGCGCTGCCGGGCTTCACCCATCTGCAGGTGGCCCAGCCCGTGACCTTCGGCCATCACCTGCTGGCCTATGTGGAGATGGCCCGGCGCGACCGTAGCCGTATCCGGGATTGCCGCGCCCGCATGAACCGGCTGCCCCTGGGCGCCGCCGCCCTGGCGGGCACCACCTTCCCGATCGACCGCGAATCCGTCGCGCGCGAACTGGGATTCGATGGTGTCTGCGAAAACTCTCTGGATGCCGTATCCGACCGGGATTTCGCCATCGAATTCACCGCGGCGGCGGCCCTCATCATGGTGCATGTATCCCGTTTCGCGGAAGAGCTGATCCTGTGGATGAGCCCGCGCGTCGGCTTCATCGACATCGCGGACCGCTTCTGTACCGGCTCCTCGATCATGCCGCAGAAGAAGAACCCCGACGTGCCGGAACTGGCCCGGGGCAAGAGCGGTCGCGTGATCGGCCATCTGACGGGACTTCTCGTGCTGATGAAAGGTCAGCCCCTGGCCTACAACAAGGACAATCAGGAAGACAAGGAGCCGCTCTTCGATACGGTCGATACATTGACGGATACCCTGCGCATCTTCGCCGACATGGTGCCCGGCATCACGGTCAAGCCCGAAGCCATGGCCGCAGCGCTCAAGCAAGGCTACGCCACCGCCACCGACCTGGCCGATTATCTGGTGAAAAAGGGGCTGCCTTTCCGCGATGCCCATGAAGCCGTGGCCCGCGCCGTGCGCGCCGCCGAACTGAAGGGCTGCGATCTGTCCGATCTGAGCCTTGCCGAACTGCGGGCATTCTCTGCCCTGATCGGCGACGACATCTTCGACGTGCTGACGGTGGCGGGATCCCTTGCCGCCCGCGATCACATCGGCGGCACCGCGCCAGCCCAGGTACGCGCCGCCATCGCCCGCGTACGCGCTACCCTGTAATCACGGCATGACCCCGGCAGATTCACCGGACCGCATCGGCAAATATCGCCTGCACCGCATCCTTGGCCAGGGGGCGACCGCCACGGTCTGGCTGGGGTACGACGAGTTTGCCCAGCGGGACGTGGCGGTGAAGGTGATTTCTCCCGAAATTCTGCAGGACCGCGAACGGGGGCGTCTCTATCACCATCTGCTGGTCAACGAAGCCTCCCTCGCTGGCAAGCTCAATCATCCCCACATCGTCCAGATTTTCGATGCCGTGGTGGATGAGGACCAGAGCTACATCGTGATGGAGTATGTTCCCGGCGGCACCCTGGAGCCGTTCAGCACACCAGACAATCTGCTGTCCATCGAACGGGTGGTGGAAATCGTTTTCAAATGTACACGTGCCCTCGATTATGCCCACCGGCTGGGCATCACCCATCGCGACATCAAGCCGGCCAACATTCTGCTGGCCGGTGACGGGCAGGCCGGGGACATCAAGATTTCCGATTTCGGTGCCGCCCTGATGAGCGATGCCAACCAGACCCGGACCCAGGTAGCTGGCGTCGGCTCTCCGGCGTATATGTCGCCGGAGCAGGTACAGGACAAAAACCTGAACCACCAGACCGACATCTACTCCCTAGGCGTGGTCATGTACCAGTTGCTGACGGGGCGCCTGCCTTTTCATGCCACCAGCAACTACGGCATGATCTACCAGATCACCAACACGGAGCCTCCCCCGCCCTCCACCTTCCGAACCGACATCCCCCCCGCACTGAATGCGATCGTCGCACGTGCCATGCAGAAATCGGTGGAGGCCCGCTATGCCACCTGGGAAGCATTTGCCCACGACCTGGCGCAGACCTTCCGTAACAAGCAGCTCGCCAGCCAGACGCAAGATGTACCGGACAGCGAAAAATTCGAAACCCTGCGCGCGCTGCCCTTTTTCCGCGAATTTTCCGATGTGGAAGTCTGGGAGGTGGTGCGCTTCTCCGCCTGGAGCGAAGTAGCCCGGGGCACGCTCGTCATGAAAGACGGCGAGCACGGCGACTTCTTCTGCTTTCTCGTGAATGGCGAAATGCGCGTGATCAAGCGCAACCGCACATTGAGCCTGCTCATGCCCGGCGAATGCTTTGGTGAAATGGCCCTGATCGGTCGTAGCGACAGGATCCGCGGCGCGGATGTGGAAGCGTTCACCCAGGCCCGCATCATCACGATCCGTGAACAGGCCCTGCGTCATGCCAGCGACACCTGCCGGATGCGCTTTTACCAGGGTTTTCTCGAAATTCTTGCAACACGGCTCACCGCCGCCAACATCCGGATCGCCAACGTCTGATCCGTTACCGCGCACAAATTCCAGACGCGGGTTACGATACCGGCCTGTCACCCACAACCAAGGAGCAGGACATGATGGAAGCCAGAACCCCGGCACAAAAAGCCAGTTTCGTTTCCCCGCAGATGGTGAAGGAACGCCGCCGCGACGACTGGCTGGCACTTTTTGCCGACGACGCGGTGGTGCAGGATCCCGTCGGCCCTTCCCCCTTCAATCCGGATGGACTGGGCCATCGCGGCAAGGAAGCGATCGGCCGCTTCTACGACAACATCATCACTGCGGGCGGTAGCTTCGATTTCGAGATTTTCCAGTCCTATCCCTGTGGTGACGAATGCGCCAATGTCTGGGTCGGACGCAGCACCCGCCCCGATGGCACCGTTTCCGAAACACCGATGGTCACCATCTACAAGGTGAATGCCGAAGGGAAAATCCTCTCCCTGCGTGCCTTCTGGGATGCCCGCCGTCTGTTCGGCACTATGTGAGCGGGGCACCCAAGACGTGACATGAAGCTCGTCAGGCATCTTGCCAACCTGGGCTACGGCAGCCGTCGGCAGGTCACCGCGATGCTTCACGATGGCCGGGTGACACGCGCCGACGGTACCCCCCTGTACCCGGAGGATCCGGTCGGGCATGACGAGATCCGGATAGACGACCAGCCCCTGGATCCTCCCTCGGGGCTGGTGCTGATGTTGCACAAACCTGTCGGCTATACCTGCTCCACCCGGGACACGGGGCGGCTGATCTATGAATTGCTGCCGTCGCGCTTCGCGGCACGCAAACCCATGTTGTCCACGGTGGGCAGGCTGGATCGCGAAACTTCAGGGCTGCTTTTGCTGACCGACGACGGGCAGTTGCTGCACCGGATCATCTCGCCCAAATCACATCTGCCTAAGGTCTACGAGGCGGAACTCGCAGCCGATCTGCAAGGCCATGAGGCCGGATTGTTCGCTAGCGGTACCCTCGTACTGGAAACGGAAACCACTCCGCTCGCGCCCGCCGGTCTTGAAGTGCTGGCACCGCGCCGGGTCAGGCTGACGGTCACCGAAGGCCGCTATCACCAGGTACGACGCATGTTCGCGGCTGCCGGCAACCACGTAATCACATTGCACCGTCAGAAGATCGGGGGGCTGGAACTGGGCAACCTTCCGGCGGGTCAATGGCGGGTCTTGCAGGCTTCCGAGCCGGCCGAAATTTTTGGCTCATCCTGCTGAACCTTGTGCGTCATGCCGGCATCAATGCCGGCTGGGAGCGGGAAGCCTGCTGCTGAAGCACTGACAAACGGCATCGTGGGCCAGTGAAGATGAATGCCCGGTTGTGAATCCGTCGGCTCATACCAGATGTTCCGGTGCCAGAGGACAGTGGACCGCTTCATCACCGCGTTCGATCTGCAAGGTCGCATGACCGATGCCAAACTCCTCCCGCAGATGATCGCCCGCCCGGCGCAGGAAGCTATCCCCTTCCTCCGTACGATCCCGCACCAGATGCGCCGTGAGGGCAACCTCCGTCGTACTCATGGCCCAGATATGCAGATCATGCACCTCCTTGACCCCGGGCAGCCCGGCCAGGTAATGCTCCACGGCATGGATATCCACATGTGCCGGCACCGCATCCAGCGCCAGGTTGAAGGATTCCCGCAGCAACCCCCAGGTACCGGCTGCAATCACCACGGCAATCACGATGCCGGTGGCCGGGTCGAGCCATTCCCATCCGGAATAACGGATGGCCACGCCGGTCACGACAACGCCGAGCGAAACAGCGGCATCGGCAATCAGATGCAGGTACGCACCACGGATATTGATGTCATGGCGGTGGCCCGAAATAAACAATAGGGCGGAAGCACCATTCACCACTACACCGGCCGCGGCGACCCAGATCACCATGGTTTCGGCAACAGCCTCTGGATAGGCCAGGCGGCGCACCGATTCCCATAAAATCCCCCCTACCGCCACCAGCAGCACACAGGCATTGATCAACGCTGCCAGGATCGAACCCCGGCGCAGGCCATAGGTATAGCGCCGGCTTGGCGGCCGGCGTGCCATACGACTCGCACCCCAGGCCAGCAGCAGGCCGAAGACATCACCCAGGTTATGCCCCGCATCGGAGAGCAGCGCCATCGAATTGGCGGCCAGACCAAACAGGATCTCGACCACGACGAATCCCAGATTGATCGCGCTACCGAGCGCAAACGCATGGTCATGGTCGCCGCCCGGAACGGGATGAACATGATGCTGGTGGTCATGAGCCATGAATACAACCCGCCTGGAGCTTCAGATGGTGCGCACGGAAGCGGGCAACTCCCGCTTGCAGCCATCGGGATGAACGGCGACGAAAGTGAGAGTTGCCTCGGTAACCTTGACCACCTGATCCAGCGCCTCCCCACGCTCGGCATAGACCTGAACATCGACGGTAATCGAGGTCCGCCCCACCCGCACCGGACGGGAATAGAAGCTGACCACATCCCCGACCGAAATGGGTTGCTTGAAGAGGAAGGTGTTCACCGCCACGGTGACCACCCGGCCACCCGCCAGGCGATGGGCGCAGAGAGCACCTGCCAGATCGGCCTGGGACATGACCCAGCCACCAAAAATATCGCCGTTGGGGTTGGTATCCTTGACCTGGGGGAAAACACGCAGTGCCGGGATTTCATCGGGGAGAACAAGATTCTCGCTCATGGTGGAACTCCTGAAATGACAGCCAGCATGATACCCAGCCCTGCTTCCGTTCCGCAGGTAACGACAACAGCGCTTGGTACCGAACGGAGACAGCGACAGACGTACCGTGCCCGGTAAAATCGGATCATGAGACATCGCGCCGCCACCCTGCCCCTGCCTACTCAGGTGCCCAAGAACCGTCACGACTGGCAGACCGTGAGAACCCTCCTGCCCTATCTCTGGACCTGGAAGGGCCGCGTCATTCTGGCGCTGATCTGCCTGATCTCGGCCAAAGCCGCCAATGTCGCCGTACCCCTGGTCTTCAAGGACCTGATCGACATTCTTTCGATCCCGCGCGAGCAGATGTGGCTGGCCGTACCCGTGGGGCTGCTGGCGGCCTACGGCGCCCTGCGTTTTTCCGCATCGGTGTTCACCGAACTGCGTGAAATCATTTTTGCCCGCGTTACCCAGCGGGCCGTGCGAGCCATCGCCCTGCAGGTATTCGAACACCTTCACGGCATGTCTCTGCGCTTCCATCTGGAGCGCCAGACAGGCGGCCTTTCCCGCGACATCGAGCGCGGCACGCGCGCCATCGGCAGCCTGATCAGCTATTCGCTCTACTCCATCCTGCCGACCCTCATCGAGGTGCTGCTGGTGATGGGCATCCTGATCGTTCGCTACTCGGCCATCTTTGCCCTGATCACCGGCTGTACCCTGACCGCCTACATCGTGTTCACCGTTGTCGTCACCAACTGGCGCACCGCACTGCGGCGCGAGGTCAACGAACTGGATTCGGCTGCCAACACCCGTGCCATCGACAGTCTGATCAATTACGAGACCGTCAAATACTTCAGCAACGAGCAATGGGAGCAGGACCGCTACGATGCCCAGTTGAAAAAATGGGAACTGGCCACGGTGAAAAGTCAGGTTTCCCTGGCCTATCTCAACCTGGGCCAGGCCGCCATCATCGCTACCGGCGTGACGCTGATGATGTGGCAGGCTGCCGCCGGCGTCGCTGCCCGTACCATGACGGTAGGCGACATCGTTCTGGTCAACGCCTTTCTGATCCAGCTCTACACGCCGCTCAACTTTCTGGGCATCCTCTATCGTGAAATTCGCCAGGCACTGGCCGATATCGAGCGCATGTTCGGGCTACTGCGTGCCAACCAGGAAGTACAGGATGCACCCGACGCCCGACCACTCCCGCCCGGCCCCTGCGCTGTCCGGTTCGGAGAGGTGGATTTCGCCTACGAACCGCGCCGTCCGATTCTCCACGGGGTGGAGTTCAAGATCCCTGCAGGACAAACGGTAGCGGTTGTCGGCCACAGCGGCTCCGGGAAAAGCACCCTGGCGCGCCTTCTCTACCGCTTTTACGATATCAGTGGTGGCGCCCTGTGTATCAACGGCCAGGATATCCGCCAACTGACCCAGGCCAGCCTGCGGGCAGCCATCGGCATTGTTCCCCAGGACACGGTGCTGTTCAACGACACCCTGCTCTACAACATCCAGTACGGCCGCCCCGGCGCCAGCCGCCAGGAGGTGATCGCCGCCGCCCGTGCCGCACATCTGCACGCTTTTGTTGAAAGCCTGCCGGATGGCTATGACACGCAGGTAGGCGAGCGCGGGCTCAAGCTCTCCGGTGGTGAAAAACAGCGGGTCGCCATCGCCCGCGCCCTGCTGAAAAATCCGCCCATCCTGATTTTCGACGAAGCCACCTCGGCGCTCGATTCCAAGACCGAAAAGGCAATCCAGGCCGAACTGGAGCTGGCGGCAAGGGGACGCACCACCCTGATCATCGCCCATCGGCTGTCCACGGTCATGAATGCCGACCAGATCATTGTGCTGGATGGAGGGCATATCGTGGAACAGGGCCGTCATCGCGAGCTGCTCGAGGCAGGTGGCCCTTATGCCCAGATGTGGGCGCTGCAACTCCAGGAAGAGAGCACTCTAAATA
>JAFEDH010000015.1 GCA_018241695.1 Pseudomonadota bacterium | reverse complement strand
GTCGATCACCGTGAAGCTGATCTGCCCGATCGCCATGGAAGAAGGCCTGCGCTTCGCCATTCGTGAGGGCGGTCGTACCGTCGGCGCCGGCGTCGTCGCAAAAGTCGTCGAGTAATCGGGTAGGTATATAACCAGGCGGCACCTCAGGGAGCCGCCTTTGTAGTCTCTGCCGCAGGGGTATAGCTCAATTGGCAGAGCGGCGGTCTCCAAAACCGCAGGTTGGGGGTTCGATTCCCTCTGCCCCTGCCACGCTTGTTGACGATTGCGGGAAAGATGGCTGACAAGATCAAATTTGTGCTGGCGTTGCTGGTGCTGGCTGCCGGAGTTGTAGGGTTTTACCTGCTGGCCGAGCAACCGGCTATTGTCCGCGTGCTCTGTGTTCTTGCGGGTGCCGGGGCCGGTGCGGCAATTGCTGCCTATACCGAAAGCGGTCGTCGTTTCTTTGCATTTTGGCGAGAGGCGGTGATCGAGGCGCGCAAGGTTGTCTGGCCTTCGCGTCGTGAAACCTTGCAGATGACGGGTGCCGTGTTTGCCTTCGTTCTGGTCATGGCGCTGATGTTGTGGATGACCGACAAGACCCTTGAGTGGGTTCTGTACGATCTGGTGCTCGGATGGAAACAGTAGTCATGACAAAACGCTGGTACGTGGTGCACGCCTATTCGGGTTTCGAGAAAGGCGTCAAAAAAGCGCTGACGGAGCGTATTACCCGTGCGGGGATGCAGGACAAGTTTGGCCAGATACTGGTCCCGGTCGAGGAAGTGGTCGAAATGAAAGGTGGCCACAAGAGCATTTCCGAGCGCAAGTTTTTCCCCGGCTATGTGCTGGTGGAAATGGACATGGATGATGACTCCTGGCATCTGGTGAAGAGCACCCCCAAGGTCACCGGTTTCGTGGGAGGCACCGCCAACAAGCCGACACCGATCTCCGAGAAAGAGGTCGAGAAGATCATGCAACAGATGCAGGAAGGGGTCGAGAAACCCCGGCCCAAGGTGTTGTTCGAGGTTGGAGAACTTGTCCGCGTCAAGGAAGGCCCGTTCACCGATTTCAATGGCTCGGTCGAGGAAGTGAATTACGAAAAGAGCCGCCTGCGTGTATCGGTCACCATCTTTGGCCGGCCCACCCCGGTGGAACTGGAATTTTCCCAGATCGAGAAGGCCTGATCCGGGGTATGAGTTAAGGGCCGGTCCGGAGCCCTGATCCGGACCAGAGGAGCGTCGGTAAGCTGTTCCGGCAGTTGATGGCGCGCTATCACTCACCAAACAGGAGTCGCATCATGGCAAAGAAAATCGTCGGCTATATCAAGCTGCAAGTGCCGGCGGGGAAGGCCAATCCTTCGCCCCCCATCGGTCCCGCGCTGGGTCAGCGCGGCCTCAACATCATGGAATTCTGCAAGGCCTTCAATGCCCAGACCCAGAGTCTGGAACCGGGCCTGCCCATCCCCGTGGTGATCACCGCATTTGCGGACAAGTCGTTCACTTTTGTGATGAAGACTCCGCCTGCCACCATTCTGATCAAGAAGGCAGCCGGTATCCAGAAGGGATCTCCCCGGCCGCACACCGACAAGGTTGGCAAGATCACGCGCGCTCAGGCCGAGGAAATCGCCAAGACCAAGATGAAGGATCTTACGGCCGCCGATCTCGATGCTGCCGTTCGTACCATCGCGGGGTCCGCCCGCAGCATGGGCATTACCGTGGAGGGCATTTGATATGGCCAAACTGTCCAAACGCATCCAGGCCCTGCGTGCCCGGATTGATCGCAACAAGGCCTATCCTCTGGCCGATGCACTGAATCTGGTCAAGGAAAACGCTACCGCCAAGTTCGACGAATCCATCGACGTCGCCGTAAACCTCGGCGTGGATGCGAAGAAGTCCGATCAGGTGGTGCGTGGTTCGGTGGTGCTGCCTGCCGGTACCGGGAAGTCGGTTCGAGTTGCCGTTTTTGCCCAGGGCGAAAAGGCCGAGGCCGCTAGGAATGCCGGTGCCGATATCGTCGGTTTCGATGACCTGGCTGCCGAAGTCAAGGGTGGTCGCATGGATTTCGACGTGGTCATTGCCACTCCCGATGCCATGAAAGTGGTGGGCGCGCTGGGGCAGGTGCTGGGTCCTCGTGGTCTGATGCCTAACCCCAAGGTGGGTACCGTGACCATGGACGTGGTTACCGCGGTGAAGAACGCCAAGGCTGGACAGGTGCAGTATCGAACGGACAAGGCAGGGATCGTGCATGCCACCATTGGCCGCGCCTCTTTCTCTGTCGAATCACTGCAGCAGAACTTCGGTGCGTTGCTGGATGCCCTGCAAAAGGCCAAGCCGGCAGCAGCCAAGGGCCAATACCTGAAGAAGATTGCCGTTTCCTCCACCATGGGAGCGGGGGTTCGCGTGGATCAGGCCAACCTGGCGGCGCAGCCGGCGCAGTAAGCAGTATCAGGCTCCTGTTTGAGGGGCAGAACTTTGGGCCGTTGTGCGAAATCAGCAGTTGCATGAACCGCACAACGGGTTGTCAAAGACCGTAGGTGCCCCGCAGGGGACTTAATCAGTGGTGCAGTCAGCCGCCAGCCTACGCAGATGGCGTTCCCTAGGAACAGGATGGGTATTTCCTGAACGAAGGTCGCCTTGGGTGCGGTGGAATATTTCGCCGCGTGTGCACTTAAGAAGGAGGAAAGGCCCATGGGTCTGAATCTCGACGACAAAAAAGCTGTTGTGGCCGAGGTATCGGCACAGGTTGCTACCGCGCAGACCATCGTCGTTGCCGAATATCGGGGTATCGATGTGGGAGATCTCACCGCGTTACGCCGCAAGGCACGGGAGTCTGGTGTGTATCTTCGTGTGCTGAAGAACACTCTCGCCCGTCGTGCTGTATCCGGCACTTCATTCGAAGCGCTGGGCGATGCGATGACCGGACCGTTGATCTACAGCATCTCACAGGATGCCGTGGCTGCGGCCAAGGTACTCAACGACTTCTCCAAAACCAACGACAAGCTGGCGCTCAAGGCCGGTTGCTATTCCGGCAAGGTGCTTGACAAGGCGGGTGTGCAAGCCCTGGCCAGCATCCCCAGCCGCGAAGAGCTGCTGTCCAAGCTTGCCGGCGTTATGTTGGCGCCCCTGTCCGGCATGGCTGTGGCTTTGGGCGCCCTCGCCAAGAAGCGCGAGGAAGAAGGCGTTGCCGCTTGATCGTTTTCAAATGACATTCGTATTAGGAGTAATTTAAATGGCTATCAGCAAGGAAGACATCCTGGAAGCAATCAGCGCCCTGACCGTCATGGAACTGAATGACCTGGTCAAGGCTTTTGAAGAAAAATTTGGCGTTTCCGCAGCCGCCATGGCCGTGGCGGCCCCCGGTGCGGGTGCGGGCGCGGCTGCCGCTGTCGAGGAGCAGACTGAGTTCAGCGTGATTCTGACCGCCACCGGCGAGAAGAAGGTCGAGGTCATCAAGGTGGTGCGTGCCGCTACCGGTCTGGGCCTGAAGGAAGCGAAGGATGTGGTCGATGGCGCTCCCAAGGCCGTCAAGGAAGGCATTTCCAAGGCCGACGCCGAAGCGCTCAAGAAGCAACTGGAAGACGCCGGCGCCAAGGTCGAGCTCAAGTAATACCAGTTGTAATCGTGGACTGGAGGCGGATTTCGTCTCCAGTCCATTTGTGCTTTCTGAATTTGCTGTCCCGGGTGTCAAACGAGAGGGCTGGATCACCAGCCCTGTCGTTTGACTTTCAGCGTCTGAATCGAACGGAGCGACCATGGCGTACTCGTACACCGAGAAAAAACGTATCCGCAAGAGCTTTGCCAAACGAGCCGGGGTGCTGGATGTGCCCTTTCTTCTGGCGACCCAGCTCGAGTCCTATACCCAGTTCCTGCAGGTGGATATTCCTCCGGTACAACGCAGGGTGCAGGGGTTGCAGGCAGCGTTTGCATCCATCTTCCCGATTGTCGCCCACTCCGGTGCCGCAAGGCTCGAGTTTGTCGAGTACCGTCTGGGTGAGCCGGCTTTTGACGTCAAGGAATGCCAGCAACGCGGCCTGACGTTTGCCTCCCCCCTGCGCGCCAAGGTGCGGCTGGTCATTCTCGACCGTGAGAGCAGCAACGAGAAAATCAAGGAGGTGAAGGAGCAGGAGGTGTACATGGGTGAAATTCCGCTCATGACCACCACCGGTTCCTTTGTCATCAATGGTACCGAGCGTGTCATCGTCTCCCAGTTGCATCGTTCGCCCGGCGTATTCTTCGAGCATGACCGGGGCAAGACCCACAGTTCGGGAAAGCTGCTGTTCTCGGCCCGCATCATTCCCTACCGCGGCTCCTGGCTGGATTTCGAGTTCGACCCGAAGGACTTTCTCTACTTCCGTGTAGACCGCAGGCGCAAGATGCCGGCCACCATTCTGCTCAAGGCGATCGGAATGACGATTGAGCAGATTCTTGCTACGTTCTTCGAATCCGACACGTTCCACCTGGGCAAGAAGGGGCTGCAGTTCGATGTGGTGCCCGAGCGTCTGCGTGGCGAGGTGGCCCGCTTCGACATTCTGGACAAGACTGGCAAGGTGATCGTTCCCAAGGACAAGCGTATCAATGCCAGGTACATCCGGGATCTGGCCGAGGCCGGTATCAAGAAGATTGCCGTCCCCGATGACTTCCTGCTGGGGCGCGTCGTTGCCGCCAATGTGGTGGATGGTGAAACCGGCGAGATTGTGGCGCAGGCCAATGACGAAATTACCGAAAGCCTGCTGGCGAAGCTGCAGGAGTCGGGCATTGGCGAGATCAGAACCCTGTATGTGAACGATCTCGATCGTGGCGCCTATATTTCGTCCACCCTGCGCATCGATGAAACTGCGGACCAATGGGCAGCCCGTGTTGCCATCTATCGCATGATGCGCCCGGGTGAGCCGCCGACCGAGGATGCGGTGGAAACCCTGTTCCATGGCCTGTTCTACTCGGCTGAACGTTACGATATTTCCACCGTCGGACGGATGAAGTTCAACCGCCGCGTCGGGCGTGAAGAACTGACGGGCGCCTCCACTTTATCCAACGACGATATCGTCGATGTGATGCGCATTCTGGTCGAGTTGCGGAATGGCCGTGGCGAAATCGACGATATCGATCACCTGGGCAACCGTCGTGTCCGTTCCGTGGGCGAATTGGCCGAGAACCAGTTCCGCGCGGGACTGGTGCGTGTCGAGCGGGCCGTCAAGGAGCGCCTCAATCAGGCCGAGTCCGACAACCTGATGCCGCATGACCTGATCAATGCCAAGCCCATCTCGGCGGCGATCAAGGAGTTCTTTGGCTCCAGCCAACTCTCCCAGTTCATGGACCAGACCAACCCCCTATCCGAGATTACCCATAAGCGCCGTGTTTCCGCGCTGGGTCCCGGTGGTCTGACTCGTGAGCGGGCGGGCTTCGAGGTTCGTGACGTGCACCCCACCCACTACGGCCGGGTGTGCCCGATCGAAACACCAGAAGGCCCGAACATCGGTCTCATCAACTCCCTGGCGCTCTACGCCCGTGTCAATGATTATGGGTTCATCGAAACACCCTACCGCAAGGTCGTATCGGGCCATGTGACCGAGGAGATCGATTATCTGTCGGCCATCGAGGAGGGCAAGTATGTGATCGCCCAGGCCAACGCCCAACTGGACAAGAAGGGCCGTTTGTCCGATGAACTGGTGTCCTGCCGCTGCAAGGGCGAATTCCAGCTCAACGGGCCGGATGAGGTTCAGTACATGGACATCGCGCCGGGCCAGATCGTATCCGTTGCCGCGTCGCTGATCCCCTTCCTGGAGCATGATGATGCGAACCGCGCACTGATGGGTGCGAACATGCAGCGTCAGGCCGTACCCTGCCTGCGGCCCGAGAAGGCACTGGTTGGCACCGGTATCGAGCGCACTGTGGCGGTCGACTCCGGTACGGCCGTTCAAGCCCTGCGGGGTGGTGTGGTGGATTACATCGATGCCAACCGCATCGTGGTCCGGGTGAATGATGCCGAGACGGTACCCGGCGAAGTCGGTGTGGATATCTACAATCTGACCAAATACACCCGCTCCAACCAGAACACCAACATCAATCAGCGTCCGGTAGTGAGGGTGGGTGACATGATCGCCAAGGGTGACGTGGTGGCCGATGGTGCTTCCACCGATCTGGGCGAACTGGCCCTGGGGCAGAACATGCTCGTGGCCTTCATGCCCTGGAATGGTTACAACTTCGAGGATTCCATCCTCATTTCCGAGCGCGTGGTGGCCGAAGACCGCTTCACGTCCATTCATATCGAGGAACTGACGGTGGTTGCCCGCGATACCAAGCTGGGCCCCGAAGACATTACCCGCGATATCGCCACGCTGGGCGAAGCGCAGCTTGGCCGCCTGGACGAGTCCGGCATTGTCTATATCGGCGCCGAGGTGGAGGCGGGCGATGTGCTGGTAGGCAAGGTCACCCCCAAGGGTGAAACCCAGCTGACTCCCGAGGAAAAGCTGCTGCGCGCGATTTTTGGCGAGAAGGCATCCGACGTGAAGGACACCTCCTTGCGGGTGTCTTCGGGTATGAATGGCACGGTAATCGACGTCCAGGTTTTCACCCGCGAGGGCATCGAACGCGACAAGCGTGCCCAATCCATCATCGACGACATGCTCAAGGGGTACAAGCAGGATCTGGCCGATCAGATGCGCATCGTCGAACGCGATACCTTCGCCCGTATCGAGAAGCTTTTGTCCGGCAAGGTTGCCGCCAAGGGCCCGAAGAAGCTGGTCAAGGGCAGCAAGATTACCAAGGCTTACCTCGAGTCCGTGGAGCATTACCACTGGTTCGACATCAGCCTTGAAAGCGAAGAAGCCCAGCAGCAGCTGGAAAACCTGCGTGACAGTCTGGAGCAGACCCGCAAGGACTTCGATGTGGCTTTCGATGCCAAGAAGAAGAAACTCACCCAGGGCGACGAACTGCCTCCGGGCGTACAGAAGATGGTCAAGGTCTACCTGGCCGTCAAGCGGCGCCTGCAGCCGGGCGACAAGATGGCCGGCCGTCACGGCAACAAGGGTGTCGTTTCCAAGATCGTTCCGATCGAGGACATGCCGCACATGGAAGATGGCACGCCGATGGACATCGTGCTGAATCCTCTGGGTGTGCCTTCCCGGATGAACATCGGCCAGATCCTGGAAACCCACCTGGGCTGGGCCGGCAAGGGGATTGGTCATCGTATCGGTGACATGCTGCGCGCCGAAGCCAATGCCGCCGAAGTACGCAAGTATCTGACCAAGGTGTACAACACCGCAGGTCACGAAGCGGATCTGACGGGCCTGTCCGATACCGAGGTGATGGAAATGGCCGGCAACCTGCGTGGCGGCCTGCCCTTTGCCACTCCGGTGTTCGACGGCACCAAGGAAGAAGAAATCAAGGCGATGCTGGATCTGGCCTATCCGGAAGATGTCACCCGGCGTATCGGGCTGACGGATTCCAAGACCCAGGCCCGCCTCTATGACGGGCGTACTGGCGAGGCCTTCGAGCGCTCCGTCACCATCGGCTACATGCATGTCCTGAAGCTGCACCATCTTGTGGACGACAAGATGCACGCCCGCTCCACAGGCCCCTATAGCCTGGTGACCCAGCAGCCGCTGGGCGGCAAGGCGCAGTTTGGCGGCCAGCGTTTTGGCGAAATGGAAGTCTGGGCGCTGGAAGCCTATGGCGCTTCCTACACCTTGCAGGAAATGCTGACGGTCAAGTCCGATGACGTGAACGGCCGGACCAAAGTCTACGAAAGCATCGTCAAGGGCGAACACAAGATCGATGCCGGCATGCCGGAATCCTTCAATGTTCTGGTCAAGGAAATTCGTTCCCTGGCCATCGACATTGATCTGGAACGTTATTGATTGAACCTCGACCCGCGACAGGAGTGAAACCATGAAAGCATTGCTCGATCTGTTCAAGCAAGTCACGCAGGAAGAGGAATTCGACGCGATCACGATCAGACTCGCCGCGCCGGAGAAGATCCGTTCCTGGTCCTACGGTGAAGTCAAGAAGCCGGAAACCATCAACTACCGTACCTTCAAGCCGGAGCGCGATGGCCTGTTCTGCGCCAAGATCTTCGGCCCCGTGAAGGACTACGAGTGCCTCTGCGGCAAGTACAAGCGCCTCAAGCACCGCGGCGTCATCTGCGAGAAGTGTGGCGTCGAGGTTACCCAGGCCAAGGTGCGCCGCGAGCGCATGGGTCACATCGAGCTCGCATCCGTGGTGGCCCACATCTGGTTCCTGAAGAGCCTGCCCAGCCGGCTTGGCATGGTGCTCGACATGACCCTGCGTGACATTGAGCGGGTTTTGTATTTTGAAGCCTATGTGGTGGTCGAGCCCGGCATGACGCCGCTGACCCGCGCCCAGTTGCTGACCGAGGATGATTACCTGGCCAAGGTCGAGGAATTCGGTGATGAATTCGACGCCGTCATGGGCGCCGAAGGTATCCGCGAGTTGTTGCGTACGATCGATATCGCCCGTGAAATCGAGACCCTGCGTCACGATCTGGAAACCACGGGATCGGAAGCCAAGATCAAGAAGATCGCCAAGCGCCTCAAGGTGCTCGAAGCCTTCCAGTCCTCGGGGATCAAGCCCGAGTGGATGGTGCTGGAAGTCCTGCCCGTGCTGCCTCCCGATCTGCGTCCCCTGGTGCCCCTGGATGGCGGCCGTTTTGCGACTTCCGACCTGAATGACCTGTATCGTCGGGTCATCAACCGTAACAATCGCCTGAAGCGCCTGCTGGAACTCAAGGCCCCCGAGATCATCGTTCGCAACGAAAAACGCATGTTGCAGGAGTCCGTGGATTCCCTGCTCGACAACGGGCGCCGCGGCAAGGCCATGACCGGCGCCAACAAGCGCCCGCTCAAGTCCCTGGCCGACATGATCAAGGGCAAATCGGGACGTTTCCGGCAGAACCTGCTGGGCAAACGGGTGGACTATTCCGGTCGTTCCGTCATCGTGGTCGGCCCCCAGCTCAAGCTGCATCAGTGCGGCCTGCCGAAGAAGATGGCCCTTGAACTGTTCAAGCCCTTCATCTTCGAGCGGCTTGAAAAAATGGGTATCGCCAGCACCATCAAGGCCGCAAAGAAGGAAGTGGAAGCTGAAACCGGCGTGGTGTGGGACATCCTCGAAGAGGTGATTCGCGAACACCCGGTGCTGCTCAACCGCGCACCAACGCTGCACCGCCTGGGTATCCAGGCCTTCGAGCCGACATTGATCGAGGGCAAGGCGATCCAGTTGCATCCCCTGGTGTGTACCGCCTTCAACGCCGACTTCGACGGCGACCAGATGGCCGTTCACGTCCCCCTGTCGCTGGAGGCCCAGATGGAAGCCCGCACCCTGATGCTGGCCTCCAACAATGTGCTGTCTCCCGCCAACGGTGCCCCGATCATCGTACCGTCCCAGGACGTGGTGCTGGGCCTCTACTACGCCACCCGCGAACATGCTGCTGCACGCGGCACGGGCATGGCGTTTGCCGATGTGGCCGAGGTGTTGCGTGCTGTTGAATCCCGTCAGGTGGATCTGCACGCCCGCATCACTGTGCGCCTCAAGGAATACGAGCGTGATGGTGAAGGCTGGCGGGAGAAGATCAACCGCTATTCCACCACTGCGGGCCGTGCCCTGCTGTCGGAAATCCTGCCGCGTGGCCTGCCTTTCAAGGTCATCGACAAGGCGCTCAAAAAGAAGGAAATCTCCAAGCTCATCGATGAGAGCTTCCGTCGCTGCGGCCTGAAGGACACCGTGGTATTCGCCGATCAGCTGATGCAATCCGGGTTCCGTCTCGCCACGCGTGGTGGTATTTCGATTGCTGTCGGCGACATGCTGGTGCCTAACCAGAAACATGCCATCATCGAGCAGGCCGAAGCCGAGGTGAAGGAAATTGAAAAGCAATACACCTCGGGGCTGGTCACCGATGGTGAGCGCAAGAACAAGGTGCTGGATATCTGGGGGCGTACCGGTGACCAGGTTGCCAAGGCGATGATGGAACAGCTGGCCCATCAGCAGGTCATTGCTGCCGATGGCAAGACTGTGAATCAGGAATCTTTCAATTCCATCTACATGATGGCCGACTCCGGCGCCCGGGGTTCCGCTGCCCAGATTCGTCAGCTGGCAGGGATGCGCGGCCTGATGGCCAAGCCGGACGGCTCCATTATCGAGGTACCCATCACCACTAATTTCCGCGAGGGACTCAACGTCCAGCAGTACTTCATCTCCACCCACGGTGCCCGTAAGGGCCTGGCGGATACGGCGCTGAAGACCGCGAATTCGGGCTATCTCACGCGCCGCCTGGTGGATGTGACGCAGGATCTGGTGGTCACCGAGCAGGATTGCGGCACACAGAATGGCTTCAATCTGAAGGCCCTGGTCGAGGGAGGCGAAGTCGTCGAGCCCTTGCGTGAACGCATCCTGGGCCGCGTTGTAGCCATCGATGTGCTCAATCCCGATACTCAGGAAGTCCTATTCGAGGCAGGATCCCTGCTTGACGAGGATGCGGTGGATGCGATCGAGGCGACCGGCATCGATGAGGTTCGTGTTCGTACTCCGCTATCCTGCGAAACCCGTTATGGGCTTTGCGCCAAGTGTTATGGCCGTGATCTTGGTCGCGGCTATCTGGTCAACGAAGGCGAAGCGGTTGGTGTGATCGCCGCCCAGTCGATTGGTGAGCCAGGTACCCAGCTGACGATGCGGACCTTCCACGTCGGCGGCGCCGCATCCCGGGCGGCAGCACAGAGCATGGTCGAGGCCAAGAGTACCGGTGTCGTCCATTTCACGGCCGCGATGCGCTATGTCACCAACCCGAGGGGAGAAAAAGTCGTTATCGCCCGCTCTGGCGAGGTGCTGATTACCGACGATAACGGGCGTGAGCGCGAGCGGCACAAAGTGCCCTATGGCGCCACCCTGCTGGTGGATGATGGCAGGCAGATCAAGGCCGGCACGCAGTTGGCCAACTGGGATCCGCATACACGTCCCATCGTCACCGAGTATGCAGGCACGGTCAAATTCGAGCACGTGGAAGAAGGTGTGACCGTCGCCAAGCAGATTGATGACGTGACCGGGCTGTCCACCCTGATGGTGATCGATTCCAAACGGGGCAGCAAGGTGACCGCCAAGGGGCTCCGCCCCCAGGTCAAGCTCCTGGATGCAAGCGGTCAGGAAGTCAGGATTCATGGTACCGACCACGTGGTGACCATCACCTTCCAGGTCGGCTCCTTGATTACGGTGAAGGATGGTCAGACCGTTTCTGTCGGTGAAATCCTGGCCCGTATTCCTCAGGAATCGGTCAAGACCCGCGACATTACCGGCGGTCTGCCGCGCGTGGCCGAATTGTTCGAGGCCCGTTCGCCCAAAGATGCCGGCGTGCTGGCGGAAGTCACCGGAACGGTGTCTTTCGGCAAGGACACGAAGGGCAAGCAGCGTCTGGTGATCACCGAGCCGGAGGGTACCGCCCATGAATACCTGATTCCCAAGGACAAGCATGTCATGGCCCACGATGGCCAGGTCGTGAATAAGGGTGAAGTGATTGTGGACGGCCCCGCCGATCCTCATGACATCCTGCGTCTCAAGGGGGTCGAGGAACTGGCCCGCTACATCATTGATGAAGTACAGGACGTGTACCGCCTGCAGGGGGTGAAGATCAATGACAAACACATCGAGGTGATTGTCCGCCAGATGCTGCGCAGGATAGTCATCACCGAGGCCGGGGATTCCCGCTTCATCAAGGAAGAGCCGGTCGAGCGTGCCGAAGTACTGGACGAGAACGACAAGCTGATCGCCGAAGGCAAGCGCCCAGCGGAGTATCAGTACATGCTGCTGGGTATCACCAAGGCTTCCCTGTCGACAGATTCTTTCCTCTCGGCCGCTTCCTTCCAGGAAACCACCCGGGTGCTGACGGAGGCTGCCATCATGGGCAAGCGCGACGAACTGCGCGGCCTGAAGGAAAACATCATTGTCGGTCGCCTCATTCCTGCGGGGACTGGTTTCGTCTATCACCGCACACGTCGCACCCAGTCGTTGGCCGGGGAAATGGCGGAAGACATCTTCAGCAACATGTCCGCCACGAGTGAAGAAAGTGTACCGGAGGGCGCTCAGACCGCTTGACGCTGCGGATGATGCTACTTATAATGCGGCCCCTTTGCTCCCGGCAGGGGAGCCGCGTAACTGCCAAGTATTAGGAAACAACACCTACTATGCCAACCATCAACCAGCTCGTGCGCAAGCCCCGCCAAGCCCTTGTTGTGAAGAGCAAGGTCCCCGCACTCGATAGTTGCCCCGCCAAGCGTGGCGTATGCACCCGGGTCTATACCACCACACCGAAGAAGCCGAACTCCGCCCTGCGAAAGGTGGCCAAGGTGCGTCTTACCAACGGATTCGAGGTGATTTCCTATATCGGGGGCGAAGGCCATAACCTGCAGGAGCACTCGGTGGTTCTGATTCGTGGCGGCCGGGTGAAGGATTTGCCGGGTGTGCGTTACCACATCGTTCGCGGTAGCCTCGATACCCAGGGTGTCAAGGATCGCAAGCAGTCCCGTTCCAAGTACGGTGCCAAGCGCCCCAAGGCCGCATAAGATCATCTAGGAGTTCGTCATGCCCCGTCGTCGTGAAGTACCCAAGCGCGAGATTCTCCCCGATCCCAAGTTCGGCAATGTTGAGGTCTCCAAATTCGTTAACGTGCTGATGTCGGCCGGAAAAAAATCGGTTGCTGAGCGCATCATCTATGGCGCTTTCGACCAGATCAAGACCAAGAGCGGCAAGGATCCGCTCGAGGTGTTCGCTCAGGCCATTAACAACATCAAGCCTGTGGTTGAAGTCAAGAGCCGTCGCGTGGGCGGTGCCAACTATCAGGTGCCTGTCGAGGTTCGTCCTTCCCGCCGCCTTGCGCTATCCATGCGCTGGTTGCGCGAAGCTGCACGCAAGCGTTCCGAGAAGTCCATGGGTCAGCGCTTGGCGAGCGAACTGCTCGAAGCTTCGGAAGGCCGTGGCTCCGCAATGAAGAAGCGGGAAGAAGTGCATCGCATGGCCGAGGCCAACAAGGCGTTCTCGCATTTCCGGTTCTGATGGTTTGAATGTTGCGCCGCCAAGGCGGCGCGTTTTCTTGTTCCCCCGGCCGCCCTGGATTCCGTCGTTGACGGGGCCATGGCGGTTTGGCTTAGATAAGGCAGGTAATTCAAGTGGCCCGCAAGACTCCCATTGAGCGCTATCGCAATATCGGCATCTCCGCACACATCGATGCCGGCAAGACCACCACGACCGAGCGCATCCTTTACTACACCGGCGTCAATCACAAGATCGGTGAGGTGCACGACGGTGCTGCAACGATGGACTGGATGGAGCAGGAGCAGGAGCGGGGCATTACGATTACCTCCGCCGCAACTACCTGTTTCTGGAAAGGCATGGACATGTCTTTCCCGGAACATCGCTTCAACATCATTGACACCCCGGGGCACGTGGATTTCACCATCGAGGTAGAACGTTCGATGCGCGTTCTGGATGGTGCCTGCATGGTGTATTGCGCCGTGGGTGGCGTTCAGCCCCAGTCCGAGACTGTCTGGCGTCAGGCCACAAAGTACAAGGTACCGCGTCTGGCTTTCGTGAACAAGATGGATCGTACTGGCGCCAACTTCTTCAAGGTGTACGAGCAGATGCGGACGCGTCTTTCTGCCAACCCCATACCGATCGTGATCCCCATTGGGGCTGAGGACGGCTTCACTGGTGTCGTGGATCTCATCAAGATGAAATCCATCATCTGGGATGAGTCCTCTCAGGGAATGAAGTTCACCTACGGGGATATTCCTGCCGATCTGGTCGAGGAAGCAAAAAAATGGCGCGAAAACATGGTCGAGGCTGCGGCCGAAGCGTCGGAAGACCTGATGAACCAGTATCTCGAAAATGGTGAGTTGTCCGAGGGCGACATCATCAAGGGTATTCGTCAGCGCACCATCGCAACGGAAATCCAGCCCATGTTGTGTGGTACCGCCTTCAAGAACAAGGGTGTGCAGCGCATGCTGGATGCCGTTGTTCAGTTCCTTCCGTCACCGGTGGATATTCCAGACGTTTCCGGCGAAACCGAAAATGGGGAGGCCACCACCCGCAAGGCCGATGATAGTGAGAAATTCTCCGCACTGGCCTTCAAGCTGATGACTGACCCATTTGTTGGTCAGCTCACTTTTGTGCGCGTCTATTCTGGTGTGCTGAAAAAGGGCGACACCATCTATAACCCCGTGAAGCAACGCAAGGAGCGTATCGGCCGTATCGTACAGATGCACGCCAATGATCGACAGGAAATCGAGGAAATCCTCGCCGGGGACATTGCTGCCTGTATCGGCCTGAAGGAAGTCACTACCGGGGAAACCCTGTGTGATCCGGAAAAGCCGATCATCCTTGAGCGCATGGTATTCCCCGAGCCCGTGATTCACGTGGCAGTCGAGCCCAAGACCAAGGCGGATCAGGAAAAGATGGGTATCGCGCTGGGTCGGCTGGCGCAAGAAGACCCATCCTTCCGTGTGCGTACCGACGAGGAGTCCGGTCAGACCATCATTTCCGGTATGGGTGAATTGCACCTTGAAATCATTGTCGACCGGATGAAGCGCGAGTTCAACGTCGAAGCCAATGTGGGCGCACCCCAGGTAGCGTATCGCGAAGCCATTCGCAAGTCCGTCGAACAGGAAGGCAAGTTCGTCAAGCAGTCGGGTGGCCGTGGTCAGTACGGTCACGTCTGGATCAGGCTCGAACCCAACGAGGCTGGCAAGGGCTACGAATTTGTCGATGCCATCAAGGGCGGTACCGTGCCGCGTGAATACATTCCCGCGGTGGACAAGGGGTTGCAGGAAACTCTTCCGAACGGCGTGCTTGCGGGTTTCCCCGTGGTGGATGTCAAGGTCACGCTGTTTGATGGCTCCTACCATGATGTCGATTCGAACGAAAACGCCTTCAAGATGGCCGCATCGATGGCTTTCAAGGACGCCATGCGCAAGGCCAGCCCGGTATTGCTCGAGCCGATGATGTCCGTGGAAGTGGAAACTCCGGAGGATTACATGGGTAATGTGATGGGTGATTTGTCGTCACGCCGTGGAATCGTGCAGGGGATGGATGATCTGCCGGGTGGCATCAAGGCTGTGCGTGCCGAGGTGCCGCTCTCTGAAATGTTCGGCTATGCGACACAGTTGCGCTCCCTGTCCCAGGGCCGTGCCACGTATTCAATGGAATTCAAGCACTACACCGAGGCGCCGAAGAATGTCGCCGAAGCTGTGATCAACAAGAAGTAAACGTTCTCTAAAAGGAAGTCACAAAATGGCAAAAGGCAAGTTTGAGCGGACCAAGCCGCACGTGAACGTAGGGACGATTGGTCACGTAGACCATGGCAAGACGACGCTGACGGCGGCGATCACGACGGTACTGTCGCGCAAGTTTGGTGG
>JAFEDH010000014.1 GCA_018241695.1 Pseudomonadota bacterium | reverse complement strand
TTGGCCAGGAGAAGCCGCCTGTCAAGCATTTTTTGCTGCTTTGCACAAAAAAACTATAATTTTTTTAATTTGATTAAAATCAATTAGTTAAATTGGTAAATTTTTGCATAGGTAGAGCATTTTTGCTGCGTGTGATCGTGGCACGCCTCCTGAAGCACCGGGGTGGGGGAGAAAACCTCAAGGCGTCTGGTTTTTGGGATGGATAACGGCTCTGACCCGTTCCTGGGACTGGCTGCCGGAGGGTAGTACCGTGCCGTTGGGGCCATTGGTTACGGTGTAACGGTCGGTTTTGGCGTCGTAGATGATGTACTGGCCCTTGACTTCATCCTGGCCGCTCTTGATCCAGGCATGACCGAAAAACTCGGATTTTTCGCTGCGGGCATTGTGTTCGATGCGGTCGGCCACGCCTTCCATATATTCGTCGCGTCCTTCGCGCTTCTGCTTGAAATAGGCAAGACCGTTGGGGCCGCCGGTCGCGGTGCCATGCTGATAACCGGCATTGTCCTGGGCGACGACCAGTTTGTCGGTCTTGATCACCAGGGTGCCCTGGGTCAGCACCACATTACCTTCGAACACATGGACTTGCTTGGCATCGTCCGCGGTGGCGCGATCAGCTTCGATATTGACCGGTTTGTCGCGATCGGCACGTTCGGCGTGGGCACCTGCTGCACAGAGCGTCAGGCAGATGAAGAGCAGAGTGGGGCGGATCATTCTTGAGACTTCCTTTGAAAAATACCCCGCACGTGTCCGCTGAGGATGCCGATCTTCTGGTCACCGTGATACTCAAATGCGTTGGCGGAGAGGGTGCGTAATCCCTGAATGATGGTGACAGGGACGCTGCCGCGCACGAAATCATCGTCGGGAAAGGCGGTCAGGGCTTCGGTGCGGATGGTGGTGGGCGTGGCGGCTTCGCGTACCACGACGACCGATCCGTTCAGGCGGACTTCCTTGCCATCCTTGTTGAGCCAGGCATGACGTGCGCTGACCCGTACCTGTCCGGTAGGGCGGAAATAGGTGAGTCTGGGGTTGTCGAGCTCGCTGCTGTCGTCGTCGGGAAAGTGGACCATCTTGTCGGCACGCAGGAACTGCACCGGTAACCCCTGGCTGTCGAAGCGTTGAACGGTGAAGTGTTCCACCATGAAATCGGGATCGTGGCGCTGCTGCGCGCGTTGTGCCGGGCTGACTTCGACGGCCTTTTGCAACCAGTAGGTCAAGCCCGCAAGCATTCCCAGCACCATCAACGGAAAGAGAGTGACTCCCGAGGCTCTCATGGCGGCAATGGCTGCCCGCTGAGGGCACGAGCGAAAAGTGGTTCGGGGGAGGAGAGGGCAAACATCAGATCACCTTGGCACTGAAAAGATCGTGCATGTTCAACGCCCCTGCCAGTGTGCCATCTGCGGCCAATACCAGCAGTTGATTGATATTGAACTGCTCCATCATTTCGACGGCTTCCACGGCCAGACGGTGAGCCTCGATGGTCCGGGGCGTGGCGCTCATGACCTGGGACACCGGAATCTGGCGCAGATCGCCTAGCCGCTCCAGTGCGCGGCGCAGATCACCGTCGGTGAAAATGCCGGCCAGTCTGCCCGCCGGATCCAGTACTGCTGTCATGCCCATCCGTCCTGCCGAGATGGTCCGCAGGGCTTCGGTCACCGGCGCACTGGCGGCGACGGAGGGTACTTCGTGCCGCATTACGTCGGCAACGTGGGTGAGCAGCCGGCGCCCGAGTGTGCCGCCGGGGTGGGAGCGGGCGAAGTCTTCCGGGCCGAAGCCGCGGGCGTCGAGCAGGGCCACCGCCAGGGCATCACCGAGGGCCATGGCGGCTGCGGTACTGGCCGTGGGCGCCAGGTTGAGCGGGCAGGCTTCCTCGGCCACAGAGGCATCCAGATGCAGGGTGGCGGTCCGCGCCAGCGTGGAATCCGGCGCGCCGGTAATGGCAATCAGGCGGCCGCCCTGTCGCTTGACCAGAGGCACGATGGTGAGCAATTCGGTGGTTTCACCTGAATTGGAAAGTGCGATCAGGACATCGTCCCGGGTGATCATGCCCAGATCGCCATGGACGGCTTCCGCTGCATGGACAAAATAGGCGGGTGTGCCGGTGCTGGCCATCGTGGCCGCGATCTTGCGCGCCACATGACCGGACTTGCCAAGGCCGCTGAGGATGACCCGGCCGTGGCAGGCGAGGATGAGATCGACCGCCTGGACGAAGGCGCCATCCAGTCGTTCAGCCAGCGCCAGTACGGCCGCGGCCTCGATGCGGAGGACATCGCGGCCCATGGCGAGGGCGTTTTTTTGCGTTGAAGGAAGGGGCATGATGCGGGGCGGTTATGATGCAGAGGAATTATAACAAGCGTCCTTCGGCCCGCCGCCCATGCCCTCTGCCTTGCAACTGGTTCTCCTGCTCCTGGCCGCTGCAGTGCTGGTGGTGACCCTGTTCCGCTTTCTCAATCTGCCGCCGGTGCTGGGCTATCTGCTGGTGGGAGCGGTGCTGGGGCCCCATGCCACCGGCGTGGTGCCCGATCCGGCGCTGACCGAGCGTCTGGCCGAGTTTGGCGTGGTGTTCCTGATGTTCTCGATCGGGCTGGAGTTTTCCCTGCCCAATCTGTTTGGCATGCGGCGGATCGTGTTCGGTCTCGGCCTGGGGCAGGTGGCGGTGACGCTGGTCGTGGCGATGCTGGCCGCGCGTGTTTTCGGTGTGGGCTGGGCCGGCAGCTTTGCGCTGGGCGCGGCGCTGGCCATGTCGTCGACGGCGGTGCTGTCGCGTCTGCTCGCCGAGCGGGTGGAACTCGATTCGCGGCATGGCCGCGAGGTGATCGGCGTGCTGCTGTTCCAGGATATCGCCGTGGTGCCGCTGCTGATCCTGATTCCGGCGTTGTCCGGGCCGACCGAAAAGATGCTGCCCATACTCGGGGTTGCCCTGCTCAAGGCCGTGATTGCCCTGGGGTTGGTGATTTTTCTGGGGCAGCGCTTCATGCGTGGCTGGTTTTTCATCGTTGCCGCGCGCAAATCGGCCGAGCTTTTCGTGCTCAATGTCCTGCTCATCACCCTGGGGCTGGCCTGGCTCACCGAAATGGCCGGGCTGTCGATGGCGCTGGGGGCTTTCCTGGCGGGCATGCTGGTGGCAGAAACCGAATTTCGTTACCAGGTGGAAGAAGACATCAAGCCCTTTCGCGATGTTCTCCTGGGCCTGTTTTTCATCACTGTGGGCATGTTCCTCGATCTGCGTCTGGTTGTCGACAATCTGCTCTGGGTACTGGTGGTGCTTGGCCTTCTGCTCGTGGGCAAACTGGGGGTGGTCTGGGGGCTTTCGCGCCTGTTCGGCGCGCATGCCGGTACGGCCTTGCGTAGCGGGCTGTGGCTGTGCGCGGGTGGGGAGTTCGGTTTCGTGATTCTGACGCGGGCCCGGGATCTTGCGGTCATCACGCCCGATATCCAGCAGGTGGCGCTGTCGGTTCTGGTCTTGTCCCTGTTGCTCGCTCCCCTGCTGGTGCAGTTTTCGGACCGGATCGTGATGCGGCTGGTGGCTTCGGAGTGGCTGCTACGATCGATGCAGCTGACCCAGATCGCCGCCCGCACCATGGGGACGGAAAAACACGCCATCCTGTGCGGCTATGGCCGTACAGGCCAGCATCTGGCGCGTTTTCTCGAACAGGAACAGATTTCCTGCATCGCTCTCGACCTCGATCCGGAGCGGGTACGGGATGCGGCCGCGGCGGGTGAGTCGGTGGTCTATGGGGACTGTACCCGGCGCGAAACCCTGACAGCAGCAGGCATCGCCCGCGCTCATGTGCTGGTCGTCACCTTTGCCGACCGACCCGCTGCGCTCAAGGTGCTGCATCATGCCCGCAGCCTGCGTCCGGAGCTCTCCATCCTCGTGCGTACAGGCGAGGAATCGGATATCGATCTGCTGGTGGCCGCTGGTGCGACGGAGGTCATCCCCGAGGCGCTGGAATCCAGCGCCATGCTGGCGACACATGCCCTGGCGCTGCTTGGCATTCCCATGTCCCGTGTGGTGCGACGGCTGCGGGAAATGCGCGAAGCCCACTACACCCTGCTGCGTGGCTTCTTCCATGGATCCAGCGATGCGCATGACTCGCTCGCCGATGCGGAGCAGCCGCGTCTGCATTCCGTGGTGCTGGGACCGGATGCGGCGGTGATCGGCAGAACCGCGGGCGAAACGGAACAGGAACTGGAACCCCTGGGTTGCACGCTTTCCGTGGTGCGTCGCCGTGCCAGCGGTGCGCGCCTGGGTGCCGGGCAGACCTTGCAGGAAGGCGATGTGCTGGTACTGCTGGGAACTCCGGCGGCACTGGTGGCGGCAGAGGCGGCAATGCTCACGGGGAGGTCAAGACCAAGCTAAACAAGGCCAGACCCCAAAAAAAGAACCCGCCGCAGCGGGTTCTTTTTTTGGCCGGTGGCGCGGGGCAGATCGATACGCCACGCCGTGACTACGCAGTGGTGGTCTGCAGGTTTATTGCGCCTTGCACACGGTGTAGTAGTTGGTGCTGGTTTCCAGGTAATTTGCGCTTGCCGCGACACCGCTGACCGCCGCAGGAGTGACGGCATCGGCCTGAAGCAGGGAGCGCACGCTGCCGGTTTGCGGGTTGCCGTCATCCAGCTGATTGTCGATGGCGATGGCGGCCTTATCGGGAATATTGGTTTCGCAGATGATCGGGCCCTTGAATCCGGTACCGGCAACCCCGCCGGTCTGCAGGGCATCATTGCCGTTCTGGACGCCGAGGATGCCACCGTAGGCATTCTGCGGCGGGCCGCTGGTCAGCGCGCCGGTGATGAAGCCCGCCTGACGCAGGTCGACCCAGATGCTGTAGCACTCGTTGGTATTGCCCGAGTTCGAAGTAAAGGCGCAGGCCGCACCTGCATTGTCAATGATGCTGTTGCCATTGCCGACGAGCCCGGCAGGGAAACCCGTGGAGGCGGGCCAGCGCGCCGTTCCCGTATCATCGCCAGGCAGCGTCTTGTAGCGATCCTGATAACCGTAGATCGCGGCGGATGTCGAGGTGAAATCGTTGATCACATTCTTGATCTTGGCGCTGTTGATCAACTCCTGCCCCTTGAGCACGCCGCCCAGCAGCAGGCCGATGATCACCAGCACGATGGCGATTTCAACGAGGGTGAAACCACTTTGATATTTACGCATTGCCTGACTCCCGGATGGGTTACTGTAATGCAAATAGAGCATGTTGCATGCCAGCTAAAGAGTCTTATTTAGTTACATGAATAATAA
>JAFEDH010000013.1 GCA_018241695.1 Pseudomonadota bacterium | reverse complement strand
CGGGCGGCGCGCGAGGACTACAAGAACGACATGGACTTGCTGGCCGAATGGCTGGACGAGTGCTGCGATGTCGGGCCGACGCTGGTGGAATCGAACGCCCGGCTGTGGGCGAGCTGGGAGGGCTTCGCCAAGGCACGCGGCGAGCTGCGGTTCATCGCCAGCGCCAAGAGCCTGGGGCGCCGGTTGCAATCAAAGGGCATGAGGCAGGTGAAGGACGAAGCCGGGTTGCGTGGCCGGGGGCTTCTCGGCATCAAGGTGAAGGCGATGGAGCTGTAGCCGTGGGTTCTATTTATATGCAATGGCCTTGGCTATTCGCTCTAGCTGGTCGGCGATATTACTCAGTGCGTGCGCTGTTTCATCGTAGGGGCTCGGGCCTTGATAGACGTTCTCCGCAATTTGGTGCAATTCGTAGCCGATCCACAAAAGCGCAAAAAGTTGCAGGCAGCGCAATTTATCAAGGCGCTCGAACGCTTCTCTTAGTCGCTTCCACATTGCATTTTCCTAAGTTGCATTTTTATGCGTGCAAGTTTCTCGCAGTTCTTTGCATGTTGCAATTTTCTGCGCCTTCGCGGGGCGCGTGGTCCCTGAATTTGCGACGTTTGCGACGTTTCTCGCCTATTTTGGACAAACTTTTCTCACGTATACGTAGGAAAAGTTACCCCAAAAACCATGAGAAACGTCGCAAACGTCGCAAGCAAACTTTTACGAGTTAAGGAGGTAGAAAAATGCAAATAACCGTGAAGGTGAATGCCAACGGCTTGCGGGTGGGAGAGGATCATCCAAGGGCAAGGCTGACGGATCGGGAGGTGGATCGAATGCGGGAGCTGTACGAGGAAGGCGTGACGATTACCGAGCTGGCGCGGATGTTCGAGATTAGCAAGGGCTCGGTGCACGACATCGTGAATTGCCGGCGGCGCGCCGAAACCGTGGTCGGTGAGCGGACGGTTCGCGTACCGGACTGAGCAGGCGAGAGGATTGCAGCATGAAACGGACTCCCGAAATACTCGACGAGATTTGCAACCGGATTGCCGAGGGCGAGCCGTTGCGCGCTATTTGCCGCGACGAGCACATGCCATCGTGGCGGACGGTTTATGACTGGATCAACCTCGATAGCGCATTCGCTGCACGCATCGCGCACGCGAGAGAATTGGGCTTCGATGCCATTGCCGAGGAGGCCCTTGCCATTTCCGACACGCCCGTGGTCGGCGAGGAAACCGAGGACGACGGCGAGAAGGTGAAGGTCAAGCGCGGCGACATGCTGGGCCATCGCAAGCTGCAAATCGAGACGCGCCTCAAGCTCCTAGCCAAATGGTGCCCGGCCAAGTATGGTGACAAGCAGGCCGTCGAGCTGTCCGGCGGCTTGGCGCTCAACAGCATGAGCGAGGACGAAATCAAGGCGGAGCTGGCCACGCTGTTGGGCACTGGCCTTGTGCCTGTTCCCGACGATGTTGGCGACCTCATCTGACCGGGCGCGGCTGAGTCGGGCGCTACTGCTGGCGCGGGAACTCAGGCGGCGCAATATCTGGAAGCCCCTGCCGGGGCCTCAGTCCATCGCCTACGCCAGCACGGCCGACATCATCGGATTCGGCGGCGCGGCCGGCGGCGGCAAGACTGATCTGGCTTGCGGCAAGGCGCTGACCCATCATCGCAAGATCGGCATTTTTCGCGTCAATGGCACCGAGCTGACCGGCGTGCTCGACCGGCTCACCGAGCTGGTGGGCAGCCGCGACGGCTACAACGGCAAGGACAACATCTGGCGCATGGTGCGCCATGACGGCGCGCCCTTGCAGATTGAGCTGGGCAGCTTCCCGAATCTCGGCGACGAGAAGAAATACCAGGGCCGGCCGCACGACCTGCTGGTGTTCGACGAGGCAGCAAACATGCGCGAGGTGCAGGTGCGCTTTCTGCTGGGCTGGCTGCGCACCACGACGCCCGGTCAGCGCTGCCAGGCGCTGCTCACCTTCAACCCGCCGACCACGGCCGAGGGCCGGTGGATCATCGAATTCTTTGCGCCCTGGCTTGATCCCAAGCACCCGAACCCCGCTATGCCGGGCGAGTTGCGCTACTTCGCCACCATCGACGGCAAGGATGTGGAAGTCGTCAGCGGCGAGCCGTTCGAGCACAAGGGCGAGACGATCCGCCCCCTGTCGCGCACGTTCATCCCGTCGCGCGTTTCCGACAACCCCTACCTGATGGGAACCGGCTACATGGCTACCTTGCAAGCTCTGCCCGAGCCCCTGCGCTCGCAAATGCTCAACGGCGACTTCCAGGCCGGGATGGAGGACGACCCCTGGCAAGTCATCCCGACCGCGTGGGTTGAGGCGGCGCAGGCCCGGTGGGTGCGGCCGGCCAAGCTGCTGGCGATGGATTCACTCGGCGTCGACGTGGCGCGCGGTGGCCGGGACAGTACGATCATCGCCCGGCGCCACGGCATGTGGTTCGACGAGCCACTGGCCTATGCCGGCAGCCAAACGCCGGACGGCCCGAGCGTCGCCGGCCTCGTTATCGCTGCCGGCCGCGACCAGGCGCCGGTGCATATCGACGTGATTGGCGTGGGCTCCAGCCCCTATGACTTCCTGCACCAGGCCAGCCAGCAGGTGCTCGGCATCAACGTCGCCGAGTCGGCGATGGGCACGGACAGGTCGGGGCGCCTGCGCTTCAAGAACCTGCGCAGCGAGCTGTGGTGGCGCATGCGGGAAGCACTCGACCCGACCAACAACACGGGCATCGTCCTGCCGCCAAGCAAGCAGCTCCTCGCTGATCTGTGCGCGCCGACGTGGGAACTGGCCGGCAGCCTGATTCAGGTGGAAAGCCGCGACGCCATCGTCAAGCGTATCGGGCGCAGTCCCGACTACGGCAGCGCCTACATCCTCGCGCTCATCGACACGCCCAAGCGTAGCCAGTTGCCCCGTGCGTGGCAGCAGGGCGCGCGCAAGGAATACGACCCCTACGCTTGATTCACTTCACGCAGTTGTAGGCGAATTGGAAGTCGGTCAACTTGCCGGCAAATTGCGCGTGCTTGCCGTATTTTGCGCAATGCTGATCCGCTGCCGTTAGCGCGCCGCTCACGCCTTGCGTCGAATTGGCCCAATTTACGGTCACTGAATTCTCAGTCCCTTCGAGCACTTCGGGGCCTCGCGCCCCTGTCGTTACGCAGCCTGCCAGCGCGATGGCCAGCAGCATCGTCATCATCTTCATCGCTTGCCCTCCTTGAGTCGCAAGTATAGGCCGTAGGCATGCCATCCATCTAGCCTGTTCGCGTACCTCATAACCCCGTGGCTACAGTCGGCGGCTATGGACACTGTAACCGTTCGCCCTTGCCTGTACGCGGAACTGGAGGGCCAGCCCAATTTCGTTGAACTGGTCGCCGAGTACGCACGGGAATCGTCGATTGTCGAGCTGCCGGAACACAAGCCCCATAGCGAGATGTACCGCGCGATGGAGCACGTAGGCGTCATGCAAGTGCTGTGCGCGTTTCAAGGCGACGTGGTGGTCGGTTTCGCCATTTTGCTGGTGACAGTGCTACCCCACTACTCAGTGCCGGCGGCCACGATGGAATCGCTTTTCGTGGGGGCTGCGTACCGTCATAGCGGGGCCGGCTTCAAGTTGCTGCGTGCTGCTGAGGAAGTTGCCCGCGCCAAAGGAGCGGTCGGGCTACTGGTCAGCGCACCCAAAGGCGGACAGCTTGCCGAGGTGCTGACCCGAATGCGGAGCTACCGCGAAACGAACCGCGTGTTCTTCCGGGGCTTGTCATGCTGACTGTTGCAGCCCCTTCTATACCGGCCACGCCGCCTGCGGCGCTGGACGCGGTGTATCGCTTCGAGGAAGCCCTTGGCTCATTGCCGCAAATCGACATGCCCACGCAGCATGTGATTCACGCGGGGCTCTACGCAAGAACGATCACGGTGCCGGCGGGTTGTGCAATAACCGGCGCGCTCATCAAGCGCACCACGCTGCTGGTCATCAACGGGGACGCAACCGTATTCACCGGGCAGGGCAACGCCCGGCTGAAAGGCTACAACGTGCTGCCTGCCAGCGCGGGGCGTAAGCAAGCCTTTCTTGCACACGAAGACACCCACATCACCATGATTTTTCCGACTTGCGCCACCTCTGTCGAGGAAGCCGAGCGCGAGTTCACCGATGAACACGACTTGTTGATGTCGCACGCCAACGTGAACGACGTCATCATCACAGGGGAATGACATGAGCGGAGCCGTAACAGGTGCGGTCGTTGGGGGCTTGGCGGCTAGCACGCTCGGCGTTTCCGTGGGCGTTGCCGCGCTTGGCGGAGCGATGCTGGGTTCTACGCTGCTCGGCGGTCAGCAGCAACAACAAGCGCCGACTATTCAGATTCCGCAAGCGCCCGCCGTTCCCGAATCGCAAGCCGCGAAAGCGCCCACGGCCACCAGCATTCAGTCCGGCATGATCGGCACGGGGCAAGGCGGTGGCGCGCCAGGCATCGCGCAAACCTTCCTTACCGGCGCGGGCGGCGTCGATCCCAAGACGCTGAACCTCGGCAAGAACACCCTGCTGGGCCAATAGCATGGCGGAACTGACTCAGCGCCAGCAACTTACCAATCGCCTCGGGCAGCTCAAGTCCGAGCGCGCCACATGGTTCGCGCACTGGAAGGAGCTGACGACTTACCTGCTGCCGCGCAATGGGCGCTATTTCGTGCAGGATCGCAACCGGGGCAGCAAGCGCCACAACAACATCTACGATTCGACGGGCACCAAAGCCCTGCGCACCCTGGCCGCCGGCCTGATGGGTGGCCTGACCAGTCCGGCCCGCCCGTGGTTCCGGCTCGGCACCAACGATCCCGACCTCAATCAGTACGCGCCGGTCAAGGCGTGGCTGGCCGACACCACGGGCGTCATGCTCTCGATCTTCCAGAAGTCGAACACCTACCGCTCGCTGCATTCGATCTACGAGGAGCTGGGCGCGTTCGGCACGTCGGCCTGCGTCGTACAGGAGGATTTCAGCAACGTCATCCACCACTTCCCGCTGACGGCCGGCGAATACTGCATCGCGCAGGACTGGCGCGGCGATGTCGTCACGCTCTACCGCGAGTTCGAGAAAACCGTGGGCGAGTTGGTCAAGGAATTCGGCCGCGACAATTGCAGCGTCACGGTGCGCAATCTGTACGACCGGGGGCAGCTCGACAAGTGGGTGCCGATCATTCACGCCATCGAGCCGCGTGAAGACCGCGACCTGAATGCCCGCGACAGCAAGAACATGCCGTGGAAGTCCGTCTATTTCGAGGTCGGCGGCGACAAGGACACGGTGCTGCGCGAGTCCGGTTACAAGCAGTTCCCGGCGTTTGTGCCGCGCTGGGCCGTGGCCGGCGGCGACATTTATGGCAACTCGCCGGGCATGGAAGCGCTGGGTGACATCAAGCAACTCCAGCACGAGCAGTTGCGCAAGGCTAACGGCATCGACTTCCTGACCAACCCGCCGTTGCAGGTGCCTACCACGCTCAAGAGCCGCGATGTTGAGCGCCTGCCGGGCGGCATTACCTACGTGGATGCGCCGGGCGCGCAGCAGGCGATCCGCACCATGTTCGACGTGCAGATCAACCTGCAGCACCTCCTGCTCGACATTCAGGACGTGCGCCAGCGCGTCAATAGCGCGTTCTATGCCGACATCTTCATGATGCTGGCCAACGACAACACCGGCCGCATGACGGCGACCGAGGTGGCCGAGCGGCACGAAGAAAAAATGCTGATGCTCGGCCCGGTGCTGGAGCGCCTGCAAAACGAACTGCTCGACCCGCTGATCGAGGCAACCTTCACCCGGATGCTCGAAGCCGGCATCGTCCCTCCGCCCCCGCAGGAACTGCAAGGGCAGGATCTCAACGTCGAGCTGGTCAGCGTGCTGGCGCAGGCGCAGCGCGCGATTGCCACCAACGGCATTGACCGATTCGTCGGCAACCTCGGCGCCATCGCGCAGTTCAAGCCCGACGTGCTGGATAAGTTCGATTCCGACGAGTGGGCCGATGCCTACAGCGACATGCTCGGCGTCGACCCCAAGCTGATCGTGCCCGACGAGAAGGTGGCCCTTGTTCGCCAGCAACGCGCGCAGGCCCAGCAGCAGGCCGCGCAAGCGGAGCAAATGAACCAGGCTTCGCAGACTGCACGCAATCTCGGCAGTGTCGATACCGGCGGCAAGAACGCCGCGACCGATCTGCTCAACATGTTCTCGGGCTACGGCAGCCCCACACCTACAGGAGCCTGACATGGCAATGGTCAGCATGAAGATGGACAAGGAAGAAGCCAAGGAACTCACGTCGCCGGAACCAGGCGACATGCCCGAGTATCCCTACGGCTTGGAGCTGCGGCTCGACGACAAGGCGCTGGCCAAGCTGGGCCTGTCCCAGCCGCCGGCCGTGGGCACGCAGCTCACGATCAGCGCCCGCATTACCGTGACCAGCGCCAGCAGCTACCAGACGCAGGGCGGCGAAGCCGAGGCCAGCTCGTGCTGGCAGATCACTGATATGGAAATCGGCTCGGGCGCTAGCTCGTCGGCCGATGCGGCGGCCAAGCTCTACCCGTCCGCGTCGTAGGCGGTTCGCGTACCTCAAACGAGCCCGCATAGATTGCCGCCATGAGTTCGCACGATCCGCTCGACATACGAGGCCAGGAACAAGCCCGCGAGGAAGCGCAGCAGCGCAACAAGCTCGCGGAAAAGACCGAGGCCGAGGACATCAAGTGGCAAATGGCGAACAAGCGCGGTCGGCGAATTGTGTATCGACTGCTGGAGCGCGCAGGTATTTGGCAGTCGTCCTTCAATACCAACGCCATGCAAATGGCGTTCAACGAAGGGCGGCGTAACGAGGGCTTGGCCCTCTTGGCGAAATTGATGGCGTATTGCCCAGAGCTGTACGCCGTCATGCTCAAGGAGCAAGACAAGAATGGCTGACGAACTGATTGCCGAGAACACCCCAAGTACCGGCGACGTCACGTCCGCGACGGCAACAACGTCGCAACCGGCTGCCGACCAGGGCACTGCGCCCAAGGTTGAAGGCCAACAGCAGCAAGCGACCGAAGGGCAGACCGCTACTCCGACCAGCGAGAAACCGGCAGAGGGCGAGAAGGCCGAAGGCGATGCGGGCAAGCCGCAAGGCGCACCCGAAAAGTACGAGTTCAAGGCACCAGAGGGCACGCAGTTCAACGAACAAGTGCTGACGGCCTACTCGGAAATTGCCAAGGAATTGAATCTGCCGCAGGAAGCCGCGCAAAAGGTGCTCGACAAGGTAGCCCCGGTTATCGCCGCCTCTCAGCTTGAGGCGATCAAGAATATCCAAAGCGAGTGGATGACCTCAACGAAGTCCGACAAGGAGTTCGGCGGGGAAAAACTCGACGCGAATATTTCGATAGCCAAGAAGGCACTCGACACCTTCGGCACTCCCGCACTGGTCAAGCTGCTCAACGACACCGGCTTGGGCAACCACCCCGAAATGATCCGGGCGTTCTACCGGGCCGGCAAGGCAATCAGTGAGGACAAGCACGTAACCGGCAGCGCCGCCCCTGGCGGTCGTCGGGACGCCGCTTCTGTCCTTTATCCGAATCAGCAATGAAAGGAACGTAAATCATGGCAACTCTCTCCACTGGTGCACTGACTCTCGCCGATTGGGCCAAGCGTCTCGATCCCGATGGCCAAGTGCCGCAAGTCGCTGAACTGCTCTCGCAGACCAACGAAATCCTCGAAGATGCCGTCTTCATCGAGGGCAACCTGCCGACCGGCCACCGCCTGACCATTCGCACCGGCCTGCCGAACGTCTATTACCGCTCGATCAACCAGGGCATCCCGACTTCCAAGAGCCAAACCACGCAGGTGGATGAGGCGATTGGCATCCTCGAAGCCCGCAGCCACATCGACGTGGAACTGGCCAAGCTGAACGGCAACACGGCCGCCTTCCGCCTCTCCGAGGACGAAGCCTTCCTCGAAGCCATGAACCAAGCGATGGCCGGCACGATGTTCTACGGCAACCCGGCCAGCGACCCCCGCCAGTTCCTCGGCCTGGCCACGCGCTACGGCACCATTTCCGGCGCTGGCAACGCGCAGAACATTCTCGACGCGGGCGGCACCGGCTCGAACAACACCTCGATCTGGCTGGTCGTGTGGGGCGAAAACACGATCTTCTGCCCGTTCCCGAAGGGCTCGCAAGCCGGCCTGATGCACCAAGACCTCGGCGAGGAGTCGGTACCCGACGCCAACAACAACTTCTTCCAGGCGCTGCGTGCGCTGTACCAATGGAAGAACGGCGTTGCCGTCAAGGACTGGCGCTATGCGGTGCGTATCTGCAACATCAACGTGACCGACCTGACCACGCAAGCGGGTACGCAGGCCAGCACCGCTGCGACTCAGATCATCAATCTGATGAGCCGCGCGCTGGATCGCGTGCCGAACTTGAGCCGTGGCCGTGCCTGCTTCTACGCCAACCGCACCGTGTATTCGATGCTGCGCGTGGCGGCCCTGGCCAAGTCGAACGCTGCCCTGTCCATCGAGGCCGCACTCACGCAGTTCGGCACCCCCTACAGCCTGACCCGCTTCCTGGGCGTGCCCCTGCGCAAGGTGGATCAGCTCCTCAACACCGAAGCCCGCGTCGTCTAATCGAAAGGACAACATCATGCTACTCGACAACAACCTCATCCTCTGCGGCTCTATCTCGGCCGCTGGTGCCCTCACCGGCCAGGCGATGAACGGCGCAGGCAACGTCAATTCGGCCAACACCATCGACCTCGGCCCGCTGTCCATCGGCGGCAACCAAGCCGGCGATTCCGGCGCGGGCGAGGCCACCAAAATGGTGTTCACCGTTTTGACGGCCCCCACGGTCGGCACGAACGTGCAGTTCCAGCTCATCCAGGCGGACGACGCCGCGCTGAGTTCCAACGTGCAGGTCATCGTGCAGACCGATGCCTTCCCGATTGCTTCGTTGCCGGCCGGTACGGTGGTGCCGTTGCATCTGGATCGCGCGGCACCGTATGTGCCCAAGCGTTACATGGGCGCTCGTGTCGTCAATACCGGCGCCATCGCAACCCTGAGTGTCTTTGGCGCCCTCGTCAAGAACGTCCAAGACGTGAAGAACCTCAACTACAAGTCCGGCTTTGCCGTGTCGTAAGGAGAAAGCACCATGCCCAAGTACCGCGTTCTGGAGCTGTCGTTCATCGACGCCCGCCTCGTCCCGGCCGGGGAAGAAATCGAGTTTGCCGGCGATCCCGGCCCCAACCTCGAACCTCTGGACGATGAGGCCCGCGAGGCGCAGCGCGTCTATCTCGAAGTCAAGGAGCCGGCGCGCATCGCCAAGATGGCTTCCGACTTCGGTACGGCCGGCATCGCCGATCAGGAAGCCTTCGCCAAGGCACTGGCCAAGGCCAACGCCGAAGCCAATGCCGACGTGATTGCCAAGCAGGTGGCCGAAGGCATCGCCGCTGCGTTCGCGCAGTTCTTCCCGAACGGGTTGAACAAGCCGCCCGCTGCGCCGGTTGCTCCTGCCGCTCCCGAGGCCGGGCACGACCTGACCTAAGAAGTTCTCCTCCAGTAGCAACTTGCGGGGGCGGCGGAAACGTCTGCCCCCGTTTTTCTAGGAGCATCGCATGGCCTCGGATGTCGATATTTGCAACCTCGCGCTGGGCTACCTGGGCGACTCCGCAACCGTATCCAACCTGTCACCGCCCGAGGGCAGCGCACAGGCCGGGCATTGCGCCCGCTTCTACCCGATTGCTCGCGACGCCCTGCTGGAACTGCACCCGTGGGGCTTCGCTACCGTGCGCGTGCCGCTGGCGCTGCTCAATATCACGCCGCCGAATTCCTGGGCCTATGCCTACGCCGCGCCCAACGATGTGCTCAACATCCTGGCCGTGCTCGACCCCAACGCCACGGACGACTACAGCGTCGGCCTCGTGCAGCCGTACAGCGTGCCGGGCAACGTGGCCCCCGTCGCCGGCAGCTACACGCCGCAGACATTCAGCGCCGAGAGCATCGGCGGCACCGATGTCATCCTGACCAATCAGGAAAACGCCGTGCTGCGCTACACCGCGCAGGTTACGGACACCACGAAGTTCCCGCCCCTCTTTACCGAGGCGCTGGCGTGGTCGTTGGCGGCCAAGCTCGCCGGGCCGCTGCTCAAGGGTACCACCGGCGCTGAAATGGCGCAGTCCTGCCTCAAGACCTTCCGGCTTTGGTACGCGCAGGCGACTGAGTCCGACGCCAACCAGCGCCGCACGCAAGTCGCGCAACGCGCGCCCTGGATGGCAAACCGCTGATGGCATCACTGCGCAACCTGATACGTGCTTTCTCCAGCGGCGAGCTGGCGCCCGAGGTGTGGGGCCGCGTCGATCTTGCCAAGTTCCAGTCGGGCCTCGCCACCTGTCGCAACTTCATCCCGCTGCCGCACGGGCCGGCCATCAACCGCGCCGGCTTCGCCTTCGTGCGCGAAACAAAGAACAGCGCCGCCGTCTCGCGCATGATTCCGTTCAGCTACAACAACACGCAGGCATTCGCCATCGAGGTGGGCGCGGGCTACTTCCGCTTCCACACGCAGGGCGCGGTGCTGCTGGCCGGATCGCCGGGCGCGTGGGTTACGACGCACGCTTATGCCGTGGGCGACCTCGTGTCGAACGGCGGCACGAACTATTACTGCAAGACAGCGCACACGTCGGGCACCTTCGCCACCGACCTCGCCGCCGGCAAGTGGTACGCCATGCCGGCGACCGGCGAGTACGAGATCCCGAACCCCTACGCGGCGGCCGATCTTTTCACGCTGAAATACACCCAATCCGCCGACGTGCTGACGCTGACGCATACCGGCTACCCGGTGCAGGAGCTGCGCCGCTACGGGGCGACCAACTGGCAGCTCGCCGCGCCAACTTTCCAGGCGCCGACCAACTGTCCGACCAGCGTGGCGGCCTCGGCCACCGGCACCGGCTCGACTTCCTACCAGTACGTGGTCACGACGGTCAATCAGGCCAACCTTGAGGAGTCCATCGCCTCGGCGGCCTCGGCTGCGATCACCAACAACCTTAGCACTGCCGGCAACAAGAACACGATCACGTGGACGGCATCGGCCACCGGCACGCCGATCCGCTACAACATCTATTCCTTGAGCAACGGCCTCTATGGTTACATCGGCCAGGCCGATGGCAGTGCAACCAGCTTCGTCGACAACAACATCACGCCGGACGTGAGCAAGACGCCGCCGATCAACGATACCGGCTTCAATGATGCCGTGGGCAACTATCCAGGCGCCGTGGCCTACTACGAGCAGCGGCGATGCTATGGCGGTACAGCGAACAAGCCACAAAATTTTTGGGCTACGCGCAGCGGCACGGAGTCGAATCTTTCCTACACGATTCCGACCAGGGACGATAACCGCATTGCTTTCCGCATCGCGGCGCGCGAGGCCAGCGCCGTCCGGCATATCGTGCCCGTGGCTAATTTGTTGCTGCTCACGGCGAGCTGTGAGTGGCGCGTCACGCCTGTTACTTCGGACGCGCTGACGCCGACCAGTGCGTCGATTCGGCCGCAATCCTATATCGGTGCCAACGATGTCACACCAGTCGTGGTCGGTAACTCCGTCCTGTTCGCTCAAGCGCGCGGGGGCCACGTTCGGGAACTGGCTTACAACTGGCAGGCGCAGGGCTATCTCTCGCAGGACATCAGCTTGCTGGCGCCGCACCTGTTCGACTACCTGACCGTGGTGGATATGGCTTACAGCAAGGCCCCGTACCCGATCCTGTGGGCGGTGAGCAGCAACGGCAAGCTGCTGGGCATGACTTACGTGCCCGAGCAGCAGGTGGCAAGCTGGCATTGGCACGACACGGACGGCACCTTCGAGTCGATATGCAGCATCGCCGAAGGCAACATGGATGTGCTCTACGCCATTGTCAATCGGACGATCAACGGGCAGACCAAGCGCTACGTCGAGTGCATGCACACGCGGCAATTCTCGACCCTGGCCGATGCCTTTTTCGTCGATTGTGGCGCCACTTACTCGGGCGCGCCGGCCACCAACATTTCCGGCCTCACCTGGCTAGAAGGCAAGACGGTCAATATCCTCGCCGATGGTGCCGTCGTGCCGCCGCAGGTTGTGACCGGCGGCGCGATTACCTTGTCCGTCGCCGCGAGCAAGGTGCAAGTTGGCCTGCCAATCACCGCCGACATACAAACACTGCCGGCGGCAGGGCCGATTGACGGGGGGATGGGCCAAGGACGCCTTAAGAATGTAAACCGCATCTGGCTGCGCTGCTACCGATCCAGCGGCATCCTCGCCGGCCCCGATTTCAACAGCCTCGTGCCCTACAAGCAGCGCACGACCGAAACCTACGGCTCGCCGCCCAACGTCGTCAGTGACGAGGTGGAGATTGCGCTGTCGTCCGCATGGCAGTCCGGTGCCCAAGTGTGCGTGCGGCAAACCGATCCGCTGCCGCTGACGCTTGTGAGCATGACGATGGAAATTGCAATAGGAGGTTGAAACATGAGTGGAGCAACATCAGCGAGCAGCATGGCCTATTTGTCCTTGGGTGGGCAGATCGTTGGCGGCCTGATGGGCGCCAAAGGAGCTTACGACCAGGCCAGCACGCAAAAACAGGTGCTTGCTATTCAGGCTGAAATTGCCCAGCGAAACGCGCAGATCAATGAGCAGCAAGCCGAGATTGCGCTGCAAAACGGACAGATCAACGAGCAAGCGTCTCGGCTGCGCACCGGGCAGATGATGGGCACGCAACGCGCCGCATTGGCGGCCAATGGCGTTGATCTTGGGGAAGGCTCGGCCAACGATGTGCTCACCACCACGGCGTTCATGGGTGAGCACGATGCACTCACGATTCGGGACAACGCAACGCGACAAGCGTGGGCCTATCGGGTGCAGGCAGCCAACAATATGAGCAACGCGGATGTTCTTCAAACCTCGGGCGACAACATCAATCCCACTATGTCGGCGATGGGCTCGCTGCTGACTTCGGCCGGTAGCGTTGCCGGTAGTTGGTACAAGTTCAAAAAGGAGGGGGTATTCTAAATGCCGCGCGTTCCGACCTATGACACGCCTACCGTAGCGCCGCAGCCGTTGCCCGGCGCGCAGATGACCGATTCTTCGCACCTGATGCAGTGGGCGACGCTGGGTTCGCAAGAGCAGCGGCAATTCGGAAACGCCGTGCAAGGCGTTGGCAAGGAGTTGGCGCAGATCGCCGCCGATCAGCAGGCGACGATCAACGAGGCCGCCGTCAAGGATCAGCACGCCCAGCTCGTGTCCACCGTGTCGGACATCCTGCACGGCTCGCAGGACAATCCGGCGTCGGGCTACATGACGCAGGCCGGCAAGAATGCCATCGACGGCTATACCGGCGTGCGGGATGCACTGACCCAGCTACCCGACAAGATGGCGTCGAATCTCCAGAATCCGCGCCAGCAAGAGATGTTCAAGCAGGCGGCGGCGCAGACGGTACAGGCGGCCATTACGCAAGCGTCCGTGCATGCCGCGACGCAAACGCAGAAATACGAGATTGAGGCGTCGGCCGCGCGGGGGCAAGCCGCAGGCGATGCCGCCGTCAAGTCGTTCAATCCGATGCCCGGCGCCGACAACACGCTCTACCAGCAGAATCTCGACACGCAGCGCGCCGAGCTGGAAAACCAGGCCGACAAGTTCGGCCTCGTGGATAAGGAGCGCGCCGAATACATCCGCCAGGGCCTCGCCAGCACTTACGTCGGCGTCATCAACCACCTTGCCTCGAACGACCAGATCAAGGCCGCGAAGGCGTACATGGCGACCGTGCAGGACGACATCGACGCCAAGACCCAAGACAAAATCCGGGCGGTGCTCGAAGCCGGCGATACGAAGAACGACGCCCTGGCCCTGGCCATCGACATCAAGAGCCGGATCGGCGGCATTGCCGCGCAGGAGAAGGAACTCGATCAGCAGTTCAAGGACGGCACGATCAACGCCGACGTGCATGACATGGCGCTGCAAAAGCTGCGCGCCGACAACTCGCAACGCCGTTCGGAGCAGGCCGAAGCCGACAAGGCGGTGATTGGCCAGGTGTGGGACTTGAAGAACAAGAAACCCGGCGCGACCCTGGCCGACCTGTCGCCGCAGACCATCGCCTACGTCAAGCAGCGCGGCCTCGGCTCGCATATCGACTCGATCCTAGCCGGTGGCCCGGCGGTTGATGACGCCAAGCTCTACAACGACATGATGCGCATGTCGGCCGATGATCCGGTGGGCTTCACCAAGCTCGACCTTTCCACGATGAGCGGCCAGCTTTCACAGTCCCATTGGAACCACTTGGTCGGCATGCAAACGTCGATCAACCGGCAGGACACCAAGGCGATGGAAGCCAACAAGCTCCAGCACGACACGATTGCCGGGGTCAAGGCCAATCTGCTCGCCGCCGGTTTCAACCTCAGCCCGAAGCCGGGCGCCTCGCAATCCAAAGACCTGGAGCAGTTCGAGACGAATCTGCGCGACCGGCTGGTGCAGGCGACGCAGGACAAGGGAAACGCCCTGTCGCAGGACGAGGCGCGCAGCATCGCGCTGGGCATGCTCAAGGATCAAACGCTTGCCGGCACCGGCATCGGCGGATTCTTCCAGTCGCATGCGCCTGTCTGGAAGATGACGCCGGAACAAATCAACGCGCCGTGGGTTGTGCCGCCGGCCGACAAGCAGCAGATCACCGACGCGCTCAAGGCCAAGGGGCGACCCGTTACCGACGACGCCATCCAGGCCATTTACAAGGCCAAACAACTCAAGGGGAAATAGCGCATGAGCGCCTATGACGACCTAGTAGACGAGGTGTTCCCGGCCGCACCGACACCCGGCGCCGCGCCCAACCCGTACCTGCAAACCATCGACGACATCGACCAGCAGCAACGCGCTCGCGCGGCGCTGACGGTCGGCCTGTCCGTCGGCTCGAACCCGGACAAATCGGCGGCCAATGCCGTCCTTGCGCGTCGCTACAACGTGCCCCCCGAGGTGGTCGATACTTTCCCCGAGGAATTCAAGCAGCGCGCCGTGACCGAAGCAGCGAAGGCCGCCCTGCGGGATGCGCCCACGCTGGCGCGCAGCATCGCGGACAATCCGGCCCTGGCGCGCGTCATTCACGACGTAGTGCCGGGCACGGCCGCCGTGGAACAGGCGGTGCGCGCATTCCCGGAAATGACGGCGTGGGATGCTCCCGAGCAGGGGCCGACTTATCGGGAGCGCCTGTCGAACTGGTGGCGCGGCCTGTTCGGCGCGCCTACTGTCGAGGAGTCGCGCCGGGCGCAGCAGGCGGCGGAAGCGACGGCCATTCTGGTCAGCAAACGGCCGGGCATGACCAACGACGAGGCGTGGGAAGCCTCGCGTCAGGCCATCGGCGGCATGTCGCAAATCCCGCAGATCGCCGCCGAGCGCTTCGTCGACTCGGCGACCTTCGGCCTCGTGGCCCCTGTGGATTCGACAAAATCGCACTCGTGGCAGGCATCAACGGCCGGCGCGCTCGGGCAACTCAGCGGCTTTCTCGTCGGCCCAGCGAAGGGCGCGGGCGCGCTCATCAACCCGCTGGAGCATGTCGCTGGCGAGTCCTTCGTGAAGGCGTTGTCCAAGGACGTAATCAACCAAGGGGCCACGCTGGCACTGGCGTCAGCCCTGGAAAAGGGCGGACACGCCGCACTCGACACGCATTCGCTCGATGAGGCCGGCAAGATGGAAGCCGACGCCTTAGCCGGTGGTTTTGAGACTGGTGGCATCTTCGGCGCTGCCGGCCGCGTGCTGCCGGACAATACGGCGCTCATGGCCGTGCTGCGCGCCATCGGCGTCAATACCGCCACCAGCTTGGCGCAGGGCACCAGCCCGTGGGATGAGCGCGTACCGCTTGAGGATCGGATCTTCAACGTTCTGCTGAATAGCGTGTTTTCCCTGCACGGTGCCGGGCGCACGGGCGGGGGCTGGCTCCGCGACGCTACCGAGTCGAAGATTGCCGAGCAGGACTTCCAGCGCCTCAACACCCTCAGCCAGGTATCGGCGGCCAGCGCGTTGCGCGAGCGCGACCCGGAAGCGTTCAAGCGGTTCATCAGCACCGTGGCCGATGAGGGCAACCTCGATTCTGTCTATGTCGATGCCCGCACCCTGACCGACGTGTTCAACCAGTCGGGAGTAAAGCAGGAGGACGTGGCGCGGCTGATGCCCGACGTGGCCGGCCAGCTCCACGAAGCGCTGCAAACCAACGGCGACGTACGCATCCCGGTGGCCGACTACGCCACGCATATCGCGGGCAGCCCGGCCGACGCCGCGCTGTTGCCGCACCTCAAGACCGGCCCCGAGGGCAAGACCTATGCCGAGGCGCAGGAGTTCTACCAGGGGCAGGCGGATCAGTTCAAGACGCAGGCCGGCAAGATTCTCGCCGAGCACGCCAACGACGAAGCCTTCAAGGCCGACCATCAGCAGGTGTTCGACAAGGTGCTCGACCAGCTCAACACTGCCAACCGCTTCACGCCCGACGTGAATAAGGCATACGCCTCGCTGGTGCGCGACTACTACGTGACCACGGCCGATCGCCTGGGCACGAAGCCCAGCGAGTTGTTTGAACGCTATCCGCTCAAGGTGGCCGTGGAGCGGATGACGGCCGGCGGAAAGCACTTCGACCAGGCGGCGCGCGTCGACCAGCAGCTCGACCAGTGGGTTAAGGGCGAGCTGCCGAGCGGACATATCATCGACCTGGGCAAGCCGTCCGCAATCCTGCGCGGGTTCATCCCCGAGGATGCGCCGATCCACTTGGCCAAGCGCGTGCTCGACAAGGCGACCGACGAGCGGCATAACATCCTGCCCGCCGACTTGAAGGGGCTGCACGAAGCGATCCAGTCGCCTATCGCGGTATTCGCTTCCAAGAAGGGGGAAGGCCACGCGGTCGTCGTGACCGAACTGGCGCATGAGGACGGCAACATCGTCGCGGCGCTGGAACTCAACAAGAAGCGCAACGAAATCGAGGTGCATGACATTCGCAGCCTGCACCCGAAAGCCGACAAGAGCGTGGCGCACTGGTTGAAGGATGGCCTGTTGCTGGGCTATGAAAAAACGAAGGGCCGCGCTTGGCTTGATCGCATTGCAGGGTCCAATTCCCTGCGCGGTCAGGCCGAGGCAGCCCTTACAAAAGCCAGAATATACGAAGCCGGGGCGGATAGCAACGGCGACCTGTTACAGGGCAACCGGGGCGCCTACAACCCGGAAACCAGTACCATCGCCTTGCTCAAGGGGGCCGACCTTTCAACCTTTCTGCACGAGACGGGGCACCACTTCCTCGAAATGACGGCCGACCTCGCCGCGCAGAAGGATGCGCCCCCGGCGATCCGGGCCGACTTCGACAAGCTGCTCAAGTGGTTCGGTGTGCGCGACGCGGCCGAATGGCACAACCTGTCGTTCGAGGAAAAGCGCAGCTATCACGAGCAGTTCGCTCGTGGTTTCGAGTCCTACCTGATGGAAGGGAAAGCCCCGAACGTCGAGCTGCAAGGCTTGTTCTCGCGCTTCCGCTCCTGGCTGCTCAACGTCTATAAGTCGCTGTCCGGCCTCAATGTCGAGCTGACGCCTGAAGTGCGCGGCGTGTTCGACCGCATGCTGGCCAGCGAGGAAGCCATCCAAACCGCCGAGCAGGTACGGGGCTACGAGCCGCTGTTCAAGTCGGCCACCGACGCCGGCATGACGCCCGAGCAGTGGGCCGACTACCAGAAGCTCGGTGCCGAGGCGACCGAGACGGCGGTCGACGACATGGAAAAGCGCAGCCTGCGCGACATGAAGTGGCTGTCCAACGCCAAGGCTGGCGCGCTCAAGGAAAAGCAGAAAGAAGCCGCCAGCAAGCGGCGCGAGGTGCGCACCGAAGTCTCGAAGGAAGTATGGAGCCAGCCGGTCTATCAGGCGTGGCAATTCCTTACCGGCAAGGAGGAAGGCGGCAAGGCCGTCAAGCCGAAGGCCAGCAAGGGGCTGGATTCTTCCCGCGACTCCCTATTCACGGCCATCGGCAAGCTGGGCGGTATCGACAAAAAACAGCTCGTCAGCGAATGGGGCATGGACGGGCGCATGAGCCCGGAGTCCGGCGTGTTTGGCAAGCCGGTGGCCCGCGCCACGGAAGGCCGCACACTCGACGGCATGGCCGAGGCGCTGGCCGATCATGGCTATCTTTCCACCGACGAGCACGGCAAGTGGGACTTGCGCGAGTTCGAGGAAAAGTTCTTCAACGAGCTGGGCGGCAAGCTGGAATACTCCAACCACGCGGACTACGACTATCTCAAGAACGGCCCCGAAGGCCCGAAGCTCGCCGACCTGAAACTGCGCACTGCCGGCCGACTGGATACCGACGCCGTGCGTGCGCTGGGCGCTGACGGCCTCAAGGTGGAAGCTCTGCGCATGACGAAGAAGGGCGGCCTCGATCCCGACCTCGTGGCCGAAATGCACGGCTTCGAGGACGGTGCCGATCTGGTGCGCTCGCTGGCCAATGCCGAAAAGCCGCGCGACGTGATTGACGGCCTGACCGACCAGCGCATGCTAGAACGCTACGGCGAGCTGTCCGACCCGCAGGCCATCGAGCGCGCCGCCGAAGCCGCGATCCACAACGAGGTGCGCGCCCGGTTCGTCGCTACCGAACTCAAGGCATTGAGTCAGGCCACCGGGCCGGCCAAGCTGATCGCGCAGGCCGCGAAGGAAGCCGCCGATGCGGCCATCGCCACCAAGCGCGTGCGTGACGTGCGGCCGGCGCAATACACGGCGGCCGAGGCCAAGTCCGCGAAGAATGCCGACAAGGCGCTACTGGCCAAGGACATCGTGGCGGCAGCCAACGAGAAGCGCGCGCAGCTCCTCAACAACCGCCTGGCCAAGGCGGCGGCCGATGCCGTCGAGGAAGTACGCAAGGGCGTCGATTACCTCAAGAAGTTCGACAAGCCCGGCGTGCGCGAAAACATCGAGCTGGAATACCGCGATCAGATCGACGCCTTGCTGGAGCGCTACGATCTGCGCAAGAGCACTTCCGGCAAGGCGCTGGACAAGCGCGAGGCGCTGCTGCAGTTCGTCGAGCGCATGGCCGGCGAAGGCTACGAGCCGAACATTCCCGAGCACCTGCTCAACGAGGCCCAACGCCAGCACTACAAGGACATGACCGTCGAGCAGTTCCGGGGGCTTGTCGATGCGGTCAAGAGCATCGAGCACCTGGGCCGGCTCAAGACGCGCCTGCTCGACGGGCAGGAGACGCGCGAACTGGCCACGCTGGCCGCCGAAGCCACGGCGACGATGGGCGAGCTGCCGCAACGCACGCCCGAATCGAACCGGGGGCTGACCCGCATGGAGTCGGCGTGGCTGTCGGCAAAAGCGGCAGGCCGCAGCGCGCAGGCGGCATTGCTCAAGATGGAGCAAATGTTCGACTGGCTCGACCGGCGCAATCCGAATGGCGTGTTCAACCGCGTGGTGTTCCGCCGGATCGCCGACGCCGGTACGCACGAAAACGACATGCTGGCCACGGTCAAGGGTGAAATCGACAAGCTGCTCGATACCAACCTCGCCGACGTGACCAAGGACAAGGGCAGGATCTACGTGGCCGATGGCCTGATCGATGGCATGACCGGCAAGCCGCAACGCTTCACCAAAAAGCAAATGCTGATGTTGGCCGGCAACATGGGCAACGAGTCCAACGTCGCCAAGCTGATTGCCGGGGAAAAGTGGAACGAGGTCGCCGTTTGGGACTTCCTGAACAAGAACATGAGCAAAGCGGATTGGGACTTCGTTGCCGGCATGGGCAAGGCCATCGAATCGCTGTGGCCTGAGAAGCTGGCCATGTCGCGTCGCCTAGGCAACACCAACCCCGAGAAAATTCAGCCGCGCGCCTTCGATACGCCGCACGGCCGCTACGACGGCTGGTACTGGCCTATGCTCTACGATCCGGCTCGCGCGCAGGACGTGGCCGAGCGCGGCGCGAAGAAGGCCGACGCCCTGTTCGAGAATATCTACACGCGAGCCAACACGGACACGGGGCGCATGAACACCCGCAACGCCAACTATGCCCGGCCGTTGCTGCTCGACCTCGATGCGTTGCCGCGTGTCATCCGCGATGAAATCCACGACATCGCCTTCCGCGAGGCCATCCTCGACGCCGACAAATTCCTTTCCGATGGGCGCGTGTGCGAGGGCATCATCAATGCCCTGAGCCAGGAGCACTACGACCAACTGCGCCCCTGGCTGCAATCCATCGCCAATGACGGCAAGCTCGACGATTCTGGCATGCGGGCGCTCAAGTGGTTCAACGACCTGGCGCGCGGCGCCCGTACCCGCGCCACGATGGTCGGGCTGGGCTATCGCATTTCCACAATGCTGGTGCACGGCACCTCGGCCGGCCTGGAGTCCATCGCCGAACTCGGCCCCGGCTGGTTCGCCAAAGGACTGCGCGACTTCTCCAATCCGATGCAATGGGCGGCCAACCGGGACTTCATCTTCGAGCGCAGTAGAGAAATGCGCAACCGCATGAACGAAGTGGATCGGGACGTGCGCGAGCACCTGCGCCAGATCGACCTCGAACTGATGAGCCCGACCACCAGCGCTGCTGCCAGGGCATCGGATGCGATCAAGGCACACGCCTACCACGGCATTGCCATGCTCGACATGGCCTCGGCGCTCCCGACATGGATGGGCGCGTACCACAAGGCGATGGCCCCCGTGGAAAAGGGCGGCCTTGCCCTGGGCGAACAGGATGCCATCTACTTCGCTGACAAGACCGTGCGCAACGCCCACGGCGGCACGGGCGTCAAGGATCAGGCCGCCGTGCAGCGCGGCCCCGAGTTCTTCAAGCTATTCACGATGTTTTACACGTTCTGGAACCACAACGTGAACCGCATCATGGACACCTACCGCATGGGCAAGGAGCTACCTGCCACCTACCGCGCCGGGGTCGAAGCCGGCGACATGGCCAAGTTCCGGGGCGACCTGAGCAGCGTGCTGATGCGCACCCTGATCTACACCTTCGGCGTGCAGATCATGCACGGCATGCTGCACCCGCCGAAGGAAGGCGACGAGGAAGATTCGTGGTTCAAGTGGGCGGCCAAGGAAGTCACAGCCGCAGCCTTCGCCGGCATTCCCATTGCCCGCGACTTGTCCGCCCATTACCTCCAGGGCAAGGACTACAAGGTCACACCAGCCGCCAGCATGGTCGATGCCTTCGACAGCAGCGGCAAGGATGCCATCAACGCGATGGTCGGCGACACGGTAAGCGACAAGTGGCTCAAGCACATGGTCACGACTTCGGGCTATGTGTTCGGCCTGCCGACTGGCCAGGCGGCCAGCGTCGTGCAGTTCTTGTGGGACGTGGCCCACGGCCAGCAAAACCCGCAAGAGCTGGCCGACTGGTGGCGGGGCATCATCCACGGAGATATGCGCAAGCACTAAGCGGTTCGCGTGCCTTTGAGCGTTCGGCCGAGAATCGGCCAACGTCTCAGAGGGTCACGCCATGACTGTCGCCGCCACTACCCGCAAGGCCGGCCCCTATACGGGGAATGCCGTAACAACCGCCTTCCCGTTCAACTTCAAGGTGTTCGCGGGTAGCGAAGTCGTCGTCACGCAAACCGACCTTTCCGGCAACGAAACGACCAAGACGCTAACGACCGACTACACGGTCGCGCTCAATGCCGATCAGGATGCAAACCCCGGCGGCACGGTGAATATGCTCGCCGCGCCGGCTACCGGCTTCCTCATTACGCTCACCAGTGCCGTCGCGCTCTCGCAGTCCGTCACGCTGACCAACGGCGGTGGCTTCTATCCGAAGGTCATCAGCGATGCACTGGATCGCGCAACAATCCTAGTGCAGCAGCTTGCGGAAGCTGTTAGCCGTACCGTCAAAAACGCGATTTCCGCGCCAGCGGGGATTAATCCGGTACTACCTGCTCCGGTGCCGTACTCGCTCATTGGGTGGAATGCGACTGGTGATGGATTCCAGAATACTGACCCGACATATTCCACCGCGCTGGCTTCCGACTTAGCAAGTTCATCGGGTGTAAAGGGCGCTGCTCTGGTCAATGGCACCGGGCGCGTTGTCGATTCGATTGCGGCATTGAAAGCCCTGCCGAAAACCGGATGCCCGCGCGCTTTCGTGCTCGGCTACTACGCTGCTGGCGATGGAGGGGGCGGCGCCTACTGGTACGACTCGACCGATACGACCAGCGCGGACAACGGCGGCACCGTCATCGTTGCAAGTGACGGCGGTCGCTGGAAGCTGGCAAACGTCCTACAACTATCGGTCAAACAGTTCGGCGCCAAGGGTGACGGTGTCACCAACGACACTGCTGCTTTCATCGCAGCAGCGAACGCTGTCGATGCACTAGGCGGCGGCCGGGTATGGATTCCTCCTGGCGCGTATGCCACCCCGACAGGTCTCACATTTGGCAACGGCAGCAACAGCGCGAATTCGACCATTCACAATCGCGTGGTGTTCTGCGGTGCCGGATCGGGTTCCAGTTCCGGGGTGACGAATCAAGAAATCAACGGTGTCAGTCGCATCCTCTACACCGGATCGGCGAACGCCTCCGCAGCCGTCGTCAGTTTCGCCGGCCCGCTGCACAGCGTCGGCCTGGAAGACATGGCGCTGGATTGCAACTCGCTCGCTGGCATCGGCGTGTTGATCAATCACTGCACGCAATCTAACTTCCGCAATGTCGTCTGTCGCAACTACACGGCTATCGGCTGGTCGCTGACCACTCGCACGGGATTCCCCTCCGGGTGTGCTTTCGGGTGCGCAGACAATCGCTTTATCGCCTGCTACGGATTCGTCGATTCAAGTGTCGGCACAGGCACCGTCCTTGGCATTTCCCTAAATTCTGGTGTCAGCACCGGAACCTCATTAGCAGGGCAGCCGGATAGCGCGCGAAACGTCTTCATCGGCGGAACCTTCATGTACGGCCAAAGCGCGACCAGCTATGGCGCATGGTTGAGCGGTGCGGACAATAATTCGATGCTTGAGGTTGAGTTCTATCCGTACAACGGATCAACCTCTGGACTGGATGTATATCTGCAACAGTGGCCCGCCAGCGGTGCCTTTCCACTGGAGAACTATTTCGCCAATTTGGGTATGACAAAAGGCGTAGGAGGAAATGGCGGCGTCGGATCATCCAACGGGAATACCTTCATCCCATTCCCGACCAGCGACGGCGCTTCTATGCCGGCCGTTTCCGGTGCGTCTGGAATCACGCACCTGGGGCAGACCTTTGTGGCGGGTGTGCAGGCGTACCGTGGCCGGCAAGTGTCGAACGCCACGCTGAACAGTTCAGTTCAATCCAACAGCACGACGACGCCGACCAACGTGCCGGGGTTGAGCGTGACGCTGAACACGCAGGCGAACACAAAGTTGCGAGTGTCGTTTAGCGGACGAGCCAGCAAATCAACAGCCGCCAGCGGTTATTTCCAATTGGCTCTCAATGGCTCGGCGCAGGGGGATACACGAACGGATGTCAATAGCGATGGCTACTGGCATGCGGTATCTGCCGAGGGCCTTTACAGCGTTGGTGCTGGCTCACAAACGATCACGGTTCAGTTCGCTTCGAGTGACACCAATGCGATTCAGATCAGTCACGGAACGCTCGTCGTTCAGGAGTTGTACTGATGCGCGCCGAGCCGACCCCGACCGATTGGGACGATGTTTCCGGGCATTCGCTCCCCTCAAAACAACGATCTATCGCCGAAAGGAAACAAGCGATCATGTCTGAACGACAATGCCCGCACGCCGCTGACGGCTGCCCCCATACCATCGAGGCGGCCGATCACGCCGTCAAGAAGGTCTTTGCCATCCTCGGGGTGGATATTGACCGGCCAGAGTCCGTCGAAGAATTCCGCGAGGACTTGCGCTTCGGCAAGAGGATGCGCAAGGCTGCCGACCACGGCTTCCTTGCCCTGATGGGCGTGCTCGCAGCGGCGACGATGGCCGCCGTTTGGGCCGGCATCGTGTCGAAGGTCGGGGGGCACTGACCATGACGCCCAACCAAAAAGCGTTTCTTGACATGATCGCTCACTCCGAGGGCACCGTGAAATACGGCGACCAAGGGGGCTATAACGTCATCGTCGGCGGCAGCCTATTCGACAGCTATGCGGATCACCCGCGCAAGCTGGTGCAGCTCAACGCTACCTTGAAATCGACGGCCGCTGGGCGCTACCAACTGCTCGCCAAATACTTCGATGCCTACCGAGCGCAGTTGCATTTGCCTGACTTCTCGCCGGCAAGCCAAGATGCCATCGCCTTGCAGCAGATACGCGAATGCCGTGCGCTCGACGACATCGAGGCCGGCCGGTTCAATGAAGCAGTAGCCAAGTGCGCACACATTTGGGCCAGTTTGCCGGGCGCGGGGTACGGCCAGCACGAGAATACCCTCGTAGCGCTCCGCGATGCCTACCAAAACGCAGGGGGAACACTGGCATGAGCTGCAAGGACATCCTGCGCCAGCTATTCACCGAGCGCGACAACGAGACGCATGACATCGCACGCTGGCTAGCCGCACTGTCCGTCCTCGTCGGCCTCGGGCTCAACACCTACGCCGTGGTCAAGGGCCAGCCATTCGACATGCAGGCGTTCGGCATCGGCTGCGGCGCACTGTTCGGTGGCCTGGGCGTGGCGCTGAAACTCAAGAAGGAGAGCGGCGATGCCTAACCCCTGGATCATTCTTGGTGTTGTCCTGGCGCTGGCCGGCAGTTTCGTCGCTGGCGATCTGCACGGCCATAAGCAGGGCATTGCCGAGCAGAAGGTGGCTGACCAGGCGCAGTTTGACAAGATCAACGCCGAGCGCGCCGAGCAGATAGCCACGGCCAACGCGGCCTACCGCAAGGCCCAACACGACAACCTTGCGCTCATGGTCGAGCGCGATCAACTCAAGACCCGACTGGAGAAGGAACATGCTGCGAACCAAAAGGCTACCGATGATCTGCACGCTCGCTATGCTGGCGTCGGCCTGCGCTTCAACCTCGCCCAAGGTACAGGACTTGGGGGTAGTGGTCAGCGCGCCGAAGGCACCGGCTCCAACGCCGCCGGTATTGGCAGCACCGCCGTCGTACAGCTTCCAGACTCGATTGCAGCAAATCTTCGACAGCTCGCTTATGACGCCGACCAGCTCGCCGACAGCTACCGGGAATGCTACGGCTACGCCGAGCAAGTGAAATGAGGTCGGGGATCTTGCGCTGCCGGGTGGCCACGCTTCGGCTGCGGATTGATGCCCCGTTCCCCAGCCAGTTGCGCGCTCGATCCCGTAGGTTTTTGCGCCTGCGACTGGTATAGTTTTGGGGAACAACCCCCGTTTTGGGGAACAAAAGGAAAGAGGGCGATCCTTGCGAATCGCCCTCTAGTATTGGCTCCCCGACCTGGGCTCGAACCAGGGACCTACGGATTAACAGTCCGGCGCTCTACCGACTGAGCTATCGGGGAATTGAGGCGCGGATTATACGTATTTTTTATCGGCGGACAAGGGGATTCGCCGTGCTTCGATCCACGGCGAGCGGGTTGACTGCGCGTCGAGATGCGCGTGACACCGGGCTTCCGTGGTTTTCCCGTAATCCGTGACTTCTGCTATCAGTAGCCATGCCGTTCGAGCTTCACGGTCTGCATCAGGGTGGCGGCGATTTCCTCGATGGATTTGGTGGTGGAGTCGAGCCAGCGCACAGCTTCCCGGCGCATCAGCCGTTGCGCCTGATCCACTTCCCAGCGACAGTTATCGAGCGCAGCGTACTGGCTGTCGGGCCTGCGCTCCTGCCGGATCTGGGAGAGGCGCTCGGGGGTGATGGTGAGGCCGAAGAGCTTGTGCCGGTGCGGAAAGAGTGCCCCCGGCAGCTTGCCGCGCTCGAAATCCTCGGGAATCAGCGGATAGTTGGCGGCCTTGATGCCGAACTGCAGGGCCAGGTAGAGGCTGGTCGGGGTTTTGCCGCTGCGTGAAACACCCACCAGTATCACATCGGCCTTGTCCAGATCGGCATTGGAAACGCCGTCGTCATGCGCCAGGGTGAAGTTCACCGCATCGATCCGCGCCGAATAATCCTCGCTGTTGGCGCGGCCGTGGGACTGGCCCACGGTGGGCGAGGCCTTGAGCCCCAGTTCCTGTTCCAGCGGCTGGATGAAAACCGAGAAGAGGTTGAGGATCATGGCGTCGCTTTCCGCCGCCTGGAGGATCTGGGCTACCGCCTGGGCCACCAGGGTGGAAACCACGATGGGGCGGGTGCCGTCCCGGGCTGCGGCTTCCCGGATCCGCTCCACGCAGTCGTGCGCCTTGTCGGGCGAATCGACGAAGGGAATGCGCACCTGGCGGTATTGCATGCCGCCGAACTGGGATAGCAGACTGTGGCCCAGCGTTTCGGCGGTGATGCCGGTGCCGTCGGAAACGAAAAATACCGTGCGGGAGAAGGTCATGAGCGCAATCCCTGCCATTTAGTCCAGCACGTGGGACACCAGGCCGTCGGCCAGCTTGGGTTCGAACCAGGTGGACTTGGGTGGCATCACTTCGCCGGCATCGGCTACGGCCATCAGGTCTTCCATGCCGGTGGGATGCAGGGCGAAGGCTGCGGCCATTTCTCCGTTGTCCACGCGCTTTTCAAGTTCCGCAAGACCACGGATGCCGCCGATGAAATCGATGCGCTTGTCGCGGCGCAGATCGGTAATGCCCAGCACCGGGGCCAGCAGATGATCGGAAAGCAGGCTGACATCAAGGCGGGCGACGGGATCGTTTTCCGGCACGCATTCGGGCTTGATGGCGAGCGTGAACCAGCGCCCCGGCAAATACAGGCCGAATTCCCGCGGGCGGGCAGGCGATACGGGGCCTGCGCCCGGAGTGACGATAAAGGCGGTTTCCAGGCGCTTCAGAAAGGTGGCTTCATCCAGGCCGTTGAGATCCTTCACGACCCGGTTGTAATCGAGGATGCGCATCTGGTGATGGGGAAAAACCACCGCGAGAAAATATTCGCTGCTGTGTTCCCGCGCTTCGTCGTTCGGCAGGCGGCGGGCCGCCGCCACGCGGGAAGCCGCCGCGGAACGATGGTGGCCGTCGGCGATGTAGAGGCTGTTCATGGCATCGAAGGCGGCGCTGATGGCATCGATGCGGGCGCTGTCGCGAATGGCCCAGATCGTGTGGCGAATTCCGTCATCGGCGGTGATATCCGCATCCGGCGTGGCGGTGCAGGATTCGGCAATCAGTGCATCCGCCTTGTCGCAAGCCGGATAGGCCAGCAGCACGGGGCCGGTCTGGGCATTGAGCGCTCCGATCTGGCGGACCCGGTCGTCTTCCTTGTCGGGGCGGGTGAATTCGTGTTTGCGGATGCGGTTGCTGTCGTAATGGGCAATCGAGGCAGCCACGACCAGCCCGGTCTGCTGGTGCGACCCCATCACCAGCCGGTAGGCGTAGTAACAGGGGGCTTCATCACGCGCCAGGATGCCGGCTTCCAGCATGTGCGCCAGGTTTTCCGCCGCCTTGGCGTACACCTCGGGGGCATAGGGATCGGTGCCTTCGGGCAGATCGATCTCCGGTTTGGAAATGTGCAGAAAGGACCAGGGCTTGCCCCTGGAGCGAATCCGCGCTTCCTCGGTGGAAAGCACGTCGTAGGGCGGAGCGGCCACGGCGGCGGCCTCGCCGGAAGCGGGGCGAAGGCCACGCAGGGGTTTGATCAGGGGCATGAATGATCCTTGTTGAATTCAGCGGGGCGGTGCGCTGTCCGGCAGGCCGATCGCGGGGCGCCCCGCGGAGGCAAAGAAACCGATTTTCGCAATGGAGTCGTGGCGATCATCGAGGCGTGTTGATCCGCTGCAGCAATTCCTTTACCGCCATGATCCGGTCCTTGAGATTCGTGGTTTCCCGCTGCCAGGCCAGCTTGTCGGGAGCGGAAAGCCTGAGATTGCGATCCGATTGAATGAGCCGGATGATGGCCATGGGGTCGATGGGTGGTTCGGGAATGAATTGTACTTGGATCGATTTGGGCCCCGCATCCAGCTTGGCCAGCCCGATGTGTCTGCCCAGCAGGCGCAGGCGGTGGGTTTCGAGAAGGGTCAGCGCCTGGGTGGGCATTTCGCCGAAACGGTCGATCAGCTCTTCCTGCAGATCGCGCAGTTCGTCCTCGTCGTCACAGTTGGCGAAGCGCTTGTACAGGCTCAGGCGCTCGTGCACATCGGGGCAGTAGTCGTTGGGCAGCAGTGCTGGAGCACGCAGGTTGATTTCGGAGATGACCGCCAGCGGCTCGGTCAGATCGGGGATCGTCTTGCCTTCGCGCAGGGCCTTCACCGCAGCGTTGAGCATGTTGGTGTACAGGGCGAATCCCACTTCCTGGATTTCGCCGGACTGGTTCTCGCCCAGTACTTCTCCCGCGCCGCGAATCTCGAGATCGTGCATGGCGAGGAAAAATCCGGAGCCCAGTTCCTCCATCGCGGTAATCGCCTCCAGCCGGCGCTGGGCCTGGGCCGTGGGTTTGGCGCTTTCGTCGGTAAGCAGGTAGGCGTAGGCCTGGTGGTGACTGCGGCCAACGCGACCGCGCAACTGGTGCAGCTGGGCGAGGCCGAACCTGTCGGCGCGATTGATGATGATGGTGTTGGCGTGGGGGTTGTCGATCCCCGTCTCGATGATGGTGGAGCAGAGCAGGACGTTGTGCTTCTGCTGGGTGAATTCCCGCATCACCCGTTCCAGTTCCCGCTCCGGCAACTGACCATGCCCCACCACGATGCGCGCCTCGGGGAGCAGTTCCTGAAGCCGCGTCCGCATGTTCTCGATGGTATCCACCTCGTTGTGCAGGAAGTACACCTGGCCGCCACGCTTGAATTCGCGCAGGCAGGCTTCGCGGATCTGGCCGCGGCTCCACTGGCTGACGAAGGTCTTGATGGCGAGGCGTTTTTGCGGCGGCGTGGCGATCACCGAGAAATCCCGCAAGCCTTCCAGGCTCATGCCCAGGGTGCGGGGAATCGGCGTGGCGGTGAGGGTCAGCACATCCACCTCGGCGCGCAGGGCCTTCAATGCTTCCTTCTGGCGCACGCCGAAGCGGTGTTCCTCGTCGATGATCACCAGACCCAGGCGGGAGAACTGCACATCCTTCTGCAACAGCCGATGCGTGCCCACCAGGATGTCTATTTTTCCTTCCCCCAGGAGCCTGATCGCATCGGTCTGTTCCGCGGCGGAACGGAAGCGGGAAATCTCGGCCACCTTCACCGGCCAGTCGGCAAAACGATCGGCAAAATTCTGGTAATGCTGTTCGGCCAGCAGGGTGGTGGGGCAGAGCACCGCCACCTGCCTGCCACCCGCGACGGCGACGAATGTGGCGCGCAGGGCCACCTCGGTCTTGCCGAAGCCCACGTCACCGCAGATCAGACGATCCATCGGTTTGCCGGAACGCATGTCCGTCACCACGGCATCGATGGCGGCCTGCTGATCGGGGGTCTCCTCGAAACCGAAGCCGTCGGCGAAGGCTTCCAGATCATGCTGGCTGAAATCGAACGCATGGCCCTTTCGGGCGGCACGCTGGGCATAGAGGTTGAGCAGTTCGGCGGCGGTATCGCGCACCTGCTCGGCGGCCCGTTTTTTCGCCTTTTCCCACTGGCCGGAGCCCAGACGATGAAGCTCCACGCTTTCCGGATCGACGCCGCTGTAGCGCGAGATGACGTGGAGCTGGGAGACCGGCACATAGAGGGTTGCCGCTTCGGCATATTCCAGATGCAGGAACTCCTCCGCGCCGGAGCCGTAGTCCATGTGCACCAGCCCCTGATAGCGGCCGATGCCGTGTGATTCATGCACCACCGGATCGCCGATCCTGAGTTCGGAGAGATCCCGCAGCCAGCCTTCGAGATTGGCGCGGCGGGCGGCATCACGCTTGTGGCGGGGGCGGGCGGTCGCGGCGTAGAGCTCGTTCTCGGTGATGATGGCGAGGCCCGCATCCGCCAGCATGAAACCACCTGAAAGTGGTGCGACACCGAGCGAGAAGACCTCGCCGCTGCCGGCGAAAGCGGCGAAATCGGGGCAGGTGCCGGGACGCAGACCCTGTCCGGCCAGATACTCGGCAATGGTTTCGCGTCGGCCGGGAGACTCGGCCAGCAGCAGCACACGGCCATCGAAGCTGGCCAGAAAATCCTCCAGGTGACGCACGGGCCGATCGGCCTTGCGGTCCACGGCCAGGGCAGGCAGCGCGATCGCCTCGCCCGAAGGTCCGGCGGCATCAGGCCTGAGGCGCAGCAATGGATAGCCGTGGCTTGCGGCAAAGAAACTTTCCTCGTCGAGGAACAGGTCGCCGGGCGGCAGCACAGGGCGGCTGCGGTCGCCCTTGAGCATGTCGTAGCGGCTGCCGGTGTCACGCCAGAATTCGGCGATGGCGCCAGGCACATCACCATGAAAGAGCAGGGTGGAGCCGGCGGGCAGGTAGTCGAAAAGTCGGGCCGTTCCGTCGAAAAACAGGGGCAGGTAATACTCGATGCCAGCCGGCAGCGCGCCGTTCGAGACATCCTTGTACAGCGTGATGCGCGAGGCATCGCCCTCGAAAGTCTCGCGGAAGCGGGCGCGGAACTTGTTGCGGCCCGGTTCGCCGATGGGGAATTCCCGCGCCGGCAGGAGCCGGATCTCGGGCACCGGATAGAGGGTGCGCTGGCTGTCCACGTCGAAGGTACGCAGGGTTTCCACTTCGTCATCGAACAGTTCGATGCGGTAGGGCAGGACGGTACCCATGGGGAACAGGTCCACCAGTCCGCCGCGCACGCTGTACTCGCCGGCAGCCACTACCTGGGTGACGTGCGCATAGCCGGCCAGGGTAAGCTGCTCGCGCAGCTTTTCCAGTTCCAGGGTGTCGCCCTTCTTGATGAAGAAGGTGTGGGCGGCAAGGAAGCTGGGAGGCGCGAGTCTGGCCAGTGCCGTCGATGCCGCGACCAGCAGCACGTCGCACGCGCTCCGGGTCACTGCATACAGGGTTGCCAGACGCTCGGAGACCAGATCCTGATGCGGCGAAAAGCCGTCGTAGGGCAGGGTTTCCCAGTCGGGCAGCAGATGTGTGCGCAGATCTGGAGCAAACCAGGCGATTTCCTCCTCCAGGCGCCGGGCTTCCAGCGGACTGGCGCAGATCACGGTCAGCGGCACGCCCTGTCCGGCCAGCCGGGCGATGGTGAGCGCATCGGCAGAGCCCGCGCCGGCGGGAAGATCCAGCCGGGATCCGGGTTTGGGCAGCGACAGCGGAGCGATCTGCGGCAACAGCGCCGCCAGGGGATTGGACACGGAATGCAGGGAGTGATGCGATGGGAGGCATGGATTATACGTAGGACAAAACTGCGCGCAGACGGTCGTTTGGATGAGACACCGAATGCCGGGGATGCGGCTTCCTCCGTATCGATCCGATACAATCCGACCTTCCGTTCCCGCTGCCCAGGAAATCCGTCATGACCCGTTACGCCATCCCCTTCGACCAGCTCCGCATGACCGACGTCGGCGAGGTTGGCGGCAAGAATGCCTCTCTGGGTGAATTGATCAGCCAGCTGGCGGCCTCCGGCGTGCGGGTGCCGGGCGGATTTGCCACCACGGCCGCTGCGTATCGTGAATTTCTCGCCCATCAGGGCCTGGCCGACCGCATCAACAAGGCGCTGGACACGCTGGATGTCGACGATGTGGATACCCTGCTGAAGGTGGGGGCGCAAATCCGCCAGTGGGTGATCGACCAGCCCTTTCCGGCCCGGCTGGAAGACGAGATCAAGCGGCTCTATGAAGCGCTGGTCGCCATCAGCGGCCCCGACCCTTCGTTCGCCGTGCGTTCGTCCGCGACGGCGGAGGACCTGCCCGATGCTTCCTTCGCCGGCCAGCAGGAAACCTTCCTCAACATCCACGGCTACGAAAATATCCTCCACGCCATCAAGGAAGTTTTCGCCTCCCTCTACAACGACCGTGCCATTGCCTACCGGGTGCACAAGGGCTTCGCCCATGCCGAGGTGGCGCTATCCGCCGGCATCCAGCGCATGGTGCGTTCCGATACCGGTGCCGCCGGAGTGCTGTTCACCATCGACACCGAGTCGGGTTTCCCCGATGTGGTCTTCATCACCGCCAGTTATGGCCTGGGCGAGACCGTTGTGCAGGGCGCGGTGAATCCCGACGAGTTCTACGTGCACAAGCCCACCCTGGCGCAGGGCAAGCAGGCGGTGATTCGCCGCAATCTGGGTTCGAAGATGATCAAGATGATCTTTTCCGAAACGCGCCAGGCGGGCAAGTCCACCGTGACCGTGGAAGTTCCCGAAGTGGAGCGCCACCACTTCGCCATTACCGACGCCGATGTGCTGGAACTGGCCCGCTATGCCGTGATCATCGAGAAGCACTATGGCCGGCCGATGGATATCGAGTGGGGCAAGGATGGTCGTGATGGCAAGCTCTACATCCTCCAGGCCCGCCCCGAGACCGTGCAGTCCCAGGCCACCGGGGTGATCGAGAAATACCGGATCAAGCAACACGGCAAGGTGCTGACCAGTGGCCGTGCCATCGGCCAGAAGATCGGTGCCGGTCCGGTAAGGGTGGTCAAAGATCCGGCGGAGATGAACCGGGTCCAGCCCGGCGACGTGCTGGTGGCCGACATGACCGATCCCAACTGGGAGCCGGTGATGAAGCGGGCCTCCGCCATCGTCACCAACCGCGGCGGCCGCACCTGCCACGCCGCCATCATTGCCCGTGAACTCGGCATTCCCGCCATTGTGGGTTGCGGCAACGCCACCACACAGCTGGTGGAGGGCGATACCGTCACCATTAGCTGTGCCGAGGGCGATACCGGCTACGTCTATCGTGGCCGGCTGGAATACGAGATCACCCATCAGGACATGGGACATCTTCCTGATCTGCCGCTGAAGGTGATGATGAATGTGGGTAATCCGGAGCTGGCCTTCGATTTTGCCCAGACGCCGAATTCCGGTGTCGGCCTGGCCCGGCTGGAGTTCGTCATCAACAACATGATCGGCATCCACCCCAAGGCCATTCTCGAAATCGATCAGGTGCCCGCCAGCCTGCGTGGAGAAATCAAGCGCCGTTCGCGCGGCTATGCGAGCCCGCGCCAGTTCTTCGTCGAGAAACTGGTGGAAGGCGTGGCCACCATCGCCGCTGCGTTCTATCCCAAGCCGGTGATCGTGCGCCTCTCCGACTTCAAGTCCAATGAATACCGCAAGCTTCTCGGAGGCGACATCTACGAACCCGAGGAGGAAAACCCGATGCTCGGTTTCCGTGGTGCCTCGCGCTATGTGGCACCGGGCTTCCGCGACTGCTTCGAGATGGAAACCGAAGCCATGAAGCGGGTGCGCAACGAACTGGGGCTGACCAATGTAGAGCTGATGGTGCCCTTCGTGCGCAATCTGGAGGAGGCGCAGGGCGTCGAATCCCTGCTGGCTTCCCACGGACTGAAGCGTGGCGAGAATGGGTTGCGCCTGATCATGATGTGCGAGATTCCCTCCAATGCCCTGCTGGCCGAACAGTTCCTCCAGCACTTCGATGGCTTTTCCATCGGTTCCAACGATCTGACCCAGCTGACCCTGGGGCTGGACCGGGACTCGGGCCTCGTCGCACATGCCTTCGATGAACGCGATCCGGCCGTCAAGCAGCTCCTTTCCATGGCGATCACCACCTGCAACCGCCTGGGCAAATATGTCGGTATCTGCGGCCAGGGACCGTCGGACCACCCCGATCTGGCCGAGTGGCTCATGGATCAGGGTATCCAGAGCATTTCACTGAATCCGGACACCGTGGTCGATACCTGGCTCAAGCTCGCCAGCCACAAGCCGTGATGAATTTCGATCCCTATTGGTGGCACTGGGCCGTGGCGGGCATCGCCCTGATCCTGCTGGAGCTGGTGATACCGGCCTTCGTCATGATCTGGTTCGGTCTGGGCGCGCTGTTCGTGGCGCTGCTGCTGGCGTTTGTCCCCATCGGCTTCACCACCCAGCTGGGTCTGTGGCTGACGGCTTCGGTGGTGCTGACCGCCTTCTGGTTCAAGGTTTTCAAACCCGGACAGCTCAAGACCCGGATCGGTGCTTCGGACCCGCATGTGATCGGCGAGGTGGGCCTTTTGGGCCGTGGTGTCGCTCCTTTCGAGCGCGGCGAGGTCCGTTTTCAGAAACCCATTCTCGGGGGCGAGGTCTGGCCCTGCATCGCGGACGACACGATCTCCGCCGGTGAACGGGTCAGGGTCGTCGCTATCGAGGGCAGCCTGCTCAGGGTTGCCCGGGTCCATTGATCTGCCATCAAGGGAAGCACCATGGAATTCTTTGTCATCGCACTTCTGGTTTTCGCCATCATCACCCTGCTCAAGGGGGTGCGCATCGTACCCCAGGGTGAGGAATGGATCGTCGAGCGCCTGGGCAAGTATCAGGGCACGCTGCTGCCCGGTTTGTCCATCATCATTCCCTATCTGGACCGCGTTGCCTACAAGGTGGTGACCAAGGACATCATTCTCGATGTGCAGGAGCAGGAAGTCATCACCCGCGATAATGCCGTGATCCTGACCAATGCCATCGCCTTCATCAAGGTGACCGATCCGATCAAGGCAGTATACGGGGTCGTGAATTTCGCCGAAGCGATCCGCAACCTGATCATGACCACTTTGCGTTCCATCATCGGCGAGATGACGCTAGACGAGGCGCTTTCCAACCGGGACAAGATCAAGGCCCGGCTGCGGGAAAGCATTTCTGACGAGGCCATCGACTGGGGTCTGACCGTGAAATCGGTGGAAATCCAGGACATCAAGCCCTCCGAGTCCATGCAGCGCGCAATGGAAGCCCAGGCCAGCGCCGAACGGGAACGGAAAGCCATGGTGACCAAGGCCGAAGGTACCAAGCAGGCCACCATTCTCAATGCCGAGGCTCAGCTCGAATCGGCCCGGCTCCAGGCCGAAGCACAGGTCACGTTGGCCGAAGCCAGCGCCGAAGCCATCAAAAGGGTCACCGCCGCCGTGGGGGAGCGCGAGGCTCCGATGCGCTACCTGCTGGGCGAGAAATACATCGTCGCGATGGGTGCGCTGGCCAACTCGGCCAATACCAAGACCATCGTGATTCCGGCCGACATTCAGGAAACCCTGCGCGGCCTGTTAGGCCGGGCGCAACCCTGAACGCATGACGCCTGGGTGGTGAAATTGGTAGACACAAGGGACTTAAAATCAGTTTTGTCAAGTCCTTTCTGCTTGCGCTACCCAGCCAAAAGGTCAATAGTGACAAGGACTTGCAGGCACCCACGGCGCAGCTTCACGGCTTGGCTTGTCGGTCAGGGGCCAGCTAGGCGCCAGCAGAACTGAGATAGGAGTTTCCAGTGCATCGCACTACGCCCGAGTGGTGAAATCGGTAGACACAAGGGACTTGAACAATTTGAGCCTTCGGGTGGAAACGTCCGAAGTGAAGCCCGTCAAAGTCGGCGAAAGCCCTGGATGCCCTGGTGTCCGAGCCAACGCCGAGCCAAGCCCAAGCTCCCCGCTTGGGAAGGTGTAGAGAGCAGACGGCGGGCACCTACGGCCGGAAGGCTATGGTGAAGGCGTGCTCCAGACCACGAACGTCCTGCGACAGTCAGGACGGCGGCGAAAGCCGAAGTGGGAAGAAAATCCCTCGCCGAAAGGCATGCCGGTTCGATTCCGGCCTCGGGCACCAGTTTGGCGGCCGTCGCTGCGTGAGCAGCGGCGGCTTTTGTTGTGAATGCTTTATCTTTCGCAAGCTACCGGGAGCGCGCAGCAGTCTGGGAAATGATGGAGGCAGGGCACCCATGTAGCCGTAGCAACAATAGCAAGGACTCTTGGGGGCATCATGCGCGTCTCACGATTGGGGATAGAGAACTTCCGCGGCATCAAGAAGGCGGAACTTCACTTCACAGGGCATACGCTCCTGATCGGCGGCAACAACGTCGGTAAGAGCACGATCTGCGAAGCACTCGATCTCGTGCTTGGGCCGGATCGCCTGAATCGAACACCCCCGGTTGAGGAGTTCGATTTCCGCAATGCCGGCTATTTGAACGAAGACGGCGAAACGCCCGTCCCTATCCGCATCGAAGCCGTCCTCGTCGATTTGACCGACGACATCAAGAAGCTCTGCGCTGCGAACCTAGAGTTCTGGCACAAGACCGACAAACGGGTTCTCGGCGAAGGCGAAATTGGTAACGCCGACGATCCCAGCGTGGAACTGTGCCTTCGCTTGATTACCGTCGCCCAATACGACATCGAAGAAGACCAGTTCTTCGCCAAGACAGTCTATGGCCGAAGCGACGACGATGACGACACCGATCCTAGGTCGATTCCCACCAAGGTCAAGCGAGCGATAGGCTTCCTCTACCTGCGCACCATCCGCACCGGCTCGCGTGCGTTGAGCCTGGAGCGCGGCACACTGCTCGACAACATCCTGCGCATGAAAGAAGCCCGCAAGGGGATGTGGGAAAGCATCCGCCGGCGGCTGGCTACCCTCAATCCGCCGATAGATGCCGACGCTACCGAACTGGGGCCGATCCTGGATGAAATCGAGGCACGGCTGTCGGAATACATCGCACCCGGTGGCGAGGGCCGCTCGACCCGTCTGTTCGTCTCCCAACTCACGCGCGAACACTTGCGAAAGACCATCGCCTTCTTCTTGACGATGGGCCGCGGCGAGGAAGCCGTGCCGTTCCAACAGGCCGGTAGCGGAACGCTGAACACGCTTCTGCTGGCATTGCTGACTTTCATCGCCGACATCAAGAAAGACAACGTCATCTTTGCGATGGAAGAGCCTGAGATCGCCCTTCCGCCCCATACACAGCGGCGAATTGCGAACTACCTACTCGAAGAAACCTCGCAATGCTTCGTCACATCTCACTCTCCCTACGTCATCGAGCGTTTCGAGCCCGACGGGATACTGAAGCTTAATCGCGACGAACATGGCATGTTGAGCGGCACGGCGATCAAGCTTCCAACCGGCATGAAGGCCAAGAACTACCGGCAGAATTTTCGCCGAGCCATCGCCGAAGCCATGCTCGGCCAAGGCGTGATCGTCGGCGAAGGGATCACCGAACAGGATTCCTTGCTGGTCGCCGCGCAGAAGATGGAAGACAGCGATCCGGCCTTGTTCCCCCTGGACGTGGCTGGCCTGTCTGTCATCAACGCCGATGGCGACGGGAACCTGGAGAAGTTGGGTGCCTTCTTCAAGGAAATTGGGACGCCAGCCTTTGCCTTCTTCGATCGCAAGAAGCGCACGGACGCGGAAATCGCCGCCTTGCAAGGTAGCTACGAGGTAGCCAAAGAAATCCAGCAGAAGGGCGCCGAAGTGTTGATGGCCGAAGAAACCCCTTTGGATCGGCAATGGCAGTATTTGGAGGCCCTGCGCGCAGAGGACACTGATGGCCGATTCGGGATTCCGGCGGCTCGCCCTGCTGATGACGAGTTACGCAAGCTGACCACCTCCACACTGAAGGGACTGAAAGGCGAAGGTGGCGCGGCGAAACTGCTGCAACTGTGCGCCGTGGCCGAATTGCCCAAGACCATCACCGACTTCCTCGCCGACATCTATCAACGCTACCCGAAGCCAAAGCGCAAGGAGGCAATTGCCGCGCAAGCCGACGCCGATGCAGAAGCGGCAGGTGGCGACGTGGCCGCGGCTAATGGTCCCGAGGAACCGTAAATCGTGGCCCTGGTCATCTGTGCGCAGCGACAGAGCATTCTCGACGAGGACGGTGCGATCCTCGTCACGGGTGGCCCAGGCAGCGGCAAGACGACCATCGCCTTGGCCAAGGCTAGACTCGTCATCGATCGAGGCTTGTCACCTGGTCAGTCCGTCCTATTTCTCAGCTTCTCTCGTGCTGCCGTTGCGCGCGTCGCCGAAGCGAGCAAGACGCAGTTGCCTTCTGCGCTGCAAGGAAAACTCTCAATCCAGACGTTCCACTCGTTCTTCTGGCGCATCTTGCAGGCATACGGATACCTGCTGGGTGCGCCAAGGTCGCTACGTCTGCTGATGCCGCATGACGAGGCGGCGATGCGCCACGAGTTCGAGAACAATGGCGGAGATTGGAACGTCGAGCGCGAACGGCTATTTCGGGAAACAGGGCGAGTCGCATTCGATCTGTTCGCTCCGAAGGCGCACGAACTACTGTCTCGAAGCGCACGCCTGCGCGAGCTGTTCTCGTCGTGTTATCCGTTGGTCGTTGTGGATGAGGCGCAAGACACCGCAGAAGATCAGTGGCAGTGTGTCCGACTGCTATCCGCAGGCACGCAAATGATGTGCCTCGCTGATCTGGACCAGCAGATTTACGATTTCCGGCCGGGCGTCAGCTCAGACCGAGTGACGCACATCATGGCTGCGTTGCAACCGTTGCGCGTGGATCTGGCCGGCGAGAATCACCGAAGTCCTAATTCGGAAATCGTCGCCTTCGCCAATGACGTGCTATTGAACACACCGAGAGGCGCGGCTTACCGGGGTGTATCACGGATGAACTATCGCGCCAACCGAGAGTACCGTGATCGCGCGATCCGCCAAGCAGTCGGCATCGCCATTCAGCGTGCTAAGGAAGCTGCCCAAGGCGACATTGAGAGCCTTGCCGTGCTGGCGACATGGGGGCGTGGCGTCAACGTCATCTCCCGCGCTCTGACTGGTGATGGCACGAACCTCATTCCGCACCGAGTGATGATTGACGAAGCATCGGTACTGCTTTCAAGTCGCATGGTCGCTTTCATGCTCGAACCGCGTAGGCCGGCAGCGGAGGAACTGCTGGATCTGGCCGATGGTCTTGACCTTGCAGCGACGGTTTTCCGAGCACGCGGCGGAAACACCAATCTAGCCACCGCGCAGCGGTTGGCAACAAGCGCCGTACAAAGCCGCGGTGGCACTCTCCCACGCGCTAACGGTGTGGCGTCCAAGCTCTTGGATGCGATGCGTACATTGCGCACCCATGAGTTCACTGGCGACCCGAAGCAGGATTGGTTGGATGCGCGCAGCATCCTTCGCAACGCTGGCGCCAACCCGTTTCAAGCCATAGCGGAGGATGCCGAGCAGCTCGTCGCCTTTCAACGTGGTCGCCGTATCTCAGCAGCACTGATCGAACTCTGGCAAACGCAGGGAGCGTATCGAAATGCGCGCGACGCACTTGATGCGGCCATATCCGAAGATCAGCTCTTGTCGGGTGGCAACGACTTGAGGGGCATCCACGTCATGACGATTCACAAGTCGAAGGGCAAGGAATTCGACGCAGCAATCATCTTCGATGACCCAAACAGCAGTCCTCTGCTTTTCACTCAAGAGGCTGGGCCTCACCCTCGTTGTCGCAAACTGGCACGGGTTGGCATCACCCGTGCCAGGCATCATGTGCTTATGCTTTGCGATATGTTCACGCCAACCGCATTACTGCAAGGGCATCAGCTCTAGGAGCGAGGTCGCTGCGGTCTTGAACCCGCGGCAGTGCGTCTACTCGTGCCCTGGCCGCTTCCGGCGAAACCCCCGATCGCCCGCCATGAACGCATCCAGCATGTGCGGGATCAAAGTCGTCGCATCGACCGCCTCGCCGTAGGTCTGCGCGTGCATGGCCGCGTAGCGGTCGAGGTCGGCCTTGAGCGTGGCCGGGCACACGAAAGTCAGCTTTACGCTCTCGACTTTCGGCAGCGGCCCCAGCCGAAGCTTGCGTGCCGTGCTCATCGTGAAGTCCCCCGGTTGAAGAACAGCGGCTGGTACGGCCGCAGTACCAGGTCG
>JAFEDH010000012.1 GCA_018241695.1 Pseudomonadota bacterium | reverse complement strand
GTCGATCACCGTGAAGCTGATCTGCCCGATCGCCATGGAAGAAGGCCTGCGCTTCGCCATTCGTGAGGGCGGTCGTACCGTCGGCGCCGGCGTCGTCGCAAAAGTCGTCGAGTAATCGGGTAGGTTCTTGCACTAATGGTAAAAGGGCGGTATAGTGCCGCCCTTTTCGTGCCCGAAGAAGGCGCGCCGCTCTTTAAGGATTTTTCATGCAAAACCAGAAAATTCGTATCCGCCTCAAGGCGTTCGATTACAAGCTGATCGATCAGTCCGCTCTGGAGATTGTGGATACCGCCAAACGTACCGGTGCTGTTGTACGTGGCCCTGTACCTCTGCCGACGCGGATCGAGCGTTTCAATGTACTGCGCTCGCCGCACGTGAATAAATCCTCCCGCGATCAGTTTGAGATCCGCACCCATCAGCGTTTGATGGACATCATCGATCCCACCGACAAGACTGTGGATGCCTTGATGAAGCTGGATTTGCCTGCGGGTGTGGATGTGGAAATCAAGTTGCAGTAAATATTCGTCCCTGCCTGTGGGCAGAGACGTCGTTGGCGGCGCAAGCCGCATTGAATCGGGTCCGGCCAATCGTAGCCGGGGTTTAGGAGAATAAAATGAGTCTAGGCCTTGTAGGACGCAAGGTCGGCATGACCCGCATTTTTGCCGAGGACGGCTCGTCCGTTCCGGTGACAGTGCTCGATGTGTCGAATAATCGCGTCACACAAATCAAGACCCCTGAAACTGATGGCTATGCTGCTGTTCAGGTGGCCTTTGGCAAACGGCGCGCCAGTCGGGTAGGAAAGCCCGCGGCAGGCCATCTCGCCAAGGCCGGCGTTGAGGCCGGTCATGTCACGAGAGAGTTCAGGGTTGCCGTTGATCAACTCGCCAGCCTGAAGGCCGGTGATGTCATTTCCGCAACGATCTTCCAGTCCGGTCAGAAGGTGGATGTCACCGGTACTTCGATCGGCAAGGGATTTTCCGGCGCAATCAAGCGTCACAACTTCTCGTCCAACCGTGCCAGCCACGGTAACTCCATTTCGCACAATTCGCCGGGTTCCATCGGGATGGCCCAGGATCCGGGGCGGGTGTTTCCTGGAAAGCGCATGGCCGGTCATCTGGGGGCTGTGAAGTGCACCAACCAGAATCTTGAAGTCGTGCGCGTGGACGAGGCGCGTCAGTTGTTGCTGGTGAAGGGCGCGGTACCTGGTGCCAAGGGTGGCGATGTGATCGTCAAGCCTGCGGTGAAGGCATAAGGAGGCGCTATGGAACTGAAACTGATCAATGAACAAGGCCAGCAGGCGGCTACTATCTCCGCTTCCGACGCGCTGTTTGGGCGTGAATTCAATGAGGCGCTGGTGCATCAGGTTGTGGTTGCCTATCAGGCCAATGCCCGGGCCGGCAATCGCAAACAGAAAGATCGCGAAGAGGTCAAACATTCCACCAAGAAGCCCTGGCGTCAGAAGGGCACCGGCCGGGCTCGTGCCGGGATGTCCTCCTCTCCCCTGTGGCGGGGTGGTGGCCGGATCTTTCCGAACTCGCCCGAGGAAAATTTCACGCAGAAGGTCAATCGCAAGATGTATCGCGCCGGCCTCGCTGCGATTCTGTCCCAGTTGGCGCGTGAAGACCGGCTGGTCGTGGTGGAAGACTTTGCGGTGGAAGCACCCAAAACCAAGCTGGTAGTCAACAAGCTCAAGGGCATGGGTATCGAATCCGCTCTGGTCATCACCGAAACACTTGACGATAACCTTTTGCTGGCTGCCCGCAACCTGCCCAATGTGCTGGTGGTTGCAGCCCATCAGGCCGACCCCGTATCCCTGGTTCGCTTCCCCAAGGTTCTGCTGACCAAGGGTGCGGTGACCAAGATCGAGGAGATTCTGGCATGAGTAAATTCAATCAGGAACGACTGCTGCAGGTTCTCGTTGCTCCCCAGATTTCCGAAAAGGCAACCCTGGTGGCTGATCGTAATGAACAGGTTGTTTTTGTCGTGGCTCCGGATGCAACCAAACCCGAAGTCAAGGCCGCTGTCGAAATGCTGTTCAAGGTCGAAGTCAAGTCCGTACAGATTTCGAATCTGAAAGGCAAGGTCAAGCGTTTCGGTCGCACCATGGGCCGACGCAGCGATGTCAAGAAAGCTTTTGTCTGTCTCAAGCCGGGGCAGGAAATCAATTTTGTCGAAGGGGGGGTTGCGTAAATGGCACTCGTAAAAGTCAAGCCGACATCCCCGGGTCGTCGTGCCGTCGTCAAGGTTGTCAATCCGAATCTGCACAAGGGCAAACCCCATGCGGCCCTGATCGAAAAGAAGAACAGCAAGGCTGGCCGTAATGCTCATGGCCATATCACCGTGCGTCATCAAGGCGGTGGTCACAAGCAGAACTATCGCATCGTCGATTTCCGTCGTGACAAGGATGGTGTGCCAGGCAAGGTGGAACGACTTGAATATGACCCCAATCGTTCGGCCAATCTCGCCCTGATTCTGTACAGGGATGGTGAGCGGCGCTACATCATCGCCACCAAGGGCATGATTGTCGGTCAGGAAATCATCAGTGGTTCCGAGGCTCCCATCAAGCCGGGCAATGCGCTACCCATCCGTAACATTCCCGTGGGTTCGACCGTTCACTGTGTCGAAATGATGCCCGGCAAGGGCGCTCAGATTGCCCGTTCCGCCGGCACTTCGGTGCAGCTTCTGGCCCGTGAGGGTGTTTATGCGCAGCTGCGTCTGCGTTCCGGAGAGATTCGCCGCATTCATATCGAATGTCGTGCCACGATCGGCGAGGTCGGGAACGAGGAGCATGGCCTGCGCAAAATCGGTAAAGCCGGCGCGCAGCGCTGGCGGGGCATTCGCCCCACCGTGCGTGGAACTGCCATGAACCCCATCGATCACCCGCATGGTGGTGGTGAAGGCAAGACCGGCGAGGGGCGTGTGCCCGTCAGCCCCTGGGGTCAGCCTGCCAAGGGCTACCGTACCCGCAGCAACAAGCGCACAGACAATATGATTGTCCAGCGCCGCCATAAGCGATAAGAGGTCATCATGGCACGTTCGATTAAAAAAGGTCCGTTCGTCGATGGCCATCTTCTGAAGAAGGTGGATACAGCACGTACGAGCAATGATAAGCGTCCAATCAAGACCTGGTCGCGCCGGTCTACCGTTCTGCCCGATTTTGTCGGCCTGACAATCGCGGTTCACAACGGCAAGCAGCACATTCCCGTGTATGTCTCCGAGAACATGGTGGGACACAAACTTGGTGAATTTGCCCTGACCCGCACGTTCAAGGGTCATACCGGCGGCAAGAAGGCCGCAGGCAAGAAGTAAGGAGCGATGATGGAAACCAATGCGATTCTGCGCGGCGTCCGCCTTTCGGCCCAGAAAGGCCGTCTGGTCGCGGACCTGGTTCGTGGCAAGTCGGTCGATCAGGCGCTCAATATTCTGGCCTTCAGTCCGAAGAAGGGGGCTGGCATCATCAAGAAGGTGCTCGAGTCGGCAATCGCCAATGCCGAGCACAACGATGGTGCGGATATCGACACCCTCAAGGTGAAGACCATCTTTGTGGAAAAGGGTACGGTACTGAAGCGGTTTACTGCACGCGCCAAGGGGCGTGGCAACCGCATCATCAAGCCTACCTGCCACATCTTCGTGACCGTCGGGGATTAAGGAGAACTCATGGGACAAAAGATTCATCCGACCGGTTTTCGCCTCTCGGTCACACGCGACTGGACTTCGCGCTGGTATGCCACCTCCAAGGCATTTCCACAAATGCTCAAAGAGGATATCGATGTTCGCGATTATCTGAAAAAGAAGCTGTCGCACGCTTCCGTCGGTCGTGTCGTGATTGAGCGTCCGGCCAAAAATGCCCGTGTTACCGTATTCAGCGCCCGTCCGGGTGTCGTGATCGGCAAAAAGGGCGAGGATATCGAACTGCTCAAGGCCGAGTTGCAGCGCCGCATGGGTGTTCCCGTGCATGTGAATATCGAAGAGATTCGCAAACCGGAAACGGATGCCCAGCTGATCGCCGATTCCATCGCCCAGCAGCTTGAGAAGCGCATCATGTTCCGTCGCGCCATGAAGCGAGCAATGCAAAACGCCATGCGTCTTGGCGCACAGGGCATCAAGATCATGAGTTCTGGCCGGCTGAACGGCGCCGAGATCGCCCGCACCGAGTGGTATCGCGAGGGTCGTGTGCCGCTGCATACCCTGCGTGCGGATATTGACTATGGCACCTCTGAAGCCAAGACCACCTATGGGATCATTGGCATCAAGGTATGGGTGTTCAAGGGTGAGATGGCCGGGAAGAATGAGCAAGCAGCGAGTGAAGCACCCGCCGATGAACAAAAGCGCCCCCGTCGTCCTGCCCGTGACGGGGAGGTAAAGCCTGGAGTGAAGCGTTCCGCACCCCGCAAGCCGGCGGAAGGAAAAACCGAAGGTGAAGGTGCTGCGCCAGTCAAGCGCGTGCGCAAGGCTGCTCCCGCAGCTGGCACGGAAGTCAAGGAGTGATGAACCATGCTGCAACCTTCACGTAGAAAATATCGTAAGGAACAGAAGGGACGCAATACCGGTCTCGCCACACGCGGAGCCAAGGTCAGCTTTGGTGAATATGGGCTCAAGGCGATCGGGCGTGGACGCCTGACCGCCCGGCAAATCGAGGCAGCCCGTCGTGCCATGACCCGTCATATCAAGCGGGGCGGCCGGATCTGGATTCGGATTTTCCCGGACAAACCCATTTCCAAGAAGCCTGCGGAAGTTCGTATGGGGAACGGTAAGGGCTCGCCCGAGTACTGGGTCGCAGAAATCCAACCGGGCAAGGTTCTGTATGAAATGGATGGCGTGGATGAGACGCTGGCACGCGAAGCTTTCAAGCTCGCTGCAGCCAAGCTGCCTCTGGCCACGACCTTCGTCACGCGTCATTTGGGATAAGACATGAAAGCCAGTGAATTGAGGCAAAAGAGCGAAGCCGAGCTCGAGAAGGAGCTTCTGGATCTGCGTCGTGCGCAGTTTTCCCTGCGTATGCAAGGCGCTACCCAGCAGCTGACGAATACCAGCCAGATCGGCAAAGTGCGCAAGGATATTGCGCGCGTCAAAACCATCCAGCATGAAAAGGCGGGTACCAAATGAACGAGAGCCAGCAAAGCATGCGCCGTACTCTGCAGGGACGTGTTGTCAGCGACAAGATGTCCAAGACGGTGACCGTCCTGGTCGAACGTCGCGTCAAGCATCCGGTTATTGGCAAGGTGATGACCCGTTCCAAGAAATACCATGCCCATATCGAGGGTCTTGAAGCGCGTGATGGTGATCTGGTCCAGATCGAGGAATGCGCTCCCATCTCCCGTAGCAAGGCCTGGCGTGTCACGCGGGTAGTCGAGAAGGCCCGCCTTGTCTGATTGATTGATCAAAAACCCGTTCAAGATTGTTGACGGGTAGAGGTAAGGCAAGTAAAATTTTGCCTCTCAATTTCCGTCGGACTATTTTTTATTGTCCGACTTTCCAGCCCGTACGGGTTCCAAGACTGACTGCTCCCCATGTGGATCGGGGCTGCGGATTAAGTTGGAGAGATAGTTATGATCCAAATGCAGTCGATGCTTGATGTGGCCGACAATACCGGAGCGCGCTCGGTTATGTGCATCAAGGTGTTGGGTGGTTCCAAGCGCCGCTACGCAGGAATTGGCGACATCATCAAGGTCAGCATCAAGGATGCTGCACCGCGTGGCCGTGTGAAAAAGGGCGAGGTTTACAGTGCCGTGGTGGTGCGTACCGCCAAAGGCGTGCGTCGTCCCGATGGTTCGCTGGTGAAATTTGATGGTAATGCCGCCGTTCTTCTCAACAACAAGCTGGAGCCGATCGGCACTCGTATCTTCGGGCCTGTCACTCGGGAATTGCGTACCGAGCGATTCATGAAGATCGTTTCCCTGGCGCCCGAGGTTCTTTGAGGATTTCTGGAATGGACAAGATTCGCAAAGGTGACGACGTCGTCGTTCTGGCCGGCAAGGATAAAGGTAAGCGTGGCGCCGTACTCCGGCGTATCGATACCGAGCATGTCCTCGTGGAAGGGGTCAATCGCGTCAAGAAACACGCGCGCCCCAATCCTATGAAGGGCCAACCTGGTGGCATCATCGAAAAAGAGATGCCGATTCAAGTTTCTAACGTTGCACTGTTCAATCCGGCAACCCAGAAAGGTGATCGCGTCGGCTTCAGAGTTCTTGAAGATGGTCGCAAGGTCCGGGTGTTCAAGTCGAACGGCGAAGTCGTGGAGGCGTAGAGATCGATCATGGCACGCTTGCAGGAATACTACAAAGAGACCGTGGCAGCCGAACTGTCACAAAAGTTTGGCTACAAATCACCGATGGAAGTACCGCGCATTACCAAGATCACTCTGAATATGGGCGTGGGTGAGGCCGTTGGCGACAAGAAGGTGCTCGAAAATGCGGTGGGCGACATGGTGAAGATCGCTGGCCAGAAGCCTGTTGTGACCAAGGCGCGCAAGGCAATTGCCGGCTTCAAGATTCGGGAGGGTTATCCGATTGGCTGCATGGTGACCTTGCGTGGAACCCGTATGTACGAGTTTTTGGATCGGCTGATCTCCATTGCCATGCCTCGTGTCCGCGACTTCCGCGGCATCGGGGGCAAGGGATTTGATGGTCGTGGCAATTACAACGTCGGGGTCAGGGAACAGATCATTTTCCCGGAAATCGAATACGACAAAATTGATGCGCTGCGCGGGATGAATATCAGCATCACCACAACAGCCAAGACCGACGGGGAGGCCAAGGCCCTTCTCGCCGCCTTCAAATTCCCCTTCAAGAGCTGAGGGATCCATGGCGAAACTTGCACTGAAGAATCGTGAAGAGAAACGGGCAAAAGCGGTTGCCAAATATGCTGCCAAGCGCACTTCTCTGTTTGCTGTCATCAATAATGCCAAGCTGTCCGATGAGGAGCGTATGGAGGCGCGTTTGAAGCTGCAGCAGCTTCCACGCAATTCCAGTCCCGCCCGTCAGCGTAACCGGTGTGCGCTTACCGGGCGCCCGCGGGGTGTTTTCCGGAAATTCGGTCTATGTCGCAACAAGCTGCGCGAGATTGCCATGCGCGGCGAGGTGCCGGGCATGACCAAGGCCAGTTGGTAAGGAGAGAACTATGAGCATGACCGATCCTATCGCCGACATGCTGACGCGCATTCGTAATGCGCAGATGGTCGAGAAGGTGTCCGTCTCCATGCCAGCATCGAAGGTAAAGGCAGCAATTGCCAGCGTGCTGAAGGATGAAGGGTATATCGATGATTTCGCCATTCGTCAGGACGAGGGCAAGTCACGGCTGGATATTGCATTGAAATATTACGCAGGACGTCCGGTGATCGAGCGTATCGAGCGAGTATCGAAGCCGGGCCTGCGTGTCTACAAGGGCAAGGATGATCTTCCCCGTGTGATGAATGGTTTGGGTGTCGCCATCGTCTCCACGCCCAAGGGGGTGATGACAGATCGCAAGGCACGCGCCAGCAATGTTGGCGGCGAAGTCCTGTGCATCGTCGCTTAAGGAGCAAGTAGCGATGTCTCGTGTAGCCAAATATCCTGTCGAACTTCCAAAGGGCGTTGAAATTGCGCTGGGGGCGACAGAAATCAGCGTGAAAGGCCCCCTGGGTACGCTAAAGCAGGCGATTCTACCTTCTGTTTCCATTGAGAGAGACGGAGAAAAACTGCTCTGCCGTGCTGTGGAAGGCGCAACCGATGGTGGTCCGATGTCCGGCACTATGCGCGCTCTGCTCAACAATATGGTGCTTGGCGTTTCCCGCGGGTTCGAGAAAAAACTTACCCTGGTTGGTGTGGGTTACCGAGCCCAGGCGCAAGGCAACAAGCTGAATCTTTCCCTGGGATTTTCACATCCGGTTGTTCACGAAATGCCCGAGGGCGTCAAGGTCGAGACACCAACCCAGACGGAAATTCTGATCAAGGGCGTCGACAAGCAGCGTGTTGGTCAGGTGGCTGCCGAAGTCCGCGCCTATCGTTCCCCCGAACCCTACAAGGGCAAGGGTGTCCGTTATGCGGACGAGGTAATCGTCCTCAAGGAAACCAAGAAGAAGTAAAGGCGCGAAATCATGGACAAGAAACAAGTTCGTTTGCGCAGAGCGCGCAAGACCCGCGCCAAAATCGCGGAGCTCAAGAAGGTGCGCCTGTCGGTCAGTCGCAGCAACTGTCATATCTATGCACAGGTATTTTCGGATTGTGGCACCCGTGTGCTGGCAGCTGCTTCCACCACGGAAGCCGAAGTTCGTCAGCTGATACCGAATGGCGGCAACGTGGAAGCGGCAAAGGCAGTCGGCAAACTGATTGCCGAACGTGCAAGGGCTGCGGGCATCGAAGAAGTCGCTTTCGATCGCTCCGGATTCAACTATCACGGCCGGATCAAGGCGTTGGCCGATGCCGCCCGTGAAGGCGGCCTCAAGTTCTAAGCGAGATCAAGAAAATGGCTAAACCGCATAGCAAGAAGCCCCAGCAGGGGAATGAAGAACGCGACGACGGCCTGCGCGAAAAAATGGTCGCAGTGAATCGCGTAACCAAGGTCGTTAAAGGCGGGCGGATTCTCGGGTTTGCCGCATTGACCGTGGTGGGTGATGGAGATGGCAGCATCGGCATGGGCAAAGGAAAGTCCCGCGAGGTGCCTGTGGCCGTCCAGAAGGCCATGGAAGAGGCCCGCCGCAGGATGAACAAGGTCAATCTCAAGGATGGAACTCTTCACCATTCCGTTACCGGAAAACATGGTGCCACCACGGTACTGATGTCCCCCGCCGCGGCAGGTACGGGCGTCATCGCCGGTGGTCCGATGCGGGCGGTATTCGAGGTGATGGGTGTTACCGACGTGGTGGCCAAGGCCATCGGATCGACCAATCCTTACAACCTGGTGCGTGCCACGATCAACGGGTTGCTTGCCACCAGCACGCCGGCCGAGATCGCTGCCAAGCGCGGCAAGAGTGTGCAGGATATTCTGGAGTAAGCCATGGCCACCAAGACTGTCAAGGTAACGCTGGTAAAAAGTGTGATCGGGACCAAGCAGGATCATCGCGCCACGGTGCGCGGTCTGGGTCTGCGCCGTCTGAATCATTCCGTGGAATTGCAAGATACTCCCGAGGTGCGCGGCATGATCAAGAAAGTCGCCTATCTGGTGAAGTGCGAGGGGTAATACAGATGGAACTGAATAATCTTAAGCCCGGCCCCGGATCCAAGCATGCAGCCAAGCGTGTAGGACGTGGTATCGGCAGTGGTCTGGGCAAAACCTGTGGTCGTGGCCACAAGGGCCAGAAGTCTCGTGCAGGCGGCTTTCACAAGGTCGGATTCGAGGGCGGCCAGATGCCTTTGCAGCGTCGATTGCCCAAGCGCGGCTTCATTTCTCTGACTCGGGCACGTCACATCGAAGTGCGCCTTTCCGATCTGGATCGGCTGCCGGTCGTGGAAATTGATCTGCTGGTTCTCAAGCAGGCGGGTATCGTCCCCGCGGATGCGTTGTCGGCCAAGGTTATCCTCTCGGGAAAACTGGGACGTAAGGTCGAGATCAAGGGTGTGGGTGCCACCAAGGGTGCCAAGGCCGCCATCGAAGCCGCAGGCGGTTCTGTCGCCGAAATTGCCACTGCCTGAGAGTAACGGAGTCTTCTGTGGCCAATCCCCAGTTCAATTCCCCTGGCAAGACCGCGAAATTCGGCGATCTCTGGCGCCGGTTGTGGTTTTTGCTGGGTGCGCTGGTTGTCTATCGGATCGGGGCACATATTCCGGTGCCGGGCATCGACCCCACGCAACTGGCTCAGCTCTTCTCACAGCAGAAGAACGGGATTCTGGGGATATTCAACCTTTTTTCCGGTGGGGCACTCTCGCGTTTCACCATCTTCGCACTCGGCATCATGCCCTATATCTCGGCATCGATCGTGATGCAACTGGCGGCCATCGCAGTGCCGTCGCTGGAAGCACTGAAGAAGGAAGGGGAAGCGGGGCGCCGAAAGATCACCCAATACACGCGTTATGGAACCGTTGGGCTGGCACTGTTTCAGGCATTGAGTATTGCGATTGCCCTGGAGTCTCAGCCAGGACTCGTGCTTGAGCATGGGATGCTGTTTCGTCTGACGACCGTAGCTACCCTGGTGACCGGAACCATGTTCCTGATGTGGCTTGGTGAGCAGATTACAGAGCGTGGCCTGGGGAATGGCATCTCGATCATCATCTTCGCAGGGATCGCGGCGGGTCTGCCCAATGCACTGGGCGGACTGGCGGAACTGGTTCGTACCGGTTCGATGTATCCGCTTACTGCCCTTTTCATCTGCGCTCTGGTAGCCCTGGTTACCGCGTTTGTTGTTTTCGTCGAGCGCGGACAGCGCAAGATCCTGGTGAATTACGCGAAACGCCAGGTTGGCAACAAGATCTATGGTGGTCAGAGTTCCCATCTGCCGTTGAAACTCAATATGGCTGGCGTCATTCCACCGATTTTTGCTTCCAGCATTATTTTGTTTCCGGCAACCGTTGCACAATGGTTCGGATCATCTGAAAGTGTTTACTGGCTCAAGGATGTGGCCGCGAAGCTGTCCCCGGGGCAGCCGCTCTATGTGATGCTGTATGCGGGGGCGATCATCTTTTTCTGTTTTTTTTATACCGCCCTGGTTTTTAACGCCAAGGAAACTGCGGATAACCTGAAAAAGAGTGGAGCATTCGTTCCGGGCATTCGCCCCGGTGAGCAGACTTCACGTTACATCGACAAGATCCTCATGCGTCTTACGCTGGTAGGGGCGGTCTATATCACTCTGGTATGCCTGTTGCCGGAATTCATGATTCTGAAGTGGAATGTACCCTTTTATTTCGGTGGTACCAGCCTCCTCATCATTGTGGTGGTCACCATGGATTTCATGGCGCAGGTTCAGGCATACGTTATGTCCCACCAGTATGAAAGCCTGCTGAAAAAGGCCAATTTCAAGGGTGCTGGATTGCCGGCTCGATAACCTGGTTACATGGCTAAGGAAGACGTTATCGAGATGCAGGGAGAGGTTGTTGAGAATCTCCCCAATGCGACCTTCAAGGTCAAGTTGGAAAATGGGCATGTGGTACATGGGCATATTTCAGGAAAGATGCGTATGCATTACATCCGCATCCTTCCTGGCGACAAGGTGACAGTTCAGCTGACACCCTACGATTTGAGCAAGGGACGGATCGTATTCCGTTCCAAGTAACAACAATTTCGGAGAGCAATCATGAAAGTACTCGCTTCCGTCAAGCGTATCTGCCGTAACTGCAAGATCATCCGCCGTAATCGTGTAGTACGGGTCATCTGCACAGATCCTCGCCATAAACAGCGTCAGGGTTGATCAGACAGTAAATTTCAGATATAATCAACGGCTTTTCATTTTTAGCGATAGACAGGTAAAAACATGGCCCGTATCGCAGGCGTCAATATTCCAAATCATCAACATGCCGAAATCGCTTTGACTGCGATCTATGGCGTTGGTCGTGCCCGCGCGCAGAAGATCTGTGATGCGGCCAAGGTTACCCGTTCGGCAAAGGTCAAGGATCTTACCGACTCCGAAATGGAGCGACTACGGGAGCAGGTCGCAAAATTCACGGTCGAAGGTGATCTGCGTCGAGAAGTTACGATGAGTATCAAGCGGCTTATGGATCTGGGTTGCTATCGAGGCTTGCGTCATCGTCGTGGCCTGCCATGCCGTGGTCAGCGTACTCGTACCAATGCCCGTACCCGCAAGGGTCCGCGCAAGGCCATCTCCGGCGGCAAGAAATAATTCTTAGGAACAGCATCATATGGCTAAGACTGCTACCAAGGTTCGCAAGAAGATCAAGAAGAATGTTGCCGAGGGCATCGCCCACGTGCATGCGTCTTTCAATAACACCATCATTACGATCACTGATCGCCAGGGGAACGCACTGTCATGGGCGACCTCCGGTGGCGCCGGTTTCAAGGGTTCCCGCAAGAGCACTCCTTTCGCGGCCCAGGTTGCAGCCGAAGCTGCCGGCAAGGCTGCTCAGGAGTGTGGTGTGAAGAATCTCGAGGTGCGTATCAAGGGCCCAGGTCCTGGCCGTGAATCCGCGGTGCGTGCACTCAATGCGCTTGGCATGAAGATCACCAGCATTACCGACATCACACCGGTTCCTCACAACGGTTGCCGGCCACCGAAGCGCCGTCGCATCTAAGATTGATATAAGGAGTTCGACAAGTGGCCCGTAATCTCGACGCCAAATGCCGTCAGTGCCGCCGTGAAGGCGAGAAGCTTTTCCTCAAGGGGGAGAAGTGCTTCACCGACAAGTGCTCCATTGAGCGCCGTAGCTATGCACCTGGTCAGCATGGCCAGAAATCCGGTCAACGTCTGTCTGGCTATGGCCAGCAGCTTCGGGAAAAGCAGAAGATCCGGCGTACCTATGGTGTTTTGGAACGCCAATTCCGCAGGACCTTCGCCGAGGCCGAGCGGAAAAAGGGTCAAACCGGCGAGAACCTTTTGCAACTGCTTGAAGCTCGCCTTGATGCCGTGGCGTACCGAATGGGCTTTGGTGCATCTCGTGCAGAAGCGCGTCAAGTGGTTCGTCACAACGGTATTCTGGTCAATGGCAAGCGGGTGAATATTCCGTCCTACAGCCTTACCCCGGGTGATGTGGTGGAACTTGCCGCGAGTGCCAAGAGCCAGCTCCGGGTCAAGGGAGCTCTGGAAGCTGCCGAATCCCGTGGCTTTCCCGAGTGGCTGGAAGTCAACAGCAAGGAATGCAAGGGCATTTTCAAGGCATTCCCGGTTCGTGCTGAACTGTCGCCGACGCTGAACGAAGGCCTCGTCGTCGAACTGTATTCGCGCTAATTTTCCTGTTTCGCGCCTGGCCCTTTCACGGTGCCGGGCGTTTACCCATTTGAAGGAACGCAGATGCAAAGCAATGCGCTACTGAAGCCTCGCATCATTGATGTCCAGACCCTTTCGCCGGTTCATGCGCGTGTGATCATGGAGCCGTTCGAGCGTGGCTATGGTCATACGCTTGGCAATGCCTTGCGCCGTATTCTTTTGTCATCCATGCCCGGGGCCGCGCCTACCGAAGTGATGATCGAAGGGGTGCTTCACGAATACTCGACACTGGAAGGTGTGCGCGAAGATGTCGTGGATATCCTTCTTAATCTCAAGGGGGTAGTGCTCAAGCTGCATAATCGTGGCGAAAGCACACTGACCCTGTCGAAATCCGGTGAAGGCACAGTTACCGCAGCCGACATTCAAGCTGGCCCCGAGGTTGAAATCATCAATCCTGACCATGTCATCGCGCATGTTGCCAGTGGTGGCAAGCTCGATATGCAGATCAAGGTTGAAACCGGTCGCGGCTATGTTCCCTCCAATACCCGCCCCGGCGCCAAAGAGGAAGGGAAGACCATAGGCCGTATCGTTATGGATGCTTCGTTCTCCCCCGTTCGTCGAGTGAGCTATCAGGTCGAGTCCGCGCGGGTGGAGCAGCGTACCGATCTGGACAAGCTGATCATCGACCTTGAAACCAATGGTGCGGTAGATCCCGAGGAGTCGATTCGCTACGCGGCCCGAGTTCTGATGGAGCAACTGACGGTCTTCGCTGATCTGGAAAACACCGCAATCACGGCGGTCGAACAGAAGCAGGTACCCGTCGCCCCCGAGTTGCTGCGACCGGTCGATGATCTGGAACTGACTGTGCGTTCGGCGAACTGTCTCAAGGCCGAAAATATCTATTACATCGGTGACCTGATTCAGCGTACCGAAACCGAATTGCTCAAAACACCCAACCTGGGTCGTAAGTCACTCAATGAAATCAAGGAAGTGCTGGCTTCGCGCGGGTTGACCCTGGGGATGAAACTGGAAAACTGGCCCCCCGCAGGTCTTGAAAAGCTTGGATGAAACGTGGTGGGTGGGAGTCCTGCTTCTGGCGGGCCCCATCTGCTGGAATATACAATGAGGCTTCTAGGCCTTCCCGATCAACCCACAATAACAATTAACCGACCGTCAGCATCGTGCAGCGGTCGTAGCAAACAAAGGAAAGATCATGCGTCATCGTAATGGACTGCGCAAACTCAATCGTACCTCTTCGCATCGTAGCGCCATGTTCCGCAATATGGCAGTATCCCTTCTGCGTCATGAAGCCATCAAAACCACGCTTCCCAAGGCCAAGGAATTGCGGCGGGTTGTCGAGCCCCTGATCAACCTGGGTAAAACACCGAACCTGGCCAACAGGCGTCTGGCTTTTGATCGACTGCGCGACCGCGAAATCGTATGCAAGATTTTTGATGAGCTGGGCCCCCGGTATGCTGTCCGCAATGGTGGATACCTGCGCATCCTGAAGATGGGCTTTCGCGTTGGTGACAATGCTCCGATGGCGTTTGTCGAATTGATGGACCGGCCTGATACCGGTGACGAGGCAGTGGTGGTTGAATAATCCCTGTCCTGGATCCAGATGGAAAGAAAGGCCGGGTTCTTCCCGGCCTTTCTTCTTTTGAATACCCTGGTCCTCTCCTCCGGTCGTTTTTTTCAGGACTAACAGCCCGGAGTCACCTGGAGTGTTTGCCCCGCAAGAGTATGTAAAAACCCAGCAGGGTCAGGGCAAGAAACATCATCAGTGAATACTCGGCGATGGATAGTCCGAGCAGCTTGAAACCTGGATCGGTGCACATACCGTTCGACATGAACAGGGCGGGGTAGTGATCTCCCGCCCAGTAGACGAAATTTTCCCACCAGGGCGAGTCGGCACTACAACCACCCTTCGTCGGGTGGCGCTGCAAGTAGCTCTGGTAGGCTGAAACCCAGACACCTGTCGCGCAAAGGGTGCAAAACAGAAGATTGAGTACACGGGCCGGCATGCGATACCACAGCCAGCCAGCCAGAATTCCAATGATTGCCGCGGCCAGGTACAGCATGCGTTGCAGAATGCAAAGGGGACAGGCGGCAAGGTGAAAAACGTTACCGGCAATGACGCCGGCAGCAAAGCAAAGCAGGGCGATCAGACCCGCAGCACCAGCATGGAGACGTAGGGATTTGTAGGGACACATGCCTCCGAGTTTATCTGATCGTGCCGAGTTTCAGGCACGTTTCACATGCAATCCACATTCCTTCGATTCGGTGATTTCCCACCACCAGCGACCCGCGCGCAGATGCTCTCCGGGCTGGACCGCCCGGGTGCATGGGGCACAACCGATGCTGGGGTACCCTTTGTCGTGAAGGCGGTTGTAAGGAACATCGAAGCGACGGATATATGCCCAAACCTCCTGCTCGGTCCAACTGGCAAGCGGGTTGAATTTTTCCAGCCCGTTTTGACTGTCGCGCTCGTGCACCAGTAGTTGGGAGCGTGCTTCCGACTGTTCGGCACGCAACCCGGTGATCCACGCCTTTTTGCCTGCCAGGGCACGCTGCAAGGGCTCCACCTTGCGCGCGTGGCAGCATGCCTTGCGCAACTCGATCGATTCGTAGAAGGCATTGATGCCATGACTGCGGGTGAAGGCTTCGACCAGATCATTACGGGGGTAGTAAAGCGTCAGAATCAAACCATAATGACGCTTGAGACGTTGCATCAGATCATAGGTTTCACCGGGCAGCCGACCGGTATCGAGGGAGAAAATTCCGATTGGAAGTTTCTCCTTCATTACCAGGTCGGTGAGTACCATGTCTTCCGCACCGAGGCTGTTGGCCAGTACCGCAGGCTGGAATTCTGTCGCGATCTGTTCAAGCAGAGCTTTGACTTCGGCAACTTTCCGATCCAGGGATGCGGCCAGTACGGGATCATTGAGATCCGGGGTTTGATTTGTTTTCATTGTGATTCTCATGCGGCGCGGCGGCGAAACAACGGTTGATCCTGAACGTGGGCGCCCTGGTAGGTAACGCTGAAATCATCCAGGGCTGCCAGAGCGCCCTCGATGCAGCGATCCGCGCGGGGCTCGAAGGCATCGAAGCCGACGCGATGGAGATAGAACATCTGGTCACGCAGCACGTCGCCGATGGCGCGCAACTCCCCTGTGTAGCCATAGCGGCGGCGCAGCAGGGCGGCAGTCGAATAACCGCGACCATCCTTGAAGTGGGGAAAGCGAACCGCAATTACCGGCAGATACACTAGATCATCGGCGATCACTGCCGGCTCATCCTCCGGTCCGAGCCAGACACCCACAGGGTCATTACGTTCGCGCAGTTCCAATCGCTGCAGCTCCCAGACCGCCAGGGGGACCAGCACCGGCCCGGGCGGGATGATCATGGTTTCTGGTTCTTCCCCGGGCTGCAGGAACAATGTCTGCCAGGAATCTTCCACGACCCGGCGCTGCTTGATCAATTTAGGCATTGACAGCCTCTCTTTCCTGTTCGGCCGGGCTGACATTGCGGTAGGCCTCGGCCTTGAAACCATCCACTCCGGCACGACGCAGGGTATCGATGAATCTCTCCCCCGGATTGCGGATGGAACGGTAGTGTTCGACGATGCGGGATACGGCGCCGGGAACATCGTTGGCGGCCAGGGAGGGACCGATCACCTTGCCCAGAGCCGCTTCCATGCCCCATGCACCGCCCAGGGTGACCTGGTAGAACTCCTTGCCCTGCTTGTCCACACCCAGGACACCGATATGGCCGACGTGATGATGGCCGCAGGCATTCATGCAACCGGAAATGTTGAGCTTGAGCTCGCCGATGTCCTCGACCGTGTTCTGATCCGTGAACAGTGCCTGAATACCGTTGGCGATGGGCACCGAGCGGGCATTGGCCAACTCGCACAGATCGCCGCCGGGGCAGCAGGTGATATCTGTCAGCAGTCCGGTGGCCGGCGTGGCCAGACCAAGATGGACCAGTTCCTGCCACAGGAGATACAGATCGGCGCAGCGGATATCGGGCAGGATGATGTTTTGTGTCTGTGTGATGCGGACCTCGCCGAAGCTGAAACGCTCCGCCAGACCGGCGACACTTTCGAGCTGTTCGCTGGTGATATCGCCGGGACGTCGCCCCGGTGCCTTGAGCGACAGGGTGACCGCTACATAGCCGACTACACGATGGGCATGCACGCTGTTTTCGACCCAGCGGTCGAATGCCTTGTCGTTACGACGCGCCTGATCCAGGGCGCCATCGGTGGCGGGTAATGACGTCTGGTAGGGAGGCTGGGTGAAGTAGGCACTTACGCGATCCACTTCAGTCTGCGTGAGCGTGGCGGGACCATACTTGGTATGAGCCCATTCCGCCTCCACCTGTCGGGCAAACTCCTCTGCGCCCAATGCCTTGACCAGAATCTTGATTCTCGCCTTGAACGGGTTGTCGCGCCGGCCAAAGCGGTTGTACACGCGCATCACGGCTTCGGCGTAGGTGATCAGATGCTGCCAGGGCAGGAAGCCGTTGATGACCTGGGCAAGAATCGGGGTACGGCCCAGCCCGCCGCCCACCCAGACACGGAAACCGAGTTCGTCATCGCGCCTGACCAGCTGGAAGCCCATGTCGTGGATGCGCACATTGGCGTCGTCGTCCGGTCCGCCACTGACGGCAATCTTGAATTTGCGCGGCAGGTAGGCAAATTCGGGATGGAGGGTGGACCACTGGCGAATAATCTCGGCCCAGGGGCGGGGGTCGGCAACTTCACGATGGCCCACACCGGCCAGGGGATCGACAGTGGTATTGCGGATACAGTTGCCGCTGGTCTGGATGGCGTGCATTTCCACTTCCGCCAGTTCGGCGAGAATGTCGGGGACACGGGGAAGTTCGGGCCAGTTCAACTGGAAGTTCAGGCGGGTGGTGAAGTGTCCGTAGCCACGGTCATAGCGGCGGGCGACGTGGGCCAGGCCGCGCAATTGGGTGCTGGAGAGCAGGCCATAGGGAACGGCGATGCGCAGCATGGGCGCATGACGCTGGATATAGAGGCCGTTTTGTACGCGCAAGAAGCGGAATTCCTCGACGCTCAACTGACCGGCGAGGAAACGCTCGGTCTGGTTGCGGAACTGTGCCACCCGTTCGCGAACGAGTGTGCGGTCGTAATCGTCATAGCGATACATTGCCTATTTCTCCGTCAGAAAGCGATCAGCTTGCCACCCACCAGAATCAGCATTCCGGCCAGGGTGGGGCGCAGCACCCGTTCGGGGACGCGGGTGGCGAGATGACTGCCGATGTAGATGCCAGGCAGCGATCCCAGCAGCAAGGAGCCAAGCAACGTCCAGTTGACGCTGCCCAGCCACCAGTGACCCAGTCCGGCCAACAGGGTGAGGGGTACGGCGTGTGCCAGATCGGAGCCGACAATGCGGATGGCCGGCAGTCTGGGGTAGAGGAAGAAAAGTGCAGTGGCACCCAGGGCGCCCGCCCCGACCGAGGAAATTGAAACCATGATGCCCAGAACGACCCCCACGGCCACGGTTTTCCAGGGATGGTGCGTGCTGTCCGGATCGTTGCGATTGGCCCAGGATTGCAGCCGGTTGCGCAGCAGCAGGGAGACAGCGGTGAGCAGCAGGGCAATGCCCAGGGCGAAGGTGATCATCTTCGCGGCACTGCCCAGGCCACCAGGAGCCAGCGTGTGCACCAGGATCAGGGTCAGGGCCGCGGCCGGCAGACTGCCCGTGGCAAGCAGGCGCACGATGTGCCAGTCCACGGTGCCTTTTCTGGCATGGACATAGGTACCGCCGGATTTGGTAATGGCTGCATAGAGCAGATCGGTACCAACGGCAGTGGCCGGATGAATACCGAACAGCAAAACCAGCAGGGGCGTCATCAGCGAGCCACCACCCACGCCGGTAATGCCGACGATGGCGCCCACCACAAAGCCCGAGAGTGTTTGAGCAAGATCTACCATGGGGAAAACTCAATCAAGGGATGGTGAATATAACCAATCCCTATATTTCCAAGAAATACTTGTTTGTTAAGT
>JAFEDH010000011.1 GCA_018241695.1 Pseudomonadota bacterium | reverse complement strand
TGGAGCGGGCGAAGGGAGTCGAACCCTCGTCATCAGCTTGGGAAGCTGAGGTAATGCCGTTATACGACGCCCGCGGGGGAGCGCGCATTCTAGGCGGCTGATCTTCAAGCCGCAATGCCCTGCGTGGTGCGGATGATAAAATCCGCGTCCGATGATTGCGATCACCCTCAACGGCGAAACCCGCCGCATCGATGAATCCTCCACCGTGCTGGACCTGCTGCGGGACATGGGCCTGACGGGCAAGCGTGTCGCCGTGGAATGCAATGGCGAGATCGTGCCCCGCAGCCGGCATGGCGCAACCCGTTTCACCCCCGGTGACGCGGTCGAGGTCGTGGGCGCTGTGGGGGGAGGCTGAGAAAACATGACCCAGAACATTCTGACCATCGCCGGCAAAACCTACCGTTCGCGGCTTCTGGTGGGCACTGGCAAATACAAGGATTTCGCGCAGACGCGGGAAGCCATCGTGGCCTCGGGTGCCGAGATCGTGACCGTGGCCATCCGTCGTACCAATATTGGCCAGGAACCGGGCCAGCCATCGCTGCTCGATGCGCTGCCGCCGGAAGAGTTCACCTACCTGCCCAATACCGCCGGCTGCTATACCGCAGCCGATGCCGTTCGCACCCTGCGCCTGGCGCGCGAACTGCTCGATGGCCACGATCTGGTGAAGCTGGAAGTGCTGGGCGACTCCCACACCCTGTTCCCCAACATGCCCGCAACCCTGGAAGCGGCGAAGACGCTGGTGGCCGATGGCTTCAAGGTCATGGTGTATTGCGCCGACGATCCCATCCAGGCGCGCATGCTGGAAGACATCGGCTGCGTCGCCATCATGCCGCTGGCCTCCCTGATCGGCTCCGGCATGGGCATTCTCAATCCGTGGAACCTGAAACTCATCATCGAACAGGCACGGGTGCCGGTGCTGGTGGATGCCGGCGTGGGCACTGCTTCAGATGCCGCCATCGCCATGGAACTGGGCTGCGACGGCGTGCTGATGAATACCGCCATCGCTGCCGCCGGCGATCCCGTTCTCATGGCCGGGGCGATGAAAAAGGCGGTGGAGGCCGGGCGTGAGGCATTCCTGGCTGGCCGCATGCCGCGCAAATTCTATTCCGCCACCCCCAGTTCGCCCGGCGAGGGCCTGATGTCCCCCTGTGCGTGAACGGCTTTGCCTTGCCGCCCTGCTGGCGGTCCTGGGTGCCGGGAGTGTGCATGCGGTGGAGCCTGCGGCCCCTGAGGTTCCTGTGGTCGATGGCTACGATTTCACGCGGCCGCGTACCCTTGTCCTGCAACGCATCTTCGGCCTGGCCCACGGTGTTGGCCTGCTTGCCGGAGTGTGCGGCGATCATCCCGAGGCCGTCGAAGCCTATGAGCGCTGGCACTCCCGGCAGCAGGGAATGATCGAGCGGGTTCAGCGTGATCTGGCGCCCGGTTTGACGGATGGGGATGCAATGCACCACCTTGCGTCCGCATTGCACCTGCCGGCCGCACTGAAGCTGGACCCTGCCCGGCGTGAAGCCGCCTGCGCTACGCTGCCCCAGGCGCTGGAGGAACCACGGTACGAACTGGCCGCCCGCTGGCGGCTGGCGGCCGCCGTGGACCGTCTATCGAATGCCGGCATGACCGAAGCGCGTTTCGTGGTTTGCCGGGGCCGGGCCGATGCTGCGCAGGCCGGGGCGCTCGATGCGGCCTGGACGCGATGGGGCGAACGCCATGCCGAAGCGGTGAGTGCGGCCCGCGCCCTGGTCTCCGCGCGCTGGGTCGCGACGGAGATGGGTGGCAGCATTGACGACTGGCTCAGGACTGTACGCCGATACGGGCGCCGCCTGGCCGATGGACCGGGTTGTACCGGATTGCCGGAATGGCTGGAAAGCCCGGCGGCGGATCCCGGCCATGCCTTCGGGAACACACCATGAATGAAGAGCAGTTAATTCCTGAGCAGGACAGCACGGAGCGTGACGGACGGATCCGCAGCTTCGTCCTGCGCCAGGGACGCGTTTCCACCGCGCAGCAGCGCAATTACGACGAAGGCATGCCTCGCTGGGGGATCGAATATCGTGCGGCCCCCCTCGATCTGGCAACCGTCTTCGGTCGCGCCTCACCGTGCATACTGGAGATCGGCTGCGGCATGGGGGAAACCACCGCCACCATCGCCGCGGCGTATCCACAAAATGATTATCTCGGCATCGAGGTGCATCTGCCCGGAGTGGGCGCCCTGTGCAAGGAGATTGCCGTTCGCGGGCTTTGCAATCTGCGCGTGATCCGCCATGACGCGGTCGAGGTGGTGCGCGACATGATCGCCCCCGGCACGCTTTCCGGTATCCATATTTTCTTCCCCGATCCCTGGCCGAAGAAGCGTCATCACAAGCGCCGGCTGGTTCAGTCCCCCTTTGTCGCGCTGCTGGCCTCGCGGCTGGCGCCCGGTGGCTATCTCCACTGCGCCACGGACTGGGAGGAATATGCCGTACAGATGCTTGCGGTGCTGTCCGCCGAACCGGCACTGGAGAACAGCGCAGGGGGCTTTGCCCCCCGGCCCGGCTACCGTCCCTTGACCAAGTTCGAGCAACGCGGCCTGCGCCTGGGGCATGGCGTGTGGGACGTGGTGTTCAGGAAGCGGGCAGAGTAAGCCGTCACCATCCCGTAGCGTCCGGGATGGTGCGCCTTTCAGCGGTAGGGTGTCGGATCGGGAATGCCGGCCGCGGCAAAGCCTTCCTTGCGCAGCCGGCAGGAATCACATTGGCCGCAGGCCCGGCCCGCGGCATCGGCCTGATAGCAGGATACGGTGAGTCCGTAATCGACGCCGAGCGCATGTCCGCGACGGATGATCTCGGCCTTGGACCAGTCGATCAGCGGGGCGTGAATGGTGAGGCCCTGGCCTTCGACGCCGGCCCGGGTGGCAAGATTGGCCATCGATTGAAAGGCGCGGATGAATTCGGGGCGGCAGTCGGGATAGCCCGAATAGTCCACGGCATTGACGCCGACGAAGATGTCACGGGCACCCAGCACCTCGGCCCAGGCCATGGCGAGGGCAAGCATGATGGTGTTGCGTGCCGGCACGTAGGTGACGGGGATGCCGTCCTGCGGCCCGCTGGTGGGGACGTCGATGGCGGGGTCGGTGAGCGCCGAGCCGCCGAACTGGTTCATGTCGAGATGGACCGTGCGGTGCGCCACGCAACCCAGTGCCGCTGCGACGCGCCCGGCGGCCTGCAACTCGGCCAGATGGCGCTGGCCATAATCGACCGAGAGCGCGTGTACCGCATGGCCCTGGTGACGGGCGATGGCGACCACGGTGGCCGAATCGAGGCCGCCGGAGAGCAGTACAACAGCGGGTTTCGGAGTGGAACGGGTCATCTTCACCGGCCCTGGGCATTGCCCCAGAGCACCTTGTGCAACTGGAGCTGGAAGCGGATTGGCAGATGGTCATCGAGAATCCACTGGGCCAGCTGCTCAGGTGCCAGCAGCCCCTGCACCGGTGAGAAAAGTACCGTGCAGCGCCGGTCCAGACGGTGTTCGTGCAGGGTTGTCACGGCCCATTCGTAATCGGCACGGGATGCGAGAACGAATTTCACTTCGTCCCGGTCATTCAGCAGGGAAATATTTTCCCAGCGGTTTCTGGCGGCTTCGCGCGAATCCGGCGCCTTGATATCCATGATGCGGGCCACCCGCGCATCCACGGCACCGATATCGAGTGCTCCGCTGGTTTCGAGGGAGACGGAATACCCCGCATCGCACAGGGCCGCAAGCAGGTCGAGACAGGTTTTCTGGGCCAGCGGTTCGCCGCCGGTGACGCAGACCGTGGAACAGCGGAAGGTCGCCACCTGATCGAGCACGTCGGCCACGGTGACGGTGGCGCCGCCGTGGAAGGCATGGGCGGTATCGCACCAAACACAGCGCAGCGGGCAGCCGGTCAGGCGAACGAAAACCGTGGGCAGTCCGGCCCGGGTGGATTCGCCCTGAAGGGAGTGAAAGATTTCGGTGAGCCGCAGTCGTGCGGCAGTATTTGCAGACATCGGTGGCAGGATGAAAAAACGGCCGGACTGCGGGGCGGTCCGGCCGTCATTATCGCCCGGAAGCGGGCTACTTCTTCTTCAGCCGCAAGCGGGCCTGCTTGGCGGCATCCGAGGCCGGATACTGCGCCACCAGCGCGCCGAGCACTTTGTGCGCGGCCCGGGATTGACCCGCGGAGGTCAGGTTGTTGGCCTGCTCCAGCAGGGCATCGGGGGCGTGGCTGTCGGCGGGCCAGTTGGCAGCCACCTTGCCGAAATAATCCGCGGCACGGGTGAATTCACCCAGTTGCGCCAGTCCGTAGCCGGTCCAGAAGTAGGCGCTGGCCTGCAGGGTGCTGTTGGGATAGGCCTTGATGAACGCGGTGAAGCCAGTCACCGACTCCTTGAACTTCGAAGCACGCAGGGATTTGAGTGCCGCCTCGTAGTCGCGGTTTTCGGCGGCGGGATCGGCCGGTGGCTGGCCGCCATCTCCCGTAGCCTGGGCTTGGGCCTGGGCGTCGCCGGCGGCGGGTTCAAGCTTGCGCAGCCGGTTATCCAGATCGACGTAGAAATCCTGCTGCCGCTTCTGGGCCGCCTCGAGAGCGTAGTTCAATTCGTCGATCTGCCCCCGCAGCTTGGCCAGATCGGTATTGACCTGCTCGATCTGGTTGGCGAAGTCGATCTGGTTCTTGCTGGCGGTGTCCAGGCGTTTGCCAATGTCATCCGCCTGGGCCTGGAGCTTGTCGATCCGGGCACGGGCGACATCATCGTCAAACAGGCCGGCCCGGGCCGGCAGGGCCAGGACCCCCAGGGCGAGGGCCAGGGCCAGCGGCAGGGAACGTGCCGTCATCAATACTCACCCTTGTAGAGGATGTCGTCGCGGCGGTTTTGGCTCCAGCAGGATTCGTCATGCCCGGTGCAGCGCGGCTTTTCCTTGCCGAGGCTGACCGCTTCCACCTGGTCTTCGCGCGCGCCGAGCAGGGTGAGGGCCTTTTTCACCGCTTCGGCACGCTTCTGGCCGAGGGCAAGGTTGTACTCGCGGCTGCCGCGTTCGTCGGTATTGCCCTGGATCAGCATGCCCATCTTGGGGTTGGCGATGAGGAATTTCGCATGAGCCGCCACCAGGTCACGGTACTCGTCCCTGACCACAAACTGGTCATAGTCGAAAAAGATTTCGCGTTTCGACAAAATGCTCTTCGGATCCTTGAGCTTGGCCAGAGCATAGGGATCATCCTGCACGACCGGTGCTGTCTGGGCCGCAACGGGCTGGTGCTCCTCGGTCTGGGAGGGCTTTTGCTCGGGAGCCGGGGGCTGCGAGCTGCAGGCAGCCAGCAGGGTTGCGGCGAGAACGGCGATAAGGGCAGAATGGCGCATCACGATCTCCTGTAATGAAAATGGCGGGTGGCACTACTTGATGAAAGGACCCCAGGACGGCTCCCGCACGTCGCCGTTCTGGACGGAAAGCTTCTGTTTCACCCGGCCATCGCTGGACACGGCGGCCAGAACTCCGCGTCCCCCGATCTCCGTAGCATAAAGAATCATCCGGCCGTTGGGGGCGAAGGTGGGGGATTCATCCTTCTGTGAATCGGTCAGGATCTGGGTCTGCTTGGTGGTCAGATCCATGATGGCAACCTGAAAGCGGCCGCTGTCCCGCGCAATGTAGGCCATGCTGCGCCCATCGGGGGAAATTCTTGGCGTGACGTTGTAGTTGCCTTCGAAGGTGATGCGCTGAACTTCACCGCCACGCGCCGGAACACGGTAGATCTGGGGGCTGCCGCCGCGATCCGAGGTGAAGTAGATGAACTGTCCGTCCGGCGTGTAGCGTGGTTCGGTATCGATGCCGGACGATGCGGCAATGCGGGTGGCGCCGCTGCCATCGGCATTGAGGAGGTAGATCTGCGAGTTGCCGTCCTTGGTCAGCACGACCGCCAGTTGCTTGCCATCGGGAGACCAGGCCGGAGCGGAGTTGGACCCCTTGAAATTGGCGGCCACATAACGTCGCCCGGAGGCCAGGTCGTGCACATAGACCACGGGTTTTTTGGATTCGAAGGACACATAGGCCAGCTTGCTGCCATCCGGCGACCAGGTCGGGGAAATGATGGGCTCCCGCGAGGCCAGCGCCACCTGGGCGTTGGCACCGTCGGCATCGGCGATCTGCAACTCGTAGCGGGAGCCGGACTTGAGCACATAGACGATGCGGGTGGAGAACACGCCGGGTTCGCCGGTGAGTTTTTCGTAAATGGTGTCGGCGATACGATGGGCCGTGGTGCGTAGCTGGTAGGGGGCGGCCGAGTGTGCGTACCCTCCCACCGTCAGCACGGATTGCTTCTGGATGTCATACAGGCGGAAGCGGGTATCGTAGCGACCGCTCTCGCTGGCGGGAATGACACTGCCCACGGCGAGGGCGTCGGCGCCGCGACCGCGCCAGTCGGTGAAATTGATGCCGGCATTCTCGGCGATCGGGCTGGTTCCCGTATCCACCAGACGGAACAGGCCGCAGCGTTCGAGATCGGCGCGGATCACGGAAACCAGGGCCTGGGAGACGATGCGCTCGCCATCGAAGGATGCGACACCGAGCGGAATGCGGTTCGCACCGGCGCCGGTGATCTCGATGGAAAGCTGGGCCAGGGCGGTCTGGCAGAGGCCGGCCAACAGGGCGGCGGCGAGGAGTCGAAGTGGCTTCATGGTGGAAATTATACGGATCAGTCTTCCAGAGGCTTGAAGGTCAGGCGCAAATCGCGTTCAAAAAGATCGGGATTGTCGGGTTTCGGCAGGGGGCTGGCCTTGCGGATGGCACGTTCGATGGCCGCATCCAGGATGGGATAGCCGGAGGTCTGCTGCAGCCTGACGGAGAGCACTTCGCCACCAGGCAGCTGGCTGACGTCGAAAACCGCGACAGGATTGCCGGGAATGCCGGGAGGTGGCACGAGGAGGCCGCGAATCTTGCCGCGAATCCTGGCGATATAGATATCCCGGGCATTGGCCTTGATGCCGGCCTGCTGCTGATCCAGCATCTTCTGGATTCTGGCGTTGGCAGACGCGGCGGCCATCCTGTCCTGCATCCTGTTCAGCTCGCGATTGAGCTGGTGGGTCATGGAAGGCACCGGTTTGGGCGGTTCCTCTTTCGGAGGTGACTTGGGCTTTTCCTTGAGGGCGATGTCCGGCTTGATCACCGGCTTCGGTTCTGGGCGAGGCTCCGCCCTGGGTTCGGGCCGGGGTTCTGGCGGCGGCGGCGGCGTTGCTTCGGGAACCGGAACCGGGGCCACCACGGCGTTGACCAGATCCACTTCCACGGTTTGCGGAGGGGCATTCTGCCAGCGGATGCCATAGATCAGCAGCGCCGCCAGGAACAGATGCATGCCCACGGCCAGGATCAGGGAAGCCGTCTTGCCCGGTTCCTCGGGCCGGTCGAGAACGCCTGCGCTCATTTTCCGGCGGGCTGCACCAAGAGGCCGATCCTGCCGATTTCCTGGCGCTGCAATTCACTCATGACGTTGAGCACGGCTTCGTAGCGCACCTTCTTGTCGCCCGCGATCAGCACCGCCTGATCGGGATGTTCGCGGTGGGCGGCACGAATCGCCCCGGCCAGTTGATCGCTCCCCACCTGAATTTCGGTATCGCCCTTGGCCCGGTTCTTGAGGGCCAGGCTGCCATCGTCATGAACGATGACTTCGAGGGGCGCCACCGGCGGCTGCGAGGTCTTGCCCACACTGGGCAGGTCTACGCTGCCGGTCTGGATCATGGGGGCGGTGACCATGAAGATCACCAGCAGCACCAGCATCACGTCGATATAGGGCACGACGTTGATGCTGTTCATCAGGCGTCTTTGTCTCATTGGATGTTCTTCAGGTAATGGGCCTTGAGGCGCTCATAGACACAGTGAGGTTCGTACCTTGCATCCTTGTCGAAAAAATTGCGGCGGAACATCTCGTTGTAGAAGTGGATTGCGTGACAGTCGGAGGGCAGCGTGTGCAGGTCCTGCAGGAGGCGGGTGAATTCCCAGAAAGGCACCGGGGAAACCCAGTTGGGCGGCCCCGCGTGGGCACCGAGATTGTGGCGGGCGACGGCTTCCCGCACCAGCAATACCCCCGTGGCACCCCAGCCCGCCTTGTCGGCATTGATGGCCTCGGCGCGCTGCAGGCAGTCGCGCATCAGGGCGCTGCCGGGAGGCACCTTGATCATGCAGCTGTTGATCTCGGTACCAAATGGTTTACCTTGCGCCTCGGGTGCAGAATACTCGGTGGCGAAGAAATATTCCTGCCTGGAAAGAAAAGACAGGGGCTTGACGGCGATGATGTCGCTATCGCTCCAGACCCCGCCTTTTTCCAGCAGCAGTTTGTAGCGAAAGCGGTTGGAAAAGGGTGCCAGGCTGCCGAAGCCTTCGTCACTCCCCAGGGAACGGCACTCCGTCTCCGGCAGCACGGAGCCCGCGTCGAGCAGGGTGGTGCCCGCCGGTACCGGGCCGGTCAGTCCGTAGGTGTAGAGGTGTACGGCGTGGCCGTTGGCGAGGAAAGATGCGATGGAGAGCCGTTCGAGCGTGGACAGGCTTCCGCTCGCCCAGAACATCTGGATGGTTTCGGGCGTGGAGGTGTTCATCGCAGCTGGCGTTGCAGGATGTTGGAAAACTCTTCCATGAAACTCTCGAAACGGACCGAGAGCCGGTCCACGTCGTGAGCGAAACGGTTGTAGGCCACCACGGCCGGGATCGCGGCGAATAGGCCGATGGCGGTGGCCACCAGGGCTTCGGCGATGCCGGGGGCGACGGCGGCGAGCGTCGCCGAGCTCATGCTGGAAAGGCCGCGAAAGGCATGCATGATGCCCCAGACCGTACCGAACAGGCCGACGTAGGGGGAAACCGAGCCGACCGTGGCGAGAAAGGAAAGATGGGCATCCAGGTCGTCCAGCTCGCGCTGATAGGTGGCGCGCATGGCGCGCCGCACACCGTCGATGATGGCCGAGGGATCCAGGGTCTTTTGCCCGCGCAGCTTGGTGAACTCCCGGTAACCGGCTTCGAAAATCCGTTCCAGGGCCCCGGTACTGTGGCGGTCATTCACCGCGCTCTGGTAGAGCGTGGCGAGTTCTCCGCCGCTCCAGAAATCGCGCTCGAATGCGTCGGTTTTGCCGCGTGCGGCACGAATCGCGAAGCCCTTGCGGAAAATCCAGTACCAGGAAACGAGGGACACGCCCAGCAGCAGCGCCATCACCAGCTTGACCACCAGGCTGGCGTGGGCGACGAGATCGATGATCGACAGGTCTTGGGTCATTTCCATGATTTGATTTTTTCCAGTATGTCCTTGGGGATGGGGGCCGGTTTCATTTTTCTGCTGTCCAGACAGGCAATACGCACACCCGCCTCGAACAGAATCGCGCCATCGCACCGGATCGACTGGGCAAAGGCCAGTTGAGCCCTGCCCATGGACTCCAGCGCGGTCAAAACGTTCAATTCGTCGTCGAGCCGTGCAGGCAGCAGATATTCGGCCCGCAGCGAACGTACGGCGAAAACCACACTACTGTCCGCCATCAGCCGATGCTGGTCATATCCGATGGCACGTAACCATTCGGTGCGGCCACGTTCGATGAAGCGCAGGTAATTGGCGTAGTAGACCACACCGCCGGCATCGGTGTCTTCGTAATACACACGCACGCGGCATTCCGTGCGGGGGTGAGAGGATGGATCAGCGGACGGCATATTTTCCAATGCCATGGCGTCGTATCAGTGCCCGCATTTCTTCGGGCGGGGTAAGCCCGTTGGGCATGATCCAGGTATGGGAGCGCACAGGACGCAGATGTGTGGCGACAACCGCATGAATAACGCCCAGCCTGCCTCTGGCTCTGCATATGCGGTCCGACCAGACGATATCGATCCCCCAGCCGCTTTGGCTTTGCGCAAACAGATCCCGGCAGCGTTCGAATGTGAGGTACGAAAAAAACGGCATCATCGCCTCGACAAACGAGGTTTCGACCATTTCATGATTCGGGCGGTGGCGCAGATGGGGGTGGGAGATGTAACTGTCCGCCGACAGGCTGGGCTGGAAAAGGTCAAGCCGATGGCTGCGGCCGAGCAGCAGCAGGCGATTGATGTCGCTGATCCGCAATCCGACGTCATCATCGATGATGGCCAGGTAGTCAAAATCCGTCAGATGCTGGTCTGCCAGCGCGGCAAGGACTTCCCCCTTGCCATGGGTCCGGATCGACCAGCCGGTCTGGAACGGATATTCCACAGAGGTGTATCCGGTGCCGCTGAAATCAAAATAAGCCAGCCGGAACTGGGCTGCCGTGTCGAAGATGATCTGTATGTCGCGCCCGGGATGTACGCAAATGACGACCAGCGCCTGATCTGCCATTGTGTTCCTACCCGGCATCCGGCCACAGGGTGCCATGGCTGGACGGACTGGCCAGCCCGAAATGACGCCAGATACTGGCGGTGGCGACGCGGCCGCGTGGAGTGCGCTGTAAATAGCCCTGCTGGATCAGGTAGGGCTCCAGCACATCCTCGATGGTGTCGCGGGCTTCGCCGATGGCGGCGGCGAGATTGTCCACGCCTACCGGGCCACCGCCGAATTTCTCCAGCATGGCGCCCAGAAGCTTGCGATCCATCAGGTCGAGGCCGAGGTGGTCGACGTCCAGCATGGTCAATGCGGCATCGGCCACTTCCCGGGTAATGCGGCCTTCCGCCTTGATCTCGGCGAAATCGCGCACGCGACGCAGCAGGCGGTTGGCGATACGCGGGGTACCCCGGGCGCGCCGGGCGATTTCCGTCGCGCCCTCCTCGACGATGTCGCAATTGAGCAATTGCGATGACCGGCGCACGATCAGTGCGAGTTCTTCCGGTGTGTAGAACTCCAGCCGGGCGACAATACCGAAGCGGTCACGCAGCGGATTGGTCAGCATGCCGGCACGGGTGGTGGCCCCGACCAGGGTGAAGGGCGGCAGATCCAGCTTCACCGAGCGGGCCGCCGGGCCTTCGCCGATCATGATGTCGATCTGGAAGTCTTCCAGTGCCGGATAGAGAATTTCCTCCACGACAGGGGAGAGACGGTGGATTTCGTCGATGAAGAGAACGTCGTGAGGTTCGAGGTTGGTCAGGATCGCGGCCAGATCGCCGGCCCGCTCCAGCACGGGGCCCGAGGTCTGGCGCAAGTTGACGCCCATCTCGTGGGCGACGATGTGGGCCAGGGTGGTCTTGCCCAGGCCCGGCGGACCGAAGAGCAGAACGTGATCCAGGGCTTCACTGCGCCGTCGGGCGGCCTCGATAAAAATTTCCAGCTGACCGCGAATCTTTTGTTGCCCGACATAGTCCGCCAGCCTGCGCGGCCGCAGGGCGCGTTCGAGGACATCTTCCTGAGGAGATTCCCGGCCGGCCGAAATCAGGCGTTCCTCGGTGGCAAAGCTGTCGTGCTGAATGGTCATGGCCCCAGTTTACCCGCCCCGGCCTGACGCGGGGCGGACGGTGCGACCCCGTGGCTCAGCCAGGAAAATCGGGATTCGCCGACTTGCCGGTTTCGTAATAATGTTTCATGGCCGTGGCGACCTGGCCCAGATTGCCGGTCATGGCCTTTTTGACCAGCAGATTGAAGAACAGGTCACCGAGAAATCCACCTCCCATGGCAAAGGCCATGGCGGGCCTGAAGCGGGTCTGGCCGTTACCGGCATCTTCCAGGCGATAGTGGAAACGGGCTTCCCTGAAGAGGGGCATCATGGGCTTGTCGCCCTTGTGCAGGCGGATGGTGAAGCCTCGTCCCTCGTCCCATTCGATGACGGTTTCATCCAGCAGCATGCCGTTTTTCATATGCACCTTGCGGCTGGCGCCCACGCCTTCCTTCTGCGCGGTATTGAACGTGGTCTTGAGCAGTCCGGACACGTAATACTGGGGTACGGAGAGATCGCGCAATTTTTCCCATGCCTGTGCGACGGGAATATTGATGACGGTTTCAGCTTCGATGAAATGGGGCAGTGCTGGGAGGGAAGAACTCGTGTTCATGTAATTGACCTCACGATTTGGAAAGGAGTTTCAGTGCCTGGCGGATACCTTCGGCAACGGCGATGCCTGCGGGCAGGGATTTCATGGCGCCCAGGGCTTCGCGCTCGTTATAGCCAAGGGCCAGCAGGGCGTTGAGGATGTCGCTGGCGGCATCGGGGATGGCGGCTGCCATGGCGCCCTGCGTTCCGGTTGCAACGGTTCCGGCCAATTTGTCGCGCAGTTCCAGCAGCAGGCGCTCGGCGGTTTTTTTGCCGATACCGGGAATCTTCACCAGCCGCCCGGCTTCCTGCAGGGCCACGGCCTGAACCAGTTCGGTGACGGACAATCCCGAGAGCACAGCCAGGGCGGTGCGTGCACCGATGCCCGAAATTTTGAGCAACTGACGGAATGCAGTGCGCTCCGGTTCGCTGAGGAAACCATAGAGGAAGTGCCCGTCCTCGCGGATCGCCAGATGGGTGTGCAGGCTGACGGGCTCGCCCACGCCGGGCAGGTTGTAGAAGGTGCTCATGGGCACATCCACTTCGTAGCCGATGCCATGAACATCGACAGTGAGCTGGGGCGGATTTTTTTCCAGCAGGAGGCCGGTGATCCTTCCGATCATCGCATTGTCCTTAACCGAGCAGATAGCCTGCCGCCAGCAGCAGGCCGTAGAGATGGGTGGCGATCAGGGTGAGTTTGATCGCCGGCCGCAAACCGGCCGGATTCCCGGCATTTTGTCGCAGATGCCACCAGGCCGCCAGTGCGGGCAGCGCGGCCGCGAGGCAGAGCAGTGCCGTGGCGGGCTGGACCCGGGTCGCCACGGTAGCTACGGGCAGGGCCAGTGCTGCGGACAGGATCAGGCCATACCCTGTCACTGCGCGGCGACGTCCCAGACGCACCACCAGGGTACGCTTGCCGGCGCGGGCATCCGCCGTGGCGTCGGGGAACTGGTTGAGATAGAGCAGGTTGGCCACCATCAGGCCGTAACCCAGCCCTGCCCAGACCGGGGCCGGATGCCATTGGCCGCGTTGCACATAGTCCGTGCCCAGTACCACCAGGCTCCAGCTCAGGCTCACGGCGATTTCTCCCAGCCCCCGGCTTGCCAGTTTCAGGGGCGGCGCGGAATAGGCCCAAGCGAGGAGCAGGCCGGCCAGTCCGATGAGCAGCAGGCCGGTACCCGATCCGGCGACGAGCCAGAGCCCGGGGATCATGACTCCGGCAAGAAGGGTGGCCCCCAATCGTCCCACCCGTGCCGCAGGCAGGATGCCGTTCTGGATGAAACGGCTGCCACCGGTGAAGGGGTAGAGCCGTTCCGTGTTGGCGGCATCACTGCCGTTTCCGGCATCGTAATAATCGTTGAGCGCATTGGCGCCGGCATGGGTGATCACGGCGAGCAGCAGGGTCAGGACGGCTTCGACAGGACGCAACGGGGCCCCTTGAAAGGTTGCCAGTGCCAGCCCCAGCAATACGCCCACCGCGGTAATGGTGAGAAAGGCCGGACGGGTGGCGAGAAACAGGCAGCGCAGCGGATGGGCAGCGAGGGCGGGTCCCGGTTCGAGGGGAGTGGACCGGGCGCCGTCAGCCACGGGCAAGCTCCCCGATGCGGTCGGCGATATGGGTGATCACGGCGCCTTGATCGAAGTGTGCGTATTTCCGGGCGAAGCCGGCCGCATTGGCTGCAAGGGAAGTATCGCCCAGAAGCCGCTGCAGCAGGCCGGGCAATTGGTCGGCGGGTTGATCCATATTCAGCACCAGTCCCGCGCCGATTTCCTCCACACGGCGGGCGAACAGATACTGCTCGAGATGTCCGGGCACCATCAGGATCGGCTTGCCGGCCATGAGAAAGGCAATGGTGGCGGCCGGGCTGGCATAGGTGACGGCGGCGTCGGCTTGCTGTGCCGCCGTGGTGAGATCGACCGGTCCGGAGGCAAAATGAAGGTGTGGAGCCGCGTATTGTTCGCGTACCGCTGCGGGCAATCCCGGTGCGAATACCAGCACCGAACCCGCCAGCCGGTGCAGACTGGCCAGCGCTGCATGACAGTGCGGAGTTTCCGGGCGCAGATAGGCATAGACCCGGGGGCCCGGGGCGTCGGGCCAGTGTGGTGCGGCGGCCACCGCTGCCGGCAACGTGCCCCAGTAGCGGGCCGGGCCACGCTCGGCATAGTGATCGAGTTCCGGAAAGGTGAGCAGGCTGTCCTCGGCGACATCGAACAGATCGGCAACACTGGTCACCCGGGGTTTGCCGAAATGGTGCAGAACACCGTTGATGGCGGGAATCACCTGGGCATCGATGGCCAGCAGAGTGCTTTCGGGAATCGGCGCCCAGGGGCGCATATTGGGCGTGGGGTGCCGTCGGGGCGGGGCGAAGAAACCACCGCCGAAAAGCATCACCGGGATATCCAGGGTGCGGGCGGCAAGAATCGCCGTGGGGGCATGATCGGCCAGCACCAGTTGTGCACCGCTGGCACGGATCAGTTCGCGCCAGGGTACGACGGTCGCCAGCAGTTGCAGGGCATGGGCGTAGCCGAAGCGGAGCAGGATGTCCGCGTAGTTCAGGGGCGGGCCTTCACGCGGAGTTTCAGGCGCACAGGGCGCCTGAAACCAGGCGAAGCCCTCGGCCGGAAGCAGTTGCACGGCCTGCTGGGGATGGGCCACCGCCCAATGCACGCGGGTGCCACGCTGGCGCAGCGCCCGTGCCACCGGAAGGAACGTGCCGATATGACCGAGGTTGGCACCGAATTCCCAAGCATAGAGGACGCTCGACCCACCACTGCCGCTTCCTGTCGCGGGCATGCCGTCTTTCATATCAGCCGTCCGTTACGGACACGGAATCCGTGGGTGGCCATCGCCCCCAGACCCTGACCGCCGTGGGCATGGCAGATGGCGCAGGCCAGCGCGTCGGCTGCATCGGGGGTGGGCACGCCCGGCAGCGAGAGCAGGCGTTTGACCATCTCCTGCACCTGTTCCTTTGCGGCCTTGCCGTGGCCCACCACGGCCTGCTTGACCTGCAGCGCGGTGTATTCCGCAACCGGCAGCCCGCTGCCGACCAGGGCGCAGAGCGCCGCGCCACGGGCCTGTCCGAGCAGCAGGGTGGACTGCGGATTGATATTGACGAAGACCTTTTCCACCGCCGCCTGTGCGGGCCGATGGGTGGCGACGATCTCGGTGATGCCATCGAGCAGTGTCCTGATCCGCTCGGGCAGGGATTCCTGCTCCCGGGTACGGATGCAGCCACTGCCGACGTAAGCCAGGCGGTGGCCATCCTTATCCACGATGCCGAACCCGGTGACCCGCAGACCGGGGTCGATGCCAAGGATGCGTATGACTTCTCCCATGCTGCGGACGATACACGATCCACGAAGCATGGCCGGGCCGGTGAACGGCCCTATACGGCCACTATTCCTCGATGATGGCGGTGGAATAGACCTCCTGCACGTCGTCCAGGCTTTCCAGGGCGTCGAGGAGTTTCTGCATCTTCACCGCATCCTCGCCGGCCAGAACTGTTTCGTTTCCGGGTTTTTGCACCACCTCGGCGAATTCGGCGGAGAGGCCGGATTTTTCCAGTGCCTCCTTGACGGTGGCGAGATCGTTCGGCGGCGTCAGCACCTCGATCGAGCCGTCATCGTTGCTCACCACATCATCGGCGCCGGCCTCGATGGCGGCATCCATCAGAGCGGCCTCGTCGGTGCCGGGGGCGAAGATCATCTGGCCGCAATGCCTGAACTGGAAGGCCACGGAGCCCTCGGTGCCCATGTTGCCGCCATGCTTGGCGAAAGCATGACGGACATCGGCCACGGTACGGATCTTGTTGTCGGTCAGGCAGTCCACCATCACCGCGGCGCCACCGATGCCGTAGCCTTCATAGCGAATTTCTTCATAGACCACGCCTTCGAGCTGGCCGGTGCCGCGCTTGATGGCGTTGTCGATGTTGTCCTTGGGCAGGCTTTGTGCCTTGGCCTTTTCAATGGCCAGGCGCAGGCGCGGATTGGCGGCAGGATCGCCCCCGCCCATTTTTGCGGCGACGGTGATTTCCTTGATCAGCTTGGTGAATACCTTGCCCCGCTTGGCGTCCTGACGACCCTTGCGGTGCTGGATGTTGGCCCATTTGGAATGTCCGGCCATGAGGGGTTTCCTTCGGTTGGGATCGTAAAGGCCGGATTTTACCCGGCCCGGCGTGACCTGACGGGCTGACCGGATGGGGTGGGTAGAATGGAAGCGACGCATCTTCCGACTCGAGATATCCATGATTCCACCCCTGTCCATTGCCCGTGCCGGCACTACCGATCTGGTCATGCTGCCTGCCCTGGCCAATCGTCATGGCCTCATTGCGGGTGCCACGGGTACGGGCAAGACCGTGACCCTGCAACGCATGGCCGAGCAGTTCTCCGCGGCGGGTGTGCCGGTATTTCTTGCCGATGTGAAAGGCGATCTGTCCGGGCTCGGGGCTGCCGCCACCGTATCGGACAAACTTCAGGCACGCCTTGCCCGGCTGGGAGAAACCGCCTGGGCACCCAGGGCCAGTCCGGTGGTGTTCTGGGATATCCATGGCAAACAGGGGCACCCGGTACGGGCCACCGTTTCCGACATGGGGCCCTTGCTGCTGGCGCGCCTGCTCAACCTCAACGATACCCAGTCCGGGATTTTGCAACTGGTGTTCAGGATCGCCGACGATCAGGGACTGCTGCTGCTCGACTTCAAGGATCTGCGGGCCATGGTGCAGCACGTGGGGGAGCATGCCGCAGATTTCCAAACCGGCTATGGCAACGTCTCCGCCGCCTCCATCGGCGCCATCCAGCGTGGTTTGCTGACCCTGGCGGAACAGGGCGGTGACGTTTTCTTCGGCGAACCGATGCTCGACATTGCCGATCTGATGCAGACGGACGGGGAGGGCCGCGGCGTCATCAACATCCTCGCTGCCGAAAAGCTGATGAATGCTCCACGCCTGTACGCCACATTTTTACTCTGGCTGATGGCGGAGCTTTTCGAGCATCTGCCCGAAGTGGGCGATCAGCCCAGGCCCCGGCTGGTGTTCTTTTTCGATGAGGCCCACCTGCTCTTCAACGAGGCGCCCCCCGCGCTTCTGGAGAAAGTGGAACAGGTAGTGCGTCTGATCCGCTCCAAAGGGGTCGGCATCTACTTTGTCAGCCAGAATCCCCTCGATCTTCCCGACACCGTGCTGGGGCAGCTCGGTAACCGGGTGCAGCACGCACTTCACGCCTTCACGCCGCGTGACCAGAAGGCGGTGCAGGCCGCTGCCCGGACGTTGCGCGCCAATCCCGCGCTGAAAACGGAGGCGGTGATTACCGAACTGGGTGTTGGCGAGGCACTGGTGTCCTTTCTCGACGAGCAGGGAACGCCCGGCATCGTCGAGCGCGCCCTGGTATTGCCGCCTTCGTCCCGCATCGGCCCCCTTGTTGCCGAGGAGCGCACTGCCCTGATCCGGTCCTCAGTCCTGTTCGGCCATTACGAGCAGACGCTGGACCGGGATTCGGCTTACGAGCGGCTCGGTGGGACCGGGAGTGGTGTCAGGGGTACGACCGTTGCATCCCCGCCTTCAGGCAGTACAAGCGGCTCCACCACTCCGGCCCCGGGCGGCCTGGGAGAAGTGTTGGGGGATATTTTGGGTGGCATCGCCGGGCGTCCCTCCAGCCGGTCCCGCGCGGGGGATTCGATGATCGAGGTTGCCGCTCGCAGTGCGGTGCGCACCATCGGTTCCCAGCTGGGGCGCGAGATCGTGCGCGGTCTGCTCGGATCGGTGCTGGGTGGACGGCGTCGGTGAACCCGCCGGTTGCGACGGCCGAAGGTGCCGCGCATCGCCAGACGATGCGCGCAGGGCTGGTTTTCGCCATCCTCGCGGCGACCGGATTTTCGCTCAAGTCGGTTATCGTCAAATATGCCTATGCCTGGCAGGTGGATCCGATCACCTTCCTGACGCTGCGCAACTTCTTCGCCCTGCCCCTGCTGCTCTGGGTCGCGTTGCGTGAATGGCCCCTGCAGGCGGGCCGCCCGCTGAGCCGTCGCGGCTGGCTGGCGATCGGAGTGCTGGGCATTCTCGGCGGCTATCTTTCCGGCATCGCCGATTACACCGGCCTGCGCTACATCTCGGCAGCGCTGGAGCGTCTGGTGCTGTTCACCTATCCGACCTTCACCCTGATCCTTGGTGCATTGTTTCTTGGTCAGCGGATCGGCTGGCGTGAAGTTGGCACCTGTGTCCTGTGTTATCTGGGGATCGCCGCCGCATTCGTGCAGGACCTCAGAGGCGGTACCGATACGGCCACGGTGTGGACCGGGGGGGCTTATGTGCTCTGTGCGGCCATGACCTATGCGATGTATCTGACGGGAACCAATCGCATGGTGAGCGTGGTCCGTCCTGCGCTGCTGACGGTGCTGACCCTTCTGGTGGCGGTTGGCGCCATGCTGCTGCACTTCACGTTCACCCGGCCATGGAGCGGGATGCTGCAGCCCTGGCCGGTGTACGCCTATGCCTTCCTGGTGGCCTGGTTCTGCACCGTGCTGCCTTCCATGGCCCTGTCGGCCGCCATCCACCGTATCGGCAGCGGCAGATCGGCGCTGATCGGTACCCTGGGGCCGCCATTCACCATCGCCCTGGGCTGGGTCACCCTGGGTGACCCGTTTTCGTGGTGGCAGCTGGCGGGTTGCGGGCTGGTGCTGGCGGGGGTGCTGTTGATCGGTAGGAGCCGCTGAACCTCAGTCCAGCGCCATACCCACCTTGATGGTGACCTGCCAGTGACCAACCTTGCCCTGATCAATCCAGCCACGGGTTTCGGTCACCTCGAACCAGCGCAGTCCATGAAGCGATTTCCCGGCCTTCTCGACCGCATTGCTGACGGCGGCCTCGATGCCTTCGTGGGATGATCCGGTGAGCTCGATGATTTTGTAAACATGGTCGGACACGGCATACCTCCTGATTGTTGTGGATATCAATACGACTCGGCTTGTCCGTCTATTTTTAGCAGAATCCCCATTCCGCGCAAGCTCTGTCGCTGTTGCAGAACCGTTCGCATCCTATTCATCAGGCATCATGGAAACCTCCCGCACTGCTTCACACCTTTCTGATCGATTTACATCCCGTACGGTCGGCATCATGCTGGCAATGGGGGCCGCCATGGGCTTCGCCATGAAGGCGATTTTCATCAAGCTGGCGTATCCGTACGGTGTCGGTCCGGTCACCCTGCTGGCGCTGCGCATGATTTTTTCGGCCCCGGTATTCGTCTGGGTCGGCCTGCGGGCACGGGGTGGCCCGGGCTTGGGGATGCGGGGCTGGGGGGTATTGATCGGGGTGGGACTGGCGGGCTACTACGGTTCTTCCATGCTGGATTTCTGGGGCTTGCGCTATATCAGTGCCGGACTGGAGCGACTGATCCTGTTCACTTATCCCACGCTTACCGTATTGGCGGGTGTGCTTTTTTTCGGCCAGAGGTGGACGCGGGCCATGGCACGGGCGCTGGCGCTCACCTATGCCGGCATTGCCCTGGCCTTTCTCCATGATCTTCGGACGCTGGGCGATGTGGCCCAGGTCTGGCTCGGGGCGGGACTGGTGCTGGCTTCGGCCATTAGTTTCGCCGGCTACCTGATTGGCAGCGCCGGGCTGATCGTAAAACTGGGGAGCGGACGTTTCACGGCCTGGGCCATGATGGTGTCCACCCTCGCCAGCCTGGGGCATTTCCTCGCCACCGAACCGTTATCCGCCTTGTCCCAGCCCTGGCAGGTCTATGCCCTGGTGGGCGCCATGGCCCTGTTTTCCACAGTACTCCCGGTATTCATGCAGTCGGCCGCGATCCGGCGCATGGGCAGTGGTGACGCCGCCGTGATCGGTACCGTGGGGCCGGTCGTGACCATCTTCCTCGGCTGGGTCGTGCTGGGGGAACCCTGGTCCCTGTGGCAGGTGGCCGGTGCGGGGCTGGTGCTGGCCGGTGTCTGGCAACTGGGGCGACGCCCGCCCGGGTGAAAGCGTTCGATATCGTGAGGGGCAATCCGGAGATTGCCCCAGGCAGGGTTCCGGTGTCTTGCTCAGGCAGGGGTGCCGGAACTCAGACGCCGGACGATTTCCAGGGATAGTTCGGACTGATTGAGCGTGTAGAAGTGAATGCCCGGCGCGCCCTGTTCAAGCAGGCGCTGGCACAGGGCGGTGACGACATCGAGGCCGAAGGCACGGATGGAAGCGGTGTCGTCGCCGTAACCTTCGAACTTTCGCCGCATCCAGCGAGGCAGCTCCGCACCGCAGGCATCGGCGAAGCGGGCCAGTTTGGTGAAGCTGCCAATGGGCATGATGCCGGGCACAATGGGGATGACGATGCCCTGGGCGCGGGCGGTATTTACAAAATGCTCGTAGGCGTCGGCGTTGTAGAAGAACTGGGTAATGGCCGCGTTGGCACCGGCATCCACCTTGCGCTTGAAATTTCTCATGTCTTCCTGGGCGCTGCGTGCCTGGGGATGCCATTCCGGATAGGCCGCCACTTCGAGAAGGAAATGATCGCCGGTTTCGGCGCGAATGAACTCCACCAGTTCATTGGCATGGCGAAACTCGCCCGGATCGGCCATGCCCGAGGGCAGATCGCCGCGCAGGGCGACGATACGGCGGATGCCGGCATCCCGGTAGCGGGAGAGGATGTCGCGGACCCTGTTCCTGCTCGAGCCGACGCAGGAAAGATGGGGGGCCGCGCTGCGCCCCTCGGCCTGGATTTCCAGCACGACATCCAGCGTGCGTTCCTGTGTGGAGCCGCCGGCGCCGAAAGTGACGGAAAAGAAGGCGGGATTCAATGCCGCCAGCCGGTTGCGCACGGTACGCAGTTTTTCCACGCCTTCGGGGGTTTGCGGCGGGAAGAATTCAAAGGAAATTTCAGGTGTGCTCATGTTCGGTCCAGAGGAAAAACTCCCGGTTGCCGTCGCCGCCGGTAATGGGGCTTTCGATCCAGCCGCGCACGCGCAGGCCGGACAGGGCCGCGGCGGTGCGGATGCGCTGCTCCACTTCAGGATACAGGCTGGTATCGCGCACGATTCCGCCCTTGGCCAGATTGCCGGGCCCTACTTCGAACTGGGGTTTGACCAGCAGCAGCATCTGGCCGGAGACGGCAAGGAGGGGTGGCAATGCGGGAAGGACAAGGGCAAGGGAGATGAAGCTGAGATCGGCAACGATGAGATCAAAGCCTCCGGGCGGAAAATGCCCGTGCAGATCGGCGATGGTGAGATGGCGCGCGTTGGTGCCTTCCAGGCACGCCAGATCGTTGCGGCCATGCAGCCGGGGATGAAGCTGGTCGTGGCCGACCTCGACGCCCACCACTCGGGCGGCACCAGCCTGGAGCAGGCAGTCGGAAAAACCGCCTGTGCTCTGTCCCACGTCGAGGCAGGCCAGGCCGTGCATGCGGATGCCGCTGGTAGCCAGGGCGCCGGCCAGCTTGAGGCCGCCACGGGAGACATAGCGATCCTCCTCGTCGGGTGCCACTGTGACCGCGGCTGTCTCCGGCAGCAATTGCGATGCCTTGTCCACGGTTTCCGGCCTGCCGGTGTTTCGCCAGACGACACGGCCGGCTTCGATCATGCGGCGCGCCACCGTGCGGGAAGGCGCGAGTCCATGGGCCACCAGCCAGGCGTCGGCGCGCAGGCCGCTCCTGGCGGCAGGCGTGTCAGCAAGCCGTGGCGCCCGCGGTTTGCTGTTCCGGGCGTGAAAGGAATTCATGGACACGAGGATACCTTCCCGTAGTGCTGCCGATCGCGATCAGTAGCGATAGTGATCGGCCTTGTAGGGACCGTCCACCGGGACGCCGATGTATCGGGCCTGTTGCTCGGTCAGGGTGGTGAGCCGGGCGTTGAGGGTCTTCAGTTGCAGGCGTGCCACCTTTTCGTCGAGGTGCTTGGGCAGGGTGTATACGCCCACCGGGTATTGCCCGGTTTTGGTGTACAGCTCGATCTGGGCGATGGTCTGGTTGGCGAAACTGGAGGACATCACGTAGCTGGGATGGCCGGTGCCGCAGCCCAGGTTCACCAGCCGGCCCTTGGCCAGCAGGAGGATGCGCTTCCCGTCCGGGAAGATCACATGATCCACCTGGGGCTTGATTTCCTCCCACCGGTATCGCTCCAGCGAGGCGACGTCGATCTCGTTGTCGAAGTGGCCGATATTGCAGACGATGGCGTTGTTCTTCATCTTTACCATGTGCTCATGGGTGATGACGTGGTAGTTGCCGGTGGTGGTGACGAAGATATCGGCCTTGCCGGCAACATCATCCATGGTCACTACGCGGTAGCCTTCCATGGCGGCCTGCAGGGCACAGATCGGATCGATCTCGGTCACCCAGACTTGCGCCGAGAGGGCGCGCAGGGCCTGGGCCGATCCCTTGCCCACATCGCCATAGCCGCAGACCACGGCGATCTTGCCGGCGATCATCACGTCGGTGGCGCGCTTGATGCCGTCCACCAGGGATTCGCGGCAGCCGTAGAGGTTGTCGAATTTGGACTTGGTGACGGAGTCATTCACGTTGATTGCCGGGAATCTGAGTTCGCCCCGTGCATGCATCTGGTAGAGGCGATGTACGCCCGTCGTGGTTTCCTCGGTGACGCCCTTGATCCGGGCCAGACGTGTGGAGTACCAGGTTTTGTCCGTAGCCAGCCTGGCCCGGATGGAGGCGAACAGGATGGTTTCTTCCTCGGAGCCGGGCGCGTCCAGCACCGAGCGGTCCTGCTCGGCCCGGGTGCCCAGATGCAGCAACAGCGTGGCATCGCCGCCGTCATCCAGGATCATGTTGCTGTAGGCCGCCTGACCACCCTCATCGGGCCATTCAAAGATGCGATGGGTGTAGTCCCAGTACTCGGAAAGGGTTTCTCCCTTGACGGCGAACACCGGCGTACCGCTGGCGGCAATAGCGGCGGCGGCGTGGTCCTGGGTGGAGAAAATGTTGCAGGAGGCCCAGCGTACCTGCGCACCCAGGGCCTGCAGGGTTTCGATCAGCACCGCGGTCTGGATCGTCATGTGCAGCGAGCCGGTGATGCGGGCCCCCTTGAGCGGCCGGCTTTGGGCAAATTCCTCGCGAATCGCCATCAGGCCGGGCATTTCTGTCTCGGCGATGCGGATTTCCTTGCGGCCCCAGTCCGCCAGGCCGATATCGGCGATGACACAATCGTTGAATTCAGTCACTGCGTTCATGTGTGCTCCTCGAACGGTGACCGGGCGGGAATGGGGGACTGCGATGCGGCTCACCCGGAATCCCGAACCCGGCAGGGTTGGATGGTTACAGGTGAGCGCGGTTCTGGAAAGACCGAGCCTGGGGGGCCGTACCGGTGTGATGGTCGGACCTTGCAGCGCTCCTCGGAAGGGAAGCGGATTATACGGGTGTGACGGTGGCCGTGGCGAGGGTGCTCCACGCAAAAAAAAACGGGCGCCAGAAGGCGCCCGCATGCAATCCGGCTGACGGTGGCAGGGCCACCGTGCCGCGATTTACCACTTGTAGTTGAAGGTCATGCCGTAGGTACGGGGATCGGTGAACATCCCGATACGGAGGTAGCCGGCCAGATCGATCTGGTTGTTCATCTTCTTCTGGTCGGTGAGGTTGCGCACCCAGAAGGAGATGTCTGCCTGACCGGGGCCACCCACCTTGACGCCGGTAAGCAGCAGTTTGGCATTGACGGTGGTCAGGGAGGGCATTTCGGATTCGATGGCGGTGTTGCCGACGATCGCGTTGGGTGCGTTCGGATCCTTCTGCCCGGCATAGGTGTAGTACTTGTCGCTGTAGTTCACATCGACGATCCCGCGCAGGATTCCGTACGAGGTCTTGGCCAGACGGCCGTCCAGGGAGAGATTGATCTGCTGCTTGGGCGCATAGCCAACCACGGTGTTGCTGGCGCCGTTGACCCACTGGCTGAAGCGGTTGTAGCCGAAATACTCGTCGAACTTGGCGTCCAGGTAGCCGTAATTGGCCTGCAGGCGCCAGCCGTCGGCGATCAGGAACACGGTTTCCAGTTCCAGACCCTGGGTCTTCAGCTTGCCGGCATTGACCATGGTCGGAGAGGTACCACCGGCGGGCAGCAGGGAAACCTGGAAGTTGCTGACGTCGGTGCGGAACACGGTCACGTTGACCTGGGCACGGTTATCCCAGAAATTGGTCTTCATACCCAGTTCGTAGGACGTGGATTTCTCCGGCTGGAAGGGGATCATGGGGCCCGTAGTGGGGCCGCCATTCACGCCCGGAACATTGTTCGCCTCCAGGGGGAAACCACCGCTCTTGAAGCCTTTGGCCATACGCCCGAAGACGTTGATGCTGTCATTGAAGCGGTAGGCCAGGGCGATCACCGGCGTGGTCGCGGAGAACGATGCGGCCTGCTGCTGATAGCCGTAGCCGGGCTGAACCGCCGTGGGTACGAAGCTGGAATTGGCAAAGTAGCGCTGGATGGCACCGCCCTTGTCTTCGGAGGTGCGGCGCACGCCGAGGGTACCGGTCAGGGCATCGGTGAACTTGTAATCCACCTGGCCGAAAATTGCCTTGGCATTGGTGGTGACACGATACCAGCCCAGACGGTAACCGGTGGCGAGGGGGTTGAAGGTGAAGAATGAACCGGACCCTTTGCCCAAGCTGTTGCCGTCATCGCGGAACTGGTAGTAGCCGACGACCGTATTCAGCTTTTCACTGGAATGAATCCACTGAAACTCATGGGAGTAGGTGTTGTAGTGGTTATCGGGATTGCTCGTGTAGACATTCAGCGGGGTACCGTCCAGGTCGACGCGATTGCGGTAGCGCATGCCGCGTGTCGAGCCGATGTACTTGAGGACGTTGCCTTCGGACACGTCATATTCGGCAATCAGGGCGTGGCCGTAAATTTCCAGCTTCTGGTAATTGTTGTTGCTGGGGTCCCCGGCGACGGAGGACTGGTAACCCTGAGCGACATAGGGGGCGATTGCGTTGCCGATACCGGCCTGGAAGAAGCCGTAGGTCGGGCTGCCGAAAATCTTGCTGTAACCGGTCCGGTCGATCAGTTGCACCGCCGGGGGGGTTTCATTGATGTTGCTGCGGTCGAAGGCGTAGTTGAGCTTGAGCTTGGAGGTGACTTCCAGGCCGGCCGTCAATCGCAGGGCCTGACGGCCCCTGCTGTTCCAGGCCTTGCCGTTGGGATTGCCGACCGTGCCGTCCTGTTCTTCGTTGCGATAGGCCACGCCGAGGCTCAGGGCGCCCATCTTGGGGAGGTCCACCGAGATGCGCTCGACCATGCGGCCATAGTTGCCGACTTCGAGTCCGACACTGCCGGTGAATTCACCGGAAGGCTTGCGGGTGATGAAGTTGATGGCGCCACCTTCGGTGTTGCGGCCGAACAGGGTGCCCTGGGGGCCGCGCAGGACTTCCACACGCTCCAGATCGGCCACATCGATCAGTGCGCCCTGGTTCTTGCCGATAAAGATGCCGTCCATGTAGATGCCGACACCGGGGTCGGCCCAGATGGCGGGCTGGGAGGAGGTCAGGCCACGGATGCTGAGTGCGGCAACCAGGCCGGCACCGGGGGAGGACTTGACGGAAACGTTGGGCACCAGTCCGTCGATATTCCGGGCACCTTCGATGCCACGGGTTTCGAGCTGGGCGGCTGTGATGGCGGAAATCGAGATGGGTACGTCCTGCATGCGTTCGGCGCGCTTTTGCGCGGTCACGATGACTTCTTCCAGACGTTCTTCGGCGGCCGCGTTCATGCCGTAGGCGGCGGCGATCATCAGCGGCAGGGCGCGAATGACCAGTTGTTTGCTGTTGTGCATGGATTTTCTTCCTCGGTTGATAAAGGGAGATACGGCGGGAATCTTTCAGATGTTTTTACCGCTGCCCGTGGGCCTCGCATGGCAAGACATCCGCTTTCGCGTGGCGGGATGATAGGGAAAGATGGAACCTGAATATTTGACGTGTGCACCCGCAGCACGTCCCGATCCGTGTAAATCCACAGTTAAATTGTTGTAACCGTATGTTGCAAAAGGAGAATGTTCAATGTTCGCATTTCTGTTCGCATTTGTTGTTTGCTGGCAACATCCAGGCGGATTCGTGCCGAAAAGACAGAAATTGGCTACCGGACAGGTGATCCGGATATTCAGGCGCGGAACCGATATCCGGAGAGGGGGAATTCAGTGCGATTCGCCCGCGCTGATCCAGAGTTCATCCAGATTCTTGAATCCCCATCGGGCGACATCTTCCCGCGCAATGATCTTGTCGCTGACGTGAGGACGGGAGAGGTCGACCAGTTCCGGGGTGATGCGGGAATTGGCCTGGAGGGAGAAGAAGGCTCGCACCAGAGGCGTGAGCAGCGAGTTTCCGCTCTGCTCCACCACGATGGCGAGACGCCCCGATTCGAGGCGGACCAGGGAGCCGGTAGGATAGATGCCCAGGCTTTTCACAAAAGCCTGGAATATCTGCGAGTCAAAGTGCCCGGTCCATTCGGCCATCTTGCGCATGGATTCGGCCGGATCCCAGCCGGCCTTGTAGGGGCGGTTGGAAGTGATGGCGTCGTAGACGTCGCATACCGCGCCCATTCTGGCGAACAGGCTGATCTCGTCAGCCTTGAGGCGGCCCGGATAGCCGGTACCATCCATTTTTTCGTGGTGATGCAGGCAGACATCGAGGGCGAAGGTGTCGATGTTCCTGCCTTCCAGCAGCATCTTGTGGCCTTCTTCCGGATGCGTTTTGACACGTGCGAATTCATCATCCGTGAGATTACCCGGCTTGTTGAGAATCTCGTCGGGGATCGCCATCTTGCCCACATCGTGCAGCAGCCCGGCCAGGCCGGCAGCCCGTGTCTGCTGTTCGTCCAGATCCAGTTGCCGTGCCAGCGACACCATGAGGGCACAGACGGCCACCGAGTGCATGTAGGTATATTCGTCCTTGTTCTTCAACCGGGCCAGGCTGATGATGGCACCCGGATTGCGATACACCGAAGCCGATATATCCTCCACCAGTGAAAGTGCATCCCCGCCATCCAGGGCGCGGCCCATGCGGGCTTCATGGAACATGGAACTGACAGCCTCTTTTGCATGGGCGACGATGCGGGTGGCGACCCGCACCTCGTCTGCGAGACTGGTCCGCTCCACGATCCGCGGCGGTTCGGCCGCCACCTCCTGGAACTGGTGATCGATGGTTGCTTCCACTTCTGTCCGGGCTTGTCCCTCCGCCACATCCTTGCCCTTGGCCGTGTCGATCCAGACCTCGGTAATGCCGCAGTCGCGCAAAGTTTGCAGATCCTTCACCTCGCGGATCAGGAAGGACTTGCGCCAGAACGGATGCTCCATCCAGGAGCCGCAAATCTCCTGGAGGTACATGCCGGTCCGGAGCTGATCGACGGAGATGCGTTTGCGCATGGGGGGCAGGATACCCGGATCGGTCTCAGAGGCCGGCGTCGGCGCGCAACGCGGCAGCCTTGTCGAGTGCTTCCCAGGTGAAGTCGGCATCCTCGCGGCCAAAATGGCCATAGGCTGCGGTTTTGCGGTAGATCGGCCGGAGCAGGTTGAGCATGTTCACGATCCCCTTCGGCCGCAGGTCGAAATGTCTTTTCACCAGTTCGGCGATTTTCTCGTCGGGAATCCTGCCCGTACCCTGGGTGGTGACCCAGACACTGGTGGGCTGGGCGACGCCGATGGCGTAGGAAATCTGCACCAGGCACTTGCTTGCCAGGCCGGCGGCGACGATATTCTTCGCCACATAGCGGCCGGCATAGGCGGCGGAACGGTCCACTTTGGAGGGATCCTTGCCGGAGAAAGCACCGCCACCGTGGGGTGCGGCGCCGCCATAGGTGTCCACGATGATCTTGCGTCCGGTGAGGCCGCAATCCCCCTGGGGGCCGCCGACGACGAAGCGGCCGGTAGGATTGACCAGATACTGGATTTCGCCCCGGATCAGTTCCTTGGGCAGGACCGGCTTGATGATTTCCTCGATCACCGCCTCACGGATTTCGGGCAGTTCCATTTCGGGTGCATGCTGGGTGGACAGCACCACGGTGTCGATGGCTGCAGCCTTGCCGTTCTCATAGCGCACCGTGACCTGGGATTTCGCGTCGGGGCGCAGCCAGGGCAGTCTGCCGTTCTTGCGCAGTTGCGATTGTCGCTCCACCAGGCGGTGCGAGAGATAGATGGGCAGGGGCATCAGCACCGGCGTTTCATCACAGGCGTAGCCGAACATCAGGCCCTGGTCGCCGGCCCCCTGGTCCAGATTGTCATCGTAGGCCTTGTTCACGCCCTGGGCGATGTCGGGACTTTGCTTGTCATAAGCCACCAGCACCGCGCAGCCCTTGTAGTCGATGCCGTACTCGGTGTTGTCGTAGCCGATTTCGCGGATCGTGTCGCGGGCCACCTGGATGTAGTCCACGTTGGCACGGGTGGTGATCTCGCCGGCAAGAACCACCAGTCCGGTATTAGTGAGGGTTTCCGCCGCGACGCGGGAATGGCTGTCCTGGGCCAGGATGGCGTCGAGGATGGCGTCCGAGATCTGGTCCGCCACCTTGTCGGGATGGCCTTCTGAAACGGATTCCGAGGTGAAGAAATACTGGGACATGGGACTGCTCCTTTGCTACCCCGCATGTGAGAGGTCGGATCGACCGGCTCCGGGGTGGAAAGCAGTCGACGCTTTAGCGAAATTTGTTTTCGGCACCGGCGGAGCCGGGCGTCTCCGCCTCGCAAGTTGTCCAATTAACTCGGCGGAAGTCATAATTCTAGTTTTCATGCCGGCCGGGGTCAAACCCGATTCCGGGCGAGCCTTCCCATGATTTTTCTGTGTCGCTTCCTCAGCATGTTGCCCCTGTGCCTGCTCCATGTGCTCGGTGCGGGCGCCGGCTGGCTGGCCTATGGGCTGTCGGGCAGTTACCGGCGCCATTTCAAGGCCAACCTGACCCAGGCCGGCATCACTGATCCGGCGGTGGCACGGGCCGCGGTGGCCGCCGCGGGGCGCACGCTGTTCGAGTTGCCCAAGCTGTGGTTGCGGCCCCAGCAGGAAATCGTGCGCCGGGTGGTGCGGGTCAGCGGCTGGGATCTGGTCGAGGCGGCATGGTCGGCCGGGCGTGGCATCCTCTTTCTGACCCCGCACCTGGGCTGCTTCGAGATCACCGCACAGTACTATGCCGCGCACCGGCCCATGACCGTCCTCTACCGCCGGCCCAAGCGCGCCGCCCTGGCGCCCCTGATCGAGCGCGGACGCGGCGCCAACCTGAAACTCGCGCCGGCTGATCTCTCCGGCGTGCGCAGCCTGATCCGCGCACTGCGCGCGGGCGAGGCGGTGGGCATGCTGCCCGATCAGGTGCCCGGCCAGGGCGAAGGGGTCTGGGTGCCCTTCTTCGATCGTCCGGCCTACACCATGACCCTTGCCGCGCGTCTTGCCGATACCGGCGCCACGCCGCTTCTGGCCTATGCCGAGCGCCTGTCCGCCGGTGCGGGTTATCACCTGCAACTGTTCCCCCTGCCCGAGCCTCTGACGGGTTCGCTGGAAGACAGGGCCGCCCAGCTCAACCGGGCCCTGGAAGGCGTGATTCGCCGCTGTCCCCGGCAATACCTGTGGGGGTACAACCGCTACAAGCATCCCGCCGGTGCGCCGCTGCCTCCCGGAGAGGCATCCTGATGGCCGGACGCCTTGGCTTGTTCCTCATGTGGCTGCTGCACTGGCTCCCGCTGCCGGCCATTGCCGTCACGGGCCGGGTGCTGGGTCGCCTGCTGTGGTGGGTGAATGGCGGGCGTCGGCGCGTGACCCGGATCAATCTGGAGTTGTGCTTTCCTCGCTCGACCCCGGCCTGGCGGGATGCCATCGCCCGCCGGCATTTTGCCGCCTTTGCCGAATCCGCCCTAGAGCGGGCACTACTCTGGTGGGCTGCACCGGATCGGCTGCGGCGCCTGATCCGCATCGAGGGACAGGAATATCTGGATGCGCTGGCGGGACAGCCGGTGATCCTGCTGGCGCCCCATTTCGTTGGCCTGGATGTGGGCTGGACACGGCTGTGTCTGGAGCGCGATATGGTCACCATGTACGCCCGGGTGAAAAGCCCCGCATTCGATGCCATGCTGCTGCGGGGCCGTCAGCGCTTTGGTCGGCAGACCCTGGTTTCCCGTCAGGACGGATTGCGGCCCGTACTGGCGCACCTCCGGGCGGGGCGGCCTTTCTACTATCTGCCCGACATGGACTATGGCCCCCGCGATGCGGTGTTTGCCCCTTTCTTCGGCGTGCCCGCAGCCACCATCACCGCCCTCTCACGGCTCGCCAGGCTGGGCTCGGCCACGGTGCTGATGGTGACAACCCGGCGCGAAGCCGCGGGTTATGTTGTCCGCATCGGGCCGTCCTGGCCCGACTTTCCCGGTGCCGATCCGGCACTCGATGCCCTGCGCATGAATTCCGCGATCGAAGAGGCCATCAACGCCGGCGATCCGGCCGAGTATTTCTGGTCCCACAAGCGTTTCAAGACCCGCCCACCCGGGGAAAAAGAGGTTTATTGATGTGCCTATTGAAGGCTCTCCCGCAGAGCCACGGAGTACCATCGTCGTCATGTTCGAGAATCCTTCCCGCACCGAAATCGCCGACCTGCTGCGCCGGGTGAAAACCATCGCCGTGGTCGGTTTTTCCCCAAAACCGGCGCGACCCAGCCACGGCGTGGCCCGTGCCCTGCAAGGCTACGGTTACCGCATCATCCCGGTGCGCCCGGCCCTGGCCGAGGGACTGGGCGAAAAAGCCTATGCCTGTGTGGCGGACCTGCCCGAAATTCCCGATCTGGTGGACGTGTTCCGCACGCCCGACGCCGTCGACGCCATCGTCGATGACTGTATCGCCCTGGGCGTGAAGGCCCTCTGGCTCCAGGATGGTGTCGTCAATGTTGCCGCAGCGCAGCGCGCCCGTGCCGCAGGGATGACCGTCGTCATGGATCGCTGCACCCTGCGCGACAGAAGCACGCTGTCATGAAAATCCGCTTCACCAAGATGCACGGCCTGGGCAATGATTTCATCGTGCTCGATGCGATCCGCCAGAATTTTGTGCCGACGCCAGCCCAGGCCCGCTTTCTGGCGGATCGTCATTTCGGCGTTGGCTGCGACCAGCTGCTGATCGTGGAAAAGCCGGTCCAGCCCGGCGTGGATTTTCGCTACCGCATTTTCAATGCCGATGGTGGTGAGGTGGAGCAGTGCGGCAATGGCGCCCGCTGCTTTGCCCGCTTTGTCGCCGACAAGGGCTTGAGCGGGGCACGCGAGATCCGGGTGGAAACCAGATCCGGCATCATCGCCCCGCGCCTTGAAGACGATGGTCAGGTCACGGTGAACATGGGGGTGCCCCGCTTCGAACCGGCGCAGATTCCATTCATCGCCGATGCCGATGCCGTCGTGCATACCCTCGTGGCAGGTGGCCGGGAGATGGCGGTGAGCGTGGTGTCGATGGGCAACCCGCATGCGGTCCAGGTGGTGCACGGGGTCGACGCCGCGCCGGTAGCAGACGAAGGCCCCGTCATCGAATCCCATCCCCGCTTTCCCCGGCGGGTGAATGCCGGTTTCATGGAGGTGACGGATCGCCACGCCATCCGCCTGCGGGTCTTCGAGCGTGGCAGCGGTGAGACGCTGGCCTGCGGCACCGGTGCCTGTGCGGCGGTGGTGGCAGGCATTCGCCGCGGCTTGCTGGATTCACCGGTGCGTGTGGGCACCCGGGGTGGCCATCTTTCCATCGCCTGGGCCGGCCCGGGCGAGCCGGTGTGGATGACCGGCCCCGCAGTGACCGTGTTCGAAGCCGAAATTGAAATTCCCGAGGATCTTTCATGAACGAAGACGACGTCGCCAGCTACCTCGCGGCACATGCCGATTTTTTTGATCGCCACGGCGAACTGCTGCACCAGATCCGCCTGCCCGATCGTTTCGGCGGTTCCGCCGTGTCCCTGGCCGAGCGGCAGCTGGCGCTCGCCCGCGACAAGGCGCGGACGCTGGAGGGCAAGCTGACCGAATTGATCCGCTATGGCACCGAGAACGACCAGATTTCGGAGAAAGTCCATCGCCTCGGCGTGGCCCTGCAGGGCGCCTCCGATCTCGCTGCCGCGGTGGGCGTGCTGCACTATCACCTGCAGGGCGATTTCGCCGTGCCCCACATGGCGGTACGCATCTGGGGCGTGGGGGATGGGCAGCTCGCCGATGCCGCCGAATTCCTTTCCGTGCCCGATACCATCAAGGCCTTCGCCGGCGGGCTGCAGCAGCCTTATTGCGGTTTCGCCGCGGGGCAGGAAAGCCTGGCCTGGTTCGGTGAAAGCGCCGCCCGCATCCGCTCCATGGCCCAGATCCCCCTGCGCGAGCCGGGCGGCGGTGTCTGCTTCGGGCTGCTGGTGGTGGCCAGCGAGGAAGAAGCGCGTTTTTATCCCGACATGGGCGTGCTGTTCCTGACCCGCATCGGCGATCAGGCCGGTGCCGCCCTATTGCGCGTGGTCGGCTGACGATGGAGGCCGGAGTTCATATCCGGCAATTTCTCGACGAACTGGCGCATCAGCGCCGGGCCAGTCCCCATACGCTTGCCGCCTATGGCCACGACCTTGCCCTGCTGGTCGAACTGGCTGCGGGGGAGCCGCTGGCCGCGGCCACCCAGGCCCGGATCCGGCACCATGCCATGCGGCTGCATGGGCGCGACTATTCGCCCCGCAGCCTGGCCCGCATCCTTTCCGCCTGGCGCGCCTTTTATCGTTGGCTGGGGCATCACGGCGAGGTGGCGGTGAATCCGGTCGAGGGGGTGCGCGCGCCGCGGGCGCCGCACAGACTGCCCAAGGCGCTGGCCGTTGACCAGACCCAGGCGCTGCTCGACGGACCAGCCTGTGAACCGCTCGAATTGCGCGATCGCGCCATGTTCGAGCTGTTCTACTCGTCCGGCCTGCGCCTGGCGGAACTGGCGGCGCTGGATGTGCGGTGCGGAGTCGATCTGGACGAGGCCGAGGTCACCGTCACCGGCAAGCGCGACAAGACCCGGACCGTTCCGGTGGGACGCCAGGCCTGTGCAGCGCTGTCGGCCTGGCTCGCGGTGCGAAGCGCCATCGCGGCGCCTGAAGAAGTGGCTCTCTTCGTCGGTGCGCGTGGCCGCCGTATCGCGGTCAGCGTAATCGGCCAGCGGCTTTCCCGCTGGGCACGCCAGCAGGGGCTGGAGGTGCATGTTCATCCGCACATGCTGCGCCATTCGTTCGCCAGCCATGTGCTGCAATCCTCCGGCGATCTGCGTGCGGTTCAGGAACTGCTGGGCCATGCTTCGATCCGCACGACGCAGATCTACACACATCTGGATTTCCAGCATCTGGCAAAGGTGTACGACGCCGCTCATCCGCGGGCAAAAAAACGCTAGGAAATCTGCCCCGGCCGATGATCGGGGGTGGGTTGCCGTGATTTATTACGGGCGCTACACCGGGCAGCCGTGCGTGGCCAGCAATGTCCCGGCCAGTTGCCAGAGCCTGTCCGCCGCAGCGGTGTCGAGGGCATTCCCCTTGGGGCGGGCTACCTTGCACGCCACCAGGTATTCGCCATGATGGCGGGCGGCTTCCGGACTGGCCGCGAGGTAGATGGAGGTGGCCGCACCCTGTTCCGGGGTGAGGAAAAACGGTTTGAGCACCCGCTGCATGAAGCGCCCCATGGTGCCGTTGTTGGTACCCAGCGAGGTGGAGACCGCGCCCGGGTGCAGCGTGTTGCTGGTTACACCACTGCCTTCCAGTTCCCGGGCGAGGCGATGGTTGAACAGCAGATTGCCCAGCTTGCTCTGCCCATAGGCGGCGAAGGTGCGGAAGCGGCGTCGCTGCCAGTTGTAGTCATCGAAATCGAAGGCGCCGACGAAGGTATGGGCCGCGGATGCGACGTGCACGATGCGTGATCCGGGGGTCGTCCGCAACACGGGCAGAAGGCGACGGGTGAGCAGGATCGGCGCCAGGGTGTTGACGCCGAACATTTCCTCGAATCCATCGTGGGTTTCGCGGCGCCGGGTGTTGATGGTGCCGGCATTGTTGATCAGCACGTCGATGTGCGGCGTCTGGCGCATGACTTCTTCCGCCGCGTGTGCGACGGATGCGAGGCGCCCCATGTCCATCACGACCGTGCGGGCGCTGCCGCCCCGTGCCCGAATCTCCCCGGCCAGGGCATCGCCTTTTTCCGCCGAGCGGCAAAGCAGCAGCAGATGCGCACCCCGGGCGCCGAGGGCAAGGGCCGTGGCACGGCCGATGCCAGCCGTGGGACCGCTGATGACGATGGTTTTGCCGGACAGGGATGGGTCACCCATTGCGCTTTTCTCCACCGTGGCAGGGTTGCGGAATGCTCAGTTGGCGTCGTAGTAATAAGCCTTGGTGGGCACGCCGGATTCGGCTTCGCGACGCCGGGTTTCGAGATCGCATGGCGCCTTGTCCCACCACAGGGCACGGCCTTCCTTCTGTTCCTGAAGTTCTTCCGGGTGCCGGGCCATCCATTCGCGGATGAATTGTGTGTGTTCGGATTCGTACAATGCCATGATGCGGCTCCTGTCTAGCGTGAAAGTTTCTTGTCCTTGAGGCGCCCGATGCGGATCACTTCCGGGCAGCGGCGCAGTGCGCGCATGACGGCGGCAAGATGGACGCGGTTGCTCACTTCGACGACGAACATGATCGCCGCGGTGGCGTCGGGGTCTTCGCTGATGTGAACGTCAACGATGTTGGACTGGGCCTCGGCAATGGCCGCGGCGAGTTGCGCCAGCACACCACGCTTGTTTGCCACGAGCACCCGCAGGGTGACCTCGAACAGGCGATCCAGCCGGGCCTCCCATTCCACATCCACCCATTCCGCACGATCGTGGTTCAGCCGGGCGATACGTGGGCAGTCGTGGGTATGGATGATCAGGCCCTGTCCGTTGTGGATCAGGCCGACAATGGGATCGCCGGGAATGGGCGAGCAGCAGGCAGCGAGCTGCACGGCAACGCCTTCGGTGCCACGGATGGTGATCGATGTTGCATTTCTGGGGGCCGCGGCGGTGGTCGCGTCGCGGGCCAGCAGATGGCGGGCAACGATGGCGGCCAGGCGCTTGCCGATGCCGATGTCGGTATAGAGTTCCTTGCGGGCCTTGATGCCGGCGCCACGCAGGAATTTTTCCCAGGCCGCCTCATCCACCAGGGGCAGCGGCTGGCCGATTTCCTCCAGGGCGCGGGCCAGCAGGCGCTCGCCCAGGCTGGCGGCGGTTTCAGCCTGCTGGGTCTTGAGAAAGTGGCGAATGCTGGCGCGGGCGCGGGCGCTCCTGACATAGGAAAGCCAGGCCGGATTGGGGCTGGCGTGGGGGGCGGTGATGATCTCCACCCGGTCGCCATTGCGCAGTTCGGTGCGCAGGGGCATGAGTTCGAGGTTGATGCGGCAGGCCACGCAGCGATTGCCGATGTCGGTGTGCACCGCATAGGCGAAATCGACCGCGGTCGAACCTTTGGGCAGGGCGATGATCTTGCCGTGGGGCGTGAACACATAGACCTCGCCGGTAAACAGGTCGATCTTGACGTGCTCCAGAAACTCCGATGAAGTCCCCGAGTCGGATTGCAGTTCGAGCAGGGATTGCAGCCACATGGTGGTCTTGCGCTGCAGTTCCGAGATGGTCGGATCGTCCTTGTAGAGCCAGTGGGACGCGACGCCGGATTCGGCCACATGATGCATCTCGCGGGTGCGGATCTGGATTTCCACTGGTGTGCCGACGGGGCTGATCAGGGTGGTGTGCAGGGACTGGTAGCCATTCGCCTTGGGAATCGCGATGTAATCCTTGAACTTCCCCGGCACGGGGTTGTAGAGGGCATGCATGGCGCCCAGGGCGAGGTAGCAGGTGGGCACGTCCCTGGCGATGATGCGCAGGCCATAGATATCCAGCACCTGGGAGAAGGTGAGCTGCTTGTCGCGCATCTTGCGGTAGATGCCATAGAGGTGCTTTTCCCGCCCCATCACCTCGGCGTCCACTTTCCAGCGCGGCAGATGCTCGCGTACGCTGTCGGTCACCCTGCCCACCAGTTCGCGCCGGTGGCCCCGTGCGGTCTTGACCGCCTTGTCCAGCACCCGGTGGCGCATGGGATAGAGATGGCGGAAGGAGAGATCCTGCAGTTCCCGGTAGAGCGTGTTGAGGCCCAGACGATTGGCGATGGGCGCGTAGATTTCCAGCGTCTCGCGGGCGATGCGGCGCTGCTTGTCGGGCCGGATCACGCCCAGGGTCTGCATATTGTGGCGCCGGTCGGCCAGCTTGATCAGGATGACGCGGACATCGCGCGCCATGGCCAGCATCATCTTGCGGAAGTTTTCCGCCTGGGCTTCCTCGTAGCTCTGGTTTTCCAGCCGGTCCAGCTTGGAGACGCCATCCACCAGCTCCGCCGCCGCCTTGCCGAAACGTGTCGCGATTTCCGCCTTGGTGATGTCGGTATCTTCCATGACATCGTGCAGCAGGGCGGCCACCAGAGCCTGGCCGTCGAGATGCCAGTGGGCCAGGGTGCTGGCGACGGCGAGCGGATGGGAAATATAGGGTTCACCGCTGACGCGGCACTGGCCCTGATGGGCGGACTCACCGAATGCATACGCCGCCTCGATACGTTCGATGTCTTCGACGGGCAGATAGGAGGACGCCTGTGTCCTGAATTTATCCAGTTCGGCGGCAAGATCAGGCAGGGCATGCCTGCGGCGGCGGGGAGCCTTGCCGGCGGGGACGACCGAGGACGGGAGCGTGGCCGGCACTGAAGTGCTCCGCCCCCGTCCGCTATGGCTCAGGACTGCGGGCGATCGAGAATTTCCACACCGTACTTGTTCGCGGCCAGTTCGCGCAGGGCCAGCACGGTGGGTTTGTCGCGCTCGGTTTCGACCTGGGGGGTGCTGCCCATGGCGATCTGGCGCGCACGATAGGTGGCGGCGAGGGTCAGCTGAAAACGGTTGGGGACGGACTTCAGGCAGTCGTCGACGGTTACACGGGCCATGGCAATTCCTTCGGGTCAGGTATCTGGAAAACGGAACAGTTCCGGATGACGTCCGCGCTGACATGAATAGCGCAGACGGGCCGCCCGGACCGCCGCCAGCAGATCATCCAGTGCGATCTGCAAGTCTTTGTTGATTATAACAAAATCAAAATCACTCACATGCCGCATTTCGCCTGTTGCGGCGGCCATGCGATTCTGGATGGTCGCTTCGCTGTCCTGTCCGCGGGCGCGCAGGCGGCGCTCCAGTTCTTCGATCGAGGGGGGCATGACGAAAATTCCCACCGCATCCGGGAAGGCATGCTTCACTTGCCGGGCACCCTGCCAGTCGATTTCCAGCAACACATCCTCGCCGGCGACGATCCGCTGCGCCAGCCAGCTTCCGGAAGTCCCGTAAAAATTGCCGTGCACCTCGGCCCATTCGAGAAAATCACCCCGCTCGCGCATGGCGGTGAACGCCGGGATGTCCACAAAATGATATTCGCGGCCATCCTGTTCTCCCGGCCGGGGCTGGCGGGTGGTGTAGGAAATCGACAGGCGCACGCCGGCATCCCGCTCCAGCAGCATGCGCACCAGCGTGGTCTTGCCGGTCCCGGATGGGGCGGCGACGATGAAAAGACTGCCGGGTGTCATGGGCTGTACCGTATCCGATTCTTCATTCCAGGTTCTGCACCTGCTCGCGCATCTGTTCGATCAGCAGCTTGAGTTCCAGGGCGATGGCGGTGACATCGCCGGAAACCGATTTCGAGGCCAGCGTGTTGGCTTCCCGATTCAGTTCCTGCATCAGGAAATCGAGACGCTTGCCGACAGCGCCGCCTTTTTTCAGGATGCGTTCCAGCTCGTCCAGGTGGGTAGTGAGGCGGGCCAGTTCCTCGTCCACGTCGATCCGTACCGCAAGCACGCCAATCTCCTGACGGATGCGCTCTTCATCCAGGCTGGCGACGGTTTCCCGTAGCTTGATTGCCAGCCGTTCCTGATAACCGGTCAGGGCCTGTGGCAGCAGCGGGCGAACCTGGTCCACCAGCGTGCGCATGGTCGCGGCGCGGGCGCGCAGCACGTCGGCCAGCTTGGCGCCTTCCCGGGCGCGGGAGGCGATGAATTCGTCGAGCAGCCGGTCCATCAGGGTGAGACATTCCGTCTGGAGTTTTTCCGGCGTGATCTGGTCTTCGGCCAGTACGCCGGGCCAGCGCAGCACTTCGGCCACGGAGAGGGGCGCGGCTCCGGGCAGGGCCTTGCGCACCGCCAGATCGAGACGTGCCAGCACGGCGATAATTTCGGCATTGGGGGCGGGATCGCGGCCGCCTTTGGTCGGAGAGGACTGGAGATAGGCGCGGCATTCCACCTTGCCGCGCGCCATGCGTGCCGTGATGCGTTCACGCAGCGCCATTTCGGCCATGCGCAGGTCTTCCCCGATCCGGAAGCTCAGATCCAGATAACGGGAGTTGACGCTCTTGAGTTCCAGGTTGAGGACTGCCAGGCCCAGGTCGCAGGCGCCTGCAGCGTAGCCGGTCATGCTGTGGATCATTGTGGTGCGGGCGGCTTTACAGCCCCGCGTCGGCAACGGAGAATGGAGCCGATTCTAACTTGTCCCGCCCATGTCGCCCGCTCAGGCCAACGCATCCCTGCCCGCCGGTTTTCAGCTTGAAGGCTACCGCATCGCGCGGCAGATTTCTCTGGGGGGATTTTCCATCGTCTATCTGGCCCACGATGCCAGCGGGCATCCGCTGGCGATCAAGGAGTATCTGCCCAACACACTGTCCCTGCGCAGCGGTACGGATTACGTGCCGCAGGTGGCCGACGCCGATCGGGCGGCCTTCAACCACGGGCTGCAATGCTTTTTCGAGGAAGGCCGCACCCTGGCGCTTCTCGATCATCCCAATGTGGTACGGGTGACCGATTTTTTCCGCGCCAACGGTACGGCCTATCTGGTGATGCGCTACGAGCGGGGCCGCACCCTTGCCGAACATATCGGGAAGCATGGCGGCGCCCTGGACGAGGGTACGATCCGTGCCCTCTTCACTCGCCTGCTCAATGGCCTGCGCGAAGTGCATAGCCACCGGCTGCTGCATCTGGACATCAAGCCCGCCAACCTTTTCCTGCGTAGCGATGGCGTGCCCGTGCTGCTCGATTTTGGTGCTGCGCGTCAGGTTCTCGGTCATGAGGCACCCCGGCTCAGGTCGGTGCATACCCAGGGATTCGCCGCGCCGGAGCAGTATGGCGAACCCGACCGCCTGGGGCCGTGGACCGACATCTATGCCGTGGGTGCCACCCTCCATACCTGTCTGTCAGCGCAGGCACCCGCCGCCGCCGACCGTCGCCTTGCGGGGGAATCGATGCCGCGCGCGGCGGACCGCTTTGCCGGGCGCTATTCGCGCCATTTGCTGGCGACGGTGGATCACTGCCTCGAACTCGATCCGCTGGCCCGGCCACAGAGCGTGTACGCCCTGCAAAAAGAGCTGGCGCGGCGGGATTACGCGGCCGTGGGCCGCTCCTGGCTGGATCGATTGAGAGGCAAGGGGCGGCGGTGAGATTCGAGATTGCCACGGAAAGCCGCATCGGCCGCCGGCGCAGCAACCAGGATCGCCTGGTCTGGCGCGAGAGCGCGGAATCCCTGCTGCTGATGGTGGCTGACGGTATGGGCGGGCATGCCCATGGCGAACTGGCCGCCCGGATCGCGACCGATCTGGTGGCGCAACGCTTTTCCCTGATCGCCACGCCACGCCTGCCCGATCCGTATCTGTTCCTCGCGCGCGCCCTGAGCGATGCTCACGCCGCCCTGGCTGCGGAAGCCTCGCGCCGGTCGCTGCCCGAAATTCCGCTTACCACCTGCGTGGTCTGCGTAATTCAGGATGGCATCGCCTGCTGGGCCCATGCCGGCGATTCCCGACTTTATCTGTTGCGGGGCGGTCGCGTCCATGCGCGCACGCACGACCATAGCCATGTCCAGCAGCTCATCGAGCAGGGCGTGATTTCCGTCGCCGAATCGCTGCATCATCCCGCACGTCATCGCGTCTTCAGCTGCCTGGGCGGGGCGGCGCCGCCACAGGTGGATTTTTCGCGCAAATATCCCTTGCAGCAGGGCGACATACTGCTGCTGTGCACTGATGGCCTGTGGGCCGCATTGCCGGAGGCGGAGTTGGCCGGACTGGCCGCTACCCTCGGCACCACCAGTCTCGCCCGGGCGCTGCCGGCCGCCATGATCCGGGCCGAAGCGTGCAGTGGTCCGGATTGCGACAACCTCAGCGCCATCGCCCTGCGCTGGCAGGATGGCCCCGCGCCCGACGGACCAGGCGGTTCCATCTTCAGCGATGAAGACATCGAACGCGCAATCGACGAGATTCGGGGCATCATTCGCTCCTCGAAAAACTGAATCTTCCGGAACCGATATGACGCAAGCCGCCTACCCTGCCCGCTCCAGTGGCCGTAACTCCGATCAGCTGCGCGAACTGCGCATCACCCGCCACTACACCGTGCACGCCGAAGGCAGCGTGCTGGTGGAATTCGGCAACACCCGGGTGCTGTGCACCGCCAGTGTCGAGGACAAGGTGCCGGGTTTCCTCAAGGGCCGGGGCGAGGGCTGGGTCACCGCCGAATACGGCATGTTGCCGCGAGCCACCCACACCCGTGGCGACCGGGAGGCAGCGCGCGGCAAGCAGTCCGGCCGCACCCAGGAAATCCAGCGCCTGATCGGCCGCAGCCTGCGTGCGGTGACTGATCTCAAGGCCCTGGGGGAACGGCAGATCATCCTCGACTGCGACGTGATCCAGGCCGATGGTGGTACCCGCTGCGCCGCCATCACCGGGGCCTGCGTGGCCCTGCACGATGCGGTGGGCGGCCTCGTCCGCGCCGGGAGGCTGCCTGCCAGTCCCCTGCGGGATTTCGTCGCCGCCGTCTCGGTGGGCATCGTCGCGGGGCAGCCCGTGCTCGATCTCGACTATGCCGAGGATTCCGCGTGTGACACCGACATGAATGTGGTGATCACCGGCAGCGGCGGCATCGTCGAAATCCAGGGCACGGCGGAAGGAACCCCCTTCTCCCGGCGCGAACTCGATGCCCTGATCGACCTGGCCGGGAACGGCATCCGCCAGATTATCGCGGCGCAGAAGGCAGCGCTTGCCGCAAGGTGAAGCGAATGGAAAAACTGGTCCTCGCCTCCAACAACGCCGGCAAGCTGCGCGAGTTCAGGCAATTGTTCGCGCCGCTGGGCATCGAACTGCTGCCGCAGGCGCACTTCAATGTCAGCGAGGCCGCCGAGCCATACGCCACTTTTGTCGAGAACGCACTGGCGAAAGCGCGCCATTGCGCGCGGAGCACCGGTCTGCCGGCATTGGCTGACGATTCGGGGTTGTGTGTTGACGCGCTCGCGGGTGCGCCGGGCGTGATTTCGGCGCGCTTTGGTGGCGAGCCGAAATCGGATGCGCGCAATAACGCAAAGCTGCTCGAAGCGATGCAGGGCCGAACGGACCGCCGCGCACACTATGCGTGCGTGCTGGTGTTGTGCCGCCACGCCGACGATCCGCAACCGCTGATCGCCGAGGGCGAATGGCATGGCGAGATCGTGACCGCGCCGCGCGGTACGGGCGGCTTTGGCTACGACCCGTATTTCTATCTTCCCGGCCACGGCTGCACCGTGGCCGAACTCGATGATGCGCAGAAGAACGCCGGCTCGCACCGTGGTCAGGCGCTCGCCCGGCTGCTGGAACGGCTTTCCCGCACTGATGGTGGGCCGAAAACGGATCGGGCCGCTTGAGCGGCCCGATCGCGGAGGATTGGAAAGTGGCGGGCAGCAGGCGCCGCCGCTTCGCTCAGGCGGCTTTTTTCCGGCGCCGCGCGATCGCGCCCAGGGCGCCCAGGCCCGCCATCAGCATGGCGTAGGTTTCAGGCTCGGGGACCGGGTTCGGGTTCAGGTAAACGAAATTGGTATTGGAAAAACCATCGGTGATATACGCGGAATACGCGGAATAGAAGCAATTGGTGCCTGCGATCGAGCAGCCGTTATAGCCCAGGCCGGTGGAATCGAGCTTGTAGCTGTCGGCATACTGATGTCCGCCGTGATCGCCCCAGCCGTCGTACCAGGCCAGGCCGTTGGGAGCCGAGTCGTCCTGCACGGTGGAGACGATATAGTCGCTCGCCGAGCCACCAAAAATCAGGGCCGCGGCATCCAGGCCGGAATAGACCGGCGGATTGGTGCCCCAGCCAGGAGCGGGCATGGACGTGGTCGATCCGTTGGCGAAAGTGATCGCGTCGCCCGCCGTCGTGAACGACCCGACGTAGGTATAGGCTTGCGCCATTCCTGCGGTCATCAAGAGGGCGACCGCGACTGCTGCATTTTTCATTTTCATGTTCAAATCCTCCCAAACCGGAAGTGCGAAAGAGAAACAACCCATGACACACCCGCACACATTCAAAATCAGGGCCGCGAAGCGACCGTCGGACTGGTGATGTCAGTTTCGTTCTCCGCACCCCTCCGGTCAATAGTTCAGGTATCCCGATTTTGATAGTAGAAACCTCCTATTCCCCTCTTGTGACGGGGGTTCTGACGGGTTTCCCGGCGGGCGCTGCTGTTGCCGCAAGCGGCAATTTCCCGTATCGCGGAGGTGTGCATTGAACCGGCCCGGCCGCACCATTCCGATTGCCATCTCACCCGCCGCTACACGGAGCGCCGTGCCCTCGGGCCTGCCCGCGCCACCCCCGCTGTCGCTCTATGTGCATATACCGTGGTGCGTGAAAAAGTGCCCCTATTGCGATTTCAATTCGCACGAGGCGAAGGGAGCGATCCCCGAAGCCGCCTACCTCGCCGCGCTGGTAGCCGATCTGGAGGCGGCCCTGCCCCAGGTCTGGAACCGGCCGGTGCATAGCGTCTTCATCGGTGGCGGCACGCCCAGCCTGCTGTCGGTGGCGACGCTGGATGCGCTGCTGTGTGCCCTGCGCGCCCGGCTGCCACTGGCGCCCGATGCCGAAATCACCCTGGAAGCCAATCCGGGCACGGTGGAGGCAGAGAAGTTCGCCGGGTTTCGCGCGGCGGGCGTGAATCGTGTCTCGCTCGGCATCCAGAGCTTCGATGATGCCAAGCTCCTGGCCCTGGGCCGTATCCACGACAGCCGCGAAGCGCGCCGTGCGATCGAACTCGCCCTGCGGCATTTCGATCGCGTCAATCTCGACCTCATGTATGCCCTGCCGCGCCAGACCCTGGAAGAAGCGCGCAGCGATCTGGAAACCGCGCTCGGCTTTGGCACGCCGCATCTCTCCGCCTACCATCTGACCCTGGAACCGAACACGGCTTTCCATCACCAGCCACCGCCGTTGCCGGATGATGATCTCGCCGCCGACATGCAGGACATGGTGGAGGACATGCTCACCGGCACCGGCTACGAACACTACGAAACCTCGGCCTATGCCCGCCCCGGCCAGCAGTGCCGGCACAATCTCAACTACTGGACCTTCGGCGACTATCTGGGCATCGGCGCCGGCGCACACGGCAAGATCAGCTCCGCTTTCGATATCCGGCGCGAGGCGCGCCGGCGCCATCCGAAGGACTATCTGGAGGGCGCGGCGCGAGGTGATGCCGTGGCCGAGCGCCGCGTGGTGGATGCGAAGGATCTGCCGTTCGAGTTCATGATGAATGCCCTGCGCCTGACCGATGGCTTTGCGCCGGGACTGTTCGGGGAACGCACGGGATTGCCGCTGGCGTGCGTGCAGCCGCAGTTGCTGGCGGCCCGGGACGAGGGCCTGCTGGAAGTGCGCGGCGAGCGCATCGCACCCACCCTGCGCGGACGGCGTTTTCTCAATGCGCTGCTGCGCCGTTTTCTGCCCGATCCGGACGATTGACCGGGTAATCGCTGGATCCGGCACCCGGTGCCGGATCCAGCAGTTCCGGCCGCCTTAATCGCGGCCGAGAATCAGGGCGCCGGTGGGAACGCCGACACCACTCGATACCAGCACGTGATTCACCTCTTTCGGCTGGTTGCTCGAGGTGCCACGAATCAGGCGCGCCCCCTCGGCGACGTTGTTCACGCCATGGATGTAGGCTTCGGAGAGCAGGCCGCCGTGGGTGTTGTTGGGCAGCCTTCCGTCCAGCCGCAGATTGCCGTCGGCGGCGAAATCCTTGCCCTCGCCACGTTTGCAGAATCCGAAGGATTCAAGCTGCATCAGCACCTCCGGCGTGAATGCATCGTAGAGGCAGGCGGCATCGATATCCGCGGGGCCGAGGCCGGCCATGGCATAGACCCGCTTTGCCGCCAGTTCCATTTCCGGCAGGCTGTCCAGTTCCTCGCGGTAGAAGCTGGTCATCTGCTCCTGGCCCCGGGTGGCCGCCTGCGTCACGCCGCGGATGACCGCCGGTTTCTGTTTCAGGTCGCGGGCACGTTCGGCGCTGGTGATCAGCAGCGCGGTGCCACCGTCGGTTTCCTGGCAGCAGTCATAGATACAGAGCCGGTCCGTGATCTTCTTCGAGGCGAGGTATTCCGCCAGGGTCAGGGGCTTGCCGTAGCCTGCCGCCGCCGGATTGTTGAGGGCGAAGTTGCGCTGGGTGATGGCCACTTCGGCAAGATGTCCGGCGGTGACGCCGTACTTGTGCAGATACTTGTTGGCGATCATGGTCACCCAGGAAACCGGCGTCAGCATGCCGTAGGCCATGTACCAGGACCAGTGGATCAGATCGCTGCTGATGATGTTGCCGGAAACGCCCTGGCCCATGCGCTGGCCGGAGCGGCCATTCATGGCGCGCCAGACCACCACGTTCTTCGCCGCGCCCGTGGTCACCGCCATCACCGCCTGCTGGATCAGGCCGACCGCCGCGCCACCGCCGTAGTTGATCTTGGCAAACATGGTGAGATCACCGAGCCCCACGGCGCGCGCCACCTCGACCTCATCGCTGGAATCCAGCGTGTAGGTGACCAGTCCGTCCACTTCCCCGGGGGCAAGGCCGGCGTCGGCCAGGCAGTTGCGTACCGCCTCGCAGGCCAGGGCCAGTTCGGAAACACCGGAATTTTTGCTGAAGGCCGTGGTGCCGATACCGGCGATGGCGGCCTGGTTTTTCATGCTGATAGCCATGATCAGATCTTCCTTCCTGTGGCGGGGCGGAACATGGGGATCCTGAATCCGTCCGCATCCTCATGAATGTAGGCCTCGACCGCCATGTCGAAGGCAACGTCGGCCGGATCGCAGTCACTCAATCCGGCGGTGATGCGCAAACCTTCCTCGAGGTCCACCAGCACGATGATCAGGGGGTACTGGTAGCCCGGAAATTGCGGGTGGTGAAGAATCGTGAAGCTGGCCACGGTGCCGCGACCGCTGGCGGGGATGGAATCCCAGGACAGGGACTGGCATTCGCCACACATGGGGCGCGGCGGGTGACGCAGGGTGTGGCACTGGCTGCAGCGCTGCAGCGCCAGGGTGCCGGCTGCCACCTGATCCCACCACCATTTGTTGTCGTGTCCGAGAGGGGGTTTGATGCGTCCTGTTGTTGCCATCGGCGTCTCCTTGGTTTTTTGTGGCGATCCGGGCAAGTCTAGCAACACGGCATCCGGATGCCGGCGTTATCCATGCAAATGCGAGTCCCCTGAAACAGCCCCTCTCCGTATCCGGGAGAGGGGCAGGAACGATTGGACCCGCTGATAGGGGCAGCGTTCAGGCCTTTTTCGCCAGTTCCATGCCGGCGATGTAGGAGAAGGTCATGGCCGGGCCCAGGGTGCCGCCGCCGCCGCCATAGAGGGCACCGGGCGAACCGATCCCGGCGGTGTTGCCGGAGGCGTAGAGGTTGGCGATGGGCCGGTTGAAAACATCGATCACCTGGGCATTGCCGTCGACCCGCAAGCCGCCGCAGGTGCCCAGATCCGCCGGACTCACTTCGGCGCCGTAGAAGGGCGCTTCGGTCAGGGGGCGCAGGGTGGCATGCGGATCGGCCGAGCCATTGCGGTCATAAATGCTTTCGCCTCGATGGAAATCCGGATCGCGTCCCTCGGCGGCATTGCGGTTGAACCGCTCCACCGTGGCCAGCAGGCCGGCCTTGTCGATGCCCAGCTTGTCCGCCAGTTCTTCCAGTGTCGGCGCGGACTTGACCCAGTCGGGCAGGGGTTCGTCGGGCTGCTTGCCGGCGAGGGTCATGGTGCTGCGCACGCGGTGGTCGCAGATGTGGAAGGCGGGCAGGTTGTGGAACCCCAGTTCACCCCAGTTTTCCCAGGTGTGGTAGCAGCGCCAGGTGGAGTCGTAGTCGGCGCCTTCGTTGTTGAAGCGCTCGCCATAGCGGTTCACCGCGATCAGGCCGGGGGAACGGCGTTCGATCTGGCCGTAGAGGGACATGCCGCCGCGATGGGCGCCGTTGGCTTCGGCATCGCCCTTGTACACCGTCATGCCCCAGACTTCATTCATGTTGCGCAGGTCCGCGCCCAGGGCCATGCCCATGTGGATACCGTCGCCCTCGTTGGTTTCGGTGCCGAAGGTGTAGGGCGAGGGGCCGCGCAGGAAGTGCAGCTTCATCTCCCAGTTGCGCTCGAAGCCGCCCGAGGCCATCAGTACGCCGCGCCGGGTGCGGATCAGCAGGGGCTTGCCTTCGTGTTCCGCCTCGATGCCGATCACCCGCTTGCCCTGGGGGGTGTCCTCGGCGATCAGGCGTTTCGCCGGCGTGGCGGTAAGCACGGGTACACCCTTGGCCTGCAAGGCGGTGAGCAGCCCGCCGATCAGCGCGCCGCCGGCCATGCCGACGAAATCCTGCACCGGCTCCACCGAGCGTCCGCGCACGTTGGAACCTTTCCATTCCGGATGGTAGTCGGCTACCGCCCCCATCATTTTCGATACCCGCCAGCGCAGGGAGGTATGTTTTTCCACGTAGTCGAGCATGTCCGGCCCCCGGTCGACGAAGGCGGTCATCAGTGCCTGGTCGGCCTGCCCCAGGGAGAGGTGACGCAGGTACTGGAGCGCGCCCTCGCGGCTGTCCCGAAGCCCCTCGCGCACCATGACGCGATTGTTGGGAATCCACAGCACGCCGCCGGAGACGATGGTGTTGCCGCCCGGGCCGGGATGCTTTTCCAGCACCAGGGTCTTCAGCCCGGCGTTGGCCGCGATCAGGGCTGCCAGCATGCCGGTACCGGAGCCGACCACGACCACATCCACTTCCCGGTCCCAGTGCCTCGCGGCGGCTTCGGCGGCCAGCGGCAGGGTGGCCAGAGCGGCCGCGGATGCGCCCTTGAGCAGATCGCGGCGCGACAGGGTTTTTTGTTCGCTCATGTTTTCCTCACTCCTGATGGTTGATGAAACCGTGCAACCGCTGCATATATCGGGACGGGTACCGGATCAGGCCGGAACAGGCTCCATCTGCAGCAGGGGGACGAATTCCACCCGGTCGCGGCCGGCGGCTTTGGCGCGGTACAGGGCGGTATCGGCGGCCGCGACCAGTTCATCCCCGGAGGATCCGGAATGCCACTGAGCGACGCCGATGCTGACAGTGTAGCGGGGTATGCCGGTGCCCGGCCGCAGGGCCGTGCGCAGGCGTCCCGCGACATGGACGGCATCCTCCAGGCAGGTATCGGGCAGGATGGCGAGAAATTCCTCGCCGCCATAGCGGCCGAGGTAATCATGCTGCCGCAGGGTTGCGCCGGCCTGGCGGGCGAATTCGGCAATCACCCGGTCGCCGGTGGGGTGGCCGTGGGTGTCGTTGATGATCTTGAAGTGATCCAGATCGAGCATCAGGACCGACAGCGGCTGTGTGCCGCGCCGGCTACGGGCGATCTCGCGTTCCAGGGTTTCGAGCAGGGCGCGGCGATTGAGCACGCCGGAGAGCATGTCGTGCGCAGCCACCTCGCGCCACATCGCCACCCGTCTGTCCTGGCTCATGAGGATGAAGCCGAGGGCGAAGAGCAAAACGGTAAACGAGAAACTCAGCAGATACAGGTGCTGGACCAGGGTCGGATCGAGCAGTTCGCGGGTTTCATCATCCCAGCCAAGTACCAGCGAGGCGCTGCGCAGCAGCGAGATGCTCGCCGCGAACAGGAAGGATGCGGTGGTGAAGCCGGTGGCGAAACTGCGGGGCCGGATGCGATGGGCTTCCCATGCGCTGGCGAGAAAGACGAGGGAGAAGTAGAAGGCGCCGACGATGGTGCGGGCCCGGAAATCATTCTGCCCGAGCTTGAACCATGTGAATAGCGATGCAGCAAGCGCCAGCGTGAGGCCGATCCCCTGCCACGGGACAGGTCGCCCCCTGAACCGGCGCAGGCCGGCATAGTTGGTCAGCAGCCCTGCAACCAGGAGCAGATTGGCCAGCATGACCGAAACAAAATCCGGCACCCAGCCGCGCATCAGGAAGAGGGGTGCGGCGGCAGTCAGCATCAGGCTGCCCAGCGCCCACTCGTGCAGACCCACCACCTGATGGCGCAGGCCGCGCCACATGCCGAGCAGAAGCAACGTTGCGATCAGCGCCAGCAGGCAGGTGCTCATCAGGAGGGAACGGTTATCGAAATCGAGCATGGGCGCAGGGGGTGGGTCAGCCCGGACGGGCCGTGACAGACAGGGGCAGCACAGGCGCCGGAAGGGCCAGCTCGACCCGGTCGCGGCCGGCGGCCTTGGCCCGGTAGAGGGCCTGATCGGCGGCACGGATCAGGTCGGTGATGGATTCATCCGGCGTCAGGGTGGCGACGCCGATGCTCACGCTGTAGGGTGGCAGGTCCCCTTCGCAGGTGATGCCGGCACGCAGTCTTTCTGCGGCAAGCCTGGCTTCGTTTGGCCCGGTTTCGGGCAGGAGAGCAAGAAATTCCTCGCCGCCGTAGCGACCGATGGAATCCTGCTGGCGCAGGCTCTGCCGTGCCCGGGCAACGAAATCGACAATGACCTGATCGCCGGTCAGATGACCGAATCGGTCATTGATGGATTTGAAGTGATCCAGATCCATCAGCAGGATGGAAAGAGGCTGGCCATTACGCAGGCTGCGTGCCCGTTCCCGCTCCAGGGAGGCCATCAGCGCCGCCCGGCTCATGGCACCGGACAGGGCGTCATGGGCGGCGATGGCCTCGACCTTCCGCAGCAGCGATTCAAGCGTCATGACGATGAAGCTGGTGGTGATCAGCACCACCGAAAGGCCCAGGAAGAGGACATACATCTTGTGTACCGGCGAGGCGATTTCCGCAGTCTGGTTGAGCAGCCCGATGCCGGCCAGGGCGGTAAGGCTGCGCAGCAGGGAGATGATCGCACCGAAGCCAAAGACCGTCGTGGCAAAGCGGCGGCCGTGGGGAAGGTCGGTCAGGCGCCAGGATTCAATGGCACAGGCGCAAAGCAGGATGGCATAGGCCAAAGGACTGACGATCAGTCGCAGTGTGTCGTTCATCCAGATCACGGCGACCACGTAGGTACACGCCACGGAAGCTGCCCAGGCCGCGACGAAGCTGGCCAGGGGGATGGGTTTGTCCCGCAGGCGGTACAGGCCGGCAAGGTAGAGCATCAGGGCGGCAAGCATGAGTCCGTTGGCGAGGATCAGGGCCAGCTCCGGCGCCACCAGCCCGCGCAGGGTATAGAGCGGCATGCTCGCCAGCGCCAGCACGGTACCCGCGCACCAGGGGCGCAGACTGGGTACCGAGCGTGCCAGTGCGCGCCGCAGTTCGAACATCACCACGGCGCACATCAGGTTGAGCAGGCCAGTCACGGTGACGAGGGTGACAGGATCGAGTGCGGACATGCATGCATTCTAAAGCATTTCCAAATTATGCAGAAATCATAATTTCTGGAGTGCGCTAGACTGCATTGCAGCCCTGCGAAAACCCTGTCCAGACAAAAAACATCAGGTACGAACGCCTGTTCGCCGGGGAGCAGGATGAAAACGGCAACACAAGAGGAGACAACAATGGCCAACTGGCAGCACCGTTATGCCCGCATCAACGGCATCGACATGCATTACGTGGAACAGGGGCAGGGACCGCTGGTGGTGCTCTGCCACGGCTTCCCCCACCTGTGGTTCAGCTGGCATCACCAGATTCCTGCCCTGGCGGCGGACGGCTGGCGCGTGGTGGCGCCCGACATGCGCGGCATGGGGCAGACCTCGGCGCCCGTCGCTGCCGATGCCTACGGGGTGGATGCCCTGTGCGGCGATCTCGCCGGCCTGCTCGACCATCTGGGAGAAAAGTCCGCCATCTTCATCGGTCTCGATTTCGGCGCTTTCGCCATCTACGACCTGGCCCAGCGCCACCCGGACCGGGTGCGTGCCGTGATCGGCCTGGAGAATCCCGCCGCGCCCCACAATCCCGACATGCCGCCGCTGGCCGAATATGCCCAGATGGCGCAGAACCACTTTGTGCACATCGAGTATTTCCGGCCTGTGGGCCCGGCCGATGCCGACCTGAATGCCCGTCCCCGCGAGTTTTTGCGCAAGGTGTTCTATGCCCTTTCCGGTGCCTACCACTATCTCGATGTGTGGAAGCATCCACCGGGGACCACCTATCTCGATGCGCTACCCGAGACGCCGCCGCTGCCCTGGCCCTGGCTGTCGGAGCTGGAGCTGGAATTTTTCGTCGCCGAGTATGCCCGCAGCGGCTTTACCGGCGGGCTCAACTATTACCGTTCGATGGATCTGAAATGGCGCCAGCGCAAACCTTACGAGGGCTATCAAAGCGCGGTACCGGCATTTTTCATCGGCAGCGAGCTGGATTGCGACCTGGAGGGATTCCACGGCCCCGATCCGATTTCCCTGATGCGCGCCCAGTTTCCCGATCTGCGTGAAGTGGCGATGATCGCGGGGGCCGGGCATCTGGTGCAGATGGAAAAACCGGTGGAAGTGAATGCCCATCTGCTGCGGTTTCTGGCCACCCTGCGCCAGGGCGGCCGATTTTGACGAGAAGAGGAGAAAACATGTCGAACCGGATGAAACATTCCCTCGCGGTCGCGGGGTGTCTGGCCCTGATCGCAGTCCCGGGTGCCGCCCAGTCGGCCGCCAGCCCCGCTCCCGCCACCACTGTCGTTGCTGCGGTCACCCCCGTGGCGAACCGGCCTGCGGTCGGCCTTTCCTTCTACAAGATCCTGCCCGGCAGGCAGGATGAATGGCTGGCGCTGTTCAAGAAGTGGTACTACCCGGTGATGCAGGAAATGATGCGCGAAGGCGCGCTCGCTGAGTTCCGCCTGTTCAAGCCCTATATCCATGGCAAGGGCGCCGGCTGGGATTTCGCGGTGATGGAGATCACCGCCACGCCCAAGGTCCGGATCAGCGAGGCCGAGCGGATCAGAAAGGTTTTCCCCGATCTGGACGGCTATGAAAAAGCCGCGAAAGAACGGGCGGCGCTGGTCGTCGATCACTGGGACGATGTGCTCAAGGAAATGGATATCAACGCCGAACCCCTTTCCGTTTATCGCCCCGCAGGCAAATAAACCGGATCAGGCGAATCGCACGATCGCCATATGCAGTCCGGGGGTGAGCGTCCACTGCATCCCCGGCCGCATCCCTCAATGCGTTGCGAGAGCGGCCCCGGTCGCGCTCACAGCGCCAGTTCCGCGATGGTCTGCAGATCCTTTTCACCCAGATTGACGCCGCTGATGAGCAGGGTGGTGACGGGGGATTCGCGCCAGGCCTGGAGCCGGTCCCGGATGCGGGCGGCGGGACCGCACAGGCTGATCTCGTCGGCGAACTGGTCGGGGACCAGGGCCACGGCTTCCTTCTGCCTGCCGGCGAGGAAGAACTCCTGAATCTTGTTGGCCTCGGCTTCGAAACCCATGCGGCACATCAGGTTCTTGTGGAAATTGTGCTCCTGAGAACCCATCCCGCCGACATAGAAGGCGAGCATGGCCTTGACCGGGATCAGGGCGCGCGCAAGATCGTCATCCAGATTGAGCAGCACCATGGGGGCGATTTCGAAGCCGGGTCTGGCATCCTGGATCTGATCGGTGTACACCTCCTGGCGGAAGGGGCTGTAATAGACCGGCAGCCAGCCGTCGGCGATTTGCGCGGTCTGGGTCACGTTCTTCGGACCTTCGGCGCCCAGATAGATGGGCAGGTCGGCGCGCAGGGGGTGAGTGATGGGGCGCAGCGGCTTGCCCACGCCCGTGGCTCCCGCGCCGGTATAGGGCAGTGGGTAGTGGGGTCCGGCACTGGTCACCGGCCCCGCGCGGCGCATCACCTGACGGATGATGTCCACATACTCGCGGGTGCGCGCCAGGGGCTTGGCGAAGGGCTGGCCATACCAGCCTTCCACCACCTGCGGGCCGGAAACGCCGAGACCGAGGATGAGGCGGCCACCGGAGAGATGGTCGAGCGCCAGCGCGGCCATGGCGCAGGCGGTGGGCGTACGCGCCGAGAGCTGGGCGATGCCGGTGCCCAGCCGGATCTTGCTGGTGTGGGCGCCGATCCAGGCCAGGGGCGTGAATACGTCGTTGCCCCAGGATTCGGCGGTCCAGATGGAATCGAACCCCAGGGCTTCGGCACTGCGGGCGATGCCGACGTTGCCATCGGCGGGGGGCTGGGCGCTCCAGTAGCCGAGCATGAGTCCGAGTTTCATGTGCTGTCCTCCTTGTGCGATATGCCATGACGGCAGGGTATGATCGAATGAACGCGATGGAACCGGTCGGCATTATCCAACGAAGCAGGCGCCGGGGAGGTCCGTTCCGAATGACCCAGACAACACAGGAGAATGCAATGTCCGGATTTGCAAGAATGCTGGCAGGCATGGTGTGCCTTGCCGCCGCCACCGCGCCGGCGCTGGCAGCTGAAAAGTGCGAGAGCAAGGATAACCGCGCGATCGGTGCGTGGAAACTCAACCTGCAGGAATCGATCGCTCCGCAGGGTTCACCGTTCCGCCCCTATACGCTGGTCGTGCGGCGCAGCGACGAGGTGCTCGATTTCGTCTACAAGGGAATCGGCCACGACGGCAAGCCGTTCGACTTTGCCTATAACGCGCAGGCCGACGGCGTCGTGCGCGAACTGGGCAGCGGATTGAAGGGTTCGATGACGCGGCTGCCCAGCGGCAATTACGAGGCCCGGCTGTGGATGCCGGACGGCTCGTTCGAAAACAAGTTCTGCCAGCTCGATGCCAGCGGCAACAAGGATATCTGCCTGGCCACCCTGACGGCGGCCAATGGCAGCGTGGTCTTTTTCAAGCAGGTGCTGGACCGGCAGTGAGCATGGCGCGGTGATTCCCGCCGCGCCATGCTGGGGGCGGCGCGAGCCTCAGGCGCCGCGTCCACCGTGTTGCCCGTGCCGGCCGCCATGGTGCCGATGCCCGTGATGATCCTTGTGCATCTTGTGGTGGTCATGGCGCATCTGCTTCTTGTCCGCGTGCAGGGCGCTGCGGTCCTTTTTCAGCTTGTCCCGGTCGGCAGTCAGCGCCGCGGAATTTCCGGACTGGCGGTCGGCCTTGAGCCGCGCCGCATCGCTTTGGGCCATGGCGCGATCGGCCTGAAATTTCTGCCGGTCCTGCCGCATCTGGGTGCGGTCCTGGGAAAGGGCGCCCGCTGCCGGGTTCGCCGGGGCAGCGGGTGTGCCCGACGCCGGAGGTGGAGTCTGGGCAAAGGCTGTGGTGGCACCCAGCAGGGCGAGGGTGAGCAGGGTCTTTTTCATGGTGGTTCTCCTTGGAAGGTCAATGCGTTTGCACGCACGGCAATGAATGTAACGCAGCCCCTTGCAGGGGGGTGACGTGGCCTTGTAACCAGGAGTTACCATCGCAACCATCGCAACCGCCGATGCCGACACCGGTATCGGCAAATGGATTCAGGTGGGAAGCTGATAGCCCTCCTCGCGCACCATCCGTACCATGGTTGCCACTACGTCCGGGTCGAACCACTTGCCGCTGTTGCGCTCGATCTCGGTCAGTGCCGCTTCCATGCCCAGGGCTGCCCGGTAGGGACGATGGGACGCCATGGATTCGACCACGTCGGCCACGGCGAGCACCCGTGCCTCGGGGAAAATTTCCTCACCTTTGAGTCCGCGCGGATAGCCGCTGCCATCCAGACGTTCATGATGCTGGCGGATGATGTCCGCGACGGGGTAGGGCGATTTCACGTCCTTGAGGATTTCGTAGCTCTTTTCGGCATGGGTCTTGATCAGCGCATATTCCATGTCGGTGAGGCGCGAGGGTTTGGCGAGGATTTCCGCGGGAATGGCGATCTTGCCGATGTCGTGCACCAGGCCGGCGAGTTGCAGGTTGTGGCATTGCTTCTCGTCCCAGCCCATTTCCCGGGCGAGGTCGGCTGCGAGCTGTCCCACGCGCCGCTCATGGCCCGCGGTGTAGGGATCGCGCATATCCACCATGGTGGCCACGGCTTCCAGCGTGGTTTCCAGCGTTGCCTCCAGTTCCTTGACCTGGGCGGCGATCTTTTCTTCCGCACTCCTGCGTTCGGTGATGTCCTGGGCCAGCACGATCGCGGCCGGGGCGCCATCCCAGATGCCGGTCGCGGCATGGATGCCCAGTTCGATGCCCCGGCCATCCTTGCGGAGAAAGTGCAGGTTCAGGGCCACGCTGGTCTCGCCGGCCTCGAGCCGGCTGCGCACGGATTGCACCATGTCCTGGGTATCCGGGTCATGGCCGAGCAGTTCGACAGGATCCTGTCCCAGCAGTTCTTCCAGCGTCCAGCCCGAGATCTCGGTCATGCGCGGGTTGGCATACACGATGCGGTTATCCTGGCTCACGTAGATGCCGGTGAGTGACTGCTCGATCAGGCCGCGGAAACGGCGTTCGTTATCCTTCAGCGCCTTCTCGGCGGCCCGGATCGAGGTGATATCCAGCCACTGGGTGATCAGGTCGTCCCCGAAGAGATTCATGAAGCCGCGATAGATGCCGCTGCTGCCATCCTTGCGGCACAAGGGGATGTCGCGAAAATCGATGGGCTCGCCCCGCAGGCTGGCCTGGCGGAGCGCGGGCAGCAACGTATCACGCCAGTTCCGGGTGATTTCGTCCCGCTGCCCGGGGTCGGGAATCATCCTTTCCAGCCAGACCGTATCGTCCGGGAGATCCTCCAGCGTGTAACCGAAGCTGCTGCGGTAGGCCCGGTTGACGAAGCGCAGGGTCCGTTGCGAGAGGGAGAAAATCTGCATCGGCAGCGGCGAGGCATCGGCTACCTGGACGAAGCGCTCCTCGCTCTCATGGCGCGCGGCCTCGATTTTTTCCCGCTCCTGGCGGGTCCGCAGGGTCTGCAGGGCCAGCGATACGTTGCGTGCCGCCTCCTCCAGCAGGTCGGCGGTTTCCGCGCTGAAGAAATCGGTCTCGGCAGCATAGAAGGCCAGGGCGCCGATGCTTTCCCGGTTCAGGACGATCGGCACCGCCGCCACGGCGCCGAAACCGTGCTGGCGGGCCAGATCATGCCAGGGCCGGGTCTCGGCGGCCTGCTGGAAATCCGCAATGCAGACGATGCGCTGCGTCGCCATGCAGCGTCCGACCGGCCCCTGGCTGGTGGCCAGTTCCGGATCGGTGGTGACGACGATGTTGCGCACATAGCCGGCGGCCACGCCCTCCGCCGCGCTGGGCACGATGTGCGATGCGGTGGCATCGAGCAGCCCGGCCCAGGCCAGCAGGAGGCGGCCATCGAGAATCGCGGCACGGCAGATCTGGGTGAGAACCTGATCCTCGCTGCCGGCGTTGAAAATCGCCGCATTGGCATTCTTGAGGAAGACATTGAGGGCGTGCTGGTGCTCGATCTGCCGCCGGGCGGCAAGTTCGGGGCCGATGTCGCGGGCAAAGGCGTGATAGCTGCCACCGTGGTCATGAGAGATCCAGGTGGCGCTGATGTCCACGTCGACCCGTCCACCTGCCTTGTCGCGCCAGCAGGTCCGGAAGCGGTCACTTCCCGCCATCCGGATTTTCTCCATCTCCGCATCGAGTTCCTCCGGTGTCAGGGCGTCATCGAGGGTGGCGAGCGGCATGCCGATCAGCTCATGGCGGGTCCAGCCGGTCATGGCCAGCATCGCATCGTTGCAGTCGGTCACGATGGCCAGCGCGTCGAGGACGACATAGGCATCGATCGAGGTGTGCCGTGCGGCGTCGTAATGGGCTGCTAGCGTGTCCCGCGCCGCGATCAGGCGCTGGTTTTCGTACTGCCACAGGGTGCGGCCAATCATGGCGATCAGGAGCGCCAGCACCCCCGATGCAGCGAGCACCAAGCCGCGCAGCACATGGAGGGGACGCGCCAGCTCACGGCGATCGGCCTTGACGACGATTTCCCAGGGGGTGTCCTCCACGGGTACGGAGATGGCTTCCACCGTCTCGCCCCGGTAATCGTTGCGCAGAAGGAAGGTTGCCCCGCTGGGGAGGCCCATCGTGTCCCTCAGCGCCAGGTTGGCCAGCTCGCGGTGGGTCGTCCGGGGACGGGCATCGGGGGTAAAGCGCAGGGGGCTGAGGTAGGTGATTTCACCGTTCCGGATCTCGGTCAGAACGGCCTCGGCGCTATCGAAGGGCAAGGACTGCAGCGCGACGCGGGGGAACAGGTGGGCATCGGCATCGAGCTCCAGGTACACCAGGCCGATCGGTGCCCCGCCCGACCGGGGAAATACCGGCTGGACGATACCGAAAACCCAGGTATCCGCTGCCGGCTGGTGCAGGTCGATCAGCGTGGTTTTGTGGATTCCCCGGACGGCTTCGAGCTTCAGCAGGGTTTCCCGTGCCAGGGGAGTGTCGTGGAGCGATGCGAGGCGGGTCAGATCCGGGGCGAGCAGGTAGATGTCGCGGTAACCGCTGGCGCGGGCGGTCTGGTTCAGCGTCTCGGCCAGCGATTCGCCGTCGTGCGAGGGGATGCCGGAAAATCGTTCGATGATGTTGTGACGCTGGGCCAGCAGCAGGGCGTCCACAGCGCGCTCCTGCAGGTAGTTTTCGAGCTGGCTTTTCTGGCCCAGGGCAAGGGTTTCGAGTGCTCCCCGATCGCTTTCATCGATTTGGCGGGCAAAGTGATCGAACACGCCCCAGGCGGCGATGGCGATCAGCAGAATCGCCACGATGCCCGCGAGGATCAGCTTGCGGCGCTGGGACTGGGACATGGCGATACCCGGTCAGCAAGTGTGTGTGTGGGGGGGGGGGGGGTAAGGACTCATGCTGGTTGACTCCCTGTTCGTCTACGGGTTCTGGTCAGTATTCATTGTGCATTATCTGATCGGGATTGCGAATTAAATTTGTCGCGGGTCATGCACCCCGGACTAGAGCAGGCCCAGAATCTCCCGGGCTTCGGCGGGACTGGCCGGTTCGCAGCCGCAGGCGCGGATGATCTCCACCGCGGCGCGCACCACATCCGCGTTGCGCGGAGGCGCGTCGGCTGGGGCAATCTCGGTGTAGCCATGGTCGCCGAGGCCGAGGGAGACATGTCCGCCCAGGGCCAGTGCGGTGGGGAGCAGGGGCAGGGCGCTGCCGCCATTGACGAGATAGGTCCAGGGCAGGGTGTGTCCGGCGGGGAGGAATTCGAGCAGACTGCACAGGCCGCGTTCTGTAGCGGGATGGGTGACGAGCAGCAGGTCGGACAGCGCGAGTTCGACCATCAGCGGCGCCTGCAGCACGCCCTCGGCCATGAGCACCGCCAGCAGCCGGGCCGAGCCGACATTCCACAGCAGCGCGTCGACCCGCGCACCGGCACCCTGGATGGCGGCGATTTCGTCACAGATGCCCTGCACCGGATTCAGATACACCAGGTCGCGCATCAGAAAGCCGATGCCGGGTAGATACGGATCGATGTTGACCGAAGCCAGGTCGACCGGCGCCAGCTCCGGCGCGGTGTCGGGGTGCTGTCCCAGGATCGGGATGTGGGCCACCCGCTGGAGCGGATCGGCGATGTCGCTGGCGCCCAGGGTGGGATTGACGATCAGGTCACAAACGCTTCTCACCCGCCGGATCACATCGCCATATACCGCCGCATCGTGGCTGGCGCCGCCGTCGGCAGTGCGCGCGTGAAAATGCAGGATCGCGGCACCGGCCGCACAGGCCGCCGCCGCATCCGCGGCCAGTTCCTGCGGTGACCAGGGGACATGGGGATTGGCGTCGCGTCCGGCGAATTCGTTACAGCGCAGCTGGATGATCACTTTGCGTCGTGCCATGGGAATTCTCGACTCTGCGGATGATCGGGGAATTGCCATTTGATTATAGGTGTGCATTTCCGCCTTCGCTGCCGCCTGTGATGTGACGGGAGCATCTTGCCAGCACGGGAGGAAGCCATTAGGCTTGCAGCGCCATGCGTTTTTACAATCCCCACACCCTGCTCCGTCCCTGGCCAGCCTTGCTGGCCGCCTTGCTGCTGGTTCTCGGCCAGCAGGCGGCGCTGTCCCATCTGCTTTCCCATCTAGGTACCGGGCAGGCGATCGTGGCGCAGGAGGAGGATGCGGGCCATGAAACCGCGCGCACCATCTCTCATGTCTGTGCCACCTGCGTCGTCGTGGCCGACCTCCTCGGCGGGGCGCCGCCATCGTGGATGCCGCCATCCGCGCCGCGCCATGCTGTAGTGGCGATCACCGCCACGGTCACGCCGCTGCTTCTCCGCGCCGCATCCCGTCCCTGGGATGCCCGCGGTCCGCCACACACGCTTCCGAGCTGATACCCGATTCATCGGTCCATTCATGTGAGCACAGGATGCGTGAAGCCCCGCCGGGGCGCTCGCGCTTCCTGAATCACGCATCACGCATCAGGAGCCTTTCATGCAATCCCCTTCTCACTGCCGCGCGTGCGGCATCGTCCTCGCACTTTCCTGCCTGGCCTCGCCAGCCCTGGCCGACCAGACCACGATCCTGGAGGAAATCACCATCGTCGCCCAGCGCCTCGACGCGGCGCGCAACGCGCTTTCCCCGAAGACCGGCGGCAGCCTGTACCGCTTCAGCGCGGACGATGTCTCCAGCCTGCCCCAGGGCGGCAACACCGGTTTCAACCAGGTGCTGCTGCAGGCGCCCGGTGTGGTCGATGACGCCGATGGCCAGCTGCATGTGCGCGGCGACCACGGCAATCTGCAATACCGCATAAACGGCGTGATCCTGCCCGACGGCATCGGCGGGTTCGGCTCGACACTGGATACCCGCTTCGCCAAGCGCATCGATCTCATGACCGGGGCATTGCCGGCCCAGTACGGCTTTCGCACCGCCGGCGTGGTGGAGATCGAGACCAAGAGCCAGTTCGACGGCGGCGGGCGGATCGATTACTACGGTGGCAGCCAGGGCACCTCCCATCCGGGCTTTGAATACGGCAACAGCACCGGCCCCTGGAGCTATTACCTCACCGGTTCCCGGCTGCGCACCGATCTGGGGCTGGAAAACCCGACGCCGGCATATTCGGCGCGGCATGATCGCAGTGAGCAGGAAAAACTGTTCGGCTATCTGGCCTATGTGGTGAGCCCGACCACCCGCATCAGTGCGATGCTGAGCAGCTATTCCGGCAGCTTCCAGATTCCTGTCCGCGCCGGACTGCCGGTAACGCCCAACGCCGCGGCCTATCTGGGTAGCGCGGCATTGCCCGTCTCGGCAACACTCGACGACCGCCAGCGCGAAACCAACCAGTACGGGGTGCTGGCCCTGCAAAGCCGCACCGGTGGCGGCATGGATTATCAGGTGGCGCTTTTTTCCCGCTACAGCCAGGCGCGCTTCACGCCCGATGCCAATGACCTGCTGTTCGCCGATGCCGCCACGCGGCTGCTGCGCAGCAGCCTGAGCAACGGCCTCCAGGCCGATGCGAGCTATGCCTGGGATACCGCGCACACCCTGCGCATGGGTCTTTTCGCCCGCCACGAAACCACCCGCAGCGAAAACGCGGCAACGGTTTTCGCCGTCGATGCCCAGGGTGATTATCTGCCCGGATCGCTACCGCTTGCCGTGACGGCCAGCGCCCCGCGCCAGGGCAACCGCCTGTGGGGGAGCTATCTGCAGGACGAGTGGCAGGCGACCCCGGCGCTCACGGTGAACTACGGCGCGCGTTTCGACAGCATGGATGCCGATGTCAGCGCCAGCCAGTTCAGCCCGCGCCTGGGGCTGGTGTACAAGGCCGGCGCGCACACCACCGTGCATGCCGCCTACGCGCGCTACTTCACCCCGCCGCCGACGGAGCGGATCAGCAGCGCGACGGTGACGCAGTTTCTCGGCACCTCGGCCCTGCCCGACCCGTCGAACAGCCGCAACGATCCGGTGCAGCCGGAGCGTTCGCACTATCTGGATTTCGGCATCAGCCATACTCCGGACGAGCACCTGACCCTGGGTGCCGATATTTTCTACAAGCGCATCACCAACCTGCTCGACGATGGCCAGTTCGGCAGCGCGCCGCTGTTCACCCCCTTCAACTACGCCGAGGGGAAGATTTACGGTGTCGAACTATCGATCGCCTACCGCACGGAAAAACTCTCCACCTACGCCAATCTCACCCACACCATCAGCCTGGGCCGGAATATCGTCTCCGGACAGTTCAATCTTGATCCGGCCACGCTGGCCTATGCCGCCAACCACTGGATCCACACCGATCACGACCAGAACTGGACCGCTTCCGCCGGCGTGGCCTATGCCTGGCGCGGCGCCACGCTTTCCGCCAACGCCATCTTCGGCAGCGGCCTGCGCAACGGCAATTTCAACACCGACCATCTGCCGGCCTACACCCAGGTCGATGCCGGGATATCGCGTATCTGGCACAGCGCCGCGCTGGGGGCTTTCGAGACGCGGCTGGCGGTGGTCAACCTGTTTGACAAATCCTATGCCCTGCGCGACGGCAGCGGTATCGGGGTGTTCGCGCCGCAGTACGGCCCGCGCCGGGGCTGGTTCGCCGGCCTGGCGAAGTTATTCTGAGCGGAAGCGTAAAATCGCCGCCTTTGCGGTTTTCCCGGAGCGTTTCATGGAGCAATACCACGGCACCACCATTCTTTCCGTGCGGCGCGGCGATCGGGTCGCTCTGGGTGGCGACGGCCAGGTGACCCTGGGCAACATCGTCATCAAGGCCAGTGCGCGCAAGGTGCGCAGGCTCTACAACGACCGCATCCTGGCCGGCTTTGCCGGCGGTACGGCCGATGCCTTCACCCTCTTCGAGCGTTTCGAGGCCCAGCTCGAAAAGCATCAGGGCAAGCTGCTGCGCGCGGCGGTCGAACTGGCCAAGGACTGGCGCACCGACCGCATGCTGCGCCGGCTCGAAGCCATGCTGGCGGTCGCCGACCGGGAGCATTCGCTGGTCATTACCGGCAATGGCGATGTGCTCGAACCCGAACTGGGCATCGCCGCCATCGGCAGCGGCGGCGCCTATGCCCAGTCCGCCGCCCGTGCGCTGCTCGAAAATACCGAACTGGCGCCCGCCGAGATCGTCAAGAAATCGCTCGCCATCGCCGGTGACCTGTGTATCTACACCAACCAGAATCACTTGATCGAAACGCTGGACTGAGCGCCATGGCTGCCTCTCCTTCCGTGGCGGACGCTTCCTGGAATCTGGTTTCCACGCTGCGCGAAGGCCTGCGCCGCCAGCCCGGCGCGCCGGCGGTGATCCATATCGGTGGCGCCATCAGCCACCGCCAGCTCTGGGCCGCGGTGGACACGCTGGCGGCGCGCCTGCGCGCCGAGGGATGCGTTCCGGGCGAGGTGGTCGGGGTCTCCCTGCCCCAGGCGCCCCTGCACCTGGCCTTCCTGCTGGCCCTGGCCCAGGTCGGTGCCGTGACCGTGACCCTGCATCCGATGCTGCCCCAGGCCTGGCGACAAAAGGCCGCCCGTTCCTTCGGTGTTGCCCGGGTCGCGCTGCAGGATCCCCAAATGGCCCTGCCGGGCCTGCCCGTTTTTCGCCTCGACGATGTGACGGTGGATGACCGCACGGCCAGTGCCCCGGGTCCGGTGGCCGCGGTGTTGCCGGAGGCCCTGTGCCGCATCGCCTTTTCTTCGGGCACCTCGGGCGATCCCAAGGGCATGGCCATGAGCCATCGCCTGCTGGCGCTGCGCGTGCAGCACAATTCCGATGCCCAGGCCGGCAACAGCCGGCTGCTGCCCATGGACATCAACTTTGGCGCCGGCCTGATCCCTGCTTTGGTGACATTGAGCGTGGGTGGGGCGGTGCTCTTCCCGGCCGGCATGGAGATTGGCGCCCTGTGCGAAACCGCCCTGGTTCTGGGCGCCACCCATTGGGACATTGCCCCCGCCCAGGGGGAGAGTCTCGCGGCCCTGATCACAACGGACGGGCCACGCCTGCCTTCCCTGCTCGCCCTGCGCGTTTTCGGCGGCCACATCGCGCCGCGCCTGCAGGAGCTGCTGCGGCGGCGCATCACGCCACAGATCACCACCGCCTACGGCACCACCGAAACCGGCTTCCTTTCGCTGGCCGATGCGCAGACCCTGGCCCGGCATCCCGATAGCGTGGGCCGTATCCCGCCCTGGGCGGAGGTTCAGGTGGTGGACACCGGCAACCGTCCCCTGCCGCCGGGGCAGCAGGGGCGCCTGCGCCTGCGCGCCGAAGGCATGGTGTCCGGCTATTGGCACGACCCCGAGGCCACCGCCCGGCGTTTCCAGGACGGCTGGTATGTGCCCGGCGATCTGGGCCGGGTCGACGCCGAGGGCCTGCTCTACATCGCTGGCCGCGAGGACGACGTGCTCAACGTGGGCGGACTCAAGGTCAACCCGGACGAAGTGGAAGCCGCCCTGTGCGCGCATGCCGCCGTTGTCGAGGCGGGAGCCTTCGCCCATGTCCTCGCGGATGGTCGCGAGATCCTGGCGGCGGCCCTGGTGCTGGGTTCCGGTGGCACTCTCGATGCGGTGCAGGCCCACGCCCGGACCGCCCTCGGCCCCTTCGCACCCGCCGCCTACGTCCTCGCCCGGCAGTTGCCGCGCACGCCCAGCGGCAAGCTGCAGCGCCACCGCCTGGCGGAACTGATCTCCCCGGCCGGCACCCCGGCATCCTGAACCCATTGCTGAAGAAAAATCCATGACCCAGATGACCCCGCCGGAAATCGTTTCCGAGCTCGACAAGCACATCGTCGGCCAGTCCCGCGCCAAGCGCGCCGTCGCCATCGCCCTGCGCAACCGCTGGCGCCGCGCCCAGGTGGACGAGCCGCTGCGCCACGAGATCACGCCCAAGAATATCCTCATGATCGGCCCCACCGGGGTGGGCAAGACCGAGATCGCGCGGCGTCTGGCGCGGCTCGCCAACGCACCCTTCATCAAGGTGGAAGCCACCAAGTTCACCGAGGTGGGCTATGTGGGGCGCGACGTGGATACCATCGTGCGCGATCTGGTCGAGGCCGCGATCAAGGAAGGCCGCGAGCAGGCCATGAAATCGGTGCGTGGCCGCGCCCTGGATGCCGCAGAGGATCGCGTGCTGGATGTGCTGCTGCCTCCGGCGCGCGCTGCGGGCTTCGGCGATACGGCGACGGCGGACGATTCGGGCACGCGGCAGAAATTCCGCAAGAAGCTGCGCGAGGGCGAACTGGACAACAAGGACATCGAGATCGAGATGGCCGCGCCCCAGGCCAACATGGAAATCCTCGCCCCGCCCGGCATGGAGGAACTGACCAGCCAGATCCAGGGCATGTTCCAGAACATGGGCGCGGGCCGGCGACGGATGCGCAAGCTCAAGATCCGCGAGGCCATGAAGGCGCTGGCCGATGAGGAAGCGGCGCGGCTGATCAACGACGAGGAAGTAAAGACCGCGGCGCTGACCAATGTCGAGCAGAACGGCATCGTTTTTCTCGACGAGATCGACAAGATCGCCTCCCGCAGCGACATGCACGGCGCCGATGTCTCGCGCCAGGGCGTGCAGCGCGATCTCCTGCCGCTGGTGGAGGGCACCACGGTGTCCACCAAATACGGCATGATCAAGACCGATCACATCCTGTTCATCGCCAGCGGCGCCTTCCATCTCGCCAAGCCTTCCGACCTCATCCCCGAACTGCAAGGCCGCTTTCCGATCCGGGTCGAGCTCGATTCCCTCTCGGTGGAAGATTTCGAGCGCATCCTGACCCAGACCGACGCCTGCCTCACGCGCCAGTACCAGGCCCTGCTCGCCACCGAGGAAGTGCGGCTTGATTTCACCGCCGAAGGCATCCGGCGCCTGGCCGAAACCGCCTACCGGGTCAACGAAAAAACCGAGAACATCGGTGCCCGCCGCCTCTACACCGTGATGGAAAAACTACTCGAGGAAATTTCCTTCGATGCCGGAAAGCGCAGCGGCCAGGCGCTCACCGTGGATGCCGCCTACGTGGACGGGCGCCTCGGCGATCTTTCGCGCAACGAGGATCTCTCGCGCTACGTGCTGTAGCCCGCGCCGTTTCCCTGAGCGCCGATGGATACCGCGCTGCGTATCGTCGCCATTCTCTTTCCCATGTTCGCCCTGGTGGCGGCCGGCTACGCCTATGGCCGGCGCCATCCGTCCGACATGTCGGTGGCCAACCACATCAACATGGATGTGTTCGTCCCCGCCCTGATCTTTTCCGCCCTCGCGGCCAAAACCTTCGATCTCGAAACCTATGGCAGCCTCGCCCTCGGTGCGGCCGCCATGGTGCTCGGCAGCGGCGCCGTGGGCTGGGGACTGGCGCGCGCGGCGGGCCTCCGGCCGCTCACCCTGGCGCCGCCCCTGATGTTCAACAACAGCGTGAATCTGGGCGTGCCGCTGGCGGTGCTCACCTTCGGCAGCGACATCCTGCCCCTGGCCGTGGTGCTCTTCGTCGCCTCCACCCTGTTGCATTTTTCGCTGGGGGTCTGGCTGCTCGATCACCGGGCGCATCTGGGCAACCTGTGGCGCCAGCCCGCCGTGGTGGCCACCGCCGCGGGCCTCGCCGTCGGCTCGAGCGGTCTTGCGCTGTGGCCGCCCCTGGCCACCGCTTTCCGGATGCTGGGCGACATTTCCATTCCGCTCGCGCTCTTCAGTCTCGGCGTCCGCCTCACCGAGGGTGCTTTCAAGGAATGGCGCATTGGCCTGATCGGTGCGGTGGCACGGCCGCTGGCAGGCATGGCGCTCGCGCTTGCGATCACGCCCCTGCTCGGCCTGCACGGTACCGAAGCCAGGCTGCTGTTCCTCTACGGCGCCCTGCCGCCGGCGGTGATGAACTACGTCTTCGCCGAGCGCTATCGCCAGGAGCCGGACAAGGTGGCCGCGCTGGTCATGATCGGCAATCTGGCCTCCATCGTGTTCCTGCCGCTGGCGCTGCTGGTGGTGCTGTAGCGCTGCGCCCGATGGCTTGGCCGATCGCTGCAGCCGCATTTTGGCAGCGGGGAGTTGTGCTCCGCGCCCGTTTGAATTCGGCAGTCAGCGGTGCATGCCGGAATGAGGTGGACAAAAAAGCCCGCTTTATAGCGGGCTATGCGGAATTCCCCGGACGGTGCCGGATTTGCTTTCTACCTAACTGCGATAGTCGGCGTTGATCTTCACGTAGTCGTAGGAAAGGTCGCAGGTCCACACGGTGGTGCGGGTATCGCCACGACCCAGGTGGACGCGCACCGTGATCTCGGCAGCCTGCATGATGCGGGCGCCGGTGTCCTCGGTATAGCCGTCGGCACGGCCACCATTTTCCGAAACCAGGGCTTCTTCACCATTGCTGCCCAGCCAGATGCGGGTTCGTGCCACGTCGAGATCCTCGATGCCGGCATAGCCGACAGCCGCCTGGATGCGGCCGAGATTGGGGTCGGAGGCGAAGAAGGCGGTCTTCACCAGGGGCGAGTGGCCGATGGCGTAGGCGACCTTGCGGCATTCCTCCGCGTCCTTGCCGCCCTCCACCGTCACGGTGATGAACTTGGTCGCGCCTTCGCCATCGCGCACGATGGCCTGGGCCAGTTCCTGCGCCACTTCGATGACCGCGGCTTTGAGCGCCGGCCATGCGGCGGCGCCGGCATCCTCGATCTGCAACCCCGATTTTCCGGTGGCGATGAGAATGAAGGAATCATTGGTGGAGGTGTCGCCATCCACGGTGATGCAGTTGAAGGAGACGTCGGCCGCTTCCTTCGCCAGTTGTTGCAACAGGGTCGGGGCGATGCCGGCGTCGGTGGCGAGAAAGCCCAGCATGGTGGCCATGTTGGGCCGGATCATGCCGGCGCCCTTGGAGATGCCGGTGAGGGTGATGGTCCTGTCGTCAATCTGTACGCGGCGCGAAGCCGCCTTGGCTACCGTGTCGGTGGTCATGATGGCATGGGCGGCGGCATGCCAGCCCTCGGCCCGGAGATCATTCCGGCAGTCGGGCAGCCCCGTGATTACGCGCTCGGCGGGCAACAGTTCGAGAATCACGCCGGTGGAAAAGGGCAGCACCTGACGTGCCTCGATGCCGAGTGATGCGGCCACGGCGGCGCAGGTCGCGCTGGCCGCCTGCATGCCGGGTGCGCCGGTGCCGGCGTTGGCGATGCCGGTGTTGATCACCAGGGCGCGGATATCGCTGCCCTGCGCCAGATGTTCGCGACACAGGGTGACCGGTGCGGCGCAGAAACGGTTACGGGTGAAAACGCCGGCTACGCGGGCGCCTTCATCCAGCGCGAGCAGGGTCAGGTCGTAACGGTCTTTCTTGCGGATGCCGGCCTGGGCAACGCCCAGGCGGACGCCGGCGACGGCATGAAGTTGATCGGCGGCGGGGGTCGCATAGTTGACGGGCATGATGAAGGTCGGATGAAAAACGTTGCGGATCAGGAAGAATGCGGCGACACGGCAATGATGGCGCGACGGCGATGGGTGGCCCCAGGTCTTGCGTCGGCTTCACCGTGTCGCCACGGAGAATTTCAAGCGGCGAATACTACACGCCAGAGCTTTTGCACCGCTTCGATCCAGGGCAGCACGGTCTCGCGCCCGATGCGGCTGTCCTGGTTGTCGAGGCGCAGGCCATGCTGCAGGCGCCGGTATTCACGATAGGCATCGCGTACCTTTTCCGCCAGGGGCGCCGGGATCAGCCCGAGTTCGGCGGTCATGCGCAGCAGGGCGATATTGCCCTTGTTGGCGCACAGCCCGGGATGGCGATGGGCGTATCCGAGCACCAGAAACTGGATGATGAATTCCACATCGATGAGGCCGCCCGGATCCTGCTTGAGATCGAACAGGCCGGTGTCGGCCGGGGTGGCATGGGCGTCGAGCATGCGCTGGCGCATGGCCAGCACTTCCTCGCGCAGCTGCCCCATATCCCGCTCCTTGCTCAGGATCTCGATGCGGACCTGTTCGAATTTTTCTCCCAGCGCCGCATCTCCGGCGCAAAAGCGGGCCCGGGTCAGGGCCTGGTGTTCCCAGCTCCAGGCGTTGTGCAGCTGGTAGTCGCGGAAGGCTTCGATCGACACCACGACCAGGCCCGCTTCGCCATTGGGCCGCAGGCGCAGATCGGTCTCGAACAGCTGGCCCGCCGGCGTCTGGGCCGACAGCCAGGTGTTGAGGCGGGTCGACAGCCGGGCATAGATCTGGCCCGCTTCGCTTGCTTCATCCTCGAAGAGGAAAACCAGGTCGAGATCGGAGGCGTATCCCAGTTCCTTGCCACCCAGCTTGCCATACCCGATGACGGCAAAGCGGGGGGTTTCCCGATGACGGGTCACCAGTTTGCGCCAGGCGAAATGCAGGGCCGCGGCCACCATGATGTCGGCCAGTTCGGACAGGTGGTCGGACAGGGTTTCGAGGGGTAGCAGGCCGGAGAGATCCTGGGTCAGCAGGCGGAATACCTGGGCATGGTGCGCTTCCCGCAGCAGATCCATCTGGCGCTCGGTGTCGGGTTCCTCGGCTTCGAGCTGGCGCTGCAGGTCGGTGCGAAACGCCGCCCAGTCCGGCGCGGACTGGAGCAGACGGGAATCGAGCAGTTCGTCGAGCAGGATGGGGTGGCGTTGCAGATATTCGGCGGCCCAGGCCGAGCTGCCCATCAGCATGGCGACCTTGTGCAGGGCATCGGGGTACTGCTGGAGCAGGGCGAGATAGGCCGCCCGGCGCGAAACGGCTTCGAGCAGGGACAGCATGCGGGCCAGGGTCGCATCGGGCCGGGGTGTTTTTGCCGCCACTTCCAGCACGCGCGGGATCAGGGCGTCGAACCGCTCGCGTATGCCCTGTGGCATCTGCTGATAGCGGCTGGCGCGGCGCAGATTGGTCAGCCGCTCCGCGGCTTCATTGGGATGGGTGAAATCAAGACGCGCGAGCGCCACGGCCAGCCCTTCGTCATCGGCGCCTTGCCAGAGCGTATCGAGTGCGTGGCCTTCACGATTGGGGTCGGCGAAAACCGCCCCGAAGTGCTGCGACACGGCTTCCCGATGGGCATCCAGTTCCGCCAGCAGCGCCGCGTAGGAAGCGAAGCCCATGGCCGACGCCACCAGGGCCTGATCTTCGGCGCCGGCGGGCAGGCGATGGGTCTGGGCGTCGTCCAGATATTGCAGGCGATGCTCCAGCCGGCGCAGGAAATCGTAGGCGGCGGACAGCGTGGCGACGCTCTCCTGATCGAGGGTTCCCCGCTCGGCCAGCAGCGGCAGCACCTGGAGCGTGGGTTTGATCTGCAATGCGCTGTCGCGGCCGCCACGGATGAGCTGGAAGACCTGGGCGATGAATTCGATTTCACGAATCCCGCCCGGCCCCAGCTTGATGTGGTTGGCCATGTCCTTTTTCGCCACTTCGGCGCGAATCTGGGCATGCAGCTCGCGCATGGCGTTGATGGCGCCGAAATCCAGGTATTTGCGGAACACGAAGGGCCGCCGGACGGCTTCCAGCGCATCATGGTGCCCGCCACTCAGGGGACGCGCCTTGATCCATGCGTAGCGTTCCCACTCCCGGCCCTGGGTGATGAAGTAGTTTTCCAGCATGTCGTAGGAGCAGACCAGGGGGCCGGAATCGCCATTGGGGCGCAGGCGCATGTCGACCCGGAACACCTGGCCATCGGCCGTGAGATCGGAAATGACATTGATCAGCGAACGGCCGAGGCGGGTGAAAAATTCGAAATTCGAGATCGGGCGCGCGCCATCGGTCTCGCCGTCATCGGGGTAGGCAAAGATCAGGTCGATGTCGGAGGAAACATTGAGCTCGCGTCCGCCCAGCTTTCCCATGCCGATCACGACCAGGGTCTGGTGTTCGCCCGCCGCGTTGCGCGGGGTGCCGTAGCGGGCTTCCGCAGTGGCGGAAAGGACGGTGATCGCATGGGTGAGCGCCATTTCCGCGATCAGGCTCATGGCCGTGGTGACTTCCGCCAGCGGCGCCAGCCCCGCCAGATCGCGCAGCCCGACCCAGGCATGCACCCAGTGCTTCAGCCGGCGCAGCACGGGCTTGAGGCTGTCCTCGTCGGCGGGCTGGGTGTCGAGCCAGGCCTGCATCGTGGCTGCGGTCGGGGCCTGGTGCCAGCACTGCCCGATCTCCTCGCGCAATCCGGGGCGGGACTCCAGCAGGCGTGAAAAGTGGCGGGAGAAGTGCAGGGCCTGATCCAGGGTGGGCATGGGGTGTCGGTTAGAATCCGGAGCCTAGATGTCGAGTCCCGCCATTGTAGCGGGCAGCCACCCGCCGTCGCCCATGCGCATTCCTTTCCTGCCCGCTCCTTTCACGACACGCTGGCCTGCCCTGACCCGGGGGCGCCTGCTGCGTTTTCTGCTGTGGACGGTGCTGGCCGGCTATTTCCTCTTTGGCGTGCTGTATCTGCTGCTGCGTCTGGCAGTGATGCCCCAGGTGGCGGGGTACCGGGGCGAGGTGGAACGACTGCTGTCCACCAGCCTGCAACGCCCGGTGACGATTTCCCGTCTCGATGGCGGCTGGGAGGGCCTGCGTCCGCGCCTGCTCCTGCGCGGGCTGGACATCATGGGCAGAACCGGGCATCCGGCATTGCACCTTGATCAGGTGGAGGCGGTGGTGGGCTGGGAATCCCTCCTGCGCTTCACCCTTCACCTCCATCGTCTCGAAATCCAGGGGCCGGATCTGCAGCTGCGCCGGGCGGTGGATGGCCGCCTGTTCATCGCCGATCTGCCCGTGGATACGTCCCGCGAGGATACGGGCCTGTCCGACTGGCTGCTCTCCCAGGACCGCATCGTGGTGCGCGGCGCCCGCGTGCGCTGGCTCGACGAGCGCCGCGCCGCGCCGCCCCTGATGCTGGACGAGCTCAATTTCGACCTGCACAACGGCTTCATCCGGCACCGCTTCGGTTTCACGGGACGCCCTCCCTCCACACTGGCCGGGCCGGTCGACATCCGCGGCGAATTCCACAGCCCCTGGCTGCACCGCAGCCTGCGCGATCTGGCGCGATGGCGCGGCCAGATCTACGCCTCGCTGGGCAATACCGATCTGGCCGGATGGCGTGCCTGGCTGGATTATCCGGTCGACCTGCCGCACGGCCATGGTGGCCTGAATCTGTGGGTCGATCTGGAGGGCCTGCATCCGGTGGGGCTCACGGCCGATGTGGCGCTGGCCGACGTTCAGATCCGTCTGGCGAAAAACCTGCCGATGCTGGATCTCGACCGCCTGACCGGCCGCGTCCATCTGCGGGTGACCGAGGATGAACGCAGCCTCACCACCCGTGCCCTTTCCTTGCGGACACGGGAGGGCATCGCGGTGGCGCCCACCGATTTCCATGTGCGCTGGCGGCCGCTGGAAGGCGAATTCTCGGCCAACCAGCTGGATGTGCATGTGCTGGCCCGCCTCGCAGACTATCTGCCGCTGACGGAGGACATGCGCGCCCGGCTCAAGTCCTACAGTCCGCAGGGCCGCTTCATCCAGCCACGTTTCTCCTGGCAGGGGCGGCACGAGCCTTTCGAGCATTACCGCACCAGCGGCCGCTTCGAGGGGCTGGCCGTGGCGTCGCTGGATCAGCAGCCCGGCTTCAGCGGTTTTTCGGGCAGCATCGAGGGAGATGAAACCGGGGGCAATTTCACGTTCGACGGCAAGGATGCCGTGCTCGAACTGCCCGCGGTTTTCCCCCAGCCGCGGCTGGCGTTCACGCATCTCACCGCGGAGGGGCGCTGGAAGCGCAACGGCAAGGACATGACCCTGACCCTGGTGCGCAGCCGCTTTGCCAATGCCGATGCGGAAGGCGAAGCCTCCGGCACGTATCACCATCTCTCGGGGCGCGGCGAGATCGATCTCGATGCGCGCATTTCCCACGCCGATGGCCGCGCGGTGTGGCGTTATCTCCCCGGCGTGGTGAGTGATGATGTGCGCCTCTGGCTCAAGGATGCCCTGCTCGGCGGCAAGGCCGAAGGCGCCAGCCTCAAGCTCAGGGGCGACCTGTCACATTTCCCTTTCGTGGACAACAGCGGAATTTTCCGCATCCAGGCGGCGATCAAGGATGCCTCGCTCAAATTCGCCTCCGGCTGGCCCCAGATCGACGGCATCGACGGCACGCTGGAATTCGAGCGGGCGCGCATGACCATCACCGCCAGCCGGGGGCGGATGGCCGGGGCGAATCTGGCCGGGGTCAAGGCGGAAATCGCCGATCTGGAAGCCCCCGAAGAACTGATGACGATCAGCGGCAAGGCCGGCGGAGCCACGGCGGCCTTTTTGCAGTTCATTGAAGACAGCCCGGTGGGCGAGCGGATCGATCATTTCACCCAGGCCATGAAGGCTACGGGCAATGGCGAACTGGATCTGTTGCTCCATCTGCCCTTGCGCCATCTCGAGAATGCAAAGGTGAATGGCGGCTATCGTTTTGACGGCGACAAGATCAAGTTCAACCCCGACCTGCCGCCCCTGGAGGATGTGCGTGGCCGCATTGAATTCACCGCCGACAGCCTGAAGGCCAAAGGGGTGCGCGGACGGATGCTGGGCGGGCCGGCGCAGGTGGACATGGCCACGGACCGGGAAGGGGGCGTGGCGGTCGATGCCCGGGGCGAGATCAACGTCGCCCAGTTGCGCCAGCAGATGCCGCAGCCGGTTTTCGACTATCTCTCCGGCACTGCACGCTGGGCGGGTGCGATCCGGGTCAAACAGCGCAACGTCGCCGTGCGCCTGAGCTCCGATCTGAAGGGATTGACTTCCACCCTGCCGGAGCCTTTCAACAAGCCGGCCACCGAGGCCCGGCCCGTGGTGTTCGAGCGCAAGCCGCCCGATCCGAAACTGTTGCCCCCGGTCCGCCGCTCACGCCCGGGGACGCCCCCTGTGCCGGCCGTCCCCCGGGATCAGATCGAGCTCACCTGGGGCAAGGCCCTGCATGTTCAGCTGTTGCGCCGGATCGATGGCGACAAGCCGGTCGTGGAGCGTGGCCTGCTGGGGATTGGCGATGTCACGCCGCGCCTGCCGGAACGGGGGACGTTGCTGGCGTTGAACATGCCGCGTCTGGATCTGGATCTGCTGCGCAGCCTTTCCGCAAGCGGCAAGGACAGCGGCAAGGCGGAGGAGGACGGTGCCGGCCTCGATCTTGGCCAGATCGAGGTGCGTGCCGACGAAGCCGTGGCCTTCGGCCGCCAGATTCATGATCTGCGGCTGACCGGCAGCCGGCGCGCCGGGCCATGGAGCGCGGAGGTACGCAGCCGGGAAATCACCGGACATCTGGAATGGAACGGCGCCGGCGCGGGCCGGATCTCCGGCCGCATTGCCCAGTTCAGCCTGCCTCCCGCCGAGACGGCCATGACCACCGCACCGGCACGGCCTGCCAGCACGGTAAGCGAATTGCCCGCCATCGATCTGGTTTTCGATCACTTCAATTTCCGCAACCACGATCTGGGCGAAGTGCGCCTGACCGCCGAGAACAAGGCGGGGGACTGGAATTTCAATGTCGCCATGCAGAACGATGACGGCAACCTGAACGCCCAGGGCCGCTGGCGACCCGGCGGAGAAGGCCCCGATACGCATCTGGACCTGCGGCTCAAGGCGAAGAGCATCGAGAAGACGCTGGGCCGGATCGGTTACGTAGATGCCGTGCGGCGCGGCAATGCCACGCTGGAAGGATCGTTCGCCTGGGAAGGGCCGCCGTATTCCATCGATTATCCGACTCTGGATGGCAGCCTCAAAATCGAGGCCAGGGATGGCCAGTTCAACAAGCTGGAGCCGGGCGTGGGGCGCCTGCTCGGCATTCTCAGCCTGCAGTCGCTGCCCCGCCGCATCACGCTGGATTTCCGCGATGTGTTCAGTGAAGGCTTCGCCTTCGATGCGATCGATGGCACCGCGCGCATTTCCCGCGGCGTGATGGATACCCGCGATCTGGAAATCCGGGGTCCGGCGGCACGTGTGGCGATGCAGGGGAGCGTCGATCTGACGCGCGAAACCCAGAATCTGAAGGTGCGAATCCAGCCTGCCCTGGGCGAGACGGTAGCCACCGGCGTGCTGCTCGCCAATCCGGCGACGGGCGCCGCGGCGTGGGTTTTCAACAAGCTCTTCGGTGGCCCGCTGGACAGGATATTCGCCTACGAATACACCATCACCGGCGCCTGGGCCGACCCCAGGGTGGAAAAATCCGGCGCACCCGGAAAGGATGCGGTGCCCAAAATTCCGGCAGCACCGGCCGCCGCGCCATGACGACCCGGATCGCCGCCCTGCAGATGATTTCCGGCCCCGCCGTGGCGCCCAATCTCGCCACCGCGCGTCGCTTGCTGGAGGAAGCCGCCGCCGCCGGCGCCGCGCTGGCCGTGCTGCCCGAATATTTCCCGCTCATCGGCGCCGACGATACGGCTCGCCTCACCGCACGGGAAGCACCGGGCAGCGGGCCGATCCAGGAGTTTCTCGCCACCGCGGCGCGGGAACTGCGGCTCTGGATCGTTGCCGGGTCGATTCCGCTGATGGCCAGCGATCCGGCCAAGCTGCGCAACAGCACGCTGGTGTATGACGATCAGGGGCGCAGCGTCGCCCGCTATGACAAGATGCATCTCTTCGGATTTCGCAAGGGCGAGGAGTATTACGACGAGGCGGCCACCATCGAGGCGGGGAGCCAGCCCGTGGCCGTGATGACTCCGGCTGGCCGTGTCGCGCTTTCCATCTGCTACGACCTGCGCTTTCCGGAGCTATACCGGAGCCTTGGAGTGTTCGATCTGATCGTGATGCCGGCGGCGTTCACCGAAACCACCGGCCGCGCCCATTGGGAACTGCTGCTGCGCGCCCGCGCCGTCGAAAACCAGTGCTATGTCCTGGCCGCCGCCCAGGGCGGCCTGCATCCGGGTGGGCGCATGACCCATGGCAACAGCATGATTGTCGACCCCTGGGGCCGGATTCTGGCGCGGATGGACAAGGGTGAGGGGATCGTGATCGCCGATCTCGATCCGGCGCGCATCGCCGAAGTGCGGACACAACTCCCCGCCCTGCGCCATCGCCGCCTGTAGCTTGCGGCATGGGGGCGTGTTGCGGCATGATCGCAACCACCTTAAAACTTAGATATGAGGAGAAACACCATGATCAAGCTGCTCGCATTGATTTCCGCCCGGCCCGGACTGTCCCGGACCGAATTCATCGAACACTACGAATCCAGCCATGTGCCGCTGATCCGCCGCCACATGCCGGGCCTTGTCGAATACCGGCGTAACTACCTGCCCGAAGCGGATGCGGCGCAGCTTGGCTTCGATTCCGTCACCATCCTGTGTTTTCCCGACCGCGCCACTTTTGAATCCGCCGTGGCGAACACGGCCCGCCCCGAGGTGTACGCCATCCTCTCGGCCGATGCGGCGGCCTATCAGGATGTGCCGAAAACCCGCATGTTCGAAGTGACCGAGGGCCGCTCCGCCCTGCCCGCGCCGGCCCATCCACCGCGGCTCAAGACCCTTGCGCTGATCCGGCGCAAGCCCGGTCTCTCCCGGGAGGCTTTCATGGATTACTACGAAAAACAGCACGGACCGCTGGTGCCGCGCCTGATCCCCCAGATCGTGGACTACCGGCGCAATTACCTTGCCGAGGAGCAGGCCGAGGCCCTGGGCTTCCATTCCATCACCGAAATCTTTTTCGAGGATGCCGCCCGTTACGCCGCCGGGATGACCACCATTCAGGAGCCGGCACGCTTCGCCGAGCTATGCACCGACGAGGAAAACTTTCTGGTTCGATCCGCGACGCGCATGTTTGTCGTGGATGAACGCAGGTAATGCGGGGACAACTCTATGCCCAATAGTTCGGGCTTACGTTGCCTATCGTAGCGGGCTGGAGATCGAGCGAGAGGTCAGGCCGCGTTCTCGCGGGAGGAACTGACGGGAAACAGTGCCTCAAAGAGGGTTCGTGCTGCAGGCGTCAGGTTCTCCGGTCGCGGGCGAAGGATTTCCTTGTCGTCCACAAGCACTTTGGCATACACCGCCTCAAATACGCGCTTGATTTCTCCATTACCGACGATCTCTCTGTCATACCCGGGAGTAAAGCCCAGGAGCATGTAGCCCGCACGCTCAAGAGCAATCTGAACATGGGGTATCTTCAAGGTTGCCATCGTGTAGGCGAACTCCGCGCCGCATGCTTTCGAGAGTGCAGCCGTTCCGGCCAGGCAGTGCATACCGACTTTGGAGTTGCGATGAGTCGGCGAGACAATCAGGAGCTTGCCGAACATGGTTAAAGCATCCGGCTCGCGTTCAAACGCAAACAGCCCAACCATCTCTGACTCAAAGAGGATGAGAAGTACCATGATGTCCCGTTCGGTCTGCCCGGCGAGAAAAACCTTGTCCCGGTAGAAGTCCTCGCGCAAGAAACAACTGCCGGCACCTACCGAGATGTCGGGATGCCACTCTCCAACCTTCGCGGCAAGTTCGGCCACCTGCGAGTCCCCAAGCTGCGCAAGGGTATAGCCCTGTGGAAGGGGAACGAACTGAGCGATTTCTTCAATATCGGGCCAACGCATAGTGTTCGCTCCTGTCTCAAGCTGGGATGAAAGTGGTTCAGCCTTGCCGCATAACGTTTGAATTCACCGGCCTTGCGCGGCTTTATGCGCAAGGTCCGGTGGAATGAAGGGTTCGGCGTCGTCATTACTGGCGAGTGTTTAGAACTATGATCTTCTCGCTGTCCGCGTAGGCGAGATGAAAATTTGCCACCTTTGCATCAAACGGCTTTCCAGCACCGTCGCGGGTGGGAAGCGCGGTGGCGCGCTTTGTGCGAAGGCCAAAAAGCAAGATTCCTTTCTCTTCCATTTCCTTCAGCATTTCGCCGAATTCGTAGATGGCCTTCACCTTCGAGCCAGGCTCAATATCACCCCAGATTTCGGAGTAGTCGTGAATTTGAGAGACGATCCATGCAATGTATTCGGCATCACCTTCAGAGCGCGGATCTTCATTTGAAAAGCGGTACATGTGGGAACCGTCGAAAACGTCGACGATTTCGTTGCCGGTGGTGAGGCGGCTGTAGTAGAGAAAATCGTCGCCCTCGGGCGCCTTGGCTTGTTCAATCTTCTTCGCACCATCGAGTTGGACTGCTTCGACTTGAAATACGGCCGCGAGGGCTGAGCGGGTTTCGAGGTCGCAAATGCCGGACTTTTCAACGCGCTGGATCGTGCGGACGTTTCTTCCCGACAAGGCAGCGAGTTGTTCTTGCGTCCAGCCACGCTCAAGCCGAAGACGTTTGACGTTTTCACCAGAGATATTCATGTTCATGACAGGTTCCTCGTGTTTGTTCAAGACGAGGAAATGCTCTCCCAATTCAATATCTGTCGTGACGACAGCAGCCCGACATTAACCCGACAGCAGCTAAGCCACCCACGGTTTCTGATGACGCCGAACGTAGAGCTAACCGGAGCTGCGCGGCTTTATCGCGCAGCGTCCAGCGACCGAAGGGAGCGAGGTTGAGCGCCATGTTAGACCTTGGGGTTGAACCTGGCGGTAATGACATTTGCAGCAACACTTGCCCCAAGGGCTGCAAATCCAAATGCAACGATGTTTTTCGTGTAGCTGATGAATTGAGGAAGAAGAATGAACAAGGTGGGATAGTTAGTTCGCATTAAAGGCTCCCATTTCGCTGTGTTGACAGCAATTTGTTCAAAGCCTGTATACATAAGAGAGGCGGACAGAATTAGCAAAAGCGCAAAGAAGAAATGTGTTCCTTGCGAGGAGCCGCCACGAATATATAGATATCCAACCAACAAACCAGAATTCGCGAGCATTAGCAGTGAGGACCAGAATACGCTGTTGAACACAAGCGAAAGCTCAGGGGGGCAAAAGTATGGGATGGCAATACCAGCAACAACAATCAGGCAGCTAAGAAAGCCGAGGGCAAAGTTTTTCATGGGGTAAAGGTCTAACGTTTGAATTCACCGGCCTTGCGCGGCTTTATGCGCAAGGTCCGGTGGAATGATGGGTTGGGCGTGCTGGCGCCGAAGATGCTTCGCCAAACTTGAAATGGAAAGCATTGGATCGGTTCGATGAATGATGCGGTGACAGTTCGAGCAAACAATTGCCAAGTCTTCCAATTCTGTTTTCACCACACCATCAGCTTTGGATAATGGTTGAAGGTGGTGGACTTCGCAAAACCCATCGCCGAATTCTCCGTACATATCTTTGAAATCGAATCCGCATGCCTCGCAGCAGAGTTTTCCTGTTGCACGGAGGATTGCTTCCTTCTTGGCTTTAACAATCGCCGAGTTGCGCTCACGCCGAAGATGTGCGACGAGACGAGGGTTGCCTTCGAGAATGGACTGACTTTGATCGACATCCGGCAGAGCGGGAATTGCACCTTCATTGATGAGCGCAAGGACACGGGTAACAATCTCTTGGCTCTCCTCCTTGTCAGCAAACCACACATTGCTTTGACCAATTCCGCCTTTCACGGCTCTCGGAATCATTAGCTCCCGTTGTTCGACTGGAAGTAGTACCGCCTTGTCGGCGGGTGCCTTGATTCGGTAGGTGCTAACACCATTCTTCTTTTGAAGCGCACTCGGCTTTGGAATTGTCTGAACTTCACGATAGACAGTCGCATCCTTGTACCAACCGACGACTGCTGTTCCCCCGGTTTCCGGGCCGGCCGTCCATACAACGGTTACGCCGCTTGCGAAATCTTCCTTTTTGCCGGCGCCCAATTTTTCAATCTTGATTTGGCCAGTAGGTTGGACATATCCGTAAAGAGTGCCGGCGTTGTTGCTGAAGTTGCAAACTTCGTGGCCAGTTGAGTGCTGGTTATATTTGCCACCCCGTTCGATTGAGTCACCGTCGATACCATTGTAGTGGTTCATCCACCCGACATTGCAGAACAAGATTGGCATGGCGACTCCTAAAGTGCCCAACGTAATGTAGACGGCATTTCCGTCGGGTAATCCAGCAGGTGAAGCCGTATAACTCCAGATGCTGGTGCGCGATTCTTTGCTTTACCTTGGATCAAAAAATTACCATGACAGCATTTCCGGATTATCCGGCATCCACCGTTTCCCCTCAGATCCGGACTGCCCGACGAGGTGAGGGCGGTTAACCGACGGCATTGTCATGGTACCCCTCTTGTGGAGATCCATGTCAAATGGATGGCGTAGCCAGATCACCCGCCGAACACGCAAAAAAATGGCCTGCAGCGCAGGCCATTTTTATCCGGTGCGAGAAAGGTTAGTTGCGGAAGCCGTTGATGCGGACCTTGAAGTCCATGGCCGGGCCGGGGGTGGGCGTGGTCTTGGTTTTCAGTTCGTAGTCGGGGGATTCCAGGGACAGGTCCAGTTTCCAGAAGATGCGCGCCATGGTGAGCACCAGCAGCACTTCGGCCAGGGTTTTGCCGAGGCAGGTATGGGGGCCGCGGCCGTAGGGCGAGTAGGCGCCGGACTGCATGTGCTCGGCGCGTTCCTTGGAATAGCGCCCGATGTCGAACCGGTACGGGTCGGGGAAGAACTCTTCCATGAAATGGGGCACGCTGGTGCCGATGAAAACCATTTCGTCCTTGCGGACCAGGTAGCCGGCGTATTCGAAATCCCGGTTGGCGTTGCGCATCTGGGCCACGGCGATGGGCCACAGGCGCATGGATTCGAGGACGGCGGCATTGGTCACCACCAGCTTCTTCATCACGTCCTCTTCGGCGAAGTCGGAGGCGAAGAAGGCGTCCACCTCGGCATGGACCTGCTTGAGCACCTCGGGGTGCTTGAGCACGGCGTAGAGCGTGGCGGCGGTGGTGTTGGCCACGGTGTCGAGCCCGGCGACGTAGGGGCCGGTGACGGTCATGATCAGATCCTGATCGGGGATGATCTCCGGGTGGTCCCGGTTGGCGGTCATGATGTCGTCGATCAGATTTCGCTCCTCGTCTTTCTTGTGCTCCTTTTCGCGGTGATATTGCGCGATCATTTTTTCGCCCAGTTCGAATACCCGCGCCTTGGCTTTCTTGTATTTGGGATTTTTGAGCATCACCTTGGGATGCTTGCGGGTGACCAGGATATTGAGGATGTAGAGGATGGTGGTGCGGATGTCCTTCACATATTCGAGCGGGGCGCTTCCGGTGAGGATCGTCCCGAGTTGTTCCACCACCAGATACTGCATGGCTTCGACCACGGGCTTTTCGGTGCCGGGTTTCCAGTCGCGCTCGAAAATGCGGTTGGTGATGTCGATGAGCTGCTTGTAGTGCCCCTTGAGGGAATCCTTGGAGAAGCCGCGCCGCATGATGTCGCGCAGCTTCTTGTGTTCCTCGCCATCGGTGGCGTTGAGCATTTTGGTGGCGCCGTATTCCTTGACCAGGCCTTCCCACTGCTCCTTGGAGCGCAGCACATCCTTGCCTTCGCGGGTGCCGAGGAAATTGGCGGCTTCGGGGCCGGCGAGCACGGTCTGGGTGCGGCCCATGATGCGGATGCGGTATGCGGGGCCGTATTCGCGGTAGCACTTGACGAAGAACTTGGCCGGGTCCCTGGCCATGTCCAGCGTATTGCCGATGATGGGCAGGCCGCGTACCAGGGGCGGTTCGCGCAGGGCTTTGGGGGGTGTGGCGACGGCAGTGGTGCTCATTGCATTCTCCTCTTCGGTGTGGCGGCCGAAATCCCGGGTCAGGGCGGAAGTGGGTGGCCGGCGCTCCCTGTTCTTCTGTTCAGTTTTAAATTGTAGTGCAGGAAATTATAATCCAAGAAAATTAAAAATCAAGCCGGGGCTGCACGGTGCGCAGCAGCGGGAAACGGGTTGTGGCAGGCAGGAATGGGGACGAACGGGCAGGGCGGGCATGAACGGAAAGGCGGACAGGGTGGCCTGCCCGTTCATGCCGGGGGAGGGGCGCGGGGAAAGCTGACGCTCAGTGACGATAGCCCCGGATCTTCACCTTGAAGCTGGTCGCCGGCCCCGGGGTGGGCGTGGTCTTGGTGGCCAGTTCGTAGTCGGGCGATTCGAGCGCCAGATCCAGCTTCCAGAAGATGCGGGCCATGGTGAGCACCATCAATACCTCGGCCAGGGTCTTGCCGAGGCAGGTGTGGGGGCCGCGCCCGAAGGGCGAGTAGGCGCCGGACTGGGTGTGTTCGGAGCGCTCCTTGCTGTAGCGCCCGATATCGAATTTTTCCGGATCTGGGAAGAATTCCTGCATGAAATGGGGCACGCTGGTGGCGATGTAGATCATCTCGTCCTTATGCACCTGATAGCCGGCAAAGCCGAAATCGTGGTTGGCCACCCGCATCTGGGCCACGGCGATGGGCCACAGGCGCATCGCTTCCATGATCGCGGCATTGGTGACCACCAGCTTTTTCATCACCTCTTCTTCGGCAAATGAATCGCCGGAAAAGAATGCGTCCACCTCGGCGTGAATCTGCCGCAGCACTTCGGGATGCTTGAGCACGCCATAGAGGGTGGCGGCCGTGGTGTTGGCCACCGTGTCGAGGCCGGCCACGTAGGGGCCGGTCAGGGTCAGGATCAGATCGCTTTGGGGCATGATGTCGGGCCGGTTCTCATGGGTTTCCATGATGGCGTCGATCAGGTTCTTTTCCTCGGGGCTTTTGCTGTCCTTGCTGGCGTAGTACTGGCGGATCATGCTCTGCCCCAGCTCGAACACCTTGGCCTTGGATTTCTTGTACTTCGGGTTGTGCAGCAAAAACTGCGGCCGCTGCCGGGTGACCAGGATGTTGAGAATGTAGAGGATGGTGGTGCGGATGTCCTTCACATATTCGAGCGGGGCGCTGCCGGTGAGGATCAGCCCCAGCTGTTCCACCACCAGATATTGCATGGCTTCCAGCACGGGCTTGTCGGTACCGGGTTTCCAGTCGCGTTCGAAGATGCGGTTGGTGATGCCGACCAGCTCGGCATGGCGGCCCCGCAGCGCCTCGCGGGAGAAGCCGTGGCGCATGATGTCACGCAGCTTCTTGTGGTCCTCGCCGTCGGTGCCGGTCAGGGTACGGGTGGCGCCGTATTCCTTGACCAGGCCATCCCAGAATTCCTTGGAACGCAGCGCATCCTTGCCTTCGCGGGTGCCGAGGAAATTGGCGGCCTCGGCGCCGGCGAGCACGGTCTGGGTGCGGCCCATGACGCGGACGCGAAAGGCCGGGCCGTATTCGCGGTAGCAGCGGACGAAGAACTTGGCCGGGTCCTTGGCCATTTCCAGCGTGTTGCCGATGATGGGCAGGCCACGCACCAGGGGAGGCTCTTTCAGCGGTGCGACGGGGCTGCTTGCGAGTGCGGTGGCTGTCATGGTGCTTCCTCCTCATCCGGACTGGGTGGCTGCCCGGAGATTGCCCGGGCGACCTGGCGATTGAGCCTTGATTGTAATTTAAGAAATAGTAATTTTGGAAATTACAGTGAATGCCGGAGGGCTGGATAGCGCCGCGCACCGTATCATCCGCAAGACACCTTTCACAATGCGTTGCCCCATGAATGAAACCCAGCACCACCTGACCGCCGAACGCTGCCTGCTGACGCCTTACGATCTCGATTCCGGCCGGCTGCAGTCGGTTTTCGGCCGGCTCCTTGGTCGAAAGCTAGATTACGCCGATCTGTATTTCCAGTATGCCCGCTCCGAGGCCTGGAGCCTGGAAGAGGGGATCGTCAAATCGGGCAGTTTCAGCATCGATCAGGGGGTCGGGGTTCGCGCCATTGCCGGCGAGAAAACCGCCTTCGCCTATTCCGATGAAATCAGCCTGCCGGCGCTAGAAGGCGCGGCGGCGGCCACCCGCGCCATTGCCGCAAGCTCGGGATCGGGGGTGGCGCCCCTGCTGGCCCGTCGCCCCGTTCCGGCCCTTTATGTCGCGGACGACCCCATCGCATCCCTTTCCGATGTGGAAAAAGTGGGCTTGCTGGAACGGCTCGAAGGTTATGCCCGCGCGGCGGACAGCCGGGTCCGGGAGGTTATGGCCCACATCGCCGCCACCTGGGAAGTAGTGCTGGTGGCCCGTTCGGATGGAGTGATGTCCGCCGATGTGCGCCCGCTGGTGCGGGTTTCCGTCACGGTGATCATGGAGGAAGGCGGCCGTCGCGAGCAGGGTTCTTCCGGCGGCGGCGGCCGTTTCGACTACCGCTATTTCACCGATGCGGTACTGCGTGACTACGCCGCCAAGGCGGTGCACCAGGCCGGCATCAATCTTTCCGCGCGGCCCGCACCCGCCGGCACCATGACCGTGGTGCTGGGCAGCGGCTGGCCCGGCATCCTGCTCCACGAGGCGATCGGTCACGGGCTGGAAGGGGATTTCAACCGCAAGGGCAGTTCCGCTTTCGCCGGCCGCATCGGCCAGCAGGTGGCGGCCCGGGGCGTCACAGTCGTGGACGATGGCACCCTGCCCGACCGGCGCGGATCGCTTTCGGTGGACGACGAGGGGAACCCCACCCAGCGCACCGTCTTGATCGAGGATGGCATCCTCAAGGGCTATCTGCAGGATTCACTCAATGCCCGCCTCATGGGCGTGGCGCCCACGGGTAACGGCCGCCGCGAATCGTTTGCCCATCTCCCCCTGCCGCGCATGACCAATACCATCATGCTGGCGGGAGACCGGGATCCGGAAGAGATCATTGCCTCGGTGAAGAACGGGCTCTATGCGGTGAATTTCGGTGGCGGGCAGGTGGATATCACCAGCGGGAAATTTGTCTTTTCCGCCGCCGAGGCCTACATGATCGAGGATGGCAAGGTGACCTATCCGGTCAAGGGTGCCACCCTGATCGGCAATGGCCCCGATGTCCTCACCCGCGTTTCCATGATCGGCAACGATCTGGCACTGGACCCCGGCGTCGGCACCTGCGGCAAGGAAGGCCAGAGCGTCCCCGTGGGTGTGGGGCAGCCCACCCTGCGCATCGACAGCCTCACGGTCGGCGGCACGGCATGACGCCGCCGGCACGGGATTGGGGGTTGCCGCATGCCCTGATCCTGCTGCTGCCCCTGTTGCTGATCTTTTACGGTCTGGGCGCTTTCGGCCTGCTCAACAATGTCGAGGGCATGTACGCCGAGATCGCCCGCGAAATGCAGGCCGGTGGCAGCTGGATCGTGCCGCATCTCGACGGCCTGCCCTACATCGAGAAGCCGCCGCTGCTGTATTGGCTCGCGGCGCTTTCCATGAGCGTTTTCGGTGTCAGCGACTGGGCCGTGCGGCTGGTCCCCGCGCTCGCCGGCGTGGCTTCCCTGGCTTGTGTTTATTTTTTTGGCAGCCGCATGGCCGGACGTCGCTTCGGCCTGCTCTCGGCCGTGGTGCTGGGCAGCAGCGCCGGTTTCGTGATGATGTCCAAGGTCGCACTGACCGACGGCCTGCTCAGCGCCCTGCTCAACGGCGCCCTGCTACTCACCTATCTCGGCTTGCGGCTGGAGCGACGTGCCTTCCTGCGGCTCGCCCTGGTCTGCCTGGCACTCGCCATTCTCACCAAGGGGTTCGTCGCGCTGGCCCTGTACGGACTGGTGGGGGTGTCCTACCTGATCGCCTGCCGTCGTGCCGACTGGCGCCGGGTGCTGGCCTTCCTCCTCGATCCCTGGGCCTGGGGGCTGTTCCTGCTGGTGGCGGTGCCCTGGCATGTGGCCGCATCCCTGGAGCAGCCGGGATTCGCCTGGTTCTATTTCATCAACGAACACCTGCTGCGCTTCCTCGGCCTGCGCGAGCCGAAGGACTATTACTCCGGCAGCGTCTTCTACTATCTGCCGCGCCTTGCGGCCATGGCCCTGCCCTGGATGCTGCTGCCTTTGCTGGCGGTATTCCGCCGCTTCCGCAATGGCGGCGCGCGCGATGATCTCGACGCCTTCCTCTGGTGCTGCCTGCTCGCGCCCCTGGTGTTCTTCAGCGTTTCCAGCGCCAAGGCGAACTACTATGTCCTCGTCTGCCAGCCGGCCCTGGCCCTGATCCTCGCCCGCTGGCTGGACCGGCGCTGGGCGCGTGGCGGCCTCCCGGTCATTGCCGGAGTGCTGGTCCTGGTATCGGTGCCGCTGGTGCTGGCCCTGGTGAGCTACGCCGGCCGCACCGAGGCCAGCTTCTCCGCCCGCGCCATGGCTGGCGAGGTCCAACGCCAGCCCGAGGTCCTGCCGGTGTTTCTTTATCAGGATTTCGAGGATTATTCGGCGCTGCCCTTTTATCTGGCGCGGCCCATCGGCAGCGTGGATGAACAGAGCGCCGACCTGCGCTTCGCGTTGAAGACTGCCAAGGATCAGGAACGTTTCCCTTCCCTGGATCAGTTCCTCGCCCGCAAGGCGCCGGCCTATCTGGTGGTGCTGGATGCCCGTGTGCGCCACGGCATGCCGCCAGCCCTGATGGCCAGGCTCCGCTCTGTCGCCCGTCACGGCAATGCCACGCTCTATCGCCTGGTTCCGCACTGAGGATTCACCGGTGACGCACGGGATACGCCGGCATCATTCCGCTTGACGGGATCACCGTTCGATAACCGGCCTGCTGTTTCATTCAAGGGGTGGGCGGAGGTATCCTCTTTCCGCATTTGCCCGGAAAGGACAGGAAGCGTGAAATGAAAGTGTCTGGCTACGACTATGTGATCGTCGGCGGTGGTTCCGCCGGCTGTGTGCTGGCCGCGCGCCTCTCCGAGGATGCCGGGGTGCGCGTGCTGCTGCTGGAGGCGGGCGGCTCCGACGCCAGCCCCCTGATCCGGGCTCCCGGCGGCCTGCTGCCCATCATGCTCTCCGGCGCCCATGCCTGGCGCTACCAGTCTGCCCCGCAGCGGCATCTCGACAACCGCGTCATGTACCTGCCGCGAGGCAAGGTGCTTGGTGGCGGCAGTTCCATCAACGGCATGGTGTACGACCGGGGTTTCGCCAGCGATTTCGATCTCTGGGCACGGGAAGGCAACCAGGGCTGGTCCTATGCCGAGGTGCTGCCCTACTTCAAGCGGCTGGAGCGCTTTCATGGTGGCGCCAGTGCTTTTCATGGTGGAGACGGACCGATCCAGGTCAACCGCAGCGGCGTCAAGCATCCCTTCGCCCGCGCCTTCATCGAGGCGGGCGTCCAGGCTGGCCATCCCTACAACGACGACAGCAACGGCGAGACCCGGGAAGGCTTCAGCCCGGTGGATGTGACGATTGCCCGGGGTGTCCGCTCCAGCACCTCCAGCACCTATCTGGCCGCCGCCCGCAGCCGGCCCGGTCTCACCGTCATCACCGGCGCCCATGCCCTGCGCATTTTGATGGAGGGCCAACGGGCCGTGGGCGTCGAATACCTGCACAAGGGCGAGGTGAAAACCGCCCGTGCCGAACGGGAGGTGCTGCTCACCGCCGGCGCCATCAATTCGCCCCAGTTGCTGATGCTTTCCGGCATCGGCGATGGGGAACACCTGCGCGGTCACGGCATCGGGGTGCGCCACGAGCTGCCCGGCGTCGGCCAGGGCTTGCAGGATCATCTGGCCGTGGTGGTGAAGTTCGAGTCCACCCAGCCCATTTCGCTGTTCAAGTACTTCAATCCTTTCCATGGCGCCCTGGCCATGGCACGCTACCTTTTTGTCCGTCAGGGGCCGCTGGCGGACCCGGGGATGGAGGCCTGCGCCTTCGTCCGGTCGACACCCGAAGCCGTGGAGCCGGACATCAAGATGCTGCTGGTGATGGCCCTGTACTCCAACAATGGCCGCGATCTTTCACCCAAACACGGTTTCGCCGCGCATACCAACGTGATCCGCCCGAGCAGCCGCGGCAGCGTGAGCCTGGCCGGCGCCGACCCTCTGGCAGCGCCGGTCATCGACCAGAACTATCTGGGGAGCGAGGACGATCGCCGCATCGCCCGTGCCTCGGTACGCCGGGCGCGGGAGGTGTTCGCCCAGAAGGCCTTCGATCCTTTCCGCGGGCCGGAGATGGAGCCGGGCACCGCGGTGCAGACCGATGCCGAGATCGATGCTTTCATCCGCGCCAAGGCCGAGGCCGACTACCATTCCGTCGGTACCTGCCGCATGGGGCAGGATGCGGGGGCCGTGGTCGATGCCGGATTGCGGGTGCGCGGGCTGGAGGGCCTGCGTGTGGTGGACGCTTCGATCATGCCGCACATGATTGGTGGCAACACCAATATCCCGGTCATCATGATCGCGGAGAAAGCCGCCGACATGATCCGCGGCCGGCCACCGCTGCCCCGTTCCAGCCTCGCCGGTGGCGGCTGATCGCTTACCCGAACCGGAAGATTCATTCGCCCCGCGCGGGCAGGAGATCGAGAACCATGAGCCGAGTGTTCTATTCCAGCAGCGTTCATGACCAGGCCGAGATCGATGCCGTGGTCGAAGTCCTCACCAGCGGTCCCCAGGGGCTGTGGCCCGGCAAGCGGGTCTCGGCCATGGAGCGGGAAACCGCCGCCCTCTTCGGCAATGCCCGTGGCGTGATGTGCAACAGTGGCTCCTCCGCCCTGTATCTGGCGGTCGAACTGCTGGAGCTGCCACCGGGCAGCGAGGTCATCACCTGCGGGCTCACTTTTTCCACCGACGTCGCCCCGCTGGTACGGGCGGGCCTGATACCGGTATTTGTGGATGTGGAACCCGACACCTACTGCGTGAACGTGTCGCGCATCGAGGAAATGGTGAGCGACAGGACCCGCGCCATCCTCATTCCCAACCTCGTGGGCAACGTGCCCGACTGGGACGCGATCCGCGCCATCGCCGACCGCCACGGCCTCAAGGTGATCGAGGATTCCTGCGACACCCTGGGCCCTTCCCTGCGCGGCAGCGCCACCGGCAAGCGTTCCGACATCACCGTCACCAGCTTCGCCAATTCCCACGTCATCACCTGTGCCGGCAATGGCGGCATGGTCATGTTCGACAGCGATGCATGGCGCGATCGGGCGGTGATGCTGCGGCGCTGGGGCCGTCGCTCCGAGCTGCACTACTACGGCTCGAAAAAGAAGGAACGCGATTTCTGGGAAGAACTGGACGGCATCCGTTACGACAACCAGTTCATCTTCGACGAACTGGGCTGGAATTTCGAGCCTTCCGAGATCGGTGCCGCCTTCGGCCTGCAGCAGCTGAAGAAGCTGCCGGGCAACTGGGAACGACGCAAGCGCAACTTCCGTTTGTTCACCGAGGCGCTGGGGCCACATGGCGACCGTTTCATCCTGCCGCGCCAGACGCCGGGCGTGGACACCACCTGGCTTGGCTATCCCCTGCTGATCCGTCCCGATGCGGGTTTCGAGCGGGCCGGGCTGCAGCAATTTCTGGATGCGCGGGAAATCGATACACGCACCATCTGGTCGGGCAATGTCACCCGCCAGCCCATGATGAAACAGGTGGGCTACCGGCTCCCCGCCGACGGCCTGCCCAATTGCGATGCGGTGATGGAACGCGGCGTGCTGCTGCCGCTGAGCCATGCGCTGAGCGATGATGACATCGGCTTCGTGGCGGGCTGTGTTGTTGATTTTCTTTCCCACGGCTGAAGAAGGTGCCGCAGGCTTGTCGCACCGGAGGGCCGTCGCTATGATGGCGCATCGTGGTTCCCGCCCCCGGTCGGGAATGTGAAGCACTGTTGAAAAGCGAAAATCGCGCGGGTAATCCAGTATGACCTTCTTTTCTCATCCCTTCTGGTCGGTTGGTTTCCGGCCATTTTTCTCGCTGGCCTGCCTTTCCGGCATGGCCCTGCCGCTGTTCTGGGCCCTGATGTATTCCGGGGAGATGGCCTTGCCGCAGCAAGCCTTTTCAACGGTGCAGTGGCACGCGCATGAAATGTTCTTCGGCTTCGGCTGGGCGGTGCTCGGCGGATTCCTGCTCACTGCCTCCAAGAACTGGGTACAGATTCGTGGCTATCACGGCGCGGCGCTGGCGCTGCTGACACTGGCGTGGCTGGTGGAACGCATTGCAATGTGGTTCGGCGGCAGCTGGCCGGCGCCGCTTTTCCTGCTGTGCGTCAATGCCTTTCTGGGGACGATTGTCGCCATGCTGGTGTGGACGCTGGTGCGCCACCATCGGCAGGATACCTACAAGGACAACATTTTCTTCATGGTGGTGCTGCCGCTGTTCGCGCTGGCCAAATACTGGATGCTGCAGCCCGCCCATTTCCATGTCGGTGTGAGCATGACGCTCGGGCTGTTCCGGATGGCATTCCTGCTGATGCTCGAACGCACCCTGACACAATTCATGAAAGCCGTTTTTCAGGTGGATATCCTGCGTCACCCCGTGCTGGACAATGCGATCAAGGGGCTGGGGCTGGGGCTGGTGTTCGAAAGCCTGTTGCCCACGGCGGTAATGGAAGGGGGTGCGATCGTCCTCGCGGCCCTGCTGCTCTTCCGCCTGTGCTTCTGGCATCCCTTCAAGGGTTTGCGGCGGATCGACATTGGCGTGATGTATCTGGGCTATGTCGCCATCGTGATCCAGCTGTTGCTGCTCGCCGCGCAGGGCATGGGCATGATGCCCTGGGTCGGCAGCATGCCTGTCCATGTATTCACCTTCGGCGCGATGGGGCTGATCATCCCTGCCATGCTGATCCGGATCGCGAAGGGGCATACGGGGCGCAAGGTGATGTTCGATGCGGCGGACAGGGCGGTGCTGTGGATCATGATCGCCGGATTTGTCTTCAGGATCGTCGCGCCCCAGCTTGGGCCGGAGCGGTATCCCGCCTGGGTCGACCTTGCCGCCGCCTGCTGGCTGGCCTGCTTCGCCATCCTGGCGTGGCGCTACGTGCCTTTCCTGATACGGCCGCGCGTGGATGGCAAGGAACACTGAGCGATGCTCCGTAAGGGCCGAGGTAGTAAAGGCAGGCATCTTCTTTCCTGTTCCCCGGCCTTCTCTTGTGCATTCCTGAAGGAGGGTTCTCATGTCTGCAAGGAAGTGTTTCTTCGTGCTGCTGTCGTTGCTTGTGCTGGTGGATGCCGGCGCGGCATCACCGGAGCCGTTGCAATGCGGCGTGTTTTCCCTCAAGGCGGCGGCACGGCTGGCCGATGCGCAGAATGAAGGCCCCGGTTCCGCGGCATTTTTCGATAATGACCAGCGCATCGCCATTGCCCGGTCGCTGGGGCTGCGTTATGTCCGCGTCAATGTTGACCTGAACAGGCGGTTGCCTGCCGACGAGATTGCCGCCCTGCGGCAGGCGGGCCTTCATCTCGTGCTGCATGTGACGACCCGCGAACGGGGCGCCGCCGCGCCGCCGGTTACCGACCTGAAAGCCTATGGCGCGGAACTGGGGCAGTTGCTCGACCAGGTGCGCCCGGACATTCTCGCTGTGGAAAACGAGGAAGTGGCGCCCAATTTTTTCTCGGGTACGGCGGATGAGTATCTGGCGGAACTGCGCACGGCCATCGAGGTGGCGCATGAGCGTGGCATCAAAGTCGCCAACGGAGGGATCACCAGTCATGCCCTGGGCGATCTGGTGCCCGGACTTTCCCATGCCGGCGGGCGGCATGGGCGCGCCGTGGCGACCCGGGACGCGAAGGCGAGCGATCTGCTCGCGGCGTACCGGAATCTGCCGCTCGATTACGTCAATTTCCACTGGTATCGGCCGGATCCGGCGGACCTCGATGCCGCGGTCCGCTATCTGCGCGCCGCAACCGGCAAGCCTGTCATCAGCACGGAAATGGGGCAGTACGACAGCGCTCCGGAAACGGTGACCGGTTTGATTGGCGAATCCGGGCGACTGGGAATCCCGCTGGTGATCTGGTTCAATGGTGACGGCAACCGGGCGATCGCGGCGACCAATGCCGACGGCAGCCTGCGGCCTGCCGGCGAAGCCCTGCGGGTGGCGTGCGCCAAGCCGTAGGTTGGTACCCCGGAAGATCTGCCTGGAGCGCGCCTTGCGCAAGCGTCTCTCAATGGTCTCTCAATGCGTGGTCGCCGGCGGCGTCAGCTGTGCCCGGATTTCTCCACCCTCATAGCGCCGGGAATGCACATCGACATACAGTTTGCCCGCCAGGTAGTCGGCATAGTGGGTTTTGTCGAGGTAGGTATCGACCGCGGTGGCGAAGGTGGAGTCCGATACCTTGACCAGAAAGACCGCCACCGGGCCTTTTTCACCGACGGCACCGACATGGATGTGGGCGACGCTGGCATCCAGTCCGGAGGCCCTGACCAGGCCGGTGATGTGTCCATTGGGCCGGATATCGAATTCGGCGCTCCCCGTGGCGCCGGATCCCAGATCGGCGGACTGGGGATCGGGTGCCAGGGTGTAGGTGGTCTCTGCGGCGAGGCAAGAACCTGTGAGTGCCAGCAACAGGCCCAGCAGGGCGGCGCGCAGGAACGGCAGCGGGTTTCGGGTGTCCATGGCAACTCCTTGCGGCAGGGCGGGGTGCCCTCGATCCTGTTATAGGCCAGGGAAAAATTCTTGAGGACTGCCGGTCCGCCATGCTGCGACAATGACCACCATGGCCATGAGCGGCAACCACGATATGTTTCGGGAGGGAGAGTCACGATGACCCAGAGCCTGCTTCTGCAGCAGATCATTGCTTCGGTTCCGGCCGATTTCGCCGATCCCGGAGCCGATTGTGTCCGGGTGCGCGAAACCATGGCGCCCTTTCACAGTCAGCCGGTCAGCCCCGAAGTGCGGATCGCCATCGAGACCCATGGCGGTGTGCGTTGTGGCCGCTATCGGCTGGGGACGGACGAACCACGCTTGATGGCTTTTCACTGCCACGGCGGCGCCTTTGTTTCCTGCCCGCTCGATCATTATCATTTTTATGCGGAAATGATCGCCCGCCAGACCGGCGCCGAAGTGTTCATGCCCGATTACCGCCTGGCGCCGGAGCATGTTTTCCCCGCCGCCCATGACGACTGTTTTCATGCCTACCAGGGGCTGCTGGCTTCCGGCTGCGATCCTCGGCGCATCGTGCTGATGGGCGAATCCTGCGGTGGCAGCCTCGCGCTCGGGCTGATGGTGCGGGCGCGGGATGCGGGGCTGCCGCTGCCGGCATGCTTCGTCTCCCTGACAGGATGGTTCGATCTTTCCCTGGCCGGCCCCGAGCCGACGGGGAACGATCCATTCCTCACGCCTTCGTGGGTGCGCAATCGGGGCAGGGACTACACCGCCGGACGCATCCCGCTGGCGGATCCACGGCTCTCGCCCGCCCATGCGGCGCTGGCCGGACTACCTCCGTGCTACCTGCAACTGGCCGAACACGATACGGTGCGGGAAGGCGTGCTGACCCTGGCCACCCGGGCCGCCCGGGCGGGTGTGGCGGTAACCCTGGAAGCCTGGCCCGGCCTGATTCATGGCTGGCATGGCCTGGCCAATGCCGGAGTTCCCGAGGCCCTTGCGGCCTGGTCCCGTATCCGCACCTTTATGGAAGGTGCGGTGGCCTGAAGGGCGCGCGGGGCAGCGGGTGTTGCCGATCCGGGTCATCCATGCGGGGATGGATCCGTGGGGGTGTCGGAAGGCAGCGCCCGGATCCAGTCGTCGGGCGTGCACAGCGCCCACTGGGTATCGGGGGCGTAGAACAGCGCGGCATGCTGCCGCGAGAGCTGGTAGAAGGAAGGTTGCTGGATGGTCTTGACGATGCCGTCGCTCAGGTAGAACTCGACGGAGAAGCGCGGATAGGCCATGACCAGGCCGCCACTGGTGAACGACACATCCTCGGGCCGCACGATGGCTGCGAGTTTTGCTTCCGGAGTGCCCGGGGTGACCGCGATCAGTTGTTCCAGCGTCCTGGCGTACTCCTCGCGCGCCAGCATGTCGTCGTGGGCCTTGTCCAGGGTCTTGAAAATATTGAGGGGATTGGTGCCCATGTCGAACAGCGACTTGACCTGTCCCATCATGGGGTCGGAAACCACGGCGCGGATGCTCTGCACCGTGGACTTTCCGGAAAATTCCAGCTTCACCGAAGTGGCCGGCTGGCTGCGGGTCAGCAGGGTGGCGACCCATTGTGGCGCATCATGGCCCCAGTGACCCCGGGTGGCGGTGGCGTACCCCCGGCAGCTGTAGAAGGCGCGCGCATCATGCCGGGACACCGTGCCGACCAGCTTCTGGTTGATGAACACCAGCCCACCCACCGGGGTTTCCGTGAAGGCCACATAGGACACGATGCTGCCGTCCGGGCGCAGCACCTCGAAACGCTCCATCGCCGCCGCGGAGGGCACGGTGCGCAGTACGGTGCGGGCGTCGCTGCCGGCATCGACAATCATGCGGCTGGCGCCGGTGCTGCCCTCCTGGCGGTCCGGAGAACCGCTGCCGGCACATCCGGCCAGTAACAGCACACATCCGGTGGCGCAGAGCCAGCGGGATATTCCGCTGCGGAAATGAGGAATGCTGCGATGCATACCCGGCATCGTAGCCTACCTGATGCCCGGGGTGCTCAGAACAGATCCATCTGGCCGTTGCGGGCGGGTGGCATGAAACGACTGCAGTCCAGCGCCGGCAGAATGCGATCGAGGCCGAGTTTCCTGCGCGCCAGATCGTGGCGTTGCCGGAGCAGCAGGGCGAGCGGCCCTTCGCCACGAGTGCGGCGGCCAAAGTGTGCGTCATCGGTGCTGCCACCCCGCATCTGGGCCAGCAGGCTCATGACGTGGTGTGCCCGGTCGGGATAGTGGCGCGCCAGCCAGTCGCGGAACAGGCTCTCCACCTCCAGGGGCAGGCGCAGCAGGGTGTAGTGGGCATTCCAGGCGCCGGCCGCTGCCGCCGCCGTGAGGATGGGTTCCAGTTCGTGATCGGTGAGGGCGGGAATCACCGGCGCCACCATGACCACCGTGGGCACGCCGGCATCGACCAGTGCGCGGATCACTTCCAGCCGGCGCTGGGGGCTCGCCGCCCGGGGCTCCATGCGGCGGGCCAGTTCCTTGTCCAGGGTGGTGATGGTCACGCCGACCTGGGCCAGATGCTGTCGGGCCATCGTGGCCAGGAGATCCAGATCGCGGAGAATCAGCGCCGACTTGGTGACGATGGTCACCGGGTGCCGTGTCTGCGCCAGCACTTCCAGCACGGCGCGGCTTACGCCCAGCTTGCGTTCCACCGGCTGCCAGAGATCGGTGTTGGTTCCCAGGCCCATGGGCGCGCAGCGATAGCCTGGCGCGGCCAGTTCTTCCCGCAGGCGTGTGGCGGCATCCGCCTTCCAGACGATCCGGGTCTCGAAATCCTGACCGGGCGAGAGTCCCAGCCAGGCGTGGCTGGGACGGGCGAAGCAATAGATGCAGCCATGTTCGCAGCCACGGTAGGGATTGATGGAGCGGTCGAAGGGAAGATCGGGGGAATCGTTGCGGGCGATCACCGTTTTCGCCGTGTCGGGGATCAGGGTGGTGCCCGGCGGCGCGGCGTCCTCCTCCTGCGGCCAGCCATCATCCTCCGCCGTGCGGGACCAGGCGGCGTAGCGGTTGTCGGGGTTGCGGTCGGTGCCGCGCCCCCGGGGAGGCTTGATGGGTAAGGTCATCGACAGCGGTGCCGGAGTGGCGGTAAGCGTGGAAGGTCGTTCGGGTAGAATGTTCCATTCTGCGGCAAGCCCGATCATTCCACGGTTTTATTCATGAAACACGCCATCGACGACGTTCGCATCAAGGAGATCAAGGAACTCGCCCCCCCGGCCCATGTGCTGCGCGAGCTTCCCGTGTCCGAGCGGGCGGCGGAAACCACCTACGAAGCCCGTCAGGCCATCCACCGCATTCTCCACGGTGCCGACGATCGCCTGCTGGTCATCATCGGCCCCTGCTCGATTCACGACCCCCGGGCCGCCATGGAATACGCCAATCGCCTCAAGGCCGAGCGTGCACGCCATGCCGCCGACCTGGAGGTGGTGATGCGCGTCTATTTCGAAAAACCCCGCACCACGGTGGGCTGGAAGGGCCTGATCAACGATCCGCGCCTTGACGGCAGCTTCCAGATCAACGAAGGGCTGCGGCTGGCCCGCAAGCTGCTCTGGGACATCAATGAACTGGGGCTGCCTGCGGCCACCGAGTTTCTCGATGTGATCACACCCCAGTACACGGCGGACCTGATTTCCTGGGGCGCCATCGGTGCCCGCACTACCGAATCCCAGATCCATCGCGAGCTGGCTTCCGGGCTGTCCTGCCCCGTGGGCTTCAAGAACGGGACCGACGGCAATATCCGTATCGCGGTCGATGCGATCAAGGCTGCCGCCAGCCCTCACCATTTCCTCTCGGTGACCAAGGCAGGCCATTCCGGCATCGTGTCGACGACCGGCAACGAGGATTGCCACGTCATCCTGCGTGGCGGCAAGATGGCCAATTATGATGCGGCCAGCATCGATGCGGCCTGCCAGGATCTGGGCAAGTCCGGTCTCGCCGCCAAGGTGATGGTCGATTTCTCCCACGCCAACAGCAGCAAACAGTACAAGCGCCAGATGGACGTCTCCCGTGACGTCGGCAGCCAGATTGCCGGTGGAGACGACCGTATCTTCGGCGTGATGATCGAATCCCATCTCAAGGAGGGCCGTCAGGATCTGACGCCTGGCAAGCCCCTGGAATTCGGCCAGAGCATCACCGATGCCTGTATCGGCTGGGAGGACAGCCTCGAGGCCCTGAACATCCTCGCCGAATCGGTGCGCCGCCGCCGTACGGTGCAGGAAGACAAGTAGTCCCGCGTTGCCCGGCGCGACCGCGATGAACGGCGCAGCCTCCCTCTGGAAAGACGGCGTGTTTCCGCGCCGTCTTTTCTTTTGGCTGCTGCCATTTCTCCTGGTTTTCCGTTTCTGGCTGGCGGCGGCGCTGCCCATCACTGCCGACGAAGCGTATTTCATCTGGTGGGGCAAGATCCCGGACTGGGGCTTCTACGATCACCCCCCGATGGTGGGCTGGTGGCTTGCCGCGCAGCTCCTGCTGGGTGAGGGCGAAGCCTGGCTGCGGCTGACCTCGGTGCTCCAGCCGATGCTGCTCTCCCTGGCGGTTGCCTGGTTTCTGCCCCGAATCGAGCCCGGCATCGCGGAGGGGCGGCGCTGGACTGCGGCTTTGCTGGTCCTGCTTTCCCCCGCCTTCGTCTGGAATGTCCTCATCACCACCGACACACCCCTGATCTATTTCTCGGTGTTGTCGGGGCTGTGCTGGCTGCGGGCGCGGCGGGATGAGGATTTGCGCTGGTATTTCGCCGCTGGCGTATTCCTCGCCGGCGCGGTGCTGTCCAAATACTTTGTCGCCTTCCTTGGCTTCGCCTATCTGGTGGATGTGCTGCTGCGGCCACATCGGCGCGCCTGGCGCGGATTGCTGCTGACCTATCTGTGCTGCGTGCCGGGGCTGGCCCTGATGGCATGGTGGAATGCCGGCCATTGCTGGGCCAACTACATGTTCAATTTTGTGAACCGCAACAGCGACGCCCATTTTTCCTGGCAGACGCCACTGGTCTACGCCGGCACCCTGCTGTATCTGTTGACGCCGCCGGTTGTCTGGGGCCTGATGCGGCGCATGCCCGGCCCGGCGCAGCGCTCATGGGGGCTGCTGGCCTATGTTCCTCTGGCGCTGTTCGCCGTGCTCTCGCTGGAGAAGACGGTCGGCCTGCACTGGGTGCTGTCCTTTCTGCCCTTCGCACTGGTGTTGCTGGCGCTGGGCGCCGATACCGTTTTCTTGCGCCGCGTGACATTTTTCCTGCTGGGCTTCGCGGTGCTGCATGTGGCGCTCATCGTGGGTGGCAGTTTTACCCGGCTGTCGGCCTGGCACAGTCTCAAGTGGTACGACAGCGCGGTACTGGCCTTCGACGCGCGCAAGATTGCCCGGCGGCTTGAGCCCTACGCAGCCGATTACGCCTTCGCCAGTAATGGTTACGCCGATGCGGTGACCCTGGGGTACAACGCGGGACGCTATTTCCTGGTTTTTGGCGAGGGGTCGAGTCATGCGCGGCACGACGATATCCTGACCGATTTCCGCGCGCTGGATGGCCGCAACATCCTCATCCTGCGCAAGAGTGCGCCAGCACCCGGCGAATACGAGCCGTATTTCCGCGAACTCGAGAGCAAAACCTTTGTCCTTGACGGTGTGACTTTTCATCAGATCATGGGCCGGGGCTTCCGCTTCGACCGTTATCGCGACACGGTGCTGGCCACGGTCCGTGACCGCTATTACCGCATTCCGGCCTGGCTGCCCCGGCGCGCCTGTTATTTCTGCGAACGCTACTGGCCGGAGGAGAAGTGCCCATGATGCTGCGTTCCCTGATCCGCCTGATGCGGCCGCACCAGTGGGTGAAGAATGCTTTTGTTCTGGTGGGGCTGCTGTTCGGCCATGCCTGGCACGATGCCAGCAAGCTGGTGCCCGGACTGTGGGCTTTCGTGACTTTCTGTCTGCTGGCCTCGGCGGTGTATGTCTTCAACGACCTGCTCGATCGCGAGCAGGACCGGCGTCATCCCGAGAAACGTCATCGCCCGCTGGCCAGCGGTGCCGTGCCGGTAGCGGCGGCACTGATCCTCCTCGCGGCCTGTCTGGCGGGGGGGCTGGGGCTGGCCTTCACCGTGGCCGGGCACGCAACCTGGATATTCGTCGCCTATCTGGTCATGAATCTTGGCTACAGCCTGGGGCTCAAGCACGTCGTGATTCTTGACGTGTTTCTCATCGCCGCGGGATTCATGCTGCGCCTGCTGGCCGGCACCGTGGGGCTCGATATCGTGCCCTCCCAGTGGCTGCTGCTGTGCGGCCTGATGCTGACCCTGTTCCTCGGCTTTGCCAAACGCCGTGCGGAGCTTGCTGCGCTGGCCGACGAATCCTCCGGCCACCGGCGGGTGCTCGAACATTATTCCGAAGCCCTGCTCGATCAGTTCATCACCGTCGTTGCGGCGTGTACCGTGGTGACCTACGGGCTGTATACGGTCAGCCCGGAAACGGTGGCGCTGCACGGCAGCCAGCGTCTGATGCTGACGGTACCCTTCGTGCTTTACGGCATGCTGCGCTACCTGTTCCTGCTCCATCGCAGGGGCGGCGGCGGCGATCCGGCCAGCGATGTGGTGACCGACCCGCACCTGATCGCGGCCTGCTTCGGCTGGCTGGCGACCGTCCTCGCGGTGCTGACCGGGCGACTATAATCAGTATGTCATGATCGCTCGCGCTGATATCGCCGCCCGGTTTTCCACCTTCGAGTCGCTCGGAGACGGCTTCCGTTTCGTCGATCGCATTCTCGAGATCATCGATCATATTCATCTGTTCGAGGATTTCGACCACGATGAGATCGCGATCCTTGCCCGCTATATGCGGTGCTTCCGGATCCGCAGGGGCCTGGAAATCATCCATGAAGGTGAAACGGGAGATTTCATGCTTCTTGTCCTCGAGGGCCGGATCGAGATCGTCAAGGTGGGCGCGAACGGACTGCCCGCACGGATCGCACTTGCAGGACCGGGCAAGACCTTGGGCGAGATGTCGGTCATCGATGGTGAGCCCCGGTTTGCCAGTTGCATCGCCGAGGAGGAGGTCACCGTCGCCGTGATCGACCGGGCGAGCCTTTCCCGGCTGATCGCCGATCAGCCGGGGATTGGCGTCAAGCTGCTGATGGAAATGCTGATGCTGCTCAACCAGCGCCTGCGCACCATCACCAACGATCTGATCCGGTGCCGGACCGAGGCCCGGCTGCGCATCCGCTGAAGTTCCGGCTCAGGCGTTCTTGCCCTTCTGCCACAACACATCACCGCACCCGGCGCTCTTGTTGAGCCAGCGTCCGAGGACAAACAACAGGTCGGACAACCGGTTCAGATATTGTCGCGCCGCATCGGCGACGGCTTCGCTGCCCGCCAGCGCCACCACGCTGCGCTCCGCCCGGCGGCAGGCGGTGCGGGCCTGATGGGTGAGCGCGGCGGCACGGGTGCCGCCGGGGAGGATGAATTCCTTGAGCGGGGCCAGTTCGCCGTTGTAACGATCGATCGCGGCTTCCAGCCGGGATGGCTGGCTGGCGGCGAGGAAAGTCGCTCCGGGAACGGAAAGTTCGCCGCCGAGATCGAACAGGTCGTGCTGGATGCCGGTCAGCAGCTCGCGCACCTCGTCGGGCATGGATTCGCATAGCAGCACACCGATCACCGCATTGGTTTCATCCACATCGCCGATCGCGCCGATACGCAATGAATCCTTGCTGGTGCGGGAGCCGTCGCCGAGGCCGGTGGTACCGGCATCGCCGGTACGGGTATAGATCTTCGAAAGCCGATGGCCCATTGTGTCTCCGGAAGTAGTGGGAATGTCCCGTGCGACCTCAGCGCCAGGCCTTGGTCAGGGGTTCGATGATGCCCTGGGCACGGCGAACCGTCGTATCGAGGGCTTCTTTGGCGGGGATTTCGTTGCGCCATACGGCGGCGACTTCCTCGTCGACGATATCGCGCAGCCGTTCCAGGCCGCCGCCGTTGACCGCGCGCGGGGATTTGGGCGCCGAAAGCCGTCGTTCCGCGGCCTCCTGGACGGCCGCGGGTACTCCGGCATCGCGCAGGGCAGGCAGGGCCGCAGGCATCATGGGCAGATAGCCGGTGGCCTTGACCCATTCCCGTTGCCGTGCAGGCTGCATCAGGAAAGTGACAAAGTGCGCGATCACCTGGTATTCGGCTTTGGTGAGGCCGGCCAGAATCCAGAGCGATGCGCCGTCGGGCAGCACGTTGCGCGGCGTGGCGCCATAGACATCATCGTAATAGGGCAGGGGGGCAATGCCCACATCCAGACCGGGGGTACGCAGAATGGCGCTGTAGAGCCGGGATTCCCCGGTCAGCATGGCGCACTCGCCGCTGAGGAAATGGGTGTCCCCTTCGAGCCGTGGCCCGTAATAGTGGAAATACAGGCTCTTGTTCCAGCTCGAGAGCAGGGCCAGATGCTTGACATGAACCAGGCTGTTGAGCGTCAGCCGGTTGGGTCGCTGCAGCACGTTTTCATTGTGCTGGGTGGACAGGTTTTCCAGATGGACCCAGGAAAAACGCGACGTGGTGACCGGGCAGGAGACTCCCGCATCGAACAGGCTGCCGGCCCGGGCCTGCATTTCCCACCAGGTTTTGGGGGGGGATTCCGGGTCCAGCCCGGCCTTGCGGAAAGCGGCCTTGTTCCAGAACAGAACCGGTACCGACATGCCCATGGGCAGCGCCTGGATACGGCCGGAGGCGTCGTCTACCGCCCCGGCGATCTGTGGGTAGAAAGTGCGTGCGTTGAATTTCTGACGACCCTCGCTCATGACCTGGTAGAGTGGCTTGAAGCGGGGCAGGGTATCAAAAAAGGCCATCCGGTCATCCGGATCGAGAAAAGCCATCTGTGGCAGGTGGCGTTTGTCTTCAATGCTGCCAGGGCCCTGCAGAACGATCCTGGCCTTGCCTTTCTGGGTTTCGTTGAATTCCAGCGTCAGGGTGGCGAGGGTGTCCAGCGCCCGGCCTTCAAGGGAGTGACGTAACAGGATTTCCTGTGCGTTTACGCCAGGCGGGACCAGGATGCACGCCAGCCCCAGCAGCAAACCACGAATTTTCATGCAGCCTCCAGCAATCGAAGGGCGGAGTCTATCAGGTTGAAATCGGGGGATTTCCGCCCTTTTCACGATTTGACGGATATCCCCGGCAGGCTTCATGATGGAAGCCTCGATACCTATGCCGGAGGGCAGGGCCATGGATGGAAAGACGGGAGGGACTGGCGCACGGTCCCGATATCTGACGGGTGGTGCCGCGACATGAACCGCGCCCAACGTATTGCCCTGAGTCTCGTAGTGGTAAATCTGGTGCTGGTGTTGCTGTTCCAGCCTTTCGATTATGTCTCCCTGCAACGAGGCAATGTACCCACCTTCAGTGGATTCCGCTGGGTGTTCTCCCCGGCGCCGAATATGCTGCCGAACCACGATTTTCTCACTCTCGAGATCATCGTCGTGCTGATCAACGCCTCCATCGCCTGGCTGCTGCTGCGGGACGGGGTGCAGCTACGGCGTGGACTGGGGCACTATCAGCGTGGCGTACTGTGGCTGGTGGCAGTCAATCTGGTGCTCATGCTGCTGTTCCCACCCTTTGAGCGATATTCGGCCGTCAGCCGGGCGGTCCTGCCCAGTTTCGAGGGGTTTTATTTCATTTTTGCCGACAATTCCCAGCGCCAGCTGGTGACCACCATCCTGTACCTGGAAATCACCCTGGTTCTCGCCAACGGCGCCATGCTCTGGCTGTTCTTCAAGGAGCGCAAGCGGGAGCGGCTCACTCCTGAACAGATGCAGGCACTGGCCGCGAAGCTCAGGCAGGCCCAGCGCCGCTGAGGGCGGTTTCCCGTCCGCCGGCGTAACAAGGAGACATTTTTCGCGGCAGCGAATTACTACTGCCTGTGGTATTTTAGGTACATATATTCACGTAGTCAGCTGCCATGAATCCATCGAAGGTGGTGAGAGAACGGATGCTGCGTTTCACCGATCTGCCGAATATCGGGCCAGCCATGGCCAGGGATTTCGGGATGCTCGGCTTCAGTGAGCCGGGGCAACTGATCGTGGCAGATCCACTCGATCTGTATCGGTCACTTTGCTCCGTCACCGGGATGCGGCAGGATCCATGCGTCCTTGATGTCTTCATGTCCGTGACGTCTTTTCTGGGTGGCGACCCGCCGCAACCATGGTGGCGCTTTACGGAGCAGCGGAAGCGGCAATATGGGCAGCTATAGTCGGCCTTCCTCGTTACGGTTGATCGCTGATTCATTCGCATTCGCCAGGCGTCGCAAATGCCCACGTTCGTAGCCTTGTTGCGTGGAATCAATGTTGGCAAAACCCGCCGCATACCCATGGAGGGGCTGCGGGGCATGCTTGCCGAATGCGGCTATGGCGAGGTCGCGACGCTGCTGAACAGTGGTAACGTAGTGTTTGGTGCCGCCAGAGGCGCAGCGAAGGACATCGCTGCAAAAATATCGGCAGCGATCGCCGGGAGGTTTGAGATCGAGGTTCCGGTCATCGTCAAAACCGCAAAAGAGCTGCAGGCCATCGTTGCAGAGAATCCGTTCGCTTCCGCGGTCGTTGATCATTCGAAGCTCCTGGTGGCTTTTGCTCAGGACAGCAAGGCGCTAACCAGCCTTCTTCCCATTGGCAAGCTGGTCGTGGCGCCGGAAGGGTTTGCGATCGGAAAGAATGCCGCGTACCTGTATTGCGCGAGGGGAATACTGAAAAGCAGTGCAGGTGTGGCCTTGCTGGGCAAGGTGGGCAAGGGTGCCACATCGAGAAACTGGGGCACGGTCCTCAAGCTCAATGTGCTGGCCAATGAACGGGCCGCCTGACGCCGTGTTCCACTTGTCTGCCTGCGGCGGTGCGTGATTCAGGTGCTGGATACCCGATCCATGCGTATTGCCTGCCTGGGTGGCGGTCCGGCGGGGCTGTTTTTTTCCATTCTGGTGAAGGCTGCCCATCCTGCCCATGAGGTGACCCTGGTGGAGCGCAACCCCGCGCATGATGCCTTCGGCTGGGGTGTCGTGCTTTCGGATCAGACCGTGGACGGACTGGCGGCCTACGATCCTGAAATTCATCGGACGGTCTGTCGTGTCCGCCGCCGCTGGCAGGATGTCTGCGTCCGTTTCAAGGGTGAGTCGATCCGCGCCGGCGGGCATGGTTTTTCCGGCATCGGTCGCCTGCAACTGCTGCAGATTCTGCAAACCCGTGCCCGCGAACTCGGTGTCCGGATGCACTTCGAGCGTCCGGTGACCGATCCGGCGGAATTCTCCGATCATGATCTGATCGTGGGCGCCGATGGTGTTGGCAGCCTCACCCGCGAGCGTGGCGCAGATCTTTTTCTTCCCGAGCGGGAAGTGGGGAAAAACAGGTTTCTCTGGCTGGCGGCCCCGATTCGTCTGGATACCTTCGTGTTCGATTTTCGTGAGACGGAATGGGGCTGGTTCAATCTGCACGCCTATCCGCACGAAGCGGACTGGGCCACCTGCATCGTCGAAGTACCGGAGGCTGTCTGGCAGCGGGGTGGACTGGACGAGATGAGTCTGGAGCAGAGTCTCGATCTGTGTTCGCGCATCTTTGCCCGGACCCTGAAGGGTGCACGCCTCCAGGCCAATACCGGCCATGCCCGCGGCTCGAAATGGCTGCGCTTTACCCGGATGCGGTGCCGTCGCTGGCATCATGGCAACAGGGTTTTGTTGGGGGATGCGGCCCACGCGGTACATTTTTCCGTGGGCGCGGGAACCCGGCTGGCGCTGGAAGATGCTGCGGCGCTGGCCCGCTGGCTACACCGGGAAAGTGACTTGTCCGCCGCCCTGGCTGGCTACCAGTCCGAGCGTGAACCGGAAGTGCTGCGCCTGCAAAGCGCCGCCCGCAACCGGCAGGACTGGTTTGAAAACGTGGCCCGTTACGCCACCTTCGATCCCCTGCAGTTTTCCTACGCGCTGCTGACCAGCAGCCAGCGCCTGGGACACGAAAATCTCGCACTGCGCGATCCTGCCTATGTGCGGCGCGTGAATGCCTGGGTGTCACGCAATGCGGCCCAGCCGGAAGGACAACTGCCCCCGCCGATGTTCACTCCGTACCGTTTGCGCGGGATGGAGCTGAAGAACCGGATCGTGGTCTCGCCCATGGCCATGTATTCGAGCACCGATGGTGTGGCGGGGGATTTCCATCTCGTTCATCTGGGGGCCCGGTCCCAGGGTGGGGCGGGGCTGGTGATGACGGAAATGACCGCGCCCTGCGCCGATGGCCGTATCACACCGGGCTGCACCGGCTTGTGGAATGATGTTCAGGAAGCGGCCTGGCGCCGTATTGTCGATTTTGTTCATGCCGATGACTCGGCGTGTATTGGAATCCAGCTTGGTCACAGTGGTCCCAAGGGGTCGACCCGGCGGATGTGGGAGGGCATGGATGAACCACTGGCCGTGGGCAACTGGCCACTGCTGGCGGCTTCTGCCGTTGCCTGGGGAGAGAAAAACCAGGTACCCAGGGCCATGGACCGGAACGATATGGACCGCTTGCGCGATGCATTCGTGAGCGCGACGCGGCGGGCGGCGAAAGCCGGTTTCGATCTGCTCGAACTGCATTGTGCCCACGGCTATCTGCTCTCCAGTTTTCTCTCACCTCTGACCAATCGACGCACAGATGAATACGGGGGCGATCTGGCGGGGCGTCTGCGCTATCCACTCGAAGTCTTCATCGCGATGCGTGCCGCATGGCCGGACGAGCGGCCCATGGGGGTGCGTATTTCCGCCCATGACTGGGTGCCCGGAGGCAATACCGGGGACGATGCGGTCGTCATGGCGATGGCATTCAAGACTGCCGGCGCCGACCTGATCGACGTTTCCAGCGGCCAGACCACACGCGATGCCCGTCCCGTGTACGGGCGCATGTATCAAACACCCTTTGCCGACCGTATCCGCAACGAAGCCGGCATAGCGACGATAGCCGTCGGCAACATCTTCGATCCGGACCAGGTCAACACCATCGTTGCCGCCGGCCGGGCCGATCTTTGTGCCCTCGGGCGCCCCCACCTGGCCGATCCGATGTGGACCCTGCATGCCGCCGCGAGCCAGGGGTATGACGCACAGCCCTGGCCCTTGCCCTATCAGACCGGCAGGGAATCCTGGGCGCGTGGATTTGCCGCATTGCCTTCACTGCCCGACTAACACCTCCCCACTTTTTTGCCGAAACGAATTCACAAATTCATTGATACATTTCCGGAGCGATCCCGCCATGAGCAAGAACAAAACCATCGAAACCGTTTCCGATACCGAAACCCGGGCCACGGCCGAAGACCACATGGAATTGCGTCTGTGGTTGCGTGTCCTTGCCTGCACCAATCTGATCGAGGCCCAGGTACGCAGTCGCCTGCGTGTCCAGTTCGATATCACCCTGCCGCGCTTCGATCTGATGGCCCAGCTGGAGCGCGTGCCCCAGGGGCTCAAGATGGGAGAACTGTCCAAACGCATGATGGTCACCGGTGGCAACGTTACCGGCATCACCGATCAACTGGTGGCGGAGGGGCTTGTGGTGCGCGAGGACAATCCGGCGGATCGCCGTGCCTACATTGTCAAGCTCACCCCCGAAGGTCGCAAGTCATTCAAGAAGATGGCCGAGGCCCACGAAAAGTGGATACTGGAGCTTTTCTCCGGTATCAGCGTCGAGCAGAAAAAGCAGCTCTATTCCCTGATGGCTGCACTCAAGAGCCATCTCACAAGCGTGGCCTGAACCCGATCAGGTTCTTGAATCCTTTTTTGCATGAGGCATGAGATGAAAATGATTCCCCGACTGTCCGCTCTGCTGTCCACCGGCCTTCTCCTTCTGGCATCCACACCGGCCAGTGCCGCGCCTGAGATCTGGTTTGTGCGCCATGCCGAGAGCGAGATCAACGTGCAGCCCCCCGCGGCGCTGTCGGCCGATACCGGTGTGTCGTTCCCCCTTACCGCCAAGGGTATGGAGCAGGCCAAAAAAGTGGCCGATGTGATTGCTGCCGCGCCGGTGGACATCATTTACGCCAGCACCCGTCTGCGTACCCTGCAGACCGCGGATGCGATTGCCTTCCGTACCGGCAAGACGGTGCATCTTGCGCCCGCCGTGGTCGAAGTCTATTTCGGCGATATTCCCGACAAGCCCAGCATCATGGGGAATGTTTTTTCCATGATGCAGCGCTGGAGCACCGATCCGGACGCGAAGTATCCCAATGGCGAGAGCCTCAACGAGGTCAAGGCCAGATTCGTTCCCTTTGTCCATGAACTCATGAAAACCCACCAGAAAGATACCGGCGTGATCGTGGTGGTGAGCCACGGTGCGGCCATCGGTCTGTCCCTGCCTGCACTGTGTGCCAATTCTGTGACGCCCGCATTCTCCCTGGCGCACATGCTGACCAATACAGGCATCGTCAAGACCGAGGTGAAGGGTGACAAGCTGATCTGCAAGGACTGGAACGGCACGCCCCTGGCCGAGTGAGCGCGTGTGACATGAGATAATCGGGCGGATGAATCCCTCCGCCCCGTCGGCGCATATCGACCTTTTCGTTCGAGACCATCTGCCCCCTCCTGCCCAGTGGCCGGAGTTGCTGGCCGAACTGCCCGAACTGAACTACCCGGACCGCATCAACTGCGCCGCCGAACTGCTGGATCGCGCCGTGGATATGCACGGCTGGGGCGAGCGCATCGCCCTGCGCGGTCCTGCCGGCACCCTCACCTACCGGGAATTGCGCGAGACCGCGGACCGCATTGCCCGCGTTCTTACCGAAGATATGGGGCTGGTTCCCGGCAACCGGGTCCTGCTCCATGCAGCCAACAGCGCTTTCATGGCGGCGTGCTGGTTCGCCATTCTCAAGGCCGGCGGTATCGTGGTCACCACCGTGGCCATGTTGCGGGTGAAGGAACTGACGGAAATCGTGTCCAGGGCGCGCATATCCCACGCGCTGTGTGATCATGCCCTGCGCGATGAACTGGAACGGACCCGGGAGCGGGTGCCGGGACTGCTGGGCAAGGTCGCGTATCTGGGTGGCAGGGATGGACTGGAACAGGCCGCAGCCACCCAGGTGGGTGGCTTCAAGGCTGTCGACACCCGTGCCGACGATCCTGCCCTGATTGCCTTCACTTCCGGAACCACAGGGTGTGCCAAGGGCACGGTGCACTTCCATCGCGATGTGCTCGCGGTCTGCGACTGTTTTCCGCGCTATCTGCTCAAACCGGTACCGGAAGATATCTTTTGCAGCACTTCGGCGCTGGGATTCACCTTTGGCCTGGGTGGGGGCCTGCTGTTTCCCCTGCGGTATGGCGCATCGGCGGTTATCGGTAATCAATCCCTGCCCGAGACACTGCTGCAGACCATTCAGGATTACTGTGCGACGATTTGTTTCTCGGTGCCCACGGCCTACCGCATGGCCGCAACCCGGGCCGGTGGATTTGATCTGGGTTCGCTGCGGGCAAGCGTATGCGCCGGCGAACCTTTGACCCGGGCAACTCGGGATGCCTGGTGGCAGGCCACGGGTCTCGATCTGATCGACGGCATCGGTTCCACCGAGATGCTGCACATCTTCATCTCCGCGGCCGGCCCGGATATCCGGCCGGGTGCGACGGGCAGGCCGGTTCCCGGCTATCGCGCCACCGTGCTCGACGACCAGGGGAATTCCCTGCCTCCCGGACAGGTCGGACGGCTGGCGATCAAGGGCCCCACCGGCTGCCGCTATCTGGATGATCCTCGTCAGGCCGATTACGTGCAGCAAGGCTGGAACATTACGGGTGATGCCTACTCGATGGATGCGGAGGGCTATTTTCATTTTCACGCTCGGGTGGATGACATGATCATCTCCGCGGGCCACAACATCAGCGGACCCGAGGTCGAGGATGCCCTGCTCAGGCACCCCGCGGTGGCCGAGTGTGCCGTGATCGGCGTGCCGGACGAGATCCGGGGGCAGATGGTCAAGGCACTGGTCGTGCTCGGGGCCGGCTTGCAGCCCGGACCGGAATTGGTAACGGAGCTGCAGGAGCATGTCAGAAGGCAGATCGCCGCGTTCAAGTACCCACGGCTGATCGAGTTCCGTGATTCCCTGCCGCGTACCGAAACCGGTAAATTGCAGCGTTTCAAGCTACGTCAGGAAGCACTGAAAGCGACACAGCCTGCAGCGCCGGTGAAAAGGCATGAAGTGGTGCAACCCGAAGGCTGGGCGCCACCGAGGGGGTTTTCCAACGGGATCAAGGCGCGCGGCACCTATGTCAGTATCGCCGGGCAGGTCGGGTGGGATGGTTCCAAACGATTTTGCAGCAGCCATTTCACCGATCAGGCCCACCAGGCGCTGCAAAACGTGGTGGCTGTGGTGCATGCGGCCGGTGGCCTGCCCGAACACATTGTGCGGTTGACCTGGTTTGTGACCGACAAACGGGAATATCTGGCGCAGTCCAGAGAACTGGGTCAGGTCTATCGCTCCGTCATGGGACGCTGTTATCCACCCATGACGGTGGTTCAGGTTGCGGCGCTGGTCGAGGATGAAGCCAAGGTGGAAATCGAGGCAACGGCCGTTATTCCGGATTAAAGAACACTTCTTGCTGACCTAGAATGGCCGCCATGGTCCTGCGTACCCTGATCCTGCTCACCATCCTGCCGGTCCTGACCGCCTGCGATCAGCTGGGCATCGAGACTCCGGCCCAGACGGCTGCCCGGCAAGAGGCCGAAGGCAAGGCCATCGGTGGTGGATGCCGCTATTCCGCCCGTCCGCTGGAAGAGTGCTACCGGCTCAACAAGCGGGCCTCGAAGGCCTCCATCTATACCGGGTGGCGCGAGATGGATGCCTACATGCGCGAAAACAATATCGCGCCGGTCAGGGAGGAAGGCGGGGAAGGAGCGAGCGCGGAATCCCCCGCTCCGGCAACCGGCGATGCCAGTACCGGCAAACCCGACGAGCCTTCCGGAGGCAAGGATGGAGAACCGGCAGGCAAGTCCGGGAAGACCGGCAATGCCGACAAGGCAGGCAAGACCGAGGAAGAAAACGAAACAGGCCGAAGCGGCCCGCCCGGAGTTCGCAACAAGGGAGGGCTGAAGCAGAGTTCGCTGCGGCCCCTGCCGCTGGTCTGAGCAGTCGGATCGGTCCACTCGGGTATAATGCCCGCTGTCCTGCCGGTTGGCCTGCATTTCCCTATTCATTGATTCCGCCTGAACCGGTACTCCGCAAGGAGCAGGCCGATCCAGGAGCTTATTGATGAACACCAGCCCGCAAGCCCTCCCGGGCGAGACTGGCGTCGACCGTGTTGCGGATGATGTTGCAGCACAGTCCGCCGCCGCGCCTCCCGCCAAAACCTTTGCCGATCTCGGTCTCTTGCCTGAATTGCTCAGGGCTGTGCAGGAGGCCGGCTACAGTACGCCGACACCGATCCAGTCTCAGGCCATTCCCATCGTGTTGCAGGGGCTGGATGTCATGGGCGGTGCACAGACCGGCACCGGCAAAACTGCCGGCTTTACCCTGCCCCTGTTGCAGCGCCTGGCCCGTCACGCCACGACATCCCCCTCTCCGGCGCGCCATCCGGTGCGGGCGCTGATTCTGGCGCCAACCCGGGAACTGGCCATGCAGGTGCACGAGAGCGTCAGGACCTACAGCAAGTACGTCCCGCTGCGCTCCGTCTGCATCTATGGCGGCGTGGACATCAAGCCACAGATCGCCGAGCTGCGCGAAGGGCGCGAGATCGTGGTTGCCACACCGGGGCGCCTGCTCGACCATGTGGAGCAAAAGAGTGTGAGTTTTGCCCAGGTGGAGGTGCTGGTGCTGGATGAAGCGGACCGTATGCTGGATATGGGGTTCATTCCCGACATCAAGCGCATTCTCGGCATGCTGCCGGCCCAACGCCAGAGCCTGCTGTTCTCCGCCACTTTCTCCAACGAGATCAAGAAGCTGGCCGATTCCATGCTGAAAAATCCGCGCCTGATCGAGGTGGCGCGGCGCAACCAGGTGAATGACACCATCGCGCACCGCGTGCATCCGGTTTCTGCGGACAACAAGCGCCATCTTCTGCTGCATCTGTTGCGGGAATCCGAGCTCCAGCAGGTGCTGGTTTTCGTCGGTACGAAGTTCGGCACCAGTCGTCTGGCCAGCTGGCTCGAGCGCCAGGGAGTGAATGCAGCCGCGATTCATGGTGACAAGAGCCAGCAGCAACGTACCGAGGCACTCGAGGCTTTCAAGGCGGGAACCGTACAGGTTCTGGTAGCAACCGATGTGGCGGCCCGGGGCCTGGATATTGACGATCTGCCCCATGTGATCAACTACGAATTGCCCCATACGGCCGAAGATTATGTGCATCGTATCGGTCGTACCGGTCGGGCGGGCAAGAAGGGTGACGCCACATCGCTCTACAGCCCCGAGGAAAAGGAGCGGCTGGACGATATCGAAAAACTGATCAGGTTCAGGATCGAGCAGGTCGTGGTGCCCGGCTTCGAGCCGGGGGTGGCGCCCATCCGTGAAGAGCGTGGTCGGCGCGGCCATCTGCGGGAACGGGAGGAGCGTAGCCGTGATCGCCATGGTCCGCGCGCATCCATGAGCCTTCCTCCCCCGTCCAGTCACCTGCCCTCCGTGCCCGCGGTCGCGGCTGATGGCTTCGACTTCAGCAAGCCCTATGAGCCACGGGCAGAAGCAGCATCTACTATTGCTGCTGCGTCGTCTTCGGCCAGGGCGACGCCACGTCGGCCCTTGCGGCCGGTCGCGGCGCTGCTGGGTGGTTTTGGCAAGAAGGATCGTTCGTCAGGGCAATCGAATGAATGACGCTGCCGCAAGCCTGCAAAATCATTGTGGCTGACCGGATGGGGCCTGGAGAGGTCGGGTAGCCGGGCGGGCCATTCGCCATCCCTGGAAGGAGAGAAAGCCCAGTGCCAGACCAACCAGGATCATTCCGCCGATTTCCGCCCCGGTGAACCGCTCGCCAAGTTGTAGCCGGGAGGAAAGGATGGCCACGATGGGGGTGCCCAGTACCGAGAGACTGGCTTCCCAGGCCGGGAGTCGTTCGAGGATATAGAGCCAGAGCAGCCATCCCAGAGCCGTACCGAACAGCGCCATCAGGGTCAGGATGCCGAGGTAGGTGGGCGTCCATTGTGTCTGCGGTTCCGGCAGTTGCCAGGCCACCAGACCCAGCATGACGGCACCGATCATCATCTGCCATGCGGTCAGGGCCAGCAGATCTTCCGGTCGCCGGGTCTGTAGCTGCTTGACCAGTACCGTGCCAATGGCCCAGGCCATTGCTGACGTGATGCCGAGTATTTTGCTGAGCAGGCTGGTGTGCATGTCCCAGGGGGAGATGATCAGAACCAGTCCGGCCACGGCTCCGGCCACCGCTATCCACTGTATTCCGCGAATTCGTTCGCCCAGTACTGGCCAGGCCACCATGAGGGTCCAGATCGGCATGGTGTAGATCAGCACCGCGGTTTTCCCCGGCCCGCCTTCCACCAGCGCCCAGCCCTGCAGGCCGAGAAACAGGGTGGTCTGGAAAAGTCCGATCCAGAATACCGGGCGGATGGCCCGGATGCGCAACGAACGGCCCGCCAGTGGCAGGGCGATGAACAGCGCCAGGGCGCCACCGATGCTCCGTTGCGCGGCGAAGGCGATGGGAGGGGCGTAACGCAGACCAATTTTGCTCAGTACCCAGGTGTAGCCCCAGATCAGGGTGAGCAGAAGCAGTGCAAGAAGGGGTTGCCAGGGCAGTTTGGGGCGCATGCGGGCGGTCCTGAAAATTCCGGTTCGTTACGGTGTGATTCGATCCGGGATGGAAAAGCAACAAGCCCGCGCGCGGCGGGCTTGTTGCCTGTTCGGGAATCCGTCTATCTCAGCCCTGCATTTCCTTGATGGCGGAGATGACCTCGGCGATGGCCTGTTGCGCGGAGCCGTAGAGCATGCGGGTGTTTTCGCCAAAGAAAAGGGCGTTCTCGATGCCGGAATAGCCGGCGCCCTTGCCGCGCTTGTTCACAATCACGTTCTGGGCCATGTCGGCGTTGAGGATCGGCATGCCATAGATGGGGCTGGATTTGTCGGTACGCGCCACCGGATTCACCACGTCGTTGGCGCCGATCACCAGGGCCACATCGGCGGTGGCGAATTCTTCGTTGATCTCCTCCAGATCGAAGATCAGGTCGTAGGGTACGCCCGCCTCGGCCAGCAGCACATTCATGTGCCCCGGCATGCGCCCGGCCACCGGATGGATGGCGAACTTCACCGTCACGCCGGCGTCCTGCAGCAGCTTGCTCATCTCCCAGATCTTGTGCTGGGCACCCGCTACCGCCATGCCGTAGCCGGGCACGATGATCACCTTCTGCGCATAGCGCATCATGGCCGCCGCATCGTGGGCACCCGCTTCCTTCATGGTTCCCGTCACCGCGCTGCCCCCCTGGGCCTCGCCGGTGATGGGGGTGAAGATCACATTGGTGATGGGCCGGTTCATGGCCTTGGCCATCAACTGGGTAAGCAGGGTACCCGATGCGCCTACGACGATGCCGGCGATGATCAGGCTGGGGTTGTGCAGCACATAGCCTTCAAAGCCCACCGCCAGGCCCGTGAAGGCGTTGAGCAGGGAAATCACCACCGGCATGTCGGCACCGCCGATGGGGCTGGTCAGCACCACGCCGAGGATCAGACTGATCACAAAGAAGGCGATCAGGGCCTGAGGATTGGCACCCAGCACGATGGCAACGCCCAGCCCGGCGGCCACCAGGGCCAGGATCAGGTTGATGCCATTCTGCCCGGGCAGTCGCCAAGCCTTCTTCATAATGCCTTGCAGCTTGGCGAAGGCGATGCAGGAGCCGGAGAAGGCGACCGAACCGATCAGGGAACCCAGGACCGCCAGGGATGTTGTGACCGGATCGTGGGTTTCGCCCCGGGCAAATTCCAGGGCGGCGATGGCGGCAGCGGCTCCACCGCCCATGCCGTTGTAGATCGCCACCATCTGGGGCATGTCGGTCATCTTCACCACCTTGCCCAGGTACCAGGCCAGGCCGCCGCCGAGGACGATGGCGCCGATCATGAGCATGTAGTTGCCCATGCCCGGAGTGGCGAAGGTGATCAGTGTGGCCAGGACCATGCCAACGCCGGCCCAGACGATGCCTTTCTTGGCCGTGACCGGGGAGGCCATGGCCTTGAGGCCGAGGATGAAGAGGATGGCGACGACGAAGTAGGACGCTTGGATCAGCAGTTCGATGTTCACGGGGGCTCCTTACTTCTTCTTGAACATGGCGAGCATGCGCTCGGTCACCACATAACCCCCGGCGGCGTTGGCTGCGCCGAGGAAGACGGCGAAGGTGCCGATAGCCAGTTGCAGGGGATCGTCGGGACTGGCCTGGCCCAGGGCCACCATGGCGCCAACCAGAACCACCCCGTGCACGAAGTTGGAGCCGGACATGAGAGGCGTGTGCAGGATCACCGGCACCCGGGCAATGACCTCGTAGCCGGTAAAGGCCGCGAGCATGAAGAGATACAGGTAGATGAAATTTTCCATGGGGGTCTCCTGCTCAGGCGTCGCCGATGATCTGTTTCACCCCGGCATGAACCAGTTGGCCATCCCGGGTCAGACAGGCGCCGGCGAGCACTTCGTCGCTCCAGTCCAGTGTGAGGGCGCCATCCTTGATGAAGGGCGAGAGGAAGTTGTAGAGATTCTTGGCGTACATCTCCGAGGCATGTACGGGCATGCGTGCGGGGAGATTGACCGGGCCGATGATCGTGGCCGGGCCGACCTGGACGGTCTGGCCGGCGACGGTGCCGGCGCAGTTGCCACCGCCTTCGGCGGCCATGTCCACCACCACGGCGCCCTGCTTCATAGCGGCGATCATCGCTGCCGCAACGATCTGCGGACTCTTCTTGCCGGGTACGGCGGCGGTGGTGATGAGAACATCGCAGCCGGCAATCGCGCGCCCGAGTTTTTCGGCCTGGCGGGCCTTTTCCTCGTCGGTGAGTTCGCGGGCATAGCCACCACTGCCGGCAGCGGAAACCCCGGTATCGACAAACTTGGCGCCGAGGGATTCGATCTGTTCGCGGGTTTCAGGGCGCACGTCATAGCCTTCGACGATCGCTCCCAGACGCCTGGCGGTGGCGATGGCCTGCAGACCCGCCACCCCGGCACCAATGATCAGGACCCGGGCGGGCCGGATGGTGCCGGCGGCGTAGGTGAGCATGGGGAAAAACTTGGGGCAGGCGGCGGCGGCCAGCAGCACGCACTGGTAGCCGGCCACGGCAGCCTGGGAGCTCAGCGCATCCATGCTCTGGGCACGGGAGATGCGGGGGATCAGCTCGACGGCGAAACTGGTGATGTTGCACGCCTTGAGGGCGGCAATGCGCTCCTGGCTGGAGTAGGGGGCAAGGTAACCGGCCAGCACGGTACCGGGGCGCATGGCCTCGATCTCGGCAACGCTGGGCGGGGTGACGCGGAACACCACCTGACTCTGGCCGTAGACATCGGCCGCGGAAGCGGCAATTTGGGCGCCGAAGTCTTCGTCACGCAGATGGCTGCCAGTACCGGCACCCTTCTCCACAACGAAATCGGCTCCCAGACCCTTGAACTTCTTGACCACCTCCGGTACCACCGCAACACGGGTCTCGGTGGTGTTTCCTTCGGCGGGAACTCCGATCAGCAACGGCATGAGCGCTCCCAGACATCTGCGTGATTAAAGTTGTTGGATAGGACGCAGCGACGGCATGACCGCGTCGATCCAGTCCGGCAGGGGGTTGATGATACTAAATCCGGCCCATGTTTACATTTTAACCATGAAGTACATGGCTGTACGGCTGCCGGATATCAGAATTTTCCGGCAATGGCTGGCTTGGCGGAGAAAGAAACAGGTTTTTTCTTTTCCGGCTCGGCGGTTTTGAGCCGGATGATGGCCAGCGAGCAGTTGTCCCCCCTTCCCCGTGCCCGTTCGCGGGCGCCCTGGATCAGGAGTTCCGCCGCCTGGCGCGGCGGATTGTCGGCCAGGATGCGGCCGATCTCCTCGTTCTTGAAATAGGCCCAGACACCGTCCGAGCAGAGCAGGAAGCAGTCGCCGTCCTGCAGTGGCACGGCTTCATTGACATCGATCTCCGGCCGGGCCTCGTCGCCCAGGCAGGATAGAAGCAGGTTCTTGTTCGGATGCTGTTCCGCCTGCTCCTCGGTCAGGTAGCCGGGAACCACCATCTTGCGTACCACCATCGAGTGATCGAGGCTGCGGCTCACCAGGGTGCCGTGGCGGAAGTGGTAGATGCGGGAATCACCGCAATGGGCCCAGTCGGCCCGCCCGGGCTGCAGTACGAAGACGCAGGCGGTACTGTGGGGTTCCTGGTCGCTGGTCAGGGCAGTGAGGCGGATACCGTCGTGGGCATCGTCAATCGCACCCCTTAGCATGCTCGCCGTATTGCCCCCGGGACCGAAGCGCTCAAAGCTTTGCCGGGCGGTAAGAATGACCTGCTGGGCAGCCAGCGCGCCGCCGGTGAGGCCGCCCATGCCATCGGCCAGCGCCGCCATGGCGGCGCCCCGATAGCCGGGGTGGGTGAAAATCGCCACCCGGTCCTGCTGCTCCTCACGATCTCCGATATGAATGGCGGTGCAGCTCTCGACGGTCAGGGACATGGTGAAGGTGACTTGCGTCAGCAGGCCGCAGCCGCACGCCGGATCAGGGTGCGACGGGCAGCCGCGACCAGAACGAAGATTTCATCTTTTGACATTTCGGGAAAGCGCTCGCGCATGGCGCGCAAGGCGAGATGATCATGGCTGTGTCCATTCCGGTCGTTGGCAGGATCGAGAAAGGGCCGGAGAATGTCAAAGGCTTCGGCGAAGGCCGCTCTCAGATTCTGGTGTTGACGTCGATCTTGATTAGTGGATAGGTCGAATGGCACGGCGCCCTCCCTGGCTGCCGGTCCGATGGTATCACGTAGTATCCATTCGCCAATGCGCGCCCGGCGCGGAACCGGACGCAGTCGCCTTGATGCGGCCGCCGTCGCGTAAAATCGGCGTTTTGCCCCGCATTCCCCTTTCATGAAAAGCGCTGAAATCCGCCAGAAGTTTCTCGACTTCTTTGCTTCCAAAGGACACCAGATCGTAGCTTCCAGCTCGCTGGTGCCTCACGAGGATCCGACCCTGCTGTTTACCAACGCGGGGATGAACCAGTTCAAGGATGTGTTTCTCGGCTTCGACAAGCGCGGTTACAGCCGCGCCACCACCTCGCAGAAATGTGTGCGCGCCGGCGGCAAGCACAACGATCTCGAAAATGTCGGCTACACCGCGCGCCATCACACCTTCTTCGAGATGCTGGGCAACTTCAGCTTTGGTGATTACTTCAAGCGCGACGCCATCCACTATGCCTGGGAGCTGCTCACCGTTGTCTTCGGGATACCCGGTGAAAAACTGATGGTCACGGTCTATGCCGAGGATGACGAGGCCTACGATATCTGGCACAAGGAGATTGGTTTGCCCACCGGGAAGATTGTCCGCATCGGCGACAACAAGGGCACCCGCTACGCTTCGGACAATTTCTGGATGATGGGCGATACCGGACCGTGCGGTCCGTGCACGGAAATTTTCTACGACCACGGCGCGCATATTCCCGGCGGCCCTCCGGGCAGCCCCGATGAAGACGGCGACCGGTTCATCGAGATATGGAACAACGTGTTCATGCAGTACAACCGGGACGAACAAGGCGTCATGCACAAGCTGCCCAAACCCAGCGTGGACACCGGCATGGGGCTGGAGCGCATCTCCGCCGTGCTGCAGGGCGTGCATGCCAATTACGAGATCGATCTGTTCCAGACCCTGATCCGGGCCGCGGCCCGGGAAACCGGGCAGACCGGACTGGATAATCCTTCCCTGCGCGTGCTGGCCGACCATATCCGCGCCTGTTCCTTCCTGATCGCCGACGGAGTGATTCCCGGCAACGAAGGCCGTGGCTATGTGTTGCGCCGGATCATCCGCCGCGCCATCCGCCACGGCTACAAGCTGGGCGCCCGCACCGCCTTCTTCCACAAGATGGTGGCCGATCTGGTGGCGGAGATGGGGGATGCCTATCCCGAACTCAAGGCCGGTCAGCAGCGTGTGACCGATGTGCTGAAACAGGAAGAGGAGCGATTTTTTGCCACCCTCGAGAATGGCATGGTGATCCTCGAAACCGAACTGGCGTCCATGGCCCGGGCCGGCGCCAGCCTGTTCAATGGCGAGACCGCCTTCAAGCTCCATGACACGTACGGTTTCCCCCTCGACCTCACCGCTGACGTCTGCCGCGAACACGGCGTGACGGTGGATACCGCCGCCTTTGATGCCGCCATGGCCAGGCAGAAGGAGCAGGCCCGCGCCGCAGGAAAATTCAAGATGGCGGCCAATCTGGAATACGACGGCAAGGCCACCACTTTCCACGGTTACGGCACGCTGGAAACCCGGGCCACCGTGCTGGCCCTCTACAAGGACGGCGTTTCGGTGCGGCAGTTGAACGAGGGCGATCTGGGTATCGTGGTGCTGGATGACACGCCCTTCTACGCCGAATCCGGTGGCCAGGTGGGGGATCGGGGTGAACTGAAAGGCAATGGCCTGTTCGGCGTGGAAGACACGCAAAAAATCCAGGCCAGCGTCTTCGGCCATCATGGTGTGATGAGGACAGGCATGCTCGGGGTGGGCGACAGCGTGACCGCCAGGGTGGACGCCGTGGCCCGGGCCCGCACCATGCGCCACCATTCGGCGACTCACCTGATGCACAAGGCCCTGCGCGAAGTGCTGGGCGACCATGTGCAGCAGAAGGGTTCGCAGGTGGATCCGGACAAGACCCGCTTCGACTTTGCCCATACCGGGCCGGTGACGGCGGACGAGATCTCCCGCATCGAGCGGATCGTCAACGACGAGATTCTCGGCAACGTCGCCACCGCTGCTGCGGTGATGCCACTGGAGGCGGCACAGAAGACCGGTGCCATGATGCTCTTCGGCGAGAAGTACGGTGACGAGGTGCGGGTGCTGACCATCGGCTCATCCAGAGAACTCTGCGGCGGCACCCACGTGGCCCGTACCGGCGACATCGGCCTGTTCAAGGTGGTGCTCGAAGCTGGCGTGGCTGCCGGTGTGCGCCGCATCGAAGCCATTTGCGGCGATGTGGCGGTCACGCTGGTGCAGCGTCAGCAGGCCCTGCTCGACGACATTGCCGGCAGCCTCAAGGCCCAGCCCCAGGAGGCGCTGGCCCGGGTGCGGCAGATGCAGGACAGCGTCAAGGCGCTGGAAAAGGAGCTGGCCCGTCTCAAGGGCAAGCTGGCCTCCTCCCAGGGCGACGATCTGGCCAGCCGGGCGGTCGATGTGAAGGGCGCCAAGGTTCTGGCCGCCACGCTGGAAGGCGCCGATGTGGCGGCTCTGCGCGAAACGCTGGACAAGCTCAAGGACAAGCTCCAGTCTGCGGTCATCCTGCTGGCTGCCGTGAACGAAGGCAAGGTGAGCCTGATCGCCGGTGTCACCGCCGATCTGACCGCCAGGACCAAGGCGGGCGAACTGGTGAACTTTGTCGCCCGGCAGGTGGGCGGCAAGGGGGGTGGCCGCCCCGACATGGCCCAGGCCGGCGGCACCGATGCCGCGGCCCTGCCCGGAGCGCTGGCTTCGGTGCGCGAGTGGGTGGAAGGCAGGCTTTGATGAGGTTTTGTCCCCAATGCGGCCAGCCGCTGAACGATCAGGAGCAGGCCGGCCGCGTGCGCCGGTCCTGTCCGGATGACGCCTGCGGTTTTGTCCATTGGGACAATCCGACCCCGGTGGTGGCCGCCATCATCGAGCATCTGGATTCGGCGGGCCATATTCTTCTGGCGCGCAACCGGGCCTGGACCTTCGAGTTCTATGCCCTGATTACCGGATTCCTGGAGCGGGACGAAACGCCCGAGGCCGGTGTGGCGCGCGAGGTGATGGAAGAGACCGGTCTGGAAACGGAGAGTACCGATCTGGTGGGGGTGTATGCATTCCCCCGGCGTAACGAGGTGATCATCGTCTATCACGTGCGGGCCCGCGGCGAGATCCGCCTCAACGAGGAGCTCTCGGCCTACAAGCTGGTGCCGCCGGAGGAACTGGTCCCCTGGGAGCAGGGCACCGGCATGGGGCTGCGCGACTGGATGCGCGCCCGTGGCCTGAATGTGCCGCCACCCGTCAATCCAAACCCGCCCTGATCCGTCGCCGTCACCCGGGAAAATATTCTGTCAGTGTCCGGCAGCTGCGAAATTCACCTTCAGTCCGGGCCAGACCGACTCCAGTGCGGCCTTGAATTCCTTCTGGATGCGGATGAGCGCCTGTGCGTCGTCGGCTTCGAAGCGCAGCACGACCATGGGTGTGGTGTTGGAGGCGCGGGCCAGGCCGAATCCGTCGGCGTATTCGGCACGCACACCATCGATCGTGACCAGTTCCCGCGCGCCGGGGAAACGTCCTTCCTGCTGTAGCCGGGCGATCAGGGCGTGCGGCTCTCCTTCCTGCATGCCGATGCTGAGCTCGGGCGTGGAGAGCGCATCGGGGAGATTTTTCAGCGGCCAGCTGGCCCCGCCCTGCGCCGGTGACCAGCGCGAGACGATCTCCAGCAGGCGGGCGCCGGCGTACATACCATCATCGAAGCCATACCAGCGCTCCTTGAAGAACACATGTCCGCTCATCTCGCCGGCCAGGGGTGCGCCGGTTTCCCTGAGCTTGGCCTTGATCAGGGCATGGCCCGTGTTCCACATCAGCGGGTGGCCGCCCTGATGCCGGATCGATTCGGCCACCCAGCGCGAGCATTTCACGTCGTAGATGATCTGGGCGCCAGGGTTGCGCGTCAGCACATCGGCGGCGAAGAGCATCAGCTGGCGGTCGGGGAAGATGATCTCGCCATCCTTGGTCACCACGCCGAGACGGTCGCCATCGCCATCGAAGGCGAGACCGAGTTCCGCATCGGTTTCCTTGAGGACGTGGATCACATCGGCGAGGTTTTCAGGCTTGGAGGGGTCGGGATGGTGGTTGGGGAAATTGCCGTCCACCTCACAGAAGAGTTCGATGACTTCGCAGCCCATGCGACGAAAGAGTTCGGGCGCGAAAGCACCGGCCACGCCGTTGCCGCAGTCCACCACGATCTTCATGGGCCGGGCCAGTTTCACGTCGCGGGTGATGCGCTCGAGATAGGCTTCGCGCACATCGGCGCGGCGGAGCCTGCCCTTGCCGGAGACGAGATTCCCGGATTCGATGCGGCGGCGCAGATCCTGGATCAGGTCACCGTACAGAGTCTGCCCGCCGAGCACCATCTTGAGGCCGTTGTAATCCGGCGGATTGTGGCTGCCGGTGACCGAGACACAGGAGTCGACCCCGAGTGCGTGGGCGGCGAAGTAGGTGACCGGCGTGGGCACGCAGCCGATATCCACCACATCCACGCCCGCGCTGTTGAGGCCACGAAACAGGGCCGCAGCCAGCGCGGGCCCGGAAAGCCGGCCATCACGCCCCACCGCCACAGTCTTCAGCTTGCGGGCACGCGCTTCGCTGCCGAGGGCATGACCGATCGCCTGCACCGTTGCTTCGGTCAGGGTTCGATCCACGATGCCGCGGATGTCATAGGCCTTGAAAATCTCGGGGGCGGGGGTGGTCATGGAAACTCCTGGGCGGAAGGAACGCGATTATCACACCTGCAACGTGGCATGAGATTTCAGCCGGCCGCCTGAAAGTGGACAAACAGCCGGCGCGGCAGCCAGTCGCCGTTGCCGGGGAAGGGTGGCGAGATGAATCCCGCATGCCCGCCAGCCTCCGGATATTCCAGCGTCAGCCCCGGACCCGCCTGGCGGATGCAGGGCAGATGGCGGGCGGGGAGGAAGGGGTCGTTACGCGGATTGATCGCCAGGGTCGGCACCCGGATTCCGCCCAGAAACCCCAGGGCCGAGGAACGGGCGTAGTAATCCGCGGCGCTTGAAAAGCCATGCACCGGCGCGGTCATCGCATCGTCGTAATCGGACAGGCTGCGGGCGCGACGGATGCGGTCCGCATCCAGCCGGCCGGGAAAGCGCGCCGCCTTGGCCAGCGCCTTGGGGATCAGGGTGTGCAGGAAATGCCGGGCATAGAGCCGGTTGATGCCGGCACCGAGCGCCCGGTCCACCGCCGCCAGATCGAGCGGAGCGCAGAGGGCGGCGGCGCTGGCGACGATCTCGCCGGCGGCCGGGCCGAGTTCCCCCAGCCATTTCAGCAGCGCGTTGCCGCCCAGGGAAACGCCCACCACATGCAGCGGACCGTCATGATCCTTGCGCATGCGCCGCAGAATCCAGTCGAGTTCGGCCGAATCACCGGAGTGATAGGCCCGCAGCAGGCGATTGGGCTCACCCGAGCAGCCACGAAAATGCACCACCACGCCGCGCCAGCCCCGTGCGCCGGCAGCCGCCATCAGCTGCCGGGCATAGGGGCTGCGGGAGCTGCCTTCGAGACCATGGAAGAGAATCAGGAGGGGCGCGCTGGTGGTGCCTTCGATCCAGTCCAGATCGATGAAATCTCCGTCGGGCGTGTCCCAGCGTTCCCGCCGGTACGACGGCGCGGGCGCGGGGCAGACCAGGGGCCAGAGGGTCTGCAGGTGGCCTCCGGGCAGCCAGACCGGCGCCCGGTAAGGGGGTGGCGGATTCAATGCAGGATTTTGGGGCCTTCGTCCAGCGCCTCGGGAGGCACGGGGGATGCGTGACGCACGGCCAGGCGCCAGCCCTGCGCGCCACGGATGTAGATGTTGGTGGCGGCGATCAGGGCGGCCTGACGTGGCTCGCTCTCGATGGAAAAGTATTCCACCACGGTGTGCACGGTGGTGAAGGGGTTTTCCACGGTGGAGAGCAGCGTGGTGCGGATATGGAAGCGGGGCCGGTTCTCGAAGCCGCGGCGCCAGATCTCGCGCACGGCGGCATAACCGGTCATGCGCGGGCCGCCGGGATAGATGCAAGCCACTTCCTCGTCTTCGCACCAGACGGTCATCATGGCTTCCAGATCGGCTTTTTCCAGGGCTTCGTAAAAAGCGGCTTCCACATCCTGGGGGGTGGCAAAAAAGGTCTTGGGCATGGTTTCAGGCATTCAGGGCGGCAATCACCTGTTCCGGCGCCAGATCGGTCAGGCACTTGAAATGGCCCAGCGGGCATTCGCGTTCGAAACAGGGGCTGCAGGACAGGTTCAGGGTCAGGATTTTCGCACGGGGCGAGAGGGGCGGCGTGTAGTCCGGGCTGGATGAACCGTACAGCGCCACCAGGGGTCTGTCGAGGGCGGCGGCCACGTGCATCAGGCCGGAGTCGTTGCTCACCACGGCACGGGCGCCGGCGATCAGGTCGATGGCCTGCTCGAGACTGCTGTTGCCGCAGAGATTCCGGGCGGCACCGCCGGAAAGCGAAACGATCTCTTCACCCAGGGGGGCGTCTTTTTCCGAGCCCATGAGCCAGACCGGGCCATGTCCGGCCAGATGCCGCGCCAGGGTGGCGAAGTGCCGGCTCGGCCAGCGTTTGGCCGGACCATATTCGGCGCCGGGACAGAGAATGTAGGGAGCATCCGTGCCGGCCAGACCCAGCGCATCGCGGGCTGTCCGCTGCTGTTCGGGGCTGGAGTCGAGTCGTGGATCGGGCAAGGCGCCGGGCAGGGCGCCGCCGGGGGGCTCGGCCAGCTGGGCGTAGCGTTCCACCAGGCGGGGATGGCGGCTCTTGTCGAGCCGGTGGCGGTGGTTGAGCAGGCCCCAGCGGGCCTCACCCTGATAGCCGGTGCGCTTGGGGATGGCGGCGAAAAACGGCACCAGGGCCGATTTCCAGGAGTTGGGCAGGACGATGGCCTCGTCGTAGCCTTCGGTGCGCAGGCACCGGCCCAGCGCGCGCCGGTCATTGAAGGCGAAGTCGCCGTGGCGAAAGGGGCTGGAAAGGATGCACCGCACTTCCGGCATGCGCCGGTAGAGGGGGGCGCACCAGTCCGGCGCCAGCACGTCGATGATCGCGCCGCGTCCGGCCAGGCGCATCAGCAGCGGCTGCGCCATGAGGGTATCGCCGATCCAGGACGGGGCGACGACAAGGATTTTCATGAGGTATAGGGGAACCCCGAAACCTGTGCCGGGCCGGTTCCGGAGGGCTCCCGATCAATCAGTGATGCCCCTTGGGGCGCTCGCCGCTGAAGGTGTATTCGGTGCCGCAATAAGGGCATACCGCCCGGCCTGCGGGATTTTTCAGGACATCGAGAAAGACGCGGGGATGGCGCGACCAGAGCGGAGCTCCGGGGCGAGGGCAGTGGAGCGGCAGGTCATGGGCGGTGATCCGGACCTGGCGCGCGCTGTCGTCGGTTTGGCTCATGGGGGTTCCTCAGATCGGATCGAGCCATTCGGCGCGGGCCGGCACCTTGCCGTTGACCACGTCGAAGAACAGGCTCTGGATTCTGGCGGTGATGGGGCCGCGCGACCCGCTGCCGATGGTACGGTTGTCCAGTTCGCGGATCGGCGTCACTTCGGCGGCGGTACCGGTGAAGAAGGCTTCGTCGGCAATATAGATGTCGTCGCGGGTGAGGCGGCGGCTTCTCACTTCCAGGCCGAGATCGCGGGCCAGATCGATCACCGAGGCACGGGTGATGCCGGTGAGGGCGGAACCCATCTCGGGCTCGTAGAGCACACCGTCCTTGACGATGAACAGGTTCTCGCCCGCGCCTTCGGCCACGTAGCCGTCCACATCCAGCAGCAGGGCCTCGTCGTAGCCGTCCTGGGTGGCTTCCAGATTGGCGAGGATGGAGTTGGCGTAGGTGGCGGCGAACTTGGCCCGGGCCATGGTGACGTTCACATGATGACGGACGTAGCTGGAGGTCTTGACCCGAATCCCTTTTTCCAGGCCGTCCTCGCCCAGATAGGCGCCCCAGGGCCAGGCCGCGATGGCCACATGGACCGCCGCGCCGCGCGGAGAGACTCCCATCTTTTCCGAGCCGTAAAAGGCGATCGGGCGGATGTAGCAGGATTCAAGCTTGTTGGCGCGCACTACTTCCTTCTGCGCCTGCATCAGCTCCTCCCTAGAGTAGGGCATCTTCATCATGTAGATGTGGGCGGAGTTGAACCAGCGGTCGGTGTGCTCCCGGAGGCGGAAGATGGCGGTGCCGGCCACCGTCTTGTAGGCACGTACTCCTTCGAATACGGACAGTCCGTAGTGGAGGGAATGGGTCAGCACGTGGGTGGTGGCGTCTCGCCAGGGCACGAGTTTGCCATCGTGCCAGATGAAGCCGTCGCGGTCGGCCATGGACATCATGTGAATCTCCAGCTCGGGATGCGAAAAACGTCGATTTTACCGGATTCGACTGCTTCCCGTAGCGGTCACGGAGAGTTGGGCAGCCGGCAGGTTGTGTATGACCGCGGATGCCTGCAGGTATGCTTGCAGCTTCGTTCGCCCAACCGAGGAGCCCGCAATGCCCGCCACCTCCTTCACCATCGACATCCCGCAGCACCGCATCGAATGGATTCTCCGCCGCCTGGCCGAGGCCCATTGGCCGGATGTGCCGGCAGTCCCGGCGTGGGGGCTGGGGACCGACCCCGCCTGCTTGCGGGAACTGGTCACGCACTGGCTCGGGGAGTACGACTGGCGCAAGGAAGAGGCTGCTCTCAACCGCTGGCCCCATTTCCTTGCCGACGTGGAGGGGCAGACCCTGCATTTCCTCCACGTGCGGGGCTCCGGCGCGAATCCGCGACCGGTGCTGCTGATCCACGGCTGGCCCGGCACCTTCACCGAGTTCCTCGGGGTGATCGAGCGTCTGGCGCATCCCGAGCGCTTTGGCGGCCGGGCCGAGGACGGCATGAGTCTGGTGATCCCCTCCCTGCCGGGCTTCGGTTTTTCCGGCAAGCCCCGGACACCGATCGGTCCGCGCGCCATCGCCGGCCTTTTCGACCGGCTGATGACCGAAGTGCTGGGCTACGACGGCTACCTGGCCCAGGGCGGTGATTGGGGATCGTCCATCAGCTATTGGCTGGGCCGTGAAGGCCGGGGCTGCGGGGCGGTCCACACCAATTTCATCGCCGGCTGGGGCATGACCAATATGGACCCGGCATCCGAGCTGTTCCAGGCATCGAGGGCAAAGTTTTTCGACATCGCCCGCAGCGAAGGGGGTTATCAATCCATCCAGGGCACCAAACCTCTGACCCTTTCCTATGCCCTGCAGGACAGCCCGCTGGGTACAGCGGCATGGATATTGGAGAAGTTCCGGTCATGGTCCCATCTGCTCGACGGCCAGCTCTGGTCCGTCTACGACCGGGACGCGCTGATTACCCACCTGATGGTGTATCTGGTGACGGACACCATCGGCACTTCCACGTGGATCTACACCCTCATGGGCCAGGATGGGTCTCCCTTGCCGGGCCGTTTCGACAAGCCCCTGGGGGTGGCGAATTTCCCCGGTGAGCTTTTTGTTCTGCCCCGGACGTACTACGAAAGCCAGTTCCCCATCCTGCGCTGGACCGACATGGAGAAGGGTGGCCATTTCGCCGCCATGGAGCAACCGGCGCTGTTCGCAGCCGAACTACAGGCGTTCATGGCGCGGATACGCAGTCTCTGAACGGGCCGGTTTGCGGCCGTAGTGGACCCATGGTCACGGTAGAATTCTCGCCCATGGAACGCATCTGGAAACCCAATGTCACCGTGGCCGCGCTGATGGAGCGGGACGGCCGTTACCTGCTGGTGGAGGAGGAGACCGACGACGGACTGCGCTTCAACCAGCCTGCCGGCCACCTCGACGAAGGCGAATCCCTCGTGGATGCCTGCGTGCGGGAGGCTTTCGAGGAAACCGCCCATGTCTTCACGCCGCAGCATCTGGTGGGCATCTACCAGTGGCGCCGCCCGCAAGGCGACATCACCTACCTGCGTTTTGCCTTCTGCGGAGCGGTGGGTGGGCACGATCCCGCGCGGCTCCTCGATACCGGCATCCTGCGGGCGGTATGGATGACACCGGCCGAGATCGATGCGACGCGGGCACGGCACCGCAGCCCCCTGATCTGGCAGTGCGTTCAGGATCATCTGGCGGGCCGGCGCTTTCCGCTGAACCTGATTCACCATTACGACTGAAAAGCAACCTGTCGGGCGTAAAGCCTGAGGTTCGACAAGGGCAGGATAACACTGGAATGGAACCATGAGCAAAGGAACGGTGGTCGTCGGCATGTCCGGCGGCGTGGACTCCTCGGTGGCGGCAATGCTGCTCAAGCAGCAGGGGTGGAAGGTGGTTGGCCTGTTCATGAAGAACTGGGAGGATGATGACGAGGAGGAATATTGTTCCTCGCGCCAGGACCTGATCGACGCCGCTGCCGCTGCCGATACCATCGGCATCGATCTGGAAGTGGTGAATTTCTCCACCGAATACAAGGGCCGGGTGTTTGCGGAGTTTCTGCGCGAATACCAGGCCGGCCGCACGCCCAATCCCGATGTGCTGTGCAACGCCGAGATCAAGTTCAGGGCTTTCCTCGACCATGCGCTGGACCTCGGCGCCGACAGGATCGCGACCGGGCACTACGCCGGTGTGCGCGAGTTCCTCGGCGAGTACCAGTTGCTCAAGGCGGAAGACGGCACCAAGGACCAGAGCTATTTCCTGCACCGGCTCAACCAGCAGCAACTGTCCCGTACCCTTTTCCCCCTTGCCGACCACTACAAGCGCGATGTACGGCGCATGGCCGCACAGGCGGGGCTGGCCAATCATGCAAAAAAGGATTCGACGGGGATCTGCTTCATCGGAGAGCGGCCCTTCCGCGAATTTCTCCAGCGCTACCTTCCCGTCCGGCCGGGCGAGATCCGCAATCTCGATAACGATCAGGTGATGGGCCGGCATCAGGGGCTCATGTATCACACCCTGGGTCAGCGCGATGGCCTGGGCATTGGCGGCGTCAAGGGAGCGCCGGAGTTGCCCTGGTATGTGGCCGGCAAGGACATGGAGAAAAATGTGCTGTTCGTGGTCCAGGGCCACGAACATCCCGCCTTGTTCAGGGATCGTCTGCTGGCCACCGATCTGAGCTGGGTGTCGGGCAAGGCACCGCATACCCACTGGGTGTACAACGCCAAGACCCGCTACCGCCAGCCCGATGCGCCTTGCGAAGTGGAACGGGTGGATGCCGGGGTGTGCGAGATCGCCTTTGCCGCACCCCAATGGGCGGTAACGCCGGGACAGTCGGTGGTGGTGTATGAATCACGTGTCTGCCTCGGCGGCGGGGTGATTTGCTGAGAATGGCTGCCGAGGCGGGCGGACAAGCGTTGGCCTGGCTCCCATGAAAAAAGCCCGCAACCGCGGGCTTTTTTCATGGATGGCGGAGACTTCAGGCGCCGGCCGGAGGCGCCGTGTCCTGGAAGGAGGGCCGCTGCATCAGCTTGTCCGACAGGCGAAGCAGGTTGGCATGGCGGGCGCGCCAGTCCAGCGCGGGAAAGCGCAGGTCGAGATAGCCGAGGACACAGCCCACGGCGACATCGGACAGATTGAAGTGGGTGCCCATGCACCAGTTTTTTTCACCGATTTCCTGGTCCAGGTGGATCAGTCCGGTTTCGATCACCTGGCGGTTGCGTTCGATCCAGGCCAGGCTCTGCTCTTTACCCGGACGCTGGGTTTCGCGCCGGATGTCCACGGCGGCGTCGAGCAGCCCGTCAGCCAGAGCCTCCCATCGCTTGGCCTCGATGCGTTCCCGGTTCGGCTGTGGCAGCAGCTTGTTGTTCGGTGCGGCGCTGTCGAGGTATTCGACGATGACCGGAGAGTCGAACAGGGCAGTGTCATCGTCCAGCACCAGTACCGGGATGCGGGCCAGCGGGTTGTAGCCGGCGACCACGCTGCCGGCAGCGCCGGGAGGCGTGATGACGAAATCGTATTCGATCTTTTTTTCGGCCAGCACCACGCGGGTTTTGCGGACGTAGGGGCTGGTCAGGGAACCGATGAGCTTCATGAGTGGGGAGCGGTCATTTTGCGTTCGAGTATATCACCGGCCCCTGTTGCCCCCGCCCCGGGGAGAGGCCGGCAGGAAGGGGCTGCATGATAAAATTCACCCCCGCTTTTCAACCGCTTACGCGACTTCCCATGCCCTTCGCCCTGACCGCTCTTTCGCCCCTTGATGGCCGCTATGCCGAAAAACTCGAGCCGCTGCGCGCCCATTTTTCCGAGTTCGGCCTGATCCGCAACCGGGTCCGGGTGGAGGTGGAGTGGCTCAAGGCGCTGGCTGCCGAACCGGCGCTGGCGGAGATACAGCCATTTTCTGCAGCCACCGTGGCGGAACTGGACCGGGTCGTGGCCGATTTTTCGGTGACCGATGGTGAGGCCATCAAGGCCATCGAGCAGCGCACCAATCACGACGTGAAAGCCATGGAGTACTGGCTCAAGGAGCGCCTGGCCAACAATGCGGAAGCGATGCGGGTGACCGAGTTCATCCATTTCGCCTGCACTTCCGAGGACATCAACAACGTCTCCCACGCGCTGATGCTGCGCGACGCGCGCGAACAGAATCTGCTGCCGGGTCTGGATCGCATCATCGTGCGCTTGCGCGAACTGGCCCACGCCCTGGCGGACCTGCCCATGCTCTCCCGTACCCATGGTCAGCCCGCCAGCCCCACCACCCTGGGCAAGGAGATGGCCAATATCACGGCCCGCCTGATCAAGGCCCGCGCACGCATCGCTGCGATCAGCCTCACCGCCAAGCTCAACGGCGCCGTGGGCAACTACAACGCCCATCTTTCCGCCTACCCTGATTTTGATTGGGAAGGATTCAATCGCCGCTTCATCGAATCCTTCGGCCTGGAATTCAATCCCTACACCATCCAGATCGAGCCCCATGACGCCATGGCCGAACTCTACGATGCCATCGCCCGGGCCAACACCATCCTGATCGATGCCAACCGCGATATCTGGCAGTACATCTCCCTGGGCTACTTCAAGCAGAAACTGAAGGCAGGGGAGATCGGTTCGTCCACGATGCCGCACAAGGTCAATCCGATCGACTTCGAGAATTCCGAAGGCAACCTGGGGCTGGCCAACGCCGTGTTGCGCCATCTTGCGGAGAAGCTGCCCATCTCGCGCCTGCAGCGCGATCTCACCGACTCCACCGTGCTGCGCAACATGGGTGTCGGTTTCGGCTATACGTTGCTGGCGTATGAATCCTGCCTGCGTGGCCTGAACAAGCTGGAAGCCAATCCCGACCAGTTGGCCGCCGATCTCGATGCCTGCTGGGAAGTGCTGGCCGAACCGGTGCAGACAGTGATGCGCCGCTACGGGATCGAGAATCCCTACGAGCAGCTCAAGGAGCTGACTCGCGGCAAGGGCATCGAACGGGCTGCCCTGCATGGGTTCATCCAGACCCTGGCCATTCCCGCTGCGGAAAAACAGCGCCTGCTGGCCATGACACCGGCCAGTTACATCGGCAAGGCCACCGAACTCGCACGAAAGATCTGAGCCATGGCATTCGCGGAAAACCTCAAACAGCTTCCCAAAATCTCCCATCTGGCCGCCATCCGCCTGCTGGACACCGAAGGCAATGAAGTGGCCCTGATCGAGAACAAGCCCGGTCAGGCCGGCTCGCTGGCGGTGTACAACCACCTGGGGCAGACCTTTGGTGCCATCACGCCGGATGCCGCCAGAAAGGGCATGGAAATCTACGCCGAACACGCGGCCGATGCGCAGACGAATCCGGGCAAGCATCCGAATATCGACCGCTTGCTCGGGATCATTGCGAAGGATGCAACCCTGCGGATCAAGCATGTGTTCGCCACCACCACGGAGTGATGCAGGGCACATGAACAACACCGTTTCTCCTGCCGCGGCTGGCGAGCAGGCCCTACCTTGCGATGGAGAGCCGTCATGAGATTCTGGCAATGCATGTCCTACACCCATCCGGCCGAGTGCGTGGCACTGGCCCGTAGCGCCGAACAGGCGGGTTTCGACGGGCTGGCCATGGCCGAACACTATCTGTACCCGGTCAATCTGGTGTCGCGCCATCCTTACAGCCCTCCCGATGCGCCGGCCTTCGAGGCGGGCGAATTCTGGGCGGAACTGATGACCACGTTCGCCGCCATGGCCACCGTGACCACACGTCTGCAGTTTTTGAGCGCGGTGCATGTGCTGCCCCTGCAAAACCCGTTCTACATGGCCAAGGTGCTTGGCACGCTGTCACATCTTTCTGCTGATCGCGTCATGCTCGGTGCCGGCGCGGGCTGGATGGCCGAGGAGTTCGAGATCTTCGGTGTTGACTTCAAAAGCCGGGGGCGTCGCTTCGATGAAATGGTCGCACTCATGCGCACCCTCTGGGCCGCGGGGCCGGCCACCTTTGCCGGTGAGTTCTTCCGTTGCGACCAGGTGTTGATGAAGCCCGAGCCGTCGCGGCCGATACCCGTCTGGATCGGTGGCAAGACCGAGGTGGCGCTCCGCCGGGCTGCCCGTATCGGGGACGGCTGGGTGGGAACGGGCGAGGGGCTGGAGGAAAGTATCGCGCTGGCGACCCGCCTGCAGGAACTGCGCCGTGAATACGGCCGCGACCACCTGCCGTTCCGGGTGCTGAGCTATCAGCTCTGGGGCAGCTACGACGATGCGGACCTGAAGCGCATGGCCACGGCCGGCATTACCGAGGTGGGGAACTGGGTTCTGCCTTTTGCAATGGGCGCGCACCAGCCCGGTCTCGAAGCACGCCAGGCCTATCTGCTGAAAACGGGGGCGGAAATCCGCGCCCGTTTTGGCTGGATGGATGAGTGAGGCGGATGGCTAGACCACAGCCTCCGGCTTTTCAACCTTGACCTTGATGAACTGTTCGCGCGAAGCGCCCAGCCACATGACCAGCGGGCTGGCCACCAGCACCGAGGAATAGATACCGAAACAGATGCCGATGGTGAGCGCAAGGGCGAAGTAATGCAGCGCCGCGCCACCGAAGATCAGCATCGAGGTCACCATCATCTGGGTGCTGCCGTGGGTGATGATGGTGCGGGAGATGGTGCTGGTGATGGCATGGTTGAGGACTTCGGGCGTGGTGAGGCCGCGTTTTTTCTTGAAGGTTTCGCGCACCCGGTCGAACACCACCACCGATTCATTCACCGAATAGCCCAGTACGGCCAGCACGGCAGCCAGCACCGGCAGTGAAAATTCCCACTGGAAGAAGGCGAAGAAGCCGAGGATGATCACCACGTCGTGCAGGTTGGCGATGATGGCGGCAACAGCGAAGCGCCACTCGAACCGGATCGCAAGGTAGAGGACGATGCCGGCCACCACCAGCAGCAGCGCCAGGGCGCCGTCGGAAGCCAGCTCTTTCCCGACCTGGGGGCCGACGAACTCGACCCGTTTCAGGGTTGGCGCATTCCCCGCCGCCACTGTGTTCAGCGAGGCCATGACGCGTTCGCCGATCTTGGCGGTGTCGTGATCCTTGGCCAGCGGAACGCGAATCAGCACGTCGTGGGAAGTGCCGAAATTCTGCACCTGAACATCGTTGAAGCCGTCCTTGGTGAGCTGATCGCGCAGGTTGTCGAGTTCGGGGGTCTGGACATAGCTGATTTCCATCAGGGTGCCGCCGGTGAATTCGATGGAAAGGTGCAGGCCCCGGGTGAAGAGAAACACCACTGCCAGGATGAAGGTGATCAACGAAATGATGTTGAACACCAGCGCATGGCGCATGAAGGGGATGTCTTTTTTGATGCGGAAGAATTCCATGGCGGGATTCCCTTATTTGGTGACGATGCCGGGTTTCCACACCTGGCCGATGGAGAGTGAGGCCAGCTTCTTGCGCCGGCCATAGATCAGGTTGATCAGGGCGCGCGAGACCACCACCGAACTGAACAGTGAAGTCAGGATGCCCAGGCAATGCACCACGGCAAAGCCACGTACCGGGCCGGAGCCGAAGATCAGCAGGGCGATGCCGGCGATCAGGGTGGTGACGTTGGAATCGAGAATCGTGGCCCAGGCCCGTTCGTAGCCGGCGAGGATGGCGGCCTGTGGTGTGCTGCCATTGCGCAGCTCCTCGCGCACGCGCTCGTTGATCAGCACGTTGGCGTCGATGGCCATGCCCAGTGTCAGGGCAATGGCGGCGATGCCGGGAAGGGTCAGTGTGGCCTGCAACAGGGAGAGCAGGGCGACAAGAAAGAGCAGGTTGGCCGATAGCGCCAGAACCGACACCAAGCCGAAGAGAACGTAGTACGCCATCATGAAAATGGCGATGGCGGTATAGCCCCACAGGGTGGAATGAAAGCCCTTGCTGATGTTTTCTGCGCCGAGGCTGGGGCCGATGGTGCGTTCCTCGATGATGTCCATGGGGGCGGCGAGTGAGCCGGCACGGAGCAGCAGGGCGGTATCGCTGGCTTCCTGGGTGCTCATGCGGCCCGAGATCTGCACCCGGCCACCGCCGATTTCGGTACGGATCACGGGGGCGGTGACGACCTCGCCCTTGCCTTTTTCGATCAGAAGGATGGCCATGCGCTTGCCGACATTTTCGCGGGTCACATCCTTGAAAATGCGGGCGCCGGTAGCGTCCAGGGTGAGATGCACTGCCGGTTCATGAGTCTGGCTGTCAAAGCCGGGCTGGGCATCGGTGAGGCGTTCGCCCGTGAGGACGACCTGCTTTTTCACCAGCAGGGGGTGGCCGCCACGTTCCACATAGTATTCGTCGCCCGCCGGGGGCTGCCCCTGGGCGGCGGCAGTCATGACGGACGGGTTGGCGCTGTTCTCGTCGTCCGCCATGCGGATTTCCAGGGTGGCGGTGCGCCCGAGGATTTCCTTGGCCTTGGCGGTGTCCTGCACGCCGGGAAGCTGGACCACGATCCGGTCGGAGCCCTGCTGCTGGATGATCGGCTCGGCCACGCCGAGTTCGTTGATCCGGTTGTGCAGGGTGCTGATGTTCTGTTTCAGGGCGTCATCCTGGATCTTGGTCTGGGCACTGGGCTTGATGCTGGCGATCAGCTTCAGGTCGGTGCCGTCCTGGGCGTCCTGCAGGGCCAGTTCCGGGAAGGTGTCGGTGATGAGGCGGCGGGCCTTGTCGCGCGTATCGGCATCGCGGAAGCGTACCGCAAGGGTCATGCCTTCGCGGCTGATGCCGCTGTGACGGATATTCTTGTCCCGCATCTGGGTGCGCAGATCGGCCGCCGTCGCGTCGAGCCGCTTGGTGAGGGCGCCTTTCATGTCGACCTGCAGCAGGAAGTGCACGCCGCCGCGCAGATCCAGTCCGAGGTACATGGGCAGGGCGTGGATGGCGGTGAGCCAGGAAGGCGAGTTCGAGACCAGATTCAGCGCCACGCTGTAGGCGGGATCGGCAGGATCCGGGTTGATGGCCTTTTCGATCGCATCCTTGGCTCGCAACTGGGTGTCGGTATCGGCCAGTCGCACCCGGATACTGCCGGCATCGGCCTGGATTCCGGTATTTTCAATCCCGGCGGCCTGGAGGGTTTTTTCCACCTGGTCCATCAGCGTCATATCCACCTTCAGGGTGGCTTTGACACTGGCCACCTGTACCGCCGGGGCCTCGCCAAAAAAATTGGGCAGGGTGTAGAGCAGGCCCAGGATGAGGGCGACGAGAACGAGGATGTTCTTCCAGAGCGGGTAGCGGTTCATGGTGGAGGGAAAGAAAGATGGGGAAAGGGAGGCCTGGCCTCCCTTGCGGTCTTACAGGGCCTTCAGCGTACCTTTGGGCAGCAGGGCGGAAACGGCACTTTTCTGGATCGAAACAACCATCGGACCATCCTTGGCATCGGCGATTTCGACGGAAAGATAATTCTCGCCTACCTTGGCGATACGACCGGCCAGCCCCCCCTGGGTGACGATCTCGTCGCCTTTTTGCAGCTCGGTGACCATTTTTTGCTGTTCTTTGGCTTTTTTCATCTGTGGCCGGATCATCAGGAACCACAGCACGATGAACATGAGGATGATGGGTACCATACCCAGCAGGCCGCCGGTAGGATCGGCTGCGGGCGCAGCGGCCTGGGCGTAGGCGTTGGAAATCAGCACATTTTTCTCCGCAAATACAAAAATGGACCGGCGATTATAGCGATCAGGCCGGGTTAACCGCGACTCCGGCGAGCGTGGCCCTTTCCTGATGGAAACGGGCGCCGAATTCGGCGTAGCGGCCGCTTTCGATGGCTTCCCGCAGGCCGGCGGTCAGCACCTGGTAATAGTGCAGGTTGTGGATGGTGTTCAGGCGTGCGCCAAGAATCTCGCCGGTGCGGTGCAGGTGGTGCAGGTAGGACCGCGTGAAATTGCGGCAGGTATAACAGGCGCAGGTTTCGTCCAGGGGCCGGGTGTCGGCCTTGTAGGTGGCGTTCTTGATCTTCACGTCGCCCCAGCGGGTGAACAGCCAGCCGTTGCGGGCGTTGCGGGTCGGCATCACGCAGTCGAACATGTCGATGCCCTGACCCACGGCGAACACGATGTCCTCCGGTGTGCCCACCCCCATCAGGTAGCGTGGCTTGTGTTGCGGCAGCCGGGGCGCGGTATGTGCGAGGATACGGGCGAAATCCACCTTGGGCTCGCCCACGGAGAGGCCGCCGATGGCGAAGCCGTCGAAGTCGATGGCCGCGAGGCCGGCCAGTGATTCGTCGCGCAGGGTTTCGTACATGCCACCCTGAACGATGCCGAACAGGGCGTTGGTATTGCCCAGACGGTTGTGCTCATCCCGCGAACGGCGCGCCCAGCGCAGGGACAGGCGCATGGACTCGGCCGCTTCCTTTTCGCTGGCCGGGTAGGGGGTGCATTCATCGAAGATCATCACCACGTCGGAATCGAGCACATGCTGGATCTGCATCGAATCCTCGGGCCGCATGAAGAGCCGGTCACCATTGATCGGCGACTGGAATTTCACGCCCTCCTCGGTGATCTTGCGCAGATCGCCGAGGCTGAATACCTGAAAGCCGCCCGAGTCGGTGAGGATGGGGCGGTTCCAGCCCATGAAGCGATGCAGGCCACCGTGGGCGCGGATCACGTCCAGCCCGGGCCGTAGCCAGAGATGGAAGGTGTTGCCAAGCACGACGCGGGCGCCCATTTCCTCGAGTTCGGCGGGCGCCATGGCCTTGACCGTTCCGTAAGTACCCACGGGCATGAAGACCGGGGTTTCCACGACACCGTGGGCCAGGGCGAGGCGGCCACGACGGGCAGCGCCGTCGGTGGCGAGAAGCTCAAAAGGCATGGTGGTCTCGGAGGTCCTTGCGCTGGATCAGCATGGCGTCGCCATAACTGAAGAATCGGTAGCCATCTTCCACTGCGTGGCGGTAGGCAGCGCGGATTTCCTCCATGCCGCCGAAGGCCGAAACCAGCATCAGCAGAGTGGACTTGGGCAGATGGAAGTTGGTGAGCAGCAAGTCCACCACACGAAAGTGGAAGCCGGGGGTGACGAAAAGCTCGGTGTCACCGCTGCAGGGTTCGAGCCCTTCGGGATGCGCGAGGGCGGCGGATTCCAGCGTGCGCAAGGAGGTGGTACCCACGGCCACCACGCGGCCACCCCTGGCCCGTGTGGCGGCAATGGCCTCCACGGTCGCCCGGGGCAGGACGTAGCGTTCACTGTGCATGCGATGCTCGGCGAGGTGATGCACCCGTACCGGCTGGAAAGTGCCGGCGCCGACATGGAGCGTGACATGGGCGGTGGCGATGCCGGCTTCGTCCAGACAGCGCAGCAGCGCCGTATCGAAATGCAGGCCCGCCGTTGGCGCGGCGACAGAACCGCGTTCCCGGGCGAACACCGTCTGATAGCGGGATTCGTCGGCATCGCTGGCTTGGCGCTCGATATAGGGGGGTAGCGGCAGGCGGCCGTAGCGTTCCAGCAGATCCAGTGTGTTGCCGGGAAAGCGCAGGCGGTAGAACTCTCCTGCGCGCCCCAGAACCTCGACCTCCATGTGCTCTTCCAGCAGGAGCCGGCTGCCCGGCCGGGGAGATTTGCTGGCCCGTATCTGGGCCATCACCTCGCGTTCATCGTCGAGCGGGCGTTCGACCATCACTTCCACCTGGCCGCCGCTTTCCTTGCGGCCCATGAGGCGGGCATGGATGACACGGGTGTCGTTCATCACGAGCAGGTCGCCGGCACGCAGCAACCCCGGCAGGTCCCGGATGTGACGATCGGCCAGGTCCGATCCGTTCAATACCAGCAGGCGGCTGGCGGATCGTTCGGCCAGCGGTGCCTGGGCGATACGTTCGGGCGGCAGCGGGTAATCGAAATCGTCCAGCGTCAGGGGCATGGCATACCTTCAGAGGAAGGCGAGCATGTCGTCAGCGCTATGGGTGAAATCACGGACCGTATTCTGGGTGGGCAGGGCAGCGGGAACGTTTTCGGGCTGATAGGCGTAGCAGGCGCCGATCATGTGCTTTTGCACCAGGGGTGTGGTGGGGTATTTGGCGCGAACGGCAGTGATGTCGAAGAGCTGGGAGTTGGCGACGAATATACCCATTTGCAGGACGTGCGCCGCTTCCAGCGTATCCCCCGAGTAGTGTTGCGCCGCCCACTGGTTGAACCCACGGAAGATGGGGCCGCCGGCCAGATCGCCCGGGCCGGTGACGGTGCGCAGATCGGTGTGCCAGGCAAGTATCTGCCGGCCATCGACGCTGACCTCGGCCAGGGTGCTGCCATCCTTGAGATCGGGCACGGTGACGTCAAACTGGCGGCTGGGGATCTTGCGCAGGGCGTGCGCCACGGCCAGTCCGAGCAGGTCGTGCAGATGGGTGCAGTGCTGGCGGGGATTGTCGTATTCCCGGTATTCGGCGCGGCTGGCCGTGAGCAGGCGGCCAGCCAGGGATGGCAATTGCCGGGTGGCGCCCACGCAGGCACGGGTGGGGTTGCGAATCCACGCCGCTTCGATATGGGTAATGGTGTGGCCGTCATGGGTCAGGGATACCAGGCAGGCATGTACCGGATCCTCGAGCCCGGCCACCACGCGGCCGTCACGATGCTCGACACGGATGCGCCGGCGGAAGATGCCGCTACCGTAGCGCGGATTCATGATGGGAGTGTGATCCGGCGGCATGATCGTGGACAGGCCTTTCATTACCTTGTCGCAGGTCGCAGCGTGGTGCGTGTTTGCGGACCTGCGTGGATTTTCAACTGGTGCCGGGAGGGGGACTCGAACCCCCACACCTTGCGGCGGCGGATTTTGAATCCGCTGCGTCTACCGATTCCGCCATCCCGGCAAGGAGACATGGCTGCGAAGGAAAATCAGCCCTGCCTGGCGTCGAAGAGCCGCGCATTATCGGCCAAATCAGGAGCCGGCTCAAGCCGGCGATGCCCCTGCCGTTCCGCTGGCCGCGTGGTGGTAGTATGACGCGCGTCCGGTTTCAACAACAAGGCGCGCCAATCCCCGGGCGGCGCCGGACCGATCAACCGAGGAGCCTCCTTGTCGTCCCCCGCTGCCACACCCGACGCGCCGTTGGAAGGCGGCACACGTATCCTCGCCACTTTTGCGGTGTCCCTGGCAACGTTCATGAACATTCTGGACACGACGATTGCCAACGTGTCCCTTCCCGCCATTGCCGGAGATTTCGGTGTCTCGCCCAGTCAGGCGACTTGGGTCATCACTTCGTATGGTGTCGCCAATGCCATCTCGGTTCCTTTGACCGGCTGGCTGGCACAGCGATTCGGCCAGGTGAGGCTGTTCGTCATCTCGATCCTGCTGTTCATCCTGGCGTCCTTTTGTTGCGGCCTGGCGCAGAGCATGCCCATGCTGATTTTTTTCCGCGTGATCCAGGGCTTCGTGGCCGGCCCCATGAATCCATTGTCACAAACCCTGTTGTTACGCAGCTACCCACCTTCCCAGGCCGCCATGGCGATGGCGGCCTGGGGCACCACCGTGATGGTGGGGCCCATCATGGGGCCGCCCCTAGGCGGCTGGCTGACCGATAACTGGTCCTGGCCCTGGATTTTCTACATCAATATTCCAGTGGGGCTGGTGGCGGCGTGGATGACTTGGTCGCTGCTGGCCAAGCGCGAGTCCGAAAAGGTCCGGGTGCCGGTGGACGTGGTGGGCCTCGGGTTGCTGGTGGTCTGGGTGGCCGCCATGCAGTTCATGCTGGACAACGGGCGCGAACTCAACTGGTTCGAGTCTCCGGAGATCGTGACGCTGGCCGTAGTGTGTGGTGTCGGGTTTGTTTTTTTCCTGGTCTGGGAGCTTTACGAAACCCATCCCATCGTGGACCTCACCTTGTTCGCAAAGCGTAACTTCACGGTGGGCATGCTGGCCAATGTGATCGGCTTCATTCCTTCCTATGCGACGATTGTCCTGATGCCGCTTTGGCTGCAGCAATACCTGGGATATTCCGCAACCTGGGCCGGCCTGGTCACGGCACCCATGGGATTGGTGACGCTGGTCGTTTCACCGATGGTGGCGCGGGTGATGCATCGCTTCGACATCCGCTTTCTGGTGAGTGTTTCCTTCGCGCTGTACGGGCTGGCGGCCCTGGGACGGGCAGGATTCAGCACCGGGGTGGCGCCTTTCGACATCATCGCGCCGCAACTGCCTCACGGTCTGGCCATTGCCATTTTCATGGTGTCGCTGACCACCCTGAGCTTTTCCGGATTACCGCCGGAACGCATGGCCGCGGCTTCGGGGCTGATCAATTTCGCACGGATCGTGGCTTCATCGTTTGGAACCTCGCTGTCGACCACGCTATGGGATCAGCGTGCCAGTTTTCATCATGCGCGGCTGGTGGATGCGATCACACCCTACCGGCAACCTGCCGTCGAAGCCATGCAGGGCATGAGCGGGATCGGGCTGGATCCCGCGCAATCGCTTGCGTTGATGGAGCGTACCGTGAATGTCCAGGCCTATACGCTCGGGGTGGTGGATATCTTCATGCTGGCGGCACTGGTATATCTCGCGCTGGTATTTCTGATCTGGTTCGCCAAGCCCGAGCCGGCGGCGGCCTAGCGCGAGTCATGGCTGGCCTGATGGCTGTGCCGGCAAATTTATAATCGAAACTTTTTGAGGAATTCCGTTGTGCGTACCGACCGCAATCGCGCCATCGCTTACTGGCTCCTTGCCTGTTGTCTGGTGGTTTTCGCCACGCTGGTGGTGGGGGGCGTGACCCGTCTGACCCGTGCCGGCCTTTCCATTGTGGAATGGAAGCCGATCCACGGCGTGATCCCGCCTCTGACCGACGCCGACTGGCTGGAGGAGTTTGTCAAATATCAGCAAAGCCCCGAATTCCTCAAGGTGAATCAGGGGATGGACATAGCCGGCTTCAAAAGCATCTTCTGGTGGGAGTGGGCGCACAGACTGCTTGCCCGCCTCAACGGCGTGGTGTTTTTTCTGCCCTTTCTCTGGTTCTGGCTGCGCGGGCAGATTTCGCGCCCAATGATACCGAAGCTGCTCGGCTTTTTCGTTCTGGGCGGATTGCAGGGTGCCATGGGTTGGTACATGGTGAAGAGCGGCCTGGTGGATAACCCGCGGGTATCGCATTACCGCCTTGCCGCCCATCTGGGTCTGGCTTTTTTGATCTTTGGCCTGATGCTGTGGACCGCTCTGGATCAGTTGGGTGAACGGGTGACCGCACCGAGAGCGTCCGCCCTGAGCCGCCTGCAGCGATGTGGTACGGTACTGACCGGCCTGGTGTTCCTGATGGTGCTGTCCGGGGCCCTGGTGGCCGGTACGCATGCAGGAGCGCTGTATCCGACATTTCCCCTGATGGGGGATCATTTCATGCCGGATGAGGTTCTGGCGTTAGAGCCGGCCTGGATCAATCTGTTCGAGAATCACAGCACGATCCAGTTCGACCACCGCCTGATTGCCTGGACACTTTTCATTCTGATACCGCCATTCTGTGGCTATACCTTCTCGCGTGCCCCCTGGGCGCGTGGTGCGGCGCGCGCCGTGCTGGCCATGCTGGTAATCCAGCTGGGTCTGGGCATCTCGACCCTGCTCAACGGGGTGCCTGTACCGCTGGCGGCAGCACATCAGGCGGGTGCGATGGTGCTTTTCGGGCTCTTGATCAATCTCAATCACAGCCTGCGGTTACGCCCGGCCTGACCGCAGGGCCTGCTGTCAGGAGCCGGCCCCCGGCTCCATCTGGGACTGCAAGTAGTTCTGCAGCCCCACTTTCTCGATCAGTTCGAGTTGCGTCTCCAGGTGATCCACATGCTCCTCGGTGGCTTCGAGGATTTCGGTCAGGATGTCACGGGATACGTAATCGGCGACCGATTCGCAATGGGAGATGGCCTGCTTGAGGTCAACGAGAGAACCCTGCTCCAGCTTCAGATCCCCGTGCAGGCACTCGGGAACATTTTCCCCGATCAACAGCTTGTTGAGGGTCTGCATATTGGGCAGTCCTTCAAGCAGCAGGATGCGCTCGATGAGATGATCGGCGTGATGCATTTCCTCAATCGATTCGTCGTACTCGTGCTTGGCCAGGCGTGCAAGCCCCCAGTTCTTGTACATCCGGGCGTGAAGGAAATACTGGTTGATGGCGGAGAGTTCGTTGAGCAACTGGCGGTTGAGTAGCTGGATGACTTTCTTATCGCCCTTCATGGCGGGATCCTCCTTCAGCGGGCCGCGTGGCAGCCGGAAATTTGATGATGTTCCTTCGCGGAACCCTGCGACTGGCGCAAGGTCTGGCGAGCGTACTGGGCGCAACGGCCACACTGTACTGCAATCCCGAGGGTAAGGCGCAAATCCTGAACGGATCGGCACCCATGGGCGGCAGCCTGGGCGATATCCTTTTCGGTGACGGCGCTGCAAACACAAACGTACATCAGTTTCTCCTCGCTTACTTGGTCAGGATCAACTTGCCTTGACGTGTCAATCGGAGCGAATAAACATGGTCGCCATGAGAGATCCGTATTTCGCTGCGCCCTTGAAACAGGGCTGCGCTTTCCACAAGATTGCCTCTGTCTGCCCGCGTGGGCATGGAAACCGGTTCGTGCCGGAGCGGATTGATCCAAAGGCCTGCGTTCTTTTCCATTGCCATCCCATGATAGCTTGTAATGAGAACCATTATCAAAAAATTGTGGCTGAAATGTCAATATGAACCGGTGCCGTCAGGGAGAAGGGGGCTGTTCGGCAGGCCCGGGCGGGGGAACGCCTGATTTATAATTCAGGCCTTTTCCCGAGGAGTGCGCACCGTGGGCCTTGATCACGTACCGTCCGGCAAAGACTTGCCCAATGATTTCAATGTGGTCATTGAGATTCCGATGCACGCCGAACCCATCAAGTACGAGGTGGACAAGGAATCTGGCGCAATTTTCGTGGACCGGTTCATGTCCACTGCCATGCATTACCCCTGCAATTACGGCTACATCCCCAAGACCATCGCTGGTGATGGTGATCCGGTGGATGTGCTGGTGGTATCCCAGTTTGCATTGCCGCCGGGCGTGGTGGTTCGCTGTCGTCCTATCGGCATGCTGAAAATGGTGGATGAAGCGGGGGATGATGCCAAACTGCTTGCCGTGCCGGTGGACAAGCTGACTCCGATGTATCGCAACGTCACTAGTGCGCGCGATATTCCCCAGATCGTGCTCGACCAGATATCTCACTTCTTCGAGCATTACAAGGATCTGGAGCCCGGAAAGTTCGTCAAGGTAGAGGGCTGGGTCGATGCGGAGGAGGCCAGGAAGGAAATCCTCCAGGGTGCCGAGCGCTTTGCTGCGGCGGAGGAAAAGCCCGCTTTCTAGCCTGAAGGCAGGTCACCCGATACCGGGGCGTAATTGACGCCTCGTTGTTGCAGAGAGGTGGGCGGCTCCACCCGCCACGGGCGGATGGAGCCTGACGGCGAGGTGTTACTTCAGTGCATCGAGGCTGGCACCAAAATTGATGTGAAATGGCATGCCATCGAGCACCAGGGCCGGTACCGACTTGACTCCCGTGGCCTCCGCTTCACGAATGCGTGCTGGCTGCTTTCCCAGATGTACGATCTCGGTGTCATAACGGTGCGGGTCCAGCGCGTTGGCGACGGCCTGTTCGGCTTCGATGCAAACCGGGCAGCCGGCGTGATAGAAAATCGCTTTTTGCGTCATTTCCATTCTCCTTGTCTGATCGTGACAGAATGTCACCAGCGCTATTATTGTCTTCCTTAACTGTTTGAAAAGAAGGCACTAAATGGTTCGTACCCCACAAAACGGTAACCATGGAACCATGCCTGCCGACCTGCCACGCAACCGCATGACGGTCTTGTTCGAGGATGTGCTCGGATGCAAATGGTCCTGGAGCGTCTTGCGGGCGGTGTATGCCGGGAAGACCCGGCCCGGTCAGCTTGAAAAAGCCATTCCGGGAATCTCGACCAAGGTTCTCAACGAGCGCTTACGCAAGCTCGTGGTGCATGGCGTATTCACAAGGACCGAATATCCGGAGATTCCGTTACGGGTTGAATACGGATTCACGGAACTGGGGGTGCGGTTCTTTTCTGTTTTGCAGCAGATAGAGGCACTGGGACGCGAGAATGCCGGACCGGAAGATGCGCCTTGATCCGCAAAGTTCCGGTCGGGAGAAAATGACTCCGGCTGATCAGCCGGAATCGGGCAGATTCTGTTCGGCAGTGGTGAGCTGGCGTTGTGCCCAGGTGCGCAGGTGGCCGAGCGGGCCGGTGAGGTTGCTCCAGTCTTCCAGCATTTGCCCGCGTAATTTTGCCCGCCGTTCCTGTTCGGCCCTGAGCCAGGCGGCAATCTGATCGTTGATGAGCTGCCGGGCCCGTTGCTCCGCGCTCAGTTGCAGGCGCCGATGGATGTCGCGGGCTTCTAAAACATCATACAGGCTGGCTGGAACCGGCAAGTGGGCGAGGCGGGAAATTTCTCGCAAGGTGTCTGCCCGTTCGATCATCGACATCTGGTTCTCGCAGCGTGTGAAGAAGCGGCGGGTTTCGAGCCGCAGCACCGTGCGGTCGGCAGAGTCTCTTGAGGGCATTGGAGGGGTGGCACAAAGGTTGGTCTGTCCGGAGAATAACAGGGACCCCCGCTGCTGCTGCCCGCTTTCGTCCTGGGATATAGTCGCTGCATGACCACGCTCAAAATCGCCGTCGCCCAGATCAACAGCATCGTGGGTGATATTGCGGGCAATGCCCGCATCCTTCTGGATCACGCGCAACGCGCCGCTGCCATGGGAGCCGATCTCATGCTGGCGCCGGAACTGGCGCTATGTGGCTACCCGCCGGAAGATCTGTTGCTGCGCCCGGATTTTTACCGGGCCTGTGAAGCGGAACTGGCGCATCTGGCCGGGCAGGTGCCGTTGCCGGTCGTGGTCGGTCACCCGGGGCTTTGGCGTGAGCAACGTTATAACTGTGCTTCGCTGCTGCGCGGCGGGCGCGTGGAGGCAACGTACCGCAAACACCGCTTGCCCAACTATCAGGTATTCGACGAGGAGCGCTATTTCGATGCGGGTGACGATGTCTGCGTGATTCAGGTCAAGGGCGTGGCGTGCGGGCTCAATATCTGTGCCGATATATGGGAACCGGGCAGTGCCGAAGGCGCCCGCGCCGCGGGTGCCGAACTGTTGCTGACCCTGAATGCATCTCCCTTTCATCTCAACAAGCAGCAGGAACGTCTCGATGTCCTGCAACAGCGGGTGCTGGCCACCGGCATCCCTGCCCTGTATGCCAATCTGGTGGGCGGGCAGGATGAACTGGTTTTCGATGGTGCTTCGTTCGCCCTGGATCACCAGGGTCGCATCACTCATCAGCTTCCGGCCTTCGAAACGGCGTTGGCCCTGGTCGAATACCGTGATGGTCATCTCCTGCCCGGAGATCAGGCTCCTGCCATGGGAGAGGAGCAGGCCGCCTACACGGCGCTGACGCTGGGGGTGCGCGACTATATTGGCAAGAACGGTTTTTCCGGCGCCATTCTCGGTCTTTCCGGCGGGATCGATTCGGCGCTGACCCTGTGTATTGCCGTCGATGCCCTGGGGGCGGACAAGGTCAGGGCGGTGATGATGCCATCGCCCTATACCGCGCAGATGAGCCTGGACGATTCCCGTGCCATGGTGAATCTGCTGGGCGTGCGTTACGACGAGATACCCATCGCGTCCGCGATGGCGACCTATGAATCCTTGCTGGCGCCGCTGTTCGCCGGATTACCTCCCACGACCTGGGCCGATACCACTCCGGAAAATATTCAGGCCCGGATACGCGGCATGCTGCTGATGGCGCTGTCGAACCGGACCGGCAGCATCGTGCTGACGACCGGCAACAAGAGCGAGATGGCGGTCGGGTATGCCACCCTGTACGGCGACATGGCGGGTGGCTTTGCCGTGATCAAGGATGTGTTCAAGACGCTGGTCTATCGTCTTGCCCGCTATCGCAACAGTCTGTCGCCGGTGATTCCCGAAAACATCATCGTCCGCCCGCCTTCGGCCGAGCTGAAGCCGGACCAGACCGATCAGGACACCCTGCCGCCCTATGAAGTGCTCGATGCCATCATCCATGCGTACATGGAAGAAGACCGCAGCCCACGGGAAATCGTTGCTGCCGGCCATGCCGAGGCCGATGTCCGGCGCGTGGTGGGCATGCTCCGGCGCAACGAATACAAGCGCCGGCAGGCACCGGTCGGCATTCGCATCACCCGGCGCGGTTTTGGCAAGGACTGGCGCTATCCGATAACATCGCGTTATCCGGATGAATTCTGAATGGGGCAGCCGTAATGAAAAAGATCGAAGCCGTCATCAAACCCTTCAAGCTCGACGAAGTGCGCGAAGCCTTATCCGAGGTGGGTGTCACCGGGCTGACCGTGACCGAAGTCAAGGGCTTCGGGCGGCAGAAAGGGCATACCGAGTTGTATCGGGGTGCCGAATATGTGGTGGACTTCCTGCCCAAGCTGAAACTTGAAATCGTGCTGCCCGACCAGAGTGTGGATATGGCGATCGAAGCAATCGTCAAGGCTGCCCGTACCGGAAAGATCGGCGATGGCAAGATCTTTGTTACCGACGTCGATCAGGTGGTGCGGATTCGTACCGGAGAGACTGACGAAGCGGCTATTTGACCAAGTTCTTCGGTTCGAACTGCCGCAGCCAGTACAGCCCTGCATCGGAGTTGTCATCTGGCACTTTGCGTTGTATTTGACGGGTGAATCATTTCACCGTCCGGAGCAGAACCCGCACGGCACCCGCACCGCCATCCGCAGGGCCTGCCTGGCAGAACGCCAGCACTTCGTCCTTTTGTGGCAGCCAGGTCAGCACCAGACGTTTCAGAACGGGTTCCCGGTCCGGTGAGCCCAAACCCTTGCCATGGATGATGCGCACGCATCGGTACCCCGTCCCGGCACAACGGGTGATGAAGGTATCGAACGCCGTACGTGCCCCATTGCGGTCATGGCCGTGAAGATCGAGATAGGCCTGCATCGCCCAGCGTCCCCGGCGCAAATCCCGCAGTGTGCTGCGGGGCTGGCCGACACGGGACCATGCCGTTTCATATCCATCTTCCGGAAAATCCAGCAGCGGAGAGCCGTGGCCGGTGCCCTCCAGGGTGGTTTGCCCGCCCGGGTTCCGGTCACATCGCGGGAAGGGCGCCGGCCGTGGCCGGCCCGGGTCTGCATAGCCCGGTCGTTCGGGGTGGTTTGCACGCAGGGGAACCACGTCGTGCATCGCCGCACGGAATTCTGCCTCCGGATCATCCCCGGAATCGTCTTCCCGGGGCTCCGGATGCGTCACGATCAGCCGCCCAGACCGTCGAGGTAGCGCTCCGCATCGAGCGCCGCCATGCAGCCGCTGCCAGCCGAGGTGACCGCCTGCCGGTAAATATGATCCTGCACGTCGCCGGCAGCGAAGATACCCGGAATACTGGTCCCCGTGGCATTGCCCTTACGACCGCCATGAGTGACGATGTAGCCGTTTTCCATCTCCAGCTGACCCTGGAAGATCTCGGTGTTGGGCTTGTGGCCGATAGCGATGAACACACCCTGCAAGGGAATGTCTTCCGTTGTGCCGCCTTGCGTGTTTTTGATGCGCATGCCGGTGACACCCTTCTTGTCGCCCAGAACCTCGTCCAGTGTGTGATTCCAGCGGATGACCACTTTCCCTTCCCGCTCCCGCTCGAAAAGCTTGTCCTGGAGAATCTTTTCGGCACGGAACTTCTCGCGCCGGTGCACGACCGTGACCTGGCTTGCGATATTGGAAAGGTACAGCGCTTCCTCGACGGCGGTATTCCCGCCGCCGATCACCGCCACGGGCTGATTACGGTAGAAAAAGCCGTCGCAGGTGGCACAGGCCGAAACACCTTTGCCGGCGAACGTTTCCTCGGAGGGCAAACCCAGATACTGGGCCGATGCGCCCGTGGCGATGATCAGTGCATCGCAGGTGTACGTCCCGGCATCGCCGATCAGGCGGAAGGGCTTTTCACCGAGGTGGGCCGTATGGATATGATCGAAGATCATCTCGGTATTGAAACGCTCGGCATGGCGCTGGAAACGGGCCATCAGATCGGGGCCCTGCACCCCTTCCGCATCGGCCGGCCAGTTGTCGACATCGGTCGTGGTCATCAGCTGGCCGCCCTGGGCGATGCCGGTGATCAATACCGGCTTGAGATTGGCCCGGGCCGCATACACGGCGGCGGAATAGCCGGCAGGGCCGGAACCGAGAATCAGCAGGCGGGAATGTCGGGTGGTGGTAGTCATGGCGTCTCGCGATAGAGGAAGATTGAAAGCCTCGCGGGGAATTATAGCGATCGTGAACCTGTCACTCCTGCATCTGCGAACGGCACTTTCGTGCCTCGCCCGCTGGCCTGTCGAATCGAAGGAAGGACTGGATAAACCCGCCTTACGTCCCATATTCCCGTTTTCCCCCGGGGCGGGAGCCGCAATAATCGGAACTGTCCCTATTCCATCGCTGTCCATACAGGCATTCCATGGCTATCCCCGTCCTGTCCCGAGCCGCAGAGATGCAGCAGCCCCTGCCCGAGAAAATCGTGGCCCTGATCAATGAGGCGCGCTGGCTCCTGCTGGCTGCGGCGGGCCTGTTTCTGTCCATGGCGTTGTGGGGTTACAGCCGCACCGATCCGGGATGGTCCCACGCCGTGGATGTGGAGCGGATCGCCAATCCGGGCGGACGTGCCGGCGCCTGGATCGCCGATCTGATGTTGCTTTTCTTCGGTCTTTCGGCCTGGTGGTGGGTGGCCTTCCTGCTGTTGCTGGTTGCCTGGGGTTATCGCCGGCTCGACGGTCTGATGCGTGGCGATCGACGGCCCGTACTGATCGCCATGGCCGGGTTCGCAGTGGTAATGGCCTCCAGTTGTGGCCTGGAGGCATTGCGCTTCTGGAGTTCGACAGTACTGTTGCCACAGGCCCCGGGGGGATTGGTTGGCGATGAAGTGGCGCAACTGGCATCCCGCTACCTCGGGTTCAATGGGGGCACCTTGATCCTCATGACCCTGCTGGCGGGCGGCCTCAGCCTGTTTACGGGGGTTTCCTGGCTACGGGTGGCGGAAGGTGTCGGAACCCTGCTGGAAACCGCCTGGATCAGGATGGTCCGTCTGGTGCTGACCTGGCAGGATCGCCGTTATGGCCGCGTGGTTGCCGGGAAACGTGAAGCCGTGGTGGAAGTGGTGCGCAAGAAGCAGGAGGAAAACCCCCCGCCGCCCATCAAGATCGAAACCATGGAGATGGAAGTTCCCGTAGCGCCCAAGGCGGCGGCCCGGGCCGAGAAGGAGCGTCAGACCCCGATGTTTTTCGACGCACCCGGCGAGGCGCTGCCACCTTTGCATCTGCTGGACGAACCCAGCCACAGCAGCGATGATTTACCCGCTGCGGAAACCCTGGAGTTCACCTCGCGCCTGATCGAGCGCAAGCTGGCCGATTTTGGTGTCGAGGTCAAGGTGCTTTCGGCCCTGCCCGGCCCGGTGGTCACTCGTTACGAAATCGAGCCCGCCGTGGGGGTGAAAGGCAGCCAGATTGTGAATCTGGCCAAAGATCTGGCCCGTTCCCTCTCGCTGGTCAGCATCCGTGTGGTGGAAACGGTGCCGGGCAAGTCCTGCATGGCGCTCGAACTCCCCAACACCAAGCGGCAGACGGTGCGCCTGAAAGAGATTATCGGCTCCAAGGCCTATCACGGCATGAGCTCGTCCCTCGCGGTCGCGCTGGGCAAGGACATCGCCGGGCAGCCAGTGGTGACCGATCTGGCCAAGATGCCGCATGTGCTGGTGGCCGGCACTACGGGTTCGGGCAAGTCGGTGGGAATCAACGCCATGATCCTCTCCCTGGTCTACAAGTCCGAGCCCAAGGATGTGCGCATGATCATGGTGGATCCCAAGATGCTGGAACTCTCCATCTATGAGGGGATTCCGCATCTCCTCGCGCCGGTGGTGACGGACATGAACAAGGCCGCCAATGCGTTGAACTGGTGCGTGGGCGAAATGGAACGGCGCTACAAGCTGATGTCCAGCCTCGGGGTGCGCAATCTTGCCGGGTTCAATACCAAGATTCGGGACGCGGAGCGAACCGGTGAGCGGATTCCCGACCCCTTCGCCTTGCCCGGTGACCCGGCGGCGGGCGCACCATCGTTGGCGACGCTGCCCCATATCGTGGTGATCATCGACGAACTTGCCGATCTGATGATGGTGGTGGGCAAGAAAGTGGAGGAACTCATTGCCCGTCTGGCGCAAAAGGCCCGTGCTGCCGGAATCCACCTGATCCTGGCGACCCAGCGCCCCAGCGTGGATGTGATCACCGGGCTGATCAAGGCCAACATTCCCACGCGCATCGCCTTTCAGGTAAGCAGCAAGATCGATTCCCGCACAATCTTGGACCAGATGGGCGCCGAAGCGCTGCTGGGGCAGGGGGACATGCTCTACCTGGCGCCGGGCTCCGGCCTACCGACCCGCGTGCATGGCGCCTTTGTTGCTGACGATGAGGTTCATCGCGTGGTGGATCATTTGCGCAAGATCGGTGCGCCCGAATATATCGAGGACATCCTCGTGGCTCCGGTGACGGAGGGTGACGCGGCCGCAGCGGGTGGAGACGCCAATACCGAAGCCGACCCCATGTACGATCAGGCGGTGGAAGTCGTGCTCAAGACCCGGCGACCGTCGATTTCCCTGGTTCAGCGCCATCTGCGGATCGGCTACAACCGCGCCGCCCGAATGATCGAGGCCATGGAGCAGGCCGGGCTGGTTTCCGCCATGAACGGTGCGGGCAACCGTGAAGTTCTGGTGCCCGAGAAGGTCGAGTAGGGTACCGCCACGCGGTGGGCGGAGTTCGATAGTGAATTCCCCCGTGTGCCCCGGGCTCGGGGATAATCCGTTCCATGCGCGTATTTATTTTCTTTGCCCTCCTGCTGCCGGTACTTGTCGATGCCGCTGGCCTTGATCAACTCCAGACCTTCCTGCGGGAAACCCGCACGGCGAAAGGCAGTTTTGCCCAGACCGTGATCGCGAAATCAGGACGTAAGCCCCAGCAGTCCGCTGGCAGCTTTGCCTTTCAGCGTCCGGGAAAATTCCGTTGGGTATATGACACGCCCTATCCGCAGGTGCTGGTCAGTGATGGCGAGAAGTTGTGGAGCTTTGATCCTGATCTGAATCAGGTGGTGGTCAAGAATGTGGGGCAGGCGATTGGTTCGAGTCCAGCCGCACTTCTTGCCGGTGCCGATCTGGAACGGCATTTCGATCTCAAGGAGTCCGGTCGCAAAGATGGCCTGGAGTGGGTGCAGGCAACCCCCCGGGCCCAGGATGCCGGCTTCCGTCAGGTGTTGATCGGACTCAGGAGCAACCGACCGGAAGCCATGGAAATTCAGGACAACTTCGGCCAGACCACCCGGCTGCAGTTTGTGCGTTTCGAGTCAAACGCCACCGTTTCCCCGAGCCAGTTCCGCTTCACTGCTCCCAAAGGTGCCGACGTGGTGGGTGAGTCGGCGCAGTGAGCGATCTTTTTGCGCCGGCGCCACCGCGCCACGCACCCCTGGCCGAATTGTTGCGGCCCCGAACCCTGGACCAGGTCATCGGGCAGCGACATCTGCTCGGTGAGGGCAAGCCGCTGCACCTGGCATTTGCATCGGGCACCCCTCACTCCATGATTCTCTGGGGTCCGCCCGGGGTCGGTAAAACCACCCTGGCCCGGCTCATGGCCGACGCCTTCGATGCAGAATTCATCGCCCTCTCGGCGGTGTTTTCGGGTGTCAAGGATATCCGTGAGGCCATGCAGCGGGCCGAACTGGTTGGCAGCCAGAGCGGTCGTCGTACACTCCTGTTTGTCGACGAGGTGCATCGTTTCAACAAGGCCCAGCAGGATGCCTTTCTTCCCTATGTGGAGTCGGGCATCGTGACCTTCATCGGTGCCACTACGGAAAATCCTTCTTTCGAGGTGAACTCGGCCCTGCTCTCGAGGGCCTCCGTCTATGTGCTCAAGAGCCTGGGTGAGGACGAACTGGGACAGCTTTTTGACCGTGCCCGAGGCGAAGTTTTTCCCGAACTGAATTTTGATGATGAGGCGCGCACCCGTTTGATCGGGCACGCCGACGGTGACGCACGGCGTCTGCTCAATGTGCTGGAGACCCTGCGCACCGCGGCACATGCGGCAGGGGCGACCCGGGTGGATGCCGGATTTCTCGAAGCCGCACTGGATCGTGATCTGCGTCGGTTCGACAAGGGCGGCGATGCGTTTTACGATCAGATTTCAGCCCTGCACAAATCCGTGCGTGGATCGGATCCCGATGCCGCGCTCTACTGGCTCTTGCGCATGCTCGATGGCGGCGCCGATCCGCGCTACATGGGACGGCGCATGATCCGCATGGCTACCGAAGACATCGGCCTCGCCGATCCGCGTGCTCTGCGCATGGCGCTGGACGCCGTGGAAACCTATGAGCGGCTGGGCAGTCCTGAGGGTGAACTGGCGCTGGCCGAGGCAATCCTTTACCTGGCCGTGGCTCCCAAGTCGAATGCGGCCTACGTGGCCTATAACGAGGGTCGCGCTTTCGTGGCCCGGGATCGTTCCCGGCCCGTTCCCGAACATTTGCGCAACGCCCCCACCCGACTGATGAAAGAACTGGGTTACGGGCGCGAATACCGTTACGCCCACGACGAACCTGAGGCCTATGCAGCCGGCGAAAACTACTTTCCCGAAGGGGTCGCGGCGCCGAACTGGTACCGCCCCGTGCCGCGCGGGCTTGAGCAGAAGATCGCCGAAAAACTCGAACACCTGCGCGGCCTTGATACCAAGGCACGCAACAGGGAGGGCAAGTCCTGACGGATTCTGGCCGTATCCGCCGCGGCCATCGGGCCACGCAGTGATTTCAGGTGAAGGCGTTCTCCAGACAGTCGGGGTGGGTCAGGGTGAAGTGGCGATAGGCCTTCTGCGCCATGTACAGCGTTTCCACCTTGCCACCGCCCGCTGCAATCGTCAGCTCGTCTTCGAGCATGCAACGTACCGCAACCTCGCCGGCGCGGTTCTGCACCAGGGAAAGTGCCAGTTGGGTGGCGCCGGGGAAGCCCAAGTGTTCGTGGTGGGCGATCAGACTGATTTCATCTTCGATCAGATCGCAGTAATCAAGACATTCCTGAAGTGACAGCATTGCATTTCTCCTTCGGTCAACAGCCCTCCGCTGGTGAATTCGATCTTCCTTTCCTTATACAGAAAGTGTTGTCTTTTCCGCTTAAAATTCAAGGAAAGTCGTATCTGGATCGATACGCTTTTTTATTCAGGGTCTTGAGTTCGACAGTTCAAGTGACTGTTTGGTTCCGGGACCATCCCAAGGATTTTTTATGCTGGACATTCAACTCCTCCGCAGCAATCTTTCCCATGTCGCAGAACGCCTGGCCACACGTGGCGTGACACTGGATGCCGACGCGTTCGCGGCACTTGAAACAGAACGCAAAGGCTTGCAGGTAGCAACGGAAAACCTCCAGGCCCGTCGCAACAGCCTCTCCAGGCAAGTGGGTGCCCTCAAGGGCAAGGGGGAAGACGCCTCCGCCCTGCTGGCCGAGGTGGCCGGGGTTGGTGAAGAGCTCAAGGCCAATGAAGCCAGGCTTGCGGCCTTGCAGGAGCGCTATAACGCTTTCGTTGCGGGCATCCCCAACCTGCCTCATGAAAGCGTTCCCACGGGGCATGACGAAGCAGGCAATGTCGAGGTGCAGCGCTGGGGTGTTCCCCGCAGTTTTGATTTCGGTGTTAGGGATCATGTCGATATCGGTGCTCCGCTGGGACTGGATTTTGAAACTGCCACCCGGATTTCCGGCTCCCGTTTCAGCCTCCTGAAGGGCGGCATGGCCCGCCTGCACCGTGCGCTTGCCCAGTTCATGCTCGATGTGCATACGCAGGAACATGGCTATACCGAAATCTATGCGCCGTATCTGGTCAACCCGGAGAGCATGTTCGGCACGGGCCAGCTGCCCAAGTTCGAGATGGACCTGTTTCAGGTACCACGTCATGACGGTACCCGGCTATTCCTGATTCCAACGGCTGAAGTGCCGGTGACCAACATCGTGCGCGGCGAGATCATTGCCGCGGAACAGTTGCCCCTGAAGTTCGTCTGTCATACACCCTGCTTCCGTTCCGAAGCCGGATCCTACGGTCGTGACACGCGCGGCATGATCCGTCAGCATCAGTTCGACAAGGTTGAACTGGTGCAACTCGTCCATCCCGAGCATTCCTGGGCCGCGCTCGAAACGTTGACCGGCCACGCCGAAGCCATCTTGCGAAAACTCGAGCTTCCCTATCGCAAGGTCGCGCTATGCACTGGTGACATGGGGTTCTCCGCAGCCAAAACCTATGACCTCGAAGTCTGGCTCCCTGCCCAGAATGCCTATCGGGAAATATCCTCCTGTTCCAACTTCGAGGCTTTCCAGGCACGACGCATGCAGGCCCGCTTCCGTAACGACAAGCAGAAGCCGGAACTGCTGCACAGTCTCAACGGCTCGGGGCTCGCCGTGGGACGCACTCTGGTGGCCGTGCTGGAAAACAACCAGCAGGCGGATGGCAGTGTCGTTATCCCGGCGGTACTTCGACCCTACATGGGTGGCGTGGAAATTCTCGCACCCCAGAACTGAGCCAGGGTACCCTCTGCGCCAGGATCAGGAGATACCTCCGAGCTTCGGGGGCTTCCCGTGCTTTTGCCGGAGTCCATGAGGCGATGACGGGGTGCTGCGTACCAACTGGTAGTCGGGTCGCCAGGGAGGAGTGAAACGGCTGATGATGCTGAAGTAGGTGCGGATGTTTTCCACCATGATCACCGCTTCACCGCCCCGGGCCCGCCCCGACTTGAGCCTGGCGTAATACTCCGGCCGGGCCATCAGTGGCAGCACCTTTTTCATCTCGAACCACGAATCCGCGTCACGTTTGAGGCCGACGGCGATTGCACGGCCACCGTTGAAATGGCCCATGCCGAGGTTATAGGCAGCCAGCGCAAACCAGGTCCGGTCCGGCTCCTTGACCGTCAAGGGCAAAAGGTTGCGCAGATCGGCCAGGTATTTGGCCCCGGCCAGAATGCTCTGGCGGGGGTCGAGACGATTGCTGACATGCAGGTGGTCGGCGGTGTCCTCGGTCAGCATCATGATGCCGCGCACCCCAGTGGGGGAGGTCGCCAGAGGGTCCCATTTCGATTCCTGGTAGGCGACTGCCGCCAGCAGGCGCCAGTCGAGCCCGGTGATTTCCTGGGCATCCTGGAAAAATTTGCGAAAGCGGGGCAGCAGGGTTTGTATGTCGTCGAGCAGTTCGGTGATGCCTTCGGGCTTGATGCGGTCGATATGGCCGAAGTAGCGATCCTGCAGCCGTGCCAGCAGGCCGCCGCGACGGATATCGGCAATGAATCTGTCCGCCTGCATGCGCAGCTTGTCATCACCCTCGCGGAATGCCCAGCCGAAGCGGATGCGCCCCGGCAGGGTGAAGGCGACCTGGAGATCGGGAAGGAATTGCAGGGCAAGCCGGTACTGTAGCCGGTCGGTGCTGGCGAAATCCAGTTTGTTGTCCGCAACCGCCTGCAGCAGATCGTATTCCGCGCCGGCATGCGGCTGGAGGGAAAAGCGAGGTGGTTCACCGGCCAGTTTGCGCAGCGCTTCCAGTTGCGGCGAGGCGATCATCGCTCCTACTGTATGCCCTGTGAGTACGGACGGGTCTTCTCCCAGAGTCAGGTCGTCGCCACGACTGACGACGACCGGGTCAGATTCCCGGATCGGCGAAGTGTAGCGAATGTGGGGAACATCGTGCTCCCAGGCCGAAGCGGCAAAGTGGACGTGCCCTTCATCAAGCAGCTCGTACAACTCCGCCTGATCATTGGCCACCACAAATCGCACACGGTATCCCAGACTTTGTGCGAATGCCTGTACCAGATCCCGCTCGAACCCGCTGCTGCCACCCTTGTCGTCAACCTCGTAGGAGGAAGGGCCGGCACGAATCGCGACCACCAGTTCGCCCGATGACTCGGGTGAGGCAAGGCGCTGGCAGGCGGCAAGGAACAGGAGGCACAGCAGGACAGCCAGGCGGGCGGGATGACCAGGCATCGGGCCTCCTTGGGCAAGGGAGGCCCTCATTTTGCCATGCCCCGACCAAAGGAGCGATGGGAGCAGACACGGAAATCGACGACGGAAGCCGGGAAATCCGATGCTAGAATCCGCGCCCACGGAGAGGTGGCAGAGTGGTCGAATGTACCTGACTCGAAATCAGGCGTGGGTGCAAGCCCACCGTGGGTTCGAATCCCACCCTCTCCGCCAGCTATTGCTCAACGACGCCCCTTTCGGGGCGTTTTTGTTTTTTGCCCCAATCCTTCCCCCATCGCATTTGCAACGTGCGAAGTGCGGCACATGATTTGGCACTGATTTGCACAACAATCAGCGTACGGGGCAACGCATCCGGGTCGGGGCTTCAGGTTTTCACTTTTGGAGCGGGACGAAAATTTCCGGAACCAGCGACCGAGAGAAGAACCTACGTTCAGCCTGCCAGGCGACTTGGATCAAGACCGTATCGGATGCGGTGCGGACGAATGGGCCGCCCCACTCGCCAGTGCCGCTTAGCTTTTTCCCAGCAGGCGGCTGCGCTGCTGATCCTGCGCCTGCAAGTTGATCCGCATGCGCATCATGTCTTTCCAGCCCATATAGCCGACAAGCCGGCCATCGTCACGTGACACGACAGGCAGGTGAGCGACATTTGCCTGGCTCATCCGGTCGGCGAGGCCGGCCAGGTATTCGTCCGGATAGGCTAATGTCATTTTTGCGCCCGCCAGCAATTCGCTCAAAAGCGCCTTGCGATGCTTGCCTGCGCGTCGCCAGCGCAGGATCGAGGGTGGGTCGATCATCCCCAGCACACGGTTGTCGGCGTCGACGACGGGAAAGCTCGGATGCTTCGTTTCCGGGTCGGTGAGAAGTGCCGCCGCGGCGTGCAGCGTCATGGTTCCCGGTACGGATTGCACATCGATGGTCATCACCTCGCTGACCCGGGCGAGCGCGAACGGATCGATGCTGTATTCGCGCACAATGTGATGACCGCGGCGGGCGATTTTCTCGGTAAGGATCGACCGGCTCATCAGCAGCACCGTGACCGCATGGGCGGCACCACAGGCCGTGATGAGCGGCAGCAGCACATGGGTGTTACCCGTCAGCTCCACCGCGAAGAAGGTGGCGGTCAGCGGTGAGCGCATGGTGCCGCCCATCGTCGCAGCCATGGCCAGCAGCGGCCAGAAGCCAGGCGAGGCATTGGGCAGAAAGCCCGCCAGGGCGGCTCCGGTTGCGCCACCCATGATGAGCAGTGGTGCGAGTACGCCGCCGGAGGTGCCCGACCCCAGTGCGACCGACCAGATGATCGCCTTCACCACCAGCAGAAGCAGGGCTCCTTGCACGGCCATGTCGCCTCGCAGCATGGCCGCGATGTTGTCATATCCGACGCCGAGCGCATGCGGTTCGATCAGGCCGCCGAGGCCGACGACGAGCCCGCCCAGCATCGGCCACCACATCCAGTGGATCGGCAGCTTTGCAAATGCATCTTCAAAGGCGTAGACAAGCTGGGTCAGCAAGCCCGAAAGCAGGCCGGCGAGAATTCCGATCAGCATCCAGCCGCCGAGGGCGACGAAAGAGATCGGCATGTCGCCGGTAAAGGGAAAGATCGGTGCCGGCATGTGCAGTGCGTTGCGCTCCACCGCGGCAGTGATGGCGGCGACGGCGACCGGGATGAAGCTGCGTGGTGACCATTCGAACAGCAACAGTTCGACGGCGAGCATGATCGCCGCGATGGGTGTGCCGAACACGGCCGTCATGCCGGCCGAGGCGCCGGCGACGAGCAGCGCCTTGCGTTCGCTGTCGCTGACGGGGAGGCCCTGCGCGATCAATGAGCCGACCGCGCCGCCAGTCATGATGATCGGCCCCTCGGCGCCGAACGGCCCACCAGTACCGATGGAGATCGCAGAGGACAGCGGCTTCAGAACCGCCACCTTGGCGCTAATCCGCGATCGACCGAGAAGAATGGTTTCGATCGCCTCGGGGATGCCGTGGCCGCGAATCTTCTCGCTGCCGAAACGGGCCATCAACCCGATGGCGAGTGCGCCGCCAGCCGGAACGAGCACGGCCCAGGCCCCGAGCGGGGAGGCGGCAAGATCCGATGTTTCAAAGCTGAAACGGCCAAAATAGGCGAGATTGGTCGCGAGCTGGATCAGATGCAAAAGAAAATACGCGGCCGTCACGCCACCGGTGCCGACCAGTATGGCCACCGCGGAGATGGAGACTACGCGCGGTGTGGTTGAAAAATCTCGCAATTGCTTGTGGTTCATTCTTCTGCCCGCAATTTCGCGCCCCGTATCGCGTAGAACGATATCACCGGACTGCTGATCGCCCCTGTCTGCCAGTCCGGTTCCAAGATTAGCTCATTGACGGCTTAGGCGGCAACGAAGGCCGTGACAGCGAAATGAACACCTCGGGCGCACCTATCCCGCATGTACACCCGTAGCGGGCGACGATGGCGTCGAAGTTGCCGCGGAACTCGTTGAGGAATTTGCGGTTGTTGGACAGCCTGCTTGAGAGGGCCATGGTGTTGCGCGGTCGACTCATCGGCACTGGAGGGTGTCTCAATGCCAGAGATTTTGGTAACCACTGGCCAGACATGGGTTTTGTCTGCTCATATCCCAACCCGAATCCTTCATCTCTCTTGAAAACCGGTGAGTCCGCTTTATCTCCATCGGGAGTATATTCAGCGGGCTGACATCCAATCAGTTTTCCAACAGAGAGCAAGGAGATTTTCATGTCAAATTCCGTTACCTTGGGTGGTAATCCCGTTGAAGTTGCTGGCAGTTTTCCACGCAAGGGTGAAAAGGCTCGTCCCTTCACCCTGGTCGCAAAGGACCTGGCCGATACAGACCTGGCCAGCTTCGCCGGCAAGCGCAAGATTCTGAATATCTTTCCCAGTATCGATACGCCCACCTGCGCCACCTCGGTGCGCACCTTCAATCAGCGGGCGAATGAAAAACCCAATACCGTGGTGCTGTGCATTTCTGCCGACCTGCCCTTTGCCCAGGGCCGTTTCTGCGGCACCGAGGGCCTGGCCAATGTCGTGACCCTGTCGACCCTGCGGGGCCGGGAGTTCCTTGAAAACTATGGTGTCGCCATCAAGAGCGGGCCGCTCAGCGGTCTGTCGGCACGGGCCGTGGTGGTGCTCGATGAGAACGATACGGTTCTGCATACGGAACTGGTGGCGGAGATCAAGAATGAGCCGAACTATGCAGCCGCTCTCGCCGCACTGGGATGATGTGCCGGGACTGAAATGAGGCCCTCGCCGGGGTGTACATATTTGGTTACAAAGCGGCTGTCAGCTTTGCGTCACCTTCGTTCGTTGTTGTGGGCAAGCGCATGTGCGCTTTTACGCGAAACAAGGAGATTCAAAATGTCGAAGCAAGTTTCCAAGCTGATGGCCGCCCTGGTTGCTGGCCTGTTCGCTTCTACCGTCTTCGCCGCCACCGCTGCGGCTCCTGCTGCGGCTGCTGCCCCTGCCGCCACGCCTGCCAAGGCCGAAGCCAAGGCTGCCGACAAGAAAGAGGAAGCGAAAGACGAAAAGGCAGGCGAGCATCACAAGCATCATCACAAGAAGCACAAGAAGGAAGCCAAGGCCGAGGAGGCCGCTCCCGCCGCCAAGTGATCTCCTTTTGCAGCGGGCCTCCAAAACCTGCTGTGGAGATACAAAACAATGCCGGCGCCTGCCGGCATTGTTTTATTTACCGAAACTGTAACGAATGCCGAGCCACAGGCTGCGGGGCGTGCCTGGGGCGTAGAAAATTCCTTGACGCAGGGGATATTCGCCGGCAACCGCGGGGAACGGGCGGGCGACGAAATTACCGTTGGCGGTAAATCCCTCAGGACCAAGCTGGGCACCCGTTGCGTAGTGGCGGTCGAAAAGATTGTTGATCTGGGCGAAGAAACGCAACCGGTCGGTGGCCTGATACTGGCTGCCCAGGTGCACCAGCGCATATCCTCCAACCCGGCCGGTACCGGTGTAATAGACGCCATCCGCCTGGTGTGCGTTATTTTCATTGCCCCGCGCATATGAACCACTCACTGCGACGAGATTGACGCTGGCGGAGAGCGCGGCGGTGATCTGATAGTCGGCCCAGGCCTTGAGCATGTGGCGCGGCGTCAGGGGAATGCGGTTGCCGGGCTGGATCCGGATATCGCCGGCCAGCCCCGGTGCGCTTGCGTCGTTGCTGCTGTTGCTGCTGCCACCCATGGTTTCGCTCGATTCGTAGGTAGCGTCCAGAAAGGTGTAGTTCGCACCGAGGGCCAGAGCGCCCTGCCGTCGGGTCAACCCGAGTTCCAGGCCCTGACGCCGGGTCTGGCCGAAGTTTCTGAAGTAGCCAAACTGGGTCTGGTCGGGTGCCGCGACAAAGAGGATGTCGTCATTGCTGATGGCGTGGAATATGCCTGCATTCCATTGGGTGGAATCGCCCAGTGTGCCGCTCAGTCCCGCCTCCCAGGTACGGGTGATCACCTGCCGCAGGGGCGGGTCGCCCGCCATCGAGTTGGGCAGGCGGCAGGGTTGCGCGGGATTGGCGCAGCCCAATTCGATCGCCGTGGGCGTGCGGCTGCCTTCCTTGTAACCCAGATAGGCCTTGAACCGCTCGGCGTCGACGTAGGTGAGGCCAAGAGCGGGATTGATGCGTCCGAAACGGTGATTGCCCTCAAGTGAACCGGGCGTACCGGGCGCATGGATGCGATCGGTATTACGCACGCGGGTATCGTTGTAACGACCGGAAACGGTCAGGTGCCAGTGTTCGTCAAGGCTCACGGTATCGCTGGCAAAAAGGCTCCAGGTCCGGGTGCGGCCATCCATGTCCACCCGGTTATCGAAGGGCACGCCGTCAATGTCACCACCGGTGACGCCACCATCGGCGAATGCGGGCAGGCCCTGAACGCCGCGGTCCGGAGTGAGATAGCCCAACTGGGTGGACTGGGTGAAACGGGCACGGCTTTCATCGTAGGCGGCGCCGAGCAGCATCCGGTTGCGATAGCCGGCCAGCGTGCCGAGGGTGACGGATTGCATCGATGCGCCGTAATTTTCCTGCTGCAATCCGGTGCGGTTGATGAGCCCGTTGCACTTCTCGCCAGGCTCGTCGCTGAGCAGGATGTTGGCGATACAGCGCCAGTAGGGGAAAGGCGTATTCGCCGCATTGGCGCCGCCGGTCGGGAAGCCGGTATAGCCCGCCGCCGCGAGTGCCGCACGTTCCGCGGTGTTGGGTTGATAGACAGACTGATCGAGCGAATCTTCGTTGATGTCGCCATTGAGCGTCCGGGTATCGATTCTCCGGTAATAGGCATTACCGGAGATTTCCGTTTGCCGGCTTTGCGTGTGGATGAAGGTCAGATTGAGGAAACCGGCACGATTGGCGGTTTCATCGGGTTTGGTGTACACGCTGGTGTAGCGGCTGTCGAGCAGCTCGCCCTGCTGCAGTCCATTGCCGGTCAGCCGGTTGTCGGCATAGGCACCGCTCAGTTCGAGCGTGGTGTGATCACCGCGCCACCCGAGCTTGGCGAACAGCTGGCGTACCTGGGAAGGCGAGGCATCGCGCCAGCCATCTTCATTCATGGCGTTCGTGGTGACGTACCAGTCCAGGTCATCGTGCTGGCCACCGCTTTCCACTTCCAGTGCGCGCCGGTTGAAACTGCCCAGGCTCAGTTGTACCGTGTTGCCGGGATGACTGCGGCCATCCCGGGTCCGGATGGAGAGGGCTCCGCCCAGGGTATTGAGTCCGAAAATCGGGTCGGCCCCCGGCATCAGGTCGATATGGGCAATGGCCATGCGCGGAATCAGATCCCAGCTGACGACATCGCCAAAGGGCTGGTTCAGGCGCATGCCATCCAGATACACCGAGATCCCCTGGGGAGTACCCAGTAGCGGAGAAGCGGTGTAGCCACGGAAGTTGACGTCCGCCTGAAAGGGATTTCCCTGCATGGCGTTGATATAAACGCTGCCCAGACGGCGGTTGATGAACTCGGTCAGATCGAGTGCGTTGCTGCGTTCGATGGCCTGGTTGTCCGCACTTTGCACGATGGCAGGAATCTCCGCCTGATCCTGGCCGCTGGCGGGCAGGGGGGTCGTGGCGACAATACGTACCGTGGGCAGGGTGACCGGGTTTTCGTCATGAGGCAGGCCGGTTGCCGGAGCCAGAAGGGCAAGGCCGGCCAACAGCCACGGAAAGGGGAAATACTGGTGCATGTTCTGTTCTTCTGGGAATTAAAAAAGCCACGCATGCGTGGCTTTTGTGAGAATTGCCGGGGGGTAATCAGATGAAGGTGTCGGTGTTGGGGTTACCCATCAGCACGTTGCCATAGTTGCGCTCGAAGGCCGTAGGGTTGTTGGCCACATGGGCGCGGGCGGTATGGATATCCATCCAGAGCTGGCGCATTTCGCTGTCGAAAACACTCATGCCGCCGGAGACGTTGTAGAGCAGGTCGACAGCCTGGATGCACTTCTCGATCACCAGGCTGGTCTGGTAGCGGCGCTTGACGCGATCGATCAGGGTCATGCTCTGCTCGTTGATGCTCTTCATGTGCAGCGCCAGCACGCTTTCCACTTCGTCGATCAGGTTGGCCGCCTTGGCGATACGGGCCAGCACGTCAGGATCCTGGGGTTTCTTGGTGGCGTCGTTGGTGTTGCCGCCCTTCTGCAGGTTGCGGATGAAGGTGTTCAGCGCGCATTTGGTGGCGCCGATGGCGGGGGTGCACACGGTACGGGCGAAGAGCTGGGCCCATGGGATATGGTAGAGCCAGGATTCGTCGCCGTCGTAGCCCGGGTTGGTACAGTTGTAGCCATCCAGCTGGCGATGGGTGCGGTAGTCGGGCACGAACACCGGCTTGTCGATGATGATGTCGTAGGAGCCGGTGCCCTGCAATCCCATCGGCTCCCAGTTGCCGCCAATAACGTAGTCGGGCTGGGGCACGAGGAAAGTCCGGTATCCGTGGAGGAAGGAATTGCCGTTGTTGGCGAAGTCGTCCGGAACGATGGCGCCCAGCAGTACCCAGGTGCAATGGGCGCTGCCGGAACTCCAGCCCCAGCGGCCGGAGAGCATGAATCCACCTTCCACACGTTCCACCTTGCCGACGGGAGCATAGGCCGAGGAGACGCGGGTATCCTGATCCTTGCCGAAGACGTCGCGCTGGGCGCGGCGGTCCATCAGGGCCACCTGATAGGCATGGACGGCGATGATGCCGCAGCCCCAGGCGGTGCTCATGCAGGCTTCTGCGATGCGGCTTTGCAGGCGGAAGAAAACATCCGGGGAGGCTTCCATGCCGCCGAACTGTTTGGGCTGGAGCAGGCGGAAGAAGCCGGCTTTCCTGAGGGCTTCGACGGTTTCCACGGGCACCTTGCGGTCCTCGCGGGTTTGTTTGCGGCGGCTTTCAATGACCGGGAGCAGTTCCTCGACGGCTTGGGTCAGGCTTTCAACGGTTTGCATGTGTCGGGTTCCTATCGGGGCGGTTATCGGACGATGCGCCGGCATGTTCTGATCATTGTGCTGGAGCCGGGCCGGGTGGCAAGTGTAATCCAAACAGCCCTTCGGGGTGGACCCTCCCGAGCCCGCAAGGGCTAGTGCCAGACCGGCTTAATCGCTAGCATTGGCGTTACCCCCAGCCCAAGAGAAGCCGATCATGAACCAGACCACGCACCCTGCTTCGCAGCGGCAATACAAATACTATGACTTCATCATGGCGGCCTTCGTTGCCGTGCTGCTTTGTTCCAACTTCATCGGCGCGGCCAAGGCGGCACAGATGGATCTGCCGGTGATCGGTGTCGTGGTATTTGGTGCCGGCACCCTGTTTTTCCCCATTTCCTACATTTTCGGCGATGTGCTGACCGAGGTGTACGGTTATGGCCGGGACCGGCGCGTGGTGTGGGCGGGATTCGGCGCGCTGGCCTTCGCCAGCCTCATGGCAACCGTGGTGGTGGGCCTGCCAGCCGCGGACGGGGATTTCAACCAGGAATACCAGAAGCATCTGCAGGCCGTATTCGGCATCACCCCGCGTATCGCGGCGGCCTCCATGCTGGCTTTCTGGAGTGGCAGCTTCGCCAACAGCTATGTACTGGCAAAAATGAAAATCGCCACGTCGGGAAAGTGGCTGTGGACCCGAACCATCGGCTCGACCGTGGTGGGCGAGCTGGTGGATTCGGCACTGTTTTATACGATTGCCTTTTACGGCATCTGGCCGACTGCGCAAATCATCGAGGTAACCATTGCCCAGTATGTGCTCAAGACGGGCTGGGAAGTGGTCATGACCCCCGTGACGTACAAGGTGGTGAATTTCCTCAAGCGCAAGGAAAACGAGGACTGGTATGACCGCCACACGAATTTCACACCCTTTCGCTATCGGGTGTAGCCGCGATTCGGGGTGAGGTCTCAGCGTGGCCCTGGCAGATAATCTACCCAGTCTCCAGGGGCCACCTGTGTGCCGGCAGGCAGCGCCGCCAGGCCGTCGGCCCATACTGCCGAAGAGAGCACGCCCGAGCTTTGGTCGGGAAAGCATTCAAGCCGCCCGTCGTCGCCATGGCGGACACGGATGAATTCCAGCCGGTTGCCTTTGACGGTGTAGCTGAAACCGGCAAGACGCCTTTCCATCGGTGCATCAAAGCGTCGCAGTCCCTGGCGCTTGCGCAGGAAGGGCACCGCCAGCAGATGCATGCCCACCCAGACGGCTACCGGATTTCCCGGCAGGCCGATGAAGGCGGTGTTGCCAACGCTGCCGAAGGCCAGGGGCTTGCCCGGTTTCATGGCCACCTGCCACGTATCGATACGTCCCTCGGCTGCTACCGCTGCGACCATGTGATCTTCCTCGCCTGCCGACATACCGCCACTGGCGAGAATGAGATCGGCCCCGGTCGCTGCCTGGCGCAGGGCGGCACGGGTGGCATCGCGGTTATCGGCGATGATGCCCAGATCCAGAATGTCGATGTCCAGTGCATCGAGAAAGCCGCGCATCGTGTAACGGTTGGCGTTGTAAATCTGTCCTGGCCCAAGGGATTCGCCCGGATTGCGAAGTTCATCCCCGGTGCACAGCAGCGCCACCCGCAGGCGCCGGTATACCGGCACGCGAGCCAGACCCACCGATGCGGCCAGACCCAATGAACCCGCGCCAAGCGCCGTGCCGGCGGCGAGTATCGTCTGCCCGGCACGGATATCGGCGCCGGCATAACGGACATGATCCCCCGTGGCGGGTGTGACGGACAGCAGTACCTGACCGCTGGTTTCGCGGCATTGTTCCTGCATGATCACCGCATCGGCGCCGGCAGGCATTGGTGCTCCAGTGAAGATCCGGGCCGCCGTGCCGGTTGGCAGGGTTCCGGGCGCATCTCCCGCTGCCACCCGCAGCACCACCGGCAGACTGGTGCCGGGAGCGCCGGCATCCGAAGCCCGCAAGGCATAGCCATCCATGGCCGAGTTATCGAAGGGAGGCACGGTGAGCGGGGAGATCAGATCCTCGGCCAGTATGCGTTTGCCGGCATCAGCCAGGTCGAGACATTCGGTATCGGCCACCGGGTGGGCGGTGGCGAGCAGAGCCGCTTTGGCGGCGGCGAAGGGCATCAGGGCCATGATGTGAAGGTAAGGCGGATGGACTGCGTACTATAAGGCCAGCCGCCGCCTGCCCGGGATGGAGATGGTCCGTGACCAGCCGAGAAATGGCACCCGGTACCTGCGTATCAGCCATGGCATTGTGCTGGGAGGGTCAACTGGGCCGAATGGCGCTCAGAGAGGCGTGGCAGGGCGTGCTCGGGGCAGCGGAGGAGGGGACTATAATTCGGCCCGGTTCCATTTCATGTCCCGCATTCACGGCTTTCATGCAGGTTTTTGCCCTCGGTCTCAATCATCACACCGCTCCACTCGCCTTGCGCGAGCGGCTGGTGTTTGATCTGGTGCGCCTGCCCCATGCCTTGAACGAATTATTGCGGGAGCGGCCGGTGCGGGAGGCGGCGATATTGTCCACCTGCAATCGCACCGAGGTTTATTGCGCGACGGAATCCCCCGTGGATGCAGTGCAATGGCTGGCCGACTATCATCGCCTGCCGCTGCAGCAGATTCGTCCCCATCTCTACACCCATCCGCAACGGGATGCGGTGCGTCACATGTTTCGTGTTGCCAGTGGCCTCGACTCGATGGTGCTGGGAGAGCCCCAGATTCTGGGGCAGATGAAACTGGCGGCACGCACCGCGGAAGAGGCCGGCACACTTGGCACGCTGCTCAACAAGCTGTTCCAGCGCACTTTCGCGGTCGCCAAGGAGGTTCGCTCGACAACCGCGATCGGTGCCAACATCGTCTCCATGGCAGCGGCGGCGGTACATCTTTCCGGCCGCATCTTCGAGAGCATCGCCAACCAGCGTGTGCTCTTCGTCGGCGCCGGGGAAATGATCGAGCTTTGTGTGGCCCACTTTGCCGGCGAGCAGCCGCGTCAGCTGACAGTGGTCAACCGCACGCTGGAAAAAGCCCAGAGCCTGGCTGCCCGCTTCGGTGGCAATGCCCTGCGTCTGGACGATCTGGGTGAGCGTCTCGCGGACTATGACATCGTGGTCGCCTGTACCGCCAGTCCCCTGCCCGTCATCGGTCTGGGGACGGTGGAGCGCGCCCTCAAGGCGCGTCGTCATCGACCCATGGTGATGGTGGATCTGGCTTTGCCCCGCGACATCGAGTCCGAAGTTGGAGCGCTGGACGATGTATTTCTCTATACCCTCGACGACCTGGCCCAGATCGTCGAACACGGGCTGGAGTCGCGCCAGGCCGCGGTGATTGAAGCCGAGGCCATCATCGATACCCAGGTGCGGCAGTTTCTGCACTGGGTGGAGGCACGCGAGATGGTGCCCACCATCCGTGCCCTGCGCGATGCCGCCGAGCGTGCCCGTCGCCACGAACTGGAGCATGCCGTGAAACTCCTGAACCGGGGCGATGATCCGGCGCAGGTGCTGGAGGCGCTTTCGCAGGGGCTGACCAACAAGCTGATCCATGGACCCACCCAGGCGCTGACCCAGAGCGAGGGTGAGGAGCGTGGCGAGGTCGCCAGCCTTATTTCCCGCATCTACCGCCTGCATCACAAATAGCGCTGCGCCGCTTTTCCATGGCCCTTGCCGGCGGGAGGGCCGTTTCTTTTTTATCGTCATGAAATCCAGCATTCTCGAAAAACTCGATACCCTTGAATTGCGCAAGGAAGAGCTCGATGCCCTGCTATCCAGCACGGAAGCGACGCGCGATATGGAAAGCTATCGCAGGCTGGTGCGGGAACATGCCGAGATCGAGCCGGTGGTTGCCCTCTATGCCGCCTGGCGCAAGGCGGGCTCCGATCTGGCCGGCGCGCGGGAGATGCTGGCCGATGCGGAACTGAAGGAACTGGCGAGCGGAGAGATCGTGGCTGCCCAGGACGAGATGGCGCGCCTGGCGGACGAGATGCAGCGGGCTCTGCTACCCCGGGATCCCCACGACGAAAAGAATATCTTCCTTGAGATTCGCGCCGGTACCGGTGGAGATGAGTCGGCGCTGTTTGCCGGTGATCTGTTCCGCATGTATTCCCGCTATGCCGAACGCCAGCGCTGGAAAGTGGAGGTGGTGTCGCGCAGCGAGTCCGATCTGGGGGGATTCAAGGAAGTCATCTGCCGAATCGAAGGGCAGGGTGCCTATTCCCGGCTCAAGTTCGAGTCCGGCGGCCACCGCGTACAACGCGTGCCTGCCACCGAAAGCCAGGGCCGCATCCATACCTCGGCCTGTACCGTGGCCGTGATGCCGGAAGCGGATGCGGTGAGCGCGGTTGAGATCAATCCCGCCGATATCCGCGTCGACACTTTTCGCGCCAGTGGTGCCGGTGGCCAGCACATCAACAAGACCGATTCGGCGATACGGATCACCCATCTGCCTACTGGCATCGTCGTCGAATGCCAGGATGACCGTTCCCAGCATCGCAACAAGGCTCAGGCCATGAGTGTGCTGGCGGCACGCATCCAGTCCGAACGCGAACAGGCACAGCAGAGGCAGATCGCATCCACGCGCAAGAGCCTGATTGGCAGCGGAGATCGATCCGAGCGTATCCGTACCTACAATTTCCCCCAGGGGCGGGTCACCGATCATCGCATCAACCTGACCCTCTACAAGATCGACGCCATCATGGATGGTGATCTTGCAGAAGTCCTGACAGCCCTCGCTGCCGAACATCAGGCCGAACAGCTGGCTGCCCTGGCCGGGGAACGGGCTTGATGCCGGTTTCCGGCCGGTATCCGTTATCCGGATGGGGGAGATGAATACTCTGGCGCAGGTGCTGGCCGCAGCACGTCAGCGGATTGGCGCCAGCGAGGCCCGTCTGCTGCTGTCCCATGTACTGGGCCGCGGGAGTGCCTGGATCGAAGCGCATCGCGAGGATTCTCTGACGGTGGATGAGGTTGCACGCTTCACCGAACTGGTGGCGCGTCGCGGCGAGGGAGAGCCTGTGGCGTATCTGCTGGGGACACGCGAGTTTTATGGCCGCGATTTCATCGTGGATCGCGACGTACTGATCCCGCGTCCGGAGACCGAACTGCTGGTCGATCTCGCTCGTGAGAAATGTATTTCCCTCACGCAGCCCCGTATCCTGGATTTGGGAACCGGCAGCGGTTGCATCGCCATCACGCTTGCGCTCGAACTGCACCAGCCCTGCGTGTCAGCGGTGGATGCCTCTGCCGCTGCCTTACGGGTCGCACGCACCAACGCACAGGCAATGGGTGCTGCGGTACGGTTTGTTGAGGGTCACTGGATGGCACCGCTGGCGGGGGAACTATTCGATCTGATCGTATCCAATCCCCCCTATGTGGCGGCTGCCGACCCGCATCTGACCCGGGGCGATCTGCGCTTCGAGCCCGCCACCGCCCTGACCGGTGGAGAGGATGGTTTGTGCGACATCCGCCAGATTGTGGAGTCGGCACCTGATTGTCTGGCTCCCGGTGGCTGGCTGCTGATCGAGCATGGCTACGATCAGGCCCCTGCGCTGCGAGCGCTGCTGGCAGATGCAGGGTTCCGGGAAGTTGGCCATTGGTGTGATCTTGCCGGTATTCCGCGGGTTTCGGGCGGGTGCCGTGCCTGAAGCATTGGGCATTGACCGCGACACACTCACCCCGTAAAATTAACCCGATAATTTTTGTCAGGTATTATTTAGGAGCTTCGCCATGGATGTCCAGCAGCAGATTCGTGACACTGTCACCAAAAATCCCGTCGTGCTCTTCATGAAGGGAACCGCGCAGTTTCCCCAATGTGGCTTTTCCGCCCGCGTGGTGCAGATCCTCAAGGCCTGCGGTGTCGAGGAAATGGTCACCGTCAATGTGCTGGCCGATGAAGCAGTGCGCCAGGGCATCAAGGATTATGCCAACTGGCCCACCATTCCCCAGCTTTATGTGAAGGGCGAGTTCGTCGGCGGCTGCGACATCACCACCGAGATGTATCAGTCGGGTGAGCTTCAGCAACTGCTGGAGCCGATCGTCAGCGCCAGGTAAACCGGCTTCGTCACGCCCCGGCCGGGGCGCGTTGTACGCCTGGCTTCACCGGGTGGTTTCCGGTGCCTGCCGAGGAATCGGGGATGCATTGCCCGGTTGCGGTTTTTCCTGCTGCCCATCACCAGGTTGCTTCTTCATTTCGCATTTTCCGGGATCTGCCTGGCAGTGCTGTTTCCACTTTTCCATGCGTTCCTGCATTTTCTTGCGCATTTCCTCGCGCCGGGCCTTGCAGGGCTCCGGATCCTTCTCGCATTCCTCGCGCATTTTCTGCATTTTTTGTTTGCGCTCCTCACAGCGCTGCGGGTTTTCCTGGCAGCGTTTTTCCCAACGTTCCTTGAAGTGCTGACACGCCTCCGGATTCTGCTGGCACCACTTGCTGGCATGTTGTTCGGGTGCGGGTGCTTCGTCGGCATAGGCGATCGCGGACAGGGCGATGCTGGAAGCCAGGGCGCAGGTGATGAGGATACGGCCGGGTTGCATGCGGTTCTCCTGATGATGGCTGGAACAAGGGCAGGAGAATAGAGCCGGGGCAACCCGTAAGCGTTTCAGATACGACCGGGTGTGTAAGGGGATGTTCTGCCGTCACCGACCACGCCAGTGTGGGAGGCTTTTGTACCGCCGGCAGGCAAAAAAAAGCCCTGACCGAGGGCCAGGGCTTTGAACCGCCCCTTGCGGGGTCGGAGGAGGAGACAATCGTTCGCGGAATACCTGAACGTGTCTGCCGCGATAGAGATTTAGGAAGCCTTCTTGGCCTTGGGGGCGACGGCATTGCCGCTCACAGCCTTGACCGTGGCGCTGGTGGCGGCAGCCACGTTGGCTTCGGCGATTTCGGCAACTTGCTTGGCGGCCTTGGTCACGTTGTCGTAAGCGGAGTTGGCGGCAGCCAGGGCGGACTTGACAGCAGCCACGGCCACGTCGGAACCGGCGGGGGCGTTCTTGGCGGCCTGGTCCAGCAGGGTGCCGACTTGCTTGTGGAATTCGGCGTACTGGGCTTCGGCAACCTTGCCCAGTTCTTCCTGGGTCTGGCTGGCAATTTCATAGACGCCGCGGGAATAGGCAACGACCTTTTCGATGGCGGGATGAGCCAGGCTGGCTTGGAGGCCCATCAGGTCCTGCACGTCCTTCACGCCCAGAACGGTCTTGGCGGTGCTGACGCCGTCTTCCAGGGCGGCACGGGCGGTGTTCAGGTTCAGGGCGGCAAGGCGCTCGACGCTGGCGAAGGTGGTGTTGGCGATCGTCAGCAGGGCTTCGATACCGGCTTTGTTGGCGGCGGCAAACTTGTCGGGAGTGGCGTACATGGTGTTTCTCCTATGTCAAAAAGATGGCGATTGGGGCAACGGATGATTGAACGACTAATTCGATCACATCGTCAGTCGGGTCTGGGGTTTTGCCCGACTCCGATGCTGCACTGCATCACGGTTCGCATTATTGGCCAGGAGAAGCCGCCTGTCAAGCATTT
>JAFEDH010000010.1 GCA_018241695.1 Pseudomonadota bacterium | reverse complement strand
GTGGCCCGGCGCGGCTGGCCCAAGGAAATCCAGAAGTGGCAGCACTTGCGCCACCTGCGGGTGTCACCGATTGTCGGCGAAGCCGCAGAACGCAAGGCCGCCCTGCGCCGGCCGGCGGAAATCTACACGATCAACTATGAGAACCTACCGTGGCTGCTGGACGAAGTCGGTACCGACCGCTGGCCGTTTCCTACCGTGGTGCCCGATGAGAGCACGAAGCTCAAGGGCTTCCGCTTGAAGCAGGGCACGCAGCGCGCTCGTGCGCTGGGCCGCGTGGCCCACACCAAAATCAGGCGCCTGATCGAATTGACCGGCACCCCGGCACCCAACGGCTTGATCGACTTGTGGGGGCAGGCATGGTTCCTCGATGCCGGCCAGCGGCTCGGCCGTACCTTCGACGGCTTCAAGCAACGGTGGTTCCAGTCCATCCCTGGCAGCGATGGCTACACGCAAATCAAACCGCTCGCCCACGCCCAGGCTGAGATTGAGGCCCGGCTCCGGGATTTGTGCCTGACGCTTGACCCGCGCGATTATTTCGACCTGCACGAGCCGATCCATTCCGTCGTCGAAGTTGATCTGCCCGACAAGGTGCGGCGCACCTACGAGCAGTTCGAGCGCGAACTATTCATGCAGCTCGACGGCCATGACATCGAGGCGTTCAACGCCGCCAGCCGCACGATGAAGCTGCTGCAATTGGCCAACGGCGCCGTCTATAAGCAGAACGATGACGGCAGCGACGACACCCCGTGGGTTGAAGTCCATGACGCCAAGCTCGACGCGCTGGAGGACATCATCGAGGAAGCCGCCGGCATGCCGGTACTGGTGGCCTACCAGTTCAAGTCCGATCTTGCCCGCCTGCGCAAGGCGTTCCCGCGCGGCCGTTGGCTTGCTGACGAGGATGAGTTCGACCAATTCCTGACCGGCGACTACCCGGTCGGATTTGCGCACCCCAAGAGCCTCGGCCACGGCGTCGATGGCTTGCAGGACGTGACCAACATCATCGCCTTCTTTGGCCACTGGTGGGACTTGGAGCTGCGCCAGCAGATCATCGAACGCATCGGCCCGGTGCGCCAGGCACAAGCGGGCTACGACCGGCCGGTGTTCATCTACGACATCGTGGCCGCAGACACGGTCGACGAGCAAGTGATCGAGCGCCACGAGACGAAACGCGAGGTGCAAGACCTGCTCCTCGAAGCCATGAAAAGGAGAGCCAAGTGACCACCGCCCCCGACTTCCTGCGCCGGGCCGCCGACATCATGGCCGAGCGCGGCAAGCAGTACGACAAGCCCGAGGGCGAGCGCAGCATGGGCAAGTGCGTCGCCGCTTTCAACATCGTGACCGGCCGCGATCTGACCGAGGCCGAGGGCTGGCTGCTGTTGCAGATTCTCAAGGACGTGCGCCAGTGGCAACGGCCCGGCTTCCATCAGGACAGCGCTGACGATTGCATCGCCTACGCGGCGCTCAAGGCCGAGGCCAAGCAACGGGAGCGTGCAGCGCCATGATGTTCTTGGAACCCGCCGAAATTCGCGTGCTCACTGGCAAGGCCCAAAAGGCCAAGCAGATAGAGCAGTTGCGTCGAATGGGGGTTCCGTTCTATGTTAATGCCGCCGGCCACCCTGTCGTCGCTCGCGCGGTTATCGAAGGAGGCCGGAAGGAACAGCCGGCAGCAGTTCAACCCTGGAGGCCCGCAGTCCTTGGGACGTAAGCGATCTGTCCACCTTAACCTGCCCGTGCGCATGAAGGCGCGCGTGCGGCCGAGTGGCACCTATTTCTACTATTTCGACGGTGGCAAGGAATTGCCGCTAGGGAAAGAGTACGTCGCGGCCGTGCGCAAATGGGCCGAGCTTGAAGGCGGCAACGCCGGCAAGAAGGCCGCCATTGCCATCACGTTCCGCTACGTGGCCGAGAAGTACCAAGCCAAGGTGATCCCGACCAAGGCGCCGCGCACGCAAACGGATAACCTGGCCGAGTTGGCGAACCTTTATAAATTCTTCGACAACCCGCCCGCGCCGCTCGATTCTATCGAGCCCCACATGGTCGCGCAGTATCGGGACTGGCGGAAGGTCACACGCTCGACGCAGGAGTTGGCGCTGTTCTCCCATATCTGGAACTGGTCGCGTGAGCAGGGCTATACGGCGAAGCCGAACCCGACCGTGGGCGTCAAGCGCAATCGGGCCAAAGGCCGGGGCGACATCGACATCAGCGAAGAAATGTTCAACGCCGTCTATGCGCATGCCGACCAGCCGACCAAGGACGCGATGGACTTGGCTTTTCTCGCCGGCCAGCGGCCCGGTGACAGCCTGCGGTTCAAGGAGCAGGACATCAAGGAAGGCGCGCTATGGGTGCGCCAGGGCAAGACCGGCACGCCGGTTCGGGTTGAGATTGTCGGCGAACTCAAGAAGGTGATCGACCGGATAATGGCGCGCAAGAAAACCATCGACGAAGCGCCCGCCAAGAAGGGCAAGCGAGCCAAGACCAAGGTGCGCAGCTTCGCCCTAGTCGTCAATGAAACCGGCCAGGCACTCACCTACTCGGCGCTCGACGGCCGCTTCGGCAAAGCCCGCGAGGCAGCCAAGATCAACCCGCATGACTTTCAGTTCCGTGATCTGCGCGCCAAGGCCGCCACCGAGGTTGAGGAGAAGCGCGGCATCGGTCAAGCGCAGGGCCTGCTCGGCCACGCCAACAGCACCATGACCGACCACTACGTTCGCAATCGCAGGGGCAAACTGGTCAAGCCGACGCGCTGATTTTGTTCCCCAAAAATTCGGCGACGCCCGGAAATGCTAGGGTATAATGATTGCTGTTTGGGGAACGGAATATGGGCTAAGTGCTTGAAAGAGCTGCCGATTCCCAAAGACTGTTAATCCGTAGGTCCCTGGTTCGAGCCCAGGTCGGGGAGCCAAAATCCAAGCGGCCCGCAGTGATGCGGGCCGTTTTTCATTTGTGCCGCTGTTTGCCTGCGACTTATGTCGCTCAACATTGATTTCCCTGAAGACATCGTCCATCCGGAAGCGCGGGTGCCGGATGGAATCTCGCTTCTGTGAACAGTGGACTTCGCGTGCTCGATTGGAACGAATGCCCATAAGGCTGTCAGCCAAATCATGCTTCCGTAAATCTTCTTGGCACACCGTGTTATTCGTCAGGTAGATAACTATCGCAGCTATCCGGGGGATTGAGGAAGCTACAACTCAGCGCGAGAGGTATCCCTCAGTCATCCCGGAACTGGTCTAGCTTCGCCCGCTGCTCCGGCGTCACCCGCTAGTCGCCCTGGAACTGATCCAGCTTTGTCTGCTGCTCCGGTGGCAGCTTGACGTTCTCCATCCTCTCGTCCTGGGCTTTCTCCCAGGCCTCGTCCGCTTTGAGGTACGCCTCGCGTGCCTGCGGGGTCATCAGAGGTTCTAGCGGCATACTCATGGGCTTTCTCCACATAGTTGAATCCACGTTCGAAATGTTTTCGCAGAAGTTCGGACTTGAAGGTGTGCATCGGGGTGAGAGAGGGAGTTACAACAAGGTGTGGGCATAGGGGATGCGCGATCCACGAACGATCCGCCCGACTCAGGCTACCTTGGGCAGGATCGCGGTGCCTTCCGCCGCCAGTTGGTCGATACGTTCGTCGCCATAGCCCATTTCGCGCAGCAGTTCCTGGGTGTGCTGCCAGGGCACGGGCGGTGGGCCGCCGATGCGGCAGGGGGTGTCGGAAAAATCGATGCCCACGCCGAACATGTCGATCCGCCCCAGCAAAGGATGACCATCCAGTCCGGCCACCCAGCGCCGGGCGATGAACTCGGGGTTGTCGAACATTTTTTGCGTGGCGGTGATGTCGGATATCTCGCAGGGCACGCCGGCGTTGTCGAGCAGGCGGAAGGCGGCTTCGCTGCTCATGCCACGGAATATCTCGCCAAGAATTGCGGCCAGGGCCTTGTCGTTGTGCTGGCGTGATTCCGGGGTGGCGAAGCGGGCATCGTCCAGGGCCGGGAACAGGCGGGTGAGTGTCTGCCAGTGCTGCCCGCTCACGGCGGCAAGGCACAGCCAGCCCTCCGCGTCCTGGCAAGGGTAGATGCGGTAGAGCGCGGAAAACCCGGTCTGGTCGCGGTCCAGCAGCTGGCGGGGGAAACGCTTACCCTCACGATTGGTAAAGGCGCGGGAGCAGTTGAACAGGCTGGCGTTGAGGATGGAGGTATCGACGAACTGGCCCTTGCCGGTTTTCTCGCGGTCGTAGAGAGCCTGGGCGATGGCGATGGAGGCGAGGTAGCCGTTGCCCAGATCGCCGTTGGAAGTGATGCCGAACCAGGGCCGGCCGCCATCACCGCAGCCACCGTCTTCCCAGTTGGCACCACCGAGGGAATTGGCGGTCTGGTCGTTGCCCGGCAGTTCGGAACGCGGGCTATCCTCGAAACCCCGGGTGTGGCAGTACACCAGACGCGAATTTACGCGGCGCAAGGTTTCGTAATCGAGGCCCAGCTTGCGCGCCGCCTGGGGTCGCATGTTGTGCACGACCACGTCGGCTTCTTCCACCAGACGGCGGATGATGGTCTGGCCCTCCGCCGTTTTCACATCGAGGCCGAGAAAGCGCTTGCTGCGGTTCACGCCGAGGGACATGTGGCAGGCCATCCAGAAGGTCTGGCGCAGGGCGTCCACCTTGATGACTTCGGCACCCATGTCGCACAGCAGCTGTGTGGCCCAGGGGCCGGCTACGGCGGAGCCAAGATCGAGAATCCGGATGCCCTCGAAGGGTCCCTTGAGCGTACGGCCGGTACTACTGCCGGTGGCGGCAGGGGAGGCAGCCCGGGCTGCCTCCTTGCGCACGGCTTCGGTGTGTTCGCCACGCAGGGCCAGCTTGCCGCGAATCCGGGTGGGCCGCTCCGAGAGCCGGTAGAGCACGCCGGCCTCGCGCAATACCCCAAGTTCGGGATCGTCGATCTCGACCACCGCGCCTTCGGCCAGCAGGGCCGGATCGCAGAGCGCCTCCTCGGGGCTGCGCACGGGCTGCACGGAAATTTCGCCCGATTCGGCGGCGATGCGGGTCCATTCCGCCGATGTGAAACGGGCGAACATCGGTGCGGCCTCGTCCAGCAGCCTGAGCCGGTCCTCGATGCGGGGCATGGCGCCGGAGCGGGTCTTCACCTCGCCCGGCGCGGGCACGCGCAGCTTGTCGCCGGCGCCGGCCACGAGAAACCATTCCACCGGGCTGGCCCAGGTGCAGATGTAGCCATCCTTCGTCTTGACGATGCCCCAGGTCTGGCGCTGGTCGGAGGTATTGAACTGATAACCCGGCGCGTCGATGTTCTGCGGCCGCTGCCAGCTACAACCATTGCTCATGATCACCGCCTGGGCCAGCGAGGTTTCCACCCACTGGCCGCGACCCGTCAGTTCCCGTGCGCGCAGCGCAGCGCTGATCCCCAGCACGGCTTGATACGCCGCCACTACACTGGGCGCCTGGGTGGCGGTGAAAATGGGGCCGGAACGGGCCGAGCCGATGTGCACCGAATCGGGCACGTCCATTTCAACCGTCTTGCGTTCTTTGCCCTGGATACGGTCCATGGCGCTGCCATACCAGCCACGCGCCTCCCATTGCAGGCCCATGCGGGCCGCCACCAGGGCATCGTAGCCGGGGCGATGGCTGAGGGAATTGTCGCGGCCATACGCGGTAATGGAGCAGTAGATCAGGCGCGGGTTGCGGGCGTGGATCGTGGCGAAATCGATCCCGAGCCGGGCGGTCACGCCGGGCTCGAAGCTCTCGATCAGCACATCGGCGCCAGCGGCCAGCGCCAGCAGTGTTTCCCGATCAGTGACCTGCTGCAGGTCGAGCACGGCGGAACGCTTGCCGCGCTGCCAGATACGGTAGCCTTCAGGAGCGGGAAAGGGATCAATGCCGGGGCGCTCGATACGGGTGACCTCGGCGCCATGATCGGACATCAGCATGGTGGCCATGGGGCCGGACGTGCCCCAGGTGAGATCGAGAACCTTCAATCCTTCCAGAACACCCGCCATGACCCTCTCCTCTTTGCTTTCGATATGAACGATCGGAAGCGATTGTATAAGAGAGATTGGTAATCCGGGAAAATTTACCGGCGGCCTACGCAGGCTCCTGCAGCGCGTAGATGGCGGGCAGATTGCGCCAGGCGCCACGCACGTCCATGCCGAAGCCGAATACATAGCGGTCGGGTAGCGTGATGCCGACAAAATCGGCGCGGATCGGCTTGGCGCGGCCTGTGCTCTTGTCGGCGAAGACAGCGGTCAGGCATTCGGCGGCGCCGTCGCCGAGCAGGCGGCTGCGGATCGCGGCCAGGGTGATGCCCTCGTCGAGGATGTCATCCACCAGCAGTACGACACGCCCGGCCACCGGGGTACGGGGCGCCACGATCCAGGCCAGTTCGCCGCCGGTGGTGGCATTGCCATAGCGGGTGGCGTGCAGATAGTCGTACTCCAGGGGGAAGCCGAGCCGGGGCAAAAGGTGGCCGGCAAAAATCGTGGCGCCACCCATGATGGCGAGGACCAGCGGATTGCGCTCCGCCAGTCGGGCCGAGACCGCCGCCGCCACCCGGTCCACCGCCTGCTGCACGGCGGGCGCATCGACGATCAGCTCGGCCGCAGCCAGAATCTCGCGGGCTTCGCGGGCATCCAAGATTTCAGCCCTTGTCCTGTTTCAAACCTTGTGCTGCGCCAGGAATTCGGCAAAGGCGCCGCCCACCTCGGGATGGCGCAGGCCGAATTCCACCGTGGCCTGCAGGTAGCCGATCTTGGAGCCGCAATCGTAGCGGGTTCCCTGATAACGATAGGCCATCACCTGCTGCTCCTTGAGCAGGGCGGCAATGCCATCGGTGAGCTGCAGTTCGCCGCCGGCACCGGGCTGGATGTGCTCCAGATGATGGAAGATGCGCGGCGTGAGCACATAACGCCCCACCACGGCCAGAGTGGATGGGGCCTCTTCAGGGCGGGGCTTCTCGACGATGGCGGTCACCTGCTCCACCCGTTCGGCCACGGTGCGAGTGGCGACGATGCCGTAGCTCCTGGTCTCGCTGCGGGGCACTTCCTGCACACCGAGGATGGAACAGTGGTAGTAGTCATAGGCATCGGTCATCTGCTTGAGCACGGCGGGCCGGCCGTCGAGCAGGTCGTCGGCGAGCAGCACGGCGAAGGGTTCGTCATTGATCACCGGCTTGGCGCAGAGCACGGCATGGCCCAGACCCAGCGCTTCGGCCTGGCGAATGTAGATGCAGTTGAGGTTCTTCGGGATCATGGAGCGGACGAATTCGAGGGTTTCGTCCTTGCCGCGCCGCTCCAGTTCGCTTTCGAGCTCGTATGCCTTGTCGAAATGATCCTCGATGGCGCGCTTGCTGCGACCGGTGACAAAAATCATGTCGGTCACACCGGCCGCCACGGCCTCCTCCACCGCATACTGGATCAGCGGCTTGTCCACGATGGGCATCATTTCCTTGGGGCTGGCCTTGGTGGCCGGCAGGAACCGCGTGCCCAGCCCCGCCACGGGGAAAACCGCCTTGGTCACTTTTTTCATTGTTTCAACAGCTCCATCAGTTGCGCTTCATCGATCACGGGGATGCCCAGGGCGCGGGCCTTCTCCAGCTTGGAACCGGCCTCGGCACCCGCCACCACGTAGTGGGTCTTGCCCGAAACCGAGCCGGCCACCTTGCCGCCCCGGGACTCTATCAAATCCCTGGCCTCATCCCGGCCCAGGCTTGGCAAGGTACCGGTGAGGACGAAGGTCTTGCCGGCCAGTGCCGAAACGGTATTGCCCGCCACCACGCCTTCGGGCCAGGTCACGCCGGCGGCGCGCAGGGCGGCGATGACTTCCCGGTTGTGGGGCTGGGCGAAAAAATGGACGATGGAAGCCGCGACCACCGGCCCCACGTCGGGAATCTGTTGCAGTTGCTCCTCACTCGCCGTCATCAGGATGTCGAGGGTACCGCACTGGCGCGCCAGATCCTTCGCTGTGGCTTCACCCACATTCCGGATACCCAGGGCGAAAATAAAGCGTGGCAAAGTCGCATCGCGGCTGCGGGCGATGGCATCGAGCAGGTTCTGTGCGGATTTTGCAGCCATGCGATCCAGCCCCGCCACCTGATCGAGGCCGAGATGATAGAGATCGGCGGGGGTCCGGACATGACCTCCCTCCACCAGCTGGTCCACGATCCTGTCGCCCAGACCTTCGATATCCATTGCACGGCGGCTGGCGAAATGCAGCAGGGCCTGCTTGCGCTGGGCCGGGCAATACAGGCCGCCGGTGCATCGGGCGATGGCCTCACCCTCGGGCTTCTCGATCGCCGAGCCACATTCGGGGCAGGATGCTGGCATCGCCACCCGCGGGTGCAGCGGCGCATTCCCGTCCCGCATGGGGCGCCGCTCCGGCACCACGGACACCACCTCGGGAATCACGTCCCCCGCCCGGCGCACGATGACCGTGTCCCCCGGCCGCACATCCTTGCGTTCCAGCTCGTCGAAGTTGTGCAAGGTCGCATTGGTCACGGTAACCCCGCCGACGAAAACGGGCACCAGCCGCGCCACGGGGGTGATCGCGCCGGTGCGCCCCACCTGCACCTCGATGGCTTCCACGGTGGTGAGCATTTCCTCCGCCGGGTATTTATGGGCCACCGCCCAGCGTGGTTCGCGGGTGACGAAACCCAGTTGTTGCTGCAAGGCAATAGTGTTGACCTTGTACACCACGCCGTCGATGTCGAAGGGAAGGCTGTCGCGCATTCCGCCCATGGCTTGATGGAAGGCGGCCAGTTCCTGCGCTCCATGGGCAATGATGCGGTGCTGGCAGACCGGGAAGCCGCAAGCGGCCAGCGCGTCGAGCACTTCACCATGGGTGGCGGGCAGGCTCCACCCCGCCACTTCCCCCAGGCCATAGGCAAAAAAGGAAAGGGGGCGGCGTGCGCACAAGGCCGGATCGAGCTGACGGATGCTGCCGGCCGCGCCATTGCGCGGATTGACCAGCGCGGGTTTGCCGAGTGCGCGCTGGCGCTGGTTGAATTTTTCGAAATCCGGCCGGCTCATGTAGGCCTCCCCCCGCACTTCGAGCACGGGAGGCGCATCACCCTGCAGGCGCAGGGGAATCTGGCGGATGGTGCGCACATTACGGGTCACATCCTCGCCGCGTTCGCCATCGCCACGGGTAGCGGCCTGCACCAGCAGGCCATGTTCGTAGCGCAGGCTCACCGCAAGACCGTCAAACTTGAGCTCGGCGACATACTCGACAGGCGCATCCTCCGCGGTCAGCCCCAGTTCGCGGCGGATGCGGGCATCGAAAGCCTCCGCACCGCTGACCGTGGTGTCGGTTTCGGTGCGAATCGAAAGCATGGGCACACGATGGTGCACGGTCTGGAACTCGGCCAGCGGCGCACCGCCGACCCGCAGGGTCGGTGAATCGGGTGTGCACAGTTCGGGATTTTCTGTTTCCAGCTCCCGCAGCTCCAGGAACAACGCATCGTATTCCGCATCCGGAACGATGGACTGGTCGCAGACATAGTAGGCGTGGTTGTAGCGCTCCAGCTCTTCGCGCAGCCAGCGGGCGCGATCGGCTGCAGCCATCAGCTGAACAGACGCTGAGCGCGCCGTCCACCCGCCGGCAGCTCGTTGCTGCTCATGGTCTGCTGGATCTCGCCGATCTTGGCGCGGATGCTGGCCAGCACATTGGCAGCCAGAGGCTGGCGCCGATCGTCCACCAGCATCCCGTCAATGGCATCCGCCAGACGCTGGGCCGCCGTTACCAGCCGGTCGAAGACACCCGGACCATTTTCCACCTTCGGCACATCCAGCCAGAACGTGACGCCCGTGGTGACCAGATTCTTCATTTCCTCGGCGACGAAGGGTGCCGCACCGAAATTGGAAAGGGATACCAGGGTCTGTCCACGTTCATCCATAAGATAGAACATGCCATCGTGACGCAGCTCGAATCCGCCGGCTTCGAGCAGTCCACGCAGTTTGCTGCCGGCGATCCCGCCACCACTGCGGCTCACGACGTGGACCGAAATCTGGATATCGATGCTGGCACAGAAATCATCCAGCGCACGCGCATGGGCCATGGTGTTGGGCAAATTGGGATGCGCCCCCTTGCCGCCCAGCTCCTGGGTGATGGCGAATACACCATCGGCGAACTGCGCCAGTTCGCTTTCCGTCACGGCTCCGCGACGATCGGCCAGTTGCAGCAGGGCGCGAAATCCATCGAATGCGCCGTTCTCGCGCAGCGCGATCTCCTGCCAGCGCCCGTCACGCCGGCCGATCAGACGCAGGCGCTTGCTGACCCGCTCGGTCAGCGGATGCAGCACCGCCCAGAGGCGGGCAGCCGATTGCTGCGAACCCGGATCGATCGGCAGTGCGAGTTCGATCACCGGATCGGCCAGGCTTTCCTCGGGAACCGTCTCGCTGGCCGGCGCCGTAATTTGTGGCGGGGTTTGTGGTGGATTTTCCGGAGCCGGCACATGGGTATCGGCATCGGCTGGCTGGTTCGATTGTGGCGTGGCAGGTGTGGTGAGTGCCGCAGGCGTTGCAGTCATCGCGCTGTCAGGCACCGGTTCGGGTGCAAGGGAAGGTTCGATGCGATCCGTATCCGTGCTCACCGGCTCCAGACGGGGTTCGAGGCGTTCCCCGGAAAGAGGATCGGCGGACCCCTCGCGGCGCCGGACCAGACCGATCACACCCTCCTCCATCTCGTCCGAGGCCGGTGCTTCCGCCGGCAGCAGGACGTCGGGCTGGCTGCCGCGGAAGATGCGTTCCGCCGCCTTGCGATGCTTGCGTTCCTGCCAGAGGTTATAGCCCCACACCAGCGCAACAAGGGCCGCGCCCGCGCCGATCAGGGTGAGTTGAAAATCGCTTGGCATCATCAGGCAGCCTTTTCTTCGGTCATGCGCAGGGCTTCTTCCATGTCCACCTCGACAACTCGCGAGACACCGCGTTCCTGCATGGTGACACCTATCAGTTGCTGGGCCATTTCCATTGCGATCTTGTTATGCGAGATGAAGATGAACTGGGTCACGGTGGACATGCGTCGCACCATGTCGGCGAATCGCTCGGTGTTGCTGTCATCCAGAGGCGCATCCACTTCGTCGAGCAGGCAGAACGGCGCCGGATTGAGCTGGAACATGGCGAACACCAGGGCAATCGCCGTCAGCGCCTTCTCCCCGCCGGAGAGCAGGTGGATGGTGGAATTCTTTTTTCCCGGGGGCTGGGCCATGATCTGGACGCCGGCATCGAGGATTTCCTCACCCGTGAGGATCAGGCGCGCTTCGCCACCACCGAACAGTTCGGGGAACAGGGTGCCGAAGTGGCGGTTCACCGTATCGTAGGTTTCCTGGAGTTGTTCGCGGGTTTCGCGGTCGATACGGCGGATCGCATCCTCCAGGGTGTTGATGGCTTCGAGCAGATCGCCCGATTGCGAATCGAGAAAGCCCTTGCGCTCACGCGCGGAACCGAGTTCCTCCAGAGCCGCGAGATTCACCGGCCCCAGCGTTTCGATCTCGTGGCCAAGACGGGTGATATCGCCCTGCAGGCTGCTGTCGCGCAGGCCGGGGACCAGCAGGGGAACCAGCACCGTTTCATCGGCATTGGCCTCGACAAGGCGTTGCTGGTACTGCTCCTCGTTCAACTGGGCGGCCTGATGCTTGAGCTTGAGTTCGTTGATGCCGTCACGCAGGGGGGTGAGGCCCTGCTCCAGCCGCAGGCGCTGCTCATCCAGTGTGCGCAGTTCGGTCCCCATGGATTCCATGGCGTTACGGCGCTCGGCCAGCAGACCTTCTCGACCCTGCCTGTTTTCCAGAGCGGACTGGAGCTGATCATGCAGGACGGCATCGCTCATACCCGCCAGTTCCTCCCGGGCGGCTTCGGCTTCGCTCACCACACGCTCGAGCTGTGCGCGCGCGGTTTCCAGATTGTGCGCAATGTCATCGAGCCTGGACAGGCATTCGCGCTCGGAGAAACCGGCTTCCTGCGCTTCACGCGCCAACTGCTGCTCCAGTGCGCGGGTTTCGCGCAACCGGGCTTCGGCATCCCTCTGCGTGGCCTGGGCAGTTTCAAGCCGGCTACGGATGGCCTCCAGTTGCTCCAGCCACCGGTCCGAGCCTTCATCGGAACGGGCCAGGGCGGCGTGCTCGGTTTCTTCCTGACGGGCGATGTCGGCGAGATCCCGGTTGATCTGGCCAGCACGTTCTTCATAGCGGGCCTGGACCTGGGAGAGTTTGAGGGATTCCACCTGAGCGGCATGGACCCGCTGACGGGCTTCCTGTTCACTGCGACGGGCCTCGGTCAGGGCCACCTGGGCTTCCTGCAACCGGGCCTCGATGTCCTGCTGGATTTCGCGGGCCTGCGCTTCTTCGGCCTGACGCGCCTCGATGAGGAGTTCGAGTTCCTCGATCTCGCGCTGGCGTTCGATCAGGCCGTGGGTCCTGCTATCGGGCACATAGAGCGTCAGACCACAGGCGGTACGCAGATGACCGGCACGATCCACACAGGCCTCACCCGGTGCGGGGAGTGCGGTATCGAGGGAGTCAGCACAGCGCACCGAACCCAGCCATTCGTCCAGCACCGGCGCCCAGCGGGGGTCATCGCAGCGAACCTTGCCGCGCAGGCTGTGGGCTTCAACGATCCGGGATGAGGTGCCCTCGGCGAGGGCCAGGGCGAAAATTGTCGGCGGTGGTTCGGCAAGAGCTGCAGTGGCGATGGCGCCATTGGCGGCGACCGCCGAGAGGCGTTCGCGCAACACGGATTCGACAGCGGTTTCCCAGCCGGGATCGACCTGGATCGCCTTCCAGAGCGGCCGTGCCTCGGCCAGACCATGCTGGCGCAGCCATTCGCCGATCTCGCCACTTTGCTGGACACGCTTTTGCAACTGCTGCAGGGCATCGCGACGTGCGGCGGCAGCGGTCAACTCCCGATGTGCGGACTGGAGGCGTTCACGGGCCTGACGCAGCGAGGCTTCCAGTTCGGGTACGCGATCCTGCAACTCGGCAAGCTGTTGCTGGGCCTGCAAGGCCGCATCTCCGGCCTGCGCTTCTGCTTCCTCGGCTGCTGCAACCTGAATCGGATCGGGCGTGTCGAGGGCAGCCTTTTCCTGTTCCAGCCGTGTGCGGCGCTGGACCAGGTTTTCCAGGGCACGACGGGCATGGCCCTTGTCCGCCTCGGCCAGACGCGCACCCTGCTCCGCTTCGGCCAATTGCTGGCGGACCTGCGAAACCTCGCTGCCAGCGGCCTGAACGGACTCCTCGGCCTGGGGCAGGCGGGCGGCAGCCTCTTCATGGCGTGCGGCTGCGGCGGCCATGCGTTCGCCGGCATTGTCCAGCAAGGAGCGCCAACGCTGGTCGTCGGCAGTCAGCTGGGTGCTCTGGGTGCGCCAGTGGGCATCCTCCAGCGCGAGCTGATCCAGGCGATTCTGCAGGCGAACCGTGGTATCGCGCATGCGGCCGATCTCGGATTCCAGCCGGGTGACTTCCGCATTGGCGGCATACATTTCGGCCTGGGTCGCATGCAGCGCATCCGATGCGGCGAAGTGGGCTTCGCGGGCGTGTTCGACACGGACCTCGACTTCCCGCAACTGGGCGGTTTCAGCCTCGAGGCGATTTCCGGCTTCATCAACCGCGGTGGCCAGCCGCCGCGACTCGCCCTGGGCATCGTTGCGTTTTTTCAGCCACAACAGTTGCTGCTTGCGCGTCAGTTCGGTATGCAGATCCCTGTACTGGCGGGCGACTTCGGCCTGGGTTTCGAGGCGGGCGATCTGGCCATCGAGTTCATTCCGGATGTCCTCCACCCGGGAAAGATTCTCGCGGGCATCTTCCAGGCGGTTCCTGGTTTCCTTGCGCCGTTCCTTGTATTTGGTGACCCCCGCGGCTTCTTCGAGAAAGCCGCGCAGATCGTCGGGCCTGGCTTCGACGATACGGGAAATCATGCCCTGGCCGATGATGGCGTAGGCGCGGGGCCCCAGTCCGGTACCGAGAAAGAGATCGATCACATCGCGGCGGCGGACGTGAAGGTTATTGATGTAGTAGCTGGAATTGCCTTCCCGGTCGAGAATCCGCTTCACGGTGATTTCGCCGTATTGACTCCATTGCCCGGCCGCCTTGCCCAGGCTGTTGTCGAAGAACAACTCGACGCTGGCACGGCTCACTTCCTTGCGGGTTCCGGAACCCTTGAAGATCACATCCTGGATCGACTCGCCACGCAACTCGGATGCCTTTGATTCACCCAGCACCCAGCGCACCGCATCGATGATGTTGGATTTGCCGCAGCCATTGGGGCCGACGACACCGGCCAGATTGCCGGGGAATACCACTGTTGTCGGGTCCACAAAGGACTTGAACCCGGCAAGTTTCATTTTGGTCAGGTGCACAGGAGGAAGCTTCGGATCACGGTTGGCGGGCAAAGCCCGGGGCAGCGGCGCATTATAATCGCACCCGAACCTACCCTTTGCTTCCCATCGTCATGTCCACAAAACCCGCCAAGACCCTGGAAACCTTTCCCAATCCGGCACCTCATCGGGACTACCATATCCACATGGAAATTCCGGAGTTCACCTGCCTGTGCCCCAAGACCGGACAGCCGGACTTCGCCGTGTTGACGCTGGATTACATCGCCGACAAACTCTGCGTCGAACTCAAGGCGCTGAAGCTGTATGTCTGGAGTTTCCGTAACGAAGGGCATTTCCACGAAGACGTGACCAACCGCATCCTCGACGATCTCGCCAAGGCCCTGAAGCCCCGCTTCATGCGGCTCACCGCCCGTTTCTACGTACGTGGCGGCATTTTTACCAATGTGGTGGCAGAGCACCGGAAAAAGGGCTGGAAACCGGCCCCTCGCGTGGATCTGGCCACATTCTCCCCGCAAGCCAATATCCGCAGCTGATCCGCCAGGCATGACAACAACGGAAACCACCACAGATCAGCCGGCACCGCCCGATGTCTTCATTGGCCGGCAGCCGATTCTCGACAAAGATCACACCCTGATCGGCTATGAACTGCTGTTCCGCGACAGCCGGGTAGATCAGGCAAACTTCACCTCCAATACCTCCGCAACCGCCGATGTCGTGTGCAAAGCTTTCGCGGAACTTGGCCTGGCCAGCGCCCTGGGGAATCAACGGGCATTCATCAATACCGACGAACACTTTCTCGCCGACGATGCGATCGAATTGCTGCCCCGGGAAACCGTGGTGCTGGAGATCGATCTGGATCACATCACGAACAAAGATCTCGAAGAACGGTGCCGCATTTTGCGGGAACTGGGCTATCAGATCTGTATCTCCGGAATCACCACCCTGCCCGATCCCCTCCCCCCCGTATTCGAATATGCGGCCTATGCCAAGGTGGATGCGAACCAGCCCGACAACAATGGCAGCGATATCCTCGCCATCGTCGGACAACGGCTGAAATCACATGCCATTCGGCTCATTGCCAGCCGGGTCGAGTCTTTCGAACAGATGCAACACTGTGCACATGCGGGTTTCGACTATTTCCAAGGCTACTATTTTGCCCGCCCCACCATTGTCGAGGGCCGCAAGCTCGGTACGGCGACCCATCAGATCATCAATCTCATCAATCTGTTGACCAGCGATGCCGATACCAGCCTCATCGAGGCCGCCTTCAAACGTGAACCTGCCCTTTCGGTGAACCTTCTGCGCCTGACCAACTCTGTCGGCATCGGCGCAACGGTGCACGTAACTTCCATCCACCATGCAATCACCCTGCTCGGTCGTCGGCAGTTACTGCGCTGGATGCAGCTGCTGCTGTTCAGCCAGAACAATGCGCTCCATGCCCATCCCAATCCGCTGATGCAATTGGCGGCCCTCAAGGGCTACTTCATGGAACTGGTGGCAGGACGGATGTATCCGACCCGAAAGGAAATGCGCGAGCTGGCTTTTCTGACCGGGATCATGTCCCTGGTACCCATAGTTCTGGGAGCTTCCCTGGAGTCGATTCTGGAGCAGATATCGACAGCACCCGAGGTACGCAACGCCCTTCTTGGTCAGGAAGATGGTCTCGGCTTGATCCTGCGACTTACGGAATTTTATGATGCCGGGGACATGGAAAATACCCAGGCACTGCTCAAGCGCATCGACCCGCCAATGCGACTGCAATCCTTGGGGTTGTGTCTTACCGAAGCCATCGGCTGGGTACAGAATATCGGAGAGGCATGAGCTTCCCGCTCCTCAGCCTAGGGCGGTGACATCACTGATGTCATGGCTTTGGATCAGGCGCCGCGCCGCATCGGAACAAGAGAAGCAGAAGGCATCCCCACGGTTCCACTGTAGAGCCGGCTAACCGACTCTTGCACGACCGTGCTCAACCCGGGTTCGGCGAAGAAGACTCCCCGTATCTGGATCGTCCCAGCCATGGCACGAAAGAAGGCATGGACCATCCCGGCATCCGGCTGCCAGCCATCGGTCCAGAATGTATCCAGAGTTCCTGGATAGGTGATCCCCTGAACGTTATATACCGCCTGACCAAGAGTCATCACACGACTGCCCATTTGTAGTGCCCGGACGCCCGACGTGCTGTTCACCGTGACCATGCCCCTGGAGTGGCGGATCAGATCGTCGAGGTTGCCTCCGTCGAATAGATCAATGCGGCCTTCGATCCCGAATTCAGCCCCGATTCGAGAAACTACCTCCCTCCAATCCCTGAGGCCCGGATCCCACGGATGCACCTTGATCACCAACCGCGCATTCTGATCGGCATGTGCCGCGAACGATCCGATCACGAGCCGGACGGCCTCGGCCAGATCACAAAATGGGGAATAGGCGACGATCTGGAAGTCATGCTCCAGCTGGAGTGGAAAAACAAAATAGGCGCAGCCCGAATCCACCAGTGAACCGATCTTCCTCTCCATTCCCCGTTTGCCCATCCTGACGGTCAGCAGCCGTTTCGCGCTGGACAGGGTATAGAAGATCGTAGGAGGTCGCTTGTCGCTGCGCCGGTAATGAGGAAACGTGAACCACAACAGCAGGTTGCCCAGGTTATACGAGAAATCGGCGATCGCCATTCGCCACGAGCTGTCATGGAACTGCCGCGACCAGTCCGGCTCCGGCAGGCTTGCAGCCAGCGTGCGGATCTGCTGCGGATCGCGCGGGAATTGCGAGTTACCCGTCATTCCGTCGCGCTCTAACGTGATCCAGTCCGGACGGAGATAGCCGAAATCCGTCACCGTCACGCGCAACCCGTGCGCCTGGGCGATCCCGACTGCTGGTCGGTGGTAGCTGCGCTGTTCACCAAGCAGAACCAGATCCGTCACCTGGTTGTGGACAATAAAATCCTCAAGATACTCTGGCCACTCCGACAATCGGCCACGAAAGTTCACCGTATTCGGCCCCCGCCAGAAAATTGCATCCCCGATACAGAAGTTCACGCCTGTTGCCCGGCAGCCGAGAGCCTCCAGCCCCTTTGCAATCCGGCTGAAGAAAGAACACGGCATGCCCTGAAGAAAGAGGAAATGCGGTTTGGATGTCATCTGCGCCGCGTTCCCCCGATGGTTCGCTGCCGACCAACCCTTCGGTACCTTATTTGCAAGCCCGCACCTCCCTGTACCATTGCAGCGACTGTTTCATGGCCTCGTCAAAGCCGACGACAGGAGCCGCTCCCCGGTCGGCATGAATCCTTGCCGCCGAATGCCCGCAGGTACGACCGAATGTTCGAACGATCAGCCGATGGAGCCGTGGCTCGCGCCGCGGCAGAAACAGCCGATGAAAGGTCTCGAGACCCGTAGCAACGGTCTCCGCAATCCCGAAGGGAAGATCGACGGTCCGCCCTCCACAGCCGGCCCCATTGCGAAACACCGCAAGGAAATCCGCCCACGTCACCTCATACGGGTCACGAACGTTGTAGCAACGGTCACGCGCCATATCCGCCTGTGCCGCCCAGACGAGATGATCGACAAGGTTTCCGACATACAGCATTCCTGCATTGATGCGGCCCCCATCAATGGTCAGCATCATCCCTGACTCATACGCTGCGCCTATCCGCACAATGAACTGGCTTCCCGACCCGATCACATTCGTCGGACGCACGATGGTGTAAGGGATGCCGTATGACTGTGCGAATTTCCTCACCACCGCCTCACCCAACAGTTTGCTGTCTCCGTAACCAAATCCACTGCGTGGTGTCTCGCAGCTTTCATCGCAGGGTTCCTTCGGAAAGCCATACACATCCACCGTGGAGAGATGCATGAAACGTGAAAGGCCCGGGTTGTACCGACCAACAGCCTCCAGAAGGTTTTGGACACCCGTGACGTTGACGGAATGGTAGGCATCCCACACATCCCAGGTATTCACGTTTGCCGCGCAGTGGAAGATGATGTCGACATCCCTGACCGCACCGGCCAATGTGTCGCTCGCGATCAGGTTGCCGACGACAACAGCGCAGCGGTCACGAAGTGTCGGCAACAGTCTCCCGGCATCCCGGACCAGCACCTTGACCCTCCAGCCGCGATAGACAAGTGCTTCGGCCAGGTGGCCACCAATGAATCCGCTCGCCCCGGTCACCAGTGCGCAAGGCTTCGGAGGCCCGGTCACGATATCGGTTCGCTTGCAATCAATCATGGTGAATCCAGCCCCGGCTTCTTGAATACATTTTTGTTGCGTACAAGGGGCGTATGGTTGATCAGCGGGTACCCCAGGCCAATGAACGGATTGACGATGCGGTAGGGGGAACGCAGGGCGAGCCGAATCGGTGTCATCTGCCCACCGAGATCCTGCTTGATCGAGTAGGTCGTAAGCCCCATTTCGAGGCGCTTGGCGCCCAGCGCGATCGCCGTTTCGATGACTGCGTTTGCAACGTAAATATAAAGGCTGTCATTCACCGGGTCGCGGCGACCGAAATACAGCCATCGCAGCAGATCCCCGTCCACCAGCAGGAGCGCATGCCCCACGAGTTTTTGCCCTCGATAAAGCAATAACGCCTTGGTCCGATCTCCGAGCCGGATGGAAAACTCCTCATAGAACGTTGGTGTAAGGATCTCGCGTTGAAATTCAACAGCACTGTGATGGACAACCATCCATTGCGAGCAAAGCACATCGGCAAGAGCGGAGAAATCATCGACCAGCTCGTGCCGAATCCCCTGCTCCTCGTTCTTGCGCAAGTGCCTTTGCAGCTTGCTGCGGTAATAGCTCTTGAGCGAAGCCCGATATGCTTCAGGAGAATTCCACAGAATTTGCAGGTAGGTATTTGGCAGACTATCGACCCAATGGTAGCCAAGTGCCTCCAGATTCACTCGCAGCGCATCTGCATTGGGTTCGAAATCCCGGACCACGATCATGAAATGGCCCTCCGATCTTGCAATATCGGTAAGCACCTTCCCGAGTTCGCGCACGAGTTCGGGGCCAGGAAGAGGATCCCGGGAAATCAGCGGGGGACTATTGACGGTGATGGGAGTGCCGCATTCGAGCATCCGGACTTTCAGGAAGTCGGGAAACAGCCGCCGGATACAATTCAGGATCAATCTGAGTGATCTCTGGGCGAATATCGCGATATCTGTCGTGACCGTATAGAAGCTCGCCAGCGCGACGGGATTGTCAGCATCGTCGTAGAACAGCACATAGCGATACGCAAAGTCGTTAAGGGCGGAGTTCTCGATGACTTCCCAGAATTCATGCACGTAGCTGACAGATCTGCCCTTGAGGAGCCCGTTCCATTGGTCTCTGGGTACGTCTCTGATGGAATCGAAAATACGGGTTTTCACAGGGTGAAGGCTTGCCGGGTCCGGGTTCGATTCAAAAGGATATGCCAGATCACTGGTCAACTCCGGCGAGGAAAATCAACCATGTGAAGGTTGCCATTCGCGCCATGAAGCGGAAGAAAATCCCCTTGTTGAAATCCTCAATCATGGACATCGGTCATTTCTAGACTTGCCAGTGCCTCGTCGACAACAGTGAAGTGATGCTCCCAACCCAAAGCCCGGTATCCGGCCATTCTTTCTTTTTGCGCGATTCGGGAAGGGCTCGATTCCTGCGTGTAGTCCATGATCGTGCGCTCCCATCCGGGGCCATCCAGCGGATCGAGATACTCAGGAATGTCTCCTGCGATCTCGTGAAAGATCGGTAGGTCGCTGGCGATGACCGGAAGGCCGAGTGCAAGTGCTTCGACCAGCGGGATGCCAAAGCCCTCGGCGAACGACGGGAACAGAAGCGCGCGTGCGTGGCGCAACAATGTTGCCAGTGCCGTATCGCTGCAACGCGATTCCTCACTCACAATGCCACGCAAAGCCTCACAGCGATCAAGCAGATCGACCACCTGCTCGCACTCCCATCCTCGCTGACCGATGATCACGAGGCGTGGTGCCTTCTCGCCAAGATTGGCTGCGAGTCTTCGCCACACATGCAGAAGCAGGAGATGATTCTTTCGCGGCTCTATGGTGCCAAGAACAACGAAATAGGGATGCGCAAGAGGAGGCCGTTCCGCAGCGGATGGCAGGGATCCCGCGGCCAGTGGAGCCACGACGCAGCGGGGCAAGTCCCAGCCTCGTGCATTGGCGCAAACTTCAAGGGCAGCGCGGGTATCCGATGAATTGACGATGATCAACCATCCAGATGTGACCATCGTTTCGATCCGCTGCCAGTGCCTTTCGGCCTCCCCGGGACGGCAATATTCCGGGTGCGTGATCGGAATCACATCGTGCAGAAAGAAGACCGGCCTCAACCCCCGGCGTCGCAGGTCGCCCGCATAGTCCGGCGAATCAAGTCCGAAATGGCCTGTATTGAACAGCATCTGCCCCGGCAACACCCTTCCGCCCAGGCCGACATAGGCCCTGGCCACAGAGCGGCGAATAGTCCAGCGAAAACCGGGGCCGGGATCAATCAGTTCGCTGAAAATGCGTCGTGAATCGCTCTCGGTCAATATGCACCAGCGCCCGCCATAGCGAACCAGTGCAAGTGCCTGCGTACCAAAATGGCGAACGTATTCGAGGCTGACGCGATCGACACCCGTCGGCAGCCATCCCTCCATCACCCGGCCAAGAGGGCGCGTGACATCGATCAGCATTTCACACGCGTTTGGCAATCACCCACCATGGCGGCACCAATGGTCGCACTGAAACCCCGATTTACGGCCTGAGTTTGACAAGGCTCGCCGCCGAATAGATCGACGACGTCAGGATGCTCAGGAACTTCTGCAATTCGGCCGAAGGTGCATTGGCAACATAGAGCACGTCCTTGTCACGCACCGGGAAGTTTTGCGCAATAAGGAAAGTACGGGGATCCTTCATGTCGACCCGATACACCACCGGTACCTTGCCTTCCGGCGTGTGCGGCAGAGATTTTGCCTCTCCGCCGAGTGCCGACGGGTCCTCGAAGCGGAAGATGAAGACCCCTTGTGAATCCGCCCGTGCATCCTGAAGCCCGCCGATGCGTCCGAGGGCCTGCGCCAGGGTGATGCCCTGAGCCTCATAGTTGATTTCCTCATTGCGGCCCGTGGCCCCCAGCACCGTAAAGCTCAGAGGCTGGAACAGAGCCGTCACCACATCTCCCGGCGCCAGGATGACATTTTGCTTTGGATCCCGGATTACCGCATCCAGTGGCATGCTCAGCACCTGCCCGCCCCGTGAGAGCTGGATCGTCATCTTCACCACCGGCTGACGCACGCCACCTGCTGCAGCGATGGCATCGAGCAGACGCTCGCCCCTCGCGGATAACGGCATACGCAGGCTCTGACCAACCTCACCGATCACCGTGACATTCGCCGTGGCATTGCGTGTCACGCGTATCAGCACCTGGGGCTGGTTGGCCTTGCCGGTGAGCCTCCGGACGATTTCGGCTTCAACCTGCTGGGGAGATTTGCCCGCTACTGACACCGCCCCGACAAATGGAATATTGATGGTTCCATCCGCCGCCACCATCTGCTCAGGAAGAGCGGTCACATGTGTTGTCGCGGGGCCCAGCCTCGGATCGAAGACTACAGTACCGAACAACGCCGCCGGCGGCGCCTCCCACACCGACACTTCCAGTACATCGCCGGCGCCGACCACATAGCCAGGCGCCGCCTTCGTGGACAAAACGTCCCCGAACGCGCTGAATTTCTGCGCCGCAAGAACCTGGCGAGCTACCTCATCCGTTACGTCTATGACCGGAATTGCAGATTTTGCCTCCCGCTGCTCCACCACCTGTGCCGAACTTGGACCCGAGGAAGCAAACCAGGGTGAGTAGTTGGAGCAGCCAGAAAGAAGAAACAGGCAGGCACAGAATGCCGGGAAGAGGGCTTTATCATTCATCGATCGATGCCATGTGAATTACAGCCATGCAACCTGGCGAGGTTGCATGGGATGGATAGCGGCCGAGCATACCAGAAGGTCTCACCAGGCCGGCTTCAGGAGCAAGCGGGGCAATGTACGTCACCCCATCGACATCAACGGTTTCGAGAATCTTGATTTTCCTCCCGGCTTTCATCATGACAGATATGTATCGACAATGAACCGGGCAAATGGAAAAGAACTGGTGAACGCCGGCGATATGGCATTGAGCACATGGGTCGAAGCCTCGCCACTTTCCACCAGAAAATCATTGACGAGCCGCCCTGAAACCCGATCAAGCATTTGCGCGCGAATACCGACCTTGCCTGTCGGAATCAGATCAGCGGGGCGCAGCCGGGGCAGGATCGCCCGGGCCGCCTGCGCAAACCAGGGCTTGAAATATCGCCGGCCTTCCTGCCAGGCCAGACGCCGGAAACCATCCCGGCCATAGAGGAACTGTTGCGTCAGAAGGCCACCAATACGCATCAACTCCGCTGCCGTCACATCCTGCAGCCCGGCGTAGTTCTCACGCCCGAATGCAGGTACTGCCGTGGGGCCCAGATATGTGTCCCCGGAAATGCTCGTGGTGGTGTGAACACCAAGGAAAGGCACGCGCAGATCCGGAACCGGATAAACCAGATGGCGCACCTTGATGTCCGAATCCTGGCGGAGTTTCCAGTAAATGCCCTTGAATGGCAGCAACGTGTAGCATTTCCCCACACCGAACGAATGGGCAACCTTGTCGGCGTGCAGCCCAGCGGCATTCACCACATGGCCGAATTTGACGGTAAAGCCTGGCCCTCTCAACTCTTTTCGGGCGACATCCACCTCCCCGATGGAATGGCCATAGCGTATTTCCACGCCGGCATCCAACGCATCCGCCACAATGCTGCTCAACACGGCCAATGGGTCGACCACCGACGTTTGCGGGACAAAGAGCGCCTCGCCGGTGGCGCTGCGTGCTTCCGGCTCCATTGCCTTCAACTGTTTTTCGTCCAGCCGTGAGACTTCGATACCATTGACGGCAGCGCGCTGCACCAGCGTTTCGAACTGGGTGGTATCTTCGCTGCGAGTCGTCACAAGAATCTTGCCGAGATTGGACAAAGGGAGTTTCCTGTCCCGGCAATAGCGGGCCATCTCCGCGGCGCCCTGATTGCACAATCGGGCCTTGAGCGTGTTCGGCGGATAGTAGATTCCACTGTGCAATACACCGCTGTTCCTGCCACTGGAATGTTTCCCCGGCGCGCTTTCCTTTTCAATCACGAGGACGGACTGGCCGGGGAACCGTTTCTTGATTTCCTGCGCGATGGTCATACCGACCACCCCGGCGCCGAGGATCACGAAATCGTAGGAATTGCGGCTCATGTTTCAGGGCTGATAGTAAATGACCTGGCTTCCCGAGGTTTCAAAGCTGAAGGGCACCAGGATCAGGTCGCGCAGTACTTCGCGTATCGCCGCGTGTCTTTCTGGCGCGGCGAATAGCAGCAAGAATCCCCCGCCGCCGGCGCCCAGCAATTTCCCGCCGAGCGCACCGGCCTGCCTTGCCTTCTGGTACAGGGCATCGATGCTGTCATTGGATACCTTGTCCGACAGTGCCCGTTTTTCCATCCAGCCCGCATGCAACAGCTCGCCAAACGCACGGATATCCCTGCCGTCACAAAGGATCTCGATGGCTTCGTCCACCATCGCCCGCATGCGGTGCAGGCTGGCGCTGTTGTCATTCAGGTTCGCCACATGGGTTTTGGCGATGTCGGAAGAGATACGGGAGAACCCGGTGAAGAAGAGCATCAAATGGTCGTTCAGGTTGCGCTTCCGTTCGTCGGGGACAACGATCGGCTCGACCTTGATGCTGCCGTCTTTCATGAAGCGGATCAGGTTGAGGCCCCCATGTGCCGCCGCCGTCTGATCCTGGGAGCCGACATTCTCCCTCATCACCACCTGCTCGACACGGATCGCCTCCCTGGCCAGCCAGTCCTGCGTTACACGTTTGCCGCGAAGCGCGGTCAGCGAGTGCAACATGCCGACGACAAACGATGAACTGGTTCCGAGGCCTGATCTCGCGGGCAGATCGGAATCGCAATGCACCTCCAGGCCGCAATCGAAATTCATTTCGGCGAGAATCGCACGCACGGCAGGATGTTCGATTTCGGCAATGTCCCTGACATTTTCCACCTTCGAATAGGCGATCCGGTATTTATGATCGAAAAACGGAGGCAAGGGACGACAGGTGATATAGCAATATTTGTCGAAGGAAGTCGACAAAACCGCACCGCCGTGTTCCTTGTACCAGGGCGGATAATCGGTACCCCCGCCAAAAAAGGAAATACGGAACGGCGTTCTGGAAATGATCACTGGAATGCTCCTGATACTTTCGTTCGTTGTCTGCTCAATGCCCGGTCCTGAAGTACCGACATGAAAACCGGGATCGAAAAAGATCGCCTATCGGCCTTGTGTTTACGTCCTAGTACAACTCTTCCACGATCAGCACACCGTTGTTGAGGGTAACGGCGGCCGGCGTATCGGACCTGAACTGGATCTTGACCGTGTGCATTCCCTCCTCGACGGGGAGCAGCCTGATGGATGAAGCCGTACTGTAACCACCCGAAGACGGCACGATGGATGTTGTATCGCCATAGCGGATGCCGTCGACAACGATCTGGAAGAAACCCTGCCCGCTGGTGGATTTTGCGGCCGCGCCGGAAAATTCAATCTTGAGTTGTGAACTTCTTTTTGTTGCCAGCATTGCCACAAGGCCCGGAACATCGACAAATTGATTGCTGCTGGTCGATTGCGGCCTTGAGTTCGAGGCCGATGCGATCTGACGGCCACGCCAGGCCCTCACGCCATTGATGTAAGTCTGGCCATTGAAGGTCATCGTCTGGGCGCTGCCGAGCGCCGGCACCATCGCCCCATCGCCGGTCTGGAATGGCCAGAAAAAATTGCCTCCGGTAGGGCCAGCGCCACGACTCGCGCCTACGCCACGTGTCATGGCGATATTGGTGAAAACGTTTTCCTTGGGAAAATCATCCGACCCGGGCCATTGCTCGAAGAACACATCGTAGCCGCCACCCGCATTTCCCCCTCTGGGGTAAAAGAACGTGCCTATGAACTGGTTATTGTCCGCACCATGAAGCCAGGCGCCATACGAACCCTTGTCGCCACCGTAGATGAACGAACCACCAAAGAAAAGATTTTGTGCGCTGTCCGGGTTTCCGGCCAGGGAAACCGAAGGTGAAACTCCCGAGGTCAGCGCCAGCCCCGAAGCGGAAAAATTCGCGGGGGAAAAACTGTAACAGTCATAGAACCGGTTGCTGGCATTGCCATACGCGACGCCAGCGGGAAAGCCGGAGCGCGTCGTCAGATTCCATCCAATGCTGGTGATGCTCCTGACCGCAACCCGGCTGAAGGTTCCTTGCGTCACATGGATAATGTCAATGCCGATGCCCGCCAGCCCGTTGCCATCGATCAGCATGTCCGACATCGCAACCGAATGCAGCGGCCCGGCAAATTCGACGACGGCCATTGTCTTTCCCGGAGGGCCACCATATACGATCTGCGTCACGCCCTGCGTCGAGACATTGCTGACCTCTGTCCCTGTACCATACCCTGCCCCGCGTAGCGACACCTTGTGCCCGATCGTCGACTGCGCCGAGTCGGAACCGTTGCCGATCACGATCGGAGCGGTGACCCTGTAGGTACCCGCCGGGAAGTAAACCTCCCCGCCCTGCGCGCTTACCGCCGCAATCGCGCGGACAATTGCCGCCGTATCGTCGGCCACCCCATTTCCGGCCGCACCGAAAGCCATGACGTTTGCGCCATCGCGTCTTGGAACCGATCCTGCCTGTACCGGGTTTTGTACCGTGTCGGCATGTGCCGGCAGGGTGCAGCACAACGCCATAACGACGAGAACGGCCTGCAATACGCGGGACGCTCCACAAGCGCGCGGTCCGGGAACTGCTGTTTGTAGGGCGACATCAGAAAACTTCATCGAAGAACCGGTTTCATCAGAGGGAGAGATCGCGAAGCCTCGCCTGCTCCAGCAGATATGCGCATTCCGGAGATCGTGGTGCCAGTTCACGAACAATCTGTATATCAGCCCGGGCCTCGTCCAGCATGTTGTGCTCGAAAAACAAGCAGGCCCGGTTGTAGCTTATCCAGAACGGATCGGCACCAAATCCTGATGCCTTGCTGTAGTTCGCGAGAATTTCGCCCACCGGATACGTCCTTTTGGTGTGCTGGTAAACGGCAAGAAAATAGAAGGCCTGGCCATTCTCCGGAAAGCGTTCGATCAGGATACGTATCAGTTCCAGGGTGCTTGGAGAAAAATCGTTCAGCTCGAAGCGCCAGCTGATCTCGTGGCTGAGCATCTCGGTTTCATATGCCGAATGTTCCAGACAGGAATCCAGGAAACGCATACCATCCACCCGTGCGAGCAATGCCTGTGCCCGGTCAATGAAATCCTTCTTGAATTCGAACAGGTTTTGCTCATAGCGAAGGCGGAAATTCCTGTCGTCGTAGCTGCCGCTGATATCGGCAAACAGGCTTTGGGCCTCATGGAAGAGTTCCAGATTGTCCCGGAGGATAGGGGGCAGCACCGCGATATCTTCTGGCAGTTCCTGATGCTTCGCTTCGGAAATTTCTCCTCTCATTCCGGCCTGCGCATGTCGCAGCAGGGGCATCGGAGTATTGATATGGATATTCCCCACGGCTTCGTCCGACAAGACTCTCGACGATATTCCCAACCGCTCACCGAGAAGATTCAAGAGATCACCGGAGAGGCATGAGTGCAGAACGACGTATGTCTTTCTGAAGGTGAACGCGATCAACAGCACGTTCAGGAGAGAGGTCGCCCAGGCACGATAAATCTCGATATCTGTCTCATGCGGAAACATCTTGCGCATGGAAACCAGATTGCTTGCCGGTTCCCTCAGGGTCAGGATAAACGTGGCATCAAAGGCGTGGCGGCTGATTTCTTCTATGAAACGATCCTGGATCGCTTTCTTGGGTCCGCATGCGGCCTTTTCACCAACGATCCGGAAGTGCTCGTTCAAGGCATCCAGCACCTCCTTTCCGGTTGCATCATCCGAAACGATGTTCGGTATGTAGCGCCCTTTGTCGGGGGTACGATTCCATTTTGCCGAAGTAGCTTGAAATGACCTTTTGAATCCTGGTATCGAATATTGCTGATAGACGTTGGATTCCGAAAGAATGAAACAATCTTCGCAATGATTGACAAAGGTATGAAGCAGCGTAGTGCCGGACCGTGCTGCGCCGTAAATGATCAGTCTTTGCCCCATTCCCATATCCATTAAATCCTTGTCTTAAAACTGCCAGCATTCAATCTGTGTCATCAATCTTCCCACCAATGCCGCGGACCTCGGCCATAACGGTGTTATTGGTCGTAGGCGCTATAGACTTCTACCCAGATTGGATAAGCTTGCCCATCGGGCAAAAAGTCCCAAGGAACACAAATGCCGAATTCAGACAAGCTTCATTGGCCCATGGAAGAATTGATCAAGAAATCTTTGGAACACAAAGAATATCAATGTTGCCATTTGGATTCTGATTGAGCCTATAGAACTCACGAACCTCTTGTCGGCCGGGGATTCGGATCAGGGTATACAGTTCGGAAAGGATTTCAAACCAGCGTTCGTATCTAGGCAGGTGGCATTCCCAAAATTCAAAAAACATTACCGGCCGGAAAGAACGAATAGTTTCAATACCACCTTCAAATACATCCGGCTCACACCCTTCCACATCAATTTTGATGAAATCTGGCCGTAATCCATGTGCGAGTACATAGTCGTCAAGGCGTACACAACGCACACGAATTTCTTTTATCTTGTTTGCTTGCTTCAGGTCATCCAACACCATCATTGATGAGGCGACACCCTGCATGCCGTCGCGCATATCGAGGTAAAAGCTGATTTCATCATTGGCGGCGCCAACCGCAAGATTTTCTACCTGAACATTGCCTGGGACATCCCGCTTAAGCGTGGCATATATGTTCGGCTGAGGTTCAAAAGCGTATACATCGGCTCCAAGGGCAGCGAACGCACACGCTACATTTCCCACGTTCGCACCTATGTCGAGGACTGTGCTTCCCTTTTGAACGTACTCTTTCATTAGCGTATAAAGTTCACTCATCGAATCCCCCTTGTTTTTTCACCAGTGCTGCGGACCCCGGTGGCGCAGACACCCGATCCCGTTCTACGGAAAGAAATGCCCTCACCGTCTCAACCGTGCCCGGTATTGAGCAATAACGCGAAATCCTTTCCAGCATCACCTCGCAATGCACTACAGCGGCATCCGGCACGACCGGAACGGAGCGGCCGGCAAGCCGCATGATCTCGCGTACCGGGATCGTTCCCATACCCGAGAGATTGAACACCTCATTGGTAATACCGCCCTCGACCAACCCCATGATCAGGCGTGCGGAATCTTCTGTGTCGATGAACTGGAACCGGCTGTCGGGGTGCACCCAGAGTCTGTCTCCGTGCAACACGTCGAAGATGGCATTCTTTTTCATGCCCTGGCCGACGAAACCGCCTTGCCGGATGATCAGCCACTCCCGGGCGGCATGACGCACACAGAGTTCCGCAAGGTGCTTGTGAAAGCCATACGGGCTTTGCCCGGCAACCGGCAGCGGCTGTGCCTCGCTGGTCAGTGTGGGATCGGAGCAATCCGGATACACATCGCTGGTCGAGAGGAAGACATATTTCCTGAATTTGAAATCGGCCAGGCTGTTGCGGACACTGGCAACGCTGGCCTGAAATTCCGACTTCGGGTCATCCCTGGCGAGGAATTTTTTCGAATTCCCGTTGGCGTTGATGAGCACATCGCATTCCATTCCGATGCAAGCATCGTAATTGGCCCGATCGACCGAAACGAAAGGAATATCCCTGGAAGCAAGGTATCGGGCAAATCCGCTGCCGACAAATCCGCCACCGCCAATGAGAATGATCATGGTGTCCGCTTCCGGGTTCGGGGGCTATAAACGTATCCGGTCCGATCCGGCGGGGTAATTCTGTTCCAGCCATCGGATCGTCTTCCCCAGCCCCTCTTCCAGCGGCGTGTTGCAGCCCAGCCCGAGACTGGCCAGGCGCTCGACACTGAAAATCTTGACCATCTGTCCATTCGGCTTGGTGGTATCCCACCTGATTTCGCCGTCCCACGCCATCTGCCGCCGGATGGTTTCGGCCAGGGTCCGGATACTGGTTTCGGTGCCGGAAGAAATGTTCACCGGCTCACTGCTGTCGTAATTTTCAATGAACCAGGGAATCGTCCGGGCCACGTCTCCCGCATAGACGAAATCGCGCACCGGGGTCCCATCACCCCACATGAGGATTTCCTTCTCTCCACGCTGCTTGGTTTCGTAGTAGCGGCGAATCATCGCGGGCACGACATGGGATTCGTTGTTGCGGAAATTGTCATATTCCCCATACATGTTTCCGGGGATCAGCACGACAGAATTCAAGCCGTATTGCTGACGATAGGCGCTGGAGGTGACGATGCCCATCTTCTTGGCCACCGAATAGCCTGCGCTCTCCGGCTGCGGGTAACCATTCCACATCTGGTCTTCCGAGATGGGCGATGGAGCGGTGGCGGGATAGCTACACCCCCCCATCGGATAGATCATTTTCTTCACGCCATGCCTTGCGGCGGCCTCGAACATCAGCGTGACAAACAATGCGTTCCGGTAAAAAAAGTCCGCCGGAAACGTGCGATTCGCGCCTATGCCCCCCGAATACGCCGCCAGATGGATCAATATCTCCGGTCGGTGAGCTGCGAACATTTGCTCGATCCGATCCTGCTGCAACAGGTCGAAATCACTTGATGAAAGACCGATCACATGCTGGCGGCCATAAGCGGATTCCAACAGGGGCATCAGGTGGCGCCCGAGAAAGCCGGTGGCACCGGTAACAACGATTTTTGTCATTTGCCGTTTCCCTGAAACAAGGTCGTGAGCTTGCTGAACTGGGTCTCCCAGTTCAGTTCTTCCGCAAAGGCTTTCCGGCAGCCATCAACCATCTTCTGATATTCCGCTGTGCCGATCCGGGAAAAGGCCGATTCAAGGCCCTCCAGAAAAGTCGTGTATTCCCAGTCTTTCAGAGCGATTCCGCATCCATAGCGCTCGATCAGCGAAACACATTGGGGATGCGGAGCGGCAATGACCGGAACTCCGGATGCAATCGCCTGAAAAAACTTGTTCGGTGCGGCATTGCGAAGTGCCCAGGTTTGCGGAAACCAGTACACCAGCGAATAGCAGTACGCCGGCAACTGCCGGCCTAACTCTCCGGCGCTGATTTCGCCGAAATACCGGATTTTGTTTTCTGGTGCCCGGGTTGCCGTGATGAAGTTTTCTCTTAGTTCGGGAGATCCACCGAACCCGCCGAATACATCGATTGCCTCGCGCGCGACATCCGGCGCGTGGAAGAAATGGGCGACCGTGCGGTCAAAATCCACCGAACCCGCGTAGATGATCTTGCCGTTTCGCTCTTTTGCCGGTAATGCGGGCTTTCCATCCTGCGAGACATTGTAGAGAAAGCAGATCCGGTCGTAGGGGATGCCCAACTGATTGCAATCATTCATTGCCCTGTTCTGTTCGGGGAATACCCAGATGTCGATCTTACCGACTTGCTGTTTGATTTTACGAACGATTTTTTGCGCCACCTTGCTTTCGCCGAACTGGTCGAGATCCTCCAGTGCCACATGAATGATCTTCTTCGGCCGGTAGGACAGCAGATCGATGATCGGGATCATGTTGTAGTTCGGCAGGATCAGGACATCCGGGCGGCTCTCGTTGATGGCGCGAGCCACACGTCGCAGATATTGCATCCGGCCAATCCACGTCCACGGGTGCTCAAAGGACGTGATGGTCTCGACGCGATAGCCTTCTTTGCTCAGATCGACATACTTGCGCTGTGGTACGAATGGCTGAAAGATCAGATGGTCTCCACCCACCAGGTCGGCAAGCCCTCTGGTAATCGACAGGATCTGCGAGGAGCCATACCCGAGGACGGTATCGGAGACAGTCACTACGGCATTCGTCATTGCCTCTCCTCGCTGCCGCCGAGAACACGAACCAGTTTCTGCGCCGAATGGTAGGCGCCCCAGGATGCGGAAAATGTCAGGCAGGACTGCTCGTAATGTGCGTAATGCTCGATGATCTCCGTCAAGGCTGCTTCCAGCATTTCGATCGAATCGTATCCGGCCCCAACCGCTTGCTCCGGGATCGGGTCGGGTGAATCCGCCAGCACGTACTCGATCCGGGTGACATAGGTCCACGGATCACCGATAGCCTCGACGGTTCCACCCTGCGGGCACAGTTCCAGTCCGATGGAGTAATTGCCTGGCTTCTTCACACGGAATGGCACCGTTCCTTCCGTGGCACGAAGATCGAGCAGGACCGATCCGGACAATTTCTTATGATCCTTGTAGCGACCATCAGATGCCTTTCTTCGGGTGGTTTCGAAGATGCAGAGCTTCGCATATCGCCCCGGTTCCGGGCCCTGCAGCCTGAACCGAAAGAAGATGACCGGATTTTTCAAGGTGGCGCTGACGATAATCTCGTTTGATCCGGAGGGTTCTTCCTGACGTGAGGCAGAAAAACCAGGATCGGTCACAATGATCGAGGATTCGACCACCGCATCGGATTCGGGCTTGTGAGGATTTTTAAGCAGGAACCAGCGACCGATAGCCAGGCGGCTGGCCAGGCTCTGCCAGTAGCGGAAGTTCTCCTCCAGCAGTTCACGCCCCATCCACGACTTGGCCGGATAGACCACCGGGACACCCGCGACGAGCGCCTCGGCGAAAACTCCGGAGCTACGTGCGTAGTAATTCATCTCGTCATACGGTACCAGGATGATGTCCGAGTGGTTGACGATGTCGGCATAGGTTTCGCTGTCGAATGGCCCTTCCAGCAACTCCACCCCATTGTCGGGCAGCAGGGCCAGTTCCGCCTTGGACATGCGTGGCCCTACGTCACCCAACGGAATGTTGAAGTTGGATTGAAAGCGAAAGCGCAGGCGGTTTTCATCATAACCGGCAGCCCGCATATCACCGACCAGCCGGGCCAGATACGCAAAGCCTTTCTCGTCCCGTGCATCCCCGATATAGGAAACTGTCAGCGGGATACTCGTACGCTCCAGTTTTCGAAGGCTTTCATCATGAGGGATCGGCAAGGTATGGAACCGATAGACCCCCAGCAGGTTGTGCTGTTCGGTCAATGGAATCGTATCCGTATAGAAGATCGCTTCACCAAACCTGAAATTCTGTTTGAACTCCGCCAGCGCCAGATGCTCAGTCTTGATGGTCGGCATTTCGCCAAGGTATGAAGGCTCACGCCCGTTGAAGATATTGCGTCTGAACAGCAGGTGCCAGCTCAATCCGGAGAACTCCCTTTTTTGGGAGCAATCACCGATGCCGGCCAGTTCGATTTCCGAAAGCGTCGGCACGAAAACAAGATCCCCTTCACAGACACCGATCCGAAGCAGCAACTGGCGACACTCACGCCCGAACAGCGTGGAAAAGCTTTCAGGCTTCTGCGATACTTTTTTCCACGACAGGATGAAATAGGCCAGGTAAAAAGGCGATATCACGGCAAACAGAAAAAATCGCAACGTCTGAAAGAAAATTCGGATGGACTTGCCAATCACAGAAGTGACGGGCGCAACAAATTCCCTCAACCACCGGAATCTCGGCGATATCCTGTCGAAAGCAGTGTGTATGCCGTAATACAGGGCGGCGCAGACAATGGCCCCGAAACTCAATTCCTGGCCGCTGCCAGCGATGCGGTATTTCTTTGCCAATGAAACGGCCGATGCCCCCTCTCCGAGCAGCGTGTAGGCCATACCAACCTGGCTGAACTGGAACTCATAGGCGATGTCGGCCCTCTTCTCGGAAATCGTGTGCTTCCACCCGTGCCATTTCTGCGACAGGATGCGAAGCAGCAGTGAACCCGGGCGCTCAGGGCCTAGTTTTCTGCATGACACGTTTTCCCAGAAGGTATGGGAAAACGCCCGATCGATGACGTCGATTCCCTGGGCATTGAAGGATTTGCACGACTTGTTCACGGCCAGGACCGTTTCAAATCCTTCTGCTTTTGCCGCCTTCAGGACTCGTAGAGCATATTCGAGGTGATGCCCGCTTGCATCCTTGATCGACTGGTCAACCAGAATGAATTTTCTCATTGAGCTACACTCGCTCCGCCCTGCACGGCTGCGATGATCATCGCAGCGGCCTCCGGCAGATTCGCAACCGTCAATTGGCCCATTGCCGCACCCGGCATCTCGGTTCTTCCATAGCCGGTCTGTACAAGGATGCTTGTCACACCCGCGGCCTTACCTGCCTCCACGTCGATCAGTTTGTCTCCCACCATCCACGATCTGGCCAGATCGATGTTGAGCATCCGTGCCGAGTTCAGGATCATGCCGGGGCCCGGCTTGCGGCAGGTACATGAACCCTTCTGTCCATGGTCGGGATGATGCGGACAGAAGCAGAAAGCGTCGATCCTCCCGCCATGGCGCTGCAGTTCCTGCGATACGTATTCGTGGAGCAGTTCAACATCTCCGATACTGTAAAACTCGCGCGCAATACCCGCCTGGTTGCTCACCACAATGACGAAAAACCCGGAGCGGTTGAGTGCCGCAATCGCCTCGGGGGAACCGGGAATCCAGTCCCAATCCTCGATACGATGGAGATATTCCTTTTCGACATTGATCGTTCCGTCGCGATCAAGAAATACTGCCGGTACCGGATGCGTCGCCCTGCGGCTGCGGAGAGAAACATGCATGTTCGTACGGGCGGGTCGAATCAGACGTTCGCGTATTGCGAATTGCGCAGCATGGTGTATCCCTTGATCAGTTCACCGATCCCCCTGTCCAGAGAAAACTCCGGCTTGAAGCCGGTCGCCTCGATCTTGGCGTTGGACACGATGTAGTTGCGCTGATCCGGATCCTTACCCACCGGCGCCTCGATATGGACGAAATCAGGAACCTGCAGCTTGATGTGCTCGCACAACTCTTTTTTGGATACGTTGGCATCAGATAATCCGACGTTGTAAATCTGTCCTTTCATCGCCGCATGGTTCTTGAGCGCATGCTGAAATACTCTGGATACGTCACGCACGTGTATGTAATTGCGCTTGAAGTGGCTTTCAAACAGCACTACGAAGCGATCGTGCACCGCGCGATAGGTGAAATCGTTCACCAGCAGATCGGTGCGCATGCGTGGCGACATGCCGAAAACCGTTGCCAGGCGGAAGCTGACCGCATTGGAAAACTCCATCAGCTGCTTTTCGATTTCCACCTTCTCGATCGCATACTGGGAAATGGGGCGCAGCGGCGAATCTTCGGTGCAAAAGTTGTTTTCATCACCCGTGCCATAAGCGCTGTTGGTGGTTGGCATCAGAACGATCTGCTCCTTCGAGAGAAGTTTGAGCATCATTGTGATGGCATCGTGATTGACCGTAGTCGCGCCGACCGGATCCTGATTACAAAGGGGGGCCCCGACCAGTGCCGCCAGAGGTATGACAACATCGGCTTTGCGGATGAGCGGCGCAATCGTGCGTTCGACACGAATGTCACCCTTGATGATCGAAAAATTCGGGTGGTAGCAAACATGGTTTAGGCTGGTTTGCTTGAACATCAAGCTGTCCAGCACAGTTACCTTGTGACCGGCCGCGAGAAGATCCGGGACCATGGTGGAGCCGAGGTAACCTGCGCCGCCTGTTACGAGAATGTTGTAAATCATGATGCGTTATACCTTGTATGCCGTTGTTATGAGTTGGGAAACAATGGGATAGCCTCGTTCTTGTAAAGGCTACCCGCCAGAATGGGTTGTAATTCCTGGTTCGCCCTGGTACGCGGGCCGAGGAAAATAATGTAGTAATCCACCATTTTCTATATTGAACAGCCATCGTGGCCGGTATGGGTCCGTACTGAACTGTCTGCTGTCAGTGTCCTCGCGGAAAGCGGGTTGTGCTTACGTTCCAGCGTTCTGGCGCGTCTGGCTGCCTGATCTGGGAAATATTCTGCGGGACTGCCATCGCCCACGAAATACCAGCGTTTCACCGGGCAGCAGGATACGGGAAGTGTCGCAACCTCGTCAAAACACTCCAGCATCTGCATTTTTACCGCTGGATACAGCCGCCACCTTGGTGATACGGCAATATCATATTTCAACAGTGTGAGACGATGCTGTTTCATATGAAGAATTTCGAAGCCCTTCGATAATCTTCCGGAATGCCAATATCCAGAAATGGTTTGTCCTGAATGCTTGATCCAATTTTTCCAGATGGGATCAAACCAGGGAATACCTCTCTCTCAAGCGAAAATCTCTCTGGCAACGGGGACAATATCGTGGCAAATGCAGGAGTATCGAGCAAATAACAACCACCATTGATCAAACCGCTGCCCTGCAATTTTTCCGAAAATGAACTGATCGATCCGGTGGCCGAAACTTTCACACCACCGTATCGGTCGTTGCTCCCGACATGCTTCAATGCGAGCGTGATATCCGCCTTCAAATGCAACGCATCACGATGGAATTGATCGAGGCTGACAGGAAACCAGGTGTCACCGTTGGCCATGAGTATCGACCGGCCGCTCCAGTCTGTCGTAGCAAGCGCCAGACGCAATGCCCCTCCGGTACCAAGAGGTAACGGCTCCCGCACGTAATCGATCGATGCGCCACGGTAACCATTGCCAAAATGATTCTCGATGATATGGCCAAGATATCCGGTAGAGAGCACGAAACGCCGAACTCCTTCACCTATCCAGTGATCCAGCAGGTATTCCAGAAAAGGCTTTCCTGACACTGGTGCCATGGGCTTCGGCACGTCGGCCACGGCGGTACGCAGGCGAGTGCCCAGGCCACCAGCCAGAACAAGCATTTCGAATGGTTTCTCGTTAGCCAATTCAATTAGCCCCGTCGATACTTGCAGTCGGCGAGCTCATTTGCTTGCACCAAACAGCCCTTTTTCGCGCTTTGCATGAGGCTCCCATTTCCCCCATTTCTTCTCGTACACACTCTTACTTGAACGATAGATGGCGCGTCTCGCCTCTTTTTCCATCTTCAGAAACGATGCAGACAGATGGTGATGCACAAAGACATCCTCGGCACAGGCAATTTTGTAGCCACACTGCTCCACACGTCTGCAATAGTCGTCGTCCTCGAAAAAGCCCAGGCCGAAAGCCTCATCAAGAAGTCCAACCTGCTCCATCACGCGGCGCGGCATCATGACGCAGAAGAAAGCCACGGTTCGCAGCGACAATGTTTCTCCCATGTGGCGGAGCGTATATTTCCTGGATTCGCGGACCATGTCTTCCATGGTTTCGTACCGGATATCGATTTCTGCCTGATTTCCAATCCGGTTCGTCACCGGCCCGATCAAGCCCAGAGATGGATCAAACCTGAAATGGCGATACAGGGTACGAAGCCATCCTGGAGTGACAAACGTATCGTTGTTGAGCAGGACAAGATACTCTCCATCGGCCAACGCAATGCCCTGGTTATTCGCGGTGGGAAAGCCCCTGTTCGATTCATTGAGCAGAATCTTGCGATTTTCAGTCGCACGGACCCAATCGGACAGAAATTCGCGGGTCCCGTCGCTGGACGCGTTGTCCACCACGACAATCTCCATGTTGCCGTAGTGACTGTTGGTGTCGAGGCTTTGCAGGCAGGCCCGGGTCAGGTCGAGATTGTTGTAGGTGATTACGATCACACTGATTCGCGGATCACAGCTATCGTCCTCGGCCAAATGAGCCAGATCACGGGTACGGTCGGACCAGGTATTCTTTGCGGCAAAATCCTGGCGCCTGCACGCTTCGCCAACATCTTCCTTGGCGCTCAGGATGCTGAAAATCGCCGACAGGAATTCCTCATCCGATTTCGCCACACGGATCAAGTTCCCGAACTGGGCCGTTTCAGGAAGACCGACCGAAACCACTGGTTTCCCTGCAGCAAGATATTCGTAGATTTTGATCGGATTGGTCGCCAGCGTCAGGGGCATGATCTTGAATGGCAACAAGGCGACATCGAATGCATGCAGATAGAAGGGCAGGAGTTCGTATCTGACTTCTCCGATGAACACAACATTTTCGAGATGCGCCAGCCTGAACTGCGCACCGATTGTGTCAGCGCCGATCAGGAGAATGCAGCAATCAGGGAAGTGCCGGGACGTTGCTTCCACCAGGTCGAGATCGAGCCAGCCGGCAATGGCGCCGTAATAACCGATGATGCGACGCCCCACAGGGTCTGCATGGATCACTTCGGGGCGACGCGAAAAAAGTTCGTATTCACAGGCATTTCTGATCAGCGCTGATCGCCCGCCATACCTGGCACTCAACTCACCCAGCCAAGCTGAAGTCGCAACGGTGATGTCAGCATGCTTCAAGAGTTGCTCCTCAAGCGCGATCACCTCTGGAGAACTGTTGCCGAATCCTTCATGACTGTCCATGAGATCGTAAACCAGTCTGGAATCAGGTATCGATCGGGCAATCTCATACCAGAATGCATGCTGAACGAAACACACCGACCGCTTCGTCCGTGCCCATTCCAGCACAAGACCCATACTGGAGCGAAGCTGCCTGATCGTTTTGGGTGCAGGCGCATTGCTGTAGATAATGGATGGCCGGCTCCGGAACAGCTTGATACTGAACAGGTTGCCACTCGTGCCGAGTGGTTCAACTTCGAAACCTGATCGCCGGTCAACGCGGAAATTGGACGATACATAGAAAACACGACGCCCTGAATGCGCAAGCATTTGGGAGAGGTGCTGCGGCCGCTGATGCCGGAAGTGCCAGTCGATAACACCGAACACGAAGTAGTCGGGAAGACTGTCCGGCGATGCCACAATCACGTCCTTTGGCTGCCTGAATGGAAGTATCACCGACATCTGTTTACGAAGGAACAAATAGGGTCGATACGCAGCCACCTGATACAACAACCTGAGTGCATCACGGCAAAGTATCAACAGAAGTACCGGCCGCCAACGAACTTGGGCAATACAGTGAAGAACGTGCGCCATTCCGCCAATCGCGGGACTGGCTTGCGAACCCAATATCGTTCGTTCTTTCATCTTATGAATCGGTACTTGGGCCAGGTCTTTCGAGTGGACGCCAGATGCATTGACCTGGCTTCACAATGAACCTGATCCTCTTCAATCTCTTTCTCAACCACGTAAAGGTCATCAGCACCCCAGTTCAGGAAATCTCTCCACTACCAGTACTCGAGTAGTAATACGCGTTACCTTCGTCTACGTCTTCGAACACGCGCAATTGCCCACGATGCAGAACACCGATCTTCCTGCAATACCTCTTGATTGTTTCAGCATTGTGAGAAACGATAATCATGGCCCGGTCGCCTCGCTTTTCGAACAACTCCTGCTCGCATTTCTGAATGAAGCGGTAGTCCCCGACCGCTATGACTTCATCGATCAGATAGCAGTCAAACTCCACAATCATCGATATGGCGAAAGCCAGCCTGGCACTCATACCGGCAGAATAATTCGCGATCGGCTCCCGTATATAAGAGCCAAGTTCCGCAAATTCTTCCACGAAGTCGATCGCATGATCGAAATCGACACCATAAACGCGGCAAATCAGACGCGTGTTGTCGCGCCCGGTCAGCGCGCTTTGAAAGGTATCGCCAAAAGCCAGGGGCCAGGAAACGGACATCTGGCGACTGACTTTCCCGTGGTCCGGTATTTCAGCTCCGCTAATGAGCCTGATCATGGTCGACTTGCCCGCTCCGTTGCGACCCAGTATGCCCCAGTGTTCGCCACGACCAATCTGCAGGTTTATCCGGTCCAGAACAACATGGTGCGAACGACCATACTTGACTGGGTAGCTTTTTGTAACGTTTTCCAGAACGATCATGACCTTTGCATTTTGTTGATCGCGACCTTCATCAGGGACATGGAGAACAAGGTCAGGACGAGATTCACCAGTATTGTGTATTCCAGATTGAAGTAGGTCTTCATCTTCATGCCGTAATAGCCGTAACGGAAGAACTCCACACAATCGACCAGGGGAAACAGCAGGAGATACTCACGCAGGGATGGCGGAACGATATAGGCAGGAAGAATGCCCGAAATTGGCAGCATGAAATATAGGATGATGTGACTGACCTTCTCGATCGCATCGTTCAGTTCGGACAAGGCACCCATGATCATCACAAAACCGAACGAGAACCAGCAGATCATGAGCCATCCCAGGGCCATATCAAGCAAATCAGCCGGGGCGTGCGAAATGCCGAGGAGCAGAAACACAATATAAATGACGATGAAAGATGCCGTCACACTGGCGAATTCGAGAATTATCCTCGCATACATGAAGTCAACCGGTTTGATTAGCCGATGGTGCAAGAGTGGTCGGTTCGAATACATCGCCTTGGTAACTCTTGAAGTCGTATTTCTCCACAAGAGAATGGTCGGGTAACTCACGATGGAAAACTCGGCCAATGTCCCGGTACTGACTGTGCGCGAATCGAAGTAGGTCCACAAGATCGATATGCCGACAATGAATAGCAACGGTTCAACGAAAAACCAGAGTATTCCCAGGTTCTCCCGACCGTATCGGGTAATGATCTCGCGCAGCAGAAGCGTCCACAAAATCCTCTTCTGGATCTTCAGCCCGAGCGAAAACTCGGAGGCTGCTTCTGTCTTACCGGTCATGATGCTCTTTTACACCCGCCACCAGAATGCTCAGAATCCCCCACAGGATCAGGCCTACCAGCAGCGTAGCCAACACGTTGCGCATGCGGTGCGGCTCCATTGCCTTGTCAGGCACGACGGGCCGGGCGATACGCTCGAGATATAGTTGCTTGCGCTGGGCTTCGTTGCGAGCCTGCTCCAGGGTATTCATGGCGCTGGCGAGCATCTTGTCGGCAAATTCACGTTCGAGAGCAAAGCGCTGGTACTCGACCGCCTTGCCAGCTAGGGACGTGTCACCACCTGCCACCCGGCTAGTTTCGATCTGTATCTCGCTCTCCAGCATGGTTGCCTTCTGGCGCAACATGGGCAGTTGCGGATTGTCCCTGGCAAACTTTTCCAGTTGCAATATCTGTCCCTTGGTAGCGATCAGTTCTTCTTGTAACTTGCCAATCTGCTGAAGTGGAATCATGGATTCCTTTTCCGGATCGATCACGCCTTTCCGGTTTCGATAGTGGGCCAAAGCCATGGCAGCTGTCTGTGCCTTCTTTTCAGCATCCATCACCTCCGCGGTGGCAAAGCGCACCTGATCCTGATGAGCGCGCTCATTGAGCCTGTTCACGAAGTTCTCGGCCAGATCCAGCAGCTTTTGATTCATGTTTCCGGCATCGTCGGCCGTGAATGCACGAGTCGTCAAGGTGATGATGGAGGAAGCGGAATCGAGTTGCACGCTGACCTTCTTCTGGTAATAGAGATACAACGCTTCGAAGCTATTGTCCCAGTCAATGGCCCCAAACCGGCTGATCATGTCAACCTTGCTGCTGGCGAATGCCTTGTGCAAATGCAACTCGTCCTCGATGGATTTGAGGGCATCCCTCGAAAGTATGTATTCCTGGATGGCGTAAGAATCGTCATCCGCCTTGGAAAATCCGGTCGCACCCTTGAAAAGCATGCCCAAGGGGGAACTGACCTGCTGGGCTGGACTGCGAACGATGAAGCGGGACTCCGAGACATAGACATCCGAAGCGATGAGCCCAAAATAGAAGATAGCCAGGCTCGTGGGAATTACCGTAGTCACCAGGAACAGGCGATCACGCAGCAATCGTTGCAGGGTTTCGATAACAGGGAGTGAATTTTGGCGCAGCTTGGCAATCATGGCGACTCTTATTCCAAGGTACTAGTTCTGTCGATACTGTTCATTTTAAAAACGGCTGTCATGGTCTTCGAACCGGACGATATCATCCTCACCAAGATATTCACCGCTCTGTACCTCGATCATCACAAGATCGAGCTGACCCGGATTTGTCAGCCTGTGGCGATGCCCGGCGGGAATGTAGGTGGATTGGTCAGCCGAGATCATCCGGACGTTCTCGCCATTCGTCACTTGTGCCATGCCGCTGACCACAACCCAGTGCTCGCTGCGATGATGGTGCATTTGCATCGAAAGACTGGCGCCAGGTTTGACAACGATACGCTTGATCTTGAAATGCGGACCTTCTTCAAGAACGGTATAAGTACCCCAGGGGCGATGCACGGTACGATGCACCTTGCATGCAAGGTGCCCGCGACTCTTCAACTCGGCGTAGAGATGCTTCACATCCTGGGTGCGATGTCTGTCGGCTACCAAAAGGGCGTCGGGGGTATCTATGATGACGAGATCGTTGACGCCGATCGCACCGATGATCCGCTCGTTGCTCTGAATGTAGCAATTGCCCACGTCGTGCAGCAAGGCATCGCCCTGTACACGGTTACCGGCAGCATCTGCCTCGAATAGATCACCAATGGCGTTCCAGCAGCCTACGTCGATCCAGCCCATATCACAAGGCACTACCGCCACTTGTCCGGATTTTTCCATGATGGCGTAATCGATGGAGATATCCGGCACTTCAACAAAGCACTCCGCATCAAGCTCGTATTGGCTGCCACCCCTGCCCCCGGACTGTCGTGCCTTCGCAAGACTCAAGCGCACGGCATCAAGTATGTCGGGGCAATACTTCTGCATTTCATCCAGCATGGACCCCGCTCGAAAACAGAACATGCCGGAATTCCACAGGAATCGACCGGATTCCAGGTAGTGACGCGCTGCCTTCTCGTCAGGCTTTTCTACAAATCGATGTACGACGTTGCCTTCGATCTCAATGTAACCATAACCGGTTTCCGGAGCGACGGGACGAATGCCGAAAGTCACCAGCTTGCCCTCATGGGCGTGAATGCATGCCTTCGCCACGGCATCCAGGAAGGCTGCCTGATCGGTAATCAATTGATCTGCTGTCAGTATCAGAAGAAGGGTATCGGGATCCCTACTTGCGATCAGCAATGTCGCAGCCGCCACAGCGGCGGCGGTATTTCGCCCGAAGGGTTCCAGGATAAATGAAGTAGCCAGTTTTCCGATATTTACCTCACGAAACTCGTCATCGGTCTTGAAGAAAAGTTCACGATTGGTCACCGTCAGAATTTCCTGCACACCCGGTATCCGCGCCCCACGCAAAAACGCTTTTTGCAAGAGACTCTGACCATCGTTCAATCGGATAAAAGGTTTGGGATGCAGTTCACGTGAAACCGGCCATAACCGGGAGCCAGCGCCGCCACAAAGTATCGTGGGGATCAGTGAGACACTCAATTCGATTTTTCCAGAGCTGATACCGCCATCACGATCTGAGCCTCGGTATGCTGACAACTGACAAAGAAACGCAGACGGGCTGCGCGCTCCTCGACAGCCGGGTAGATGATGGGCTGTACATTGATGCCGTTCTCAAAAAGTTGGTTGAAAATTTTTGCCGCTTTAAGGGAATTGCCGACGATAGTGGGGATCACCGCGTAACCTTGTGAAAACCCCGTATCGATACCGGCCTGGCGGGCCAGAGTCAGAAACTGCCCTGCCCGCTCGTGCAGGCGTGCGACACGCTCTGGTTCAGCATACATGATCCGCAGTGCTTCGAGCGAGGCGGCAGCGAGAGGTGGCGCCATGCCGACGCTGTAAACAAAACCCGGAGCCGCATATTTGAGGTGCTCCACCAGCGCCCGCTCGCCGGCGATAAATCCGCCGCAACCCGCCAAAGTCTTGCTCAGGGTACCCATCCAGATATCCACGGCAGTGCCCGGGACGCCGAAATGCTCGTGCAGGCCACTCCCCTTATCACCGAGGACGCCCAGGGAATGGGCCTCATCCACCATGAGAAGGGCTTTGTGGCGGGTCTTGATGTCGATCAGGCGAGGAAGATCCGGGATATCTCCGTCCATGCTGTAGAGGCCTTCGACGACGACCAGTACGCGTTCGAACTGTCCACGTATCTCGCCGAGGATGGCATCGAGGGCATCGACGTCATTGTGCGGGAAGGAGCGTCGCACACTGCCGGCGAGTTTGATGCCCTCGATGACACTGTTGTGGATCAGCGCATCGTGGATGACGAGATCCCGTGGCCCGAACAGATAGCCGATGGTGGTGACGTTGGTGGCGTGGCCACTAACAAAGAGGATGCAATCGTCGACCGCGTAATGGGCTGCCAGCGCCTCCTCGAGTTCACGCTGCACCGGTCGCTCGCCTGCCACGAGACGGCTGGCCGAGGCAGAGGTGCCGTAGCGGTCGATGGCGTCCTTGGCCGCCTTGTTCACCCGTGGATGGCCGGCAAGCCCCAGGTAGTTATAGCTGGAGAAATTGATGTATTCGCGGCCATTGATGCGCGTCACCGCGCCGGCGACGCCATCGTGGGCGATGAAAAACGGATTGCGCAGACCCAGCCGATCCGCGGCCGCCTTGGGGACCATCATCTTTTCGTAACCGGGGTGACGATCGAAGCGGGTAAAGGCTTCCGGTACGCTGGACCGACTCACCGTACGGGCAGCCGGCTGGGGAGTATCCATCCCACCAGATGTGGCCTTTTTTTTCAGGAAACGCTCGATGAGCTGGTTCTTGGTTTTGGTACCGAGGGATGCTCCGGTGGATGATTTGGTCATGCGATCAGCCTCGCGCCATTTTGTGCCAGCACCCGGGCACCTTCGGCAATCTGTTGTACCTCTTCAGCAGCCATGGTTTCTCCATGTTGTCTGGCTATCTCCCGAACCACGGTATCGACTGTGCCGGAGGTTGAATCTTCTTCCTCGGCATCACCGAGCAATCGTTCGACAATGCGCCGGGTGACCTTTTCTACCGTGGGAGATTCATTGAGCATGAGGACCGGTAACTGGATACCGAAACGCCGTTCCAGCCCCAGCGCTAGTTCGACGGCCATCAGGGAATCGAGCCCAAGATCGTGCAGCGAACGCGCGTGATCAATGCGATCCGTACCGATGGCGAGGATTTGTGCAACTTCCTGTACCACCAGCCGCTGGACAATGGCTGCAACCTCCTCGGGCCGCTTGCCGATGATCAGTGAGCGGAAATCCGTCACATCTTCCGGCATCCCGGAATTTTTCAGACTACGGTTGAGAATGGCAAAGCGGTCGCTGCCGGCGGAAGGTAGCAGGCGCGAGAGTTTGTTCCAGTCGAAATTGGCTATAGCAAGCGAAACATCTCCGGCCAGAAAGCGTTCGAGCTGATCCAGCGCCTGCCTGGCGGAAAGCGGCGGCTTGCCCAGGCGCTGACCAAGGTTGTCCCGCACCGCCACATTACGGGTGAGATACCCGGCGTCGCCAATGGGGCCCCAGCCGAGGCAGGTGGCCGGCAACCCCATGTGCCAACGCATTTCGGCGAGGCCTTCCAGCCCGGCATTGGCGGCCACGTAGTTGGCCTGGCCGGGATTACCGATGGCGATGGTAACGGAGGAGTAGAGCACGAAGTGTTCGAGCGGAATGTCCAGCATGGCCTGATGCAGATTCCAGGCGCCGACCAGCTTGGGGGCAACAACCGTTTGCATCCGTTCGGCATCGAGGTTCTGCAAGAGGGCATCATCAAAGACAGCGGCGGCGTGCAAAACCCCCTTGATTGGCGGGAAGGTCTTGCGAATGTGATCCGTCATCTGCACGACAGCTTCCTGATCGATGATGTCGCACGCCAGTGCCTCCACATTCACCCCAAGGGCCGTCAGATCATCAATGGCTTCCCTGGCACCGGGGGTAGCCAGTCCGCGACGGCTCACCAGGACGAGATTCCCCACGCCATGCGCCGCCAGCCAGCGAGCCGATTCAAGTCCGAAACCGGACAGCCCGCCCGTGACGATCCAGGTGGATGCCTTCGCCAGCCGCAACGGTTGGAGTGTTGTCGCTGGCCGCTCGACCAGTGGCCGTGCACCGGCAAGTGAGACGATCACCTTGCCGATATGTCTCGCCTGCTGCATGACGCGGAAGGCATCGACCACGCGCTCCGCCGGGAAAATGCGACAGGGCAGGGGAACCAGCGTGCCCTCCCGGAACAAGGTCATGACCTCTCGGAAAAGCTTTCCAGCAAGCCGTGGCCGAACGGTAAGCAGCTGATCGGCATCAATACCGAAGTAACTGATGTTGTCCTTGAAGGAACGCAGACCGATGGGGGTATTTTCGTAGAAATCACGTTTGCCCAGTTCAAGAAAGCGGCCAAAGGGCTTGAGCACGTGCAGGTTGCGGCGGATGGCTTCACCCGCAAGTGAATTGAGCACAACATCGACACCTTCACCCGCCGTCGCGGCGAGGATATCGTCCGCAAAGGCAAGGCTGCGCGAATCAAAGACATGATCAGCGCCGAGCAGGCGCACGAAGTCGCGCTTGTCGTCGCTGCCGGCGGTGGCAAATATTTCCGCGCCGAGATGCCTGGCCAGCTGAATGGCGGCGATACCGACCCCTCCTGCCCCGCCATGGATGAGTACGCGCTCGCCGGGTTGCAGGTTGGCCAGGTGCTTCAATGCGTAATAGACCGTGAAGAATACCGTGGGAACGGTGGCAGCCGATTCGAATGACCACTCTTCCGGCATCAGGGTGATGGCATCGGCGCGAGTAACGACATGGCTCGCGAAGCAGGCCGAAGCAAAGCCCATGACCTTGTCGCCCCCCCGCAGATCACGTACGTGCGAACCAACGCGACTGACGATGCCAGAAAACTCCAGGCCCAGACTCGCGCCGGCAAAACCGTTCTCGACTGCTTCGTCAGACAGCAGTCCCATCAGATACATGACATCGCGGAAGTTGAGGCCCGCTGCCTGAACCTGGACCTCGACCTCGTCTTCCCCCAGCGTGCGCACCTCCTGTGGCAGCCAGAGGAGATTGCGCAGTTGGCCGGGCAGATGGAAGTCCAGGCGGAATCTTTCATCTGCCCTGGCGGACGTGGCCTGAATATCCGTCTCCTCGCGCATGACCAGGGTGTAGCGGCCGGTATCCGCAAGCACGATCTCACTGGTGCCATCGGGATATAACAACTCGTTTTCCAGCCGGGGCAAGGCTTTGACGGGATCACAGGCAAGTTCGACGAGGGTACATTCGAGCGCCGGATGTTCATTCATCACCACGCGGCCAAAGCCCCAGAGTGCAGCCTGCGCAGGATTGGGCCTGCAGGAAACCTGCAAACCACCAGCCGGTGTACCGCCGTGGGTAACGATCCACAGACGCGGCGGTTTTTCCAAGTCCCCGGCAAGAGCCTGGACATTGCTTAGCGCCTCGGTAAGCAATGCAGCAGCATTCTCTGGTGCAGCCTCCAGGCCGCGCAGATGGACAACATGACGGAAAGCAGCGAGGCCTTGCACCGGTACCCGTTCCGCCATTTCGACATGTTGCCCCAGGGATTCGAGCCGGTTGGAAAGATGTTTGGCCAGATCAAGGGAGTCCGAATCGGTAAGCAGCAACCAGGTTGCAGAATCCGGTGCCGGCAATATGGCTACATCCTGTTGTGGACGCCGGGCCAGGATGAGATAGGTACCCTCGGAGAGATCGTCGGCAGCCCGCTCGCTGAAATCCAGTACATCGTCGAAGCCTTCCGCCTTGAGTGCCTCCACCCAGGAGGAAGGCGGCAGCAGGGAGGAAAGTGACACATCGCTACCGGCAGCCTCGTGCCACCAAACAGGATCAAGGCCAGCCAGGAAGTCGGCGCTCCAGTCCGGGTGGCGCTCGGTGACAAGCAGGCGGCCGCCCGCGGCAAGCCAGCGCCGGGCCTGATTGAGCGCGGCCTTCGGGTTGAGTGCCAGATGCAGTGCATGACGGACGATAACGACATCGAAGGCTTCCGGTAACACCCTGTCGGAAGATATCCGCCAATCAGATGGATCCAGTGTTGCGACGACGAGGTTGGAATGCTGGGCGTATTCTTTCTGCTGACGTTCGGTCATGGCCTCATCGGGCAAAGCCAGCACGTAGTCGAGCCGATCTGCGGAAAGCTCGGTGAGCAGCGTGCGCGGTACCTCGCTCGGACCCGCGGCAATTTCCAGTACCCGCAAACGACGATGCGTCGGCAATCCATCCGCAAGACAAAGGAGGATGTTTTCGATGATGCTGCGCATACCGGAATAGACCGGATCTCCCTCGTACAGCATATCGACCGTGGGTGAGCGCCGGATCGTATCGAGAAATTCACGACGACCAGATTCTTCCATGAGCAGATACGGAAGATGGCGACCGACGCGGCCCAGCAGGACGAGTTGTTGCAAACAGGCTGGATGCTCCCGGAGCAGGGTTCGCCAGATTTCCTCCGCGGCAGGCAGACTCTCGCTGTCCATCAGAACCCAGTGGCCTTCCTGCTCGACAAGCAGCCCCTCCTGTCGCAGCAGGCCGGCGAGCCAGCGGGTATAGGAATCGGACGACAGCGCCAGGCGTTGCAGCGCCCCATCCGTTTGTGCCAATGACTGACAGGCCTCGAAGGTGAATGAAAGGACGAGCGCCTCGAACAAGGGCAGCGCCTCCTTGAACCATCCCCGGCGTCGCTCAGCCTGGTCATCCTGTGTGCTCAAAATCTGCTCGACAAGTTCGTGCGATGCAGGCAACGCACTGGTGAGTTCTTCCGCCGGATGAGGATGCAGCCAGGGGATGATTTGCCAGCGGGCGATTTTCTCCTGATCCCTGTGCATGAACGGCGCAGCCCGGAAGCGACAGCCAGAGACGCTGGCGAGCAGAGTATTTTCCGTATCGAACAGTTCGAAATCCGCAAGGACGGAACGTGAGTTGCGACGGTTCAGATGCGCCCGGAACCGGCAAACCCGGCCCGCACGGTGATATTCAAACCGGCCTGCTCTGACCGGCAGGAATGCAGCCCCCTGTCCGGCCTCGATTTCGCTGCGAAAGAAATCGACCAGCGACTGATAGCAAACATCAAGCAATGCCGGATGGATAAGGTAGCCTTCTTCTGCCAGATTGGCGGGCCATTCGAGTTCAGCTTCCAGAACACTTTCTGAAAGGATGGCTGTACACAGTCCCTGAAAGGCCGGGCCGTAATCGAGACCGAGTGTCGCGGCCAGTCGATAATGGGATCCCCGATCGACTGAGGCCGCCACGACCGAAACCGGCTCGATACGTGGAGAGGTTGCCGCGGTACCTGCTTCCAGCAAGCGTCCGGCGGCATGCAGCGTCCATTCGTCGTCAGACAGGCGCTGCCGGCTCTTGATCTGGAAGCTGCCATCACGTGTGCCGAGATCGAAACGCAATGTGCGTGCATGCTCACCATCGAAAACCAGGGGAGCCACAATGTCCAGTTCCTCGAATCTCAGCCGTTCGCTGCCCAGCCACTCGCGGGCGGCAGCAAGGGCCATCTCGGCGTAGGCTGCACCCGGGAATACGATGGCGCCGCCAACCTTGTGATCGGCCAGCCAGGAAAGGGTCGCCGGGTCGATGACGTTTTCCCACGCGTGTTCGGCTTCGGGAATTCGCCAACCCAATAGGGGATGAACCCGGCGACGTGCGATGGACTGGAGCCCTTCGGTGGTTCCGGGATGCCAATGGCGTTCGCGTTGCCAAGGGTAGTTGGGCAGGCGGACATGGTGCCCTGGCCGCGGGAAATGGATACCCAGATTCGGCGTGTCAACCAACAATCGGGCACGCGAAGCGAGCTCGGCGATCTGGCTCATGCCATCGGCGCCTTTGCGCAAGGTCGGCAGCACCCGCCCCTTGATATCGGCACCCACCAAACATTCACGCATGTAGCGTTGCAAAATTGCATGCGGACCGATTTCGATGAAAATCCGGCAGCCGATACCAGTCATATGGGTTATGGCATCGGCAAAACGCACGGGGTCACGTACATTTCGCCACCAGTAGTCAGCGTCAAGCTGATCGCCGGCCAGTGTAGTACCCGTAACAGCGGATACAAAGGTGATGTGATCCGAAGCGTTGGGTTGCAACCCGGCCAGGCTCTCCAGCAGCGATTCCCGAACCGGGTCCATGTGCCGGCTATGGAATGCGTAATCAAGGTCGAGCACCTTGAAAAAGGTTCCGTTTGCGGCAAGGTAAGCCTGAATGTGTTCCAGATCTGCCAGATTGCCAGAAAGGGTGATGTTGTGCGGACTGTTGACGCCTGCAATCGTGATATCGAGCGCGCTGCCCAACCTGGTCAGGATGGCCTGCATGGCATCCACGGACAGACCGACAGCCGCCATGCGACCCGCTCCGCGTGTCTCGCCTTGTGCCTTGCTGCGGGCAACGATCACCCGGATTGCAGTATCGAGGTCAAGCGCACCGGAGGCCCAGGCAGCGGCCACCTCGCCAACGCTATGGCCAGTAACGGCCGCAGGCTCGATGCCCTGCTCTTTCAACAGCAGGGTGATCGCGACCTGAATGGCAAACAGCAAAGGCTGGGCAATGACGGTATCATCGATATGGGATCCCTTGCTTTCGGCCCGTAATTCGGCGAGCAGGGAAAAACCGGCAACCGGCCGCATCCGGGCATCAAGATCGGCGAGGATTTCGGCAAAGCGCACCGATTCTGCAATCAGACGTAGCGCCATGCCATTCCACTGGGCACCGTTGCCTGAATAGACGAAAACCACACCACCTGGCTGCGGCAGAGCTTCTTCGAGCACGATGCCGTCCGGAAAACCGCCTTGGGCATAGGCAGAAAGTTTTTCTACCGCCTCGGCAACAGACCCGGCAGTCAGGCACATACGCTTTTCCAGACGGTCGCGTCGATAAGCTGCGGCGTAGGCAGCTTCGTAATAGTCGGGAGGCGTCTTGTATCCGGCTTCACCGAATCCTTCGCTTCGGTCCGGATCGCCACTCTGTGGGGCTTTGTGGTTTTCGACGTGGCCGGCCAGCAGTCCGGCATAGCGTTCCGCGAGCACACGGAGCGCCGCGTCGGAACGTGCAGACAATAAAAGCGGTGGCAGTATTTCATGCACATGCTTTGATGCAATACCCGTACTTTGGCGGTATTCCTGCAAGAGGACATGAGCATTGGCACCGCCGAAGCCAAAGGAATTCACACCTGCCACCAGCGGCAGATCATTCGCTTTCTCCAACGCCAGACACTCGGTGACAGGCTTCAGGTTCAAGCTGGGAAAATCGATGTGAGGATTGAGTGTTTTGAGGTGGATTTGCGGCGGCAAGGCACGATGCTTGAGTACCAGGATCGCTTTGATAATTCCGGCCATGCCGGAAGCCGGTTCCAGATGCCCGAGATTGGCTTTCACCGAACCGACAGGCAACGGCTTCTCACGACCCTGACCATAGACCTCGCCGATAGCAGTCATCTCGATGGGGTCGCCGACAATCGTACCTGTGCCGTGCGCTTCGACGAAGTCGATATCCCCGGCAAGGAGGCCCGATTTCGCCAGCACGCTCTTCATGAGTTCGGACTGTCCTTCACTGCTGGGAATGGTGATGCCCGACTTGCGTGCACCATCGGCATTGGTGCCAGTAGCCAGAATCACCGCCTGAATGGCATCACCGTCCGCAATTGCCTGATCAAGCGGTTTGAGCAGGAGTATCGCCCCCCCTCCGGCACGCACATAGCCGTTACCGGATGCATCGAAGACATTACAGCGGCCATCGCCGGACAGCATCGAAGCCTTGGTGAAGCCGACGAAGGGATAAGGGTGCAGCAGCAGATTCACGCCACCGACCAGCGCGGTGCTCGCCTCGCCGGTCTGCAAGGTCCGGCAAGCGTGGTGCAATGCGACCAGGGAGGATGAACAGGCGGTATCGACAGCAAGCGATGGGCCGTGCAGATCGAAAAAGTATGAAAGACGATTGGCGGCCATGCTGAGCGTATTGCCGGTCATCGAGTGCGACGACATGGAGGCAAGATCGTCAAGCCCGCGTGTGCCGTAATCCAGACTGGAAATGCCGATATAAACGGCAGTATCCGAGCCGGAGAGTTCTGACGGAGGAACACCCGCATTTTCCATGGCTTCCCACGCCAGCTCGAGCAACAGGCGCTGCTGAGGGTCAAGCCATGCCGCCTCGCGAGGAGAGATACCGAAGAACCCGGCATCAAACTCATCGATACGGGAAAGGACGCCTGCCGAGAAAGTTATGCTCCGGCCAGGCTCGGATCGTTTCTTGTGCTGAAGCTCGCTGACGGCCCAACGATCATCGGGAACGCGGGTTACCAGATCCCGCTTTTCCCTGAGTGCGTCCCAGAAACTACCCTCGTCCCCCAAGTCCCCAGGAAAACGAAAGGCTACACCGATGATCGCGACAGGAGTTGAGGATGGGACAACAGCTCCGGACTGTACGGGGTCCGTACCCGGCGTATTGCAACTACGATCGCTCTCAATCCGCTCGTTATCTTGAATGTTGTAATTCGCCAATCTACCAAACCTCCATAACCCCCTCAAATGCTACCTTGTTGCCAACACAATCTGTCAATAATCTGACAACCTGAAAGTGTAAAAAATGGGGCAAAAAAAAGATGCCAGCATTGCCCCTACAAGGTTAAAAGCACCTGCTCATATGGCGAAAGTTAGATCACTGGACAACCCATCTCATCAACCGAAATAAGGATTTACAATAAAGCTGATTTTCATTCCCACTAGGGCCTGTGGACATTATGCGAGCCAGATGAAGGCTGCAGCGATAGAAATGAATGCCTCGAAACGCACGGCGAGCTTGTCGTAGCGAGTGGCGATGCGGCGAAACTGTTTGATGCGTGCGAAGAAACGTTCCATGAGATTGCGACTCTTGTAGTGATGAACATCATAGTCACGGACCTCTTTGCGATTGGCTCTGGGCGGAATGACAGCTCGTGCGCCCAGTTCTCGGATACGCGCCAGGAGATTGGCGGCATCGAAGGCCTTGTCGGCAATGACGGCTTCGACATCCTCCATTCCGATGAGCAGATTTTCTGCTTCGGTAATGTCATGCCGCTTGCCGCCGGTCAGGCGAAATCGCCCCAGGTTGCCAAGTCCATCCACGACGGCGTGAATCTTGGTGCTCAGCAGTCCCCCACGAGAACAGCCAAGACCTTGTTGGCCCTTTTTTTTGATGCCCCCGCCGCGTGTTGGTGTGCGCGCACGATGGTGCTGTCGAGAAACACCTCTTCGAAGTCGGCATCTTCGGAGAGCCGGGCGAAGATTGCTTGCCACACGCCCTTGTCGGCCCAACGGGAGAAGCGCCGGAACACGGTATTCCAGGGACCGAACGCCAGTGGCAGATCACGCCATGGCGCACCGGTGCGCGCCATCCAGAGCACAGCCTCGACAAACAATCTGTTGTTCGTACCCGTCCGCCCTCGGTCTCCATGTTTACCCTGGAGCAGTCCTCCAATTCGAATCCATTGGTCGTCACGCAGCAACAATCTCGGCATCCTGTCGTCTTCTCAAAAGACAGGATGTGAACATATTTCGACCGTTGTGAACAGGAGGTGGGCATCTAATGTCCACAGACTCTAATTATCAATGAGCAAGAAAATGCCAATAACGGCGCGGCCTTCATGCTTATCACTTCAGTCGATACCATAAAAAATACCATGCTCCGTCGTTAATTCGTTCTGACCCACTACCGGGTCGTGGTTGTGCCGGATTTCGCCATGTCCACGGCGAAGTCATAGTCGCCGGCCTTTTGCTTCTGCTGGGCCTTCTTGAAGAAGCTTTCTGGCGGAGTGAGGCTTGCGGCGCGCGCATCATCCATCCGCTGCATCAGCGCGTCAAATTCGACTTTGAAGTCGTTGAAGTCACCAAGGGCTGTCACGCGCCATGCCTGGCGAAACCTGTCCTGCAAACTCTTGAACTCAGCGGCGTGCTTTGCCACCATGGTGAGGCTTACATCGAAGTGAAGCGCCTTGTACACCGCTGGCATGATGCCTGCAAGTAAGGCACATAAGCCCGTGAGCCATTGCCAGTCCGGTTGCTTTGCAAGCAGCGGCCAAGCGGCTACACCGCCGAGAATAATAGGCAGCCCGATGAACGCCACACGCCAGCGGCGCAAGGACTTGAGCCATTCATAGAGTGAGGTCGAAGTGTAGAAGCCGGATTCCTCCTGGCGGCGACATTCTTCTATGAGATTCTGCGTCCGTTCCCCTACCCAAACCGTGCGGCCAGCGTATCTGCTTGCTCGGCAAACCGCTTCGCATCAGTCTTCTGCAACTGCGCCAGGTTGTGCAGCTTCCAGCGGATGCCCGGCAGGTGTTCGATGTGCGCGATGCCGAGCAGCGACCACTCCGGCGTACCGGCGGCCAGCGACAGCAAGAAGCGCCGCTCGTTCTCGTCCAAGCCCTGCTGGAGTTCGCGCACCATGCGTTCCCGCGCAGCGAGCAGTGCATCGAGCGGCACCGGCTCGGCCGTCATGCCCTGGAAGTTGTGCTCGTAGTCGTACCGGACGTCCCGCAGCGGCGGGAACAGCACTTCATGGATCGGCCGGTTGCTGCTGGCGAGGTAGACCACGAACGCGCGCCGGATGCCGGGCGTGATGCCCTCGTGCGCAAAGAGCTGCATCGCGTCGAACAGGTCGCGCGGGTGCTGCCGATCCAACGCCGCCACCAGCTTGCCGCCGTACACGTCTTCCAAGGACACCACCGGGATGTCCAGATCGGCCATCAGCACGTCGCGCGCGGTGGGCGTGAGCGAAGCATGACGCACCGGCTGCACCATGCCGCGCATGACGAAGTTGACTTCGACCTTGACCTGGATCGAGTCGCGGCGCACCAGCAACTTCGTCTCCCCCGCTGCCGCCGCTGGCGCGTGCGTCTGGAATCCTCGTTTCTTCAACCGCTCGGCGGCCTGCCGAACAGCCTCGTTGATGCGCGCCAACGCTTCATCGCGCGGCAGCGCGTGATCGGGAAAGACGAGATCGAGGTCCACCGACAAACGCGGCATGTCGCGCACGAACAGATTGATCGCGGTGCCGCCCTTCAGCGCAAACGTGTCGTCCACGAACACCAGCGGCGCTACCTGCGTCAGCAGCCGGGCGGTATCGAGATAGGTCTGGTTCATGGCTTGAGCACCAGCAAGCCATCGGCCGAGCGGGACACCCAGGGCCGATCGCTGCCCGTCGGCAAGGTAGCCGGATCGAGCTTGGCCGCCCAGGGCAGCGATGCTTCGCGGCCGAGCTGCAGGCACAGCCGCACGGTCTTGACGTTCGTGCAGTGCTGCAATAGCTCACGCAGCACGTCGGCGCGCAGGCTGTAGGAACCTTCGACAAGTTCGCGGGCTTCCTGCAAGGGCTGGCGCACACCGACTTCGCTCAACAGTTCCAGCAAGGCGCGCTCCGGCGCCGAGACCTGCGGCGCCCCGCTGCGCTGCTCGAACGGGCCGACGTGCAGCAAGGTGTCCGGCTGCTCGTCGAACAGGCGCTTGCGGTGGTACTCCGCCGGGAAACGTTCGGTGAACCATTCCGGCAAGCGCGCCGCCGTCCAGCCGTACAGATGCAGCACGGGCTGCTGCGACACGTACTGGCGCACGCCGTACCAGTCCAGCGCCGACTTGCCGCCGACGTGCAGCCCCTCGAACCTGCGCTGCAACAGCAACAGGCTGGGGTGCAGGGCCAGCGTGTCGTTCGGTCGGCCGAACACCCCGCGGGCCAGGCGCGTGAGCCAGCCTGCCCGGACGTAGTGGACGGCCAGATCGGCAGAGATGCCCAGCACCGCCAAATCCTCCGAGGTCAGCGGCGTTCCCGGTGCCAGCCGGGTGTAGAGGGCGTTTAACTTGCTTGGAGAAGTCGTAGTCATACTACGATTTCTACAACTTTTCCAAGAAGAAGTCAATTTGATCTGACGCTCCCAGTCGTAGCCTGAATACGACAATGCAAATATATCCAAATTCTCACCCCTTCGGCACAGCCGCACGGGAAGGTTGGCGCCGGCTGGGCGCTGTTCGTCGAAGCCGAGCGCCGGCCGGCAGCCGACTATCCGCGCTCGGATTTCCCAGAGCCGCTGTCGTGGCTGGTGACGCACATCGGCGACGTGGGTCACACGCTGGTTGCTGGCCCGACCGGCATGGGCAAGTCCGTCCTGCTTGCCACGCTGGCGATGTAGTTCCGGCGCTACCCAGGCTCGCGTATTTTCGCCTTCGACATGGGCCGCTCGGAGTCAGGTCGAGGGCCGGTCAAAGACCGTTATCGGAAGAAAAGTCGCGGAAAAAGCAAGATTTCGCACAGTGGCGAATATTGGAGAAACGCCGCGTGCGGCGGCGCATTGCGGCGTATCGAGTTGGGGGATCGAAGTTTCTTGCGAATCGGCAACGATCAGAACTTCGGCTGCTCCTTCGGCGGGGTGTACGGCGTCTTGCCATCCCCGAAGAAACGCCGATTCGTTGCCTCGGCCGCACGATTGCAGAGTTCATCGCCCACCTTGGCGCGATCCGTCTTGCACTGCTCGCGCAATTCCTTCAACCGTGCGGGATTGGCTGCAAGCGCCTCCACAGTTTCGGTTGGCGCAGGCTTGCTCGTCTCGGCTGGATCAGGTTTGCCGCAAGCCACCAACGTTGCAGCAAGCAGAAACGGAAGTGGGATGATCTTCTTCATGATTCAACTTCCTCCGATTGATCGTTTCGTTCTCGGGCGGCAGAGGTTTTCCCTTTGGGTGGATCGATTGCAAAGACTCGTTCGATGAAACGAGCCAGAACATCCGATGGCTCTTCGTTCAGGCGCAACAGATAAGTTGTGAGTCTCTGCGAACGGCCGGCAAGCGGACGAGCTACCACGCCGGACTCACCAGTACCGTCAACTTTTTCTGCTGGCCGGCGATAGCCACCGATAGCTGCTGCGACGTATTTCTTTATAAATCAACACGTTGCGGCTGTTTTTCGATAGCTGGCGATAGTCCTCGAAGGACGTAAATTCACTCCCACTCGATGGTGGCTGGAGGTTTTCCGGAAATATCGTACACAACGCGATTGATGCCACGTACCTCGTTGATGATACGGTTGCTGACCTTCCCCAACAGGCCATGAGGCAGCTCGGCCCAGTGGGCTGTCATGAAATCCTGGGTTTGCACGGCACGCAGGGCCACTACGAATTCGTAGGTGCGGCCGTCCCCCATCACACCCACGCTCTTCACCGGCAGGAAAACCGCAAATGCCTGGCTGGTCTTGTCGTACCAGCCGGCAGCGCGCAGTTCGTCGATGAAGATGGCATCTGCACGGCGCAGGAGATCGGCATATTCCTTCCTCACTTCGCCCAGAATCCGCACTCCGAGGCCCGGGCCCGGAAATGGATGGCGGTAGACCATCTCGTGGGGCAGACCCAGCGCCACACCGAGTTCGCGTACCTCATCCTTGAACAGGTCGCGCAGAGGTTCGAGAAGTTTGAGGTTGAGGGTTTCGGGCAGACCACCGACGTTATGGTGGCTTTTGATGGCGTGCGCCTTGCCGGTTTTGGCGCCTGCCGACTCGATTACGTCCGGATAGATGGTGCCCTGGGCCAGCCAGCGGGCGTTGGCCATTTTCCTGGCCTCGGCCTGAAAGACTTCGACAAATTCTCGGCCGATGATTTTACGTTTCTGTTCCGGATCGGAAACGCCCTGAAGATGTCCCATGAACTGTTCGCTGGCATCCACATGAACCACCTTCACCCCCAGACTCCGGGCGAAGGTCTGCATTACCTGTTCGGCTTCATCAAGACGTAACAGGCCGTTGTCCACGAAAACGCAGGTCAGTTGATCGCCGATCGCACGATGGATCAGGGCGGCGGCCACCGACGAATCCACTCCGCCGGAAAGCCCCAGGATCACTTCTTCTACGCCAGTCTGGGTACGGATTTTCTCCACCGCCTCGACCACGTAGTCGGGCATGTTCCAATCACGGCCGCACGCGCAGATGTCATGGACAAAGCGGGCGATGATTTCCTTGCCCTTGAGCGTATGAGTCACCTCGGGATGAAACTGCACGGCGTAAAAGCGCCGTTCTTCGTCGGCCATGGCGGCAACCGGGCAGGAATCACTGCTGCCGATCACCTTGAAACCGCTCGGCAATTCGGTCACCTTGTCGCCATGGCTCATCCATACGTCGAGCAGACCGTGGCCTTCGGTGTTGATTTTGTCCTGAATGTCGTTGAAGAGCCTGGAGTGACCACGGGCACGCACTTCGGCATAGCCGAACTCGCGCTTGCCGGAACTTTCAACCGTGCCACCGAGTTGCTGGGCCATGGTCTGCATGCCGTAGCAAATGCCCAGCACCGGTACGCCCAGTTCGAATACGATCTGCGGCGCCCGCCAGTCCTGCTCTGCATAGACCGAGTTGGGGCCGCCGGAAAGAATGATCCCCTGTGGGGAAAAATTGCGGATGAAATCGGCGGAAACATCGAAGGGATGCAGTTCGCAATAAACCTGCTGCTCCCGTACCCGGCGGGCGATCAGTTGCGCCACCTGGGATCCGAAATCAAGAATGAGAATGCGTTGGTGGGACATGAGGCTCGACTCTGAAAAAATAAAGGCGGCCGCAGCCGCCCCGGTTGGGCTGCCGCCGGTCAATCACGATGATAGTTGGGAGCTTCCTTGGTGATCTGCACGTCGTGGACGTGTGATTCGCGCATCCCCGCCGAGGTGATCTCGACAAACTCGGCGCGGGCGCGCATTTCTTCGACACTGACGCATCCCACATAGCCCATGGAAGCGCGCAAGCCCCCCATCAGCTGGTGGATCACTGCGCCCACCGGCCCCTTGTAGGGTACCCTGCCTTCGATACCCTCCGGAACCAGCTTTTCGACGTTGGCATCCGAATCCTGGAAATAACGGTCGGCGGCGCCTTCCTTCATTGCTCCCAGGGAGCCCATGCCCCGATACGACTTGTAGGACCGGCCCTGGTAGAGCACGGTTTCACCGGGTGCCTCCTCGGTACCGGCGAACAAGCCTCCAAGCATGACCGCATTGGCGCCGGCCGCAATCGCCTTGGAAATATCGCCGGAGAAACGGATGCCTCCATCAGCAATCAGGGGGATGCCCAGGGGGGCAAGCGTGGTTGCCACATTGTCCACCGCGGTGATCTGCGGCACGCCGACACCCGCCACGATGCGGGTGGTGCAGATGGAGCCGGGACCGATTCCCACTTTTACCGCATCGGCGCCATGATCAACAAGAGCGCGGGCCGCCGGGCCGGTAGCGATGTTGCCGCCGATCACCTCCAGATGCGGGAAATTTTTCTTGACCCATTTGACACGATTCAATACACCCTCGGAGTGACCATGGGCGGTATCGACCACAATCACGTCCACACCGGCCTCGGCCAGCAACGCGACGCGTTCTTCCGTGCCCTCCCCCGTACCCACGGCAGCACCCACTCTCAGGCGGCCCATTTCATCCTTGGCAGCAAAGGGATGTTCGCTGGATTTGAGAATATCTTTTACGGTCATCAAACCGCGCAGCTGAAATGCATCATTGACCACCAGCACCCGTTCGAGCCGATGCTTGTGCATGAGCGCCTTGGCCTCCTCCAGCGAAGCCCCTTCCTTCACGACCACCAGGCGTTCTCTGGGCGTCATGACGGCGCTGACGGGTTGGTCAAGATTGGATTCGAAGCGCAGATCCCGGTTGGTCACGATACCCACCACTTCACCCGTATCGCTGATCACGGGCAGGCCCGAAATCCGGTGGGTGCGGGTGACATTGAGTACCTCGCGCACAAGCAGATGAGGCGGGACGGTAATCGGATCCTTGAGCACGCCGGATTCGAAGCGTTTGACCCTCGAAACCTCGGCGGCCTGCGCCTTGGGGGGCAGGTTCTTGTGCACAATGCCGATACCACCTTCCTGGGCCAGCGTAATGGCCAGGCGTGACTCGGTCACGGTATCCATCGCGGCGGATACGAGGGGAATGTTGAGCCGGATATTGCGGGTGAGCTGGGTGGCGAGGCTGACGTCGCGCGGAAGGACCACGGAATGGGCCGGAACCAGGAGGACGTCGTCGAACGTCAGCGCCTTCTGGAGGAGTCTCATGCAGTTTTCCTCATTGGCAAAGCGCGATTATACGCGCCTCGCTCCCAAGCGCCAATTGTCCCGGGGCCTCGCCGTGTTGCTCCTGACCGCAAGGTCACGCCGGATCATGCCTCTCCACGCCCTTTTTTCATCACCTTGCCCTCGGCGGCCTTCTGCTTGCGCACCTCCTTGGGGTCAGCGATGAGAGGACGGTAGATTTCGATCCGGTCGCGATCGCGCAATTCGGTATCCGGCTTGGACAGTTTGGAAAAAATCCCGAACCGGCCGTTCTCGATATCGATTCCGGGATATTTCTGCAGCAGCCCCGATGACTCAACCGCCTGGCGCAGTGTGGCGCCGGATCGTAATTTGAGGCGAACCAGATCCTGCCGGGCAGGCAGGGCATAAACGACTTCGACATGAATAGCGTCATCGGCCATGGACATGGTGAGCCCTTTGCACAAAAGCATCGACAAAGGTATTGGCGATGTGGTTGAACACCGGACCCACGACCTTTTCCAGCAGGCGATTGGAAAATTCGTAGTGAAGCCGGAACTGGACCTTGCACGCATGCTCCCCCAGGGGGGTGAACCTCCAGTCACCATCCAGGTGCTTGAGGGGGCCGTCACGCAGGGCCATGCGCATATGAAATGGAGCTTCTTTGGCGTTTTCAGTGGAAAAGTGGCTTTTCACGCCGTGATAACTGATGTGCAATGTGGCCACGGTCCGATCGGTACTGCGTTCGTGAAGCTCGATACCTCCGCACCAGGGCAGAAAGCGAGGGTATTCCTCCACCCGATCCACCAGATCGAACATCTGGGCAGGCGTGAATTCGATCAGGACGGTTTTTTCGACAACGGCCATGGAGCCAGTACTGGCGCGCCGGGGCGCTGGATTAGAATGATGGATTCTAGCAAGCGTCCCCGCCATGAGTATTGCCGAAAACAAGAAGGCCTTCCACGATTATTTCATCGAAGACCGTTACGAGGCGGGCATCGCTCTGGAAGGCTGGGAGGTCAAGTCGATTCGCGCAGGCCGAGCGCAGATCAAGGAATCCTACGTCATTATCCGGAATGGCGAGATATTCCTGATCGGCGCCCACATCAGCCCCCTGATCACCGCCTCGTCCCATGTCAGGCCGGACCCGGTCCGTACGCGCAAGCTGCTTCTGCACCGGACCCAGATCAACAAGCTGATCGGAAAGGTGGAACGCGCCGGCTACGCGCTGGTACCTGTCAATCTGCATTTCGCCAAGGGTCGCATCAAGCTCGAAATCGGCCTGGCCAAGGGCAAAAAACAGTTCGAGAAGCGCGCCAGCGAAAAAGAAAAGGAATGGAAACGTGAACAGGGCCAGCTACTCAAGGAGCGCAACCGGTAATCGGACATACCCCACTTCGGCGGGATACCTCAGTCCCGTTCCAGCAGGGCGATGGATTCGACATGGGAGGTGTGTGGAAACATATTGGCAATGCCCGCTCCCTTGAGCCGGTAGCCTTTCTCATGCACCAGAATCGCCGCATCCCGCGCCAGGGTGGCGGGTTTGCAGGACACATACACAATACGCCGGGGGCCGGTTTCGCCAATGGCCTTGACCAGTGCCAGAGCGCCATCCCGCGGCGGGTCAATCAACATTTTGTCGAAATTGCCCAGCGCTTCTAGACTTGCCTGGGTAATGTCGAACAGGTTGGCCACATCGAATTCGCATTGCGATCCAAGGCCATTGAGCCCAGCATTGGCACGGGCTCGGTGCACCAGCTCCTTGCTACCCTCGATGCCCACCACGCAGGCTCCGGAGCGGGCGATAGGCAGGGTGAAATTGCCCAGACCACAGAACATGTCGGCGATACGCTCTCCCGGACGGGGTGCCAGCAGGCTCATGGCCCGGCGTACCAGAATACGATTGACCCCGTGGTTGACCTGGGTGAATTCCGTGGGCGAAAAGTGCAGGGTCAAACCAAAATCCGGCAGGGTATAGCCTAGGGGAGGCGCATCCTCGGGATAGAACAGGTGCGCTGTCGCGGGACCTCCCGGTTGCAGATACCAGATCACCTGATGCCGGTCGGCAAACGCCCTCAGCACGGCCTCGTCATCGGGTGTCAAGGCCTCCAGATGACGCAGAACCAGGACATTCAAGGGTTCGCTCGCGTGATCGCCGATGGAAATCTCGATTTGGGGCAGCCGGTCCGGTGTGGACATGCGTGCCACCAACGATTTCAGATCGGGGATCAATTGGGAAATGGCGGGAGGCAGGACTTCACACCCGTCCATCACTGCCACATAACTGCTGCGCTTTTCATGGAACCCAACCAGCACACCGCCTTTTTTTGGCACATGGCGAACCGACAGGCGCGCACGTTGGCGGTAACCCCAGGTGGCACCGGTAACGGGGGGGTAAATGATGTCCGGCTTCAGACGGGTCAGATACCACAGGGCATCCTCCAGAACCCGCTGCTTGGTGGCGGTCTGTGCGGTAGGCGACAGATGCTGCATGCTGCACCCTCCGCAGAGACCGAAATGCCGACAGCCCGGCTTGACACGCTGACTCGACTCACGCAACACACGTATGGTCTGCGCCTGCTCGAATTTGGATTTGCGCCGATAACTGGAATACTCCACCGTTTCTCCGGGCAAGGCGCCTTCGATAAAGAGAGTCTTGCCCTCCACATGGGCAACACCCTGACCTTCGTAATCCAGGGATTCGATGATGGCGACCGGCATGGGATGAGCGGAAAGGAAACGCAAGGGGGTAGGAATTATAATCTCCCCCATGATCGACTCTCTTCTCGGCGGCCTGACACCACGCCGCTTCCTCCGGGATTACTGGCAGAAAAAGCCACTTCTGATCCAAAATGCGATCCACGGTTTTACTGGTCTGCTTGACAAGGAATCTCTGCTGGCGTCCGCCTGTCGTGACGATGTCGAATCCCGGTTGGTGAGCCGCAAACAGGAAACCTGGACTCTCGATCGCGGGCCTTTCTGCCCGAGCGATTTCCGGCGCCGCAAAGAGCCCTGGACCATACTGGTACAAGGGGTAAACCTGTTTCTGCCCGCAGGTGATGCCCTGTTGCGAAACTTCGACTTCATCCCACACGCCCGGCTGGACGATCTGATGATCAGTTACGCTACGGAGGGTGGCGGTGTCGGTCCCCATACCGACAACTATGATGTGTTCCTGCTCCAGGGCATGGGACGGCGGCGCTGGCGGATCGGCAAGCCAAAAAATCTTGAGCTTCTGGCGAATTCCCCTCTCAAGGTTCTGAAGGATTTCCACCCTGTCCAGGAGTGGGTGCTGGAACCTGGCGACATGCTCTACCTGCCGCCCCAGTGGGCCCATGACGGAATTGCCGAGGGTGAGTGCATGACCTATTCGATAGGTTTCCGCACTGACACCACCCAGGAACTGGCCGAAGCCTTTCTGACATTCCTGCAGGAACGGCTCGATCTTCCCGGACGCTATGCTGATCCTCACCTCGCAGTACAACAACACCCGGGGAGAATCAGCGCAGCTATGGTGGATCAAGTGACTGACATGCTTGATCGCATCCGCTGGAACCGTCGCCTGGTGGGGCAATTTCTCGGCGGTTACCTTACTGAACCCAAACACCACGTTTTCTTCGACCCGCCGGAGCAAGCATTGAGCCTGTCCCGTTTCACAACCCGGGCAATCCGGCACGGGCTCCGTCTGGATTTGCGCACCCGGTTGCTTTACTCCGGCAGGCAGTTCTACATCAATGGTGAATCGGCCCCCCGTCTTGCTGCGAATGACGTTTCCTGGTTGGCGGATTTTGCTGATCGCCGCAGTCTGCCAGAAGGCCTGTGCCTGGGAGAAGAAACTTGGGCACTGCTCTATGATTGGTACTGTGCGGGGTTCATCGTCCTTATGTGAGTATCAAACGGGAGAGGGGATAGCCCCCTCACAATATTCAGCGCTGAGTGCTCCACCAGGCCACTGAACCCGCCCTTTCCATGGCTACCCGGAAAATACCGGTGCCTGGCCTAAACCCAGACGAAATCAAACCGGTTGCTGAATCAGGAGCACATCGGATCTGTATCTGAATCGGCAGTGACGCTCCCACACCGGGTTCCCCCGGGGGAAAACCAGCCCGGATATCTGGTACCCAAAATCAAAATATCATAATTATTTAAGGGTTTACATACTCGCCAAGTGTGGCTATAGTGCCGCCCATGCCTTTTTTCCCCTCGTTGCGGGCGGGCTTCTGCGCTGTCCTGCTCGCGCTCTCGATCCCGGTTCAAGCCGATCCCACGCCATCCTCCACCGAGGAAACGCCTTCGCTTGTCCAACGCTATGCAACGGGAGCCCAACAGGCGATACAGCAAGCGCTGGATCTCGTTGGAATTCGCTACCACCCCGGAGGAAGCGCCCCTGAAACCGGCTTCGACTGTTCCGGTTTTGTGGGTCATGTTTTCAAGGAAGGTCTGGGGCTCATTCTGCCCCGTAGTGCCAGAGAGATGAGCAAGGCCGGGGAATTCATCCAGAAAAATGAACTGCAGCCAGGGGACCTGGTGTTTTTCAACACCATGCGCCGGGCATTCTCTCATGTGGGTATTTATCTGGGTAACAACCTTTTCGTCCACGCCCCGCGTATCGGTGGTCTGGTCCGGATCGAGGATTTACGCGACACCTACTGGACACAACGATATGATGGCGCCCGTCGTATCGGTGGGGGTTAGAAGTAACAGCTTACGGCGTGTGCTTTCAGGTATTCCCCCAAAAAAAGCCCATACATATCTGTGTGGGCTTTTTTCTGCAGGAAAGACTGTCTCGCGCGTTCCCGCTTTCAATGGGGCAATACGCTACCTGCTACGGTAGCGGTGTCGCTAGAAGTCACCCCTCCAGCCACCGCAGAGGGTGTTTCCGGCAACGGCTCGGGAATCCGCTCAAGCGCGAGTTCAAGTACCTTGTCTATCCACTTTACCGGGATTACCTCGAGCTTGTTTTTGATGGTGTCGGGAATTTCGGCCAGATCCTTGGCGTTTTCCTCGGGAATCAGTGCCAGCCGGATACCGCCCCGGACAGCTGCAAGCAGCTTTTCCTTCAAGCCACCAATCGCCAGCACCTCCCCCCGCAGCGTGATTTCGCCGGTCATCGCCACATCCGATCGCACTGGAATACCCGTCAGGGTGGACACCAGTGCGGTAGTAATCGCAATGCCTGCGGAAGGCCCATCCTTGGGGGTCGCTCCTTCAGGAAAGTGGATGTGGATATCACTCTTTTCAAAGGATTCATCCTTGATCCCCAGTCGTGCCGAGCGGCTGCGCACAACGGAGCGGGCCGCCTCGACCGATTCTTTCATCACATCCCCCAGTGATCCGGTACGCAAGATATTTCCCTTACCAGGCATGGTTACGGCTTCGATCGTCAGCAGTTCTCCACCGACTTCGGTCCAGGCCAGTCCTGTCACCTGTCCTACCTGATTTTCCTTTTCCGCCACACCGAAGTTATAACGTTGCACACCGAGGAACTTGTCCAGATTCCTGGCATTGACGACAACCTTGTTCTTCCGGGTCTTCAGCACCAATGCCTTGACAACCTTGCGACATACCTTCGATATCTCCCGTTCCATTGAGCGTACACCCGCTTCCCGGGTGTAGTAGCGAACAATGTCGCGCAGGGCATCTTCGGTGACCGAAACCTCATCCTTCTTGAGCCCATTGTTCTTCAGCTGCTTGGGTAGCAGATAGCGCTGAGCAATGCTCACTTTCTCGTCTTCGGTATAACCAGACAGACGGATCACCTCCATCCGGTCCAGCAGTGCGGGCGGGATATTGAGGGTATTGGCCGTGGCAACGAACATCACATCAGAGAGATCGAAATCCACTTCGACATAGTGGTCCTGAAACGTATGGTTCTGCTCAGGATCGAGCACCTCCAGCAAAGCCGAGGACGGGTCGCCGCGAAAATCCTGCCCCAGTTTGTCCACCTCATCGAGGAGGAAAAGAGGGTTCTTGACCCCTACCTTGGTCATGTTCTGCAGGATTTTTCCGGGCATGGAGCCAATGTAGGTACGACGATGGCCGCGGATTTCAGCTTCATCACGCACCCCACCCAGCGCCATGCGGACGAATTTACGGTTGGTCGCCTTGGCGATGGACTGGCCCAGGGATGTCTTGCCGACACCAGGAGGACCCACAAGGCACAAAATCGGAGCCTTGACCTTGTCCACCCGCTGCTGAACGGCCAGATACTCGACGATCCGCTCCTTCACCTTCTCCAGACCATAGTGATCCTTGTCAAGGGTCTTTTCGGCTACGGCCAGTTCTTTGGATATCCTTGATTTTTTCTTCCACGGCAAGGCCAGCAGGGTTTCAATGTAGGTCCGGACCACGGTCGCTTCCGCCGCCATCGGAGACATGAGCTTCAGTTTCTTGAATTCGGACTGGGCCTTGGCCAATGCTTCCTTGGACATGCCGGAAGCCTTGAGCTTCTTTTCCATTTCCTCAAGATCAGCGCCCTCTTCTCCCTCACCCAGTTCTTTCTGGATCGCCTTGACCTGTTCGTTGAGGTAGTACTCCCGCTGGCTTTTTTCCATCTGCCGCTTGACCCGGCCCCGGATCCGTTTTTCAACCTGGAGAATATCGAGTTCGGTTTCGAGTTGCCCCAACAGTTTTTCCAGGCGGCCACCGACATCGAAGAGTTCGAGAACTTCCTGCTTCAGTTCCAGCTTGAGCGGAAGATGGGCGGCAATGGTATCGGCCAGGCGCCCCGCTTCCTCGATCCCCGCAAGGGAAGTCAGAATCTCGGGGGGAATCTTCTTGTTCAACTTCACGTATTGATCGAATTGCGCCAGGATCGCCCTGCGCATGGCCTCGATTTCGTGATTGCCACGCTCATCGGTCACCACCGGTGTCACGGTGGCAACGAACAGGTTATGCTGATCCTCCACATGCTCGACTCTGGATCGCTGAGCTCCCTCCACCAGTACCTTGACCGTACCATCAGGCAGTTTGAGCATCTGCAGAATATTGGAGATGCAGCCAATCTGGTAAAGATCGTCCGCTTCCGGCTCATCCTTGGCGGCTGATTTTTGGGCAACGAGCAAAATGCTCTTGCCAGCTTCCATCGCCACTTCCAGCGCCTTGATGGATTTCGGGCGACCTACAAAAAGGGGAATGACCATATGCGGAAACACCACCACATCCCGCAAGGGGAGCAGTGGAAGTTCCAGTTTCTCTTGGGGGAGATCGAGTTCGCCTGACATGGCTTGTCCTTTAATTTTTACTTCCGTACCCAGATGGGGGTGCCCGCCTGGGATTCAAGCCCGTCCGGAGCAGTGGATGTGTCGCCGGCTTCAGTTTGCTCCGGACACTTTGGGGTGATCGGCATAGATCAGAAGTGGCGCCGAGTTACCCTCGATCATGGCTTCATCAATGACGACCTTGGCCACATTTTCCTGGCTGGGCAGTTCGTACATGGTATCCAGCAAGGCGTTCTCCAGAATCGAGCGCAGGCCACGGGCACCGGTTTTCCGTTTCAGCGCCTTGCGGGCGATGGCCTGCAAAGCACCAGGGCGAACCTCCAGTTCGGCTCCCTCCATGGCAAACAGTTTCTGGTACTGCTTGATCAGGGCATTCTTGGGCTCAATGAGAATTTCCACCAAGGCCGCCTCGTCGAGTTCCTGGAGTGTGGCCACGACCGGCAGACGGCCTATCAGTTCCGGAATCAGGCCATACTTGATCAGATCCTCCGGCTCCACCTGTTTCAGGGTTTCCGTCACATTGCGAGTGTCTTTGCTTTTCACCTCAGCCCCAAAGCCGATGCCGGAACGCTCGGAACGGGAGCGGATCACCTTGTCCAACCCATCAAAGGCACCACCGCAGACGAACAGGATATTGGTGGTGTCGACCTGAACGAAATCCTGGTTGGGGTGCTTGCGCCCCCCCTGGGGTGGAATCGCGGCCGTCGTACCTTCGATCAGCTTGAGCAGCGCCTGCTGCACGCCCTCACCCGAAACATCACGTGTGATCGACGGGTTGTCGGATTTGCGTGAAATCTTGTCAATCTCATCGATATAAACGATGCCCTGCTGGGCCTTTTCGACCTCGTAATCACACTTCTGCAAGAGTTTCTGAATGATGTTCTCGACATCCTCGCCAACATAGCCAGCCTCCGTCAGCGTCGTCGCATCGGCCATGACGAAAGGAACATTGAGCAGGCGGGCAAGGGTCTGAGCCAGCAGGGTCTTGCCAGAGCCGGTGGGGCCGATGAGCAGGATATTGCTTTTCGACAATTCGACTTCGGCATTGCCTTTATCCCTGTGACGCAGCCGTTTGTAGTGGTTGTACACCGCCACGGACAGAATACGCTTGGCGGTCTCCTGTCCAATCACGTACTGATCCAGAATGCCCGCAATTTCCTTTGGAACCGGCAGATCGTCGCCAGATCTGCCATCCTCCTGCTCGGCATTGACCTCATCACGAATGATGTCGTTGCAAAGGTCGATACATTCGTCACAGATGAAAACAGACGGACCCGCGATCAGCTTCTTGACCTCGTGTTGGCTTTTTGAGCAGAAAGAGCAGTAAAGCAGCTTTTCGTTGGTTGGCGGTTTCTTGTCCGTCATTTTTGTTCCCCGTCGATGGGATTAGGCAGTTTCATCCCGGTGCGTCAGTACCTTGTCTACCAAACCATACTCTACCGCCGCCGGGGCAGCGAGGAAATTATCCCGGTCGGTATCCTGCTCGATACGTGCCACCGGCTGGCCGGTGTGTTTCGATAAAATCTCGTTAAGCCTTTGTTTCATGAAAAGTATTTCTTTTGCGTGAATCTCGATATCCGATGCCTGCCCCTGAAAACCGGCCGAAGGCTGATGAATCATCACACGCGAATTGGGTAGCGCATAACGTTTACCCTTGGTGCCTGCCGCCAACAGGAAAGCCCCCATCGAAGCCGCCTGGCCCACACACAGGGTGGCAACATCCGGCTTGATGAACTGCATGGTGTCGTAGATTCCCATGCCAGCCGTGACCGAGCCACCCGGAGAGTTGATATACAGATGGATGTCCTTGTCGGGGTTTTCAGACTCGAGGAACAGCATTTGGGCCACCACCAGATTGGCCGTTACGTCGTTGACCGGCCCGACAAGAAATACCACCCGCTCCTTCAGGAGTCGTGAATAAATGTCGTAGGCGCGCTCTCCCCGCCCGCTGGTCTCGATCACCATGGGCACCAGGCCGAGCGCCTGAGGATTCCAGTGTTGCTGGTCTCGCATTTCGTTCCCTTCGTAGCGGCTATCGGACATCATGCCCCGTTGCCCATCAATTCATCAAAATCCATCTGTTTTTCGTTCACTCTGGCGCAAGCCAGCACCCACTCCACAACATTGTTTTCCACCGCCAATGCCTCTGCTTCGGCCATGCGCTGGGGCTGGGAGTAATACCAGCGAACAACTTCCTGGGGATCTTCAAATGTCTGGGAAAAATCCTCGATCACGGCCTTGATCTGACCGGCATTGGCATGGAGTTCCTTGCTCTTGACCACTTCGGCGAGCACCAGGCCGAGCTTGACACGCTTTGCCGCCTGATCGGAAAACCAGGAGGATTCGACCGGGATATCCTTGGCCATCATGCCGCGTGCCTTGAGGTCATTCAGGGCGTTCTGGGCCATTTGTTGGGACTCGGCATCCACCAGCGCCTTGGGGGCCTCGATCGGATTCGCAGCCAGCAGCGCATCCATCACCTGGTTCTTGATACGGGCCTGCAGGCGTTTTTTCACTTCACGCTCCAGGTTGGCCCTGATCTCGTCGCGCATCTTGGCCAGATCGCCATCGTGGATACCCAGCAACTTGGCGAATTCGGCATCCACCTCGGGTAGTTGGGGTGCTTCCACCTTCTTGCACAGCACCTCGAACTGAACGGTCTGACCCGCCAGATCCTTGCCGTGATAGTCCTCGGGAAAAGTTACGTCGAAAGTCTTGGCCTGCCCCTCGGCAAGCCCCTCCATGGCGACCTCAAAATCGGACACCATGCGGCCCGCGCCCACCAGCAGGGTGAAATCACTGGACTTTCCACCCGCGAATTCCTCACCATCCTTGCGGCCGGTGAAGTCGATGACAATACGATCATCCTTGTGTGCGGGGCGTTCTGCGGGAACAAAGACGGTGCGCTGCTTGCGCAGGGCATCAATGGTCTTTTCCACCTCGGCATCGGTGACCTGAAATACCGGCTTCTCGATTTCACTACTCGCCAGATCCGCGACCTGAAACTCTGGATAGATCTCGAATACCGCAGAGAACTCCAGCTTGTCAGCGCTACCTGCCGGTTTCGGTTCGATACGGGGATAACCGGCCACACGCAGGCTCTGCTCACGCACCTTGTCTCCGAAAGCCTTTTCCACAGCGGCTCCCAGTGCTTCCGAATGAGCCTGCGGGCCGTACTGCTGGGCAACCAGCTTGAAAGGTACCTTGCCGGGCCGGAAACCCGCCATTTTCACAGTACGAGACATCCGTTTCAGACGCTGCTCGGCATCGCGTTCCACCTCGACCGTCATCACGGTCATGTCGATACGGCGCTCCAGCGAGCTGGCCTGGCTGGCTTGGGTTTGTTCCTGGGTCATGAGAAATCCTGAAGGATGCAAGATAAAAAACAGGGAAAATTAGTAATTTTCCGACAGCGAAAGGGGTAAATCTGGTGCGAAGGAAGGGACTCGAACCCTTACAGGTTTCCCCGCTGGAACCTAAATCCAGTGCGTCTACCAATTCCGCCACCTTCGCACAAAAGCCAGCTTCCACCATCAGCAAGCAAGCGGGAAGGACAAAAGAACCGGTGGCCGGTCCCATTGTCTTGCCTCCGCGACGCTGCCCGGAGCAACTTTTCACACCGGCGGCTTTCTGCTGAATTCTAGCATGGCCCTGCTTCCCGGCCCCGGGGGCGATTACCGCGCAATTAGCGCACCTGCCCGCCTATACTGCGCGCCGTCCCACCGCATGGCAATCACCCGGGCAATACCCTCCATGTCCGTTGACCACTACGAAAATTTCCCCGTTGCTTCCCTCCTCCTTCCTGCGCATCTGAGGGAGCCGATCGCCGCGATCTATGCGTTTGCACGAACCGCCGACGATTTTTCCGACGAAGGCGACCTCACTCCCGTCGAGCGGCTGGCACTACTCGACAGTTACCGGGCGGAACTCGATCTCATCGGACAGAACCGTGTCAGCCACCACCCGGTATTCATCCGCCTGGCACCCGTAATTACCGCTTACCGGCTACCGATCCAGCTATTCGGTGATCTCCTCGATGCCTTCACGCAGGATGTCGTCAAGGATCGCTACGCCAGCTACAGCGAACTGCTCGATTACTGCCGCCGGTCCGCCAATCCGGTGGGGCGTCTGTTGCTACACCTTTTCAATGCCTCAAATTCTGCCAACAATCAGCAATCCGACGCTATCTGTACGGCTTTGCAACTCATCAACCACTGGCAGGATGTTGCAATCGATCTTGGCAAGAATGCCAATGGCCGTATTTACCTGCCTCAGGACGAGATGACCCGCTTTGGGATTGATGGCGAAGCACTCGCAACAGCCGTCAACACCACCGCTTTCCGAAGCCTGATGGCTTTTCAGATAGACCGTACCCGGGTGTTGATGCTCAGTGGCGCTCCCCTGGCCTGGCGCATGCCGGGCCGGATTGGCCTCGAACTCAGGGCGACCGTGGCAGGCGGACTGCGCATTCTGGAGAAAATCGAAGCCGTCGATTACGATGTATTCCATCGTCGTCCCCGGATCACCTCTGCTGACTGGCCGAAAATCCTCTGGCGTACCCTGTTTCCATGACCGATACCTCTTACAACGATTACTGCCAGCAGAAAGCGGTCGCCAGCGGCTCCAGTTTCTATTACAGCTTTCTGTTCCTTGATCCTCCGCGCCGGACAGCCATCACTGCACTTTACGCATTCTGTCGGGAAGTGGATGACGTGGTGGATGAATGCCGGGAAATCGATCTGGCCCGGGCAAAACTGGCCTGGTGGCGTAGCGAGATCGCTGCCCTGTATGACGGACACCCGAGCCACCCGGTCACGCGGGCACTGGGTCAGGCGCTGCCCAGTTTTGACCTGCCCCGTGAACACATGCTGGAAATCATCGACGGGATGGAAATGGATCTGGATCAGGCCCGATATGACACATTCAAGGATCTGCACCTCTACTGCTACCGGGTCGCCAGTACCGTGGGACTGCTGGCCGCCGAAATTTTTGGCTATCAGGATCGACATACCCTCAAATATGCCCATGATCTCGGCATCGCCCTGCAACTCACCAACATCATCCGCGATGTGGGTGAAGATGCCCGCCGTGGCCGTATCTATCTCCCGGTAGAAGATCTGCAACGCTTCAATGTCCCGGCCGCCGAATTGATTCAGGGCAAGCCTGGAGAAAACTTTCGTTCCCTGATGGCATTCCAGGCCGAACGGGCGAGGGAGTACTACGCCCGGGCTCTCGGTCACCTGTCCCCGGCGGATCGCAAGTCCCAGCGCGCCGGGCTGGTCATGGCAGCGATCTACCGCAGCCTGCTTGACGAGATCAGCGCCGATGGCTTTCAAGTGCTCGACCGCCGCATTTCGCTCACTCCGGTGCGCAAACTCTGGATCGCCACCAAGACATGGCTGCGCCCCTGACCCCTTCGCAGGTTGCCGTCATCGGTGCGGGCTATGCCGGAATGGCGACAGCGGTTGAACTGGCATCTGCCGGTATCCGGGTGACCGTATTTGAAGCATCCCGCACGCTGGGTGGTCGCGCACGTCGCGTGGACATGAATGGTGAAACGCTGGATAACGGCCAGCACATACTCCTCGGCGCCTATCGGGCCACCCTCGAATTGATGGCCAAGGTTGGAGTGCCATCCAATCTGTTACTGCGTCACCCGCTGCGATTGAGCTATCCGGGCCGGCTGGAACTCGCCGCGCCCCGCCTTCCCGCGCCCCTGCATGTGGCTACGGCCCTGATTGGCGCCAGAGGGCTTGACTGGTCCGCGAAATTTTCCGCTATCCGCTTCATGAGATATCTGCAGGGATGTCGCTACCGGCTGGAGCAGGATGAGTCCCTGGCGGCCTTGCTGGATCGGCTGCAGCAACCACCGACCCTGCGCCGCCACCTTTGGGAACCCCTCTGTGTCGCCGCACTCAACACTCCCATGAACAATGCTTCGGCCCAGATATTTGCCAATATCCTGCGCGACAGCCTGGGCGCGCGTCGTGCAGACTCGGATCTGTTGCTCCCGGCCGCCGATCTCTCCAGCCTGCTGCCCGAACCGGCGGCACGGTACATCGAAACCCGTGGTGGACGTGTTCTCCGCGGGCATCGCATCACCTCTTTGAGACACACGGGTGCCACCTGGCAACTCGACGATCTCGATACCTTCAGTCATGTGGTGGTTGCAACTGCACCCCAGCATGTCCGGCGCCTTCTGGCCGACCATCCGGCATTGAGCCAATCCTTATCGAATATCTCAGCGATGGATTACGAGCCCATCACTACCGCCTATTTCCAGTATCCGGAAACGACCACCCTGCCCTTCCCCATGGTGGGTTGTACGGGTGGTTCCTTGCAATGGTTGTTTGACCGGGGAGCCCTGGGTGGTCCAAAAGGGCTGCTGGCGGCGGTCATCAGTGCACAGGGACCACATCAAGCGCTAACGCCGGAAGCCCTCGCTGCCCAGCTGGAGCGGGAAATCTCCCAACTGTTGCCCGGATTGCCTCCGGCCCGCTGGAACCGGATCATCACCGAAAAGCGCGCTACTTTCGCCTGCTGCCCCGGCCTGATTCGTCCCGACAATGGCACCCCGCTGGCGGGACTTTTCCTCGCTGGCGACTATACCGCCGGCGACTATCCGGCCACCTTGGAAGGCGCGGTGCGTAGTGGTCAGCGGGCTGCGGCACTGGTTCTGGGTGCCAAGCATTGAAAATACTGCGCCCGATGCATCCATGAAGCCTGACGAGACGGCGACCACCCTGGACGATCTGGAAAAATCCATACGTCGGTGCAGAATCTGTGTAGATACTCCGGATCAGGGGCGTGCACTGAGTCACGAGCCGCGCCCCGTATTGCAGGTTTCCGCCACTGCCCGTATCTGTATCGCAAGCCAGGCACCCGGCATCCGCGCGCATGAAAGCGGGGTGCCATTTTCAGATCCCTCCGGCGTGCGCCTGCGCCAGTGGATGGCCATCGATGAAATGACTTTTTACGACCGGCAACGCATCGCCATCCTGCCGATGGGATTTTGCTTTCCGGGCCAGGATGCCCAGGGGAGCGATCTTCCTCCACGCCGCGAATGCGCGCGCGCATGGAGACTGTCATTGCTATCCAGGCTGCCGGAATTGAGGCTGTTGCTGCTGGTGGGCGGCTATGCCCAGCGATGGCATCTGCAACGCATGGACGTAGCCCGGGAGCTTTCGGAACTGAACGTGAATGACACGGTAGCGCACTGGCGGGAGATCCATGAAGCGCAATCCCCCTGGCGAGCCATTGTCCTGCCGCACCCTTCATGGCGCAACAGCGGCTGGATCAAGCGCAACGCCTGGTTCGAGGCGGAACTGTTGCCTATGCTTCGACAACAGGTGAACTCCCTGCTTTAACTTCCCTCCACCCGACGGCCTGCTTCGAGACGCAGTTTTCTGCCGCAGCGCCGGGCCAGGGTTTCGTCGTGCGTGACCAGCACCAGGGTTGTTCCCCGTTCCGCATTCATGGCAAACATGAGATCGATCACTTCGGCGCCCGTCGCCGCATCGAGATTTCCCGTGGGTTCGTCGGCCAGGAGCAAGCGTGGCCCCGGAGCAAAAGCACGGGCCAAGGCGACACGCTGCTGTTCACCACCCGAAAGGTGCTTCGGATAATGATCCAGCCGCGTACCGAGGCCAACCCGCTGTAGCTGGATTGTCGCCACTTCCCGCGCATCCGGACGCCCCAGCAATTCCAGAGGCAGCATGGCATTTTCCAGTGCCGTGAGCGATTGCAGCAACTGGAAGGACTGGAAAACAAAACCCAGGCTGTGACCTCGCAGGGTGGCCCTTGCATCCTCGTCCAGCATGTTGAGATCCTGTCCCTCCAGATACACACGGCCCCGTGTCGGTTCATCCAGCCCGGCCATCAGCCCGAGCAGGGTTGACTTGCCTGAACCGGAAGCCCCAACGATCGCCACGGCTTCGCCGGCAGCAACAGAAAATGAAATGTCGTGCAGAATCGTCAGATGACCATTCCCGCTGGGTACGTCCTTGCCCAGCTCTTCCACTTCGATACTCATTCGCTCCGTCATGATGAAATCGCCATTCCTGTGGTTGTGCCTGATGTTATCCACTGTATTTTCGTTGCCTGCCACTGCGGTGGAAAAAACTGTGCTCATTTTCGGCGACAGCCTTTCCGCGGGATTCGGTATCGCCCGTGAACAAAGCTGGCCCACGCTTGTGGCACGACGGCTGACACGGGAAGCACCGGCTTACGCGCTGATCAATGCCAGCATCAGTGGCGAGACCACCGCCGGTGGCCGGAGCCGCCTGGCATCCGTGCTGACACGGGAAAAACCCGCCGTGGTGGTGCTTGAGCTGGGTGCCAACGATGGGCTGCGCGGCCTGCCGGTGGAGCAGATGCGTGCCAATCTGGCCGCGATGGTTCAAAGTGCACACCATTCGGGCGCCCGGGTATTGATCGTGGGCATGCGCCTGCCACCGAACTACGGGCCAGATTATGTCACCCGCTTCGCCGCTGCATTCTCCGAGGTGGCAAAGAAAGAAAAAACCGCCCTGCTCCCTTTCCTGCTGGAGCCTGTGGCCACCGATCACGATGCATTCCAGGCCGATGGCCTGCACCCTGTGGCTGCAGTCCAGCCCGTCATTGCCGATCATGTCTGGCGGGCGCTCAAGCCGTTACTACGCTGAAAACGGTGTAGTGATTTCAGTCATTGACTCCGGCAGATCAAGGCATGTGGTCGCGGGGGAGCCCCGCACCGCGCAGATGCGCTGGATCACCGCAGGCCGGAAAGATTCAACCCGCCCCTGCTCGAAGGCAATCACCGTCATGCGTTTTCGCACCAGTTCCAGCAACTCGCCGGAACGCAGCAGAAAAGCCGGATTGAACGGACGGCCCAGCCGTTCATTGCCCATCATGAATGTCTCGTAAATCAATACACCGCCGACTTCGAGCACTTCCAGCAAGTGTGGCAACAGTGGCCGGAACAGGTAGTTCGTCACCACCACAGCATCGAAACCCTGACCATAGTAGGGCCAGGAACCGCCTTCGAGGTCGGCCAGACGAGGGATAATCCCCGCCACGTCCATCAAGGTGGCTATGGCTTCGGGATCCCGGTCCACGGCTTCCACACGATGCCCCCGTGCAGCAAGAAAACGGCTGTGACGGCCATGGCCACAGGCGAGATCCAGAACCCGCCCGGCAGGACGGATCAACGGAGCAAAACGCATCACCCAGGGGGAAGGAGAAGCCGAACATGTATGCATCCCTCGATTTTCGCCCATATTCCGATACCGTGCAGCCCATCCATCCGGATCGCGGCATACGTTCCGGCATGAAGGCATAATCCAGCCATCATGCACAGTGAACGTCACTACCTGCGCTTCCTTTTCGAGCCGGATTCCGTAGCCCTGATCGGCGCATCGGAGAGACCGCACTCCATCGGTGCGGCAATTCTTTCCAACATGCTGGGAAGTGGCTATGAAGGCCGCCTGTTCTGTGTCAACCCCGGTCATACCCGGGTCATGGACCAGATCTGCCATGCCTCGGTGGAACACTTGCCACAACGGGTGGATCTGGCCGTCATCTGTACTGCTGCTGCCCGAATCCCGCGATTGATGGAATCCTGTGGGAAAGCCGGTATTCGCGGCGTCATCATCACCTCTGCGGGGTTTCGTGAAGCCGGCGCCGAAGGAGCTGTACTTGAACAGAAAATAATCGCCACGGCGCGCAGATTCGGAATTCGGGTCATGGGTCCCAACTGTCTGGGACTGATCCGCCCCTGGGCCGGCGTGAATCTCACTTTCGCCAGAGGCCGGGTATTACAGGGGAATATCGGTTTGATCTCACAGTCGGGCGCTCTGTGCACCGCCATCCTCGACTGGGCGACCCCCAACAAGGTCGGTTTTTCCACCGTAATCTCCCTTGGCACGGAAGCAGATATCCATTTGGGCGAAGCACTGGATTACCTGGTATCGGATCACCGTACAGAACATATCTTTCTCTACGTCGAAGGGATCCGTAATGCACGCCGCTTCATGAGTGCCCTGCGTGCGGCAGCCCGGACCAAGCCCGTGATGCTGATCAAGGCTGGCCGCCACCCTGCCGGCGAGAGGGCCGTGCTCTCTCACACCGGCGCCCTGGTGGGCGACGACGATGTCTTCGACGCCGCCATCCGTCGCTCCGGTGTGGTCCGGCTACGCACGGTGGGGCACTTATACGCTGCGGCCTCGGCACTGTTTTCGCACTTCCGGCCTCATGGCAACCGCCTCGCCATCATCACCAATGGTGGTGGCCCCGGAGCCATGGCGGCCGATCATGCAGCCGATATCGGTGTACCTCTGGCGCATCTTTCAGCAAAGACCCTGAGCCAGCTGGACAAAGTGCTCCCGGCCATGTGGCCAGGCTCCAATCCTGTGGATATCCTTGGCGATGCAGGACCGGGCCACTTTACTCAAGCACTTTCCATTTGTCTGAGCGATAGCGGAGTGGACGGCGTGCTGGTGATTCTCACTCCGCAGGCCATGACCGATCCGACCCGCACCGCCCGGCTTCTGATCGAGCAGGCCGCCCACGCACACAAACCTGTTTTCACATGCTGGATGGGCGAAGATCAGGTGCGGGAAGCACGCAAACTGTTCCAGACAGCGGGGATTCCCAGCTTCCGTCTGCCTGAACCGGCGGTAGACATGTTTGCCCACATTTCCAGCTATTACCGCAACCAGCAATTGCTCCTGCAGGTACCCGCCTCCCTGGAATCCAACCATGAACCACCCCATGTGGAAAGCGCCAGGCTGGTCATCGAAACCGCTTTGCGCGAACGGCGCAGGCAACTCGATGACATGGAGGCCAAGGCTCTGCTCGCGGCATTCCACATTCCCATCGCACAAACCCTGATTGCCCATTCTGCCGATGAAGCCGTGCAACTGGCAGCCACCATCGGGATGCCCGCAGCACTGCGGCTCAGCTCCTTCGATCCGACGCTGCGTGCCGCAGGCGGCGTCAAGCGTCTTAATCTGCACTCCGCCAATGCCGTGCGTCAAGCCTATGACGAGATCCTTGAAGAAGCCTCCCGGCGCTGGCCCCTTGCATCGTTGCGTGGCGTGGCTATCGAGCCCATGGTGCGCAAGCCTCGCGGACGGGAGTTGATGGCAGGGGTATTCCGCGACAACATCTTCGGCCCCACGGTCTACATCGGCCTTGGTGGTACGGAGGCCGAATCCCGTCGTGACCGTGTTGTCGCCCTGCCCCCCCTGAACGGATTTCTTACGCGCGACATGCTGAGACGCGACCCGATTGCCCGACACCTGGGCCACTACCGCAATCAGCCTCCAGTCGATCTCCCCGCTCTGGAAGCCATCCTGCTGCGGGTTTCGGAAATGGCCTGCGAATTGCCATGGATCCAGCAGATCGAAATCAATCCCTTGCTGGCAGACGAACGTGATGCCGTGGCGGTACGGGTACGGATCGAAGTCGCTCCTTTGCCCACCAGCATCGGCCGCTACGACCACATGGCGATCCATCCTTACCCTTCCCATCTCGTTGCCTGCTTCCAGACACAGGATGGCATCGCGGTTCAATTGCGTCCGATCCGGCCCGAAGATGCCGAGCTGGAACAGGAATTTGTGCAGGGATTGTCGGTGGAAGCCCGCTATTTCCGTTTCATGAATACCATCCGGGAACTCTCCCCCGTACAGCTGGCCCGCCTGACCCAGATCGACTACGATCGGGAAATGGCTTTTCTTGCCACCACGGAGCGTGATGGACGCGAGCACGAGCTCGGCGTGGCGCGTTACGCCACCAACCCCGATGGCGAATCCTGCGAATTCGCCATCGTACTCGCCGACGAATGGCAGGGTAAAGGCATTGCCTGGCGGATGATGCAGGTCTTGATCGACACGGCCCGCCGGCGTGGCCTCCGCTATATGACTGGCGAATTTCTCGCGGAAAATTCCCGTATGCTGGCTTTCGTTAATGCACTGGGGTTCAGCATTTCCACCCACCCCGAAGATCCGGGCATCAAACGCGGAGTTCTGACACTATGACGAAACGCTGCCCCTGGTGCGGTAATGATCCACTCTATATGGCCTATCACGACGAGGAATGGGGAGTGCCCCTGCATGATGATCGTGCCCTGTTCGAACTTCTGGTGCTGGAGGGCGCCCAGGCCGGACTCGCGTGGATCACCGTGCTGCGCAAACGGCTTACCTATCGCCAGGCATTCGACAACTTCGATATCGACAAGGTCGCTGGCTACGGCGACAAGGATATGGAACGACTGTTGTCCAATCCCGGCATTGTGCGTAACCGGGTGAAGATCGCATCCGCCATTCACAATGCCCGTTGCGTGCAGGCGATCCAGGCCGAATTCGGAAGCCTGGCCGGATTCCTCTGGGGCTTTGTTGAAGGCAGGCCGATCCGGAATGCCTGGCGCAGCGTCCGGGAGGTTCCAGTCACGACCCCCGAGGCCGAGGCCATGAGCCGCGTGCTGAAAAAGCGTGGCTTGAAGTTTGTCGGCCCGACGATCTGTTATGCCTACATGCAATCCGCGGGACTGGTGAACGACCACCTGGTAGATTGCTTCCGCCATGAGAGTGAGCGCTGAAGCAATCAGCGTCTTGCATCTGCACCAAGCCCAGGATCGTAGGGAACCCGTCACCATCAAGCCAGCCCCGCCAGTTTTCATGCGCTCCGTACCTTCCTCGGCATTGCCACCCGTTCTACGCCGAAGAAGGTATCCGTACGATTTACCCGTTCAGAGCGATGACACCTTGGTGTTGGCCAATGCGCTGATATCAAACTCGGGGATATACATCTGGGGAGTTTTTCCCCCGTCCACTGGCAGGATCACACCGGTAATGTAGGAGGCCTGGTCGGAAGCGAGGAAGCAGATTGCTTCGGCGACCTCCTCCGCCGTGCCATGCCGATGCATGGGGATTGATGTGGCGATAGTGTCCTGCAGATCCTTGCTTTTCAGTGTCGCGGCATTCATGCCCGCGGTGATGGTCGAACCCGGGCAAACCACATTCATGCGTACGTTGAAAGGTGCGACTTCCATCGCGATGCACTGCGTGAACTGGTTCACCGCCGCCTTGGAAGCACCATAAGCGCCTGCCGCCATACCGGCGCGAAGGCTGCTCACGGAAGAAATATTGACGATGTTGCCAAAGCGCTGGGCAGTCATGATCTTGAGCACCGCCTGGCAGCCGATGAAAACACTATCGACCGAGGCAGTGAAATTGGCACGGAAATCGTCGATGTTCATGTCCTGGATCATGCCGCCTTTCACCGAAGGTGCGTTATTCACCAGTACATCGATGCGCCCGAATTCCTTGTGAGCGCCCTCGATCAGTTTCACAAAGCCATCGAGATCGTTCACGTCCAGTTCCACGCTCCTGAAACTCCCCCCTTTCGCCTTGATCTTGTCGGCCAGTTCATCGAGTTTGGGCTTGCGTCGTGCGCAACCAATCACATGAGCACCCTCCGCTGCAAACTGGGTGGCCGCAGCACGGCCAATCCCCAGACTGGCGCCCGTCACGATCACCACCCGTCCTTCAAAACGCTTTGCCGTCATATCGATTCCTTTCCAAAATTGGCGAAGTTCGCCAGGCTAGCCAGGATTGCCGCAAAGGCAATCCTGGCTCATGTGTGAAGTATCAACCATGGCCAAGACCTCGTGGTTCGTATTTGAAACCTCAATGGCCAATACGTCGGCACGGGATTACAAAGACCAG